>NZ_PDJG01000001.1:1200000-2400000 GCF_002564005.1 Sanguibacter antarcticus | reverse complement strand
TCGCCGGCCCGCGCCCCGCGTGGGAACGCGCAGGCGCCACGTTCACGGACGACGTCACGCCGTTCGAGCAGGCCAAGCTGCGGATGCTCAACGGGACGCACTGCCTGCTCGCGTACCTCGGGGCGCTCGCGGGCCACCGGTTCGTCGCGGACGCGGTGGCCGATCCGGACCTGGCGGCCGCAGCGCGTGAGCTCCTGCTCGACGACGTCGTCCCGACGCTCGTCGCACCGCCCGGCGTCGACCTCGCCGAGTACGCCGAGTCGATCCTCCGACGCTTCGCCGACCCCTCGACCGGCCACACGACCGTCCAGGTCGCGATAGACGGCTCGACGAAGCTGCCGATCCGCCTCCTCGGCACGGTCGCCGACCGTCTGGCTGCGGGATCCGTCCCGAACGGCGCGGCTCGCGCGGTGGCCGCGTGGATCGTGTTCGTCGCCCGCGGCACGACGTTCGCCGGTGCCCCGCTCGTCCTCGACGACCCGCTCGCTCCCGTGCTCCGGGCCGCAGCGACCGGGCCTGACGCCGGGCCTGACACCGGGCCCGACGCCGGGCTCGTCGCCCGGATGCTCGCGCTCCGCCAGGTGTTTCCTGCGACGCTCGCCGAGCACGCGGGGTTCCGGGCCACTGTCGAGCTGCACGTCACAGAGCTGCTCGGGCGCTTCGACACGTAGCCGGTGCGGCGGTACTCTGACAGAACGGACGGCTCGGTCGTCGACAGGCGCAGTGCTCTGCCCGCCGACGGCACCTCGGTCGTCGTCCAGAGAGCGGGAGTGAACCAGAGATGCGCGATGCGCACACGGCTACGATGCGCACCGCGAGCCGTCAGGCCCGGACCGCCACGGGTGAACGCAAACGTGAGCAGATCCTCGACGCGTCCGTGAAGGTCTTCGGCACCGGGGGTGCCGTCGCCGTGACTCACCGTGCCGTCGCGAAGGTCGCGAAGGTACCGCTCGGCTCGACGACGTACTACTTCACCGACCGCAACGACCTCCTGCTGCAGACCATGGCGCATGCCCGCCGGGCTGAGGCCATCCGCCTGCATGCGATCGTGGATGCCCTGGACGGGACGCTGAGCCTGGATCGTTCGGTCGAGGTGCTGACCGAGATGTTCTTCGACAAGACGGTCGCAGACCCGCTCTACGATCTCGCCCTGTTCGAGATGTTCATGGAGGCGACCCGCAACGTCACCGTTCGCGACGAGGCGCGCGCGTGGTCGACGATGATCGGCAGGCTCGTCGAGAGGGTGCTTCCTCCGAGCGATCCTGCTCTGCCCCGGGCGACTGTCGTGCAGATCGTCGCCTGCCTCGTCGACGGCCTCATGCTCGAGGCGGTGTCCAACGGCGAGCTGTCTATCGCTGACCTCACGGACCGGCTCCGGGTCGTCGTCGAGAGAGTCTGCCCGCAGCAGCTCTAGCCCTGCCTCCGGGCGGCGAAGAGTGCACCCTCCCCAGTAGGACGTTGGTCCCTGCACGCCCACTTCCCCAGATGTACGTTTGTACAAAATCGAAGGTTGTACGTTTGTACACGGCATAGGGGCTCTGCTCTCCGTACGCGCACGACATCCGATGCGCCCCCAGATCCACGCTAAGCAAAGGAGCAGCAGCGATGACCGTACAGACAGACAGGCCCCCGACGGGTGACCGATCGACGGGGCGTCCGACCTTCCGGATGTTCGACATGGTCTTGTTCTCCGTAGCCGCGATGCTGCTGCTCTCGCAGCTCACCGTGACGGCATCCGTAGGACCGACAGCCATCTTCTGGACCGTCGTGATCATCGTCGTGTTCTTCGTCCCCTACGGTCTGGTCACGAGCGAGCTCGGCTCCGCCTACCCCGACGCAGGTGGCATCTACGCGTGGGTCGTCCGCGCGTTCGGCAACAGGTGGGGCAGCCGCGTGTCCTGGTGGTACTGGGTGAACGTCGGCCTGTGGGTGCCGAGCGTGTACCTGATGTTCTCCGGAGCGATCTCCTCGATGTTCTTCGGCGGAGACCTGAACTTCTGGGTCCAGGTCGCGATCACCGTCGCTCTCATCTGGATCAACTTCTGGGTCAACGTCCGCAGCCTGAAGACCGGCACATGGGTCTCCAACCTCGGCGCAGGCATCACGATCGTCGTCATCATCGCGCTCGCGATCGCCGGCGGGATCTTCGCATCGGCGCACGGCTCGGCGACCTCCTGGACGATGGAGACGGTCATCCCGACAAACGCGCTGCCTGCATTCATCGCAGCGCTGCCGATCATCATCTACAACTTCCTCGGCTTCGAGCTGATGTCGTCCGCCTCGACCCAGATGGCGAACCCACAGCGCGACGTGCCCAAGACCATCGGTATCGCCGGGCTCCTCATCGGTGGCTTCTACCTCGTCGCCACGATCGGCATGCAGGTCATCCTCCCCGCTGGCGAGATCTCCCAGACCACGGGTCTGGTCGACGCGCTGCGCCACGGCTTCGGTGACTCCACCATCGCCAACGCGATCGTGACGATCCTCGGGATCGGCGCACTGTTCTGCTTCTTCGCGAGCCTCGTGCCATGGACCATCGGAGCGAACATCGCTGCAGCAGAAGCAGCTCAGCAGGGCGATCTGCCCAAGGTCTTCGCCCGCACCCACCCCACGCGCGGCACCCCCGTCGGGGCAGCCATGCTCTGCTCCATCGTCGGTACGGTCTTCACGGTCGGCTACGCAGGCCTGTTCGCGCTGACCGACGGCGCGATCGACGACCTGTTCTGGAACCTGTTCGCGTTCTCCTCGGTCATCTTCCTGCTGCCGTACATCGTCATGATGCTGGCGTTCGCCAAGCTGCGCCGCATCGACGCAGCCAGGCCGCGCCCCTACCGCGTCCCGGGCGGCACCGTCGTGACATGGCTGATCACCTGGATCCCGGTGGCCCTGCTCTCGGCAGCCGTGGTGTTCTTCGTCTGGAACCCGTACGACTACTCCTTCGCGGTGACCGGGTCGATCCTCGTCGGCCTCGCCGTCACGGTCGGTGTCCAGGAGTACTTCTGTGCCAAGTCGCCCGAGTGGACCCGTCAGCGGGCCCTGGAACGTGGCGACGACCCCGACAGCGCCAGCCAGTTCGCTGACGCCCACCTCTGACTCGAAAGGTTGCACCTCATGTCTCACACTCTCGATTCCACCCCCGCGGCCGACGGCTACCGGATGCCGGCGGAGTGGGCGCACCACAGCGGCTGCTGGCTGATCTGGCCCGAGCGCCCGGACAACTGGCGGCAGGGCGGCAAGCCCGCGCAGGCGGCGTTCACAGCGGTCGCGACAGCGATCGCGACGACCGAGCAAGTCACCGTCGCGGTGTCCGCCCGGCAGTACGACAACGCCCGGAACGAGCTCCCAGAGCACATCCGGGTCGTGGAGACGTCCACCGACGACGCGTGGGTCCGCGACTGCGGCCCGACGTTCGTCGTGAACGATGCCGGTGACGTGCGCGGTGTCGACTGGGACTTCAACGCCTGGGGCGGCCTCGTCGACGGCCTGTACTTCCCGTGGGCCGCCGACGACGCGGTGGCTCGCAAGGTCCTCGAGATCGAGGGCGCAGACCGCTACAAGGCGTCGTTCGTGCTCGAGGGCGGATCGATCGACGTCGACGGCGAAGGCACGCTCCTCGTGACAGAGGAGTGCCTGCTCTCCGCCGGACGCAACCCCGACCTGACCCGTGAGGCGATCGAAGAGCTGCTGTGCAGCTACCTCGGTGTAGAGGTGATCGTCTGGCTCCCCTTCGGCGTCTACCTGGACGAGACGAACGGGCACGTCGACAACTTCTGCCGGTTCGTCGAACCCGGAAAGGTCATGCTGACCTGGACCGACGACGAGACCGACCCGCAGCACGAGCGCTCGGCCGCGGCACTGAAAGTCCTCGAGAGCACCGTGGACGCCCGGGGACGCACCCTGGAGATCGTCAAGCTCGCCCAGCCCGGGCCGATCTTCATCACCGCCGAGGAGTCTGGCGGGGTCGACTCGATCGACGGCACCTTGCCGCGAGCGACAGGCGACCGGCTGGCCGGGTCGTACGTGAACTCCTACATCGGCAACGACGTCGTCGTGCTTCCCGTCTTCGGCGACGCGCACGACGACGCGGCGGTCGCGGCGTATACCGAGCTCTTCGCTCCACGCCGGATCCTCACCGTCCCCGGACGGGAGATCCTGCTCGGCGGCGGAAACGTCCACTGCATCACCCAGCAGGTGCCTTCCGGCCGCTAGCGCACGCTGCTCTCTCGACGCTGGTCAGCAGACGAGCGCCACCACCCCGTACGGAATCCCACCGGTCGGGTCACCACGGTTCCAGGTGCCCCGACCGTGCCCCGCCATGCCCCTAGCCATGCCCCCAGACGCTCGAGCACTCGAGTCGTCGATCCCCAAGGAGACGATCATGACCACTCGTGACTTCATCGACACCCAGGACTTCACCAAGGACGAGCTCCTTGACATCGTCAACCTCGGCCTCGTCCTCAAGCGGTGCGTGGACGCCGGATACTTTCCCCCGCTCCTCGCTGGACGGACTCTCGGAATGATCTTCGAACAGTCCTCCACCCGCACCCGGGTCTCGTTCGAGACCGCGATGTCGCAGCTCGGCGGGCACGCGCAGTACCTCGCCCCGGGCCAGATCCAGCTCGGCGGGCACGAGTCGGTCGAGGACACCGCTCGCGTGCTCTCGCGCCTCGTCGACGTCCTCATGGCACGGGTCGCCCGCCACGACACGATCGTCGACCTCTCCACGTTCGCCACGGTCCCGGTGCTCAACGGCATGTCCGACTACAACCACCCCACGCAGGAGATCGGTGACCTCATCACGATGGTCGAGAACCTCCCGACCGGGAAGCGGCTCGAGGACTGCAAGGTCGTCTTCGTCGGGGACGCCACCCAGGTGTGTGCGTCGCTCATGATGATCACGACCAAGATGGGCATGCAGTTCGTCCAGCTCGGCCCGGAGGGCTTCCAGCTCCGCGAGCAGATGCAGGACATCGGCCGGGCGAACTGCACGGTGTCCGGCGGGAGCATGGTCGTCACCACCGATGCCCAGGCAGCCCTCGAGGGTGCCGACTTCGTCTACACCGACGTCTGGTACGGCGACTACGAAGCCGAGCTGGGCGAGGCCGAGCGTCTCGCGGCGTTCATGCCGAAGTACCAGGTCAACGCAGACCTCATGGCGATGGCCGCGCCCGGTGCGAAGTTCATGCACTGCCTCCCGGCGTCCCGCGGCGAGGAAGTGACGAGCGAGGTCCTCGACTCGGACGCCTCGATCGCTTTTGACGAGGCAGGCAACCGCCTCACGGCGCAGCGCGCGCTCCTCGCCTACTTCCTGCGTCCCGAGACTCCCGACCCGCTCAAGGTCGACGCGCTCACGGCGGAGCTCACCACCTTCCTCGCCGGAATCCTGTAGAGGCGACAGATGTCACGCATCGTCATCGCGCTCGGCGGCAACGCCCTGGGCAGCACAGCCGAGGAGCAGCACGCAGCCATCGAGGCGGCTGCGCCCTCCCTCGTCGGGCTGATCGCCCAAGGGCACGAGATCATCGTGTCCCACGGCAACGGACCACAGGTCGGGGCGATCAGCCTCGCCTTCGAGATCGCGTCGCAGCACACCGACACGGTGGCACCGCTCGACCTGCCCGAGTGCACCGCGATGAGCCAGGGCTACATCGGCTATCACCTGCAGCAGGGCATCGTGAAGGAGCTGCGCCGTGTCGGTATGCCGTGGCACGTCGCATCCGTCGTGACCCAGGTCGAGGTCGCGACCGACGATCCCGCGTTCGCTCACCCGACCAAGCCGATCGGCAGCTTCTACGACGAGGCCACCGCGCGCGACCTCATGGCTCACCAACCAGGCCTCGTCATGGTCGAGGACTCCGGGCGGGGCTGGCGACGGGTCGTCGCATCCCCCCGCCCGGTCGACATCGTCGAGCGGGACTCGATCCTCAACCTGCTCGACCACGAGTTCATCGTGGTCGCGTGCGGCGGTGGCGGGATCCCTGTAGTCCGGGACGCGGCAGGCGACCTGCACGGGGTGCCTGCGGTGATCGACAAAGACTTCGCCTCGGCGAAGCTCGCCGAGGCGGTCGGGGCGGACCTCCTGTTCATCCTCACAGCGGTCGACCGGGTCGCGATCGGCTTCGGCACCCCGGAGCAGCGCGACCTGGACGACCTCGACCTGGCGACCGCTCAGCGGTACGTCGACTCGGGCCAGTTCGGTGTCGGTTCGATGCTCCCCAAGGTCCAGGCAGCGATGGGCTTCGCCGGGAGCGGCCTCGGCCGGCGGGCAGTGATCTGCTCGCTCGCCAAGGCCCCGCTCGCGATGGAGGGGAAGAGCGGGACCGTGATCCACGGCTGATCCACCTGCACGACCCGTCGTGGCTCCGGTGACGTGTGCACCGGGGCCACGACGGGTCGAGGTGATTGCGTACGATGTGCGAGCAGTGCGCAGGGCCTGCACAGGGGGAAGGCTGCTCGCGTGCGCTCGATCGAGGCCCGCACGATCCCACGACGCCCGGCTCCGCAGCCTCCCGCGGCACCGCGGGCCTTCTCGCCGGAGATTCAGGCGCTCCGCGCGCTGGCCGTCGTGGGAGTCGTCGTCTACCACCTGTGGCCGGGCCTGCTCCGTGGCGGATTCGTCGGTGTCGACGTCTTCTTCGTCATCTCCGGGTATCTCATCACCACCCACATGCTGCGCGAGCACACGGCGAGCGGACGCATCGATCTCGCGGCCTTCTATGCGCGGCGCGCCCGGAGGATCATCCCCGCGGCCTCGCTCGTCGTCCTGGCGACCGTGGTCCTGGGGGCGCTCGTGCTCCCCGAGTCGAGGTGGCACAGCCTGACCCACGACGCCACCGCCTCGCTGCTGTACTACCAGAACTGGGCGCTCGCGGCCGGATCGGTGGACTACCTGTCCGAGGGACAGGCTCCGAGCCTCTTCCAGCACTACTGGTCCCTGTCGGTGGAAGAACAGTTCTACCTGGTCTGGCCAGGCCTGTGCGTCGTCGTGATCGCGCTCGGCGCGCGACTCCGGCTGGACTCCAGGCGCGTCGTCCTCGCGGTGCTCCTCGTCCTCGGTGCGGCCTCGTTCGTCGTCTCCGTGCACGAGGTCCGAGCAGGGTCGCCAGCGGCATACTTCACGACGACGACCCGGTTCTGGGAGCTGGCGCTGGGAGCCGCGCTCGCGTTCGCACCGACGCTGCGTCGGTCCTCGACGACCGCGCTGGTGGTGTCGAACGCCGGGTTCGTCGGGCTGGTGACGAGCATGCTCGTCATCGGGCCCGGCTGGGACTTTCCGGGAGCGGTCGCGGTGTGGCCCACCGTCTCGACAGCCCTCGTGATCCTCGGCGCCGAGCAGACTCGTCCCTGGTCTTTTCGCTGGATCGTTCGCGAGCGGCTCGTCCAACGGGTCGGGGACATCTCCTACTCGCTCTATCTCTGGCACTGGCCGTTGCTCGTGCTCGTGCCCTTCGTCCTGCCGGGATGGGCGAGCGCTCCCCGTCTCCTCGTCGCGCTGGTGGCGTCTCTGGTCCTGGCTGATCTGACCCGACGGTTCGTCGAGAAGCCGTTCCAGAGGACGGTCCGCCGAGGAACCACCTCACGGCAGGTGCTCATGGTCACCGTGACGGCAACCCTCGTGTGCGTCCTTGTCGTTCAGGTCCCTGGCCTGGTCAGCGAGACGAGAGCGACTGACCGAGAGGCCGCGGCCGCGACCCTGCTCCAGGAGGAGCCGCCGGGCCTGGGTGCTGGATCGCTCGCGCTGCCGTCGTTCCGGACGTTCCTCGACGGGAGGAACGTCATCGCGCCGGTGCCGGAGGACGCGCGCACCGACCTGCCCACCGGAGCGGACGGCCGGTGCAAGTCAGACATGGGTGCCCCGACCACACCACGGTGCGACTTCGGGGCGCCGGACGCTGACCTCGTGGTCGCTCTTGTCGGCGACTCGCACATGGAGCAGTACCTGCCCGCTTTCGAGCGGCTGGCCGAGCAGCACCCGGTGCGGGTGGTGACGTATCTCCACAGCAGCTGTCCCTTCTCCACCGCTCAGCGCGCGTCTGACGAGGCACGCGGAGGCGCGTGCCTGCAGGCGAACGAGGCGACGCTCGAACGTCTGCAGGACGATCCGAGCATCGACCTCGTCGTGACATCGAGCCGGACGGCCGTCGACTGGGTCGTCTCGCCGGAACGCCCTGCTCCGGCCGAGGGCTTCGCCGAGCTCTGGACGAGCCTTGCGGACTCAGGCCTGCCGGTCGTGGTCCTCAAGGACAACCCGTTGATGCTGCCGGACGATGGCACGCTCGACTGCGTCTCCGAGCACCGCGCCGACCCAGAACAGTGCGGTCGCGACCTCGACGCTGCGATGCCCACGGACCATCAGGTCGAGGCGGCGGCGATGACACCTTCGGTGCGCTTCGTCGACACGACCTCATGGTTCTGTACGACGACGTTCTGCCCGACCGTCGTGGGGAGCGTGCTCGTCTACCGCGACGACCAGCACCTCACCGTGGCCTATGCGGAGACGTTGGCGCCCATGCTGTGGAAAGAGGTCCGCGAGACCGTGGCGTGAGGACGGACGGCCCCGGCCATCACTCGTCCCCCTCGTCCTCGGAAGGCGCGGCAGCAACAGGTTCTGAGAGCTTTGGTGCCGGTGGCACCCACCCGCGCAGCGGCTGGAGGACCGTCGTGTAGAACGCTTCGGTCGCGCCGATGACCGACGGGATGAACGCACCTTTGAGCCCTGAGCGCTTCGTGCCGAGCGGAGTGACCATCGTCAGCTCAAAGCTCGTCACGTCGCCGGAACGGTCCGCGACGAGCGGCGCGGGAGACTCGCGCACGTCCGCGAGCCGTTCGCAGGTGTCCTCGATCGTCCCGCTGTAGTGGACGTCGACGAGAGTCTCGTCGGGGGCGTCCTTGAGCTGGCGGAGCAGCCAGGAGATGCGTCGCTGCGCGCCCCCTTCTTGGGGTGCGGGGACGCTCGCGCTGACGCGCACCTTGCTCGTGCGCAGGTCGGCGACGACAGTGATCGGTCCGGCGGCCCCGGGCACCTTGAGGGTGGCAGACATCGTGCCGAGCGCCGCCAGCTGCTCGACGGCCGCGTGCGCGCGCTCGACCGGGTCGGCGGCAAGCTTGCGGGGCATGACGTGCGTGACCGGGACGCCGAGCTCGGCCGTGAGGCGCAGGCACAGCTGGCGGACGAGCCGGATCCACGAGTTGGCGACGGTCGGGACCTTGCGGTCACCGGCGCGCAGCGTCCCGGCAGCGACGGACTCGCGCACGGCCACCCAGCTGGAGCCCATGTCGTCGAAGCCTGTCGCGCCTGATCGCGGGTGCTCGAGGTAGCGGATGAGCTCGTGCAGGACCCACGCCTGCATCGCGTCACCGGCACCGCGGTGCGTGAGGACCATGCGGGCCTCGTGCAGCACCTCCGCCCAGGAGAGGTGGAAGAGCGCCACCGATTTCAGCTTGTTCGACGAGACGGTCACCGGGTGCTCGCCCGTGCCGGGCGCGATCTCGTTCGACAGCGTGATGACTGCGTCGTATCCCTCGGTGCGGGCGACGTCGAGATACTGCTCGACCTGCTCCTTGTGCAGCTGGCCGGTTCCTGTCTTGACCTCGAGCAGCGCTGTCCACACCTTCGCCCCGCGGGCGATCCGGATCACGCCGTCGGGGATGACCCGGTGCTCGCCGTGGGTGAAGGGGACCTCGAGAAACGTCTCGACGGAGCCTGCGGGCGCTCCGAAGTGTGCGTTGACGGCACGTGCGAAGGGCCGCACGCCCATCATCGTCGACAGGAGCGCTGAGGTGGCGCGCTTCTCCTGCTCGTCGGCTCCACCGACGCCGTAGATCGAGAAGAGCCGTGCGGGAACCCACGTCTCGGCCCCGGCGAGCTTCGGGACGGGCGCAGCGACGACGGCGCGCTGCTTCGTGGTGCGCACACCGTTGCGTCGGCTGGGCGTCGGAGCGTCGGGAACGGCCGGTGTGCCTCCGGGATCTGGTGCGGTCTCGGTGGGCGGGAGAGCAGGGGAGATCGGAGCGGGCTGGAGCGACTCGGGGGCAGACGTCTCGAGGACCTCGACCAGATCGTCCGACGCCGTCGCTGCGGACGGAGCGACCGGAGGTGTCTCGGGATCGTCGTGGACGCTCACTCCGAAGTCGGTGGCGAGCCCGGCCAGGCCGCTGTCCCACCCCTGCCCGACGGCGCGGATCTTCCATGTCCCGGCGCGACGGTAGACCTCCCCGAAGACGAACGCGGTCTCGGTCGTCGCTTCACCGATGTCGTAGGTGAGGAGCGGGGCGCCCGTCTCGTCGAGGACCACGAGCCGGAGGCCGTCGAGGTCGCCGAAGGTCCCCTCAGAGAGGCTCGCGGTGATCGCGACCGCCTCGACGTCCTCGCCGAGGTCCTCGAGATCGAGCGACAGGCACTCTTCGGCTCCGCTCTCGCTCGCTGTCCGCCCGAGGTGCTGGACTGCGCCGTCGGTCGAGACGGGCTGGTTGTAGAAGACGAAGTCGTCGTCGCCTCGGACCTTGCCGCCGCAGAGCAGCAAGGCCGAGGCGTCGACGTCGACGCTGTCGTCCGACCATCCGACCACCACTCTGACGCGATCGACGGTGGAGGCGAGGGAGGTGTTCTCTCCGCGGGTGAGTGCCTGCGTGGTCATGAATCTCATAGTGCCCGACGTGCCGCTGCAGATGCTGGTGCTGCGAGGGTTGTCCGTCGGAGCGTCGCGTGAGTGCGGAGAATTCACCCGCTCTGGCCGCCTGGCACGCTCCGTGCGTGGCCTCCGGGGCGGACGAGCTGCACGCCTCCTGCTACGGAGCGGTGACGGCAGCCACCCGAGGGTCGTCGAGAGCGACAGGCTCGAGCGTCTCGGCGAGCGCGAGGATCTCGTCGATGGTCCCCTGGCCATGGAGGTAGTAGCTCACCCCGTCGCGTTTCCACGTGACTATTCCGGTCGTCGCGGTCAGCACGTCGGCTCCGAATGAGGAGAAGGCCGCAGGGTGTCCTTGAACGTCTGTCAGCAGAGTGGCAGGTGCGGACATCGACGCGCTCACCTCGATCGGGGGCTTGAACGCGGTCGTCGCTGACAGGTAGGTGAGCGGCGGGTCGCTGGCGGGCTGATCCTCCTTTTCGTTGTACCAGGCCTCCCACGTCGTCGAGGTCGTGGTTGCAGGAACGGTCGACACCGGCGCAACGGAGAGGTCGTCGGGTACCGAGGCAGGGTTGAGGGTAGACCCGTCGAACGCAAGGTCGTCGAGCACGTCGACGGTCTCGTCGAGAGCAAAGCCGCTGCTCATGGCCATCCACCGGGTGCCGTCCTCCGCGAGCCAGGTGATCTGGAGGCTGCTGAGGTGCTCACGCAGGAGCGCAGCCTGGCCGCGGACGGTCACGTGACCGAGAGGTTCTTCCTCCAGTCCGTTGTCGAGACCGACGAACGGGTCTTGGACATCGGGCCACACGGAGATCCCTCGCACGGGATCGGGGTCGTAGAGCACTGCTGCGGGCACGGCTGCCGGGCAGTTCGTGTCGGACTGCATGACGCGGACCGTCGTGAGCTCGAACGGCGGATCGGTGAGGAGCGAGGCGGACTCGATCATGCCAGGCGCTGTCGCCCAGTCCTCGGGGGCCACGACGCTCGAGAAGCTGATGGCGCATGCTGCTGGGTCCGCGTCGGCGGACGCGGGCAGAGCGCCGAAGGCCAGCGGGGAGCGGAGCGCAGCGAGCGGTTCGTCGTTCCCGGACGAGTGCGGGAGCACCGATCCGAGGGTGACCGTCGCAGCGACCGCGAGGCCGATCGCTCCGAAGCGTGCCGAGCGGCGGCCGCGGACGATGGCGCGGGAGCGTCGTTCGATGGTCGCCAGGTCTGGGGTACGTGTGCCGACCTCGACGTGAGCGAGGCTGTCGAGGATGTTGTCGTTCATCGCGAATCTCCGTTCAGGACGGGCCCGAGGGCCACGGCAAGCTGTTTGCGAGCGGTCGAGAGCGTCGAGGCGACAGTGCCCCGAGCGATGTTCATGGCTGCGGCGACCTCCGCCTCGGGCAGGTCGGCGACGTACCGAAGCGCGACCGCGGTCCGCGCACGGGGCGCGAGCGCTGCGACCGCACGCCACAAGGCGTCGTCGGGGACTGCAGGTTCAGGGACGTCGGTCAGGCGGAGCCGGGCGACGTACCGCCGCTCGAGGCGTGCACGCCGCCATGTCCGGCGGAGCTCGTTGAGCGCCACGGAGTACACCCAGCCACCGGGGGAGGTCATCCGGCTGACTGTTCGCCACGATGCGAGGGCACGGGCAAAAGCCTCAGAGGCAGCTTCCTCGCCGAGCAGCGGGTCACCGGCGGCGAGCATGAGGGCTCGGCTGACGCGAGGGAACTCAGCCTCGTACCACTCGGCGAACACGAGCGGAGGGGGAGGGGCGGGGGAGGTCGTCATGCCTGTACAAGTCGTCGGGTCGTCACGATGTTCAGTGCTGGGGGCAGTGCCGGGTGACATCGACGTGTGCACCATGGCTGAGCAACGCCCCGGACCGTAGGCTGGTTGCATGAAGCTCGGAGTGCACTTCTGGAACTTCTCCCTGGCCGGCGGCCCCGAAGCGATCGCCCCGACGTTGGCTGCCACGGCGCGCGCGGCGGAGAACGGCGGTGCTGACACCTTCACGCTCATGGACCACTGGTTCCAGATGGAGAGCGCGACGGCCAGCGCGACCGACCCGATGCTCGAGGGGTACACCTCGCTCGGATTTCTCGCGGGGCAGACGGAGCGCATCGCGCTCGGGCTCATGGTCACGGGCGTCACCTACCGCCATCCTGGCCTGCTCGCGAAGATCGTCACGACGCTCGACGTCCTCTCGGGAGGTCGCGCGCTCCTCGGGATCGGCGCTGCCTGGTACGAGCGTGAGCACCTGGCGCTCGGTGTCCCGTTCCCGCCGGTCGCAGAGCGGTTCGAGCGGCTCGAGGAGACGCTGCAGGTCTGCCGTCAGATGTGGAGCGACGACGACGGCCCGTTCGACGGCGTCCACTACCAGCTCGCGGAGACGATCTGCTCGCCGCGCCCCTTCCAGGCCCCCGGACCGCGCATCCTCGTCGGCGGCGGAGGGGAGCGCACGACGCTCCGGCTCGTCGCGCAGTACGCGGACGCGTGCAACCTCTCCGACATCGGTGTCGACGGCGTCCGGCACAAGGTCGACGTGCTCGCCGAGCACTGCGCCGCGGTCGGGCGTGACCCTGCGACGATCGAGAAGACGATCATGGTCGGCGGGGACCCTCTCGCGGACGTCGACGGCTTCCTCACGACGATGGCTGCGTACGCCGAGCTCGGGATCGAGCAGGTGTGGGTCGCCCCGCCGAGCGAGGACCCGGCCTGGTGGACGGCCCAGCTGACGAAGCAGGCCGTGCCGCGGTTCCACGAGCTGTAGCCGACTCAGCGAGTCAGGGCGCTCCGTGCCGCCGGGACCTCGAAGATCGTCTCGAGGCCGTCCTCGTCGTCCCACTGCTCGCCGACCTCGACGAAACCGTACCGGGCGACGAGCGCTCGGGACGCCAGGTTGTCGGGCGTGATCGTCGCGCGCACGATGCTCACGGAGGGCTCCCGGGCGGCCCGGTCGAGCAGTGCCTCGAGCGCGGCGCGCGCGTACCCGCGGCGACGCCAGGCCGGGTCGACGGCGTAGCCCACCTCGAGCATGCCGAGGTCGTCGGGTGGTCCGTGGAAGCCCGCCCGGCCGACGGCGGTGCCGGACTCCACGTCGAGGATCACCCGCGTGATCCACCCCGCCGAGGCTGGGTCGGTGCGCACCTGCGCGCTGCGCATCGACCACACGCTCCCCCAGTCGGGTCCGGCGAAGTACGGCGTCAGCACCACGGGGGAGGTGCGGTTCGCGGTAGCGAGGTCGCCCGCAGCGAGGGCATGGATCGCGTCGACCGGCAGCTGGACGAGGCGGACGTCAGGAGTGTCGGGAGGCGAGATGTCTGGCGTGGACGGCACGGTCGAAGCGTAGCCGTGGCTGCTCCCGTGGTGACGAGAACGACGGGCGTCGACCGTCTCTAGGCATCCGCTGGTCTCGTGGTCCTCGGTACTCTCGAGACGTGACAGAGACGGCCGCCGCATACTCCGCACGAGCCGCCGAGTACACGGCACTCCTGGGCTCCATGTCCACGGTGCACCCCTCCGATCGGCAGATCGTCGACTCGTGGTCCGAACAGGTTCGCGGCCGCGTCCTCGATGCCGGGTGCGGTCCGGGGCACTGGACGAAGTACCTGAAGGACCTCGGGATCGACGTCTTCGGGATCGACGTCGCACCGGCGTTCGTCGAGCAGGCCCGGTCGGCCTACCCCGGCATCCAGTTCGACCTTCAGAGCATCGACCGCATCGATGAACCAGACGGCTCTCTTGGAGGCGTCCTCTCCTGGTTCTCGACCATCCACCATGAGCCGTCGGCCATCAGCACGCCGATCAGTGAGTTCGCCCGCACTCTCTGTCCTGGCGGCATGCTCGTGCTGGGCTACTTCGAGGGTGCCGTGTGCGAACCGTTCGACCACGCCGTCCTGCGGGCCTACCGCTGGCCGGCCGGAGACCTGCACCGCCTGCTCGATGCTGCAGGACTGGACCTGGTCGAGACCCACCGGAGGACAGGTCGCGATCACCGACCCGTCGGCGCGATCGTGTGCGAGCGTCGCGCCACAGACCTGTGATGCACCGAGACGGCCTCGCGGCGCATCGCGCCGACAGAAGCACTCGAGGCAGTCGGGCTCGAGCTCTGCCTCGTATCGGGCTTCATGGAGGCTTTTATCCGATGGGCGGATGAGAGCCTCCATCAATTCCGGTACGAAACGCTGTGGGCGACATTGATCCGCAGACTGCGGCTCGCGAGCCTTGCGGCTAATGGTCATTTCATCCTAATATGTGTGCATGTCGAATCGCATCGCACTGCGACGCGCGCGAAACCTTGGGGGCTTCGATGAAAGGGTTCTTCCCTGTTTGTATGGTGGCGTCGATCCCAGTTCTGACTACGGTCACGACGGCGTCTGCGGCCGGGACCTTGCCGAGATCGAAGGCCACCAGATCAGGGAGCGCTCACCGGGCGTTCAACGGGTGCAGTGCGACGTCTGACAGTTCGTGCTGACTGTCCCGCGCCGCGGGCGCTTCTGGTATCGCGGTGCCCGCAGGGGGGCGGTCGTCGCGACGGCCGCTCTCTTGGCGGTGAGCATGGTGGCGGCGTCCCAGACGACGGCGCGTTCGGTCGCTGTGGTGGAGTCCACGGTGGGTGCGAACTGGCGGGGTGCTTATGACCTGCTGGTCGGCGGTGAGGGTGTCTTGTCGAGCGCGGCCCTGGAGACGGGCGGGCTGGTGGAGGAGAACTTCGCCTCGCTCGGGGGCAGCGGGGGCATCAGCGCTGATCAGCTCGCGGCGATCGGGGATCTTGCGGGTGTGGAGATCGCTGCACCGTTGGCGTTCGTCGGTCAGCTCGAGACGCCGTCCTACGGTCTGCTGGTCGGCGCGTCAGAGGCAGACGGTGCGGCGTCGGACTTCTTCTCCGACACCCGGGCCATCGAGGCGCGAGTGAAGGTCACGGCCCCTGATGGTGTCCAGACGCACACGCTCTCGGACAGCACGACGGTCCTCGTCACCGGGCAGGCCGACGAGTACCCGGTGATCGGGACCAATAGCAACGCAGTAAGAATGGATCTTGCGGCGAGCCGCGATAGCTGGAACGTGGACATGACCCTCCCTGGGGCTCCGGCGTTGACCTCGGGGCTCATCGCCATCGATCCGGTCGCTGAGCGGGCCTTGCTCGGGGATTCGGGGCAGTTCCTGGACACTCTCGTGGAGTTCGACGAGCAGCAGTCCCTCGGCGCCGAGCAGACGACTCTGGCGGGCCTCGTCGACCCCGTCGCGCATGACTACGAGCACGTGAATCTTGCCAACGGGTACCAGGAGGGTCCGGTCGTTCCTGTCGTGGTCTCTAATGCGGCCTATCCATCGCTGCAGGGTGAGGTGACGTTCACGCCGCTCGACATGTCGGGGACGTCCATCACAGACCTGGTGAACCCCGACGATGGTCGGATCACTGCGGATGGCGCTGCCTTGGTCGATCAGGCGGAACGTGGTGCACCCACGACGTCAACGGTTGATCTGACCGCGGGCCTGACGCCGTTCGGCCTTCCGGCACTGGCGCTGGCGCTGCCCGGGGCCACGGGCGCTCCGGGCGGCGCGGCGACGGAGAGCGTCCCGAACCTGACGCCGGCCCTGCCCGGGGCTGCTGTGAGAACCGCCCCGAGCGCGCAGCAGGCCTCAACGGCCCCGGAGGAGACCACGACGCTGCTGACAGCAACCCCGCAAGGCTTCACCGACCTGAACCTGGGCGTCCTGACGCAAACCTCCAACCCGGGGCTCAAGGTCGAGGAGCAGGCCTACCGCCAGGAAGCGGAGTCTGCGGCGGACCCTGAGGGTGTCCCGCTCTACGTTCCCGTGGGTACGTACACCCCTGGTGACATCACCGGGACCGCCGATTCTGCCTCCTATGTCCCGTTGGGCACCTACAGCGCCGCTGATGTCCGCGTCGTTGAGCCCGGTGAGCACGACGGGGCTGTCTTGGCGCCCTCGTTCAGCGGTCGCGGTGCGGTGCTGCCTGCTCCTGGGGCGATCACTACCCTGGGTGCCTACGCTGCGATGCGCGGTTCCGGTGACGCTGATGTCGTGCGGGTGCGGGTCGCAGACGTCCAGGGCTACTCCCCGCAGGCCTTGGACGCTATCGGTGTGGTCGCCGCCCAGATCAGCGACCTGGGGCTGGACGTGCGGGTCGTGGCAGGTTCCTCCCTCGATGAGGTCGGGGTGTACCTGCCTGAGTACTTCGCAGACGGTGACCTGGGATGGACGACCCAGGAGTGGACCAGCCTGGGGGCCGCCGTGCGCGTGGAGCGCGCGCAGATCGGCGCGACCATCACCTTGCTGGTCGTGGCCCTCACCGGAGTCAGCGTCCTGGCCTCGGTCGTCCAGATCGCCGGCACAGGCCGACGACGCCGAGAAGCGGTGCTGCTGAGCTCGCTGGGCTGGTCACGCGGACGCATCCGCAGATGGTTCCTCACCGAGGACGTCCCCTCCCTCGCGCTGGTGGTCCTGGCCGGTCTCGTCGCTGCAGCGATGTCCACCACAGCCGTGGCCCGCGGAACCAGCGGCGCAGCGGCCCTGGTCTACGCCGCCGTGGCAGTGGCCGGCACCTACGCCGCAGCCCGCACCAGCACCCGCAGCCCGCGCGCCGCCACCGGACCGGCACGGGCCGCACGCACCGCACGCCAGGTCGGGCGACGGGTCGCCCGCGCGCACCCGGCCTCCGGTGCTCTCAGCGCCACCGCCGTCATCGTCCTGACCTGCGGCGCCATCGCGTTCGCGAGCGTCATCGCCACAGCCCACGTCGCCGCCGGCACCACCCGCATCGCCACCCTCGTCAGCGCCAGCGTCCTGCTGCCCCAGACGATCCTGGCCGTCGGCACGCTCCTCGCCGGGGCCGCCATGTTCGTCGCGGGCATCCGCGCCGGACTCCTCGGCGCAGGCGCCCACCACGCCATGCTCGTGACCACCGGATGGACCAAGACCGCCCTGAGCGCCAGCGTGCGCGCCCAGGTCATCGCCTCCCTGCTGCCCGGGATCGTCCTCGCCGTCACCATCGGCGTCCTCCTGACAACCAGACTTTCCTCCGACCTGTGGGCACCCCTGCTGACACTGACCCTGAGCGTCCCGACCGCAGCCGCCCTCGCCGCCGCAGTGTGGGCACACCGCTACGCCCACACCCTCTCCACCACCGGAGCCCACCGATGACCGCCACCACGACCACCCCAACAACCCCCACCACCACCGCACCAGCGATCACCCTGGAAGCGATCACCGTCACCTACACCCGAGGCGACGGCGACCCCCTGACCATCGTCGAAGACTTCAACCTCACGATCCCCGCCGGAACGATCCACTGCCTGGCCGGACGCTCCGGCTCAGGCAAGACCACCCTCCTGCGCGTCGCCGTAGCCACCCTGACCCCCACCACCGGAACCGTCACCTGGGCCGGCACCCGCCTGGAGACCCTCGACCCCGACCAGCTCGCCGCCGCCCGCCGCAAGCACATGGCCTACGTCGACCAAGGCGCAACCGTCATCGACGAGCTCACCGTCCTAGACAACGCCCTCCTACCCGCCATCCCCACCGGCCTGACACCCGACCTCGAAGAACGCGCCACCACCCTGCTCACCACCCTCGGCCTAGGAACACGCACCCGCCAACGCGCCCGCACCCTGTCCGGAGGCGAACGCCAACGCCTCGCGATCGCCCGAGCCCTCCTCCTCCAACCCACCGCCATCGCCCTCGACGAACCCACCGCCAGCCTCGACCGCACCGCCGCAGCCACCGTCATCGACGCACTCCACAAAGCAGCCACCAGCGGCGCAGCCGTCCTCGTCGCCAGCCACGACCCCGCCGTCATCAACACCGCCACCACCGTCACACCACTGACCTAAACTCACAGACACAGCCCGCCGAACCTGTTTCTCCTCAAGCTGTCGAGATGGATCTCGCTGTTCTGTGTCATGACCTTGGCGACATCACGACCGTTGTCGGTGAGCGACCATCGTCCACCACCGGCGCGACGCCGGTTCTATCTGGAGCGAGTTCCGCGACCGATGGTCACACAGCATTCTTTGCGCTCTTCACACGGCATGTATCGCCGTTGGCTCGTCTCAGGATGAGTTCGGAGACAAGAACGGACCTGAGCGAGAGCAGCCCGTTCTTGACATACCCTGGGTCAGTAAGCGCAGGGTATCGACATGAAGGATTTCTATGGCACAGCGTGTGGTTGTTGAACTGACCTCTGACCTTTCCGGTGATATTGCTCAGGAGACGGTCTCGTTCTCCCTCGACGGGGTCGCTTATGAGATTGAGCTCACAGGTGGCGAGGCCAGCGACCTTCGGGAGTCGTTGGCCACGTACGTCAGCGGCGGACGAAAGGTCGGACGTAACGCCCCGACTGCCCGCAGCACGCGACGACACGCGACGACCAGCGACTATGACGCCAGCGCCGTGCGCGCATGGGCGGCATCACGGGGCATCGAGGTCTCTGGACGCGGTCGCATCTCCCAGTCGGTCCTGGCGCAGTACCGCGAAGCCGGCAACTGAACGATCAGCCCGACCTAGCGCGACCTGACGAACATGCCGCTCGGCTGGCCGACAGCCGGCCGAGCAGCATGTCATGTCACATGTCGTGCCCCCGTGGCCCTCCGTGCCACCACCGTCATGACACTGGACATCTAGACTTCCACCATGACGACCGTACGGCCCGAGAAGCTCCTGCTCCTCGACACCGCCTCGCTCTACTA
Source organism: Sanguibacter antarcticus (assembly GCF_002564005.1). Classification (NCBI taxonomy): domain Bacteria; kingdom Bacillati; phylum Actinomycetota; class Actinomycetes; order Micrococcales; family Sanguibacteraceae; genus Sanguibacter; species Sanguibacter antarcticus. The sequence continues at coordinate 2,380,673 of NZ_PDJG01000001.1, read as the reverse complement.
CCGCGCCTTCTACGGCATCCCCGACTCCATCACTGCGCCCGACGGCACCCCGGTCAACGCTGTCCGCGGGCTCCTCGACATGATCGCCCGCCTCGTCACCGAGCACCGGCCGTCGCGCCTCGTCGCGTGCTGGGACGACGACTGGCGGCCAGCCTTTCGCGTCGACGCCATCCCGACGTACAAGGCGCACCGGGTCGCCCAGGCGCTCCCCGGCGCCGACGACGTCGAAGACGTCCCCGACCTCCTCGCGCCCCAGGTCCCGGTCATCGTCGACGTGCTCGCCGCCCTCGGCATCGCCCGCGTCGGAGCGCCCGGCTACGAGGCCGACGACGTCATCGGCACGCTCGTCGCCCGCGAGCGTGAGCGCCCGGCCGCCGACCGCACGCCGATCGACATCATCACCGGAGACCGGGACATGTTCCAGCTCGTCGACGACGACGCCCACGTGCGGGTGCTCTACACGCAGCGGGGCATCAAGAACCTCGAGGTCGTCGACCAGGCGCGACTCGCCGAGCGGTACGCCGTCTCGTCGGGCCAGGCGTACGCCGACATGGCGGTGCTGCGCGGTGACGCGAGCGACGGGCTCCCCGGCGTCGCCGGGATCGGCGAGAAGACCGCGGTCGCGCTCCTTGCCCGGTACGGCGACCTCGCCGGGATCCTTGCCGCGCGCGACGCCGCCGACCCCGGGATGACGCCGGGGCAGCGCACGCGGCTCGCCGACGCCACGGACTACCTCGCCGTCGCGCCGAGAGTCGTCCGTGTCGCCCCGGACGCACCCGTCGGCGACGTCCAGGACACGCTGCCGCGCACACCCGCGGACCCGGACGAGCTCGCGGGCCTCTCGACGCGGTGGGGACTGACGTCGAGCGTGAGCCGGATCCTCACGGCGCTCTCCCTCGACTGACAGGAACCTCACGGAGAGTCCACAGGCCGATCCGTGCACCCCCACCTAGGGTGGCGCCATGGAATATGCGTTGCTGGGTGTCGTCGGGATCGTCATGGTCGTGGCGGTGGCGTCCTTCGCGACGCGTCTCGGCGTCGCCGCACCGCTGGTGCTCGTGGTCGTCGGGATCGTCACGAGCTTTGTCCCTGGGGTGCCAGACTTTGACTTCCCACCAGAGCTCATCCTCGCTGTCGTGCTCCCGCCGATCCTCTACTCGGCGGCCGTCAACGTGCCGCTCGTCGACTTCCGGCGCAACCTCAAGGCCATCACGGGTCTGTCCGTGCTTCTCGTCATCGTCTCCGCGCTCGTCAGCGGTGGCGTCCTCTACCTGCTCTTGCCCGACCTCAGCATCGCGGCAGCCATCGCGCTCGGTGCGGTCATCAGCCCGCCAGACGCTGTCGCCGCGACGGCGATCGGCAAGCGGCTCGGGCTCCCGCCGCGCCTCGTCACGGTGCTCGAGGGCGAAGGCCTCGTCAACGACGCGTCAGCGCTCGTGCTCCTGCGCTCGGCCGTCGCGGCGACAGCCGGTGCGGTGACGTTCGGCGAGATCGCGGGCGACTTCGTCTACGCGGTCGTGGCAGCGATCGTCGTCGGGTTCGTCGTCGGTCACGTGACCGTCCGGGTGCGGTCCCGGCTCGACGACCCGGTGCTCAACACCGCGATCTCCTTCGCGGTCCCGTTCATCGCGTACTTCCCCGCCGAGGAGATCGAGGCCTCCGGCGTGCTCGCGGTCGTCGTTGCCGGGCTCGTCACAGGCCATCGCAGCGCGAGCCACTTCAGCGCGCAAGACCGGCTGACCGAGCGGATCAACTGGCGCACCGTCCAGTTCATCCTCGAGAACGGCGTCTTCCTCCTCATGGGCATCGAGCTCAAGGCGCTCGTCGACCAGGTGCAGGACGACGACCTCGGCGTCGGGCGGGCCGTGGTCCTCGGGCTGATCATCACCGGGGTCCTGGTGCTCCTCCGGGTCGTGTTCGTCGTCCCGCTCATCGCCGTGCTGCGGCGTGACCAGCGCCGTGCCGTGCTCCGCGGGGAGCGGCTGGACGGTGCGCTCGAACGCTTGGACCGGCTCGACGGCGCGGCCGACGCCTCCGCTGCGGGCCTCGACGAAGACCAGGCGGCGCGGCGCCGCCAGGCCCGACGCTTCCTCACGCGTCGACGCGCCGACGCCGAGTTCCTCACCTCGGAAGGCCTCGGCTGGCGGGGTGGAGCGGTCCTCGCATGGTCGGGCATGCGCGGGGTCGTGACCCTCGCGGCCGCCCAGTCGCTCCCGAGCGACATCCCGTACCGTGCGCAGCTCATCCTCATCGCGTTCACGGTCGCGATCGTCACCCTGCTGGTGCAGGGCGGCACGCTGCCGCTCCTCATCCGCGGGCTGAAGATCACGGGGAGCGACGCGGCCGCCGACCGGGCCGAGCTCGCCGGGCTCTACGACACCATCGCCTCCACGGGGCTCGCGACGCTCGACAACCCGTCCCTCGAGCAGACCGACGGTGCGCCGTTCTCCCCGGACGTCGTCGAGCGGGTGCGCGAGGAGAGCCTCATGCTCAGCGAGGCCTTCGCGGAACGGTCGGAGGCTGAGGGCACGCGACCCCACGCCCAGCACCGTGCCCTGCGGCTCCTCGTCCTCCAGGCAGAACGGGCGGCGCTGCTCGATGCGCGAGCGAGCGGCGAGTACAGCTCCCGGATCCTCGAGCGCGCGCAGTACATGCTCGACCTCGAGGAGTCCCGGCTCACCCAGCTGAGAGACGAGTCGATGTAGTCCTGCAGGGCGAGCCGCCCCGTCAGCGTGGCGGGGCGAGCCGGATGTCGGCGGCCGTGCGCAGGCGGACCCATCCGGCCGGGGGCAGGTGCACGGTCCCGGGCACGTCGCTCGGCTCCGGGACCGTCGACGGTGCGTTCCCGGCCACAGCAGGAACCGCCCCCACGTCGGCGCCGACGAGGGGACCGAGGTCGAGGCCGGTGAGGGCCGCGACGTCACCTACCGGGACCTGGAAGGTGCGGAACGGCCCGAGCGGTGGCGGCTGCTCGGCGGCGAGCGCCTGCTCGGTCGCGGTGCGCAGGTCGATTCCGTCGAGCTGTGGACGCTGGTCGAGGACGTACGCCGTGGTCTCGAGGCGCCCTGGCTCGTCGGGGCTCTCGGTGCTCCAGGCAGCGATCTTCCAGAACATCTGCGGGATCTGCACGCCGCGGTAGACCGGGTCGTCAGGTGCGAAGACGGGCCCGGTGAAGACGACCAGCCGCTGGTCGTAGGTGCGGGCGTGCTCGAGCACGTGGTCCTCGAGGCCCAACCACAGCTCGGCGGACTGGTTGAACGCCGCCGCCTGCGGCGCCGCGTTCGGGTAGGCGAACGTGTCGGCGTTCGCGCGCCGCGCCGTCGCTTCGTCGCCCCAGACAGGGTCACGACGCCGGACGAGGTGACCGCGGTCGAGGTCGTTGCGGGCGTAGAGCTCCGGTCCGCACTGCTCGTCGGGGGAGACACGCTCGTCGAGGTGCCACCCGTCGCCCCGCGGGACGTCGCGGAGCGCTGAGCCGAGGATCGTCACCCCTGTCAATGCCGCGAGCCGACGGTCGAGGTCGAGAACGACCGCAAAATGGGTGTAGTCGAGCAGGCGCACCCGTTGCCCGGCGCGCGGACCAGGGAGCGGAGCGAGGACACCGAGGAAGAGCGGGTCGAACGCTGGCGGAGGCGCGAGACTGTCCATACGATCGAGCACACCACACGCTACCGACACTGTCTCGCTGGCCCGACGATCCCTGTGACGAGCGCCCCGTCCGGGCGCTCTGACGTGCGGCCGTACGCCCGGCCTGCAATTATCGGCTGATGAGCGTCAACATGAGCCCCGTAGGACTAGGGACAGCACAGCTGGGAAACCTTTACCGCGAGACGACGGACGAGGCAGCCCGAGCGACGGTCGACGCAGCGTGGGACGGCGGGATCCGCTACTTCGACACCGCCCCGCACTACGGTCTCGGCCTCTCGGAGCGCCGGCTCGGCGCAGCGCTCTCGGCACGACCGCGCGACGAGTACGTCCTCTCGACGAAGGTCGGCCGCCTCCTCGTGCCGGCGCCCGAGCTCGCCGGGCAGCAGGACGAGGCCTTCGCCGTCCCCGCCGACGTGCGCAGGGAGTGGGACTTCTCCCGCGACGGCGTGCTGCGCTCGGTCGAGGAGAGCCTCGAGCGCCTCGGCCTCGACCGCCTCGACGTCGTCTACGTCCACGACCCTGACGACCACTGGGACCAAGCGTCGAGCGAGGCGGTCCCGGCGCTCGTCGAGCTGCGCGACCAAGGGGTCGTGCAGGCGGTCGGGGTCGGTATGAACCAGGCAGAGATGCTCGCCCGCTTCGTGCGAGAGACCGACATCGACCTCGTCATGTGCGCCGGCCGCTACACCCTCCTCGAGCAGGGAGCGCTCGCCGAGCTCATGCCCGCAGCGCTCGAGAAGGGCGTCGGCGTCGTCGCGGCGGGAGTCTTCAACTCCGGCGTGCTGGCAAGCCCGCGGCCCGGCACCGACGCGCACTACGACTACGCGCCCGTCCCGCCCGAGGTCCTCGAGAAGGCGGCACGGATCGCCGACATCTGTGAGCTCTACGGGGTCGACCTGCCGGCCGTCGCGCTCGCGCTCGTCCGGGCGCACCCGGCCGTCGTGTCGACGGTCGTCGGCGCGCGCAGCCCCGAGCAGGTGACGTCTGCGCTCGCCCGGGGACGCACGCCCGTCCCGGTCGAGCTGTGGGAGGACCTGCGCCGCGACTGGCTCATCGACCCGATGGCGCCGTTCCCGCGGACCACCGTCCCGAACATCACGCTGTAGCGCTCGCGGCTGCGCCCTCGCGTCCGTGACGCGAGGGCGCAGCCGTCCGGTCAGCTGAGGCCGTCGCCGATCGCCTTGATGAGCTCGCCGTCCGTCGTGTCGCCCGAGAGCTCCCAGAAGAACGCGCCGCCGAGGTCCTGCTGGTTGGCGTACGCCATCTTTCCGGCGATGGTCTCGGGGGTGTCGTAGCTCCACCACTGGCCGTCGCAGGAGGCGTAGGCCGTTCCTCCGACGGTGCCGGTGGCCGGGCACTTCGTCTTGAGGACCTTGTAGTCCTCGATGCCTGCCTCGTACGTCCCGGGTGCGGCGCCGGTAGCGGTGCCGCCGGGCTCGGACTGGCTGACGCCGGTCCATCCGCGGCCGTAGAAGCCGAGCCCGAGGAGCAGCTTGTCTGACGGGATGCCGAGGGACGTGAGCTTGGCGATCGTCGTCGTCGCGTCGAAGCCCTCCTGGGGGATGCCGTCGTAGGACGTCAGAGCCGAGTGCGGTGCTGTCGGGCCTGTCGGGGTGAACGCACCGAAGAAGTCGTACGTCATCGGCATGTACCAGTCGACGTACTGGGCGGCGTCGCCGTAGTCGGCGGCCTCGATCTTTCCGCCGCTCGTCCCGTCGGCGGTGATCGCTGCGGTCACCAGGGCGTCGTCCCCGAACTCGGTGCGCAGCGCGCCCATGAGGGTCGAGAAGGCGCTGTGCCCGCTCGTGTCACAGCTGGCACCGCACGCGTTGGGGTACTCCCAGTCGATGTCGATGCCGTCGAACACGTCAGCCCAGCGAGGGTCCTCGACGAGGTCGTGGCACGACGACGCGAAGCCTGCCGGGTCGGCTGCTGCCTGGGTGAACCCGCTCGACCAGGTCCAGCCGCCGAACGACCAGATGACCTTGAGGTCGGGGTGGAGCTCCTTGAGCTTGAGGAGCTGGTTGAAGTTGCCGCGCAGCGGCTGGTCCCACGTGTCGGCGACGCCGTCGACGCTCTGCTCCGCGGTGAACGCCTTGTCGTAGTCGGCGTACGAGTCGCCGATGGTGCACTCGCCGTTCTGGACGTTGCCGAACGCGTAGAGGACGTGGGTCAGCTCGTCAGCCGATCCCGAGGTCTCGATGTTCTTCACCTGGTAGTCGCGCCCGTAGACGCCCCAGTTGGTGAAGTAGCCGACCACCCGGTCGGTGCCCGAGCCCGAGCCGGTCCCTGGATCGGTTCCCGGGTCTGTTCCCGGGGCGGTCGGCGTGGTGGTGGGCGGCGTGGTCGGTTCGGTCGTCGGCGGGTCGGTGGGGGTCGGGACCTCGGTGTCGGTGCACGTGCCGAGGTCGACCCACACACCCCACTCGCCGGTGGTTCCGGGCGTCTCGCCGAGCGTCCACCACTTGGCCTTCCACGTGTGGCCGGAGTAGGAGAGGACGTCACCGTTCGTGTAGACGGTCGTCGCTGACCAGTCGGGGGACGAGCAGGTGGCTTCGGCACGGGGCAACGCCGTCGGGATGGTGCTGGCCTGGGCGCTCGTCATCCCGGCTGCGGGGATCGCAGCCAGGAGTGCGAGCGCGGCAGTCAAGGCCGCGGCTCGGATGCTTCTCATCGGTGCACTCGCTCTCTCATCGGGTCGGGGGACGTCCTTCACCGTACGGAGGAGGGCGGGCCGGCGGTATGAGGTGTTTCCACAGTTTCGTCCGCTCGGGGACTTCGACCTACGAGGAAACCCGTACTCAGGAGGAGCGCGCCGTCGTGCGTCGATGGTCGCGGTGCGCGAGGACGGTCAGCTCGACACGGGAGCGAGCACCGAGCTTGCGGAAGACCCGCCCGAGATGGACCTCGACGGTCCGCACCGACACGGTGAGCGCACGCGCCACGTCACGGTTGGACGCGCCCTGGACCACGAGCAGCGCGACGTCGAGCTCGCGACGGGTGAGCGCAGCGCCCCACGGCACCGACCCTGGCGCGACCTGCTGCTCAGGTGCAGCGCGCACAGGGACGGGGAAGGGGGCCGGCCGGGCTGCGGCCTCGCTCTCGGCGAGCGCTGCTGTGCGCCATGCATGTGCGCCGCACGTCTCGAAGAGGTCTGCTGCGGAGAGGAGCAGCTCGTGCACGCTGGGGCCGGTACCCGCGCGGGCGCGGGCGTGGACCGCGGTCCGGGCGGCGGCGAGCTGGTCACGGGCGTGCTGGAAGGACGCGGCGGTGAGGGGGTGCTGTGGTCGTCCGGACCCTGCCTCGTCGTGCAGGCCGGGGAGCAGCGCGCCCCAGGGCGCGAGCCCTGTCCCGGCGAGCATCTCGAGCGTGGCAGACGCCTCGCACCAGGTACCGGTCCGCTCCGCCAGCAGCAGGGTGTCGACGAGGCTCTCGCGCCGCACGGAGGCACTCGGGGGCGCGGGCGTCGCGGCGGCGAGCGCGAGCGCGATCTCGCTCGCGTCGTCGAGGCGGAAGACGTCGAGGCGCCGGGCAGCAGCGACGGCGATGCCGGCGACGGGGAGGTCCACGGGCACGTGGAAGGCTGCGCGCGCGAGCTCGTCCGCCGCGACGTCCAGGTCGGCGCACGCCAGGCTCACGAGCACCCGCGCTGCTCGCAGGAGGGCTTCGGCGAGCGGTGAGACGGCGGTGCCGGGCGCTGATCGCCAGGTCCCGTCGTCGTGCACCGGGGCGTGGGTGACGGCTGCGCTCGCGAGCGAGCTCTGGGCCGTCTCGAGGTCGCCGGCGAGCACGTGCTGGAACGCCCGGAGCGCGCGGGCTGAGGTCTGCTGGTCGGGGTGCGTCTCGGGGGAGAGCGGCGCGGAGGTGTGGTGCCCGAGGAGCAGGGGGTCGGCGGGCAGCGTGGTCGGCTGCTCTGCTCCGGTGCCATGGTCCGTGAACGCCACCACGGGGCCGACCCCGAAGAGCGTGCACCAGCCGGTGTCGAGCCGGACGAGCTCCGTGAGGTGCGCGGCCGCTGCACGGCGAGCGGGCTCGTCGGCGGCACCCGCGGCACCCGCGTCCACCGGGGTCGAGCACGTGACCGGCGGGCTCGGCTCGTCCTGCTCGAGCGCGGCGAGCGCCTCGTGGGTCGCGTGGAGGTACTCGGCGGCGGTGTCGAGGTGTCCGCGCTCGGCGTGGAGCCGCGCCGTCGTGCTGAGCGCCTCGATGAGTGCACACCGGTGCGCGACGGTGCCGCTCCACAGCGGCGAGCCGACGTGCTGCACGACGTCGTCGTCCGGGACCCGGCCCGTGTGGAGGGTGACAGCTGTGACGTACGGGGCGAGTGCCTGGCTCGTCAGCTCGGGGTCGGTGGAACGCACGACCTGCTGGAGCCATCCGTCCGCGTCGACCACGTGGCCTGAGCGGAGCGCCGCGATGCCAGCGACGAGGTGGGCCCGCGTCGCGGACGCCCCGGTGGACTGGCTCGCCGCCTCGCGGGCGACCTCGTGGGCGTGCACCACGTCACCGGACGCGAGCAGCCGTTCAGCGATGTCGACGAGCGCCGGGGCCAGGTCCGGGTCGCCGGCGAGGGAGCCGAGCGCGGTGTGCCACGTCGCGGTGTCGTCGAGCCCGGCCTCCTGGTGGGCTGCGGCGAGAGCGAGGTGCGCGGACGTCCGCTCGGCGACGCTCGCGCGACCGTGGACGGCCGCGCGGACCGCAGGGTCGGCCACCGTGAAGCGCCCCCCTGCGAGGTGGAGCAGCTCGGCGACCGGTCCGTCGAGGACGGTGTCGAGAGAGCAGCCGGACGCGGCGAGGAGCAGATCGGTCCGGTCGACGACCGAGACCGTCGCGACGAGCAGGGTGCGTCGGGCATCGGCGTCGAGGAGGTCGAGGGTGGGGCCGTGCACGGACTCCAGGGCGGGGACCGGGGGGAGCGGGTTGGGCAGGAGGGACGTGCCGGCGAGCTGGGCCGGCGACAGCTCGAGCGCCGTCTGGAGGATGCACGCCGTGTTGCCCGAGAGCGTCCGCGCGAGGGTGGCGGCGACGCGTGGCGCGGTGGTGAGGTGCTCCTGTGCGCCGAGGAGGTGCAGCACCTCGTCCGGGGTCAGGGGCGGGATCTTGCGCAGGCTCAGCGGGTAGGGCAGGTGGACGGCCCACCGGGCGTGGGTGGCGGTGGCCAGGAGGACGACGGACATCTGGTGGTGGGTGACGAGGTAGAGCAGCAGGCTCCGGCTCGCCGGGTCGAGGAGGTCGAGGTCGTCGACGAGGAGCACGACCGTCGTGTCGGGGAGCGCTGCGTGGGCGTACTCGACGAGGGCGGAGCACGCGGCGTCCGGGCGCTCGCCGGTGGACGGTCGGGAGAGTGCGGCGGCGAGATGGGTGGGAACGGGCACGGCGCAGGTCCGGACGAGCTGGGCGACGAGGTGCTCGGTGACGGCGCCTGCCCCGTCGGTGCTGGGCTGGAGGTGGACGAGGGCGTGCGACGGGCCGCGTGCTGCGGCGCTCTCGCGGACGAGGTCGAGGAGCGTGCTCTTGCCTGCTCCGGGAGGTGCTGTCCAGATGTATCCGCCGCGGCCGCGGCCGACAGCAGCGAGCGCGTGCTCGACCTCGGAGGTCAAAGAGGCGAGCGGGACAGGTCGCCCCACTCCGGAGCCGTGGGGCTGAGAGATCGTCACAGGTGCCCCTCTCGTCCCGGTACGCCGTCGGCCCGGTGACCGTCAGTATGTTAGCAAACTAGCCTAAGTCGGGTCGTGCCCGGGGCGTATGCGTGCAGTCCGCTCGCCGCGGTGCGCCAGGCGTGCCACGATCACGGCGTGCCGCAGTCTAGCGATCCCGCCCACAGCAGTCCCGCCCAGCGCAGTCCTGCCCCCGGCATGCCCCGGCCCCGTCCGGACGTCGTCGAGCAGCCGCCCGGCGACGTCCCGTGGTGGGCGGTGGTCTCTGCCGTCGTCGCCCCTGTCGCGATGATCGGCGGGTGGACTCTCGCGCAGTCGCAGCAGGCGTCGTTCGACCCGGTGCGCTCGACGATCAGCGACCTCGCCACCCAGGCGTCGACGGCGCCGTGGATCATGGGTGCCGGGCTCGCGCTCACCGGGGTCGCGCACCTCGTGACGGCCGCCGGCCTGCGGCCCGTCCCCCGGCCGGCGCGCATCGTGCACGCGCTCGGAGGTGCGGCGACGCTGGCCGTCGCGGCCTTCCCGTCCGACGTGGCCCCCGGCGCGCACGCTGCAGCAGCCACCCTCGGCTTCGGGGCGCTGGCGCTCTGGCCGGCATGGTCGCGCCGCCGCGGGACGACAGGGGTGCTGCGCCCCGCGGTCGCCACCGGGGCGAGCGTCGTGCTGCTCGCCCTGCTGGCGGCGTTCCTGCTCGAGCTGTGGCAGGTCACGTCCGACGGCCGTGCGACAGGGCTCACCGAGCGGCTCGTGGCAGGCGCCCAGGCGCTGTGGCCGCTCGTCGTCACGTGCGCGCTCGTGCGCTCTGCGCGCCGGGCGCAGGTCGAGGCCGTGCGGCCGACCGCTATGCCGTGAGGGATGCCGTCGCCGTCCGAGGCATGACGTGCACCCCGTCGTCACGGACCTCGACCGGCCAGGTCGCCAGGTCGAGCAGGTCTTTGCCCCCGGCGTCGAGGCACTCGCCCGTGCGCACGTCCCACACCTGCTTGTGGAGAGGCGACGAGAGCGTCACCTGCGGTCCGGTGCCTCCGGCTGCGCGGGAACCGATGAGCCCGCGAGCGAGCACGTTCGACCCGGTGTAGGGGTCGCGGTGCTGGACAGCCACGACCTCTGTCGGCGACAGGCGGAAGAGAGCGACCTGGATGCCGTCGACGAGGGCGGGGACCCCGCGCTCGAGCGGCAGGTCGGCGAGCGTGCAGACAGCGGTCATGGCCGTGCTCCTAGCGGTGTGCGTGCGATGGTCTCGGACGTGCGCTCGTCGGCGGCCGCTGGGCGGACCTGCCCACGGACAGGGATGTAGGCCAGGTCGGGGTCGGCTTCCTTGGGCGCGTTGACGAACGACGCGAACCGGGAGAGCTTCTCGGGGTCCTCCAGCGTCGACGCCCACTCGTCCTCGTACCGCTCGACGTGCGTGGACATGGCCGCATCGAGGTCGGAGCAGATGCCGAGCGAGTCCTCGAAGATGACCTGCTTGACGCCGTCGAGGCCGCCGTCGACCTCTTGTACCCAGGCGGCCGTGCGCTGGAGGCGCTCCGCGGTCCGGATGTAGTACATGAGGAAGCGGTCGATCGCCTGGTACAGCTCGGCCTCGCTGAGGTCCTCGGCCAGGAGGTCCGCGTGGCGGGGCGTGAAGCCACCGTTGCCCCCGACATAGAGGTTCCAGCCCTTGAGCGTCGCGATGACGCCGATGTCCTTGCCGCGAGCCTCGGCGCACTCGCGGGCGCAGCCCGAGACGCCGACCTTGAACTTGTGGGGCGAGCGCACGCCGCGGTAGCGCATCTCGAGCTTGATGGCGAGGGCGGCCGAGTCCTGGACCCCGAACCGGCACCACGTCGACCCGACGCACGACTTCACGGTGCGCAGCGACTTCCCGTACGCCTGCCCCGACTCGAAACCTGCGTCGACGAGCCGCCGCCAGATGTCCGGGAGCTGTTCGATGCGCGCTCCGAACATCGCGATCCGCTGGCCGCCCGTGATGCGCGTGTAGAGGCCGTAGTCGCGGGCGACCTCGGCGATCGTCAGGAGCTTCTCCGGCGTGATCTCGCCGCCGGGCACGCGCGGGATGACCGAGTACGAGCCGTCTTTCTGCATGTTCGCCATGAGGTGGTCGTTCGTGTCCTGCAGGTGCCCCTGGTCCTCGTCGAGGACGTGCCCGAGGTCGAGCGAGGAGAGGATCGACGCGACGACCGGCTTGCAGATGATGCAGCCGCGCGACGTGTCGTCCGCCGAGAGCGGGACGGTCGAGCCGTGGCGGGCGATGATCTCGGAGAAAGTTCGCAGCCCCGTGACGCGCACGGCGTCGAAGAGCTGCGAGCGGCTCATCCCGAAGTGCTCGCACAGGGCCTTCGACACGACGACTCCCGAGCGGCGCAGCTCGACGTCGACGATCTTCGACACGAGCGGGATGCACGAGCCGCACGTCGCACCGGCCTTGGTGCACGCCTTCACCTCGCCCATGCTCGCCGCACCGTCCTTGACGGACTGGCGCACGGTCCCGGCCGTGACGTTGTTGCACGAGCAGACGACGACGTCGTCGGGGAGGTCGGTGCTCGGGACACCGCCACCTGCGCCCTCCGGGACGAGGTAGGCGGCCGGGTCCGCGCCGAGCTCGCGACCCACCATGGGGCGCAGCGACGCGTACGCCGACGCGTCGCCGACGAGGACGCCACCGAGGAGGACCTTCGCGTCGTCGGACATGACGAGCTTCTTGTACGTGCCGCCGATCGGGTCGGCGTAGACGACCTCGAGGGCGCCGGGCGTCGTCGCGAACGCGTCGCCGAAGCTCGCGACGTCCACCCCGAGGAGCTTGAGCTTCGTCGAGAGGTCCGTGCCCGCGTACTGCGAGTCGCCGCCGAGGAGCTGGTCGGCCACGATCTCCGCCATCGTGTTGCCGGGGGCGACGAGGCCGACGCAGCCGCCCTCGATGCAGGCGACCTCGCCGATCGCCCAGACGTCCGGGTCGGCTGTACGGCACGTGCTGTCGACGACCACGCCGCCGCGCGGGCCGCGTTCGAGGCCGGCAGCCCACGCGAGCTCGTCGCGCGGGCGGATGCCGGTCGCGAGGACCACGACGTCGACGTCGATCTCGTCGCCCGAGGCGAACCGCATCCGAGAGACCGGCGCGCCGCGCGTGAGCGTCGGGTCTGCGAAGACCGGCTCGTCCGTGAGCAGCGCGCTCGTGGCGGTGCTCGTGCGGACGTCGATGCCGAGCCCGGTGATGAGGCGCCGGAGGGACTCGCCGCCGCCCGCGTCGACCTGGAGGGCCATGAGCCGGTCGGCGAACTCCACGACAGTGCTCTGCGCGCCGAGCGCGCGGAGGGCGCCAGCGGCCTCGAGCCCGAGGAGACCGCCGCCGACGACGGCGCCGCGCAGGGGGCGGTCGTCGCCGGTCCGGGCGAGGTGCTCGGTCCGGGCGCTCACCCAGGCCTGCAGCGCCGCGACGTCGTCGAGCGTGCGGTACACGAACACACCCGGGAGGTCGGTGCCCTCGAACGGCGGGACGGCAGCCGTCGAGCCGGTCGCGAGGACGAGGCTGTCGTACGGGTGGACGCCGTGCGCGCTCGTGACGGTGCGCGAGCCGCGGTGGACGGCCGTCGCGCGGGCGTCCGGCAGGACGGTGACGCGCGGGTCCGACGCGAGCGTCGGACCGCCGTCGGCGCCGCCGAGCGTGAGGTCGGTGGGGGAGACCCCGCTGAAGAAGCTCGTCAGCGCGACGCGGTCGTAGGGGAGCCGGCCTTCGTCGCCGAGGACCGTGACGTGCCAGTCGCCTTCGGGGTCCCGCTCGCACAGTGCCTCGACGAACCGGTGAGCCACCATCCCTGCGCCGACGACGACGATCTCTCTGAGTGCGCGAGCGCGTCCCGACGGAAGGTCCGCGGTCTGGCGCTGTGTGGTCTGTGTCTCCACGAGATCCTCCGGTTGTCCTGGAATCTCACGGTAGTAATTCGTCGGACGACATCGGCAGGACCTCAGACCTAGCAGAGGCCTCTGGGAGCGGCCAGAGACAGTGACGCCTGTCACCACAGGGTCCGTGAGGCGTGCCCGGGCACCGATCACGGGTCCTTACGGGAGTCTTTCGGCTCCGACGCAGGGACTCGACGACGTGCCCGCACCGCCGACGCGCTGAGAGACTTCTGGCATGACACACACCCAGGTCCCTCGGCTCGCCGTGATCGGTGGCTCCGGTCTGTACTCGTTCATCGACGACGCCGACCAGATCGACGTCGCCACGCCCTACGGCCCACCGTCCGGCCCGATCACGGTCGGTCAGGTCGACGGCCGCCCGGTCGCGTTCCTCCCCCGCCACGGCCCCCACCACGAGCTGCCTCCGCACAAGATCGGCTACCGGGCGAACATCTGGGCGCTGCGGTCCTTGGGCGTCCGCCAGATCCTGGCACCGTGCGCGGTCGGCGGGCTCACCGCCGACGTCGCCCCGGGTGACATGGTCGTCCCCGACCAGCTGGTCGACCGCACCACGTCCCGGACGCAGACCTTCATGGACTCCGGCGCCGTCCACGCGCCGTTCGCCGACCCGTACTGCCCGACCCTGCGGCGCGCGCTGCTCACCGTCGAGCCCAGCGCCACGGACGGCGGGACGATGGTCGTCATCGAAGGACCCCGCTTCTCCACCCGGGCCGAGTCCCGAAGCTACGCCGCCGCCGGCTGGTCGCTCGTGAACATGACCGGGCACCCCGAGGCCGTCCTGGCCCGCGAGCTGGGCGTCTGCTACGCGGCGCTCGCCCTGGTGACAGACATGGACGCGGGCGTCGACAACCACGACTCCGTCGACCAGGCCACCGTCTTCGCCGAGTTCGCCCGCAACACCGACCGCGTGCGCGACGTCCTGCGGCGCGCGATCGGCGCGCTCGACGAACGGACCGACGAACCCACCGACTGCGCGTGCGCGTCATGGCTCGACGCCGTGACCCTGCCGTTCACGCTGCCGTGAAGGTCCTGCTCACCGGCGCGGCCGGCTTCATCGGCACCGCGGTCGGACGCGAGCTCGCAGCACGAGGGCACGAGGTCGTCGGCGTCGACGCGTACATCCCGCAGGCGCACCCCGCCGGCGGCACACCACCGGACGGGATCGCCCAGCTCGACGTGCGCCGGGCCGACGAGTGGTCCTCGATGCTCCGAGGCATCGACGTCGTCTGCCACCAGGCAGCGATGGTCGGGTCCGGCGTCGCGGTCGCCGACATGCCCCTCTACGCCGGGCACAACGACCTGGGCACGGCAGCGCTGCTCGCCGCGATGCACGAGGTCGGAGCGCACCGGATCGTGTTCGCGTCCTCCATGGTGGTCTACGGCGAAGGGCGCTACTCCTGCCCGGAGCACGGACAGGTGGAGCCCGCCCCACGATCCATCGAGGCGCTCGACCGCCGCGAGTTCGACAACCGCTGCCCGCGGTGCGACCTGACCCTGGGCTGGGAGACCGTCGACGAGGACGCACGGCTCGACCCCCGCAGCAGCTACGCAGCGAGCAAGCTCGCCCAGGAGCACTACACGTCCGCGTGGGCCCGGCAGGCTCCCGGCAGCGCGGTCGCCCTGCGCTACCACAACGTGTACGGGCCGGGCATGCCCCCGAACACCCCGTACTCCGGCGTGGCCGCGCTGTTCCGCTCCGCGGTCGAGGACGGACGGGCGCCAGAGGTGTTCGAGGACGGCGCCCAGATGCGCGACTTCGTGCACGTCGACGACATCGCCCGCGCCAACGCGCTCGCGGTCGAGGCGGTCGCCGTCGCTCCGGTCGACCACCGGGCCGTGTACAACGTCTGCTCGGGTCAGCCTGTCTCGATCCTCGACGTGGCCCGGGCGGTCGCCCGGGGCGCGGGCTCAGACCTCGAGCCGATCGTCTCCGGGCGCTATCGCCCGGGCGACGTCCGGCACGTCGTGGCGTCCCCCGAGCGGGCCCGCACGGAGCTGGGGTTCACCGCGCAGGTAGGCCCCACCGAGGGCCTGGTCCGCTTCGCCACCGAGCCGTTGCGGCCGTAGGGCTCACCAGTCGGTCCAGAGCAGGTGCTGCAGAGCGAGCGTCATCCCGATCTGCAGCACCAGCCCGGGCCGCCGCCAGCGCTCGGGCAGGAAGACGGTGGAGAGCAGCAGCCACGGGACGAACGGGAGCCAGATCCGCTCCACCTCGGCCTTGCTCATGAGGGAGACGTCGGCGGCCACGACCGTGAGCACCGCTGCCACGACGAGCACGCCGACCACGTGCTGGCTCGGCCGACGCACCGCGGCCACGAGGTGCGGCCCGGCCGACGCGAGCGCGGCGCCGAGGAGCGGTCCGGCGCAGAACGCCAGGGCAGCGAGGTTTCCCCACAGCCAGTAGCTGGCCGGCCGCAGGCTGGCCAGACCGTCCCAGTACCGCTCGTGCAGCACCGGCAGCGCCTCCCACCAGGGGAACCCGAGCGCCGCGAAGGTGAGCACCACGGCCAGCGCGCCGACGACCGCGAACCCGAGCGGGAACCATGCCCGTGCAGCGAGCAGGACGGCGACCGCGAGGAACGCCAGCAGCGGGAGCCCGTAGGAGAGCGTGACGGTGTAGCCGAGGATCACGCCCGCGAGCAGCGACCAGCCGACGCTGCGCCGGGCGGCGCCGAGCGCGAGCGTCGCGAGACCCCAGGCCGCCACGGCGGCGAACATCGCGTCAGCGGACACCGCCTGCCAGATGGCGGCCGGAGCCAGCACGACGAACGGCAGCGCGCGTCGGCCCTGCAGCTCGACCCCGAGGGCGCGCGCGGCCACGAGGACGGCGACCGGGGTCGTCGCAGCCAGGAGCACGACGACGATCCCGGCCACGAGGTCTGAGCCCAGCCCGAGCCGCACGAGCAGGACGAAGAACATGAGCGCGCCCGGAGGATGCCCCGCGACGTGCACCGGCCAGGGGGCCGACGAGTCGGAGGGGATCCGGCTGATGTACTCGTGCAGCGTCGCGCTGATGTCGGTCGTGGCGCGTGCGGTCCTGAGGTACTCGTAAGGCGACCCGAGGATGCCGTCGATCCCGGAGACCCCGTCGACGAGCGCGAGCGAGAACATCCAGGCTGCGCCGAACACCCACGTGAGGGCGAGGAGCCTGCGCCACGGCAGGTTCTGGGCCGCGCTGAGCGCCCACGTCCCGCCGACGACCGCGAGGGCCAGCGCCGGGAGCGTGCCGGGGCCGACCCGCGGCAACCACTTGGCGTGCAGGGGAGGGAAGGAGTCTGCACGGACCTGCCAGCCGAACGCGGCCGGTATGGCCATCGCGCAGACCATGAGCACCACCGCGGCTCCCAGGCCCCACCAGGGTGCCGTGACGTGGGGACGGGTGGCACGCGGAGATGTCATGGGTCGAGGTTACGGATCCGATCCTGCGCTGATCGGAGGATCGCCGTACTCGTCAGACTTCCGTAATGCGTTCTGACCAGCGCAGGCAGACCGCGTCGCCTAGCGTGGTCAGCATGCCAGTGCAATGTGATCTCATCCTCCCGTGCAAGGACGAGGCGGCCGCGCTCCCCGCGCTCCTCGCTCTCGTGCCCGCAGGCTTCGGCGTCATCGTCGTGGACAACGGTTCTGTCGACGGGACCGCGGAGGTCGCTGTGCGCTGCGGGGCCCGGGTCGTCTCCGAGTCCGTCCCTGGGTACGGGGCTGCCGTCCATGCCGGGGTGCTGGCCTCGACCGCCGAGTACGTCGCGGTGCTCGACGGCGACGGGTCGATGGATCCCCGTGAGCTCGAGCCCATGCTGGCGAGCGTCGTCGCCGGTGAGGCGACGATGGCGCTCGGTCGTCGTCGTCCCGTCCGGGCCGGGGTGTGGCCGTGGCACGCGCGGGCCGGTAACGCGGCCGTCGTGTGGTGGCTGCGCCGGCGGACCGCGCTCCCGGTGCGCGACATCGCGCCGGTCCGGGTGTGCCGACGAGAGGACCTGCTCGCCCTCGGCGTGCAGGACCGACGGTTCGGCTACCCCGTCGAGCTGCTCGTCGCGGCGCACCGGGCAGGCTGGGTGCTCGCCGAGACAGACATCAGCTATCACCCTCGGGCGACAGGAACACGGTCGAAGGTGTCGGGGTCGCTCGTCGGCTCGGTGCGGACCGCACGTGACTTTGCGCGCGTGCTCCGATGAGCGCCCCGGTCGTCATGATCATGGCGAAGGCACCCGTCCCAGGACAGGTCAAGACGCGGCTCGCGTCGACCGTCGGGCCGGACTTCGCTGCGCGGCTGGCCGCCGCCGCGCTGCTCGACACGCTCGACGCGTGCGAGCAGGCGTTCGGGATCGGTCGCTGCCACCTCGCTCTCGCAGGTGACCTGCAGGCGGTCCAGGACGACGAGCTCCTGGCACGGCTGGACCGCTGGACCGTGCACCACCAGCGCGGCGACGGCCTCGCCGAGCGGATCGCCAACGCGCACCGCGACGTCCACGCCGTCGCCGGAGCACCTGTCGTCCAGGTCGGCATGGACACGCCCCACGTCAGCCCGGACGTGCTCAGCCACGTCTCCGACGTCGTCGGTGGAGGCGTCCCCGTCCTCGGTCTCGCCGAGGACGGTGGCTGGTGGGTCCTCGCGACGGCCGCGCCCGGGCTGGTCGACGGGCTCGAGCAGGTCCCGATGTCCACGCCCGGCACCGGGCGAGCGACCTGGGACCTCCTGCACTCTCAGGACGCCGGCGTCGTCGAGGCTCCGACCATGCGCGACGTCGACGTCGTCGCCGACGCCGTGCACGTCGCAGCGCTGGCCCCCGCGACGAGGTTCGCACGGAGCTGGCTCGCGGGCCACGACGTGCGCGCAGGGAGTGCGACATGAGCGTCGGAGTCGGCTTCGCGAGCGTGTTCACCGACGCGCTGAGAGGCGAGGCGTGCACCATCGTCGGGATGGCCCCCGAGCCGCAGATCATGCCGGTCCACCGCTGGGTGAGCACGGCCGACGCGAGCGACCGTGCGGTCCTGGCCCACTGCACCGGCGCGACGATCGACCTCGGTTGCGGTCCCGGCCGGATGGCCGAGCACCTCGTCGGGCGCGGGGTCGTCGTGCTCGGGGTCGACCTCGTCCCCGAGGCCGTGGAACAGACCCGCGCGCGCGGTGTCCGGGCGCTGCAGGCCGACATGTTCGGCCCGCTGCCAGGAGAAGGCCGGTGGTCGACCGCTCTGCTCGCCGACGGCAACGTCGGGGTCGGCGGCGACCCGCTGCGGCTCCTCCGACGCGTGCGCGGCCTCATCGCCGTCGGCGGCCGCATCGTCGTCGACCTCGCCCCGCCCGGGACCGGGCTGCAGGTCCACACGGTCCGGCTGCGCACCGGTGACAGGCAGTCCCGACCGTTCCCGTGGGCCGTGCTCGGCGTCGATGCGCTCGCGTCCGTCGCGGCGTCCGCGGGGCTCGAGGTCGACGCGGTCCACGACCACGACGGCCGCTGGGTCGCCCTCCTGAGCCGCGGACCTGAGGAACCGGCATGCCTCGCCTGAGACTGCCGAAGGAGGAGGACTTCTCGTCCCGGCTCCGAGGCCCTGCTGTCGCCTCGCGGGTGGGGTTGTGGCTCGGCATCTGCTTCGTGGTCGCCTTTGTCACCGGGCTCTACAGCCACGTCTCCCAGGAGGCCGTGCCGTGGTTCACGCTGCCGACGCGGCCCTCCTGGGCCTACCAGGTGTCGCAAGGCCTGCACGTCATCAGCGGCACGGCAGCGGTCCCTCTCCTGCTGGTCAAGCTGTGGTCCGTCTTCCCGAAGCTCTTCGCCCCGCCACCGTGGACGAAGCCACGCACAGAGCTCGTGCTCAACGCGCTCGAGCGGGCGTCCATCGGCGTGCTCGTCGCCGCCGCGATCTTCCAGCTCGTCACCGGCCTGGCGAACTCGGCCCAGTGGTACCCGTGGTCCTTCGGTTTCCGGTCCACCCACTACGCCGTCGGGTGGATCGCCATCGGAGCCATCCTCGTGCACGTCGCCGTGAAGCTGCCGGTCATCAGGCGCGCGCTCGGCAGCGACGTCGACGACGACTCGGACGACGGCCCGGACGACGCACCGGCCGAGAGCCCGCACGACACCCCGGTCGAGGCCGCGGACGACACGTTGGCTGAGGCCACGGCCGGTCGGGCAGCCGCTCCAGAGGAGGTCGACGAGACCACCGGCGGCCTCAGCCGACGCGGGCTCCTGCGCACCACCTGGGTTGCCGCCGCGCTCGTCGTGCTCGGCACGGCCGGATCCACCGTGCCGTTCCTCCGCCAGGTCTCCGTCTTCGGCGTCCGCTCCGGCGACGGCCCCGGCGGGATCCCCATCAACCGGACCGCAGCCGCCGCACAGGTCACCGAGACAGCGGTCGCCGACGACTACCGGCTCACGGTCGTCCACGGCGATCGCGAGGTGCAGCTCACGCGCGAGGATCTGGCAGGCATGGTGCAGCACAGCGCGGTGCTCCCGATCGCCTGCGTCGAAGGATGGAGCGCGACCGGCGAGTGGACCGGAGTCCGGGTCAGAGACATCGTCGCCCGGGTCGACGCCCCCGACGGAGCCGCCGTGATCGTCTCCTCGCTCCAAGAGCGCGGCGCCTTCCGCGAGACCCGGCTGCCCGCCAACTTCGTCGCCGCCGACGACACCCTCCTCGCGCTGCAGCTCGGCGGAGAACCGCTCAGCCTCGACCACGGCTACCCGTGCCGGATCATCGCGCCGAACCGTCCTGGGGTGCTCCAGACCAAATGGGTCTCCCGGCTCGAGGTCGAGGTATGAGGCTCCTCCGCGTGCTCATCCTCGCCGCCGGGCTCGTGATCGGAGCGGTCGGAGCCGTGCACCTCGTCGAGGGCGGGCTGACGAACCTCGTCGCCGCCTCCACGTGGCTCCTCGGCGGCGTCGTCGTGCACGACGCGATCATCGCGCCGCTCGTCATCGCGCTCGGCGCCCTCGTCGCCACCCTCCTGCCACGATGGGCACGAGCCCCCGCAGCGTCCGCGGCTGTCGTGCTGGGGACGATGACGCTCGTCGCCGTGCCCGTGCTCGGACGGTTCGGTGCACGATCAGACAACCCCACCCTCCTCGACCGCCCCTACGGGACCGGTTGGCTGGTGTTCGCAGGGCTCGTCCTGGCGGTCGCCGCCGTCGGCGCGGCCGTCCGCCGGCACAGAGAGAAGGACTGACGATGGCAGACGTGCTCGTGGTCGACGACGACCGTACCGTGCGGGAGGTCGTCGTGTCCTACCTCCGCTCGGGAGGCCACCAGGTGGTCGACGTGGGCGACGGCGAGAGCGCGCTCGCAGCGATGCGCCGCAGGCCTGCGGACCTCGTGGTCCTCGACCTCATGCTGCCGGGCATCGACGGCCTCGAGGTCTGCCGCCGCCTGCGCGAGACGGGCGAGGTCCCGATCGTCATGCTCACGGCGCTCGGGTCCGAGACCGACCGGGTCGTCGGCCTGCAGCTCGGAGCGGACGACTACCTCACCAAGCCGTTCAGCCCTCGCGAGCTGGTGCTGCGGGTCGACTCCGTCCTGCGCCGTGCAGGCCAGCGGGCCGAGGCTCCTGGCCCTGCGGTGATCAGCCACGGCGACCTCGTCATCGACGCGGCGAAGCGCATCGCCACCCGGGCGGGCGAGCGGGTGGCCCTCACGGCGCGAGAGTTCGACCTCTTGCGGTTCTTCGTCGCCAACCCCGGCGTCGTGTGGTCGCGCGACCAGCTCTTGCGGGACGTGTGGGGATGGTCGTTCGGCGACCAGTCGACCGTGACGGTGCACGTGCGCCGTCTGCGGGAGAAGGTCGAGACCGACCCGACCCACCCGGAACGCCTCGTCACCGTCTGGGGCGTCGGCTACCGGTGGGAGACCGCATGAACCGCGACACGCTCATCGTCATCGCCATCGCTGCTGGCTGGTCCTTCGCGGTGGGGCTCGGCGGAGTCTCGCTGGCCTGGCTGCTGCGTCGCCGCTCCGTCCGCTGGACCGCCTCGTTGTCGGCTCTCGTCGCGGTCGGTGGGATCGTCGCGGGGGTGGTCGGGACCGCGCAGGCGATGTTCTTGTCGGGTCACGACATGAGCGTCGTCATCGTCGTGTGCATCGTGTCCGGGCTCGTGTCGGTGAGCTTCGCCCTGTGGGTCGGGGACCGCGTGGTGCACTCTGCACGGTCGTTGCGCGACTCCGCGACGAAGTTCGGTGAGGGCGGTCCCTTCGTCGGTGCCGAGATCGGTCCCCACGAGTTCGACGAGATCTCGCGCGAGCTGACGCGCAGCAGCGACCGGCTGCGGGAGGCCGCCGACCGTGAGCGCCGGCTCGAGGAGTCGCGCCGCGAGCTGGTCGCGTGGGTCTCCCACGACCTGCGCACCCCGCTCGCCGGGATCCGGGCCATGTCGGAGGCCCTCGAGGACGGCATGGCCGAAGAACCGATGCGGTACTGGTCCCAGATGCGCACCGAGGTCGACAGGATGGTCCGGATGGTCGACGACCTCTTCGAGCTCTCGCGCATCCATGCCGGTGCGCTCCAGCTGTCGGTCGAGACGTTCTCGTTGGGCGACCTCGTGAGCGAGACCCTCGCGGGAGCCGACCCGGTCGCCCGGGCACGACGGGTGCACGTCGGGGGAGCCGTCGACCCGGGCGTCCTCGTGCGGGCCGACCCCAACGCGCTGGCGCGGGTCGTGGCCAACCTCGTGATGAACGCCATCCGGCACACGCCCTCCGACGGGTCGGTCCAGATCGACGCGCGCGCCGACCACGACATGGTCGAGCTGAGCGTCAGCGACGCGTGCGGAGGGATCCCGGCCGCGGACCTCAACCGGGTCTTCGACGTCGCGTGGCGCGGCAGCCACGCACGGACTCCTGGCGCCGACACCGGTGCGGGGCTGGGGCTCGCGATCGTCAAGGGACTGGTCGAGGCGCACCGCGGCACGGTCGTCGTCGCGAACCATGCTCCCGGGTGCACGTTCGTCGTCCGGATCCCCGCGTAGGCTCGTCGGCGCCGCTGCATCACAGACTCAGCACGAAGTCGTCAGAGAGCGCCAGGACCACCCGCAGACGGGGTATCCTTCGCGTGATCGTCGCGCGCACCGCCACGCGCTCGTGAGCCCTCGTCGAAGGCTGCACGCGGACGACGGCCCCGCCCCAGACCACCAGCCACACCCCACCACCGCACACCACCGCACGCTGCCGAGCATCGCCGAGCACTGCCGAGCAGCATGCCGTGACCAGGAAGAGGTGCACCGTGAACCCGTCGAGCACATCTCCTGTCGTGCTGCGGTTCTCCGACGGGCACAGCGTGCTCCTGCGCGGCATGACGCTCGTCGGGCGCAACCCGCAGCCCGACCCCGGCGAGGTCGTGACCGACCTCGTGGCGCTGGCCGACCCGGCACGCTCGGTCTCGAAGACGCACCTGCTCGTCGGCATGGACGCCACGGGGCTGTTCGTCACGGACCGCGACTCGACGAACGGCACGCTCGTCACTCTTCCGGACGGCCAGCAGATCCTCTGCGCCGCAGGCCAGTCCATCCGCGTCGCACCTGGCTCGGTCGTCACGTTCGGCGACTTCAGCCTCGTTCCCGACTTTCATGAGCACGGCTGAGGGGACTGCCACCAGAGATGCACACCATGTGGGGCTCATCCACCGACACCGGCCGTGTCCGCACGCTCAACGAGGACGCGCTCCTGGCCTACCCACCGATCTTCCTCGTCGCAGACGGGATGGGAGGCCACGAGGCCGGAGACGTCGCGAGCCGGATCGTCGTGGACGAGTTCTCCCTCCTCGTGGGACGGCCGTTCGTCGGGATCGAGGACGTCCACGAGTGCTTCTCTCGCGCCGCAGCGCGCCTGCGGGAGACCCTCGGCACGCGCAGCGGCGGCGCCACCGTCGCCGGTGCCGCGATCGCGATGTACGACGACGCGGCGTACTGGCTCGTGTTCAACATCGGGGACTCCCGCGTCTACCGCGTCTCCGGAGGCGAGCTCGAGCAGGTGAGCGTCGACCACTCTGTCGTGCAAGAGCTCATGGACGCAGGCGAGATCGACCAGGAGCACGCGTCGGTCCACGTCGACCGTCACGTGGTCACGCGGGCGCTCGAGACGGACTCCACGCCGGAGCCGGACTACTGGATGATCCCGGCAGGTGCCCACGACAGACTGCTCATATGTTCTGACGGACTGACCGATGAGTTGGACGATGAGAAGATCCATGTCGGGCTCACCTTGATCGGCGATCCGCAAGAGGCCGCCGAGTCGCTCGTGCACGCCGCGGTGGCGGCAGGCGGGCGCGACAACGTGACCGCTGTCGTCGTCGACGTCGCGACGATCTGGCACGGCCTGAGCTCGGACGAGCGCACGCACAGCTATGACGACGACGAGCTGCCGTCGACGGACCCGCTCGCCGAGTGGGACGAGCAGACGCACGGAGCCACGCGTCCGAGACCTCGGACGGTGCCTGCATGATCGTCCCCACCTATGTCGCGGGCGACTGGTTCGCCGTCATCACGGACGGTGCGGTCGCGCTGCTGCCCGGAACCGTCCTGGACGAGAAGGTCGCCGAGGTCTGGGAAGCGCTCCGGGAGAGCCCCGACCTCACGCACGGCCTCACCGTCCTCGCTCGAGGCGGGCTCGTCGGGCTGCCGCCGTTCGCGCTCGTCTCCGTCGTCGAGGGACACGTACGCGGGTTCTTGCGCGGCAACGTCCGGCTGCTCGTCGCCGACGCGTCAGGAACCACGGGGTACACCGCGACCCACGTGGCGACCTGGGCCGAGATCAACGTCCCCGACGCGGGTGCCCTGACGGTCGCCGTCCCGGCGGACCTCGCGCCGCGCGGTCGCCAGGTCCGCATGCCTGCTCTGGCTGCGGTCGTCCGCGCGTCGAGCGTCGAGGTCACGCTGCGCTCGGCCGCAGCCGCACCGTCCCTGCTCGCGGCCCCGCCGGAGCCCGGCGCGACCGGGAACGCCACGACGACAGCGCGCGACGGCATCGACCGCGGACCGGCGCCTCGGCCCTCGCACCGTGCCGGGTCCTCCGACGAGTGGTCGTCCGGCGTCGCGATCCCGAGCAACGGTCCTGTACCGCGCAGGGCTCTCGAGCCGTACCCGGCGCCGGCGCCGGCAGAGACGACCGTCGCCCCGCGGACCAGGACGCCCGCGCCAGAGACGGCACCTGCCCCGGCGATCTCCGCGCCCACGACGACGATCTCGACACCGACCGCCGCCGTACCGGTCGTCCCGCGACAGCCCGACGAGGAGGACGACGACTCGGAAGCCAGCACGGTCCTCAGCTCGAGCCTCGTCGAGATCCGCAAGCAGATGCCCGGCTGGCAGCAGGACTTCGTCCCCGGCCCGTTCTCGGTGCCTCCCGTCCCGAAGGTGCACAAGATCCGCATGGCGTCAGGCCTCGTCGTCCCGCTGGACCGGGCCGTGCTCATCGGGCGCGCGCCGGTCGTCTCACGCGTCGCTGCCCGCGACCTCCCGCGCCTCGTGACGGTCGCGAGCCCGAACCAGGACATCTCGCGCACCCACGCGCAGGTCCGCGCAGACGGGGACGACGTGCTCGTCACCGACCTCAACTCGACCAACGGCATGCTCATGACGGACCCGGGGCAGCCTGCGCGGCGGCTGCGGTCCGGAGAACCGACACCCCTCCTCCCGGGCGCGCTCGTCGACCTCGGTGACGGCGTGACCTTCGTGCTGGAGAGTGACGGATGAGCTCGCGCCGCCAACCGTCGATCCCCCCGAAGATCCCGGGCTACGAGTACGTCCGCCTCCTCGGCATGGGTGGCTTCGCCGACGTGTTCGAGTATCGCCAGGAGCTCCCGCGGCGTTCTGTCGCGGTCAAGGTGCTGCTCGGCGGGTCTCTCGACCAGGACGCGCGGGAGGCGTTCTTCGGCGAGGCGAACGTCATGGCGCAGCTCTCTCACCACCCGTCGATCGTCACGATCTACCAGGCGGACATCGCGGCGGACGGTCGACCGTTCCTCGTCATGGAGTACTGCTCCCGCCCGAGCCTCGGCGCCCGCTACCGGACCGAGCGCTTCACGGTCGCCGAGGTGCTCCGCACGGGCATCCGGGTCGCGTCCGCCGTGGAGGCGGCGCACCGGCTCGGGATCCTCCACCGAGACATCAAGCCCGCGAACATCCTGGCGACCGACTTCGGGTGGCCGGCCCTCACCGACTTCGGTATCGCGTCCACCCTCGGCTCGTCGGCCGCTGCGACCGGCATGTCCATCCCGTGGTCAGCACCCGAGCTGCTCGCTGAGCACCCGGTGGGTGACGCCCGCGGCGACGTCTACTCCTTGGGGGCGACGCTCTACACGCTCGTGGCCGGCCGCTCGCCCTTCGAGCTCATCGGTCGGAGCAACACCCCGGCCGAGCTGCTCTCACGCATCGAGCGCAGCCCGTTGCCACCGATCCAGCGCCAGGACGTGCCCGCTGGGCTGGCGGCCGTGCTCGCGCGCTCGATGGCGAAGGACGCAGAGCGCCGGTTCAGCAGCGCGCTCGCCCTCGCGCACGCCCTCCAGCAGGTCGAGCGGTCCATGCAGCTGCCTGTGACGAGCATCGATCTCGCCGAGGTGACCCCCGCGGGCGGGCAGCCCGACGTCCACGGCACGAGCGGCTCCTCGGGGACCTTCTCCGACCCGGACTTCGACGGTGGCGTCGACGACTCGAGCCTTCCCGGAGCGGACCAGGCCACCCGGATGCGGCCCATCACGAGCATCGCCCCGTACGCGGGCGGGGGCACCTCCTCGGACGACGCAGCGCGCGCCGCCGCGCTCGACGACGAGTCGACGAGGCTGCGCCCGATCACGACCATCTCTCCGGGGACCTCCGGTGCGCCTGCAGCCCAGACCGGTGGACAGCAGGTGGACGGGCCTGCCGGGCCCGCGCCTGCCGGCGGCGTCTCCGTCGGCACCGTGAGCGCACCGTCCGGTGAGACTTCCACGCAGGTGCCCGGCTCCGCCCACGGACGGCTCCCCTCCGTGGCCGGGTTCCCGCCGGCGCCCGGTGCGGCGCAGTTCTCGCACGAGCCCGGCGCGCAGCGCACCCGGCACTACGCACGCTCCACCGACCCTTCTCTCGACGACAGCCCCGCACCGGTCTCGATCGGGCGCCGCATCGTCGCAGCAGGCAGCGTCGTCGTCGTGGTGGTCGCGCTCCTGCTCGTCGCCTACGAGACCGTCGGACGAGACGCCCTCGCGAACCCGCAGGAGACCCAGGGCGCCACCCAGGCACCGACGCTCGTCGGCGGCTCGGTCGTGCCCGGTCCCACGAACCTCGTCGGGGTCGTCCAGGGGGACGGCACGGCCGTCTTCGAGTGGACCAACCCTGACGCGCAGGACGGCGACGCGTACCTCTGGCGGATCGATGCCCCGGGCAGCACGTCACCGGTCGAGCGCATCGACAGCCCCCTCGTCACGGTCGACGTCCCGCAAGGACAAGACAGCGTCTGTATCGAGGTCTCGATCGTCCGTTCGGACGGCCGCGCGACCACGACACCGGTCGAAGGATGCACCGAATGAAGCTCTTCCAGCGCACGGCACGCGCCTCGCGGGCAGGGAGCGGGCGCGGTCCGAGCCCCACCGTCGTCGCAGGCGTCACGGTCCCGGCCGTCCTCGCCGTGCTCGCGATCATCAACCCTGGCGTGAAGATCGCCGAGATCGAGCTCAACGACGGAGCCGTCTGGGTCACGAACTCGCAAGGGCTCAAGCTCGGCCGCTACAACGGGACCGTCCAGGAGCTCAACGGCGGGCTCATCGCCACGGACCCGATGTTCGACGTCCTCCAGGACGCCCAGGACGTCCTCCTCGTCGAGCCGAGCAAGGTCTCCGTCGTCGACCCGGCGTCGGTGACGCTCTCGACGCAGGCGGACGTCCCCCTCGGCTCTCGTGTCGACATGGCCGGCGGCGTCGTGTCGGTCGTCGCCGTGGACGGTTCCGTGTGGGTCCGGACCACGGACTCCCTCGCGACGATCGACCCCGCGGTCGACGGCGAGCTCGAGCTGGGCGAGGGCGCGATGGCGACCGTCACGCGCGACGGCGCCGTCCTCGCGGTCGACCCCACCGACGGCTCGGTGCACCGGGTCGACCTCTCCGACGGTGACGAGCCGAGTGAGGTCGGCACGCTCGCCGACGCGGCCGGGGTCCGTCCCGACGAGGTCGCCGCGGTCGGCGACGAGCTCGTGATGATCTCGGGGACGACCGTGTACTCCGAGTCCTGGTCCGTGGACGTGAGCGACCACGGAGCACGACCGGTGCTCCAGCAGACGTCCGCCGCAGCGGGTTCCGTCCTCGTTGCGACGACGACCTCCTTGCTCGAGATCGACCTCGACAGCGGAGACGTCGACGTGCGGGAGACCGGCGGCGCCGGCGCCCCGGCGCGCCCGGTCCGCGTCGCCGGCTGCGACTACGCAGCCTGGGCCTCGACGGCGAGCAACTATGTGGAGACGTGCGGCACGAACGACCCGACGGTCGTCGACCTCGAAGCCATGACGACGACGAGCAACCTCGTCTTCCGCGTCAACCGCTCGGTCGTCGTGCTCAACGACACCGTCGACGGTCGCCTCTGGCTGCCGACCGACCTGCCCAAGGTCCAAGAGCCCAACTGGCAGGACATCGAGCAGGAAGAAGAGCCGGAGGACCAGCAGGACACGTCCGACGACGTCCAGACGGCCCAGCAGCTCCTCACCCAGTGCACAGAGCAGTCCGCGGTGCCCGGAGCAGCAGACGACGTGATCGGTGTGCGCGCCGGACGGACGTCGGTCCTCCAGATCCTCGGCAACGACACCGCCGGTGAGTGCGGCATCATCGCCGTCAGCACGTTCGACCAGATCCCGGAGACGTTCGGCTCCCTGGAGTCGATCTACGGCGGGCGCGACCTCCAGCTCTTCGTGCAGCCGGAGGCCACCGGCAGCGTCACGTTCACCTACACGATCACCGACGGGCGCGGCCAGAACCCGCCCTCGACCGCGACGGTCGAGCTCACGGTGCACGACGCCTCGTCCAACGAAGACCCCGTCCAGGTGCGCACCGGTGCCGTCGAGGTCGAGCAGGGCGCTCTCATCGAGTACGACGCGCTCGCGAACTTCACCGACCCTGACGGCGACGACCTCGTCCTCTCGGGCGCGAGCACAGACGGGTCAGGCTCGGTGCGGACCCGGCAGGACGGCATGGTCACCTTCGTCGCCGCCGACGACCAGCTCGGCCGCCAGACGGTCCAGCTCACCGTGACGGACGGGACGAGCAGCGTCGTCGGCGAGATGTTCGTCGACGTGCGCGCCGCAGGCTCCCTGCCGCCGACCATCGACCCTGTCCATGCGGTGACGTACGTCGACGCGCCGGTCGAGGTCGACGTGCTCTCCTCTGTCCGCAGCGCGTCGCGCGAGCCCGCCCGGCTCGCTGCGGTCGACGAGGTCGCCGGCACGACGATCGTCCCGAAGCTCGACGACGGTGCCTTCACGTTCTCGGCAGCCAACACGGGCACCTACTACGTGAGCTTCACGGTCACGGCGCCGCCCCAGCAGTCCATCGGTCTCGCCCGTATCGACGTCCTGGAGTGGCCAGGCACCCCGCTGCCGCCGATCGCCGTCCGTGACGTCGCGCTCCTGCCCGTCGGCGGCGAGGTGACGGTCGACCCGCTGGCCAACGACACCGACCCGAACGGCGGTGTGCTCGTCCTGACGTCGGCGTCGTCGTCTCCTGACTCCGCGATGCAGATCGCGATCCTCGAGCACCGGCTCATCCGCGTCACGTCGTTGCGTGCGCTCGAGGCGCCCGAGACGATCAGCTACGTCGTGTCGAACGGGGTCGCCGAGACCCGGGGCGAGATCCTCGTCCAGCCCGTCCTGCCGTCGGCCGAGCAGCACGCCCCGGTCGTCCAGGACATCGAGGTGTCCGTCCGCACCGGCGGGGTCGTGACGATCCCCGCGCTCGAGTACGCCTACGACGCCGACGGCGACACGATGGAGCTCGTCCCAGAGCTTGCCGAGCCGCTCGGCGACGGCCAGGGGCTCCTCTTCGTCTCCGGTGACCAGCTCCGCTACCAAGCGCCGTCGACCCCCCTCACGGCGAGCGCGACCTTCAGCGTCCGGGATACCGCGCTCAACGTGGGTTCGGCGCGGCTCACCGTCAGCGTCCACGCATCCTCAGCAGCCACGAAGTCGCCCCCGCTCCCCAAAGACATCACCTCGCGGACGTTCGCGGGGGAGACGGTCCGCATCAACGTCCCGCTCGTCGGGATCGACAGCGACGGTGACGGCGTCATCCTCCTCGGGCAGGGGGACACCCCTCCGACGAAGGGGCGCATCGTCTCGGTCGGCGCGAGCTGGATCGAGTACGAGGCGTTCCCGGGAGAGACCGGGACGGACACGTTCACGTACGCGGTCGAGGACTGGGTGGGTCAGCGGGCTGTCGCGACGATCCGTGTGGGGATCGCCCCGCGGCCGAGCGAGCCGCTGCCGATCGTCGCGCGCGACGACGAGGTGACCCTGCAGCCCGGGCAGCTCGTCGAGGTGCTGGTGCTGCGCAACGACGTCGACCCGTCGGGTGGTGAGCTCTACCTGTCGCCCGACCTCATCGTCCCGGAGGGTGCGGTCGCACGCGCCGAGGGGCGACGCATCGTCGTGGAGGCGCCGCCTGATCCGACGGACCCCATCACGATCGCGTACACCGTGACGAACGACCGCGGCGGGCAGGCGACAGCCGTGCTCACGGTGCGCGTCGTCGCCGACGCCGTGATCCTGCCTCCGGTCGCGAGCGACGTCCGCGTGGCCCCGATCGAGGTCGTCGACAAGACGAGCATCGAGGTCGACGTCTTCGAGGTTGCGGAGAACCCCTCAGGACCGTTGAGCGACCTCACGGTGTCCATCCCGAGGAGCCACTCGTCGGTCGCGAGCGTGCTGCCGTCCGGGAAGGTGCTGGTGACCCTCTCGGACGAGGCGCAGACGGTGCCGTACCTCCTGACGAACACGAGCTCTGACGCGGGCGGGGTCCACGCGTACGCGTTCATCACGGTCCCGGCGCTCGGAGACTTCCCGCCGGTGCTGCGACCGAAGGCGCGTGCCCTGCGCGTGGCGTCGGGCGGGGAGCTCATCATCCCGATCGCGGAGTTCGTCCAGGTGGGCACCGCGAAGACGGCGCTCATCTTCAGCCCGGACAAGGTGAGCGCGACACGCTCCGACGGCACCTCGCTCGTCGTGGACGACACGACGCTGCGCTTCCGGTCGGCTCCCGACTACGTGGGGCCCGCGTCGATCACCTTCGAGGTGACCGACGGGATCTCTGGGACCGACACGACGGGCCGGCGCGCCACGCTCACCCTGTCCATCACCGTGTTCACGGAGGACGACTACCCGCCGACGTTCGTCCCGAGCACTCTCGAGATCCCGCAGGGAGACGCCGCGAGCGCCGTGGACCTCTTGGCGTTCACGACCGGCCCCGAGGGCGCCGACGAGGCGCAGCCGTACACGTTCCGCCTGGCGAGCACGCCGCCTCCGGGTTTCGCCGTCAACCTCGCGGGCACCGAGCTGAGCGTCAGCGCGTCTGCTGACGTGGCGCGCGGGACGACGGGCTCGGCACAGCTGACTCTCGGGTACGGGCGTGCGGGCACCCTCGACGTGACGATCAACTTCAAGGTCGTGGCGAGCCAGCGCGTCCTCGCGAGCGTCTCCGACTTCGTCCTCGA
Organism: Sanguibacter antarcticus; assembly: GCF_002564005.1. Classification (NCBI taxonomy): domain Bacteria; kingdom Bacillati; phylum Actinomycetota; class Actinomycetes; order Micrococcales; family Sanguibacteraceae; genus Sanguibacter; species Sanguibacter antarcticus. The sequence goes on along the minus strand of NZ_PDJG01000001.1, from coordinate 2,349,802 downwards.
CGGCGCTGCCGGCAAGGAGAGCCGCGTCGACGTCCTCGCCACAGGTGTGCTCAACCCGTTCCCGGGCGAGGCTCTCACGGTCGTGTCGGCCACGGTCGAGACGGTGGGCGCCGGCACCGCGTCGGTGTCTGGTGCGGCCGTCCTCGTCAAGCCTGCTGAGGGCTTCGTCGGCCGGATGGTCGTCCGCTATCGCGTGCGTGACGTGACGGGCGACCCGCTGCGGGTGGTCGAGGGGCGGGTGACGGTCAACGTCCGTGACGTCCCGGTCGCACCGGTCGCACCCCGGGTCGGGGAGATCTCGAACCAGACTCTCGTCCTCTCGTGGGACGCGCCCGACTCGCGCGGCGCACCGATCACCGGGTACCGGCTCACCCGGTCCGGCGGGGGCCAGACGACGCTGTGCGCGACGACCACGTGCACCCTCACCGGGTTGACGAACGGCACGGAGTACACGTTCACGGTGGCTGCCCAGAACGCTGTGGGCTGGTCTAAGGAGTCCGCAGCGAGCGTGAAGGCGGTTCCCGACGCGGTCCCCGGGATCCCGGGAGCACCCGTCCTCGAGTTCGGTGACGGGCTGGTCAACGCGAGCTGGGCGGCCCCCGCCAACGTCGGTACGCCCATCACGCAGTACACGGTCGAGATCTCGCCGCTGCCGGCGTCGGGCCGCTCGACCCAGACGACTGCGGGCACGTCCGTGACGTTCACGGGGCTGACGAACGGGACGGACTACCAGGTGCGCGTGCGCGCGCACAACAAGGCGACACCGCTCGAGGGCGGCTCGTGGGGTCCGTGGTCCGACTCGATCCGTCCGGCGGGCGCCCCTGGCGCGCCGTCCGTGATGGCGAGCCGCGTCGACAGCAAGAAGATCGCTGTCACGTGGACCGCCCCTGCTTCCAACGGGGACCCTGTCGCGGGGTACACGCTCACCATCACGAGCAACAACAGCTCTCCTGTCGTGCTCCAGCCCGACGGCGCGACGACGAGCTATTCCTTCGACTCGGCGGTCGACGGCGAGACGTACACCTTCAGCGTGCGGGCACGGAACAAGGCCGGGACCGGCCCTGCCGGAACGGCCTCTGCGTCGACCTTCTCGCCACCGGGTGCGCCGACGTCGCCGAGCGTCTCCATCGACGGGGCAGCCACTGCTTTCGGCAGCGCCCGAGCGACCCTGTCCTGGGCGGCGCCGGTCAAGACCGGTGGTAGCGGCGTGCTCATCTCCTCCTACGAGATCGAGGGCGTCGGGAGCGTCGGGAACGTCACGAGCTATGCGCTCACCGGCCTGCCCGGAGGTACCGCTATCGCTCCGCGGAAGGTCCGCGCCTGCAACGACCGAGGCGCGTGCGGCGAGTGGACGACGATCTCCACGACGTCCGTCCCGACCACGGTCCCGGCGGCGCCGACAGTCACCAACACCACGCCGGCGAGCACCACCGAGGAAGTGACCTTCACTGTCGCTGCGGGCGGCGCCGGCGGGTCCCCGATCACCGGGTACCAGTGGAGCAGCGACGCAGGAGTCACGTGGAACGCGTTCTCCGGAGGATCGTTCACCGTGTCGAAGCCCGGGGGCGGCGCGGTCGCGGTCCGGGTCCAGGCGCAGAACGGCGTGGGATGGAGCACCTCGGGACAGCAGAGCGCCACCGCGCTCGTGCTCGGCCCGCCGGGCGCACCGTCGGTGACGGTCTCCACGAGCGGCGCGGGCCGGCTGAGCTTCGGATGGACCGTGCCGGTGCTCAACGGCAGCGAGATCCAGCGCTACCGCTATCGGGTCACGGCCCTTGAGAACGGGGCCTTCGTCACCTCCGGCGGTCAGGGCAACGTCGACTCCACCGTGCTCTCCGTCACCGACTACTCGGTTCAGCCCGGGACATATCGGGTCGAGGTCTGGACCGAGAGCACCCGGGGCGAGGGCGCCACGGGGACGAGCGCCCAGATCGTCGTCGGCTGACCCATGACGAGCCCACCGAGCAGAACAACCACCACCGCGCCATATCTCACGTCCGACGATCACAGAAAGCAGCCCCACGCATGACGACTCCCACCACGACCCGGCAACCGATGACCGGGGAGCAGTCGGCGTGGTTCGCGCAGACGTTCTCGGCGCTCGTCGACAATGTGGGCCAGGCGGTCCTCGGCAAGACGCACGTGGTGCGCCTGGCCTTCACCGCGATGCTCGCCGAGGGCCACATCCTCCTCGAGGACGCTCCCGGGACGGGCAAGACGATGCTCGCTCGCGCGCTCGCGGCGACCATCGACGGGACGCACAACCGCATCCAGTTCACACCCGACCTCCTGCCGTCCGACGTCACCGGGGTGACGATCTACGACCAGAAGAGCGGCGTCTTCGAGTTCCACAAGGGGCCGATCTTCTCCTCGGTGGTGCTCGCGGACGAGATCAACCGCGCCTCGCCGAAGACGCAGTCGGCGCTCCTCGAGGTCATGGAGGAGTCCCGGGTGACCGTCGACGGCGTGACCCACTCGGCCGGGCGCCCGTTCATGGTCATCGCGACGCAGAACCCCATCGAACAGGCAGGCACGTACCGTCTGCCCGAAGCCCAGCTCGACCGTTTCCTCATCAAGACGTCCCTCGGCTACCCCGACCACGCGTCGACGCTGCAGATCCTCGCGGGCGCAGCCGAGCGCGACCGCACGACGGGCCTCAAGCATCTCGTCTCGTCTGCGGCGATCGTCCAGATGGCGGTGCTCGCGTCGACCGTCTACGTCGACACGTCGATCAACGACTACGTCTCGCGTCTGGCCGAGGCCACCCGCAACGACGCCGAGACGCGCCTCGGCGTGAGCGTGCGCGGGTGCCTCGCACTCGTGCGCTGCGCGAAGGTGTGGGCGGCTGCTCAGGGGCGCCCGTACGTCATCCCGGACGACATCAAGGACCTCGCGGTGTCCGTCCTCGCGCACCGACTCATGCTCGACGTGGAGGCGGAGTTCTCCGGCGTCACCTCGGAAGAGGTCGTCGAGCGGATCCTCTCGACGATCACCCCGCCGTCGGAGCGTGTCGGCTGAGATGACCTCGCCTCAAGACGAAGCCCCGCACGGACGGACGGACCAGGTGCTCGATGCTGTGCTGGCCACGGTCCGGCGGGTGCGGGCTCCCTTGCGCGTGCTGGCCGGGCTCGGGTGGGTGGTGCTCGCGTGCACGGTCGTCGCGCTGGTCGTCGGGCGCAGGTACGGGTGGGCGGAGCTCGTCGTCGCCGGGTGCGTCCTCGGGATCACCGTCGCCGTCGCGCTGCTGCTGACCATCGGGCGCTCGCACTACTCCGTCGACCTCGATCTCGCTGACCGCGCTGTCACCGTGGGGGAGCGGGCCATGGGCCGCATCGAGGTGCGCAACGCGGGCCGCCGCCGTCTGCTGCCTGCGCACATCGAGCTCCCCGTCGGGACGGGCGCTGCGGGCTTCGCCCTCCCGGGCATGGCTGCGGGCGCCGTGCACGACGAGCTCTTCGCGATCCCGACAGCGCAGCGTGCTGTCGTCGTCGTCGGTCCTGTGCGCTCGGTGCGCGCCGACCCGCTCGGCCTCGCGCGCCGCGAGATGGCCTGGACCGAACCGGTCGAGCTCTACGTGCACCCGCTCACCGTGTCGCTCGCCGGGACCCGCGCAGGCCTCCTGCGCGACCTCGAGGGGCAGGCGACGCGTGTCATCTCGGACAACGACATGTCCTTCCACGCCCTGCGCGAGTACATCCCTGGCGACGACCGGCGCAACATCCACTGGCGTACGAGCGCCCGCACCGGCACGCTCATGGTCCGCCAGTTCGAGGATACGCGCCGGACCCACACGGCTCTGGCGATCTCCACCGACCAGCCTGACTACGCGAGCGACGCCGAGCTCGAGCTCGCGGTGAGCGTCTTCGCGTCCATCGGGATCCAGGTGATCCGCGACGACCTCCAGCTCACCGCCCTCGCCGGCGAGGAGACGCTGCGGGCCCAGTCGCCCCGCAGGCTCCTCGACGACTGCTCGGGCATCGAGCGCTCGCCCCGTGCCGACGACGCGTGGGACCTTGCCCGGACCGTCGCCCGCACGGTGCCGACCGCGTCGATGGTCGTCATGATCACCGGGTCCGTCCCGAGCCACGCGGCGCTGCGGGCGAGCGCCGCCCACATCCCGACGGGCGTGCGCACCATCGTCGTCGCGTGCGAGCCTGGCGCCGAGATCAGCATGCGCAGCCAGGGGTCGCTCTCGGTCGCGTCGCTCGGCGACATCACCGACCTGCCCCGCCTCCTGCGTCGGCTGGTGGTCTCATGACCACGACCTCGGGGTCTACCGTGACGCGCCCGGCGGTGTCGGGCGCCCGTCGCCCGCCGGCACGGCTGCGCGTGCCGGCGCGTCCGACGTCCCACAAGATCGTCGATGCGGTCGTCGTCGCGGTGACGGTGCTGCTCGCGCTCGTCCCGCTGCTCCCCGTCTTCGGGGTGGCCGCTGCGCTGCCGGCCGTCGTCGGTGGCGTGACGATCGGCCTCGTCATCGCGATCGCGGCCGTCGTGCGCTCGTGGCCCGTCATGAACACGATCGCGACGGTGTTCATCGCCTACGTCGGGCTCGGCGGAGCGCTCGCCGCGCCGTCGACGACCGTCGCGGGCGTCGTGCCGACCCTCACGACGCTCGTCGCTCTCGGCGAGGGAGCCGTGAGCGCCTGGAAGCAGGTCATCACGCTCGAGCCTCCGCTGGGGACGGCAGGCAACGCGCTCGTCGCGCCCTTCGTCCTCGGTCTCGCCGGGACCGTCGTCGGCGGGGTCCTTGCCGCCGGTCGTCGACACGGTGCGCGGATCGCCGCGGTGGCGGCCGTGCCGGTGGTCGTCCTCGTCCTGTCGATCCTTCTCGGCACCGTCGAGCGGATGCTCGCGACCGTCATCGGTGCATCGATCGCCGCGGTGCTCCTCGTGTGGGCAGCGTGGCGGGTGGGGCAGTGGCGGCCGCGCCGTCACGCGTCCCTCGCGTTCATGGCTGTCGTCGCGATCGCCGGTGGTGTCGTCCTCGCCCCGGTCGTCGCCGGGGACACGCCACGGTTCGTGCTGCGCTCCGTGATCGTGCCGCCGTTCGACCCGCGTGACCACACCAGCCCGCTCTCCGCGTACCGCACCTACTTCAAGGACCTCAAAGAGACCGACCTGCTCACGGTGAGCGGTCTGCCGGAGGGCGGCGTGGTCCGCCTCGCGACCATGGACAGCTTCGACGGCGTGGTGTGGAACGTTCTCGGTGACGGCGAGCCGGACGGCTCCGGCTCGTTCCGCAAGGTCGGCGACGACATCCCCACGACGCTCGCCGGCGAGCGCGTCGAGGTCGAGGTCGACAACCTCGCGCTCTCCGGGGTGTGGATGCCGACGGTCGGTCAGACGACGGGCGTCCAGTTCCTCGGCAGCTCCGCACAGGACTCTGTCCGTGGCTTCCGTTTCAACGACGCCACCGGGACTGGTGTGCTCGTGCAAGGCATCGCGACGGGCCAGCGGTACACGCTCGACGCCGTGATCCCTGAGGTCCCGACCGACGAGGAGCTCGGCACCGCACCGCCGGCCGACGTCGTGGTCCCCGACCCGGTCGGAGTACCTGACATCGTGGCCAACCGTTCCACCGAGGTCGGCCAGAACGCCACGACGGCCGCCCTCGTCTCCCGAGCGATCGAGGCCTACCTCCATGACACGGGGTTCTTCAGCCACGGGCTCGAGGCGGCGGGGGACTACCCCTCCTACTCCGGGCACGGTGCAGCTCGCATCGCCCAGCTGCTCGGCGACCCGGTCATGGTCGGCGACGCGGAGCAGTACGCCTCGGCGATGGCGCTCATGGTGAGCCAGCAGGGCCTGCCGGCCCGGGTCGTCATGGGCTTCGTCCCGACCGAGGACCAGGACGGCGACCCGGAGATCACCTTCACCGGCGACAACGTGCAGGCCTGGGTCGAGGTCGCCTACGACGGCTTCGGCTGGGTCCCGTACTACCCCACGCCGCCGACGTCGCAGACTCCGCAGGAGAACGACGACCCCATCGAGAAGGAGCCGCAGCCGCAGGTGGTCCAGCCACCTCCGCCGCCTGCCGACCCTGTCGTCCCGCCGACCGAGGACGACGAAGAACCGAACGTCGACTCCAACCTCGAGAAGGACGACCAGGGGATCGATGTGCTGCGCGTCGTCGCGATCACCGTCGCGATCGCGGTCCCGCTGCTCCTGATCCTCCTTCCGCCGCTCCTCGTCATTGCGGCGAAGGAGCGACGCCGGCGACGCCGCCAGCAGGCAGCCGACCCCGTCGAACGGATCAGCGGCGGGTGGCAAGAGGTTCTCGACACCGCTCTCGACCACGGGACGCCGGCCCCGGCGGACGGGACCCGGCGCGAGACGGCCCATACCCTGCTCGCTGCCTACCCAGGAGTGCGTGCTGCGACGCTCGCAGAAGAGGCCGATGCCGCGGTCTTCGCCGGAGGGCAGCCGACGGACGTCCAGGTCGAGCGGTACTGGGAGGTCGTGGAGCGCTCGGTGACCGAGATCCGTTCGGGCGGCACAGCGTGGGGGCGTGCGCGCGGTCGGGTGTCACGTGCGTCCCTCACTGCGCACCGGCGACGAGACCGTGCTCCGCGTCGTCGTCGTACCCTGCGCAGACCGAGGTGACGAGGTGCACCGAGGCGCGCCGTTGAGCCTCGGTGCACCTCGATCGTATCGGTGGAGGTGGTCGTCAGGTCAGAGGCTCGGCACCGGCGGGGTGAGCGCTGCTTCCACCGCGGCGAGCGCGTGCACGTGGGCCGAGTCGATGAGCGGCAGGTCCGTGTCCGTAGGGCGCACGAGCAGCCCGATCTCGGTGCACCCGAGCACGACGGCCTGTGCCCCGCGTGCAGCGAGCCCGTCGATGATGGCGACGTAGGCGTCGCGCGACTCGGGGTTGAGGATGCTCGTGGTGAGCTCGTCGAAGACGACCCGGTCGACGAGCTCACGGTCTGCAGGCTCGGGGACGAGGACCTCGATGCCCCACCGCTCGCGCAGGCGATCACGGTAGAAGCTCTCCTCCATGACCTGGCGCGCGCCGAGGAGGCCGACCCGGTCGGCGCCGAGCGCGCGGGCCCGTGCGCCGACAGCGTCGGCGATGTGCAGCAGCGGCAGCTCTGTGGCGGCCTCGATCGCGGGGGCGACCTTGTGCATGAAGTTCGTGCACAGGACGATCGTGTCCGCTCCGGCGGCCTCGAGCCTGCGCGCTCCGTCGGCGAGCATGGCACCGGCCTCGTCCCAGGCCTCACGGACCTGGAGCTCGCGCACGGCGGCGAAGTCGAGCGAGACGAGGACCACCTGAGCGCAGCTGTGGCCACCGAGGCGTGATCTCACCTCCTCGTTGATGATCCTGTAGTAGGTCGCGGAGGAGTCCCAGCTCATTCCGCCCAGCAGCCCGATCGTCTTCATGCGTCTCATCGTGGTCGGGGACGCGCCTGTGCGGAAGAGCGACCTCGTAGGTCATGACCCAAGGCATGCTTGGGTCATGGATGCGAAGAGGGTGCTCGTCTTTGGGACCGTGGCACGGACAGGGTCGCTCGGGGCCGCGGCCCGTGAGCTCGGGTGGACGCAGCCCGCCGTCAGCCAGCACGTCCGCGCGCTCGAGCGCGAGCTGCGCGTCCCGCTCGTCGTGCGCAGCGCCCACGGGATCACGGTTACGGAGGCAGGTGCGGTCCTCCTCGGTCACGCCGACGCGCTCGCTGCGCGGCTGCGCGCCGCCGACGCGGAGATGGCAGCCCTCGCGGACAGCACCGCCGGGAGCGTGCGCCTGGCGACCTTCCCGACGGCGGGCGCGACGCTCGTCCCGGCAGCGTTGCAGGCGATGGACGCGCTGACTCCGGGCCTCGAGGTGCGTCTCGTCGATGCCGAGCCACCCCAGGCGCTCGAGCTCCTCGCGCGCGGTGACGTCGACGCGGCGCTCGTCTTCCGGTACGACGACGAGCCGGTCACTGGCAGCCGCTCCCTCGTGCACCACCCGTTGGGCGACGACGTCGTGCGCCTCGTCCTGCCTGCGGCGCACCCGCTCGCCGGTCGGGCACGCGTCCGGCTGGCGGAGGTCGCCCACGAGAGGTGGGTCGGTGGCTGCGTCCAGTGCTCCGAGCACCTGCTGCGGGCGTGCGCGCGCGCCGGGTTCGTCCCTGACGTCCGGCACAGCACGGACGACTACGTCATCGTCCAGTCGCTCGTCGCGCAGGGGCTCGCGGTGGCGCTCCTGCCGGAGCTCGCGCTGCTGAGCGTCCGCAACCCGGGTGTCGCGGTCGTCGAGTCCACCGACGCAGGGACCCGACGTCTCTTCCTCGTCCACCACGCGGACGCGGCCGGGATCCCGGCGCTGCGGGCGCTGCTGTCCGGTCTCACCGCGACTCTCCCGGACCCCACGAGGTCCCGCCTGGACGGGCGCCCGGCCTGAGACGGTGGGCGGGGCACCGGACGTCCGGCGTTATCGTTACCGTCCTGACATACCTCGTGTTACCAGCCGGTAATACGCTTGTGCGATTGTTCCGGTCAACGACGACCGCCACCTCGGGTGGTGTGTCTCCCCCATCCAGGAGGATCACCAGTGAAGATTCGAAGCAGCCGGCTCGCGCTGTCGACGGCGGCCCTCGCCGTGACGGCCCTGACCCTCTCCGCCTGCGGTTCCGGGCGTACGGACTCCGACTCGACAGCGGACGGGGAGTCCGCAGGCGAGAGCATCATCGTCGGCACGACGGACAGCCTCACGACGCTCGACCCTGCCGGGTCCTACGACAACGGCTCGTTCCACGTCCAGACGCAGGTGTTCTCCTTCCTCATGAGCTTCGAGCCGGGCGGCGCCACGCTGGCCCCGGACGCTGCCGAGAGCTGCGACTTCACCTCGGACACGGTGTACACCTGCACGCTCAAGGACGGGCTGACGTTCGCCAACGGCAACGCGCTGACCGCCGAGAGCGTGAAGTTCAGCTTCGACCGCCAGCTCGCGATCGCCGACCCGAACGGGCCGTCGTCCCTCCTCGCGAACCTCGACTCGGTGGCCGCACCCGACGAGAAGACGGTCGAGTTCACGCTCACCTCCCCGAACGACCAGACCTTCGCGCAGGTGCTCGCGTCTCCGGTCGGTCCCATCGTCGACGAGGCCACCTTCCCCGCTGACGCGCTGCTCGACGACGACGCGATCGTCGAGGCCGAGGCCACCTCCGGGCCGTACCTCATCAAGAGCTTCGCGAAGAACTCGCTCGTCGAGTTCACGCCGAACGCCGACTACACCGGCGTGCAGGGCGACGTGATGAACGACGGCGTCACGCTGAAGTACTACACGGACTCGAACAACCTCAAGCTCGACATCGAGAGCGGCGCGATCGACATCGCGACCCGCAGCCTCACGGCCACGGACATCGAGAGCCTCGAGTCCACGGACGGCGTCAACGTCGTCTCCGGCCCCGGTGGAGAGATCCGCTACGTGGTGTTCAACTTTGACACCATGCCGGGTGAGACCCCCGAGCAGAAGCTTGCCGTCCGCAAGGCGTTCGCGTTCTCCATCGACCGCGAGGACCTCTCGGAGCAGGTCTACAAGGGCACCTACACGCCCCTGTACTCGTACGTCCCCGAGGGCCTGCCCGGCGCAGCGACCCCGTTCGAAGAGCTCTACGGCACGGCGCCCGACGCCGACGCGGCCACGGCCGTCCTCGCCGAGGCCGGCGTCGCCACGCCTGTCGAGCTGAACCTCCAGTACAACCCGGACCACTACGGCCCGTCCTCCGACCAGGAGTACAACGCCATCAAGCGTCAGCTCGAGGAGACCGGGCTCTTCACGGTCAACCTCCAGTCGACCGAGTGGGTCACGTACGCCGAAGAGCGCACAGCGGACGCCTACCCCGCGTACCAGCTCGGCTGGTTCCCGGACTTCTCCGACGCGGACAACTACCTCACGCCGTTCTTCGACAAGGACAACTTCCTCGGCAACCACTTCGAGGACGAGGAGATCAGCGAGATGCTCGACTCCGAGCGGACCGACGGTGACGTGGACTCCCGCCTCGAGACGATCGAGGACATCCAGCAGATTCTTGCCGAGAGCCACCTGTCGACCGTGCCGCTCCTCCAGGGCTCGCAGGTCGCTGTCGCCCGCGACGGCGTCTCGGGTGTCGAGGACACGCTCAACGCGTCGTTCCAGTTCCGCTACTCGGTCCTGAGCAAGGGCTGATCTCGTCGACGGGGGACCGGTCGCCAGCCCTCGGGCGGCGGCCGGTCCCCCGAACGACGTCCCCGGCCCCCTGAAGAACGGACATCATGGCTGTCAGCGTCCTTCCACGCAGCGTCCTCCCACGCAGCCCGCTCGTGAGATACCTCCTCGTGCGGCTGCTCCTCGTCATCCCCACCGTCCTCATCCTCGTGACGGTCGTGTTCTTCTTCATGAGGGTGATCGGGGACCCGATCACCGCGGCGCAGGGCGGTCGTCTGTCGCCCGAGCAGCTCGACATCCGGCGTGCCGCCTCCGGTTTCGACCGGCCGATCCTCACGCAGTACCTCGAGTACCTCGGCGGGCTCCTCCACGGTGACTTCGGGACCGCGCTGACGGACCGCCGCGAGATCAGCGAGGTGCTCATCACCAACGGCGCCGCGACGCTCGAGCTGTCGTTCTGGGCGCTGCTCGTGGCGTTCGTCGTCGGTGTGCCGCTCGGACGCCTGGCCGCACGTCACCGCGACCGCCTCCCCGACGTGGCGATCCGCCTCTTCGCGATCCTCGTCTACGCGGCCCCGGTCTTCTTCATCGGCCTCCTGCTGAAGCTGCTGTTCTCCTCGACGCTCGGCTGGCTGCCGTCGTCTGGACGCGCCTCACCGTCGGTGTCGATCGCACTGAACAACGTCCATCCGAAGACGAACATCATGCTCGTCGACGCGATCCTCTACGGCGAGACCAGCTACATCGTCGACGTCCTCCAGCACGCCGTGCTCCCTGCGCTCGCGCTCGGGCTCCTCACCGCCGGGGTGTTCATCCGCCTCATCCGCATCAACCTTCTCGAGACGATGCGCACCGACTACGTCACGGCCGCCCGCGCCCGCGGCGTCTCGGAGTCTGTCGTCGTGCGCAAGCACGCCTTCCGCAACGCGCTCGTCCCGGTCGTCACCGTCATGGGGATGCAGATCGCGCTGCTCCTCGGTGGGGCCATCCTCACCGAGACGACCTTCGAGTGGCAGGGCCTCGGGTACATCCTGTCCCGGTACCTGCTCGCTCGTGACTTCGTCGCCGTCCAGGGGATCGTCACCGCCATCGCGGTGGTCGTCGCCATCACAAGCTTCCTCATCGACCTGATCAACGCGCTCGTCGACCCGAGGGTGAGGTACTGATGTCTGCCATCGTCACCGCCGAGACCGACGGTCTCGTCCCGCCAGAGAAGTCCCGCCGGAGCATCCCCGGCGTCGCGCTCCTGCGCTCTACGCACGGTCTCCAGCGAGGCATGCTCGTCACGGGCCTCGTCATCATCGCGGTCTTCGTGCTCGTCGCGATCTTCGCGCCGCTCCTCGCTCCCTACGGGTTCAACGACGACCGCATCGACGGGATCCCGTTCGGCACCCAGCAGGCACCGTCCGCGGCGCACTGGTTCGGCACGACGGTCGGAGGCCAGGACGTCCTGTCTCGCGTCCTCTTCGGTGCGCGCACCGCGCTCGAGGTCATCGTGCTCGCCGTCGCGATCTCCCTCGTGGTCGGCGTCCCGCTCGGGCTCGTCTCCGGCTACGTCGGCGGCAAGCTCGACCGCGGGCTCGTCCTCGTCACCGACGCGCTCTACGCGTTCCCGTCGCTGCTCCTCGCGATCATCGTCGCGATCATGATCACGGGCGGGCGGTCCACGCCCGCCAGCGGCATCTTCGCGGCAGCCATCTCCATCACGGTCGTGTTCGTGCCGCAGTACTTCCGGGTGGTCCGCAACGCGACCGTCTCCGTCAAGCACGAGCCGTTCGTCGACGCCGCCCGGATCACGGGTGCCAAGCCGCGGCGCATCATGTTCAAGCACGTGCTCCCCAACGTCTCGCAGACGATCCCCGTCCTCGCGACGCTCAACGCCTCCGAAGCGATCCTCACCCTCGCAGGGCTCGGCTTTCTCGGGTTCGGCATCGAGCCCTCCAGTGCGGCCGAGTGGGGCTACGACCTCAACAAGGCTCTCTCTGACGCGACGAACGACATCTGGTGGACAGGGACGTTCCCGGGCCTCGCGATCGTCCTCGTCGTCACCGGCGTCACGCTCGTCGGCGAGAGCCTCAACGACGTCCTCAACCCCCTGCTGCGCACCCGCGGCAGCGGCGCGACGACAGCCGACGAGGCCGAGATCGCCGGCGCCGACCTCCCGGCCGAGGACACCTCAGACAAGGACAACTCATGACTGCTGAGCCCATCCTCCGCCTCGACCGGCTCAGCGTCGCGTTCGCCGCGGACGCAGGTGCTGTCCAGGCCGTCCGGAACGCGAGCTTCGACGTCGGGCCCGGCGAGATCGTCGCCGTCGTGGGGGAGTCCGGCTCGGGCAAGTCTGTCAGCTCGCGCGCGCTCCTCGGCCTGCTCCCCGGCTACGCGACCGTGACGGGCTCGGCCACGCTCGACGGCGTCGAGCTCACGACGCTGCGCGGGGACGCGATGCGCAAGGTGCGCGGCAGGCGCATCGCGATGATCTTCCAGGAGCCGTCGACGTCGCTCGACCCTGTGCGCACGGTCGGCTGGCAGGTCTGCGAGGCCCTGCGCGCCCACAAGCGCATGAGCCGGCGCGCAGCGATGGCCCGCGCCGTCGAGCTGTTCGAGCTCGTCGGGATCCCCGACCCTGCGCGACGCGTGAGGTCCTACCCCCACCAGATGTCCGGTGGGCAGAAGCAGCGCGTGATGATCGCGATCGCCATCGCGTGCGACCCCGAGGTGATCGTCGCCGACGAGCCGACGACCGCGCTCGACGTCACCGTCCAGGCCCAGATCCTCGACCTGCTGCGTGACCTCCGGGACCGGCTCGGCACCGCGATCGTCCTCATCACGCACAACATGGGTGTCGTGGCGGATCTCGCAGACCGCGTCGTCGTCATGTACCGCGGCGAGGTCGTCGAGCAGGCGAGCGTCCAAGACCTCTTCGAATCGCCCCAGCACCCGTACACCCAGCGGCTGCTCGCCGCGGTGCCGTACCTCGGCCGGGCCACCCGCACCGAGCTTCCCGGCGCCGCACCGCACGCGACCGTCGTCGAGCCGGACCAGGCACGAACCTCGACGGCAGCGGACCCCGGGAGCACGGTCGAACCCGGCAAGAGCACCCGGGAGGTCCCGGCCCTCGCGGTCGAGAACCTCGTCGTCGACTTCGCCGGGCGGCTCGGCAGCCCGAGCGTGCGGGCGATCGACGACGTCTCCTTCGCCATCGCGCCCGGTGCTGTCCTCGGCCTCGTCGGCGAGTCTGGCTCGGGCAAGACGACCGCCGGACGGTGTGCCGTCGGGCTCGTGCCCGCGTCCAGGGGGAGCGTCAAGGTGTTCGGCGACGACCTCGCACACGCGTCGGCACAGTCGTTGCGAGCGTTGCGTCGTCGCTTCGGCTTCGTCTTCCAGGACCCGGCGGCGTCGCTCAACCCGCGGGCGAGCGTCGGTGCGTGCATCTCGGAGCCCCTCGTCGTCCACGACGAGGGCGACCACGCGTCGCGCCGTGCCCGCGTGCTCGAGCTGCTCGACGCAGTCGAGCTGCCGGCCGCGTTCGCCGCCCGCTACCCGCACGAGCTCTCAGGGGGGCAGCGTCAGCGCGTGAGCCTCGCGCGTGCGCTCGTCCTGAGCCCCGACCTGCTCGTCGCCGACGAGCCGACGAGCGCGCTCGACGTGTCCGTCCAGGCGACGGTCCTCGCGCTCTTCCGGACGCTCCAGGCCGAGATGGGCTTCGCCTGCCTGTTCATCAGCCACGACCTCGCGGTCGTCGACATCGTCGCGCACGACGTCGCGGTGATGAGCAACGGCAAGCTCGTCGAGGTCGGTACGACGGCGGACGTGCTGCGCGACCCGCAGCAGGAGTACACGCGGGCGCTGCTCGCGGCCGTCCCCGTGCCGGACCCGCGCGAGCAGGCGGTCCGACGTCGTGCGCGCGCCGAGCTGCTCGCCTCGCTGGGGTAGGGGTAGGGGTAGGGGTAGGGGGGGGAGCGGGCGTATCCCGAGGCGCCTCGTGGCCTCCGGGAACGTCGCGTCAGCTCGCCGGGTGCCCGCTGCGCTTGTCGATGTACATCTGGGCGTCGGCGAGCGACAAGAGCCGCTCGACGCTCTCGCCGTCTGCGCGCGTGACGGGGACAGACCCGACGCTCACCTCGACGATGACCGTCGTGCCGGCGACGGCGACGGGGTCTGCGAGGGCGTCCCGGATCCGGGTGACGGTGTGCGCCGCGAGCTCGGGGCAGTCTTCGGGGATGAGGATGAGGAACTCGTCGCCACCCATCCGCGCGACGAAGTCGTCGCGGCGCACTGCTCCGCGCAGACGTCGGGCGACCTCGACGAGCACGTGGTCTCCTGCCGTGTGGCCGTGCACGTCGTTGATCGACTTGAAGCCGTCGAGGTCGAGGAAGAACAGGCGGGCCGCCGACAGGGTGCCGGAGTCGACCGAGCGCACGATCGTCTCGAGGTGCGTCGCGACAGCCCGTCGGTTGGGCAGACCGGTGAGCGCGTCGTGCGTGGCCTGGCGGACGAGATCCACTCTGGCGCTCTCGTACAGCTGGGCGATCCGCCAGACCCGGGCGATGATCAACGGGGCGATGAGCAGCGCGACGGTGCTCTGCAGCACGATGTCCGGGGTGCGGCCGACGAGCTTGCCGATGATCGCGACCGCCGGGTTGATCGACAGGGCCGCCCAGAGGAACAGCAGGTGCGCGACCGAGAGACGAGCGCTCTGCACCCGGCCCGGATCGGACAGGTGCTCGCTCGTCGGATGGAGGAGCGCGGCACCCATCGCAACATAGCTGGTGATCCACAGCACGCCGACCCAGGAGGCCGCCGTGCCTGTTGCCGGGTCGGCTGTGAGGACCTTGGAGACGTGCCCGACCACGGACATGAGCGCCGCGACGAGCAGGAACGCAAGGGTCGGGCGTGCTCGCTCGGCGGACGCGATCGCTCGAGCCAGGGCCCCGGTCACGCCGCAGAGGAGGAGCAGCGAGAGGAGCGTGAACGTCCGTTCCTGCAGCGTAGCGTCGCGCTCGTCGAGGACCGGGAGGACGACGAACGTCCACAGCAGCCCGGCCCCAGCGAGTGCTCCGATCCCTGCGTCGACGATCTTTCCGCCGTCTCTCCGCGCGATCGGCAGGATGACGAGCACGCTGGCGATGAGGAAGCCGAGATATCCCAGCGGCAAGAACAGCAGAGGAACGATGCCGGTCGACCGAGGCGCGCCTTGGATGTTCACCTGGACGAGCCACGTGACGCTGACGACCACGAGACAGAGGAGGCCCCCGAGCTCGACGACCCACGGAAGAGGGGCGGTCAGTCTGCGGACCCGGAGAGCGACGACGACGGCGACGGCCGGAAGGACGGTCGAGGCGAGGGACACGCTGCCACGCACGACACCGTCGCTCAGGGCATAGGCGCAGCACAGCACGAGCGTGACGACGGACGCCGCCACTGTGGTGCGGTGACCGGAACCTCTCGGCCTCGATGCGGTCATAGTGCTTCTCTCATCGGCACCTGCTGCCGGATATGAAGAAGAGGGTCCGGGCGGTGTGCTCGGGCGTCCTCGACCGTCAGCCGGCTGAGCGATCGCGCCGCTTGTCGGCGTACATGCGCGAGTCGGCGAGCGACAGGACCCGTTCGACCGTGAGGTGCTCGCGGTCCGTCACGGTGACGGACCCGATGCTCACGCCCAGCCGAACCACGGTGTCCTGGACGGCGATCGGTTCGGCGAAGACATCACGCACCCGGTCGATGGTGAGCGCCTCGAGCTCGTCGTCCTCGCACGGGTGCACCACGACGAACTCGTCCCCACCGAGACGTGCGACGAAGTCGTCGTCCTGTGCGCACGCGCGCAGGCGTGCCCCGAGCTCGGCCAGCACCGCATCACCGGCTCCGTGGCCGTGGTCGTCGTTGATCGCCTTGAAGTCGTCGAGGTCGAGGAAGCACACCCGTGCTGCAGCCAGGGTGCCGTCTTCGACGTGCTGCACGGTCTCAGTGAGGTGGGCTGTCGCGGCCCGCCGGTTCGGCAGCCCGGTGAGGTCGTCGTGGTGGGCCTGGCGCTCGAGGTCTGCCCGGGCGGTCTCGAAGAGGCCCGCGAGCTGCCAGACCCGCACGAGGAACAGCGGGACGACCACGAGCGACCCGATGATGAGGAGCGAGGGATCCGCCCCGGTGCCCTGGATCTCGAGGACGCCGGCGAAGAGGAGGTTCGAGCAGACGGCGAGGCCGAGGACGACGAGGTGCGGGACGGTGAGCGCCTGAGCGCGGACACGTCCTGGGGTGCGCAGCTCCGAGCGCGAAGGGTGCGCGGCAGCGGCGGCGAGCGCGAGGAACGAGGTGATCCAGATGATGTCCGTGACCGTGCCCCCGGTGGTCGTCTCCGCCAGCAGCGTCGTCGCGGAGAGCATGGTGGCGACGAGCGCAGCCAACGCTGAGACGAGGAGGTACGCGAGAGTGGGACGCGCTGAGCGCGCAGTGAAGGTGGCACGGGCGACGGCCCCGGTCGTGCCGCACACGAGCATCGCTGCGAGAAGGGTGAGCGACCGTAGGGCGCCCCCGGCGTCCTGCGCGTCGAGCGCCGGGGCCAGCACCAGCATCCAGAGAAGTCCCGCAGCGCTCACCGAGAGGATCGCGGCGTCGATGATCGCGCCACCGTCGCCGCGGGCGATCGGGATGACGATGACGACCGCGGCGGCGAGCATCCCGGTGTACGCGACCGCGAGGGAGATGCCCAGCACGAGTCCGGCCACCTGTTCGTCGCGCTCGAAGGGCAGGTCGGTGAACCATGCGACGTCGCGGACCGTGGAGAACAGGAGCGATACGAGGGCGATGACCCACGGCGTGACGGACGGAGGCCGCGAGCGTGCGAGCATCACGACGATGACGACGATCGGGACGAGCGTCGCGAGGAGGAACGCGACCCCGCTCGGGAGACCGTCCGTCAGGGCGCGGGTCGTCCCGAAGACGAGGAGCGTCAGCCCGAAGCCCACGTGTGCCGTGAGTGCGGCACGTGAGTGTTCTCGTGGAGTGAAGATGGACATCCAATCGACCGCCTCGGGTCGTCCATGAGGACCTGGATGGAGGACGTGCTCGCGTTCACAGTGTGCACCTGATGCACGAGAGCCCGCACGCGGGTGCGTGCGGGCTCTGAGCTGGTGCGGGTGCTTCGTGGTCGGTCTCAGGCGTCGACGACGATCGCGTTGACGAGGGGCTCGCGGCGGTAGGTGCGCTGGAGCCAGCGGGCGACGGACTTGGCGATGACGCCTTCGATCTTGTCGATGTCGCCGGCGTCGCGCTTCGGCAGCTGGGCGAGCGCCTTCTCGATCTCGACGACGGCCGCGTCGAACGTGTGCCCGTCGTGGACGAACCCGCGGGTGATGAACTCGGGCTTCTCGGCCATGACACCGAGGTCGAGGTCGACGAGCGCGAGGACCGTGACGATGCCCTTCGAGCCGAGCGCGCGGCGCTCGGCGAGCGTGTCCTCGGTCGCTGCGCCGACTGTCTGACCGTCGACGTACACGTATCCGGCAGGCACCTTGCCGACGACCGACAGCTTGCCGCGGACGAGGTCCATGACGGTCCCGTCCTGCGCGATGATGACGTTGTTGGCGGGCACG
Source organism: Sanguibacter antarcticus (assembly GCF_002564005.1). Lineage (NCBI taxonomy): Bacteria > Bacillati > Actinomycetota > Actinomycetes > Micrococcales > Sanguibacteraceae > Sanguibacter > Sanguibacter antarcticus. The sequence goes on along the minus strand of NZ_PDJG01000001.1, from coordinate 2,332,081 downwards.
CCCGTCTTGACGGCGAGCGCCGCGTTCGCGCGCATGTGACGGGCTTCGCCGTGGATCGGGATGACGTTCTTCGGCTTGACGATGTTGTAGCAGTACACGAGCTCGCCCGCGCTGGCGTGGCCGGAGACGTGCACCTTGGCGTTGCCCTTGTGGACGATCGTCGCGCCGAGGTCGGTGAGCGAGTTGATGACGCGGTAGATGGCGTTCTCGTTGCCCGGGATGAGCGAGCTCGCGAGCAGGACGGTGTCGCCCTCTTCGACCTTGATGACGTGCTCGCCGTTGGACATGCGGGAGAGCGCGGCCATGGGCTCGCCCTGCGACCCGGTGCACACGAGGCAGATCTTGTCGGCAGGCATCGACTCGAGCTTCTTGAGGTCGACGACGAGGCCGCGGGGGATCTTGAGATAGCCGAGCTCCTCGGCGATCCCCATGTTGCGGACCATGGACCGGCCGACGAACGCGACCTTGCGGCCGGACTCGTGCGCCGAGTCGAGCACCTGCTGGATGCGGTGCACGTGGCTGGCGAAGCTCGACACGATGACGCGCTTCGGTGCGTTGCGGAACACCGTCTCGATCGCGGGGACGAGCTCCTGCTCCGACATCGTGAAGCCGGGGACCTCGGCGTTGGTCGAGTCGGTCATGAAGACGTCGACGCCCTCTTGGCCCAGGCGGGCGAAGTGGTTGAGGTCGGTGATCCGCTTGTCGAGCGGGAACTGGTCCATCTTGAAGTCGCCCGTGTTGAGCACGATCCCGGCACGGGTGCGGATGGCGACGGCCAGCGCGTCGGGGATCGAGTGGTTGACCGCGACGAACTCGAGGTCGAACGGGTTCTGCTTGGAGGTGTCGCCGGCCTCGACCTCGATGGTGCGAGGGCGGATGCGGTGCTCCTTGAGCTTCGCGGTGATGAACGCGAGCGTGAGCTTGGAACCGATGATGGGGATGTCGCTGCGTTCCTTGAGCAGGTACGGGACACCGCCGATGTGGTCCTCGTGGCCGTGGGTGAGGACGATCGCGACGATGTCCTTGAGACGGTCGCGGATGGACGTGAAGTCGGCGAGGATCACGTCGACGCCGGGCTGGTGCTCCTCGGGGAAGAGCACGCCGCAGTCGACGACGAGGAGCTTGCCCTCGAACTCGTACACGGTCATGTTGCGGCCGATCTCGCCGAGACCGCCGAGGGGGGTGATGCGCAGCCCGCCACGGGGGAGGGGCGGGGGTGCGGAGAGGTTCATCTTGACGGAGCTGAGCAAAGCGTTACCTTCAGTCGTGAGGGGCCTGGTGAGGCCGGGCTGACCGGTCCGGGAGTGCAACCGGTTCGTGCTGTTTCTTCGTTCTTCAAAGATGTGGGCTCGTCACGTGGCGACGAGCGGGTCGAGCACCGCTTCGGGGAGGCGGTTGCGGACCGAGGTGACGCGCCACCGGTCCGGGAAGAGTGCCAGGTACTCGCCGTCCTCGCGCTGGAGGACCTCGACACCGAGCTGCGCGTTGAGCGCCTCGATCCAGTCCGCCGTGGTGCGCAGGGCGATCTCGTACTGCAGCCGGTCGAGGGTGACCGGTGAGTTGAACTCTGTGCCCATGCGGTGCTGTGCGACCTCGAACTGCATGGGGCCGACGGCGGCGAGCACCGGGGCCTGGTCGCCGCGCAGGTCTGAGCGCAGCACCTGCACGACGCCTTCGGCGCCGAGCTGCATGACGCCTCGCTGGAACTGCTTGTACCTGGACACGTCCTTGGCTCGCATGACTGCGAAGTGCTCAGGTGCAAACGTCGGCAGTGGTGGGTACTCGACCGGCTTGTCCAGGTACAGCGTATCTCCCACTCGGAGGTTTGCGGCATTGACGAGGCCGATGACGTCACCGGGGTACGCGGTGTCGACGATGTGGCGCTCGCGCCCGAAGACCTGCTGAGCGTACTTGGTGGCGAACGGTCGCCCGGTCCGGGTGGAGGTCACGACCATCCCTCGCTCGAAGACGCCGGAGCAGATGCGGGCGAACGCGAGGCGGTCGCGGTGCGCGGTGTCCATCCCGGCCTGCATCTTGAACACGAAGGCGGAGAACGGCGCCTCGACCGCCCGAGGCTCGCCGCTGACGGTCGGACGCGGTGACGGGGAGGGGGCGACGTCGACGAGGACGTCGAGCAGGGCGTGGACGCCGAAGTTCTGCACGGCTGAACCGAAGAGGACGGGAGTGGTCTCGCCGGCGAGGAACGTCTCGTGGTCGTGGTCGGCGCCCGATGCTTCGAGGAGCTCCGACTCTTCCACCGCGGTCGTCCATGCGGTGCCTTCGCGGGCGAGCGCTGCCTCGGGGGCCATGTGCTCCTCGGGGGCGATCGTCGTGCCTCCGACCGTGCGGGTGAAGCGGGTGTAGTCGCCGGTGCGTCGGTCGATGACCCCGCGGAAGTCGCCGCCGATGCCGACGGGCCAGGTGAGCGGCGTGGGGACGAGGCCGGTGCGGTCCTGGATCTCGTCCATGAGCTCGAGGGCGTCCTTGCCCGGGCGGTCCCACTTGTTGATGACGGTGATGAGCGGGATGCCGCGGTGCTTGCAGACCGCGAAGAGCTTCATCGTCTGGACCTCGAGGCCCTTGGCTGCGTCGACGAGCATGACTGCTGCGTCGACGGCGGACAGGACGCGGTACGTGTCTTCGGAGAAGTCGGCGTGACCCGGGGTGTCGACGAGGTTGATGACCGCGTCACGGTACGTGAACTGCAGGGACGCAGAGGTGATGGAGATGCCTCGGGCCTGCTCCATGTCCATCCAGTCGGACACAGTGCGCTTGCCGGCCTTGCCGTCGGCGCGGCCTGCTTCGCGGATCGCGTGGGCGTGCAGCGCGAGCGCTTCCGTGAGCGTCGACTTCCCGGCGTCAGGGTGGCTGATGACCGCGAAGGAGCGGCGCCGCGAGGCCTCGGCGAGGACGACGGTCGGGTCCGCGCCGGAGCCCGGCCCGGTCTCGGGGACGGTCTCGCTGTCTGGGGTTGCCTGGGGCACTGCACATCCTGCACTCGTCGATGGTCTGGGGGTGGGCGCGCGGAGGTGGTCGGGCCCGCTCCCCATTGTCTCGTGGATCCGGAGTGCTCCGGACACCGGGGCCATTATCACCCGGTCGGCTCGCGTCCTGCCTGGCTCGGGCCCCGCCAGGTCAGCAGGAGCACGCACACGTCGTCGTGTCCTTCGCCCGGGCGGACGAGCCGTTCCATGAGCGCTGCGGTTGCGTCGTCGGGGAGGCGGCCGGGCAGGTCGCTCGCTGCGGCGAGGAGGTCCTGCAGCCGGTCGGGCAAGGACCGGTCCCGGCGTTCCACGAGGCCGTCCGTGTAGAGGAGCAGCTGGTCTCCCGGTCGCAGGTGCACCTCGGCGTCGGTGCGCGCGCGGGCCTCCACCCCGAGCGGGACCGACCGGCCGTCCCACAGGAGGCGTGGCGGCCTGTCGGCAGAGATGAGCACCGGTGGCAGGTGCCCGGCGCACGCGTACCGCAGGCTGCCGGTCTGGAGGTCGATCTCGCCGTAGGCGAGCGTCGTGGACGTCGCTCCGTCGAGCTGCCCGGCGAAGGCGTCGAGCCGGGTGAGCAGGGCTGCTGGTCCGACGCCGGGGCCTGCCACCGCGCGCACCGCGCTGCGCAGCTGGCCCATCCGGCTCGCCGCGGTGAGGCCCTTGCCGACCACGTCACCGACCACGACGGACAGCACGCCGTCCTGGGGCAGGAACGAGTCGTACCAGTCTCCGCCGACCGTGAGCCCGACGACGCCCGGACGGTAGGCCGTCGTGACGACGAACTGCTCGCTGCACGGCACCTCGGAGGACAGGAGCGAGCGCTGGAGCTGGTGCGCGACGTTCGCGTTCTGCTCGTAGAGCGTCGCCCGGTCGAGCGCCAGGCCGCCTTGCTGTGCGATGCCCGAGAGGGCGTCGAGGTCGACCAGGTCTGCGGCAGCGTCCGTGCTGGGCGCGACCGAGAGCACTCCCTGGAGGGCAGATATCCCGTGCAGCTGGACGACGACGCGCCCGTGACGCACCTGGGCGACGCGGCCGGTGGGGTCGGCATCAGGTCGAGGTGAGGTCTCTGGGTCTTCGGCGACGGACGCGATCGCCCGGAGCCCGTGCGCGGGGTCCGGGACCCAGAGCGTCGCCGAGCGTGCACCGAGCGACTCGGTCGCCGCGCCGAGGAGCGCGTCGGCGACGCTCATGACGTCGGCTGCGCTGGAGAGGGCCGAGGCTGCACGCAAGAGCAGCCGGGCGCGTGCCTCCGACGTCTCCGCCGCCGCCCGCGCCGCGAGCAGCTCACGCTCGTACCGGGAGCGCTCGCGTGCGCTGGAGAGCGCGACCTGGACGACGCTCGTGGTCGCGTCGGACCCCACGACGACGGCGCTGAGGAGCACGGGCAGGCGTCCGTGCGCGCCCTTGAGCTCGAGCGCCACCTCGTCGAAGCGCCCGTCGGCGTGCAGGAGGGGCGACAGGTGCGTCTCCCAGTAGATCCGCCCGCCGACCGTGAAGAGCGACGGCAGCCGGACCCGGTCGACGACGTCGGACCGCTCGCGTCCGAGCCAGCGCAGCACCGTGGCGTTGGCCTCGAGCACCGTGCCGTCGAGGCGCAGGGTCACGAGTCCGCTCGGGCTGTGCTCCCACCTCTCGTGCGGTGGTGGGACGGGAACGGAGTCCGTCACGCGGCGAGATAGGTGGTGATCGCGGCGACGAGCTGGTCGGGGGCGCTGAGGTTGGGGCAGTGGCCGACGGTGTCGAGCACGACGAGACGGCTGTTCTCGAGGTGCTCGTGGACGTACGTGCCGACCTCGATCGGGGCGATGACGTCGTGCTGGCACTGGACGACGAGCGTCGGGACGCTCAGCCCGTCGAGGTCCGCACGGTTGTCGGAGAGGAAGGTGGTGCGGGCGAAGTGCCGGGCGATCGCCGGGTCCATGCGGCAGAAGCTCGCCGTGAGCTCGTCGCCGAGCTCGGGCCGGTCCGGGTTGCCGATGATGATCGGAGCGATGTGCGCAGACCAGCCGAGGTAGTTGTCGTCCATCGTCTCGAGGAGCTCGTCGATCTCCTCCTGCGAGAAGGCGCCGGGGTAGCCGTCGTCGTCGATGTATCGGGGGCTCGGGCTCACGAGGACGAGAGAGGCGACGAGGTCGGGGCGCTCTCGTGCGACGAGGACGCCGATCATCGCGCTCACCGAGTGGCCGACGAACGTCACCGGGCCGAGGTCGAGCGCGTCGAGGATCGCGACGACGTCGGCGGCGTAGCCCTCCAGCCGGCCGTGGCGCACAGGGTCGAACGCGGAGTCGTCTGACCCGCCTGCCCCGACGTGGTCGAAGAGCACGACGCGGTGGGTGGCCTCGAGCTCCGGGGCGACGAAGCGCCACATCCCTTGGTCGCACCCGAACCCGTGGGAAAAGACGATCGGGGGGCCGTCGGGGTTCCCGACGACGCGGACGTCGTGCTTCGTCAGCGCATCCATGCCACGAGGTTACTGGACACGGGTCGGTGGGTGCCCTCCCGCCCGGTGGGCGTGCCGTGGAATGATCGAGACGTGAACCATTTCCTCGCAGCAGACGACCGTTATTCGACGATGCCGTACCGCCGCAGCGGACGCAGCGGGCTCGACCTGCCAGCGCTGTCGCTGGGTCTCTGGCACAACTTCGGCGACACCACGCCGCTCGACACCCAGCGCGACGTGCTCCGCCGTGCGTTCGACCTCGGCATCACCCACTTCGACCTCGCGAACAACTACGGCCCGCTCGCCGGGTCCGCCGAGGAGAACTTCGGCCGTCACATGGCCGCCGACCTCCGTCCGTACCGAGACGAGCTCATCATCTCGAGCAAGGCCGGCTACGACATGTGGCCCGGCCCGTACGGCAACGGCGGCAGCCGCAAGTACCTCCTGGCGTCGCTCGACCAGTCGCTGAGCCGGATGGGCCTCGACTACGTCGACATCTTCTACTCCCACCGCCCCGACCCGTCGGTCCCGATCGAGGAGACGATGGGGGCGCTGCACACCGCCGTCACGAGCGGCCGGGCGCTCTACGTAGGCATCTCGAACTACACGCCTGCCCAGACGCGCGCCGCGCAGCAGGTGCTCGCCGATCTCGGTACCCCGCTCGTCATCCACCAGCCGAGCTACTCGATGTTCAACCGTCACGTCGAGCTCCCTGACGCGGGAAACCCTGACGACGCCGACGCGACCGGCCTGTCGTTGCTCGACACCGTGGGCGATCTCGGCATCGGGATGATCGTCTTCTCCCCGCTCGCTCAGGGCATGCTCACCGACCGCTACCTGTCCGGCGAGGTCCCGGCGGGCTCGCGGGCTGCTGTCGGGCACTTCCTCAAGCCCGAGACGACGCTGAGCGCGACGTACCTCGAGCGGGCGCGCGGCCTCGACGCGATCGCGCAGGGCCGCGGCCAGAGCCTCGCGCAGCTGGCGCTCACCTGGTTGCTGCGCGACGACCGCGTCACGTCTGCACTCATCGGTGCAAGCAGCGTCGCCCAGCTCGAGAACAACGTCCAGGCCGCGCACGCAGCACCCCTGACGTCGGACGAGATCGCGGCGATCGAGGCCTTCGCGATCGACGGAACGAACCGCTGACGCCATGACCTCCTCAGACGTGAAGAAGATTCTCCTGGTGTCCGGTCGCGGCCGGTACGAGGACGTGTGGCACGACATGGCCGCGACCTCGCACCGGGTCGCGACGGTGCTCAGCGAGGCGGGCCACGAGGTCGTCGTCCGTGGGTCGTTTCGTGACGCCCTCGACGACCTGCAGACCGCAGGCTTCGACCTGCTCGTCGTGAACACCTCCCCGGGCCGGACCGACGCCGAGCACGACGGCGACGACGCCTCATGGGCCCCGTTCCACGAGTCGGTCCGCGCGTGGGCCGACGCAGGGCGGCCGGTGCTCGGGCTCCACCAGTCGGCGAGCTCCTTCGCCGACAGCGAGCACTGGGAGCGCATCCTCGGCGGCCGGTGGGTCGAGGGGATGTCGATGCACCCGCCGATCGGCCCGGCGACGTTCACGGTCTCGGATCCTGACCATCCGGTGGTCTCGCCGCTCGTCTCACGGGTGTCGGGTGCGGTGACCGCGTTCGACGAGCGGTACAGCTACCTGCGGGTCTCCCCGGAGGTACAGGTCTTGCTCACCCAGCGGCACGACGGGGTGGTGCACCCGGTCGTGTGGGTGCACGAGGCCGGCGGTGTCCGCGTCGTCTACGACAGCCTCGGGCACGACGTCCGCTCGTACGACTCGGCCACCCGTCGGACGCTGCTGCGCAGCGAGGTGGCATGGCTCCTCGGGGAGGCCCCGCTCCCACGCTGAGCCCGGGCGGTCACTGACCGACAGCCTGGCCCGTCCCTGCGCGCTTCGAGCGGTACATCGCGGCGTCTGCCTCGGCGACGAGCGCGTCGGGAGACTCCTCGAAGCTGTCGGTCCACGCCACCCCGACGCTGGCGCTCGTCGCGATCGTCATGCCCTGGTGCTCGACCGGCTCGCGGAGGAGGTCAGCGATGCGTTGCGCAGTGTGCAGAGCGTCGGCAGGGCCGCCCACGTCGGGGCACACGACGACGAACTCGTCGCCACCGACCCGGCCGACGACGTCGCGGGACCGGCTCCCGGTCCGCATCCGGTCGGCTGCCGCGGCAAGGACGGCGTCGCCCATCGCGTGACCGAAGCGGTCGTTGACGGACTTGAAGCGGTCGAGGTCGACGAAGATCACAGCGATCCCCCGCTGCGTGACCGTCTTCTCGCCAGCCATGGCGCCGTGCAGGGTCGCCATGATCGACGCCCGGTTGTGGCACCCGGTGAGCGAGTCGACAGTGGCGCGCACCGCGAGCTCGTGGCGCAGGACGCTGGCCTGCGTCACGTCTGTGAGCGAGCAGATCGCGCCGGAGACCTGGCCCGTGTCGGTGGTGAGCGCACGCAGCGCGACGTGGAAGACGCGTCGTGCGAGACCCGGGGCGTCCACCTTCACCTCGATGTCGCCGTCCTGGGCGCGGGTGAGCACCGCCTCGATGGTGTCCCTGACGAGCGCGGAGTCTTCCGGCGCGCACCAGCCGAGCTGGTCCACGAGCGTGGTCGCGGCAGGGTTGCCCACGAGAAGCGCCGTGCGGTCGTTCTTGTGGACGATCCGCCCGGCCTCGTCGATCTGGACGACTCCGGACGGAAGCGTCTCGGTCAGCCGGTGGAGGAGCTGCTCGCGGGCACGCAGCTGCTCGTGGTCCGCGCGGATCCGGTCGATCTCGCTGCGGCCGTCCTCCGTGGTGATGACGGCGAGCAGGACTCCGTGGCGCGGGCGGGCGTCCACGAGGTGGAGTGCCACGGCGCCACCGTCGACGAGGTCGACCGTGGTGTCGGCGACCCGTGCGCGCAGGACCGCGTCCCATGCGTGGGCGACGCGCTCACGGTGAGCGGGTGCGACGAGGTCGAGCGCGCTCGGCGCGTGCAACGAACGGTGGGTGTGGATCAGCCGGTCGGCCTGGCGCTGGCGCTGGCGGCCGAGGCGGAGGGCCGGGGGAGCAGCGACGAGCGAGCCGTCGGCACGAAGACCGGCGACGGTCGCTCCAGGGTGAGTCCGGAGGAGACGCGCGACCACGCGGTCGACGTCAGCGAGCTCCAGCGGTTGGCGGTTGACCATGCCTGACGTATCGACACCTACCGCGGGTACTTGAATCCTCGAGGACAAGAGCCCTGGGTGATCCGTCCGTTCGCTCCCGAAAATGATGCCTCCCCGAGGCAGCAGGTCTGACGAGCCAGGGCCGCGTCGGCGACAGGCCCGGTGCTGCAGGTCTGGGTCGGTCAGGCCTGCGGCTCGTGGTGGAACGGGAAACGTGCCCAGATGTGCTTGGTGCGGTCGGTCACGTACCAGCCGACGTCGAAGGCGAGCCGCTGGGCGAGGACGAGGCCGAAACCGCCGGCGCCCATCTCTCGCGCCTGGGCGATGACCGGCTCGCTGGACACGTCGTGGTCGGCGACGTCCAGGAGGTGCTCGTCGGTGTTCGCCATGAGAGTGACGATCGTCGGCGGCTTTCCGTGGCGAAGGGCGTTCGTCGCGAGCTCGCTCACGACGAGCACCATCTTCTCGGGGACGTCGTCGAGCGCCGAGCCTGAGCGGAACTCGTCACCCGTGAGCTCCTTGAAGAGCGATCCTCTGAGCTGGCCGAGACCTTCGATCGAGTCGAGCAACCACGTACGACAGACCTCGAAGTTCTCCGGTGGTCGCCCTGCTTTGATCTCGCTCACTCGATGAACCTCTCCTCGGGGTCGGCTTGTGGGGGTGTGAAACAGAAGTCGAACTATGCCATCGCGTCGCGAGGCTCGCTGCGTGACGCGACGGCCTGCGTTCGTCCGCAGCAGAGGCTCACAGGATAGGTGGCGCTCGTGTGGAACGGTCCGCACCGTTCTGCAATAGTGTGCTGTTGATGACGCCAGAGCGACTGAAGGAGACCATGGGCAACGCCGAGGTCGGAGCGTTCGCGCTCGACGACAAGAACGAGAGCCGCTGGATCCTCACGGGAGAGATCGACATCTCCGTGCACGAGAAGTTCCGTGAGGTGTGGTCTGTCGACCGCCGCTCGGCGACCCCCGTCGACGTCGACATGAGCGACGTGACCTTCATCGACTCGAGCGGCCTGCGGATCCTCTACGACGCACGGCGTGCGACCCCTGAAGACGAGGTGCCGACCCTGACCAACGTTCCCGAGCGTGTCCGGTGGATCATCGACGTCACAGGGCTCACCGAGATGTTCCGGCTCGTCCCGGCGGCTCCGGAGTCCTGAGCCGCCGAGCAGCCGGCCCGCCCCAGGCGCTCCGCACCTCACCGGTCTCGGCAGAGGATCAAGAGGGTCGCGTCGTCGTAGGCGCCGGACGCATGGGACAGAGCCATCGCGTCGTCGATCCCACGCCCTGAGGTCAGCGCCTGCTGGAGACGCTCCACGCCGTCGTGCAGGGACTCGGTGCGACGCTCGACAAGACCGTCGGTGAAGAAGGCGATGCCGCCACCGGCCGGGATCTCGAGTCGACCAGACCGCACCTCGCCCGAGAGGACCCCCAACGGAGCGGAGCCGAGCGGCCGCGGCCACACCGAGGAGTTGTCGGCGGCGAGCAGGAGCGGCGCAGGATGGCCGGCCGAGGCGTACCGGACAGTGCCGTCGTCGAGGTCGACGAGAGCCACCAGCACGGTTGCGAACTGGTCGGGAAGGATCCACCGCACGACGCGATCGAGCTCGGCGACGGCACGGGCTGGGTCCTCGTCGCGGACGAGCACCGCACGCAAGGCGTTGCGCACCTGCCCCATGACTGCCGCGGCCCGGGGGCCGTGCCCCGCCACGTCTCCGACGACCGCGGCGAGGGTCCCGCTCGGCAGCATGAGGGCGTCGTACCAGTCGCCTCCGATGCGTCCGCCGTCCGCGGTCTCGTAGCGGGCCTCGAGGGTCCAGCCACGCGGGGCGGGCAACGACGACGGCAGCATCGAGCGCTGCATCGCCTCCGCCGCACGGTCGTCGCGTCGTGCACGCAGGTAGAGAGCCTCGACGAGGTGGCTGCGGATCGAGGAGGCGGCGTCGACCACGTCGGAGTTCCACGCCTCGCTGTGCCCTCGGACGACCTCTCGCCAGAGGTCGAAGGACTTGCGCGGGCTCAGCCGGACGTCTCCGTCGAGCGTCGTCGAGCGGACCTTGTCGTGCGGGTCGCCGCCCCAGTCGACGTCGCGGCTCGTCTCGTGCCGGAGCCAGAGCACCGCCTGCCCGTCGGGCAGCCGTGCAGCGAGCATCCCCGTCGCTTCTGGGGCCGACGGCAGGGACGGGGCTGACAGGGTCATCGAGTCGGTGACGACGATCTCTTCCTCCTGCGCGCACACCCAGTCGACCAGGGCGCGGCAGGTCGGCTCGTCGGGGACGTCGCCCGTCGTCGTGAGGTCACCCTCCGTGAAGAGGACCACGCCGTCGGCGTGCGTGAGCGTGAGGAGGCCGTCGTCGTCGGTGAGTGCCTCCCCGAGACGGCGCACCTCGTCGCGGCTTCGTGCCACGAGTCGCGCGAGGATCGCGGCTGCACGGCGGGACTCGGTGAGACGGTCCTCCTCCACCTGGGCGACGAGCCGCAGGGACAGGGTCGAGCCGAGGAACTCCGCGGCCGCTCGCACCCCGTAGGAGGGCTCGTGCGGGCCGGCGTAGTGATGGCAGGCGATGAGCCCCCAGAGCCGGTCGTCGCGCATGAGGGAGATCGACATCGATGCCCGGACGCCCATGTTGGCGAGGTACTCGAGGTGGAGGGGGGAGACGCTGCGCAGGGTCGCGTGGGTGAGGTCGAGCGGGGCGCTCCGCACGGGGTTGACCGTCGGGACGATCTCCGACGGTGTGTACGCGACGTCCGAGATGAGGCGGATCCAGCTCTTCTCGTACAGCGCGCGGGCCTGGGCAGGGATGTCCGAGGCGGGGTAGCGCAGCCCGAGGAACGGGACGAGGTCCGCACGCTTGGCCTCGGCGACGACCATGCCGTTGTGGTCCGCGTCGAACTGGTAGATCATCACGCGGTCGAAGCGCGTGAGGGTGCGGACGTGGCGTGCGGCGAGCTCGAAGATCTGGTCGAGGGAGCCGGCGCTGTTGAGGTCGACGACGGCGTCGCGGACGGCCTCGTACGTGTTTCCGAAGGTGAGCGGACGTGGGCCCTGGGGTCGTTCCAGCTCGATGACGACGAGCGCGTCGTCCGGGCGGCCGTCGGCGGTCGGTGGACGGTGCAGGATCGCGTCCATCTCGAGAGTCTGGCCGTCGACGTCGACCTCGACGAGGAGGGGGTTGCGTCCCTGCAGGCGTGGTGAGGTCATGAGGTGTCGTGCCACAAGGTTCGCCCCGGACGCGCCGATGGCCACGTCGAGGGGCTGGCCCAGGATCTCCTGCGCGGAGCGTCCGAGCTGGTCGGCGACGTTCGTCGAGCACTGCAGGACGACGAGGTTCACGGCGCGCAGGGCGATCAGGCACCCGCGTGGCTGGACGCGTCCGGGGATGTGGATGGGCTCGCGCGCGCAGTTGTCGAGGTCGACGACCTCGTCGGGCGCGAGCAGCGGCTCGTCGGGGTCAGGCATCGGGTCCGGTCGAGGTGGGCGTCGTGAGCATGCGAGAACGATACCTAGCCGGGTGGCCGCGGGGCTGCAAGCCAGGGGGTCGGGTCGCTCACGACGTCGGCGAGAGCCTGGCGCGCTCCGCCGATGGTGGCCGCACCGGTGCCGACCGGTGCGCGGTGCACCGCGAAGGTCGACCACCGGGCAGCGAGCACCCGCGTGGTCAGCTCGGTGAGGACGACCTGCTCGAGGAGGTCGGCGAGCTCGGAGTACGCGCCGCCGAGGAGGATCGTCGGGACGTCGATGAGGTTGACGAAGTCGGCGAGCGCCGCGCCGAGGGCGTGGCCTGCGCGGTCGAGGGCTGCGACGGCGGCGGCGTCGCAGTCGCTCACGGCGTCGACGAGGTCGGCGATCGTCGAGCCTCGGGGCAGGCGCGCGGCGCGCAGGAGGGCGTCGGTGCCGGCGTACTGCTCGAGGCACCCGGTCGCGCCGCACGAGCAGGCGGGCCCGGCAGGGTCGACGACGACGTGCCCGAGCTCGCCGCTCCATCCGCGGCCGCCGAGGAAGAGCCCCCGGTCGAGGACGATCGCAGCGCCGATCCCGACGTCTGCGGACACGTAGAGGAACGAGTCGGGCGTGCTGTCGTCGGTGCGTAGGCGGGAGAGCTGGGCGAGCGCTGCGAGGTTGGCTTCGTTGGCGAGGGTGATCGGTGCGCCGTCGACGTGCGCGGCGATCGCACTCGTGTCCAGGGGGGAGAGATCGGCCCACCCGAGGTTGGGCGCGGTGCGCAGCGTCGAGGTCTGGCTCTCGACGAGCCCGGGGAGGGCGAGGCGGACGCCGGCGATGCGCGGTGCGGCGCCGGCGCGGCGCACGTGGGCGAGGAGGTCTGCGGTGAGGTCGCCGAGGAGGCGCAGGGTGCGGGCGGGGTCGCTCGCGTGGAAGTCCCCTGGTGCGGTGATCGATGCGAGCGTGGCGCCGGTGAGGTCGAGGACGGTGCCGCTGAGGTAGTCGACGTTGATCTCGAGGCCGATCCCGACGAGCGTGGCGCTGGCGGGGACGAGCGGGACGGCCGGGCGGCCGGCGCGGCGCGAGTGGGTGGGGGCGAGCTCGGCGACGATGTGCGACTCGATGAGGCGGTCGACGAGGGCGGAGACGGTGGCCCGCGTGAGACCGGTCGCGGTGGCGACCTCGGCGCGCGAGGGTGGGGTGTGCGCGGCGAAGATCTCGCGTGCGACGACGGCGAGGTTCTGTTCGCGCAGCGAGTGCTGCCCGACTGCAGGGCTGGTGTCCATGGTGTTGACCTTAGCCGCTCATGGGGTTAAGTTCATCCATACAACTAATCGCGACGCCAGGTCGCGACGACGACAGTCTCAACGAGGAGAACCCCGTGTCTGCACCCTCCGGAATCAACTACTCCTTCGGCCTCTGGACCGTGGGCTGGAACGCGCAGGACCAGTTCGGTTCCGCGACCCGCCCCCACCGCGACCCCGCCGCCTCCGTGCGCAAGCTCGCCGAGCTCGGCGCGTGGGGCTTCACCTTCCACGACGACGACGTGGTTCCCTTCGGCTCCGACGACGCCACGCGCGACCGCATCCTCGGCGAGCTGAAGACCGCCGCCGACGAGAGCGGCATGACCATCGAGATGGTCACCACCAACCTCTTCAGCCACCCCGTGTTCAAGGACGGCGGCTTCACCTCCAACGACCGCTCCGTGCGCCGCTTCGCGCTGCGCAAGGTCCTGCGCAACGTCGACCTCACCGCCGAGCTCGGTGCCAAGACCTTCGTCATGTGGGGCGGCCGCGAAGGCTCCGAGTACGACGGCGCCAAGGACCTGCACGCCGCCTTCGAGCGCTACCGCGAAGGAGTCGACCTCGTCGCCGGCTACATCAAGGAGAAGGGCTACGACATCAAGATCGCCCTCGAGCCCAAGCCGAACGAGCCTCGCGGCGACATCTTCCTCCCGACCATCGGCCACGCCCTCGGCTTCATCGCCGAGCTCGAGCACGGCGACATCGTCGGGCTCAACCCCGAGACCGGCCACGAGCAGATGGCAGGCCTCAACTACACGCACGGACTCGCCCAGGCGCTGTGGTCGGACAAGCTCTTCCACATCGACCTCAACGGTCAGCGCTCCATCAAGTTCGACCAGGACCTCGTGTTCGGTCACGGCGACCTCCTCTCGGCCTTCTTCACGGTCGACCTCGTCGAGAACGGCTTCCCGGGCACGCCCGACGGCCCCCGGTACACCGGCCCACGCCACTTCGACTACAAGCCCTCGCGCACCGAGGTCGAGAGCGGCGTCTGGGACTCCGCGTCCGCGAACATGGAGATGTACGAGATGCTCGCCAGGAAGTCGAGCGAGTACCGCGCCGACCCCGAGGTGCAGGCAGCCTTCGAGCAGGCCGGCATCTTCGAGCTCGCGACCCCGACGCTGGGTGCCGGCGAGACGGTCACCGAGCTTCTCGCCGACCGCTCGGCGTTCGAAGACTTCGACCCCGAGGCCGCCGCTCAGCGCGACTTCGGCTTCGTGAGCCTCAACCAGCTGGCCCTGCGCCACCTCATCGGCTGATGACGGCTCCCACCACGTCGCCCACCACCGGGTCCCCCCGGACCCTGGTGGCGGGCGTCGACTCCTCGACGCAGTCGTGCAAGGTCGTCGTCCGTGATGCGCAGACCGGAGCGCTCGTGCGCTTCGGCTCTGCGCCGCACCCCGACGGCACCGAGGTCGACCCCGCCGCGTGGTGGGAGGCCTTCGGCGCCGCCGTCGCCGTCGCCGGCGGGCTCGACGACGTCTCCGCGCTGTCCGTCGGCGGGCAGCAGCACGGCATGGTCGTGCTCGACGCGCACGGCGACGTCATCCGTCCAGCGCTCCTGTGGAACGACACCCGCTCGGCCCAGGCCGCGATCGACCTCACGGCCGAGCTCGGCGGACCGCAGGCGTGGGCCGACGCGACCGGGTCCGTCCCCGTCGCGTCGTTCACCGTGACAAAGCTGCGCTGGCTGGCTCAGAACGAGCCGGAGAACGCCGCCCGGATCGCTGCCGTGTGCCTGCCGCACGACTGGCTGACCTGGCAGATCTCCGGTGCGGGCGGCACGCCCGGCGCGGCCAGAGACCTCTCCGCGCTCGTCACCGACAGATCCGACGCCTCAGGGACCGGCTACTTCTCGGGAACCACCGGCAAGTACCGTCTCGACCTGCTCGACCTCGCCCTCGGCGAGGGCGCGTCCTCACGGATCGTCCTCCCGCGGGTCCTCGAGCCGGGCGAGAGCATCCGTCTGGACGACGGCCTCGTGCTCGGTGCCGGTGCCGGAGACAACGCCGCGGCCGCACTGGGCCTCGGCATGGTGCCCGGTGACGTGACGATCTCCCTCGGGACCTCCGGTGTCGTCTCCGCCGTCTCGGCGGTGCCTGCAGCGGACGGGACCGGCATGGCAGCCGGGTTCTCCGACGCGACCGGGGCGTACCTCCCGCTCGCGTGCACCCTCAACGCCAGCCGCGTGCTCGACGGCGCAGCCCGGATGCTCGGCGTCGACCACGCCGGGCTCTCCGCGCTCGCGCTCAGCGCACCAGCAGGCGCGGACGGGCTCGTCCTCGTCCCGTACCTCGAGGGCGAACGCACACCCAACCGGCCCGACGCGACCGGGACCCTCCACGGTCTCCGCCTCGCCACGACCACCCCGGCGCACCTCGCGCGCGCCGCGGTCGAGGGCATGCTCTGCGGCCTGGCCGACGGGCTCGACGCGCTGCGCGCCCAGGGCGTCGAGGTCACCAGGCTGCTGCTCGTCGGCGGTGGAGCACGGTCCGACGCGGTGCGGCACATCGCCCCGCAGGTCTTCGGGCTCCCCATCGAGGTGCCGCAGCCGGGGGAGTACGTCGCCGATGGCGCCGCACGCCAAGCAGCCTGGGCCCTCTCCGGCGAGGCCGACGCCCCAGACTGGGGCCCGCCCGCAGGCACCAAGGTGTTCGAGGCACCGGTCGAGCCGGTCATCAGGGAACAGTACGCGGCGGTCCGCGACCTCCTCTAGGGCGCCGGGCCTGGCCTGGCCTGGCTCGGCTCGGCTCGGCCTGGCCTGGCTCGGCTCGGCTCGGCTCGGCCTGGCCTGGCTCGGCTCGGCTCGGCCTGGCCTGGCTCGGCTCGGCTCGGCTCGGCCTGGCCTGGCTCGGCTCGGCCCGGCCCGGCTCGGCCCGGCCCGGCCCGGCCCGGCCCGGCCCGGCCCGGCCCGGCCCGGCCCGGCTGGGCTGGCTGGGCGGGCTGGGCGGGCTGGGCTGGCTGGGCGGGCTGGCTGGCCTGCCCACCCCACCGCCGCGCTGATTTCGGCACTTTTCGTCGAGTTCGGCACTCCGTGCTGCCGAACTCGACGAAAAGTGCCGAACTCGCGGGGCTTGGGAGCGGGGCTTGGGAGCGGGGCTCGGGAGCCAGAGACGGCAGCCGGGCTCCGGGGTCGGCTCCGGGACCGGAAGCAGGATTCCAGGGCAGTGCTCAGTACCTGGACCTGGTTCGGGACAGTCGGTCGGCGGGGCGAGGAGGCGCAGGACGGGCACCTGCTTCTAGGGTGGTCGGATGAACCACCTCGACGAACGTTACGAGATCCGGCACTTCGCACCAGCGCTCGACGGAGACGGGGCTGATGCCGCGACAGCAGGCTGGCTCGCCTCGGTCCAGCTCGCCTTCCACGAGAAGCGGTTCGCGACCCCCGCGCGCGAGTCCGCCGCGACACGACGCATCATCGACGACCGTCGCGAGCTCACCGGCGTCTACGAGCGAGCGGCAGCAGACCGTCCCGTGCAGGACGTTGCTCTCGGCGCAGACCACCCGGTCGGTACCTTCACGTCCTTCACCAAGACGCTCGACGTCGGTGGCGGCGTCCTGCTCGACGCGCACCTCATCTCCGACGTGACGGTCCGCCCGAGCCACCGCCGTCGGGGAATCTTGCGAGCGATGATGGTCGACAACCTCGGTCGTGCCGCCGAGGCCGGACTCGCCATCGCCGCGCTCACCGCGTCCGAAGCGACCATCTACCGGCGCTTCGGCTTCGGCGCCGCCACCCACGTCCGCAGCGTGCGGGTGCAGTCCGACCACCCCGCTCACCTCCTCAGCGTCCCGGCCGGGAACGTCGAGCTCGCCGACCCGTCACGGCTCGGCGAGAGCGCCCGACGCGTGTTCGAGACGTTCCACGCCTCGACGCCCGGCTCGATCGACCGCCACGCGCGAGAGTGGGGTCGGCTCCTCACCGGGAAGTCCGACGAGACTGAACCTCAGCCCGACGCACGGTCCGAGGCCGAACCGGACCCCGGCCTGCGTGCCGCGATCCACACGTCGCCGGGCGGCGAGGTCGACGGATACGTCACCTACGTCGTCGAGGAACGGGGAGACGTGTCGTCGCTCACGGTCGTCGACCTCGTCGCCGTCACGCCCGATGCCTACCTCGGCCTGTGGGAGCTGCTCCTCTCGATCGACCTCGTCACCGAGGTCGTCTGGCGGACGGCGCCGCTCGACGACCCGTTGCACCACGCGCTCGCGGACAGCCGGCGGCGCAGGGTCACCGAGGAGAACGATCTCGTGTGGTTGAGGATCCTCGACCCAGTCGTCGCGCTCGAGGCACGGCCGTACAGCGTCGAGGACACGCTCACCCTCGAGGTCACCGACAGCCTCCACCTGGCTGACGGGGTCCTGCGCGTCGAGACCCGGGCAGGGTCCGCGACGGTCACCCGGCAGCCCGAGGGCACGCCAGCAGACCTGGAGATGGACGTCGCCGTGCTCGGCTCTCTCTACCTCGGCGGCACCGACCCGGTGACGCTCGGCGCCGCAGGCCTCGTCCACGAGCGGACCGACCGCGCCCTGCTGCGCCTGCGCGCCCTGTTCGCGCAAGACCGCCAGGTGTACGGGATCACCCGGTTCTAGGTGCATCCGTGACTCTGACCCTCGTGTCCGGCGGGACGGCCGGCAGCAGCAGCATCGTCCGGCGGCTGGCTGCGGCAGCCGCCGCGCTGGTCCTCGCTCTGGGACTGTCCTCGTGCTCGTTCCTCACATCGTTCGACGACCTGTCGAGCGAGCCTGCTGCCGGAACTCTGGAGGCAGCCCTGGACGACCTCGTGTCGACGGAGAGCTTTGCCGACGACGGCACGGAGCACATCCTGTCGGGAGAGATCAACAGCAGGGGCCAGGCCGTCGGCTACCACTCGACCGCGCTCGGCGACCTGGCGTCGGGCGAGGTCGTTCCTGGGACGCAGAGCGCCCAGGACGGCCACGGCCTCTACAAGGCCCAGGTCGTGGTCGACGGCACGGGCAAGACCAGCAACGACGGCTACTCGACGTTCTTCCCCGATGCGTGGACGGCCCAGCAGGTCGTCGACGCCATCAACGAGGCCTACGCCTCCCGGGTGTCCTCGGGCGACGGGGGCTACGACGGTGTGACGTCTGGCGGGATCAGCGTCCACATGTACCTCGACGACTTCGGCCTCGTCGTCACTGCCTACCCTGTGATGGAGTACTAGTGCGCGAGCACCGTTTTGAGCTCGTCGAGCAGCCCTGGCGCACCGTCGTGCGGGTGCGGCTCCCTGATCCGGCGGACGCAGGCCTCGAGGTGTTCCTCAACGAGAGCCCTCACGGGCGGACGCTGGCGCTCCTCGACTCCGTGCTCGCCGGGCAGTCGCCGACAGCGACCGGGGGCGGGGACCGGATGAGCTTTACGGCGGACGCCGAGCACGCGGTCATCACCGACCGGCTCGTCGACGTGCTCACGCCGGAGACGGTCGTCGCCGACGTCACTGTCTCGACCAGCGAGCTGCGCGACCTCGTCCAGGACCTGCTCGCGGCCCGGGCCGCGCACCACGCGTGAGACGACGCCGCGCGACGCCCCTCAGCTACGAGGCGCGCGTTCCTACGAGGAGCGTGACCGGCGGCGGGTGCGGGCCCGCGGCTTGGTCCGGCGGCGACGGGTGCGGGTACGAGTGCGGGTGCGAGGCTTTCGCTCTGGCAGCGCGGGGAGGAACGCTGCAGCGAGCCCGACCAGCACGAGCCCCAGGGCCGGCAGCCACGACCATCCGTCGAACCCGATCTTCGCGAGGCTGAGCGCCAGCAGCGCGACGAGCGCAAGGGGCAGTGCACGGAGAAGCCGTGGGCCATCCATTAAATCCTCCTAGGTCGGGGCATAGTGCCCGAACCGTACCGGAAGGTGTGGACAACCTCTCCATCGCGGCCTTCGGCGCCGTGCTGGCTACAGATATGGCAGGACGAGGTCTGTGTACCGTTCGGCGACGGTCCGGACCACGGTGTCGGTGTCGGCGTCCCAGATCGCTTGGTTGAAGATCTCGACCTCGACGTCGCCCGTGTAGCCGGCGGCGGTGATCCACTGCGTGATGGAGCGGAAGTCGATGTAGCCGTCGCCCATGTATCCCCTGGAGAGCAGGGGGTCGGCTGCGAGGGGGAGGACCCAGTCGCACACCTGGTAGGACGCGATGCGGCCCTCGGCGCCGGCGCGCGCGATCTGGGCCTGCAGGTCCGGGTCCCACCACACGTGGTACGTGTCGATGGCGACGCCGACGACGTCGGACGGATAGGGCGCAGCGAGGTCGAGCGCCTGGCCGAGCGTCGAGAGGACGGCGCGGTCGGCGACGAAGATCGGGTGCAGCGGCTCGAGGACGATCCGGACGCCGTGCTCGGCTGCGAAGGGCGCGAGGTCGGCGATGCGGTCGGCCACGCGCTGACGCGTGCTCACGAGGTCGCGGTCGCTGTGTCGCTCGGCGTCGCTCGCCGGCGTGCGGGCCGGGCCGGGGCCCGTCGAGGCGGGGAGCCCGCCCACGACGAAGACGAGCTCGCTCGACCCGACCGTCGCGGCCTCGACGACGGCAGACCTGTTGTCTGCGAGAGCGCTCGCGATCCCGGCCTCGTCGCTCGCGGTGAAGAGGCCGGCGCGGCACAGCGACGAGACGCGCAGCCCGGCGTCGCGGACGATCTTCCCGGCGGCCTCTGCGCCGACCTCGTGGACACGGTCCCGCCAGAGCCCGACCGCGCTGCAGCCCGCACGTGCTGCGCCGTCGACGGCCTCCGTGAGCGTGAGGGCCTTGGTCGTCGCCGTGTTGAGCGACAGTCGTCCGAGCGGGCCGGTGTTCTGTCGCGTCATGGTGGCCGCGCGGTCTGTGGCGCTCTGGTCGTCGGTCGTCATGGTGGTGCTCCGTCCGTCGTCGTGCCGGCCGGTGTGGTAGCACGACCTGCGCCACGGTAGGCGCTTTCCGCAGCATATGGCGGCTCTCGTGGGTCGTCAACGCGAACCGTGGGCGGTGCTGTCGCACATCTGGGGAGGCGTCGCGCCATCCGGTAAGCGCTTACCCGGCGTGCTGTACCCTACGACGACGGCCGAGGACTCATGAGACCCGCCAGGCCGCGAACGCCGACGTGTGCCCCGGCACGCAGGAACAAAGGATGGAAACGATGTCCAAGGTTGCGCTGGTGACCGGTGGCAACAGGGGAATCGGCCTCGGGATCACCCGCAGGCTGTTGGCCGACGGCTACTCGGTCGCGATCCTCGCGACACGCCCCGAGCCGACAGAGCTCATCGACGACCTGCGCCAGACCGGCCAGGTCCTCTACGTCCAGGGCTCGGTCTCCGAGCCGAGCGACCATGCCTCCTACGTCGACACGGTGCTCGACGCGTGGGGGCGAATCGACGTCCTCGTGAACAACGCCGGCGTCGCGCCCTCGCCTCGAGCGGACCGCCTGCAGGTCAGCAAAGACAGCGTCGACCGCGTCAAGGGGATCAACCTGCGCGGCCCCTATTTCCTGACGCAGCGCGTCGCGAACGCCATGATCGAGCAGCGCCGAGACGATGGTGCGGCCACCGACTCGCCGATCGGCACGATCGTCAACGTCTCTCCCCTGGCAGCCAGGTCCGTCGCGACCAGCCGTGGCGCGCGACCCGGAGCATCGATGGCGACGCAGCTCTTCGCTGCGAGGCTCGCGCCTGCCGGCATCGCCGTCTACGAGGTGCGCCCCAGCGCCACCGCCGCAGAGGCGAGCGCGAGCGCCGCGCACGACGCGGGGGAGCCCTCCGTCGACGGTGGCGCGCCCGTCTCGGACGAGGGGATGTCCCCTGACATCGCCACGGCGGTGTCGGCCCTCGTCTCCGGCCAGACGTCCTGCGTGACCGGTGAGATCTTCCACATCGACGCAGGCATCCACGCACCGCCCCGCTGAGGTCCAGGCCCGTGGTCGGCGCAGGTCGTCGTCGAGGTACAGGAAGCTCGGTCGCTTTCCCCAGCCGGGTCACAGGTGAGGGGCGTTCTCTGAGGTCATCGCCCCATCCGGGACGAGGGCACGGAGGAGGAACGATCATGAGCGCAGTCGTCGCAGACCGTCGGACCAACGTCGAGAAGGCGGTCCCGCCAGGATCCGCCGCCGGGTGCCCGCCTGCCGGTGTCGAGTCCGGAGGCGCGTGGCTCACGGCGAGCATCCGCCCGGTCGGCCAGATCTGCCGCTGCGACGCCGACCGTCTGGCGATCATGCTCGACGCGCTCGCCGGCGCGTCGTCGGTCGTGGTCCTCGATCTGCAGGCCGCGCGCATCGAGAGTGCTCGGGTGGCGCGGGTCGTCGGACGGGCGGCAGCTCTGCTCGACGAGCGTGACGGCTGCCTGCTGTGCGTCGGCGCAGACGACACCACGCGTGCGTGCCTGGAACGGGCGGGTGCCGTGGTCGCGTTCGTCGATCCCCTCGGTGCGGGCGCGCGGGCGCCTCTGCAGATCGGCGTGGGCTAGGGCCGGACGGAGAAGAGCTCGGCCGGAGTCGCGTCGAGAGCGTCGCAGACGAGGGTGAGCGTCGAGAACCGGATCGCCTTGGCCCTGTTGTTCTTGAGGATCGAGAGGTTCGCCATCGTGATCCCGGTGCGCTCGGAGAGCTCGGTGAGCGTCATGCCGCGGCTGGTCAGGGCCGCGTCGAGATGGCAGACGATCCGGTGCGCGGGTGGTGGCGCTCCGTCCTCCACCGGGTCGGACGGGGTCTCAGACGAGGCCATCGGCGTCCTCCGCGAGTTTCGCGCCGGCGTGGAAGGCGGCCGTGAGGGCGAGTGCGAGCAGGCCGACGACGACGGTCGGGACGTTTGCTCCGACCGCGGCCATCCCCTCGCTGAGCGTTGTGCCTGGAGCTCCGGGGGCGGAGCGATCGGCGCCGTAGGTGAGCGTGGCCCACGCTGTGAGGCGGTCGTTCGCGACCGTGTCGACGATCAGCTGGGCGACGCCGCCGCAGAGGAGGGCCGCGGCAAGCTGCGGCCAGGCCCGGACGGTGCGTGCTGAGAACGGTTCGCGTGCGGCGATCGCGTGCATGATCCGGAGCAGGAGGATCGTCGCGACGACGACCACGGCGGCGTGGAGCAGCGACGGTCCCACGTAGAGGAGCCGGGTGGACCACCCGGCGTCGCCGGCCTCGAGGATCCCTGCGTGGACGTCGGAGGCGAAGAGCTGGGGCAAGGGGGCGAGAGCCAGCCGAGGATTCGCTGTGGCGGCGATCGGCACGGTCCAGGGGGTGGCGAAGGTGATCGCCTGGAGGAGGTCCGCGAGGACCGCGAGCGCTGCGACGCCGACGACGGCCCCGGCGGCGATCCGTTCTCGCACCGCGGAGGCTCTCCGAGGTGCGGTGCGTGCGACGGGCTTGACCACGGTGGTGCCCTCCCTTATCGATGATCGATGTTATCGATGGTCAATATATACCCTTGGTTGTCGCTCGGCAGTCCGTCGGCTGGTGCCTGGCTGCTGCCTCGCTGGCGCCCGGCTGGCGCCCGGCTGGCGCCCGGCTGGCGCCCGGCTGGTGCCCGGCTGGCGCCCGGCTGGCGCCCGGCTGGCGCCTGGCTGGTGCCTGGTTCCCGCGTGGCTCCCGCGTGGCTCGCAGCGAGCTCGGGCGGTTGTCTCGAGCTCGGGCGCACAAACGCCCGAGCTCGAGACAACCGCCCGAGCTCGGCGCCATCGCGCGTGGGATCTGGTTGGTTCTTGGGCGCAGGGAACCCGGGAGGAGGGGGAGAGCAGAGGGGGAGAGCGGAGGAGGGGGAGAGAGGCCGTGACCGGGCGGCTAGCCGGGGCCGTTCGTGCTTGCGAGGGCGTCTGTGTTCTTGAGGGAGTCTGTGTTCTCGACGGAGGCTGCGTTCGCGAGCGAGGTCGCGTTCTCGACGGAGGCAGCCTTCGCAGAAGCCGCCTCGCGGAGGGTGCGGCGGTGGGTCCACAGGACGACGGGAACGAGCACGATCGCCATCGAGCCACCAGCCAGGGAGAGGACTGCGTAGCTCGACCCGGACATGACGAAGCCGGAGAGAGCTCCGCTGCCTGCACCTGCGAGGGCGATGAGAACGTCGAGGCTTCCTTGCGTCGATGCCCGGGTCTCGGGCTCGGTCGAGTCGATGACGAGAGCCGTTCCGCTGATGAGACCGAAGTTCCAGCCGAGACCCAGCAGCGCGAGCGCGATCAGGAGGAGCCCCATCGAGTCTGCAGGGGCGACCGCGGCCAGCACGCCGGACACCAGCAGCGTCACGCCGGCGGCGATCGCCATGGGGATGCGTCCCAGACGGTCGACGAGGACTCCGGTGACGACCGACGGGAGGAACATCGCTCCGACGTGGATGCTGATGACGAGGCCGACGGCGCTCAGGCTGTGGCCGTGGTCGCGCATGTGGCTCGGGGTCATCGTCATGATCGCCGCCATCGCTACCTGGGTCAGCACCATGACGGTGGCCCCGGCGGCGAGGCCGTGGTTGATCGTGCGAGGCGTGGACCGGGCTGGGGCGCTGGTGGTCCCGGGAAGGGGCGCGCTGGGCGTGCCCGGAGCAGCCAGCGGATCCTCGAGGTCGAGGGGAGCCTCTGCGCCCGCCCGTGCCACGAGCAACGGGTCTGGTCGCAGGAAGACGAAGACGACTGCCCCGGCGACGAGAAAGGCGACGGCCGAGAGGAGGAACGGCCCAGCGAGCGCCGGCAGCCCCCAGGCGGTCGCGACGCCGCCCATGACTCCGACGAGGTTGGGGCCGGCGACGGCGCCCACGGTCGTCGAGACCATCGCGATGCTCACCGCCGTCCCGCGCTGCCACGGTTGCGCGAGGTCCGTCCCGGCGTACCGCGCCTGGAGGTTGGAGGCAGTACCGGCACCGTAGACGAAGAGCGACGCGAAGAGCAGCACGACGTTCCCGGTCGCAGCCGCGACGACGACGCCCGCTGCGCCGAGACCGCCGGCGGCGAACCCGGCGCTGAGCCCTGCTCTCCGGCCGGACCGTTGGGAGACGCGTCCGACCATGAATGCGGTCGCCGCTGATCCGAGGGTGAAGAGCGCTGACGGCAGGCCTGCGACGGTGTTCGTCCCGAGCATCTCCTCGGCGAGCAGCGCGCCGACGGTGATCCCGGCTGCGAGGCCGGCACCGCCGAACACCTGGGAGACGACGACTGTGGTCAGGGTGCGCCGGTAGAGCCGGGCTCTGGCGTCTGCAGCGATGGTCACGGATGCCATTCTCCGGTACGCGCCTCGTCGTGGGGGCTGCTTGCCCGTCGACAGGTCTTCCCGTCCGCTGTCGGGCCACGGGGTGCTGCGGCCGTACCTCCAGGTCAATAGCCGAGAAGCCACCGCGACGCCGTGATCTCGACAGCGACCCGTTCGCCGTCCGGCCCGGGGTCGCGCGGGTGGTCCGACGGGCCGTCGACAGCGATGTTCATGGAGGGGACGGATCTTGACGTTCGTCGTGGCGCTTACGAGCCAGAGCCGGGAGCCGTCGAGGACGAACTAGATGGGTGAGACGTGTGGAGATCCGTCAGTGCGCAGAGTCGTCAACCATGCGACGGGAGCCTCGTCCGCGACCATGGCGGCGCGGTGCGACAGAGGGGGAGGCTCATCGGCGAGGCGCAGGTCCTGGCGAGGGGGATGTGACGTCAGGGTGCTGGTCGAAGATGTGGAATGCGGCGGGGTCTACGACCGCGAGCAGCTCTGCGGCGAGGTCGCCCAGCTGTTTCATCTTGTCTGGACCCAGCGGGTCGACGACGAGCCGACGGACCGTCCGGACATGACCTGGGGCGGCGGCCTCTACGACCGCTCTGCCGGCCGCGGTGAGGAGGACCTCTGTGTGGCGGCCGTCTTCGGCGAAGGGGCGACGCAGGACCCAGCTTTGTCCTTCCATGCGTGTGAGTGCATGAGAGAGCCTGGAGACCGAGCCGGCTGCGAAGGCCGCGAGGTCGCTCATGAGTGCAGCACTGCCTGGCGATTCGGAGAGCCCGGCCATGACCATGTAGTCGAAGCTGTTGAGCTTGCTGTCTCGCTTGAGCTGAGTGCTCACGGCGGGCGGCAGCACCTCCATGAGTGCAGCGAGCGCGACCCAGGAACGTACCTCGGACGGGGAGAGCCAGGGCACGTCGGAATCGTCGGTCATGGGTCCATCATACGCATTCCCTTGAAATTTCAACTGAAGAGAGATATCTTCGTCTCGTCAGTTGAATTTTCAAGTCAGGAGTGTCATGAATATCGCCCTCTGGATCGTTGCCGGTCTGCTCACCCTCGTGTTCCTCGCAGCAGGGACGGCGAAGGTCGCCGGTAGTCGCGAGCAGCTGATGGAGAAGATGTCCTTCGTCGCGAGCACCCCGCAGGGCGCCGTCAAGCTCCTCGGTGTCGCAGAGATACTGGGCGCGCTCGGCCTAGTCCTTCCCGCTCTCGTCGGTGTTCTTCCCATTCTTGTCCCCGTCGCTGCGATCGCGCTTGTCGCCCTCATGATCGGCGCAGTCGTCGTTCACCTCCGCAGCGGTGAGGGACTCTCCGCAGCCGCCCCGTCGATCGTCCTCGCGCTCTTGGCGGCGTTCGTCGCGTGGGGCCGACTAGGTGCCTACGCCTTCTGACCGGCGTGTCGTCCGGCACGACACCGCGCAGGCAAGGTGTGTGCCCTGAAAGTGAGCGTGGGCAGGACCCTGGGGCCAGGTAGCGGACCCTCCACAGGGCGCGGTAGCGTTCGTCGCATGTTCTGTCAGTCGCACTAGGAGCCGGGCTGCGCACTCGTGCGCACGAGGTCCGATTCTCATCGACGGCCCCTCAGGGGCTGTCGCGACTGCATGGAGCTGTGCGATGCCTGCTGAACGACGACGTGCCTACCGGGCGGTCCTGTCCCGTCCTCGCGTCCTGACGACTTTTGCCCTCTCGATGATCGGCCGGTCCGCGTACGCGCTGGTCTTCCTGCCGCTCTTCTACGCTGCCCAGGACGCTGCGTCGTCCATCGCGTTCGCCGGGATCGCGGTGGCCGCCTACGGCGCCGGGGCGACGTTCCTCGCCCCGCTCCGTGCGTGGCTCATCGATCGCGCCGGCGCGCAGACGATGCTCAGCATCCTCGTCCTGAGCTTCAGCGCGTCGCTCACCGCGCTCGCGGTGGCGAGCCTCGTGGCGAGCCCCGCCTGGGTGGTGCTGGCGCTCGCTGGTCTTGCTGGGAGCGTCGCTCCGCCGCTCGGGCCGACCATGCGCGTCGCATGGCGCGAGCTTTTGCCCGGCAGGGACGATCGCACGGTCGGGCTGAGCCTCGACTCGGTGGTCGAGGAGCTGTTGTACCTGGCGGGGCCCGCGGTCGCTGGGCTCTTGCTCGCCGGGCTGGCTCCGGGGTACGTGATGCTCGTGCCGGCTGTGCTCGTAGCGATTGGCGGTCTGCTCTTCGTCAGGACGAGCTCCGTGGCGCAGATGCGAGGTGGCCTGGTGCGACCAGGTGCGCAGGGCGCGGGTCGCGCCCTCGTCCTCGACCCACGCTTCGTGGCGCTCCTCCTGCCGGCGCTCGTCGCGGGAGGGATCTCGGGCCTCGTCAGCGTCGCGGTGCCCGCTGCAGGTGCGAACCTGGGCAGCACCGCGACGGTCGGGATCGCGCTCGGTGTCTTCGCGGGCGGCAGCGCTGTCGGTGGCCTTCTCTACGGGGCAGTGCGCGTCCCCGGCTCCCCGGTGCAGCAGCTCACCGCGTTGAGCGTCCTGCTCGTGGTCGGGGCCTCGGGCCTCGCCCTCTCACCTGGCACGACGGCGCTCGTCGCTCTCCTCGGCTCTGCGGGCCTGTTCTTCTCGCCGGTGATGATCGTCGCGTACCTCGCGGCTCCCGCCGCAGCAGGAGAGCACCAGCAGAACGCAGCGACAACCTGGGTGAACACGAGCCACAACCTCGGCTCGACGCTGGTCAGCGCGGTCGCCGGGATCGCGATCCAGCACGCGGGCATCCCGTTCGCGGTCGTGGTGGTCTGCGGTGCTGCCCTGGGGCTCGTGCTCCTCAGCGCACTGGTGCTGCGCAGAGATCCCGTCGGCCCGCCCGCTGCGAAGGAGCCCTCAGCCGGTCGGTGAGAGCTGGTACATCGCCGTCATCGTGTGGCTCGCTCCGGGGGCGAGGCTCACGGCGGTGTCCCGCACGTTGCACACCTCGACACAGACCATCCCGGTCCACTCGTCGTCGCCGAAGTCCGCCATCGCTGCAGCCTTGTCGATCCACGGGTTCCACACGACCGTCGCGTCGGACCCTCGTTTGGCGATGACGACGGACCGCCCGGCTGCGAGGTCGTGCACGGCCGCACCAGACCCGACGCCGAGGTAGATACGGTCCGTCTCTCCATCGAAACGGACAGGGGCGTCCTCGCCCGGAACAGGCCCCGGGCCGGCGAGACGGTCGAGGAAGGCGTGCCCCTCGAGGCCTGCGACCTCGGTGGTGCGCACGTCCTGCACGGCGAAGTACGTGTGGAGGGCCTCTTCGAACGTGAACGGTGCGTCGTCGTGGTTCGTCACCGTGAGGCTGAGCGAGAGACGCGCACCGACGACGACCGTGTACACCGCCTCGAAGCGGTGCGGCCAGTCGGCAGCGCCGGGAGACGCGGCGACGTCGGCGTCCGTGAGACTCAGGGTGAGCGTGACGTGCTCGCCGTCGTCCTGCGCCCCGGCGAGCTGCCAGGACGTGAGCCGTGCGAAGCCGTGCGCGGGAGCGTCCGGGTGGTCGTCGAGCGCGCCGAACCACGGGAAGCAGATCGGGACACCTCCACGGATCGGCTTGCCCGCGGTGAAGTGGCTCGACCCGCTCACCCAGAGCGCGTCGTCCGCGCCGGTCGGAGCCCACCGGGTCACGGTCGCGCCGTGCAGGTAGACCTCGGCCGCGGCCGTGGCGCCGTCTACCTGCACGACGGGCAGCCCGCCCTGCCCGGTCGTGAGGCGCACGCTGTCTGGAAGGTTGCGCATGAGATCTCCGATGTCGCTGGTCGTTGCGGTTGCGCGGTTGCGCGGTTGCGCGGTTGCGCGTCTGCGCGTCCGCGGGTCCCGCGGGACCCGCGCGTCCCGCGAGCTCGTGCATCTGTCTCGAACTAGGGCAATCCTAGGCACGATCTCGAAACAGACGCCCGAGTTCGACGTGCCTGCCTGGCGGCTGGGCGCTGGGCGGCTGGCCGGCCGGGCGGGCGGGCGGGCGGCTGGGCCTGGCGGGCGGGCGGCTGGGCCGGGTGGCGCGGGGAGGGGGGCCGTCAGGTCCAGGTGAGGAGCGGGGTGCCTGGGTGGACGGTCGTGCCGGGGGCCGCGAGGGGGGTCACCGAGCCGGGCTCGCCCTGGAGGGCGACGACCGGGCAGACCGGTGACCGGCCGCCCGCGACCACGTCGGCGGGGACCCACGAGACGATCGGGTCGCCTGCCGCGACCTCGTCGCCCTCGGCGGCGAGGAGGGTGAAGCCCTCGCCGGCGAGCTGGACTGTGTCCAGACCGAGGTGGACGAGTGCCGCCCGCCCGTCGGCGCCCTGGACGACGAACGCGTGCGGATGGAGCTTGGCGACGACCCCGGCGATCGGTGCGACGGCCTCGCTGGGGCCCGACGTGTCCGGGTCGATCGCGACGCCCGGACCGACGATCTCTTCAGCGAAGACCGGGTCAGGAACGTCCGCGATCAGACGGACCGTCCCGTGGACGGGCGCGAGGAACGTCAGCGGCGTGCGCATCAGCGGAGGTCGTCGATGTCGGACGCCAGGGTGTCAGCCTCGGGACCGACGATCACCTGCACGACGGTGCCGGAGCGCAGGACCCCGAAGGCACCCGTGGCCCTGAGGGCTGCCTCGTCGACGAGGGAACCGTCCTTGACCTCGACCCGCAGCCGCGTGATGCACGGCTCGAGGTCGATGATGTTCTCGTCTCCGCCGAGAGCCGCGAGGATCTGCTCTGCCTTGTTCATCGGGTGCTCCTTGTCATCGGGCTGCTGTGCTCGTCAGTCTGTCCTGCTCCGTGAGATCCGCCATCGGGAGAGGTGTCACATGAGGTCTTCGAGGTCCGTCGCGAGAGTGTCGACGCTGGGTCCGATGACGACCTGGACGACGCGTCCGGAGACCATCACGCCATGAGCCCCGACGCCACGCAGCGCGGCGACGTCGACGAGCGCGGGGTCCCGCACCTCGGAGCGCAGCCGTGTGGTGCACGGCTCGATGTCGATGATGTTCGCGACGCCGCCGAGTGCGGCGAGGACGCGTGCAGCCTGATCCGTCACGGTGTGCTCAGCTCCTTGGTCATGTGGGCTCCTCGATCATCGTGTCTCGCTGGTCGGCTGAGCGCACGTCCGCAGGCTGTGCGCTCCCAGCGCTCCCAGCGCCCCGAGCGACCTCAGCACCCTCTGTGCCCCGAGCGACCTCAGTGCCGTCGGCGGTCGCGGTCGGCGACCCCGCCCGGGTGCGCGGTGTGAGCGCCGGCCGTGGTGCACGGACCGGCACCCACAGCACGTAGCGGTCGGCCCGGTAGGAGGACCTCGAGTAGACGCACGCGGTCTGACCCGAGAACGTCCGGCGCGTCGTGCGCAGGACCGCTCGCCCCACGCGGATGCCGAGCAGTGCGGCGTCGCGGGCGTCGACCTCGCTGGCCGCCACCGTGTCTTCGCCCCACTCGGGGGCGAGGCCACGGCTGCGCAGCTCGCCGTAGATGCTGTCGGGGACGTCGCCGTCGAAGAGCCCCGGGACGAGGTGCAGCGGGACCCAGGACTGCTCGATGGCCATCGGCTCACCGTCGGCGAGCCGGACCCGGTGGAGGTAGAAGACCTGCTCCCCGGGAGCGAGGTCGAGGGCGTCGGCGACGTCGGGCGCCGCGGCGACCTCTTCGGCAGCAAGGATGAGGGACGACGGTTCCATGCCCCGGCGACGCATCTCCTCGCCGTAGGAGACGAGGCGGACCTCGAGGTCGACCTTGCTCGGCGCGACGAAGGTGCCACGGCCCTGCTCGCGCTCGAGCAGACCTTCGACGACGAGGGCATCGACGGCCTGGCGGACCGTCATGCGGGAGACGCCGAAGCGCTCGCAGAGGAGCCGTTCGGACGGGATGACGTCGCCGACCTCGAGCTCGTGCGTGACGAGAGAACGCAGGTAGTCGCGCACGCGCATGTATTTCAGTGCTGGTAGGTGCACCGGTGCAAACCCTCCAGATGGGACAGCAGCGGGCTCTTGACACCGCTGCGTCATTAGATCATGGTTGGCTGCAACTGGTCCAGACATCTAGCAGCGGTGCTCGGTGTGCTGATCTCCGCGCAGCTCCCCGGCAGGTGGCGCCCACGCTCCTGTCGCCACCACGTCAGGAGGACCCCGCGATGACATCCACCACAGGCCCCGTGGTCAAGGAGAAGCGCTCGATCCCTGGCCTCGCTCAGCTGCAGCGGATCGGCCGGTCCCTCATGCTGCCGATCGCCTCCCTGCCCGCCGCCGCGCTCCTGCTCCGCCTCGGGCAGGCCGACATGCTCGGCAAGGACGGCCTCGCGCGGTCGTGGGGAGACTGGCTCCTGCCGGTCGCTGACGTCCTCGGCGCGGCAGGGAACGCCCTCTTCGCGAACCTCCCGCTGATCTTTGCGCTCGGCGTCGCTATCGGCTACGCCCGCAAGTCCGACGGCTCCACCGGGCTGGCTGCGCTCATCGGGTACCTCGTGTTCAAGGGCGTCTCCGACGCGCTCTCGCCGTACGTGCTCGACCCGCCCGCTGCCGGGGGAGACCAGGAGCTCATCAGCTACGGCGTCCTCGGTGGCATCGTCATGGGGCTCATCGCGGCGCTCCTCTTCCAGAGGTACTCACGGATCAGGCTGCCTGCGTATCTGGCGTTCTTCGGCGGCCGGAGGTTCGTGCCCATCGTCACGGCCGGCATGGCGATCGTCGTCGCGATCGTCGGTGCGTTCGTCTATCAGTGGTTCGACGCGGGCCTCACCTCGGTCGGCAGCTGGGTGACCGGATCGACCGTCCTCGGTGCGTTCGTCTACGGGGTGGCCAACAGGCTCCTCGTCCCGCTCGGGCTCCACCACCTGCTCAACTCGCTCCCGTGGTTCCAGTTCGGCACCTACACCGACGCCGACGGCGACATCTGGCAGGGGGACATCGCTCGTTTCCTCCACGGCGACCCCACCGCAGGCACCTTCATGACCGGGTTCTTCCCCATCCTCATGTTCGCCCTGCCCGCAGCGGCTCTCGCGATCGTCCACACGGCCCGCCCCGAGCAGCGCAAGGTCATCGCGGGGATCATGGGCTCTGCAGCGCTCGTCAGCTTTGTCACCGGGGTGAGCGAGCCGCTCGAGTTCTCGTTCCTCTTCGTCGCCTACCCGCTCTATGTCATCCACGCGCTGCTCACCGGGACGTCTCTCGCCCTCGTCAACTGGCTGGACGTCCACCAGGGCTTCGGCTTCTCGGCGGGAGTGATCGACTACCTGCTGAACTTCCGCATCGCGCAGCGGCCGCTGCTCATCCTCCCGATCGGCCTCGCGTACGCCGCGATCTACTACGTCCTCTTCCGGTGGGTCATCACGCGTTGGAACCTGCGGACGCCCGGCCGGGAGGACGACTCCACCCTCACCGACCAG
Source organism: Sanguibacter antarcticus (assembly GCF_002564005.1). Classification (NCBI taxonomy): domain Bacteria; kingdom Bacillati; phylum Actinomycetota; class Actinomycetes; order Micrococcales; family Sanguibacteraceae; genus Sanguibacter; species Sanguibacter antarcticus. The sequence goes on along the minus strand of NZ_PDJG01000001.1, from coordinate 2,300,255 downwards.
AACAACGTCCTCGTCGACCAGCCTGCCGACCAGCCTGCCGACCAGCCTGCCGACGCGCCGACCGAGCGGCCGGCGCTGCCCTCCTGACACGCGCAGCCGTCCGCGAGCAGGGGCTCGCCCCGGTGCGCCGGGTCAGCAGCGGGCGAGGCGCCCGACGAGCGACTGTGCCGCGGCCGTCACGAGCCCGCGGTCGTGGGTCACGACGAACTCGAACTCGCGCTCACGGTCCGGGCCGGTGTCCCCGAGGTCGCGCGCCATGAGCGCTGCCGCCTCGTGCGCTCCGAGCACGACGACGGTCCACTCGGCAGCCAGCGGGTCCTGCGGGTCGAGCGCGCTGCCGCGGACACCGGGCGCCGGCGTGCGGGGCATGTCGATGCCGAAGACCCCGACGAACGGCAGGTGGCGGCCCATCGTGACGTAGCGTGCGACGGTCGCCGCGGTGAAGAACCGGGCGTGCTCGAACGTGGCGAGCAGGAGCGGGGGCACCTGCGACTGCATCGCCATGAGCTCGAGAGCGTGGGACTGGGCGAGCAGCAGGTGCTTCGGGGCACGGCGCACCCGTCGTGCGCGGCCGAGGAGCTCGTAGGGCGTGGCGCGCAGGATCGCGCCGTTCGGGGTGGCGCGGAAGCGCTCCGGCTGGGGGACGGTGGTCTGGAAGTGGCGTTCGCCGCGCCCCCAGAACCAGCCTTGCCCGAGCGTCGCGCCGAGGACGAGCGCTCGCGTGAGGTCGTCAGACGTCTCGATCCCTTCGGCGACGACCTCGGCTCCGGACTGCTCGGCGTAGGCGCGCACGGCGCTGGCGACGGTCTGGGTGGCGACGTCGTTGACGGAGCGCAGGAGCCGGAGGTCGAGCTTGACGACCTCAGGGCGCAGGAGCGGGATGAACGCCAGGGACTCGGGCTCGACACCGACGTCGTCGAGGGCGATCGCGCAGCCGGCCTCGCGGAGGCGTTCGGCGCCGGCGAGGACCCCGGCGATGTCGGTCGCGAGGGCTCGCTCGGTGATCTCGACGACGACCTGGACGTGGGGTGCGCGGTTGGCGATGGCCTCGAGCACCACCTCGGGGCGTTCCGTGAGGGTCGTGGGTTCCACGTTGACGAACAGGGTGATGGGGCGGCCGTCGGAGAGCCGGCTGGCGTCGGCGACCGATGCCCGCAGGGAGGCTTGCTCGAGGTCGACGAGGAGGCCGTCTGCGCGGGCGGCGTCGAGCAGGAAGAGCGGTGAGGCCCAGCGTGTCCGGGCAGGTCCGCGCAGCAGGGCCTCGTGCGCGACGACGTGCCCGGAGTCGAGGTCGACGAACGTCTGGTAGACGCAGTGCAGCCATCCCTCGGTGATGACCGCCGCGAGCGAGAGGTCAGAGCCTCCGGGGGTCGCGGGCGCTGGGGCAGTGGTCGCGATGGGCACGTGTGCAGAATCGGCCGACGGGTGGCACACCTGCGCGGTGCCTGTGCTTTTCACCCGGTCCCCGACGGGCTCCAGCGGCGGGTTCAGCCGTCGGAGGCGAGGTACTCCGCGAGCGCGTCGAGGGATGTCACGGCGTCGGCGTCGTCGGTCTCCGTCGTGAGGACGACCACGTCGCCCTGGGCGGCGCCCAGGGTCATGACCGACAGGATGCTGGTGGTCGGGACGGGGCCTGCGCCGGGGGTGCGGATCATGACGTCTGCGGGCTGGGCGCCTGCGAGCTGGACGAAGAGGGCGGCAGGGCGCGCGTGCAGCCCTTCCGGCATCCCGACGGTGACGTGACGCTCGAGCACAGCGACCTCCAGGGATCGACGACGGCTGGTCTGGACCACCCTAGCGTGATGCCTGCGTCCGGTACAGGCCTCTGTCCGGACTCCGAGCAGCGCCTAGGAGACCTTCGCGACCGTGAGCAGGATGATCGAGTCCTGCTGGGCGGCGAGGGCATGGCGGACCCGCGGCACGACGAGCATCGCGCCCGCGGACCCTTCCCACGCGTCGTCGCCGGCGGTGAGGACGATGCGTCCCTGCAGCACCTGGACCGTCGCCTCGCCCGGGCTCTCGTGCTCGTCGAGACGCGTCCCCTGGGTCATCGCGATGAGCGTCTGGCGCAGCACGTGCTCGTGCCCGCCGTAGACCGTCTGCGCGCTACGGCCGTTGGACGAGGCGCGGGCTGCCTCGAGAGCGTTTCGACCGATCGCGGTGAGCGAGAACTTTTCCATCGCTCCACCATGGCAGAGTTCGGCGGACCGTGCGCCGGGCACTGGGTCGCGTCCGTGCGTCAGCGGAGCCGCGGCGTCGAGTCGCGGAGGATGACCTCGCCGTCGACGGGCACGATGCGCGGCTCGTCTTTCGCCGGTGAGAGCGCCATCTCGGTGACCATCGCGCCCATGTCCGTCAGCGGGAGCCGGATGGTCGTCAACGACGGGGTGATGTCTCGTAGCGTGAGGATGTCGTCGAAGCCCGCGAAGGCGACGTCGCCGGGGATGCTCAGCCCTGCAGCGCGCGCGGCGGCCATCGCTCCGACGGCCATGACGTCGTTGACGGCGAAGACGAGCTCGACGTCCTCGAGCGCACCGCGGCTGGCCAGCTCGGCTGTCCCGTCGTACCCGCCGTCGCGGGTGAACGGGCCGTGGATCACGAGGTCGCGGGGGACCGGGGCGCCGAGCTCGGCCAGCGCGTCCCGGAAACCCTCGACGCGTTCTCGTGCGGTGAGGTGGTTCTCTGGTCCGGCGAGAACGGCGAAGCGCCGGTAGCCGAGGCCGTGCAGCTGGTGGGCCAGGTCGCGCGTGCTCGCGCGGTTCTGGATGGTGACGGTGTCGACACCGAGCAGCGGCTGGCCGATGACCGCCACGCCGCCGCCGCGGGAGCGGTACTCCGCGAGCGCTGCTGCGAGCCTGTCGTTCGACGTGTCGTCGTCGAACCGGCCGCCGACGAGGATGATGGCGCGGGCGCGCTGGCGCTGCATGAGGTCGACGAACGTGAGCTCGCGGGCCGTGTCGCGGTCTGTGCTCGCGAGCGTCACGACGAGACCGGCACGCTCGGCGGCGCTCGTCACGCCGGACGCGATGGTCGAGAAGTAGGCGTCGGCGATCTCGTGGACGATGAGACCGATGGCGATCGTGCGACCGCGCGCCATGGCCTGGGCGTTCGCGTCGGGGGAGTACCGCAGGCGCTCGGCGGCGGCGAGGACCCGCTCGCGCAGGTCGGTGCGCACCGTCCGGTCGGCGCTGCCGTTGATCGCTCGCGACGCGGTCGCGAGCGACACACCTGCTTCCCGTGCGACATCGCTGAGGGTGACGGCCATGAGGCCCATCCTAGGGCGGACCCCGGCGGGCCGGGCGCAGCACCTGGGTCAGGCGGCGACGAGGGCGCCCGCGACGCTCGTCCGGCGTCCTGGCCGGTGGTGTGCGCTGGTGGGGTCGACGAGCCGGGCGACGTACGCCGGCCCAGGGAAGGTGCGAGCCTGCCACGCGACCATAAAGCCGTAGGCGGCTCCGCCGCCGGCTCCGGCGCCCGGTGCGTCGGGTGTCCCGCCGAGGACGCCGGCGAACCGAGAGAGACCGTACTCGAGGCGTGCAGCGTCCGCGGGGGACGCTCCCGTGCGCGGGCTCAGGGCGTTCGCCGCGCCGTGCAGGCCGAGGAGGGGGTTGTCGACGTCGAGGAGCAGGGTGACTCCGCCGAGGGGTGCGGGGCGCAGGTCGGTCATGTCGGCGAACACGAGGCGGGCCAGGGCGCCGCCGCCGTCGACGAGCGGCTCGCCGGTCTCGTCGAGCAGGCGGAGCCCGAGGGCCGAGAGCGCTCCTGCGCCGCCGTCGGTCGAGGCCGAGCCGCTGAGCGCGATCGTCAGGGAGGTTGCTCCGGCGTCGAGGGCAGAGGCGATGACCTGGCCGAGGCCGCGGGTCGACGCGCCGAGCGCGTCGGGCTCGAGCATGAGCGAGAGGCCGACGACCTGGGCGAGGTCGACCACGGCCGACCCGTCGGGGAGGGCGAGCCACCGGCCGGTGACGGGGCGACCGTCGGGCCCGCTGACGCCGGGGACGTCGTGGAAGGTGGCGCCGGGAACGGTGCGTGCGACGACGTCGAGGATGCTGCTGGTGAACGTCGGTGCGACGGGGGGCTCGTCGAGCGGCTGCACGGAGGCCCAGTCTCGGGCGAGGGAGTCGGCTGCGCACAGCGAGCGCGACGTGCGGTTAAACGCTCCGGGGGAGATGACGATGCGCATGACGGTGCTCCTCGCGCTCTGACGGGCCTGGTGGCCTATGACATCAGTCTTCTTCGGCGAGCAGAACCGGTTCATGAGCGTTTGGTTGCAGTATCTTATGGTATGTCTGTCTGTTTTCACCCGCTGCGAGCGGGTTTATTCACATACCGCCGGTAAAACCAGCCTGTCGCCAGGCCTCGTACACGACGATCGACGCACTCGACGTGAGGTTGAGCGAGCGCCGGCTCGGCAGCATGGGGATCTTCACCTCGTCCGTGATCCGCGCGTGGTGGAGGACGGCGTCGTCGAGGCCGGTCGGTTCGGGGCCGAAGAGCAGGATGTCCGTCGGCTCGTAGGCGATGTCGGAGTAGCGGGTCGTGGCCTTCGTCGTGAAGGCGAAGACGCGTGCCGTCGGCCGGCTCGCGAGCAGGTCCTCGAGGTTCGGGTGCACGACCACATGGGCCAGGTCGTGATAGTCGAGCCCGGCACGGCGGAGCTTGGGCTCCGAGAGGTCGAAGCCCAGAGGCTCCACGAGGTGCAGCGGTGCGCCGGTGACCGCCGCGAGCCGGATCGCGTTCCCGGTGTTCTGGGGGATCCGGGGCTCGTAGAACGCGATGATCGGCAGGGCGGCGGCCGGCGGCACGGCGCCGTCGAGAGCAGGGGGCGAGGTCGGTGCATCAGTCACCGGTGCATTGTCCCCCGCCGTCAGGCTGCAGCGTCCTCCTGCTCGGCCCGGTGGGTCCTGCTCCGCCACGCCAAGAGCGTCGCACCCACGGCTGCGGCGGTGACCGAACCCACGAGCACAGCGGCCTTGACGGCCTCGCCGTTCACGGTCCCGGCCTCGAAGGACAGCTCGCCGATGAGGAGCGAGACCGTGAAGCCCACGCCACCCACGCACGCGACGGCAGCCATGTCGAACCAGCGCAAGGAGTCGTCGAGCGACGCCTTCGTGAAGGACACGAGGAGCCACGTCGCCAGGAGGATGCCCGCCGGCTTGCCGAGGACCAGGCCGAAGAACACGCCCTGTGCGGCCGGGTTGCTCGCGGCGTCGGCGAGAGCGGACGGGCTCATGACGACCCCGGCCGCGAAGAGCGCGAACACCGGGACGGCGAAGCCGGCCGACACCGGGCGCCAGACGTGCTCGTAGCGCTCGGCGATGCTCTGCCGCTCACCCGGGCGCGCGAGCGCCGGGACCGAGAACCCGAGGAGCACGCCGGCGATCGTCGCGTGGATGCCCGACGCGTGCATGAGACCCCACGTGAGGACCGCGAGCGGGACGAGCAACCACGGCGAGCCGCCGCCGTGGCGCCGCGCGACCAGACCGAACACGACGATCGTGGCGAGCGCCGCCCCCAGCCACACCAGGCTCGTTCCGGCCGTGTAGAAGATCGCGATGACGACGATCCCCAGGAGGTCGTCGACGACCGCAAGGGTGAGCAAGAACGCCCGCAGCGCTGTCGGGAGCCCCTTGCCGAAGACCGTGAGGACCGCGACCGCGAACGCGATGTCCGTCGCGACCGGCACCGCCCACCCGTGCGGCTCTCCTAGGGAGCTGACGGCGTTGATGACCGTGTAGACGAGCGCGGGGACCACCATGCCGCCGACAGCAGCGAGGATCGGCACGATCGCGGTCGCCGGGCGGCGCAGCTCGCCGTCGACCATCTCGCGCTTGAGCTCGAGCCCGACGACGAAGAAGAAGATCGCGAGCAGCCCGTCCGTCGCCCACTGCGCGACCGAGAGGTCGAGGTGGAGCGCCGACGGCCCGAAGGTCAGCGCGCTCAGCTCGCGGTAAGACTCGCTGAACGGCGAGTTCGCCCAGACGAGGGCCACGATCGTGCCCACGAGCAGCAAGATCGCGCCCGTGTTCTCGGCCCGGAGGTTGTCCGTGAAGTTCCGGAGGCCTCCGGGAGTGAGCGGGCCGAGGACGCGCTTGATCGACGGGGTGCTCATCATCAGTTCTCGGGCCTCCGGGTGCCTGCCTCGATGAACGCCTGGACGACGGCCGTGTCCTGGTCGCCGAGACCAGCGTCGGTGAGCTCGGTGAAGACCGTGCGCAACGTGTCGAGCTGCGGGGTCACGGTTCCGGTGCGGACCGCTTCGTCCGTCGCGAAGGTGAGGTCCTTGACCATGAACCGCGCGGCACCCGACGGGCTGTGGTCGTGCTCGACGAAGCGCTTCTTCTTCACCTCGAGGATGCGGCTGCCCGCGAACCCTCCACCGAGAAGGTCGAGCAGCGCCGCGACGTCGAGGCCCGCACGCTCCGCGAGGACGCTCGCCTCGCCGAGTGCCACGACCGTGGCAGCGACGATCATCTGGTTGCACGCCTTGGCGATCTGCCCGGCACCCAGCGGGCCCAGGTGGACCGCCGTCCCCGTGGGCGCGAGGACGTCGCGGACCACGCGCGCGTCCTCCTCGTCGCCTCCGACCATGATGGAGAGCCGGCCCTCGCGGGCGCCCTCCTCGCCACCGCTCACCGGCGCGTCGACGAGCCGAGCGAGACCGCCCGTGCGCTCGCGGACCTCGACGTCGAGGGCGCGCACGCCGCCGGGCGAGACGGTCGAGCAGACGACCACGAGCGTGGGGGTCGAGACCCCGGCGAGCAGCCCGTCCGGGCCGTCCAGGAGCGTGCGCACGTCCGGGAGGTCGGGAACCATGAGGACGACGACGTCGCTGGCTGCAGCGACGGAGCGTGCGTCCTCGTGCCAGACCGCGCCACGGGCGACGAGGTCGGCTGCCGATGCCGCGCGCCGTGCGGTCACGTGCAGCTGCGCCCCGTCCGGGAGCGCACCGAGGATGTGCCCCGCCATCGGGGCGCCCATGACGCCGAGTCCGACGAACCCTGTCTGGACGGGAGGCGTCCCTGTCTCGGGGGAGGCGCTCGCGGCGGTCATCGGAGCACCGCGGCGGAGGACGCGACGAGGTCGAGGCTGGCTCGTGCGACGGCGAGCCGGGTGGGGACGTCGGTGTCGGTCGGGCGAACGGTGACCTTCGCTCCCACGTAGCGCGCCTGGCCTGCAGCGGCGGCCAGGGTGGCTGTCGTCGCGTCGGCGGTGAGGAGCGAGCCGGTCGCCATGTCGAGGACGGTGCCGGGGACGTAGGCGGGGATGTGGGCGTCGCTCCACGGGCGTCCCCACGGGGTGGTGACGTCGGACGCGCCCGAGAAGATCAGCGAGCGCAGACGCCCTGCGGCGACGGCGGCGGCCGTGTGCTCGATCGGGGTGGCTGCGGAGCGGCCCTCGATCGCGGACCTGCCCCAGTTGATCCCGATCCCCACGGTGTCGGGGAGGTCGCGGATCACCGCGAGCTCGTCGGCGAGGGTGAGGAAGCCCTTGACCGGCTGCTGGCCGTCGACCGGGGCGTCGCAGTGCTCGATGACGAGCTCCGCCCCGGGGACGTCCCAGGCGAGGATCTCGTCGATCGAGCGTGCGAGCGCGTCGCGTGAGCCGAGCGTGCTCCCGGGGGCGGACTGGAGCTCGATCGCGGTGACGCGCACACGGCCAGAGGCGTCCGCGAGGGCTCGTGCGAGGTCCCGGACGACAGCGATGTCAGCGACAGCGGCCCGGCGTGCGTCCTCGTCGGCGGACGCGAGCCCGTAGGCGGGCTGGGTGCTCAGGCGCTTCATGGTGCGGGGGACGGCCGTGACCATGAGGTCCCACGACGGGTGCAGGTGCCGGGTGAGCCACCCGAGCTCCAGCCGGGGTGAGCCCTCGGGGTCGAGCGGGAGCTCGAGAGCGTCGATGCCGTGCCCGTCAGTGGTGGTCAGCTCGGCGAGACCGTCGTAGAACGCGGCGTCGGCGCGGCCGTCGTCGAGGTCGGGCGACGGCCCGAGAGCGTAGGCGCCCAGGGTGGTGCGCGGTGTGACGGTCGGTGACGGCATCGTCATGGTTCCTCCGGAAGTCGGGCTGTACCCGCTGTCCGCACGTCACGGATCAGCGTCGATCGGTGTGCCTCTCGTGCCAGGGGTTGACCTGGCGCGTGAGATAACGTTAACTCAGTTCCACCCAATGGAACACAGTTCCATTTTTGTCAGGCCGGCGAGGACGCCGGTGCCACCGGACTACCAGGTCTGGTGGACCACGAGTCGGCTCAACGAAGACTACGACTCTGCTCACCCGGGTGAGCCGAAAGAAGGAGCTCCACATGAAGCGAAACAAGGCCGTTTCGATTCTCTCGGTCGGATGCGTCTCCGCGATGGCGCTGTCTCTCGCAGCCTGCAGCTCTGACGGGGGCGACGGCGACGGCGGGACCACGACCTTCAAGATCGCGTTCAACCAGACCGACACCCACCCCCAGTACGTCGCCCTCGACCACCTGGGCGACCGGATCAAGGAACGCACCGACGGTCGCTACGACCTCGAGGTCTTCCCCAACGAGACCCTCGGCGGGCAGAAAGACACCATCGAGCTCGTCCAGGCCGGCTCGATCGAGTTCTCCATGGTCGCAGGCTCGCTCCTCGAGAACTTCAACCCCGACTTCGTCGTCTTCAACCTCCCGTACACGTTCGACAGCCAAGAGCACCAGCGCGCGACGGTCAACGACCCGGAGATCACCGGAGACCTCTTCGCGTCCATCGAAGACCAGAACATCTCCGTCCTCGCGGGCTTCCACGGCGGCGTGCGCAGCGTCTACAACTCCGAGAAGCCGATCAACACGCCCGACGACCTCGCCGGGATGAAGATCCGCGTCATCGAGTCCGACACCAACATCGAGATGATGAAGCTCATGGGCGGCTCGGGCACCCCGATGGGCCAGGGCGAGGTCTACACCGCCATCCAGTCCGGCGTCCTCACCGGCGCCGAGAACAACGAGTCCATCTACGCGAACCTCAAGCACGCCGAGATCGCCAAGTACTACTCCTACACGCGCCACCTCATGTTCCCCGACTACCTCATCGTCAACCCCGCCACCATGGACGCCCTCTCCGAAGAAGACCGGGCCGTCTTCACCGAAGAGATCGCTGCCGCGCTCGACGAAGAGGCCGAGCTCTGGGTCGACGAGGTCGTCAAGAGCAAGGCAGCAGCCGAGGAAGCCGGAGCCATCTTCAACGAGGTCGACGCAGACGCGTTCCGTGAAGCCCTCGAGCCCCTCATCGAGCAGAAGGTGACGAGCGACGTCGCACGCACCCTCTATGACAAGGTCCGCGCCGCGGCCGAGTGACCGCCCGCTACCGAAGAGGTCCACTCTCATGAAAACAGTCAAGACTGCGCTCGACAGCGCACTCGCATGGTTCTGCGTCACGCTCTTCGCGGTGCTCGTCGTCGACGTCGCCTGGCAGGTCTTCGCCCGGCAGGTGCTCGACAGCCCCAGCGGATGGTCAGAAGAGCTCGCCAAGTATGTCTTCATCTGGTTGGGCCTCTTCGGATCAGCCCTGGTCTTCGGTGAGCGCGGGCACATCCTCGTCGACTTCGCCGTCGACAAGCTCCCGCCGCGCGTCCGGTGGGTCGTCGCGATCCTCATGCAGCTCATGATCTTCGCCTTCGCCGCGCTCGTGCTCGTGTACGGCGGGTGGAGCGTCTCTCAGCTCGCCTGGGAGCAGAGCCTCGCAGGCCTGCCCGTGCGCGTCGGTCCGCTCTATCTCGCACTGCCGATCTCCGGCGTGCTCATCTGCTTCTACACCGTCTACCACCTGGTTGCGATCCTTGTCGGCGCCGAGAGCGCCGTCGAGGACACCGAGCCGGACGTCCTTTAAGGAGGACTCGCACTCATGGACGTCGCAACTCTCGCAGCACTCATCCTCGTCGTCGGGATCTTCGGGCTCCTGATCCTCGGGGCACCCATCAGCGTGGCGGTCGGTCTGTCCTCCGGCCTCGCCATGGTGTCCGCTCTCGGGTTCGAGAACGGCATGCTTACCTCGGCCCAGCAGATGTTCCGAGGCATCAACTCGTTCTCGCTCCTCGCCATACCCTTCTTCGTGCTTGCCGGCGTGATCATGAACAACGGAGGCATAGCCCTGCGTCTCATCAACGCCGCCAAGGTGCTCGTCGGTGGCATGCCCGGGTCGCTCGCCCAGACGAACGTCGCGGCCAACGCGCTGTTCGGCGCCGTCAGCGGCTCCGCGGTCGCGGCGGTCGCAGCGGTCGGATCGACCATGGCACCGCTGCAGGCGAAGGAAGGGTACGACCGCAACTTCGCGGCCGCCACGAACATCGCGTCCGCACCCTCAGGGATGCTCATCCCGCCGAGCAACCTCATGATCGTGTACTCGCTGGTCTCCAGCACGTCGATCGCTGCGCTGTTCGTCGCCGGATACGTCCCCGGCCTCCTGTGGGCCGGCGCCTGCATGGTGATCGTCTACCTCTACGCCCGCAAGCGTCCCGAGCTGAAGATCACCGACATGCCCTCGTGGGGCGTGCGCGCCAAGACCCTGCTCGACGCGGTGCCGTCGCTCGCGCTCATCGTCGTGGTGATCGGCGGCATCCTCGCCGGGTTCTTCACCCCGACCGAGGCGTCGTGCATCGCGGTCGTGTACTCCCTCGCGCTGTCCTTCATCTACCGCAGCGTGAAGGTCCGCGACCTCAAGGTGATCCTCCTCGACTCGGCGCGGACCACGGCCATCGTCATGTTCCTCATCGGGGTCTCGTCGATCATGTCCTGGGTCATGTCGTTCGCGAAGATCCCCGGCATGGTCGCCGACGCGATGTTCTCGCTCACCGACAACCCGACGCTCATCCTCCTGCTCATCGCGGTCCTCCTGCTCGTCGTCGGGTGCTTCATGGACCCGACGCCGGCCGTGCTGATCTTCGCCCCGATCTTCCTGCCGATCGTCATGAGCTTCGGGGTGGATCCCGTGCACTTCGGGATCGTCATGGTGTTCAACCTCTGCATCGGCACGATCACACCACCTGTCGGCCCCGTCCTGTTCGTCGGGGCGAAGGTCGCCGACCTGCGCATCGAAGACGTCGTGCGGCACCTCGTGCCGTTCTTCGTCGCGCTCGTCGGGATCCTCCTTCTCGTCATGTTCGTCCCGCAGCTCTCGCTGTGGCTCCCGGGCATCCTCGGGCTGAACTAGCCCACGAGCTCACGCCTGCCGGGCGTCCGACCGACGCCCGGCAGGCACCCGAGCACCACCCGTCATCCAGCCATCTCCACCACAGAAAAGGACCACCATGGAACAGCGGTACGCAACGAGCCCGGAGCACGTCCCCGGCATGGACACGACAGAGCTGCGCAGGCGCTACCTCGCCCAAGGGCTCTTCGTCGACGACGAGGTCAACGCGGTCTACACCCACCACGACCGCGTCGTGCTCGTCGGCGTCAGCCCGGTCACCGCGCCGCTGACCCTGCCGACCTTCCCGGAGATCCGCAGCGACGTCTTCTTCGAGCACCGTGAAGCAGGCATCGTCAACGTCGGTGGACCCGGCACGATCACCGTCGACGGCACCGAGCACACGCTCACGCCGGGGTCGTGCCTGTACGTGGGGCGCGGAGCCCGCGACGTCGTGCTCGCCTCGAGCGACGCCGGCGGCGAGCACGGACCCGCGGCCTACTACCTCGTCTCGGCCCCCGCTCACACCGCCTACCCGACCACCCTCGTCGAGGCCGGCCACGGGACCGTCCGCGAGCTGGGCGACGCGCTGACGTCCAACCGGCGCACGCTCAACCAGTACATCCACGAGAACGGCGTCCAGAGCTGCCAGGTCGTCATGGGGGTCACCACCCTCCACCCCGGGAGCATGTGGAACACCCTGCCGGCGCACACCCACGACCGCCGGACCGAGGCCTACCTCTACTTCGGCCTCTCGACGGACGCCAGGATCATCCACATCATGGGTGAACCGACCGAGACGCGTCACCTCGTCGTCGGGAACCGTGAAGCCGTCATCTCGCCGAGCTGGTCCGTGCACTCCGGCGTCGGATCCGCCAGCTACTCGTTCGTGTGGGCGATGGCCGGGGAGAATCAGTCTTTCGACGACATGGATGGCTTCGCCATCGCTGACATGCGCTGACCACCGACGGTCTGCGCGGAACGGAACACGACGATGACCACGCGGACCAGCGGCAGCGCGACGACGGGTACGACCAGCACGGCTGCCACGAGCGGCGACCCCGGCTCGATGCTCGCACCAGCGCACGTCGCAGCAGGGGCGAGCGCCAAGACCCTCCTCGTCCTCGAGGCGGCGTTCACGCACTCGCGCTTCACCGACATCGTCGAGGCGACAGGGCTGGCCAAGGCCACCACGCACCGCATCCTCGCCACCCTTCTCGACCGGCGGTTCATCGCGATGGACGAAGACGGCGGGTACCTCCCCGGCCCCAAGATCCTGTCCCTCGCAGGCCGGGCGCTGGAACGGGTCGACATCCGCTTCATCGCCCAGCCGTTCGTCGACGCCCTCGTCGAGAAGGTGCACTGCACCGTCCACGTCGGGGTCGCGAACGGTGACGAGATCCTCTACCTCGTGCGGACCGACTCGGACAAGTCCTATCAGATGCCCTCTCGTGTCGGTCACTCGATCCCCATGCACTCCTCGGGGATCGGCAAAGCGATCCTCGCGTCGTACACGGACGACGAGCTCGAGCGGTTCGTCGCCCGAGCAGGGATGCCACGCCGCACCGAGCACACGCTCACGACGATCGACCAGCTCCGCACGGAGATCGCCGACGTCCGCCGCACCGGGTACTCCCGCGACCGCGAGGAGAACGTCCCCGGCGTCGTGTGCGTCGCCGCCCCGGTCCGCGACCACACCGGGAGCGTCCGGTACGGCGTGTCCATCTCCACCATCACCCTCGAGCACTCCGACGCACAGGTCGAGGCGATGTCCGCAGACGCGATCGCGACCGCAGACGCCATCTCCGAAGCACTGGGGTACAACCCGAACTGACGCCCGGCGCACCGCCGGGCGCACACAGGAAAGAGCACCGCACCATGTCCACGAACGTCACCAGCCCAGCAGCCTTCACAGAAGGCCTCTTCGCCCTGGACGGGCAGCTCGCCGTCGTGACGGGCGCCAACCAGGGCATCGGCCTCGCGATCGCCGGCACGCTCGCCGGTGCAGGAGCTGACATCGTCGGCGTGAGCTACTCCATGCCACAGGGCGAGAGCGACGTCCGGACCGCGGTCGAGTCGGCCGGCCGGAGATTCACCGCCCTCCAGGCGGACTTCTCCGACCGCGCCGCCGTCGCCGCGCTGGCCGCGGACCTCGCCGCACGGCCGGTCGACATCCTCGTGAACAACGGCGGAACCATCCGCCGCACACCCGCAGCCCAGCACTCCGACGACGACTTCGACCACGTCATGGACGTGAACCTGCGCGCCGCATGGGTCCTGTCCCGCGAGATCGGCCGCGCCATGATCGAGCGAGGCCACGGGAAGATCGTCAACACCGCGTCCATGCTCAGCTTCCAGGGCGGCATCAACGTGCCGGGGTACACAGCCTCGAAGTCCGCGATCGCGGGCCTCACCCGAGCGCTCGCGAACGAGTGGGCCAGCGCAGGCATCAACGTCAACGCCGTCGCCCCCGGATACGTCGCGACCGCGAACACCGAAGCCATCCGCGACGACGCAGAGCGCAACGCCTCGATCCTCGCGCGCATCCCCGCCGGACGCTGGGCCCAGGCCTCCGACATCGCCGGAGCGGTCCTCTTCTTGTCCTCGCGCGCCGCCGACTACGTCAACGGCGCCGTCCTTCCCGTCGACGGCGGGTGGCTCGCGCGCTGACGCGCACCCCGCTCGCCCCCGCACCCCACGTCGTCTCCCCACCGGAAGGACCCCCCATGCGCATCACCATCACCGAGTGCGACCACGACTCGTTCGACAGCGAGCACGCGGTCGCCCAGGCCGCGGGCGCCGAGCTCGTCGTCACCCAGTCCCGTGACAGCACCGAGCTCATCACCAACTGCGCGGGCGCCGACGGCATCCTCGTCCAGTACGCCGCCATCACCGCCGAGGTCATGGACGGGCTCCCCGACCTCAAGGTCGTCGGCCGCTACGGCGTCGGCGTCGACTCCGTCGACATCCCCGCCGCGACCGCCCGCGGGATCGCCGTGTGCAACGTGCCCGACTACGGCACCGAGACGGTCTCGGACCACGCGATCGGCCTCACGCTCGCCGTCGCCCGAGGCATCCCCCGGCTCGACCGCGGCGTACGTGCAGGGAGCTTCGACCTCGCCGTCGTACGCCCCCTCTACCAGACCGGCAGCCGCGTCTTCGGCGTCATCGGCGTCGGCCTCATCGGCTCCGCGACGGCCCGCAAGGCCGCAGGCCTCGGCTACGAGGTCATCGGGTACGACGTCCGTGCCGAACCCGGCGCCGAGACCTTCCACGGCGTCCGGTCCGTCAGCCTCGCCGAGCTCCTCGAACGCTCGCAGGTCGTCTCGATGCACACGCCGCTCACCGACGAGACCCGCGGCATGATCGGCGCCGCCGAGCTCACCTCGATGCGTCCGGACGCGATCATCGTCAACACGAGCCGCGGAGGCGTCATCGACACCGACGCGCTCGTCGACGCGCTGCGCGCCGGGACGATCGCCGGAGCAGGCATCGACGTCCACGAGACCGAGCCCGTCCCCACCGGCCACCCCCTCCTCGACTTCGACAACGTGGTCCTCACACCCCACCTCGCCTGGTACTCCGAAGAGTCCTACACCGAGCTCAAGCGCCGCACCATCGAGAACGTCGTCGAGGTCGCCGCCGGACGAGCCCCGCGCAACATCCTCAACCCCGAGGTGCTCGGCGCGCACGGGCGCAACAGCGCATGCGCAGCGGCACCGACGAGCAGCACCGTCTCGACCAGCAGCACCGTCCCGACCAGCACAGGAGCATGAGATGACCACGATGACCGCAGCAGTCTGGACCGGCACCGACACCCTCTCGATCGAGGAGGTCCCTCGCCCGGAGGTCCCCGAAGGATGGGCGCTCGTCAAGATCGCCTACAACGGGATCTGCGGCACCGACCTCTCGATCTACCACGGCAAGCACCCGCGTGCCGCGCACGGCCTCGTCCCCGGGCACGAGATGTCCGGCTGGATCGAGACCCCCGGCGCCACCGGCCTCGACGTCGGGACACTCGTCGTCGTCGAACCCCTCATCTCCTGTGGCACGTGCCTCTCCTGCACCCATGGCAACGCCCACGTGTGCAGCCGCCTCGGTCTCTACGGCATCGACGCCCCCGGTGGGATGGCGCCCTTCGTCGCGCTGCCGCCCGAGGTCCTCCACGCCGTGCCCGCAGGCGTCGACGCCCGCACGGCAGCGCTAGCGGAGCCGCTCGCGGTCGCGGTGCACGCGGTCGCGCGGTCTGGCATGCAGCCCGGAGACACCGTCGCCGTCTTCGGGGCTGGGCCGATCGGGGTCCTCGTCGCGCTCGTCGCACGGCACGAGGGCGCCGGGACCGTCGTCATCACCGAGCCGAGCCCGTGGCGCCGTTCGGTGGCCGAGGGGCTCGGCTTCACGGTCGTCCCCGACGGCTCGACCATGACGTCGGTGCTCGCCGACCTCACCGGTGGGGAAGGTGCGGACACGACCTTCGACTCGGCAGCCCACCCGTCCGTCGCCAGCGAGCTCACCGCCGCCACGCGCGTCCTCGGCCGGATCGTCATCGTCGGCGTCTACAAGCAGCCGACCCCGGTCGACCTCCAGGCCGTCTGCTTCAAGGAGCAGTCGATGGTGGGCGTACGCGTCTACACGACGCAGGACGTCACGCGGGCCATCGAGCTCATCGCCTCCGGGGCCCTCGGCCTCGAGCGCTTCCCCACCAAGGCCTTCACGATCACGGGCGCCGTCGCGGCGTTCGAGGCAGCGACCACCGGACAGGACTGCCTCAAGGTCCTGCTCACCCCTCTCGACGGACAGGCAGACGCATGAGCACCGCATTCGACCTCGCAGGACGCACGGCTGTCGTGACCGGCGGTGGTCGCGGTCTCGGCCACGGCATCACCACCGCTCTCCTCGATGCGGGGGCCGACGTCGTCGTCCTCGGTCGCAGCGGCATCCCCGCCGAGCTCTCGGCCTACGCCGAGGGGCTGGGACGTCAGGTGCACTTCGCTGCGCTCGACCTCTCTGACCCGGCGCGGATCGAGGCCGTCGCGCAGTCGGTGCTCGCCGAGCACCAGGTAGACATCCTCGTGAACAACGCTGGGACGCAGGCGCGCCACCCCGCCGTCGACTTCCCGCTCGACGTGTGGGACGACGTCATCGCCGTCAACCTGCGCTCGGTCTTCCAGCTCTGCCAGCTCTTCGGTCGGCCCATGATCGAGCGGGGCGACGGCAAGATCATCAACCTCGCGTCCCTGCTCAGCTTCCAGGGCGGCCTCACCGTCCCTGCCTACGCCGCGAGCAAGGGCGCCGTCGCCCAGCTGACGAAGGCGCTGTGCAACGAGTGGTCCGGCAAGGGCGTCAACGTCAACGCCGTCGCACCGGGGTACATGGCGACCGACATGAACGAGGCGCTCCTCGCGGACCCCGCGCGCCTCGAGCAGCTGTCGGTGCGGATCCCGGCCGGGCGCTGGGGCACGCCAGAGGACATCGGGAACGTCGTGGTCTTCCTCGCCGCACCGGCCTCGGCCTACGTGCACGGCCAGATCCTCGCGGTCGACGGCGGCTGGATGGCCCGCTGACGTGTTTTCCGCGCGATTGTCAGTAAGATCAAGGGGAAGCAGTTTAACGTTACACCTCGTACCAGGAGACAATCTATGACAGACCTGACGATCGACCTCACAGGCCACCGCGCCCTCGTCACCGGGGGAGGCACCGGGATCGGCAAGGAGATCGCGCTGCAGCTCGCCCGCGCCGGCGCAGACGTCGTCATCACGTACCGCAGCCACGACGGCTCCGACGTCGCGGAAGAGATCACCAGCCTCGGACGTCGCAGCGCGGCGTTCGCGCTCGACGCGACCGACAGCGCATCCGTCGACAGCGTCGTGGCCCAGGCCGTCGAGGTGCTCGGCGGCGGCATCGACATCGTCGTGAACAACGCCGGTGGCCTCGTGGCACGCGTCCCGCTCGTCGAGATGACCGACGAGCACTGGCACGCGGTCATGGACGTGAACCTCTCCTCGGCGTTCTACGTCACGCGGGCAGCCCTGCGCGACATGCCCGACGGCGGCCGGATCGTCACGATCGGCTCGCAGGCCGGTCAGAACGGTGGCGGCGCCGGAGCGGTCGCGTACGCGGCGTCGAAGTCCGCGATCGAGGGCTTCACCCGCGGTCTCGCCAAGGAGCTCGGTGGTCGGGGCATCACGGTCAACGCGATCGCGCCCGGATTCATCGGCGACACCCCGTTCCACGCGACCTTCACCCCGGAGGCCGGCCAGAAGGCCGCCGTCGCCGGGACCCCGGTCGGCCGCGCCGGCCGCCCGAGCGACGTCGCCGCGGCGACGCTCTTCCTCGTCTCCGAGCAGGCCTCGTTCCAGACGGGCACGCTCATGGACGTCAACGGCGGTACCTGGTTCAGCTGATCGACCTCGGCTGATCAGCCTCCGCTGATCGACCCGGCCGGCCGGCGACCACCGGCCTGAGCCGACCGTCGGCCGGAGACGACGACCGGACGTGACCCGACTGCCTGGGTCACGTCCGGTCGTCGTCTCAGCCCGTCTCAGCCCGTCCCAGCCTGGCTCAGCCCGTCTGTGCGCCGGTCGCCGACTGCGCCCACGCGCCGACGTCGCCCTTGGCGAGCGCGACGGCGAGCAGCTCGGGGAACGCGTCCGGTGTGCAGGCGAACGCGGGGATGCCGAGCGCCGCGAGGGCTGCGGCGTTCTCCCGGTCGTAGGAGGGCGCGCCGCTGTCGGACAGCGCGAGCAGCACCACGACCTGGACCCCGGCGGCGGTCATGGCGCTCACGCGACGGAGCATCTCGTCGCGCACGCCGCCCTCGTAGAGGTCGCTGATGAGGACGAAGAGGGAGTCCGCCGGTCGGGTGATGAGGCCCTGGCTGTAGGCGATCGCCCGGTTGATGTCGGTGCCTCCGCCGAGCTGTGTGCCGAAGAGCACGTCGACGGGATCGGCCAGCTGGTCGGTGAGGTCGACGACGGCGGTGTCGAACACCACGACGGAGGTCCGCAGCGACCGCATCGAGGCGAGCACCGACCCGAAGACCGACGCGTACACGACGGACTCCGCCATCGAGCCGGACTGGTCGATCGCGAGGACCACGTCACGTGCGACGACGTTCTGCCCACGGGAGTAGCCGACGAGCCGCTCGGGGACGACCGTGCGGTACTCGGGCAGGTAGTGCTTGAGGTTGGCCAGGATGGTGGCACCCCAGTCGATGTCGGACGCTCGAGGACGGTGGGTCCGTGCCGACCTGTTGAGCGCGCCGGTCACTGCGGAGCGGGTGACGGCAGCGATACGTTCCTCGACCTGGCGCACCACGGTCGCGACCACCTGGCGCGCGGTGGCCCGGGTGGTCTCGGGCATGACTCCGTTGAGGGAGAGCAGCGTCCCGACGAGGTGGACGTCGGGCTCGACGGCACCGAGCAGCTCGGGCTCGAGCAGCAGATGCGTGAGGTTGAGCCGATCGACCGCGTCGCGCTGCATGACCTGGACCACGGTGCTGGGAAAGTATGTCCGGATGTCGCCCAGCCAGCGGGCCACCCGAGGCGCAGACCCGCCGAGCCCGGCCGACCGCTGCCCGCCGCGGCCTGCACTACGGCCGCTCCCTGCGGAGTCGTCGTCGTAGAGCGCCGCGAGCGCGCCGTCCATGGCGGCGTCGGCACCGGTCAGCGTGGAGCCGGGGTCGCCTGCCTGGCCGAGGAGCAGGCGCCACCGGCGTCGGCGTCCGGCCTCGTCGAGGGGCTGTGTGTGCATGGTCATGGTGCTCCCAGGATGAGGGCGACCGTCGCGATCGCCGGGCCGACCTGCGCCTCGTCGAGGTCGAGGGCACGGAACGTCGTCGGGACGGCGGGCGTGGAGCCTGTGCGTCGACGGGCTGCGTCGCCGACGGCGCGTCGTTCCGGTGCGGCGAAGGTCCCGAACGTGCGTCGGAGCAGGGGCAGGACATCGACGAACGCGTCCTCGGTCAGGTCGGTGATCCAGGCGTCGAGCAGACCGAGGAGCTCGGGGTCGTTGACGAGGAGCAGCCCGCCACCGTCGAAGAACCCTTCGATCCAGGCGGCCTTGGTCGGCGCCGGGGTGCCGACGGACAGCGACCGCCCGAGCCGGACCGCGGACTCGGCAGGGGTGAGGTGTCCGACGTCGCGGAGCAGGCGGGTGGCTCGCCCGCCCAGCACGCCGGAGACCGGGTGCGGGCCTTCTGAGCGGTCGGCGACGACGAGCAGGCTGCGCAACCACAGGGCCCGCCCGGCACCGTCGACGTCGCGCAGGACGACAGCCTCGTGGACGGCGTCGAGCGCGGTGCGCAGGTCGCGGGCGGCGTCGTCGTCGAGGTTGGTCACGGCTGCCGGCAGCATGGCGCACAGACGGACGAGGAGCGCGTCAGCGACCCGGGCCAGCCCGGCGGTGTCTGTGCCGCGGACGTCGGTGTACCGCTCGGCTCGCACCAGCGGGGGCAGCGCACCGGCGAGGTGCAGGATGTCCTCGTCGTGGGCGGCCCGCACGTCGAGCTGGTCGAGCAGCGGGGCGAGCGCGTCGGGGAGGTCGGCGAGCAGGCACTGCTCCACGAGCGCGGTGATCTGCGGCAGTGTCCCGTGCACGGCGGTGTCGACCGCGCGTGCGGTGGCTGCGGCGAGGATCGTCGTGCCCCACAGCGACGCTTCGACGAGCGAGACCGAGAGCTCGGGACGCCACTGGACCGACCAGGTCTCGCGGAACGTACCGGTGCTGCGGGTCCGCGAGGCTGCCGGGGTCCCCCATCCGACGCCGAGGAGCGTCAGGCGGTGCAGGAGACGTGACCGGGCGAGGTCGTTGGGCTTGCGGAGGTCGAGCTCGACGGTGCGTTCGAGGGCTTCTTGCGGCAGTCGCAGCCGGCGCGAGACGGTGCGCAGGTCGGCGGCGAGAGGCACGGTCGGGACGCTGTCTGGTACCTCTCCCAGGATCTCGCCGACCACGAGCCGGCCGGTGACGAGCCCCAGGAGCGTGTCGTCGCCGTCGCACAGCACCGCTCGCGTCGCCTCGGTCACCTCCTCGAGCCCGGCGACGGGCCGCCCGCGCATGGACGCCAGCGCGTCCGCGAGGCGGACTGCTTCGATGACGTGCGCGGAGGAGACGGGGAGGTCCTGCTCGCGCAGGACGCGTGCGACCTTGACGAGCCATCGCGCGACGACGTCGTCGTCGCTGACGAACAGGTGGTGGTACCAGCCCGGCGAGGTGATGCCTGCGCCGTAGCCGGAGGCGCGGGCGAGCCGGGAGGAGGTCCACGGGACCCAGGTCACGGAGGTGGCGCGGCGGGGGAGCCCGCGCAGCGTCCGGACGTCGGTGGCCGCTGGTGGGAGCTTGCCGTCCAGCGCCGGTGCGTGCCACGCGCCGCACACGACCGCGACGCGTCGCGCGCCGCCCTTGAGCGTGGCCCGCAGCGTCTGACGCATGAAGGCTTCACGACGGTCCTCGCGCTGCTGCTCGTCGTCGGGGAGCGGCGCCGCAGCGGCCCGGAGCTCGGCCATCGCCTCGGTGAGGACGGGAAAGGGTGTCGGGGCGTCACGCCGTGCTTCCACGACGTCGTCCCACCAGCGCTCTGGGTCGGTGTAGCCCGCTGCTGCGGCGAGAGCGGCGATCGGGTCGCGACGCACGCCGGCGGCTGAGGTCTCGGAGAGGTCGGCGCCCTCGGGCGCAGAGGGCACCTCGGAGGGCGCGGGGATCTCCGACGGCGCGGGCTCCTGGGACGTCTCGTCGCCGAGGGGGGTCTCGGCCTCCGCAGTGTCCGGGCCCGGTCCGCCGAGGACCGCGGAGGTCGGCAGGTCGCAGAACCGCACCGGGACGTCGTGCGCCGCGGCCCAGACGAGAGCCTGCCACTCGGGGGAGAAGACCGCGAAGGGCCAGAACGCCGCGACGGACGGGGACCCGGTCTCGTAGGCGAGCAGCGCGACGGGAGGCACCAGGCCCGGGTGGTCGCCGAGGGCCGCGAGCGGGTCCGCGTCTGCCGGACCTTCGACGAGGATCACGTCCGGGCGGAGCCGGTCCAGCGCGGCGACGACCGCGCGGGCCGATCCTGGTCCGTGGTGGCGCACACCCATGACCTCGACCTGCGGCGCGCCTGTCTCGTCGGCGCCGGGCGGTGGGACGGCGCCCGCGTCGGTCCCGGGCGCGGCGAGCACCTCGGTCATCCGCTGATCTCTCGGCACGCCCCGTAGAAGTCGTTCCAGCCGTCGCGCTCTCGGACCACGGCTTCGAGGTACTCGAACCAGATGGCCTTGTCCGCGACGGGGTCCTTGATGACAGAACCGATGATCCCGGCGGCGATGTCGCCGGACCGCAGCACGCCGTCGCCGAAGTGCGCGGCGAGGGCGAGCCCGTTGGTCACCACGGAGATCGCCTCTGCGGTCGAGAGCGTCCCGGAGGGGGTCTTGAGGCTCGTGCGCCCGTCGAGGGTGCGACCGGAGCGCAGCTCGCGGAACACGGTCACGACCCGACGGATCTCTTCGGCTGCGGCGGGGACCTCGGGAAGCTCGAGCGCGCTGCCCAGCTGCTCGACGCGCCGGGTGACGATGTCGACCTCTTCCTGCTCGCTCGCGGGCAGCGGGAGGACCACGGTGTTGAACCGTCGCCGCAGCGCCGAGGAGAGCTCGTTGACGCCGCGGTCGCGGTCGTTGGCGGTCGCGATGACGTTGAAGCCCTTTGCGGCCTGGACCTCGGTGCCGAGCTCAGGGACCGGGAGGGACTTCTCGGACAGGATCGTGATGAGCGCGTCCTGGACGTCGGACGGGATGCGCGTGAGCTCTTCGACGCGGGCGATCTTCGCGTCCCGCATCGCCGTGAGCACGGGCGAGGGCACGAGCGCCTCGGGTGTCGGGCCCTCCGCCAGCAGGCGCGCGTAGTTCCACCCGTACCGGATCGCTTCTTCCGCGGTGCCGGACGTCCCTTGGACGAGGAGCGTGGACTCCCCGCAGACGGCAGCGGCGAGGTGCTCGCTCACCCAGGTCTTCGCGGTGCCGGGGACCCCGAGGAGCAGCAGGGCGCGGTCGGTCGCGAGCGTGGCGACGGCCACCTCCATGAGCCGGCGCGGACCGACGTACTTGGGGGTGATGACGGTCCCGTCGGGCAGGACCCCACCGAGCAGGTAGGTCACGACCGCCCACGGAGACATAGACCAGGCGGGCGGGCGCGGACGGTCGTCGAGCGCGGCGAGCGCACCGAGCTCGTCGGCGAACGCCTGCTCGGCGTGCGGGCGCAGCAGAGGCACGGCGGGGGTGATGGTCACTGGAGCTCCTCGATCATCTGGCGGCGGTACAGGAGGGTGTCGGCGAGAGACAGGATCGTCTGGTGCCGGGGGTTGTCAGGGGGGACGTCCGCGGCGGCGGCGCGGACGCGTGCCTCGGTCGCAGCGTCGTCGGGCAGGTCTCTCGCTGCCTGGCGCGTGATGGCCCCGTGGTCCCAGCCGTGGGCGGGGCTCGTCGCGAGCCACCGCACGACGGCGGCGGTCATCTCTGCAGGCCACGGTCCGGCGACGGACGCCAGCGCCGAGCTGGCGTCGATGAGCCGACGGCCGGTGGTCGGCTCGTCGGAACCAGCCTTCGCGGGCCGGCCGCTCGGTCCGTCGACGGTGTCTGCGACGAGCGTCGCGACGACGTGGGCTACGCGTTCCTCGAGCGGGAGCAGGCGCAGCAGATCGATGTAGAGGCTGCCGAAGGTCGTCGGTGCGAGCGCTCGCGCCCAGGTCTGGTCGCCGTCCCGGACGGCAGCCTGAGCCCACCCCAGGTGCACTTCCTCGGACAGGTCGTCGGCCACGGGGAGCGCCACGAGCGCGTCTGGGGTCAGGCCGGTGTGCTGCGACCAGAGCCGCACCGGTGCCGCCTCGACGAGGTGCCTGAGCAACCAGGCGCGTGCGCCCGTGCCGCGCGGCGTCTCGAGCATCCCGGCGGGCCACGGCGTGGGGTCGTCCGCGTCAGGGAGCGTCACGACGATGCGCGGAGCAGGACGCCGCGCCACGAGGCTCGGCCGCGGCGGGTGCTCCACCCGGATGCACGCCAGAGCGCGGGCGGCGGCCTGCGTCTGGAACCGGCCGTCAGGGATCTGGACGAGCAGACGAGCTGCTGCCGCGCGCACGTCCTTGCGCCGGTCGGCGAGCGCCCGGTCGAGGACCTCCTCGTCCGCGAGGCAGAGCCCCTGCGAGAGGGCTACGACGAGCGCGAGCCGGGTCTCGCCGTCCTGGCGGTTCCAGTCGAGAGCGAGCAGCGCCGTGCGCGCGCTCTCCGGGGCGGCGCGGCGCAGCGCACGGAACCACACCTGGCGCTCGTGGGGCGTGCCGTGCGTCCAGGTCTGGTCGGACGGCGCCTGGACGGGCGCGTCGGTGGAGAGGTCGGCGCCGTCGGTGGCGTCGGTGCTGTCCGTGCTGTCTGTGCCGGGGCCGTCGTCGACGGTGAGCGTGCGCCGCCAGCGCTTCTGGTGCGTGGCGAGCCAGCGGCCACGTTCCCCGAGGACGGGGAGCAGGTCGGCGGGGGTCGTGGTCCGCGCAGCCCAGTCCAGCAGGGCCGGGAGCCGGTCGGCGGGTGCGCGCAGACCGCGCTGGGCTGCGGTGCGCAGCCAGTGCACGAGCAGGGCGTCGGCGTCACGTCGGGAGCCGGAGAGGAGGTCGTCGAGGCGTCGTGCGGCCGCTCGGGAGACCGGCGGTGCCACGTCGTCGGGCGAGATCGACGCCGGGCGACGGCGACGCACGTCGGTCGCGTCGTCGGCTCCGGTCGTGTCCTCCGTGGTGGGCGCGGGGAGCCTGCTGGGGGTGAGCGCTGCCCGGCGCGCCGCGGTCATGAGCGCCGCGGCGTCCAGCAGCCGGGCGGCAGGGTCGGTCTCGGGGAGACGTGCGCCGGCGGCGCCCACGATCCCGGGAAGGGCGGACGGGTCCACCGGGCGTCGGGCCGCCCCGAGCAGGGCAGCCGTGACCAGGCCGTCCCACGGGTCCAGGGTGTCGTCCAGATCGACAGTCACAGTGTCACCAGCCCGTCGACGGTACGCACCGACCGTGCGTGCAGCGTGTGGTGCTCGAGATCGCCGACCACGGTCACCGGGTGACCGCCCGCGACAGCGAGCAGGACCCAGAGGCTGCTGCTCGCGTGCACGGGCAACGTCGTCCCTGACGGGTCGACGACCCGCCAGCCGGTGGTGCCCCCGCCGCCCGACGGAAGGACGGTCACGGCGTCGAGCACCACGGGGATCTCCGTGGTCCACGGGTCGGCAGCGACGGCGCCGGCCCACCGGGCCACCGCGTCGGCGATGCTCTCGCCCGCAGCGTCACCGAGCATGTCCGGCTCGGCGTACCGCGTCCCGACGATGCCCCGCACCGCTGCCGAGCCGGGGTAGAGGTGGACGTCGGCGTCGAGGGTGGTCCCCGGCACGAGCGACGCGTCGAGCGGCTGCTGCCGTGCGCCGAACGAGAGGACGAGCACGCTGCGTCCGCTCGCGGTGCCCCGGAGGTGGACGCGCCGCACCGTGAGCCGGTCCTCGGTCGAGTCGTGCAGCGCGAGGACGTCCCACCGGTCGCGCACCGGTGTACCGGCGAGGACATCCTCCGTACGGACGGGGTAGCCGATCCGGGTGCGGACCGTGGCTGCGAGGTCTGCGGGCAGCGAGTCGAGCCGCTGGTGGGCCACGACGAGGAGCCGGAGCAGCGCGAGGTCTTCTAGCAGCCGTCCGGGCCAGCCGTCCCCGGACGCGGCGACGCTGGACAGCTGCCGGACGGCTCCGGCCAGGCCTGGCGCCTGAGCGTCGACGAGCCGCGCTGCGACAGGCTCGGTGAGGGCGTACCCGGCATGGTCCGCGCCGGCGATCCCGGTCCGGGCCTGGTCACGCAGCCACAGGTCGAGGTCCGCGACGCCGCCAGAGACCTGCTCCCCCCGCCGCGCGGTGCGCCGGGCCGCGGCCGCGGGGTCCGCGGGCGCAGCCCCCGCTGCTGCGGCGGGGCGGGCGGCCCGCTTCTCGCGTGCTTCGAGCCACTCCGCCGCGAAGGCGCTCGGTGCGTCCTGGTCCGGCACGTTTCCGCTCGACCACAGGAGGAGGAGCCCGAGCGAGTGCTTGCACGGGAACTTCCTGCTCGGGCACGAGCACTTGAACGCGAGGACCGCGAGGTCGATCACCGTCTGGTACGGCTTCTTTCCGGACCCCGCACACAGTCCCCAGAGCGCGTGCGGGCTCGCGCTCGCCCCGGTCTCGGTCCAGGACGCGGGGCCCGACAGCTTGCGCCCGGCGGCGACGGACGCGGCGTCGGGCGCAGCCGCGAGCACTTGTTCAGGGCTCCAAGGTGTGGACACGGCGACAACCTAGCATCGTGCCTCTGACACTCCAGAGGGCATCCGCGCTGGTCGGAGCGTCGGGCCAGCGGGCGCACCCCCGGAGGCCCGCAGGCGTGCTGAGTCCGACGTTCTCCGGCGCCGTCTGACAGTCCGTCAGATTCCTCACGAACGCCGATGTCGCGCCGATCAGTCCTGCATCACAAGGACGGAGCACTTAGATGACCACCACACCTGACAGGACCGCGGACGAGATCATCGCCGTGCTCGTCGCGGCCCTCGCCGTGGCCAAGGGCCGCAGCGAGTCGACCGTCCGGTGCGAGTTCGGCCTCGACCCTGTCGCAGTGCCGCTCCGGGAGATCAGCCCCCGCACAGGTGGGCCGTCCGTGCCCGGACACTCGATGCCGAGGAACACCGTCCCCGGAGACGACGAGATGCTCCTCAGCGCGTGACCAGCTGCCCGGCGCCCGCGGTGGAGTTGCGTTCACGAGCGCTCGTGACAGTCTGAGCGTCGAGCACGGTCTCACCTGGCGTGCTCGACGACGGATCGTCTCGGAGGACACCTGTGACCGCTCTCGATATCTTGTCCGACGGCTTCGACCGTGTCCGCGAAGGAGTCCGGGAGGTCGCTGACTCGCTCACGACCGACCAGCTCGACGTGCGGCCCGCCGAGGACGCCAACTCCGTGGCGTGGCTCTTGTGGCACACGTCGCGCGTCCAGGACGCCCAGATGGCGGCGCTCGCGGGCACCCCAGAGGTGTGGACCGCTTCAGGCTGGGCCGACCGGTTCGGCCTCGACCTCGACCCGACGGAGACGGGATACGGTCACACGCAGGAGCAGGTCGCGGCGGTCCGCGGAGTCACCTCCGAACAGCTCGTCGGGTATCACGAGGCGACCGTCGAGCGCACCCGGGAGATCCTCGCGGGGATGACCGAGGCGGACCTCGTCCGCGTGATCGACGAGTCCTACGACCCGCCCGTGACGGTCGGCGTCCGTGTGCTGAGCATCCTCGCCGACGACCTCGAGCACGTCGGCCAGGCGGTCTTCGTCCGCGGGATGGTCGAGCACGCCTGACGGCACCGGTTCGTCGTTACAGGTGCGTCGCCTCCGCCGGGACGGGCTGAGCGTTGTTGAGCCAGCGCAGCGCGCGGGTGCTCACCTGTCCTGCTGCCCGCCCGACGGTCCGGTCCAGGCACGGCGAGTCGGAGAGGTCGAGCGGCTCGCGCGCCCAGCGGGGCAGCGTCGAGACGGCCCCGCGGCACAGGATCGCGTAGGGCGGCTTGGCCACCCATGGCAGGGGCGCGTCGCGCAGGAGGAACTTCCCCACGTCGAGCGCTGCGGGAGTCGACTCGAGCTCGGGGCGGAACGCCTCGAGGCACGCAGCGAGAGCGGCGCGAGACGTCGGGACGTCGCTCGCCCCGAGCTTCGTCGCGACGAGCGACGCCTGCTCGACGTACGTGTCGCACTCGGCCACGGTCAGCGGGTGCGCGCCGAACGCCTGGTGTGCGGTGAGGAAGCTGTCGACCTCGGCGACGTGCACCCAGGTGAGCAGGTGAGGGTCGCTGGCCGCGTAGGGGCGACCGTCGGGTGCCGTCCCGACGATGCGCTTGTGCACGGCGCGCACGATCCGGACCGCGCGCTCGGCGTGCTCGGCGGTCCCGAAGGTCGTGTCAGCGAGGAAGGTGCTCGTGCGGGCGAGGCGGCCCCACACGTCGGTACGGAAGTCGGAGAAGTCGTCGACGCCCGCCATCGCGAGCGGGTGGAGCGACTGCAGGAGCAGCGCCCGGATGCCGCCGACGTACATCGACGCGTCGCCGTGCACGCGATGGATCGGGCTCCCGGCGGGAAACCACCGCTCCCCGGGCGTCGTGTGGATACGTTCGCGTGCGGCGGGGCCGTCGTCTCCGGCGACCATCTGAAACAGCCCGTCGCTGAGCCGAGACCGGACAAGGTTCAGAGGATTCACGTCCCCAGTCTCCGTGCCCCCGCCGAGTTCGGCACCCGGAGTCGAGTTCGGCAGACTGAGATGCCGACATCGACTGAAACCACCGACCTCAGCGGCAGCCGTGGTCCGTTGGCTGGCCTCAGCAGCGGGCGTGCTCCGCTAGCTGGCCTCAGCGGCGGTAGTGGTGCGCCAGGCGGCGGAGGCCCTCGTCTACGCTGACCTGCGGCTCCCACTCCAGGGCGGTGCGGGTGCGGCGCTGGTCGAACCAGTGGGCGGTGGAGAGCTGTTCCGCGAGGAAGCGGGTCATCGGCGGCTCGTCTTCGCCCGGGCGGACGCGCCACACGGCCTCGATCGCCGAACCCGCCGCGCGCGCGAGACCAGCGGGCACGCGCCATGCCGGAGCACGCACGCCGGCTGCCGCGCAGATCCCTGCGAGCAGCTCGGCGACCGGCCGTGGCTCGCCGTTCGTCACGACGTAGGCGTTGCCGTGCACAGCATCGACCCGGTGCAGCGCGGCGACGATCGCCGACGCGGCGTTGTCGATGTAGGTCGTGTCGATGAGTGCAGCACCGTGGTCGAGCAGGGGCAGCCGTCCGGCGCGTGCCCGCTCGACGACGCGCTCGACGAGCTGGGTGTCGCCCGGCCCCCACACGATGTGCGGGCGCACGGCCACCACCCGGAGGTCGGCGGAGTCTGCCGCGAGGGCGAGCAGCTCGGCCTTCGCCTTGGTGCGGGCGTAGTCCCCTCGCGCGTGCTCAGGGTCGGCAGCTGTCGCGTCGTCCCCGACGATGGACGAGCCTGCGTGCGCGACAGACGGGGACGACACGAAGACCAGCCGCTCGACGTGGGCGGTGCGCAGCGCGTCCAGGAGCGTGCGGGTGCCCTCGACGTTGACCCGCTCGAAGTCGGCAGGATCACCGGCGAACGACACCTTCGCGGCGAGGTGCACCGCGGCGTCGACCCCGGCGACCGCGCGCTGTACGTCGTCCGGAACCGTCACGGAGCCGAGGACGTCCTCGACCCCAGGTACCCCGGAAGGGCGGCGCTGGAACGTCCTGACCTCGTGACCGGCGTCGCGCAGGCCTGCTGCGACGGCACCGCCGAGGAGCCCGCTCGCTCCCGTGACGAGCACCTTCACGGGGCCGTCATCCGTCCGCCGGACAGCACGCCCTCGGCCCAGTGGGCGAGCCGTGCACGGTCGATCTTCGAGTTGTGCCGCACGTCGGTCGGCAGCTGTGCCACGACGAGCACGGCCGCGATGCGTCGACCCTGGCGCACGTCGCTGCCGACGGCCGCGCGCACCGCCGCAGCCAGCTCGGGGTCGGCCAGCGCTGCACGGCGAGGAGCAGAGGGGTTCTCGACGATCACGACGAGCTGCTGCGTCCCGCGCGGGCCGATGCCCACGAGCGCGGCACGCCCGACGGCCGTGATGCCCTCGACCTGCTGCTCGACGCCGACCGGTGTCACGACGCCGTCGGCGGTCACGACGACGTGCGCGACGCGGCCCTCGACCCACACGCGTCCGTCGGCGTCGATGTGGCCCACGTCGCCGGTGCGGTGCCACCCTGTCTCGGTGCGAGCAGCGCCCGGCGCTGCGACGACGAGCCGGCTCGCCCGTTCCGTGAGCCACAGCCGGTCGTAGCGGTCCTTGACGTGCGGCGCAGACACGACGATCTCGCCGGTCACCCCGGACTCTTCGGTGAGCGTTCCCGTGGCCTGGCCGGTCTCGTCGAGCGCGGAGATGCGGACCTGGACGCCGTCGACGGGCTGGCCCACGCAGACGCCGGCGGCTCCGAGCGCACCGTCGGTCGCGAGGGCCGCTGCACGGATGCCGTCGAGCGTGGTGTCCGTCATGAGCAGGCCCTCGGTCATCCCGTAGGGCGTGTGCGGGGTGGCATCGGGCATGAGGCGCCCCACGGCGGCGAGGAGCGGCTCTGGCACGGGGGCCCCGGCGGACAAGAACGTCCGCACGCCCGCGAGTGCGGTGTAGTCGTCTTTGGAGAGGTCGTCGGCCGTCGTGACGACGTTCGCGATCGCGGCGGGAGAGAGGAAGAGGACGGTCGCGTCGACGGCGGCTGCGGCCGCGGCGACGGCCGGCGCGGTGAGCGTCTTCGGGGAGGTGACGTCCATGTCCGGGGTGACCGAGCGCGTCCCGAGGGCGGGTCCCAGGAGCGCGAAGGGCGCGAAGCCTGCCACGAGCCCTGTGCCGACACGGATGCCGTAGTGCGCGGCGAGCGTGTCTCGGACCGCGCAGAGCTGTGCGTGCGTGTAGACGACACCCTTGGCCGGTCCGGTCGACCCGGAGGTGAAGAGGATGGCGGCGGGGTCGGACGCGACGGGCGCTGTCGGCAGCGCTGTCGCGCCTCCGTGGGTCTCGGTGGCGAGGACGTGCGTCCCGAGGTCGACGATGTCGGCGAGCGACGAGGTGACCCCGAGGGCTCGAGCGGTCGCGCGAGGGAGGACGGTCGTGGAGATCTTCTGCCCGGGCCAGCCGAGCGCGCGCGCGGCGGCGAGACCGGGCAGCGCACCGATGACGTGCTGCGCCTGTGCGCCGCGCACCGCGCGCGTCATGCCGCGCAGCCCGAGACCAGCGTCCGCGACGACGACGACGGCCCCGATCCGCAAGCACGCGTAGAGGACCGCGGTGAGGTCGGCGCCCGGGGGGACGAGGAGCGAGACCCGGTCGCCGTGACTGACGCCGGTGCGCGAGAGCCCTGCGGCGATCTCGTCGATCCGGCGGGCCAGGAGGCGCCAGGACACCACGCGTGGCGCGGGCCCGGACGGTGGGGCCATCTCGACGAGCGCTGTCTCGGAGCTGGTGCGCAGCGCGTCGAGCTGGTGCCACATGGGCCGCGCCTGGGCGACGTCCAGGACGGGAGGTGCGGCAGGGGTCGCGGCGTCTTGGTCGTCGAGCCACGTGAGCACTGCCGACGCGTAGTCGACGTCCTCGGCGACGAGGTGCCCGGCGCCTTCGAAGCGATGGACGTCCGCGTGCGGGAGGCGGGCGACGAGGTCGTCGAGGTAGCGGTCGGAGAAGATCGGGTCGCGCGGTCCCCAGAGCATGAGGGCCGGGACGGTCAGGGCGCGCAGGCTCTCGGCGATCCGGTCGAGCTCGGGGCGGCTCTCGTGCGAGGCGTCGACGGGGATGTCGGCGACGAAGCCACCGATGCCCCCGCGTCGTTCGGCCCCGCGGTACGGCGCGCGGTAGCCGGCCTTGACGGCGGCGGACAGCGGTGGGTGGGCGAGCGCGAGCGTCGTCTCGAGGAATGCCGGGGTGGTGACCGTCCCGGCGCTGAGCACGGGGCCGGCGAGGGCGAGCCGCAGCGGCGCGGGGATCGGGTACGCCTCTGGCTGGTGGATCGCGGTGTTGAGGAGCATGGTCCCAGCGAGGACCTCGGGGTGGTCGACGGCCCAGCCGAGCGAGACCACGCCGCCCCAGTCGTGGCCGAGGGTGACGACCGGGCCGTCGAGCCCGAGGGCGTCCGTGAGGTCACCGAGGTCCGCGACGCGGCGTGCGAGCGGGCGCTGGACGCCGGTGCGCTCGGAGAAGCCCATCTCGAGCTGGTCGACGGCCACGACTCGCCAGGCGCGCGCGGCGCCGTCGGCGGCGGCGCCCGTCGCGGCGGAGACGAGCCTGCGCCACACGTAGGACCACGTGGGGTTGCCGTGGACGCAGAGGATGGTGCCGACAGGCGTCACCCCGAGCTCGGCGAGGCGCGCACCGTTGTCGAGGACGTGCCAGGTGCGGGAGGTGTCGTCGCTGCCCGACTCCGGTGCGGTGACGAGGCGGGAGAACGCGGGGTCCATGCCGTCGAGCGGCGTCCCGTCGTGGGCGCGCGGAGGCAGGGAGGCCGGCGCCGTGGTGGCTGCCGCCTCGGGGAGGCGCCGCATCACCAGGCGATCTCCATCATGGCCGTGTTGAGGCCAGAGCCCACGCCCATGAGCAGGACCCGGTCGCCGGGGTTGAGGGTCGAGGACTGCTCGGAGAGCGTGATGGGGATCGACGCGGGGCCGACGTTCCCGTACTTCGCGTACGTCACGGGCACCCGTGAGCGGTCGAGGCCGGCAGCCTTGACGATCGCGTTCGTGTGGACGTCCGAGACCTGGTGAAGGATGTAGCGGTCCATGGAGGACCAGTTCCAGTCCTTCTTGGCTTCCTTCCATGCGGCGACGACGAGCTCCATGCCGCCCTTGAGCAGCGCTTTCGCGTCGGTGAACATCCCTTCGACGCTCCCGACGCACAGGTCGTTGAACTGCGTGGCAGCACGGGTGACGCCGCCGAGGATGCGGTGGCCTCCCGGGTGCATGTCGGCCGGGCCGAGCACGGCAGCCGCAGCGCCGGACCCGAGGGTCAGGCTCGCGAACTCGCTCATGAAGTCGGTGCGGCTGATGCCTTCGCGGCCGAGGCGCTGGATCGTGTTGTCCTGGATCTCGTCGGCGTCTTCGCCGTTGATGACCATCGCGTACTGGATCTGGCCGGCGTCGATGAGCTGGGCGGCGAGCGACATGCCGTTGACGAACCCGAGGCACGCGTTCGCGATGTCGAAGTTCACCGCGGAGGACGGCAGCCTGAGCTGGTGGTGGATGCGCACGGCGACGGACGGCTCGAGGTGCTTGCGCGTCACGGACGTGTTGATGATGAGGCCGATCTGGCTGGGCTCGATGCCTGCCTCTGCGAGCGCTTTCTCACCGGCCTGGACCGCTGCACCGTCGAAGGTCTGCCCGTCGGCCCAGTTGCGTCGCTCGTAGACGCCTGCGACACGCTGGAGGAGACCGCGGGGGAGCCGCAGCCGCTTGAGGACCGGGCGCAGCCGCTCGTCGATCTCGGCTGACGTCGTCACACGGTCGGCCAACGTCGTCGCGAGCGACAGCAGCGCCACGTTCCGATGCACTGATGTTGCATTGCCGTTCACAGGCACTTCCCAATCCGTTTGCCGTCGTGAGCACCGCGGAGCGTTGGCAATTCTGCCATCTCGTCCGCCACAGTGCCTGGACAGAGCCTGGGAGAGGCCCGTCGCCTCACCGTCGGGGCATCGCCGCCCGCAAGGTCACCGTACCCGGCGCACCGACCGTGCGCGGCTCGGACGTCGTCGCGGCGACCGCGGGGCGAGGTACGACGATGCCGGCGCGCAGCCGTGACGCCGGACGGTCGGGAGCCCCCAGGCGATGCCCCGACGTGCGGAGACGTCGCTGAAACCGGCGAGCACGCGATCGTGGTGCAGATGCACAGCAGCCATGGTGAACACGCAGAGAACGCCAGGGCGACGGGGCGCGGCGAGCGGCGAAGATCACATCCGGCAGCGGCCCCACCGCAGAGAGCGGGCCGAGGTGAGTGGTGACCGAGATCACCGACCTGAGGTCGGTCGACGGACAGGCGCCCGCGGTCTACACCTCGGCGTCGCCCTCGAGGTCGTTCTCCAGCGCCGGCAGCGGCAGGTCGGTCGCGACGCCCTTCGCGTCGGCGTAGGACCTGACGGTCGCCACGGTGACCCGGAACTCCACGCGTGCGTCCGTGAAGAGCAGCCGCCCGGCCTCGGCGGCGGTCTCCTCGACGATGCGTGCGACCTCGTCCGCCTGACCCGCCGGGCTGTGGACCATGACCTCGTCGTGCAAGAAGAAGGCGAGGTGCGGGCCGCCTGCCGGGCGCGGTGCCGCGCCCGGCACTGCGGGGCCGTCGAGCGCGCGCAGGCGCAGCCGCAGCAGCGCCATCCAGCACAGCGCCCACTCGGCCGCGGTGCCCTGGACGACGAAGTTGCGCGTGAAGCGGCCCCAGCCGCGAGCGAGGCCGCGCGCACGGTCCTGGTCCGCCGCGGTCGCTTCCTGGTCTGCTGCCGCTTCCTGAGCGGCACGCCACGCCCCG
This sequence comes from Sanguibacter antarcticus, assembly GCF_002564005.1. Classification (NCBI taxonomy): domain Bacteria; kingdom Bacillati; phylum Actinomycetota; class Actinomycetes; order Micrococcales; family Sanguibacteraceae; genus Sanguibacter; species Sanguibacter antarcticus. The sequence continues at coordinate 2,267,026 of NZ_PDJG01000001.1, read as the reverse complement.
CCGGGCAGCGGCGAGCTACGCCCGAGCCATGTCGAGACCACCTGGCCGCGCTCCCCGGCGCGCGCGGCATGCTCGACGAGCGCGAGCGCCTGCGGGTACGCCTTCGTGATGCGCGGCAGCATCCGGCCCGACTCGCCCTGCGTGCCGCCGTACATCGCCCCGAGCATCCCGTACTTGGCCTGCTGACGCGTCTCGACGGCACCGGTCGCGACCATCCCCTCGTACATGTCCGCGGCCTGGCCTGCGCGGGCCATCGCCTCGTCGCCGGACATCGCCGCGAGGATGCGGGGCTCGAGCTGCGCGGCGTCCGCGACGACGAGCGTCCACCCCGGGTCGGCGCGCACCGCGCCGCGGACCTGGTGCGGAAGCTGGAGCGCACCGCCCCCGTCGGAGGCCCACCGCCCCGTGACCACCCCGCCCGGCACGTACACAGGCCGGAACCGCCCGTCGGCCACCCACGTGTCGAGCCAGTGCCACCCGTTCGCCGTGAGCAGGCGCGAGAGCTTCTTGTACTCCAGCAGCGGCTTGATCGCCGGGTGCTCGACCCCGCGCAGCTCCCACGACCGGGTCGAGGCCACGGCGAGCCCGGCCGAGCGCAGCTGGCGCAGCAGCTCGGCAGGCGAGTCAGGATTGAGGTCGTCGACGCCGAGAGCCTCCCGCACCTCGGCCAGCTTGGCCTCCAGCAGGGACGGACGGAACCCCGCAGACGGACGAGGCCCGAGCGCGTCGGCCAGGATCCTGTCGTGCTCCGCGGCATCCCACGGGACACCCGCGAACGTCATCTCGGCCGCCACGAGCGCACCCGCAGACTCCGCCGCGAGGAGCAGCCCGAGCCGCGCAGACGCCGACGAGCCGTCCAGCGCCGTCGCGCCCGCGAGCGCCTCACGCTGACGACGCATCTCAGCCACCGGATCGAGCGGCACGCTCGGGGCGAGGTCGAACAACCCGTCCTGGACCGGCGACGCGACCCGGGCCTCGTCCCAGCCGCTCGGCGGCGCCGTCGCCAGCGTGCTGTCCGCAGTCAGCGCACTGGTGCGCAGGATCGTGTGGCACAGCCGCAGGTCCCAGCAGCGCGCGACGCTCACGCCCTCCGCGAGGAGCGGAGGATAGAGCGCCGCGGTGTCAGACCACACCCAGCGAGGCGGCTCCGCTGCCGACTCGCGCTCGTGGACGAGCGCTGCGAGATCGGCGGCGGGCACCACCGCGCTGGTGCGCACCTGCACAGCCCCGGCGTCGACGCCCGTGTCTCCGAGAGGCGCCACGTCGATGTCGTGGAGGGTCAGCGATGCTTCTCCTGCGGGCACCACGACGACATGCACGGTCCTAGTGTGCTGGTGCGCGCTCAGCCGCGCAGGTCCGTGCGCCGGGCGAAGGCCACGAAGGCGAGCGCTCCGAGACCGACCGCGAGGGCCGCCATGAGCAGGGCGAAGCCGAGGTGGAAGCCGTCGGCGAGCGCCGTGTTGGCGAGGTAGGGGTACCAGAGGTTGAGCTTGGAGAGCCACACGAGGGAGTCCGCCAGGCCGAGGAAGGTCGCAGCCATGAAGGACACGGCGAAGATCAGTCCCGGGATGGCGAGCGACATCCGCTTGTCGGCGGTGATCGCACCGACCAGGAGGGTGAGCGCGCCGTAGACGAGGGCGATGAGGACCATCTGCGCAGCGGCGGCCACGACGGCGGACGTCGGGATGCCGAGGTTGCCGACCGGGTTGGCCACGAGCATGCCGGCGACGGTCGCTGCGCCCACGACGAGGACGTGGGTGACCATGGCGGTCGTCTTGGCGGCGAGGAACGTCGTGCGGGGAACACCGGTGGAGAGCACGAGGCCCAGGGTGCGGGCCTGCTCCTCCCCGGCGGTGGCCGAGGCGGCAGAGATCATGGCTGTGGCGATGAGGAAGCCGGGCCCCATGATGGACGCCAGCTCGGCGTTCATCCACCCGACGGGCGTGGCCAGCGACAGCCCGCCGAGGAGGGCGTCGAACGCTGCCGGGAAGTCGTCGGCGATCGACACGAAGGTGTCTTTCATCGGGGGCCACAGGGCGCCGACGCCGATCGCGACGGCGAACGCGTAGACGGCCAGGACCCCGACGATCGTGGTCTTGTCGGCGAGAGCGCGCAGGTACACGGCTCGCCAGACAGCGGCTCTCGGCGGGGGAGGCACGGGGACCGGCGCGTGGGTCGACGGTGCTGCGGTGGTCGTCATCTCTCAGCCCTTCAGGTCGCGGGTGCGGAACGTCAGCACCGCGACGGTCGTGCAGACGGTCGTGATGGCGGCGAGCAGACCGAGGTCGGCGAGGTCGGCGCCGTGGGTGAGCGGGTCGGAACGTCCGAGGTAGTAGTACCAGGGACTCAGCCGTGCCCAGCTCTCCAAGCCGGCGACGGGAAGCATCGTCGCCATGAGGTATGCCACCACGGCGATGCCGCCGGCGACGGCCCCGGCCAACCCCGGGCGGCCGGTCGCGGCGGCGACCGCGAAGGCGAGGGACGCCATGGTCAGCCCGAGGAAGAGCAGATGCAGCGTGCCCCCGGTCAGCCCGGCCAGGGTCAGCTCTGTGGCGTCTGCGGTGACGAACGCCGCCATGACGACCCAGTTGAGACCGACGACGAGGACGAGCGAGAGGACCACCCCGGTGGCCTTCGCCCACAGCACCTGGGTGCGGGTGACCGGCTGCGCGGACACGATCGCCATGGTGCCGTCTCGTTCTTCGCCGGCGAGCGAGCCGGCGCCCACCAGCACGGCGAACACGACGACCGCGACGGGAAAGATGAGGCTGAACATCTCGCCGACGACGTACCCACCGGGGGCATCAGCGCCGATGAACGTCGTCAGGGCGTCGGGGAACCCGTCGGTGATCTGCTGCATGAGGCCACCGATCGAGTCGGCGATCGCCAGGGCGAGCGCCCCGAACGCGGCCAGGACGAGGGCGAGGGTGCCGGCGCCGACCTTCCGGCGGTGGACCTCGTTGACGAGCAGCTCACCGAACATGGTCGGCTCCTGTGCTGGCGGCGACCTCGGGGGTCGTGGTGTCGCGGTAGTAGGTGAGAAAGATCTCCTCGAGGTCGGCGTCCCTGGAGCTGAGGTTGACCACCTCGTGGGTCATCGCGGCCTGGAGCACCGGGTTGACCGAGCCGTCGTACGAGACGCGGGCGTGGACGCCGTCGATGTCTGCGTCGTGGACCTGCTCCACCTGGGCGAACAGGTCGGTTGGCACGGGGGCGGCGAACTCGAAGTCCAGCCGTCGGACCGCCGTGCGCTTGAGCTCGTCGACGCGTTCGACGACGACGAGCCGCCCGTGGCGGATGATGCCGACCCGGTCGGCGACCCGCTCGACCTCCGACAGGGTGTGGGAGGACAGGAACACGGTGCGGCCGTCGTCGCGGACCTCACGGAGCATCTCGTGGAAGGTCTGCTGCACGAGCGGGTCGAGGCCGGCGTTCGGCTCGTCGAGGACCAAGAGCTCGGGCTTGTGCATGAAGGCCTGGATGAGGCCGATCTTCTGCCGGTTCCCGGTCGAGTACTCGCCGACCTTGCGCGTGAGGTCGGCGCCGAGGCGTTCGGCGAGCTCGTCGACGTAGGCCGGGCTGACCCCGCCGCGCAGCCGGGCGAAGTACGTGAGCGTCTGCCGGCCGGTGAGCTTGGGGTAGAGCGCGAGGTCGCCGGGGAGGTAACCGATCCGGCGTCGGATCTCCAACGAGCCGTCCCGGATGTCGAGGCCGAGGACCTGCGCGGTCCCCGACGTGGCCCGGATCTGGTCCAAGAGCATCCGGATGGTCGTCGACTTGCCTGCTCCGTTGGGGCCGAGGAACCCAAAGATCTCTCCGACGCGGACCTCCAGGTCGAGGCCGTTGACGGCTGCCAGGTCGCCGAACGTCTTGGTCAGTCCGCTCGTGCGGATCGCGTCGGCCTGGTTCATCGGTTCGTGCCCTTCTCGGCGTGGTAGCGGCGCTGGAGTGCAGGCATCTCCCGTTCCATGAACGTCAGGTAGTCGCGCATCTCGGCCAGCCGCTCGCGCCTGCCCGGACCAGCGTCGGCGAGGATCGCCAGGCCGCGGTCCGCGACCTGGCGCATCAGGGTGATCGGTGCGGACTGCGCCGTCATCGCCTGGTCCCACACGTGGGGCACCACGCGATAGTAGGAGCGGCGTTCTCCGGCCCGGCCGACGCGTTCGACGAGCTGCATCTGCACGAGCAGCCGGACGGTGGTGCTCACCCCGCCGCGGCTCGCAACCAGCGCGGTCGCGAGGTCGTCGGCGGTCTGCTCGGGCGGGTCGCAGACCATGAGCCACGCGAGCATCCGCCCGGCTGCCCGGGGGAGCCCGGAGCTTTCGAGCCCGATGCCGAGCTGTTCGACGAAGTCGGCGAGCTCGGTGGCGGACGCCGGGGCGTCGTCGGTCGTCGACGGGGGAGGAACGCTCGCTCGGACGGTACTGCGTGTTGAAGGCTTCACACATTTCACAATACTCTGAAACTTCGTGTCGTCGTTCCTGTGTCCCCGCCAGGCTCCACCGGGAACAGGAAGACGGCACCCGGCGCCCACGGCTCAGACGAGCGGCGGGCGGCCTGATGCCGTCGTGTCCCTGTGCCTCAGTACGTGAAGGTCGAGACGGACGTGCGCAGGTCCGAAGCCATGAGCGAGAGCTCGCCGACGGCGGCGGAGGTCTGCGTGAGCGCCTGGGTCGTGGAGTCGGCGGCCTCGGACACGCTCGTGATGTTCGCGGCGATCTCGCCGACCCCGGTCGAGGCCTCGGCCACGTTGCGGCTCATCTCGTTGGTCGTGGCCGTCTGCTCCTCGACGGCGGACGCGATGGTCAGCTGGTAGTCGTTGATCGACGTGATGACGGCAGAGATGCGTGCGATGGTGCCGACGGCGTCGGACGTGTCGCTCTGGATCGTCTCGACGAGGCGAGCGATGTTCTCTGTCGCGCGGGCCGTCTCCTGGGCGAGCTCCTTGACCTCGGACGCGACGACCGCGAAGCCCTTGCCGGACTCCCCGGCGCGGGCGGCCTCGATCGTGGCGTTGAGGGCCAGCAGGTTCGTCTGCTCGGCGATGGTGGTGATCACACGGACGACCTCGCCGATCTCCTGGCTCGAGGTGCCGAGCTGGGCGACCGAGGTGGTCGCGGACTCTGCGGCTGAGACGGCCTCCGAGGCGACGCGCGCGGCCTCGTTCGCCGAGTGGGAGATCTCGCGGATGGAGGCGCCCATCTCCTCGGCGCCTGCGGCGACCGTCTGGACGTTCCCGGAGACCTGCGACGCAGCAGCGGAGACGACGCCGGCCTGGGCCGCGGTCTCCTCGGCGCCGGCGGCGATCTGGTGGGACGTCGCGGACAGCTCTTCCGAGGCGGCGGCGACGGCGTCGGACGACTGCACGACCGAGCCCATGACCTCACGCAGCTGGACCGATGCGCGGTCGAGCGCCGCACCCATGCGGCCGAGCTCGTCCTGCGACGTCATGCCTGTGGTGTGCGTGAGGTCGCCCTCGGCCATGTGTTCCGCGACGCGCTGCACGGTGGCCGCGCTGCGCGCGATCCCTCGGGCGACGAACCATCCCAGGGTGAGTGCGACCAGCGAGCCGAGGACGAGGATCACGATCGAGGTGGTCCGCTGGGCCGTGTACTTGTCGGCCGAGGCGATCGCGCTCTCGTGCGCGAGGTTCTCTTCCGTCTCGACGAGGGTGGTGATCTTCTCGTCCATGATCGTGGTGAGGGGGCGGGCCTGGTCCTCGTTGGCGTCGGTCCAGGCGGCTGCGTCGTTCGTCAGGGCGAGCGGGCCCAGGACGTCGGTCTGGACGGCCATGTACTCGTCGATCGTCGCGTCGAGCTCGGCGAGCGTCTGTGTCCGAGCGGCGTCGAGCGCGGTGGAGACGTATCTCGCCTCGGCCTCGTCGAAGGCCACCTTCGCAGCGTCGAGCTCCGTCAGCTTCTCGCGTGCCGAGTCGTCGTCGACGGCGAGGGCGGCGTCCCGCGAGGAGATCCGCATGTCGTAGATCGCCAGGTCCATCTCGTCGGCATAGGCGACGCCGAGGACGTTCTCCTCGTAGATGTGCTCGGACGTCGCAGCGGACTCCGAGAGGGCTGCCAGACCCATGGTGCCGACGCTGATCGCGACGGCGGTCGCTGCGGTGACGGCTCCCAGGATCTTGACCCGGACGCTCAGGTCCTGGATCGAGAGGAGTGCGCGGCGGGTCGGGGGGGTCATGAACGGCTCCGTAAAGAGATCTAGGTCTGTCGGTCTGGTGTCCCATCGGCGCCGACGGCCTTCTGTTGAGCGTTTGATGAACCCCGGTATGTGAAATTTTATCTGCGGCGCTCGCGAGGGACGTTCAGCCAGACGAGACGCGGGCCCTCAGCCGTCCTGGTCGACGAGCCGTGACCGGACGAGGAAGCGCACCCCTTCAGGCGCCTCGACAGAGAACCCGGACCCACGCCCGGGCACCACGTCGACCGTGAGGTGCGTGTGCCGCCAGTGCGCGAACTGCTCGCGTGACATCCAGAAGTCGACAGGCTGGGCCGGTTCGCCGTCGGGTGCCACGTCGAACCGGCCCAGGAGCACGTCAGCGTCCGACGTGATGAGGTCTCCGGCCGGGTAGCACATGGGGGAGCTGCCGTCGCAGCACCCGCCCGACTGGTGGAACATGAGCGGGCCGTGCTTGCCCCACAGCATGCGCACCAGGTCGACTGCCGTCTGCGTCAGCGCGACGCGTGACGTGGTCTCGCCGTCGATGACCACCTCGGCCTCGATCATGGCCGTCCTCCCGTCGATCTGCTCGTCGGCCTAGAAGAAGCCCGCGGGCTTCTCCGAGTAGGAGACGAGGAGGTTCTTCGTCTGCTGGTAGTGAGCGAGGGCAGCCTTGCTGTTCTCCCGCCCGATGCCTGAGCTCTTGTACCCACCGAACGCGGCCCCGGCCGGGTACGCGTGGTAGTTGTTCACCCAGACGCGCCCGGCCTTGATGTCCCGCCCTGCCCGGTAGGCGAGGTTCCCGTTGCGCGACCACACGCCGGCGCCGAGGCCGTAGAGCGTGTCGTTCGCCAACGCGATGGCGTCGTCGTAGTCGGTGAAGCTCGTCACCGCGACGACTGGACCGAAGATCTCCTCCTGGAACACGCGCATCGAGTTCTTGCCCTCGAAGATCGTCGGCGCCACGTAGTAGCCACCGGTGAGGTCGCCGCCGAGGTCCACCCGCTCGCCGCCGAGCAGCAGGGCCGCGCCTTCCTGCCTGCCGATGTCGATGTAGCTGAGGATCTTCTCGAGCTGGTCGTTGGACGCCTGCGCGCCCACCTGGGTCTCGGTGTCGAGCGGGTTGCCCTGGATCGCCGTGCGCGTGCGCTCGATCGCGTCACCGATGAACGAGTCGTAGATCGACGCCTGGACGAGCGACCGGCTCGGGCACGTGCACACCTCGCCCTGGTTGAACGCGAACAGGACGAAGCCCTCCTGAGCCTTGTCGTAGTAGTCGTCGTGCCTGTCTGCGACGTCCTCGAAGAAGAGGTTGGGGCTCTTGCCGCCGAGCTCTACGGTGGCCGGGATGATGTTCGCGCTCGCGTACTGCAGGATGAGCCGGCCGGTCGTCGTCTCTCCGGTGAAGGCGATCTTGCGGATGCGTGGGCTCGACGCGAGCGGCTTGCCCGCCTCGAGACCGAACCCGTTGACGACGTTGACCACCCCGGGCGGCAGCACGTCGGCGAGCAGCTCCATGAGCACGAGGATCGACACGGGGGTCTGCTCGGCAGGCTTGAGGACGACGGCGTTGCCGCCCGCGAGCGCGGGAGCGAGCTTCCACGTCGCCATGAGGATGGGAAAGTTCCACGGGATGATCTGCCCGACGACGCCGAGCGGCTCGGCGTAGTGGTAGGCGATGGTGTCGCCGTCGACCTCGGTGAACTCGCCCTCTTGGGAGCGGATGAGCGACGCGAAGTAGCGGAAGTGGTCGGCGGCGAGCGGCAGGTCTGCGCCGAGGGTCTCGCGGATCGGCTTGCCGTTGTCCCACGTCTCTGCGACGGCGAGCATCTCGAGGTTCGCGGTGATGACGTCGGCGACCGCGTTGAGCACGGCCGCGCGCTCGGTGCTGGTGGTCTTTCCCCAGGCGGGTGCTGCTCGGTGTGCTGCGTCGAGCGCGGCCTCGATGTCTTCGGCTGTCCCGCGGCCCACCTCGGCGAAGGGTCTGCCGTTCACGGGGGAGATGTCGTCGAAGTACTGGCCTGTGACGGGGGCGACCCACCCGCCGCCGATCCAGTGCTCGTACCGGGACCGGAAGGTGACCAGGGAGTCGGGTGTTCCTGGCGCTGCGTAGATGGTCATGCTGCTCCTCTGACGTCGTTGTCATCGGTCCCCGCAGGCTCTGCGGGGGCAGGGCACCAGGCTATGCGCGGGCCGCTCGCTGCACCGGGTGGAGCCATACCTGCAGCCGTGCCCGCAGGTCGTCGAGCTGATCTGTGAGCGCTGCCGGTGTGCGGTCGCCGAACCGCTCGAAGAACGCCTCGGTGAGGTCGGCCTCGGTGAGCCAGGAGCCGGGGTCGACGTCGAAGAGCGCGGTCACGGTGTCGTCGGGCAGGTCGAGCCCGTCGAGGTCGAGGGCGCCGGGCGCGGGGACGAGCCCGACGGGGCTGGGCACGGCGCCGACCTTCTCGCCGCCGGCGCGGCGCACGATCCACTCGACGACGCGGGAGTTCTCGCCGAAGCCTGGCCACAGGTAGGAGCCGTCCTCGCCCTTGCGGAACCAGTTGACCTGGAAGATCTCGGGGCGGTTCTCGGGCGTGAGGCCGGCGCCGACGTCGAGCCAGTGGCTCCAGTGGTCGGCCATGTTGTACCCGCAGAACGGGAGCATCGCGAAGGGGTCGCGGCGCAGCTCGCCGACGGTCCCCTCGGCTGCGGCGGTCTGCTCCGAGGAGATCGTCGCGCCCATGAAGACACCGTGCTCCCAGCTGTAGGCCTGCGCGACGAGCGGCACGTTCGTGGCGCGGCGGCCGCCGAAGACGATCGCGTCGATGGGGACGCCGGCCGGGTCGTCCCAGGAGTCGGCGATGGTGGGGCACTGGTCGGCAGCGACGGTGAAGCGCGAGTTCGGGTGCGCGGCCGGTGTCCCGCTCGCGGGGGTCCAGTCCTGTCCGCGCCAGTCCGTGAGGTGCTCGGGGACCTCGTCGGTGAGGCCCTCCCACCACACGTCGCCGTCGTCGGTGAGGGCCACGTTGGTGAAGATCGTGTCCCGGGCGATCGTCGCGATCGCGGTCGGGTTCGTGCGGTGCCCGGTGCCGGGCGCGACGCCGAAGAAGCCGGCCTCGGGGTTGATGGCCCGCAGGCGGCCGTCGGGGCCGGGGCGCATCCAGGCGATGTCGTCGCCGATCGTCTCGACGGTCCATCCGGGGATCGTCGGGCGGAGCATCGCGAGGTTCGTCTTCCCGCACGCCGACGGGAACGCGGCGGCCAGGTGGTAGGCGCGGCCCTGCGGGGACGTCGCGCGGATGATGAGCATGTGCTCGGCGAGCCAGCCCTCGTCGCGCGCCATGGCGGACGCGATCCGCAGCGCGTAGCACTTCTTGCCCAGGAGGGCGTTGCCGCCGTACCCGGAACCGTACGACCAGATCTCGCGGGTCTCGGGGAGCTGGACGATGTACTTGAGGTCGTTGCAGGGCCACGGCACGTCGGGCGTCTTCACGCCGGCGTCGTCGGTCGACAGGGGAGCGCCGACGGAGTGGACGGCAGGGACGAACGGCGCCCCGGCGTCGATGAGCGCGAGCACGTCGGACCCCGTGCGCGTCATGATGCTCATGCTCACCACGGCGTAGGGGGAGTCGGTGAGCTGGATCCCGGCCTGGGAGATCGGTCCGCCGACAGGCCCCATCGAGAACGGCACCACGTACATGGTCCGCCCGCGCATGGACCCGTCGAAGACGCCGCGCAGCTCGGCGCGCATGACGGCGGGCTCGCGCCAGTTGTTCGTCGGGCCGGCGTCGATCTCGCGCTCGGAGCAGATGAACGTCCGTGCCTCGACGCGTGCGACGTCGCTCGGGTCCGAGCGGGCGAGGTAGCTGTTCGGTCGCAGCTCGGGGTCGAGGGCGATGAGCGACCCGGACTCGACCATGAGCGCCGTGAGCCGTTCGCGCTCCTCGGCGGAGCCGTCGCACCACACGACTGCGTCGGGCTGCGTGAGGTCGGCGATCGACGTGACCCAGGAGCGCACGGCGAGGGCGGCGTCGGAGGCGGGGGTGGTCGGGCGGGTGGACGTCGGGTCCGCAAGGATGCTCATCGTCGGGGCCTCCGTGGTCGAGGTGTCGTGGACCGCTCTCGGGGCAAGTGCGGCGTGGTTTTCAGCCTGCCTCCCCTGAGGTTCACCTTCAATGCTCGTGATGCGTGAAGATTCGAGGGAATTCCCGTACCGTCAAACCATGACGCCGTTGGAGCCTCCTGCAGAGCCGTCCGGTTCGTCGCCGGCGACCGACCTCCTCACCCTCGGGCGACGGATCCGCCACTACCGGACGGAGCGCGGCCTGACGCTGGACGCGCTCTCCGAGGCGACAGGGGCTGCGCCGAGCCAGCTCTCGCTCGTCGAGAACGGCAAGCGAGAACCACGCATCTCCTTGCTCACGACGATCGCCGGCGCGCTCGGCGTGACGCTCGCGGACCTCCTCAGCGAGAGCCCGCCCTCTCGCCGGGCCGCGCTCGAGATCGAGCTCGAGCACGCTCAGCGCGGGACGCTCTACTCGAGCCTCGCGCTGCCGTACGTCCGCCCGAGCCAGAAGCTCCCCGTGCCCGTCTTGGAGAATCTCGTGGGCCTGCACCGCGAGCTCGCGCGGCGGGCGTCCGAGGCGATCGCGACTCCCGAGGAGGCCCGGCGTGCCAACACCGAGCTGCGCCTCGCGATGCAGCAGCGCAACAACTACCTCCCGCACATCGAGGAGATCGGAGAAGAGCTCGCCCGCACGGCGGGCTACACGGTCGGGGCGCTCACGCACCGCACGGTCGCACGGATGGCGGAGCAGCTCGGCTTCACGCTCCTGCACGTGGACGACCTGCCGCACTCGACCCGGACGGTCACCGACCTCGCGAACGGTCGCATCTACCTCCCGCCGGCCTCGATCCCTGGCGGCCACGGGCTGCGGTCGCTCGCCCTCCAGGCGATCGCCCACCGGGTTCTCGAGCACGAGCGCCCACGCTCGTACGCGGACTTCCTCCGTCAGCGCCTCGAGATCAACTACTTCGCGGCCGCGTGCCTCATCCCGCGCTCGGCAGCCGTGAGCTGGCTCCAGGCCCGCAAGCAGGAGAAAGACCTCGCCGTCGAGGACTTCCGTGACGCGTTCGGCGTCACCCACGAGTCGGCGGCGCAACGGTTCACCAACCTGGCGACGGAGCACCTCGGCATCCAGGTGCACTTCTTGCGCGTCGGGGACGACGGCGCCCTGTATCGCGGCTACGAGAACGACGGCCTCCGGCTCCCAGCCGACGTCACGGGAGCGATCGAAGGGCAGCCAGTGTGTCGCAAGTGGGCTGCGCGCAGCGCGTTCGCGCGGCGCGACCGTGCGACGGAGTTCTACCAGTACACGGACAACCCGACCGGCACCTACTGGTGCTCGACGCAGACGGGCAGCACCGCGGGCGGAGAGTTCTCGATCACCGTCGGGGTGCCCTTCGCGGCCGTCAAGTGGTTCCGTGGACGGGAGACCACCTTGCGACAGTCGTCCACGTGCCCCGGCGAAGCGTGCTGCCGCAGAGCCGCACCCGATCTCGTCCAGCGGTGGGGGAAGAAGTCCTGGCCGAGCGCGCACATGCACCAGCACGTGCTCTCGGCCCTCCCCGCAGGATCCTTCCCCGGGGTCGACGACACCGAGGTCTACAGCTTCCTGGAGAAGCACGCCCCTCGGTAGCGGGATGCGCGGTCGCGAGCTGCCGGGGTGGTCAGGTCCCGCACGGAGACCCGCACCGGGCGGTTCCGGTGCGCTCGGCGGAGAACGGGTCGTGCTGACGCGCAGGGACGAGCATCTGCCACACCCACGACGCGGCGCGCTCGGTCGACGGGCGAGGAGTCATCTCGAGCCAGGCCGTGAGGACCCCGATGAGCGAGCCGGTGATGGACGCCGCCGCGATGGCCACCGGGAGGTCCTCCTCCCCGGGAGAGAATCCGTGGCCCTCGAGCCCGGTCGTCACGATCGTCGTCATCCGCCGGCGGAGCCGGGCTGTCGTCAGAGGAGAACCGGTCTCGCCGAGCGCCCGCCGGTACAGGGCGGCGTTCTCGTCGAGGTGCTCCAGGTAGCGGACGAGGAGCGCGGGCGGCTGGTCCGACTCGTCGAGGGGCAGGAGCGCCGAGAGGTCAGCGCCGGCGAGGCGGGCCTGCTCGTCGAGCGCGTCGGCGAGGAGGGTCTCCTTGTCCGGGTAGTGCTGGTAGAAGGTGCTCCGGTTGATGGTGGCCCGGTCCGCGATGTCGGCGACCGCGATCGTGTCGAGGTCCCGCTCGCGCGCGAGCGACAGGAGCGCATCATGGAGGAGGCGACGGGTCCGCGCGATGCGCGGGTCTGTGCGCGCTTCCGGCTGAGCTGCTGGTGGGGGGTCGGTCCGCAGGTCCATCGCTCCATTGTGGCAGCGAAGCGACCATCCAGCGAGACTTTCCCAACACGTGTTGCGTAGGCGACGCGCGTTGCCTATCCTGGCACCGTGCGTGCAACGAGGCGCGGCACGCGCGGCACCCGCCGCCGACTCCGTCCACCGGCGACCCCGGCTGACCCGAAGGACCCCCATGGCCTCGTTCCTCTACCGCGTAGGACGCTTCTCGTTCACGCGTCGCTGGACCGTCCTCATCGTCTGGGTCGTGGCCATCGCCGCGATCGGCGGCGCAGCCGTCGCCTCCGGACTGAAGATGACCGAAGCGCTCAGCATCCCCGGCACCGAGTCCGCCACGGCGCAAGAGCTCCTCGAGAGCCGCTTCGGCGACGCCGCCACCGGCGTCGGAGCAGGAACCGGCTCAGGAGCCGAAGCCAGCACCGAGGGCCCAGCCAGCACCAGGGTCGTCGTCCAGGCACCAGACGGCGAGAGCTTCCTCGACCCCGCCACGTTCCAGACGACCGTGACCCCGATCGCCGCGCTCGCAGCCGAGACCGACGTCGACATGGTGTCCAACCCCGCCGAGACCCAGACCGTCTCACCCGACGGCTCGACCCTCTACGTCGACGTGACCTTCACCGTCCCGACCGACGACGTCCCGCAGGCGACCCTCGACGCGATCGAGGACGTCGAAGCCACGCTCGTCGAGTCCGGCCACACCGTCGCGCTCACCGGAGGCCCCTACACCGACCCGCTCCACCTCCTCTCCGGCACAGAGGCCATCGGCGTCCTCGTCGCGCTCGTCGTCCTCTTCGTGACGTTCGGGTCGCTCCTTGCCGCCGGCATGCCCATCCTCACAGCCCTCCTCGGCGTCGCGACCGGCGTCGGCGGCGTCCTCAGCCTCTCTGCCGTCGTCGAGATCTCCTCCGCGACACTCACCCTCGCGCTCATGCTCGGCCTCGCCGTCGGCATCGACTACGCGCTCTTCCTCCTCTCGCGCCACCGCCAGCAGCTCGCCGAAGGGGTCGACCCCGCAGAGTCCGCAGGCCGCGCCGTCGGGACAGCAGGCAGCGCCATCGTCTTCGCCGGCCTCACCGTCGTCATCGCGCTCTCCGCGCTCTTCGTCACCGGGGTGCCCTTCCTCGCCGTCATGGGGTTCGCCGCCGCAGCCACCGTCGCGGTCGCCGTCCTCATCGCCGTCACCCTCCTGCCCGCGCTCATGGGCTTCGCCGGCACCCGGCTCGTCCCGCGCGGCCGCGCCGCGCTGCGGGCCGAGCGCTCGCAGCGTGCCGAGAACCACTGGGGAACGTTCGTCACCACCCGGCCCGTCCTGACGCTCATCGGCGCCACCGTGGTGCTCGGGATCATCGCCGTCCCGGCGCTCTCGATGCGCCTCGGGCTGCCCGACGCAGGTCAGGAGCCCGCCGACTCGAGCTCGCGCCAGGCGTACGACATGCTCGCTGAGGGCTTCGGCGCCGGCATCAACGGCCCCCTCGTGGTGCTCGTCGACGCGGCCGCCACCCCGGGGGCCCTCCTCGACAGCGCCGCCCAGGTCGCACAGGCCGTCGGCGGCGTCGAGAACGTCGCCTACGTCGCACCGCCCACGCCCAACGGCATGGAGGACGCGAACACGGCGCTCATCGTCGTCATCCCCGCCACCGGGCCCAATGCCGAGGAGACCGCGGACGTCGTCCACGACATCCGGGCGCTGCGGTCCGACCTCGAGGAGGCCACCGGGACCGACATCTGGGTCACGGGCGCTGCCGCCGCGAACATCGACGTCACCGAGAAGCTCGGGGACGCGCTCCCGCTCTTCCTCGCGATCGTCGTCGGCCTCGCGATCGTCCTGCTGCTCGTCGCGTTCCGCTCGATCCTTGTCCCGGTGACCGCAGTCCTCGGCTTCCTGCTCACCGTCGCGGCAGCGTTCGGTGCGACGACCGCCGTGTACCAGTGGGGCTGGCTCGCTGACGTCTTCTTCGTCGCGACGCCCGCTCCGCTCCTGAGCTTCATGCCGGTGCTGCTCGTCGGTGTCCTCTTCGGCCTCGCCATGGACTACCAGGTGTTCCTCGTCTCGCGCATGCGCGAGGACCACGTCCACGGGGCCGACGCGCTCACCGCGGTCCGGTCCGGCTACGCGCACGGCGCCCGCGTCGTGCTCGCCGCTGCGCTCATCATGATCGCGGTCTTCGCGAGCTTCGTGTTCTCCGGGAACACGACCATCGGCCCCATCGCCTTCGCGATGGGCGTCGGGATCGCCTTCGACGCGCTCATCGTCCGGATGACCATGATCCCGGCGGCCATGGCGCTGCTCGGCAAGAGCGCGTGGTGGCTGCCGCGGTGGCTCGACACGATCATGCCGAACGTCGACATCGAAGGGTCGTCGCTCGAGCGCTCGGCGCACCTTCCGGTCGCCACGGCCGAGACCGCAGCAGAGACCGAGCCCGCCTCGAGCTGACCTCGGCCCAGCGCTGCTGACTACCGCAGCACACGACGCACCATCTGACGCGACGCATGACGGCGCACCGGTTCCCGGTGCGCCGTCATGCGTCGCGCAGCGGCCCGCCCATCGACCGGACGTGGTCGGTGAGGTGGCGCAGCGCACCACCGACGCGCAGCCCGTCGTGCTCGTGCTCGTTCGTCACCCAGGCGTACGTGCTGCCCACGTGGGCAGCCGTCTCGAGGGAGAGGTCTGCCGGGACGAACATGTCGTCGTGATAGACGGCGGCTGCCACAGGTACCTCGTTCGCTGCGAGCACGTCGAGGTCGTAGAGGTCGCTCCAGCTGTCTCGGCGGTGGAGCTCGTCCGTTGCCGCGCGGAACGGCCGCAGCGCGGAGATCTCCTCGAACATCCACGGGTACATCATCTCGCCCGTGAACAGCAGCGGGCGGGCCGCGGGGTCGAATTCCGGGTGCTCGGCACGCACGGCCTCTGCGGCCCAGCCTGTCGTCGCCTTCCCGGAGGCGTAGATCGACTCCTGGAGGACGGCGTACAGCGGCTTCGCCAGATACGACGTCTCCGCGGCGACGTGCGCGAGGAAGGTGTCGGACAGGTCCTCCGAGCCGGGGTCGAACGCCTCGTCGAGCATCCAGTGGACGCGTTCGAAGCCGTTCTTCATGCCGAAGTCGGCGCCGACCGTCTGGAGTCGGCGGACGGTGAGCAGGTCGCCGTCCGGGAGTCGCACGTCGCCCACCGAGATCCGGTCGGCGACGGCCGCGAGCCGCTCTGCATCGAGCGGGAACCGCTCGCGGAAGCGGGCATTCTTCGCGGCCGTGCGCGGGTACGTGCGCCGGTACAGCTCGTGCGCGTCCGGCCAGATGCTCGCCAGCCCGCCCGTGACGTAGCAGGCGGCGAGGCCCTGCGGCGCCTGGGACAGGTAGGTGAGCGTGATGAACCCGCCGTAGGACTGACCGAGGGACTCCCAGCGTCGCCCGCCGTAGACAGTGGTGCGCACGTGCTCCGCGTCGGCGACGATCGAGTCTGCGCGGAAGCACGCGAGGAAGTCCGCCTGCTCGACGGCTGAGCCGAGCGCAGCCATGTGCGCGCCGCGGACGGCAGACGACCGGCCGGTCCCGCGCTGGTCGAGCAGCACCACGCGGTGGGTCTCGAGCATCTGGCCGACCCAGCCGTCCGGCCCTGTCGGCCGCGGCCCCTTGCCACCGGGGCCACCCTGGAGGAAGACGAGCAGCGGCAGGTCCTCGTGCCGCCGGGCGGGGGCGACGAGCTCGCGGACGAACACCGTGAGGGTGCGGCTGTCCGTGCTGCTGGACCAGTCGAGGGGAACGATCACCTGACGGTCGGTCACGTGCATCCCAGGGACGGTGTAGCTCACGGTCGAGGACACGGTGGAGGAAGCGTTACTCATGCCTCCATCCTCCCAGTGCCTGGACGAGCGTCGGCCCGGGTGCGTGCCGACAGCAGCGGGCCCCTGCAGACCTGTTGGTCTGCAGGGGCCCTCGTCGTGCCGCGTGCTAGCTCGTGCTGGCTACCAGGTGGTGCTGTGTCCTCAGACGACGTCCTCGTCGACCCAGTCGAGCGTCTTCGTCACGGCCTTCTTCCACAGGCGGTACTGGCGGTCGCGCTCGTCGCTGTCGACGTTCGGCGTCCAGCGCTTGCCCTCGGCCCAGTTGTTCCGGACGTCCTCCTCGCCGTTCCAGAAGCCCACGGCGATGCCGGCTGCGTACGCTGCGCCGAGCGCGGTGGTCTCCGCGACCTGCGGGCGGATGACGGGCACCCCGAGCTGGTCGGCCTGGAACTGCATGAGCAGCTCGTTGGCGACCATGCCGCCGTCGACCTTGAGCTCGGTGAGGTCGACGCCGGAGTCGGCGTTCATCGCGTCGAGCACCTCGCGCGTCTGGAACGCTGTCGCCTCGAGGGCGGCACGCGCGATGTGGTTCTTGTTGACGTAGCGCGTGAGCCCGACGAGCGCACCGCGGGCGTCCGGTCGCCAGTACGGCGCGAACAGGCCGGAGAACGCAGGCACGAAGTACGCGCCGCCGTTGTCGTCGACCTTGCTCGCGTAGTACTCGACGTCCGGGGCGTCCTCGAACATGCCGAGGTTGTCGCGGAGCCACTGGATGAGCGATCCCGTGACGGCGATCGATCCTTCGAGAGCGTAGACCTGGGGTGCGTCACCGATCTTGTAGCAGACGGTCGTGAGCAGCCCGTTCTTCGACGCGATCGGCTCCGTGCCCGTGTTGAGGAGCATGAAGTTGCCGGTTCCGTACGTGTTCTTGGCGGTACCGACCTCGAAGCACGCCTGACCGAAGGTCGCGGCCTGCTGGTCGCCGAGGATGCCCGCGATCGGGACGCCTGGGAGCATGCCGCGGTCTCGGCCCGTGCCGTACACCTCGGACGAGGAACGGATCTCGGGGAGCATGGACAGCGGGATGGTCATGTCCGCCGCGATGTCTTCGTTCCACGTGAGGGTGTCGATGTTCATGAGCATGGTGCGCGACGCGTTGGTGACGTCCGTGACGTGGACGCCGCCGTCCGGACCGCCGGTCATGTTCCACAGCACCCACGTGTCGGTGTTGCCGAACATGAGGTCGCCGCGCTCGGCTGCGGCGCGGGCCCCGTCGACGTTGTCGAGGATCCACTTGACCTTCGGCCCGGAGAAGTACGTGGCGAGCGGCAGCCCGACGCGTGCCTTGTACTTCTCGGCGCCCTCGGAACCACCGAGCTCGTCGACGATCTTCTGGGTCCGGGTGTCCTGCCACACGATGGCGTTGTAGACCGGCTTGCCGGTGTTCTTGTCCCACACGACCGCGGTCTCGCGCTGGTTGGTGATACCGACGGCGGCGATGTCCTGGTGCGAGAGGTTCCCGCGGGTCAGCGCGAGCCCGACAGCCTCGCGGACGTTGCTCCAGATCTGGTCGGGGTTGTGCTCCACCCAGCCGGCGCGGGGGAAGATCTGGTCGTGCTCGAGCTGGCCGACAGAGTGGATGGTGCCTTCGTGGGTGAAGACGATCGCGCGGGAGCTCGTGGTTCCCTGGTCGATGGCGAGGACGTAGTTAGCAGTCATGGAGGGTCGTATCCTTCACGTCGTTGTGTTCTAGAGCAGGGGATGGGGCGTGAGGTGGAGCAGGGGGTCAGGCGAGAGCGGTCGCGGTGAGCCCGGCGAGGACACCACCGACGATGGGGGCGACGACGGGGACCCAAGAGTAGGACCAGTCGCTGCTTCCCTTGCCCTTGATGGGCAGGAGGGCGTGGGCGATGCGGGGGCCGAGGTCACGTGCTGGGTTGATCGCGTACCCCGTGGGTCCGCCGAGGCTCAGGCCGATCGCGACCACGAGGAGCGCGACGGCGAGCGGTCCGATCTCGGTGGGGGTGTTGCCGAACTGGAGGATGACGAAGACGAGGACGAACGTACCGATGACCTCGGTGACGAAGTTCCAGCCGATGGAGCGGATCGCTGGTCCGGTGGCGAAGACCGCAAGCTTGTCAGCGGCAGGAGCCTCCTCGTCGAAGTGCTTCTTGTAGGCCGCGAAGGCCAGCACGGCGCCGATGAAGGCTCCGAGCATCTCGCCGCCGAGGTAGACGAGGGTGTTGACGGCGTTGACCGCGATCCCGGGGACGAACTCGTCCTGACCGTTGGCGATGATGCCGAAGGTCACGGCCGGGTTGAGGTGCGCTCCCGAGCGCCACGCGGCGTAGACACCGGCGAAGACCGCAAGGCCCCAGCCGAACGAGATGACGATCCATCCGCTCGCAAAGCCTTTGTTCTTGGGGAGGACGACGTTGGCGACGACGCCGACGCCGAGGAGGAGGAGGATCGCGGTGCCGACGACTTCTGAGATGAAGACTTGGCCAATGGAGACGTCCATCGTGGTCCTTACTGTGGGGGTGGGGGGTGGACTGCGTTGTCATTCCCGCCCGGGGACGCCTTCGTCCCCGGGACACTCGTGGTGGTGCTCAGGTCCCTGCGGGACCTGCCGCGCCGCGGGACCCGGTCGGCGAGCCTGGCTTGAGGCCTCCGTCGACATGGCCGGAGAGCTCGGTGAGCGGTGCGACGTCGGTGGCCGACAGGCGTGCCTGCTCCGCCGACGCGTCGTCCGGAGCGAGCTCGGCCTGCTCCTCGGCTCGTGCCCGCTCGGTGTACGCGGCGACCTCGGCGAGCCGGGTCTGCTCGTCCCACCCGAGACCGTCTGCCGCGATGCGGGAGATCTCCTCGAGGGCTCCCAGCCCGCGGTCCGCGACCTCGTAGTTGAGCCGGGTGCGGTGCAGGAGGATGTCTTCGAGGTGAAGGACTCCCTCGTGGCTCACCGCGTACGCGATCTCGGCACGGAGGTAAGCGGGCGCGTGCTCGAGCGGCGTCGCCATGCCCGGGTCGGTCTCGCAGAGCTCGACGATGTCGGAGAGCAGCGAGCCGTACCGGTGCAGCAGGTGGTCGACGAGCGCCGGGGTCCAGCCGTACGTCGCGGCGTGCCGGCGGCCCCAGTTCTGCTGCACGTCGAGACCGACCGCACCGAGCAGAGGAACCTTCGCCGTGATCGACGGGCGGGCCTTGGCGCCCTCGCCGAGCGCGAAGTCGACGGCGTCCTCGGCCATGACGCGGTACGTCGTGAGCTTCCCACCGGCGATGACGGTGAGCCCGGGCGTGGGGGACGCGACGGTGTGCTCGCGGGAGACCTTGGCCGACGACGTGCCTTCCTTGGTCCCCGGCTGCAGGAGCGGCCGCAGACCGGCCCACGTGCCGATGATGTCGTCACGGGTGAGCGGGTCGGCGAGGACCGCGTTCGCGTGCTCGAGCACGTAGTCGATGTCGGCTGCGGTCGCGACCGGGTGCTGGAGCTCTTGGGTCCAGGGGGTGTCCGTCGTGCCGATGACCCAGTAGCGGGACCACGGGATGACGAACAGGACGCTCTTCTCGGTCTGGAGGATCAGGCCGGCTGTGCCGCGGATGCGCTCGCGGGGGACGACGATGTGCACGCCCTTGGACGCGAGGACGCGCAGCCCGCCTGTGCCGCCTGCGAGTGCTTCGGTCTCCTCGGTCCAGACGCCGGTGGCGTTGATGACGTTGCGGGCCTTGACCCGCAGCTCCTCGCCGGTCTCGAGGTCCTTGAGGACGGCGCCGTCGACGCGTCCGCTGGGGTCCTTGGTGAGCTCGACGGCCTGGGTGCGGCTTGCTGCGTGCGCTCCGTAGGACGCTGCGGTGCGCACGAGGGTGGAGACGAGGCGGGCATCGTCGACGGACGCGTCCCAGTAGCGGACGGCGCCGACGGCTGCGTCGTGCCGCAGGTCGGGGAACAGCCGGCTCATGCCCTTGCGTGTCACGTGCTTGTGGAACGGCAGCGCGCGCTTGCCGGGGGCGAGGCTGGCGAGTGTGTCGTAGAGCATGACGCCGGCACCGACGTACCCGCGCTCCCAGATCCGGTGCTCGAGCGGATAGAGGAAGGACACCGGCTTGACGAGGTGGGGTGCGAGCTTGGTGATGAGCAGGTCGCGTTCGGTGAGGGCCTCGTGGACGAGGTGGAAGTCGAGCATCTGGAGGTAGCGCAGCCCGCCGTGGACGAGCTTGCTCGACCGGCTCGAGGTGCCTGCGGCCCAGTCCTGTCCTTCGACGATGGCGGTCGTCAGCCCTCGGGTCACGGAATCGAGCGCGATGCCTGCACCGGTGACGCCGCCGCCGATGACGAGGACGTCGAACGGCTCGCCGTCGGCACTGGCACGCAGGGCGTCGAGCGACTGTGCTCGGGACTGCGGAGTGAGCCTGGAAGTTGTTCCGGAGTTGGACATGGGGACCTTTCGACTCGCGTGGTGTCAGGATCAAACGTCACACTGTCAGAACGTTCGCGCAACCCGGCTGCACAAACGTGCACACTGGTGCGTGCGGACCTGCGGCGACGCCAGGACCGCGGACGGTGCCTCCCCGACGAGACGAGCAGCAGATGGACACGCGCGAACAGGACGTCCTGCGGGCCGCCTCGATGTACTACCTCCAGGACATGAAGATGGAGACCATCGCGAAGCAGCTCGGGACGTCGCGCTCCACCGTCTCCCGGCTCGTCAAGGAGGCCCGCGAGACGGGCCTCGTCGAGATCAACCTCCGCCCGACCCACTCCCGGGCGCCGGGGCTGGGCCAGCGGATCCGCGAGATCTACGGGATCGAGGCCTACGTCGTGCCCGTCACGGACTCGGCGTCGCACGACGAGCGCCTCGACCAGGTGGCGCTGACCACGGCCCGGCTCATCGGCACGTGGTTCGAGTCTGAGATGGTCCTCGCCCTCGCGTGGGGCACGACTCTCGGGGCGATCACCCGGCACCTGCCACGCAAGCCGACCCGGGGGAGCGCGGTCGTCCAGCTCAACGGCGCAGCGAACATGCGCACGAGCGGGGTCGAGTATGCGAGCGACCTCATCGCCGGGTTCGGGCGTGCTTTCGATGCCCACATGCACTTTTTCCCAGTGCCCGCGTTCTTCGACTACGCCGAGACGAAGGACGCGATGTGGCGTGAACGCTCCGTCCAACGGGTCCTCGAGGTCCAACGACGAGCCGACATCGCCCTCTTCTCCGTCGGTGCGCTCTCCGGCGGTCTGCCCAGCCACGTGTACTCGGCCGGCTACCTCGAGCCGCAGGACGTCGCGACCCTCGACGCCGAAGGCGTTGTCGGCGACGTCTGCACCGTCTTTCTGCGCGCGGACGGCACCTACAGCGACATCGCGCTCAACGCGCGGGCCACGGGCCCCAGCCCTGCGCAGCTGCGGGCGATCCCGCGGCGCGTGTGCGCCGTCGCCGGCGACAACAAGGTGGTCCCGCTGCGGGCCGCGCTGCGGGCAGGAGCCGTCACGCACCTCGTCGTCGACGAGCAGACGGCGACGCGCCTGCTGGGGTAGAGGCTCCGACACGCACCGTGAGAAAATATGCGTCCGAGTGCATATGTTGCGTTAGGTTGAGTGCGTGACTCCCGCACCGGTCCTCCCGTACACGCTGCGCCCCGCACTGCCCCGAGACGTCCGCAGCATCCGTGGCCTCGTCGAGCCCTATGCCGCACGCCGCATCCTCATCGCCAAAGAGGCCGTCGCCTACTACGAGACCGTGCAGGAGTTCGTCGTCGCCGACGCAGGGAGCCGGGAGGCCCCGGACCTCGTCGGCTGCGGGGCGCTGCACATCATGTGGGAGGACCTCGCCGAGATCCGCACGCTCGCCGTCGACGACGGGCGCCTCGGGACCGGCATCGGCCACGAGATCGTCAGCCGGCTCGTCGAGCGAGCTCGCGACCTCGGTCTCCGACGAGTGTTCTGCCTGACGTTCGAGGTCGACTTCTTCCACCGTCACGGCTTCCGCGTCATCGAGGGCACCCCCGTCGACCCGACCGTCTACGCCGAGCTCCTCCGCTCCCACGACGACGGGATCGCAGAATTCCTCGACCTCGCACGCGTCAAGCCCAACACCCTCGGCAACACACGCATGCTGCTCGACCTCTGACGCGCCAGGCCGTCACGCAGGACGACCGAACCTCGCCGTGCAGTGCCATAGCCTCTCGAGGATCAGCGGGTCGTGACCGTCGGCACGCACCGCGTCGCCGATGATCCGGGCGTCGAGCACGTCGCCCTGCGCGACCGCCCGGCCCAGCGCGACCACCTCCGCTCCGCGGTAGGTCTCGTGCTCCGCGAGCTCGTCGACCGACAAGACGAACCCGTGGTGCCACTCCACCGGGAAGGGCAGCGAGCCCGCCGCGTCCTCGACCGCGGTGCCGCGGAAGCTCGGGTCGAGCACGAGAGCAGCGATGTCCCGGTTGAGACGCAGGGCTCCGTGGACGTGCGCCTCGACGTAGTCGTCGAGCACGTCCAGGTCGGCAGCGTCCGCGAGGACCGAGGGCAGCATGTGCTCGACGGTGCCGAGGGTCGTCGGGTCCGTCGAGCCGCCCGAGGAGCAGAAGGTGGTCCGCGCCAGCACATGGGGCGCGAGCCGCAGGTGCGACGACCCGAACCGGACCGACCCGCCCGCAGGCCGGCGTCGATGGTTGAGCGAGCCGTACTTCGGTCGCTGCGCACCGGGGGAGTCGTCGTACGCGCCCCCGAACGCGTCGTGCTCCCACTGCCACCGGTCAGCTCCTGCGTGGACGGCAGGATCGCCGCTGACCGTGCCCGTCTCGAGCAGCGGTCGTCCGACGCCGTCGCGTGCGAGGGCGTGGACGAGGAACGCCTCGCCTGCAGCCCGGTCCGGGTGCAGGTGCACGGTCACGTCGAGGCCCGGCTCGAGGGGCGGCCCGCAGGCCTGCCCGCGCACGTGAAGCATCGCGCGACGCCACGGGCTCTGCGGTGCGGGAGGAAGATCCGTCTCGGTCGTCGGCACGACGACCACTCTGCCATCGCGCAGGACTCCGCTGCCACGTGTGCTCTGTGCAGCCGTAGCACCCGTACTGACCTGTGCACCCGCACTGACCCGAGGGTTCGCATCGTCCTTGCGGCTCGTGCTGGTCAGCCTGGCAGGTGGAGCTCGTCACCCGTCTGCTCGACGAGCCCGTCCTCGATCAACCCGGCGACGCAGCGGTCGAGCTGTGCTGCGTCGGGCCACACGAGAGCGACCTGCGAGCGGGCCACCCGGCCGTGCGCCTCCTGCCCGTTCCCCGCCTGCCCGCTGCCCACCTGGCCGTGCGCCTCCCGCAGGACGGCCATGACCTTGCCGCGGACCTGCCGGTCCGTCCCTGCCCAGGCCTGCGTCTTGCGTCGCGCACCGTGCTCGTCCGGCGGGTAGCCCGCCGCGCGCCACGCACAAGCCCAGCTCACGGGGCACGCGTCGCACCGCGGCGCGCGCGCCGTGCACACCACGGCGCCGAGCTCCATGGACGACGCCGCCCACGTCGCCGCGTCAGCGTCGTCGGACGGGACGACCGACGCGGCCCGTGCCATCTCGGCCGAGGTGAGCGACGGCGCAGGCAGCGCGTCGCCGCCGAGCGTCCGCGCGAGCACGCGGCGCACGTTGGTGTCGACGACCACCGACCGACGACCGAAGGCGAACGCCACGACTGCGGCCGCCGTGTACGTCCCGACCCCCGGGAGCGCGAGCAGCGACGGCTCGTCCTCGGGCACCGTGCCGTCGTGCCGCTCCATGATCGCCCGGGCGCACTCCTGGAGCCGCAGGGCGCGACGCGGGTAGCCGAGCGTTCCCCACGCGCGCAGCACGTCGGCGGTCGGTGCGGACGCAACGTCGGACGGGGTGGGCCACCTCTCCATCCACGCGGTCCACAGGGGTGCGACCCGGGCGACGGGGGTCTGCTGCGCCATCACCTCGCTGACGAGGACGCCCCACGGCGACCGGTCGGGTGCACGCCACGGCAGGTCTCGCGCCGTCTGAGCGAACCAGTCGGCGAGGACCTCCTGCATCGTGACTGGTGGGAGCGTCGAGGCCGATGCGGGCCCTGTCGCAGCCGGAGCAGGTCGGCCGGAGACTGCTGGGGGCACGGGCGGTGTGGTGAGGGCGCGAGCTGGAGGCACCGGACCATTGTCGCCTCGACACGCACCAGTCGGCGAGCGTCCGGGCGCGCACCACGGCGACGATCTCCGGCGTGCCGTCGGGGTGCAGACCCGGTCTGGTAGACGAAGATGGGCGGCATGGAACGTGAGAGCACCGGTCGCCCACGCCCACGCCCACGCCGGCCAGCACAGCAAGGCGGCCGACGGCCTGCTCCGCGGCCAGCACGGCCAGCACGGCCGTCGAGGCCGAGCGGTCGTGCGCTCTTCCTGCGCTGGTTGATCGTGCTCGTGCTGCTCGCGGGTGTGATCGTCGCGCTCGTCGTGGGTGTCCGCGCGCTCGGCGGGTGGGTCGGCGGGATGGTCGAGTCGGACGACACCGTCGAGGTGGACCCGACCCCGGAAGCGACCGGAACCTACGTCCCTGTGGACTGCACCTCGGCTGACGTCCAGCTGACCCTGACACCTGACGCGACGAGCTATGCGCTCGGTGGGACGGCGTCGTTCGAGGTGAGCATCACGCACACGGGCGAGAACCCGTGCACGATCGACGCGGGGCTCGCGACGCGCGAGATCGTCATCACGTCAGGGTCCGACCGGATCTGGTCGAGCGCCGACTGTGACACGGCGGGCTCCCGGATGCTCTTGCTCGCACCGGGGAACCAGGACGTCGAGACGGTGACCTGGGGGACCGGTCGCTCTGCTCCCGGGTGCACGGCAGACCTCCCGGCGCCGGGTGCCGGCACCTATCAGGCCGTGGTGAGCGCGCCGGGACTGGAGTCGACGACGGTCGTGCTCAGGCTCGGCTAGGTGGTGTGGGGCATGATGTTGGTGACACGGCGGCGATCGTCCGTGGACGACCCTGACGGCCCATAGGTCTCGAACACGATCCATGGTGCACAACACGCCGACCTCGACCTTGAGCAGCGCGGGTGTGTCGTGAACGGGCGTTCACGGAGAGGGTCGAACAGGCCCTCCGTCACACCCGGGACGAGACAGTGTGACGTCGGTCAGTGAACGCGCTGGCGGGACCGGGTCGCGAACCCTTCCATCGCGTCGAGGACCTCACCTGCCTGCCACACACGGTCACGTTGCCCGTGGCCGATCTGTTCGAGCACCCCGTCGTCGACGAGCCTGTCGATTGCGAGCTGGGCGTTGACCGTCGAGATGCCCAGCTCGGCCGCGGTGAGCTTCGTGTCGACCACGGGCCTGGTGGTGAGCAGGTCGGCCAGGCCCCAGGCGGAAGCGCCACGTCGCGCGTGGATCTGCTCGCCCCAGGAGGCTCGGGCACTGGTCACGTCGGCGATGAGCTGACGAGAGTTCGCGAGGGCCGGGAACACAGCCTCTGCGACCTCGGTGACTATCGGTTCGATGTCCCCGGAACGGTAGATGGTCAGTGCGGCGAAGTATCGGGCCGTGTCTGAGAGGAGGCCGGCCGACACCGGGACGATGGAGGTCCGTGTCAGACCACCGTTGCGCAGCTGGGCATGCAGCAGTGCGCGGCCGGTTCTGCCATTCCCGTCGGGGAACGGGTGAATGGACTCGAACTGGGCGTGGGTCAGCGCCGCCTGGGCGAGCACGGCGATGTCGTCCCGGCCGGCGAACGCGACGAGGTCGTCGATCGCTGCGGGGACTCGTGGGTGGGTGGGCGCGACGTACGCGGCGTTGTGCGGGGACCTGCTGCTCCCGCCGATCCATACCTGCTGGGTACGCCACCGGCCGGCATCCTTCGGCAGGTGGCGGGCCATGAGGGCCTGGTGCATGGCGAGGATCGCGTCGGGGTCGAGACGCTCGGCGTGCGCCAGGGCGCTCGTCATGGCGGTGACGTTCGCGACGATCTGGTCGGCGTTGGCTCGGCCGTTGCGGCCGAGCTCTGCCAGGGCGATGGCCTTCGCGGACGATGTGAGGTCTTCGATCTGGGATGACGAAGATGCTTCGGTACGCAGGAGGAGCGCCGCGAAGGAGGTCGTGGCTCCGAGGGCCTCGCCGTCGAACCTGGCGATCTCCGCTGTTGCCTCGGCGACGAGTGCGGAGGCCGCGGACGACAGGTAGACGTGGGCGTCGGCGATCGTGGGTGCGATCGCGGCTTCGTAGGGGCCGCGGTGCTGGGCTCGCCCGGTTCGGGGGCCGTAGGCCTCGGTCGAGGGGTCCCAGGGGACAGCTTCGCTGCTGAATGTCGGCCATCCTGGGCGTCTCAGGTTCAACGGTGGTTCGTGGTGCGCACCGGCTGCCCGCCGCCTGCCGGTGGGTGTTCGTGCCTGGTCATCCGTCGTCACGACATGACTGTAGCAATGAATGAACCCATAACCGTTTCTAACGACAGATGATGGCGACGGAAGCTGGACCGTCCAGCGCGCTCACGGCAGGGCACGGACCCTGACGTGCTGAGGTCCACACCGGCAACAGCTTCGCCCCCGGTCATGACCTCGATCGTCACCGAGCATGCGCGGGGCCATCCCGATGACCACGCGTCGCCGTGCACCACGTCGTTCTCCCGTTGCTCGGACCTGTGGGTTGCCGAGCGGGGAACCGACTGCTGCGTCTCCTCGAGCGCTCGTACGGACGCTCGCGAACAGAGGGCTGCTGTCGCCTCGATCAGGGGTATCTCTCGGTGAGCATGATGCCGATGGCCGTGAGGTGGTCTCGCACACTTTGGGGGCTGGTGATCTCGAGCCACTCGACGAGTCCGGCGAGGTGGCCGGCAAGCTGTTCTGGGTCATGACGTTGGTGACACGTACGTGGAGGGGGCAAGCCTCATCGGCCTGATCCCACGCGTCGAGCACGAGACCAGCGCTACTGTCACAACCCTGCGGCGGCTGCCGTCGGAGCGTCTGTTTTGGGCCCCCACTAAACC
This sequence comes from Sanguibacter antarcticus, assembly GCF_002564005.1. NCBI lineage: Bacteria > Bacillati > Actinomycetota > Actinomycetes > Micrococcales > Sanguibacteraceae > Sanguibacter > Sanguibacter antarcticus. The sequence continues at coordinate 2,239,734 of NZ_PDJG01000001.1, read as the reverse complement.
GGCTCATCGCAATCCAGAGTGTAGGAGCGGTCTGAAGCCGCCGGCTTCGAGCAGCGATCTGGCGATGTAGTTCGTCAGGTTCCGGAAGCCGAGGGCCGAGCCGCGCAGGTGCTCGAGACGGCCGTTGATGGCTTCGGTAGGTCCGTTGCTGGTGCCGGGGCGGTCGAAGTAGGCCAGGACGTCGATGGCTCGTTTCTTGAGTGTTCGACCGAGGGTGATGATCTCGGTCAGGGCGGCCGGAACGCCGGAGGTGACCGAGGTGATCAGGGTTTCCATCAGGGCTTTGCCTCTGGCGCGGTCGGGTTCGCGGTAGGCGGTGACCATCGCCTGGTAGATGCCCCAGGTCGCCTCAACCTGAACATGCTCGTCACTGGCGAACAGTGCCGCGATCCGGGCAGTCTGCTTCTGGGTGAGGAGACTGGCGCCGGTGTGCAAGGTCCGGCGGGCGCGGTAGAGCGGGTCGTCTCGGCGGCCGCGGTGGCCGTGCAGGTCGTGCTGAACGCGGCGCCGGCAACGGTCCAAGGCGTCCCCGGCGAGACGGACGACGTGGAACGGATCCATCACCGCGACCGCCTGGGGGAGCTCTTCGGCGGCGGCGGTCTTGAAGCCGGTGAACCCATCCATCGCGACCACTTCGACCCCGTCGCGCCAGTCCTGGGGGCGGCCAGAGAGCCAGGTCTTGAAGACCTGCTTGGAGCGGCCGGCGACCATGTCCAGGAGCCGGGAGGGGCCGGTCCCGCCCCGGATCGGGGTGAGATCAATGATGACGGTCACGTATTTGTCGCCGTGGCGGGTGTGGCGCCAGACGTGCTCATCAACCCCGATCGTCGTCACCGTCTCAAAACGGCGGGGGTCGGCGATCAAGCGACGGCGACCTTCTGCCAAGACGGCCGCGTTGGCGGTGTTCCAAGCGACCGCGAGGCCTTCGGCGATCCGGGCCACCGTGAGGTGCTGGAGGACCAGGCCTTCCAGCGCCCAGCGCAGGCCGCGGCGGGAGATCTTCGAACGCGGCTCGGCCGCGGCGTTGGTGTCTTGGCGCCACACATGAGAGCAGCCCGTGCACTGGTAGCGGCGCACCGTGAGCACGAGCGTGGTCGGCCGCCAACCCAGAGGTTCGTGCGCGAGTTCACGAGTGACACTGTCTCGAAAGATCCCCTCGCACCCGCACCGCCGGCACCAGTTGTCCGGCTCGGTGATCCGGCACGCCAAGACAGCCCGATCAGGCTCCAGGCGCTGCCCGATCGCCTCCAGGCCCAGCTCGTCAAGACGGCAGAATGTGGTCAGATCGGGGCGCGTGAAGGTAGCGTCAGACACGTCGAGGTCTTTCAGGTGGGCGGCGTAGGAACCTCCATCATCGGAAGACCTCGACCCTCATCCCGCAACGACGCGCCCACCCTGCTACACCCTCGTTTGCGATGAGCCACTAAACCCGGTACGAGACAGTCTCATCTGAGCGATGCGGTGACGCTGCTCTACGCGACGGACGTCCGGCAGGTGGTGAAGCAGCCAGATGTTAAGGCACACGCAGGATGCGGACTGGGTCGGTAAATGCTGCCAGGACGGCAGGTGGTATCGAGCCGATTCCAGAGACGAGAATCGCTAGCAGGCAGACACTTGCGGTGAAGGGAGCTCCGGGGGTTGCGCCGATCAGTACATGCACTATGAGCAGCCCCACGCCGGTGCCGGTAAGGGCCCCGATCGTTGAGGTCGCCAACCCTTGCAAGAGGATGAGGGCCACGGTTTGGGATCTGGTTGCGCCGAGCGCTCGGCGCCGGCCGATGTCCCGCCGTCGGGAGGACACACTCACATAAGTGATGACCATCGTCAAGATGAAACCGACCACGAGTACGAGGACGAGCATGGACCGAGCGTCGGCGTCGAGTTGAGCGCCGAGAGCTTCTCTAAGGGCGATAGCGCCGGCGGCAGCTTCAACCGAGATGCTAGCGACGTCTTGAGTCGGAACCATTGCAATTAGGGAGCTGATGACCTCATCGACTGAGGCTGCTTCCGTCGCGCTGACGTATACGTACCTGATGCCCAGGCCTGCTCTTTCTGTGTCGGACGTCTTGATCAGGCCGAGCTCGTCGAACTGGCTGATTGCGGTAGGGGCCGCGAACGAGCCGACAACGGCGTAGTTCGTGTCATCTGCACGTATCGTTCCCGACGGGGATTCCATCCGTGCGTTCTCGAACGCTGTGGTTCCAAGCCACATCTCACCCGCCGCTATAGGCATCCTGCCTGCTGAGAGGGTCACCTCGTCGGGGAGGGTGCCGATGTACTTTCGAACGGGAATTGGCGTTGCGCCTGCGCCGAGAGCTGAGTTGTGTGCGTCGGTCACGTCGGAGAGCCCGAACGACCATTCGACGGTAGACAGGTTCCCTGCTGAGTCGACGAAGTCTGGGCCGAGAATGCCCTCGGTGGAGTTGTCGCTCACCACGATGAGGGTGGTCCCGAGGGTGTCGATGGTGTTCAGGACAGCTTGCCGGGATGCTGCGGACTGGCCGGTGGTGAGTATGACGGTGAGTGTCACGATTGCGCTGACGATGACTGACATTGCTGTTGTCGACCGTTGGAATCGGGCTGCAGCGAGAGCCTCACGAGCGGCGACGGTCAACGGTCTCGCAGGCCGCTTCGTTGATGGGGTCATGAGAGTGCGATGTGGGCGTGGGCTCTCGTCGCCAGTCGGGCGTTGTGCGTGGCGATGATCACCGTGGCGCCTTGGTTCGCTGCTGAATCGAGTGTCTCCCAGACGACTTCTGTGGAATCGGCGTCGAGGTTGCCCGTTGGTTCATCTCCCAGAATGACGGTGGGTTCCAGCAGGAGCGCACGGCACAGTGCGACTCGCTGTGCTTGCCCTCCTGAGATTTGACCCGGCCGGTGAGAGGCGCGGTGGGAGACGCCGAAGGCCTCGAGAAGGTCGTGAGCTCGACCCGAGAGGTGGCGGCGCGGTACGCCTGCGAAGACAGCGGGCTCGAGGACGTTGTCCAGAACAGTTCTGCTGGGGTCGAGCAGGGCGTCTTGGAAGACGAATCCCATGTTGTTCCTGCGGATCTGTGATCGATCGGAATCGCGCAGGGCGCTCACGTCTGTGCCTTGGAACAGCACCGCTCCCTCTGTGGGTCGGAGCATGAGCCCTGCGATGTAGAGGAGCGTGGACTTCCCGCAACCGGACGGTCCAGTCAGCGCCGTGATAGCGCCGGCCTCGAAGTCGATACTTACGCCCGAAAGTACCGTGGAGCCCCTGGAGCTATAGGCGAAACCGAGCTCGCGAACCTGTAGCACTCCCTGACTTGAGCTACTCATCGGTGCTGGTGGAGGTCGATGGTGCGAAGAGGCGGATGTTCGCTCCGATCTCGATCCCTTCGACCACTGCACGGCCTCCGTCGGATGTGATGACGGTGATCGGCGTGCTGGTGCCATCCTCGAGGGCGATCGCTGAGGACCCGTCGGGCTGGGTCGTGATCGCGGACACCGGAACTATTGCGCCAGTGGCTTCGCTCAAGGTCACCACCTCAACGGAGAAGACGGTGCCTTCCCCCGAGGTTGCAACATCGGCGCACGTCTCCCCGCACACCGGGGAACCGTCAGGGGCGGTCACGGAGATGAGGGTGCGCCCCTCTGCGTCAATGGACGGTTGACCTAGAACCGCCTTCCACCGCGTCGCACCGCTGATCACCTCTGCGTTGCCTCCCGCCGTTGGTACAGCCCCCCGTTGACCGGCTTCGAGCTGGATATCGAACGTCGGTGCTGGGCCGAGGGCCCACCCCACAGCGTCACCGGGGGATAGGCGCGTGCCGACGACGACCTCCTCTGAGAGAAGGACGCGGGCAGGCAGGTTCGGAACGAAGATCACATCGCTTGCGCGCACGATGCCGTCGGCTTCGATACCCAGATGCTTCTGCCACTTCTTGACGGCGGACTCGGTGAGCGAACCGAACTCCCCATCAGCGCTCACGCGCAGGTAGCCGCTCTCTCGAAGGAAGGTCTGGAGCTGACTAACGTCCGCGCCCTCGGAGTCGAGCGTCAGGTCACGGAACGAGGGCACAGCGCCCGAGAGTGCGATGACAGGGCGCAAATCCACTGCGAACAGTTGTGACCCAGAGTCGACAGTCTCGCCGCTCACAATTTCGAAGCTTGTCAATGTGCCATTGGCAGCCGTCGTCCCAAAGGGGAGCTTTCCCCACGTCGCGATTGCCGTGTAGGTCGCCGAGCGCCCGAGTGTCCCGGAGGTCACCGTGTAGGTCTCAACGCGTGCCGCATCAACCCCATCTGGCGCCGCCGCGGGACCGAGAACCGTTCGCCCAGCGACGACGCCGAGGGCAACGCTCACGGCAAGTAGTACTACCCACACAACCCAGCCTATGCGACGCCCAGCCCTCATCCCTTACAACCCCAGGGCCGACGATGGGCTACGACGGGGCTGAGGGCCACCAGGGTTCTGGGCATTCTTCCTGCAATCTATTGTACTCGGACTCTGCTAGCTTCTCAAATGCAGAGTCAAGATAAGGGCTCCAGGCTGCCGTAGAATTGGAATCACCTGTTAGGGCTGCCTCGACATACGCCTCCTTCGAGGGAGGGGTCGCCATAGTGTAGCCCTGTGCAACCAAGCACTCACGAGTCTGGACCTGACGACCATAAATGAGTTCGTACTGGTCGGCTGTTAGCGCAGCCCCGTCGGTATGGAGACCCAAAGACTCTCGACAAGCGTCTCGGTCAATTGCGTATCGATCCATCTCCGTCTGACCGTTGAACGGCTCAACGACACCTCCTTCGTGTGTGATCGTCACGGACCACCCTGCAGCTTCTACACATGACTGCATGTTGGCGCGATACTCATCCTGCAGCTGGGCCTGTTCCGCCATCCACCCTGGATCCTCGTATTTTACGGTCTCTGGTGGTGCGTCTCCTGAACAGCCGACGAGGAATGTTGCTGTGGCCACGCACACTGCAACGACTGCCAGGGCTCCCCATGGAGAGTTCTGGCATGACGCTGGAAGTCTGCTGTTGTGGATCAGAAAGCGCAATGTACCCCCGCAGACTTGATGACGATGCCGGCCGTAACTTTGACCGGGTCTTGCACGTACGAGCCAGTGTAGGCGGTGGCCCCGGAGTTGTTCTTGTAGCCTTCGTCCCAGTGCTTGTTGCCGGTCTGGTGCGTGGTGTTTCCCGTGGTGTGCGACGCGACAACGAGATCGTAGGTGAATGCGTTGGACGCCTGGCGGCCCAGGTCGACGTACTGGCTGGCGCTAGCCTCGATCTTTCATCGGGCTCATGAGGTGGGTCGTTTGGGCGTCAGGGCGCCTACTCGGGTGTGATTCTGCCTTGTGGGTATGACAGATGGTCCCGTGTCGTCGGGTTGGGCGCCGGTTCCAGGTCCGGGTGGTCGCGCGGGGGTCGTTGAGTCAAGGGTGTGCTGGCGCTCAGCCGGGTGCGGGTCGGGCTCGCAGGGCTTGGACTGCTTGAGCGGCCAGCGCTGCCCAGGGCGCTCGGTTGGAGAGGCGGAGCCAGGTGCGCCGGCCGGTGCGGGCGATGACGGCGGGGATGGTGAACAGGCGTAGGCGCAGGCGTTTGGGTTCCCAGCGGCGGGCCTGGTGGTCGGTGAGGGCGAGCATGCCCATCCAGGCCAGGAGGTCATTGGCGAGGGCGACGATCGCGCACCAGATCTGATTCTGGGCGAAGGCCTTGAGGGGGAGGTTGCGCAGACCGGTGTCCTTGGCGATGCGGATGCGGTCTTCACATCTGGCGCGGCGGCGGTGGCGCAGCTCGAGGTCAGCGAGCTGACCGGCGGGCGTGTTCGTCACGAACGCGGTGATGCGCATCCCGTCAACGTCCTCGAAGCGCAGCTGGGCCCCGGGGTGGGGTCGTTCCTTGCGAACGATGACGCGCATGCCTGCCGGCCAGGCGGTCAGGTCCATCAGGTCGGTGAGCTCAGCGATCCAGGCGCCGTCACGGACCTCGTCGTGAGCGTCCAGGGCCGGGGCCCAGACGGTCTCGGGGATGCGGGCCAGCAGGTCGGGGGTGTTGCCAGGCAGCGTGAACCCGACCGAGTAGCCCAGGCGGTGGGTCGTGAGCCATTCGATGAGGGTTTTGGTTCCGCCTGCGCCGTCGGTGCGGACCAGGATCTTCTTACTGCCCCGCGTCCGCCCGCCATGACCAGGGAGCTGAGCCAGAGCATCTCGGAGAACCGCGATGTGATCGGCGGCGGTGTTCGACCCGGCATTGCCCGGCCGCAGCATGATCGCCAGCGGTTCCCCGGTCCCGGCGCCGCCGTGGTCGACGAACGCGCACAGGGGATGGAACCCGAACCCGCGCTTGAACGTCGGCGCCGCGTTCTCCTTCTCCGAATGCGCCGTGACCAGCGTCGCGTCGAGGTCGATGACCAGAGGGTCCACCGCGCTGGCGCCCGCGTCGGGGGCGCGCTCACCAGCCAGGCGCCAGGCCGCCGAACGGGCCGCAGCTCGGGCGGTGTTGATCGCCGCCAACGCTGCCGGGGCATCAGCGGCCAACGCCGCGATCGTGCGCGAAACCGTCGGATCCGAGGCGACCGCGCCATAGACACCGGGCTCGGCGCGCAGCACCGCGACGTCCGCCAACGCGTCCCCACCCAACGCCAGGGCGACCGCCAGGTCCACGATCACCTTGCCCGGGTCGTGGAACGCCGTCGGCTTACGCCACCGCGCCAAGCCCGTCGACAACGCCCGATCCAGACCCGTCGCCCGGACCGTCTCGGTCAACAGCACCCCACCAGCCTGACCAACCGCGGACGTCGCCGACGTGACGATGTTCAGACGGGGATACGCGACGGTAGTCTTCACCTTGAAGGTGCTCCTCGAACTAGTCAGAATCGGTCCTCAACAAACCGTATTCTTCCAGGTCAGGAGCACTTTCTTGCGTCATGACACCTACTGAGACCCACCCCGCCATGAAAGCCCGAGGCTAGCCTCGATCTTTCATCGGGCTCATGAGGTGGGTCGTTTGGGCGTCAGGGCGCCTGCTCGGGTGTGATTCTGCCTTGTGGGTATGACAGATGGTCCCGTGTCGTCGGGTTGGGCGCCGGTTCCAGGTCCGGGTGGTCGCGCGGGGGTCGTTGAGTCAAGGGTGTGCTGGCGCTCAGCCGGGTGCGGGTCGGGCTCGCAGGGCTTGGACTGCTTGAGCGGCCAGCGCTGCCCAGGGCGCTCGGTTGGAGAGGCGGAGCCAGGTGCGCCGGCCGGTGCGGGCGATGACGGCGGGGATGGTGAACAGGCGTAGGCGCAGGCGTTTGGGTTCCCAGCGGCGGGCCTGGTGGTCGGTGAGGGCGAGCATGCCCATCCAGGCCAGGAGGTCATTGGCGAGGGCGACGATCGCGCACCAGATCTGATTCTGGGCGAAGGCCTTGAGGGGGAGGTTGCGCAGACCGGTGTCCTTGGCGATGCGGATGCGGTCTTCACATCTGGCGCGGCGGCGGTGGCGCAGCTCGAGGTCAGCGAGCTGACCGGCGGGCGTGTTCGTCACGAACGCGGTGATGCGCATCCCGTCAACGTCCTCGAAGCGCAGCTGGGCCCCGGGGTGGGGTCGTTCCTTGCGAACGATGACGCGCATGCCTGCCGGCCAGGCGGTCAGGTCCATCAGGTCGGTGAGCTCAGCGATCCAGGCGCCGTCACGGACCTCGTCGTGAGCGTCCAGGGCCGGGGCCCAGACGGTCTCGGGGATGCGGGCCAGCAGGTCGGGGGTGTTGCCAGGCAGCGTGAACCCGACCGAGTAGCCCAGGCGGTGGGTCGTGAGCCATTCGATGAGGGTTTTGGTTCCGCCTGCGCCGTCGGTGCGGACCAGGATCTTCTTACTGCCCCGCGTCCGCCCGCCATGACCAGGGAGCTGAGCCAGAGCATCTCGGAGAACCGCGATGTGATCGGCGGCGGTGTTCGACCCGGCATTGCCCGGCCGCAGCATGATCGCCAGCGGTTCCCCGGTCCCGGCGCCGCCGTGGTCGACGAACGCGCACAGGGGATGGAACCCGAACCCGCGCTTGAACGTCGGCGCCGCGTTCTCCTTCTCCGAATGCGCCGTGACCAGCGTCGCGTCGAGGTCGATGACCAGAGGGTCCACCGCGCTGGCGCCCGCGTCGGGGGCGCGCTCACCAGCCAGGCGCCAGGCCGCCGAACGGGCCGCAGCTCGGGCGGTGTTGATCGCCGCCAACGCTGCCGGGGCATCAGCGGCCAACGCCGCGATCGTGCGCGAAACCGTCGGATCCGAGGCGACCGCGCCATAGACACCGGGCTCGGCGCGCAGCACCGCGACGTCCGCCAACGCGTCCCCACCCAACGCCAGGGCGACCGCCAGGTCCACGATCACCTTGCCCGGGTCGTGGAACGCCGTCGGCTTACGCCACCGCGCCAAGCCCGTCGACAACGCCCGATCCAGACCCGTCGCCCGGACCGTCTCGGTCAACAGCACCCCACCAGCCTGACCAACCGCGGACGTCGCCGACGTGACGATGTTCAGACGGGGATACGCGACGGTAGTCTTCACCTTGAAGGTGCTCCTCGAACTAGTCAGAATCGGTCCTCAACAAACCGTATTCTTCCAGGTCAGGAGCACTTTCTTGCGTCATGACACCTACTGAGACCCACCCCGCCATGAAAGCCCGAGGCTAGCGGTTGTGTGTCATGACGTTGGTGACGCGTGCGTGGAGGGGGCAAGCCCCATCGGCCTGGTCCCACGCGTCGAGCACGAGACCAGCCGCTACCGTCGGCCGCGATCTCACCGACGAGGCGGGTGCTGATCGCCTCCCCGCCCGTGGCCTCGCGGTCGTCGTCGAGCTCACGCGCCAAATGCAGAGCACCCGGCAGCAGCGCCAAGTTCTCGTCCGCCACGTGCCGACTCTCCACGACGACATCCTGGAGCCCGTCATCGCGCGAGGCCACGGCGCGCATCAGGTGCCACAGCGCCCGGTCGGCGGCCAGGGTTCGCACGCGGCCGCGCGCGTCGGTCAAGGAGGCTTGGGCAGAGGCCGACGGACTAGCGAGCCAGGCCGATGACGCGGCTCACGCTTCCCACCTGCTCACCGAGGAGGTCGCGCGGCTGACCGGGCAGGTCGAGCAGCTCAAGGCCGACGCCGCCGAGCAGTGCGCCGGCGTGACACATCAGATCAGCGGACGCCTTGGCCAGGACGTCGCCAAGCAGGTCAGCAGGGTCGACAAGATGTGGTGCGGTCATCGTGAGACGTGCCTTTGAGTGAGAAGAAGAGAGCTTCTCGAAGGAGAATCGCGGCGACCGCACCCACGTCTACGACGTGGCAAGCCACCGTACTGCACCACTCTGCGGGACTCGACTCCCGCCGACCAGCACGCGTTCGTTGGGACGATCAGGTGGCGCCCTGACAGCAAGGTTACGACGGTCGACCTCACCAAGGGTGCCACGGATGCCACGGATGCCACGACGATCCGCGCCCTCGGGTCGAGCGCGCTACTGGTGGCGGTGTGCCCCGCGGGCGTCGTGGCCGACGGCCGGCTGGCGCAGGTGTTGACCGCCGATGACCTGCTCCAGGCGTGGCAATAGGCATGCCCACACTCCTCCCGCAGCAACCACATGACGAAGCCGAAGATCCCGGTGAAGTTCCTGTGCGCAGAGAATCCCGTCAAGGACCTCGCTTATCTCCGAATGGTGTCGAGCGTGATGCCGAACCATTCGCGGACCCACGACGTCGGAAGAATCCATGGGACGGTCGGCGCGGCAAGCCCCTCGGCGTCAAGTCCGATGCGCTCGGCGAAGGACAGCGCCCGGTACATGTGGTAGCCCTCGCTGACGACGACGACCGATGTGCTCAAACCGTTTTCAGCAAGCATCTCTTGGGAGAACGTGAGGTTCTCGAGCGTGGAGGTCGAACGATCCTCCATCAGGATGCGGTCCTCAGAGACGCCTCTCTGCACCAGGACGCGCTTCATCGCTTCCGCTTCGCTGATCCATTCGTGGGCGCCCTGGCCGCCGGAGACGATCACCTGCACAGAAGGATTCGCCAGGAGATAGTCCGCGGCAGTATCGACTCGACGGAGGAGAGACGCACTCGGCGTGTCGCCGTTCACGCGGCAGCCGAGGACGATCACGGTGGTGGGCGACTCGGGCTGAGTGATCATGGCGGTCGCCATGAGCACGGAGAGCACGCCGCACCAGAGGGCGCCACAACCGAGGAGAGCGGCAGCCGAGACGATGGTGATCTTTCCGCGGCGCTGCTTCATGCGGGCGGACAGGAAGCGGGAGGCTCTCGACGAGAAGAGGACGACGACGGCCAGAAGGGCAGAGAAGCCCATGCCGACGATGTTTCCGATGTTGATGATTCCGGAGATGATCACGGGCTGGAGAAAGACCCAGAATCCATAGACCGAAAGCATCAGGAGGATCAGGCGAAGCGCGTTGCGCAGCGTGAATATCTTCACGGATGGATACTCCTGAAAGGTGAGAATATAGTCGCAAACTGTACCACGAGCAGCAGCAATGAGGTGCAAATCGCCCTGAGCCTGATGAAGAGGTGAGTTAGTAGATTTCAACGACCTGGTGATGGTCGGTCTGGTCAGCAGAGAAGGACTGCCCGAACCCCGCCGGAGGGACATCGTCGAGGTAGCGGTGCAGGCATCTGTGGTTGTGCCAGCAGACGGTCGAGAGCTCGACCTCCTCGGCCGTCTTCCTGGGCTGTTGGAGGGTCGGTCCACGGATGAGCTCGGCCTTGCAGGAGCTGTTCACGCTCTCGGCCAGCTGTTCCCCGGAGTGAATCGAGGTGAGCCGACCATCGGCGTCCACGGTCTCGGTCCGCATCGTCGGCACGGCTCGACAGCCCACGATCGTGCGGGCGCAGGCCTCGCTGATGAAGCCGGCGTAGGCAGCGCCCGTCCACGTCGAGACGTAGGCCAGGCCGTTCACCCACAGCTGGTCGGCTGCCCCGCGCTCTGCTCCTTTGGTATGAGTCCGCCTTCACGGCAGGGGTCAAGGCTGAGGAGTGCCTGCTGGGTCAGTGTCCTCGCCGCTGAAGTGCTGTCCGCTGAGGTGTTCCTGTGCGAGACGCCGCATGGCGAGCACCGTCGTGTCGAGCAGGAACGTCCGGATGAGGGCGTGCTCAAACATCTCCTGCCGGGACGCGAGAGTGCTGAGGTGGGCGAAGTCAGCCTGCGCGATCGTGTCGGCCGCTTGCGCGTACTGCAGCAGGTCGGTGACGTCGAGGGGGATTCCGTACCGGCGCAGGGCGTCGAGGCTGGCCTCGGCAGACCGCATGGCCTTCGTGCCGGGGTGGACGTGCCATCCCATCGCGGCGACGGCCTCGTCGAGCGTTCGCCGGGCGGCGGTGGAGTCCTCGTCGTCTGCTCCCGTTGGTTCGGACGGCTCTGCGGGCGGTGCAGGCTCGTCGAGCGAGCCGACGAGGTAGCCCAGGAGGTAGTGGAAGTTCGTCGCGGGCAGCCGGAGCGCAGCCAGGATCTCGCCCACCGCCTGGACCGGCAACCCTCGCAGGTCAACCAGAGCGCGGATGAGAACGAGCTCGCGGAGGTGATCGTCGCTGTACTCAGCCCGTGTCCGGGACGTCAGGTGGCCCTGCCGGAGGAGGCCCTCGCGCAGATAAAATTTGATCAGGTGGGTGCTCACGCCGCTCGCAGCACTGAGCTCAGAGATGAGCATCAAAGTTCCTTCCGGTTCTACGTCGCTCGCTACCCGGGCGATGCTTCGCTGCAAGCATCCTTCGTGACGCATCGAGGAGACCGCGCTCGTGCCGGTGCGGTGCAGAGGCCGGGTCAACCATCTTAGCGACAGCCCCCGGTCGTCCGATGCCGGACGACCGGGGGCTGTCGGTGGCACCGGGAGCGCCTCAGGGATACTGGTGCTACGTGGTCCGCTCCGGTCCGCCACCCCGCTCGTCGGACGCTGCACGCTGGCGCGCCACCTGCTCGCGGACCTTGCGCTTGGCCTCGGTCCAGCTCACCGGGAGGGCGCTCCCGCGTACCTCCCAGAAGACGAAGGCGCTCGACTTCATGCCAGCGGTCTGACGTCGAGCTGAACCAGTGTGCGGTGCCGTGCGGGCGTAGCTGTACAGCGCCTCCTTGGAGGTCCAGGCGGACACTGTCCAGAACTCGCGAGCCAGGGGGCGCGCCTGCAAGGACACCCCCACGCACCCCTCGGCGTGGAGCGACTGCCACCATGCGGTGATGGAGGCGACGAAGAACGAGGGGACCGCCCGTGCGTTCTGAAGCTCGAACCGCGAGGCCATAACGGTGATCTGAGCACCCTCTGTTCGGGCGTCGGGGCCGCCTCGCCATGGGATCGTAGGCATCGTTTCAATCCTCCGAAGGTGTTGTTACGACAGGGGTCGGTGGTTGTATCGGACTGACCGTGCTGGGCGTAGAGGGCAGCCGGAGCAACCCCAGCGCGGCGATCGTCGCGCAGCCTGTGATGGCGACGCAGGCGATGAGCGCCGGCTTCATCCCGTCGATGAACGGCTGACCGGGCAGGTAGTCGCCGTGCCGGAGGAACAGAGCCGTCACGAGCGCGATGCCGATCGCGATGCCGAGCTGTCGCAGAGTGCTGTTGACGCTCGCGGCGATGCCGTGCTCCTCTTCAGTCCGTCCGATGAGGACAGCGTTGGCGAGCGGAGCGAGCGTCAGGCCCATCCCGATCCCGGCGAGGAGCATCGGGACGACGACGTCCCTGTACTCGGTGGTGGCGCTGGACGCGAGCGCGATCCACGCGATGGCGATCGTCTGCAGAGCCAGCGCGGTGACGATCACTGGGCCGGTACCGATCCGCCGCACGACGAAACCGCTCAGGGGGGCAGCGATCATCGGTGCGAAGGTCCAGGGCGCGGCCCGGAGGCCGGCCTCGAGCGCGCCGTACCCCATACCCACCTGCAGGTACTGGCTGAGCAGGAAGATCGCGCCGAAGACTCCAGCGGAGAAGAGCAGCCCAGCGAGGTTCGCGAGCGTGAACGGCCGCTCGCGGAAGAAGTTCAGCGGTAGGAACGCAGCAGCGCTCCGGCGCTCGTGCACGAGGAACGCGGTGAGCGCCACCGCGGACAATGTCAGCGCGCCCACGATGAGACCACTGGCCCAACCCCGGTCTTCACCCTCGACGATGGCCCAGATGAGCGGGAGGACGAACGCTACCGCGAGGAGTGAACCTGTGGTGTCGAACGGAAGACGCCGCCCCCATGACGCAGGCACCGCGAACGGAATGAGCGCGAGTGTGAGGATGCCGATGGGAACGTTGAGCCAGAAGATGCCCGGCCATGCGAAACCCTCGACGACGGCGCCACCGATGATCGGCCCGACGGCGATGCCGAGCCCATTCACCCCGCCCCAGACCCCGATGGCGATCGGTCGCACGCGAGCCGACGCCGCAGCAGAGACGATCGTCAGCGACAGCGGGACGATCGCCGCGGCACCGATCCCCTGGACGGCTCGCGCGATGATGAGCAGCTCCGCTGTGGTCGCGGTCGCGGCCAGGGCTGACGCAGCGGTGAACACCACGACGCCGGCGAAGAAGATCGTGCGCCGGCCGAGCCGGTCGCCAAGGGCGGCGAGCGGCAGTATGAGGGTCGCGAACGCGATGGAGTACGCGTTGACGAACCATTGCAGCTGCTCCACGCTCGCGCCCAGGTCTTCCTTGATGACCGGCAGCGCAAAGGTCATCACGAGGTTGTCCAGGGCGGCCATGAACATCGGCAGCGACGCAGCGACGCACGCGAAGACAAGTCCTCTGGGTGGCTGTGGGGAGCGGGTCTCGCGCACGGGATCATCCTCGGATAGTGCCGCTATCTATTGACTAGACAGTAGCACTATCCGAGGGGTCGGTAGGGGGTGGCGCCGAGCGTGCGGTGCACGACGGATGGAGCCGGGCGGGTTCGGCCAAGGCGTCGGGAACGTCCTCGGGTCCAGGACCGACATCTCCCCGACGTGTCATCGACGTCGTGCCCCACAGCACCTAGAGAGCGCAGGTCGCCGCGATGCCGCCGTCGACCGGGATCTCGACCCCGTGGAGGTCGACTACCTCATCCGTCGTCTTCACCGTGGCCCCTGGCTCATCGACTGTCCAGAACCTTCCTCCCCTGGGAGGCCGGGCAGTTGAGCAGCGTCCCACGTGAGCTCGTCCGAGGGACGCCCGCTAGAGAGGGGGACGAGGCTAGACGTACCTCTCGAGGATGCTCGACTCGGCGAGCCGGGAGAGGCCCTCGCGCACGGAACGCGCACGCTGCTCGCCGACGCCGTCGACGGTCATGAGGTCTTCGATGGTCGCGGCGAGGAGCTTCTGCAGCCCACCGAAGTGGGTGACGAGCCGTTCGACGATCGTGTCAGGGAGGCGAGGCACCTTCGCGAGGAGGCGGTAGCCGTGCGGGGCCACGGCGGCGTCGAGCGCCTCGCCGCCGCCCGGCAGCCCGAGGACCCGGCCGATGAGCGTGAGGTCGAGGAGCTCGGTGGAGTCGAGCTCGCCGAGGCTCGCGAGCACGTCGGTGACGGAGCGGTCTTTGCGTGCGACCTCGACGTAGTCACGGATGACGAACTCTCGGTCGGCGCCGAGCCCACCGATGAGCTCGTCGAACTGGAGGGCGAGGAGCCGACCGTCGGCGCCGAGCTCGACGACGTACCCGGCGATCTCTTCGGCGATGCGTCCGACCATCTCGAGGCGCTGGACGACAGCGCAGACGTCGCGGACGGTGACGAGGTCCTCGATCTCGAGGGCGGACAGCGTGCCGCTCACCTCGTCGAGGCGAGCCTTGTAGCGCTCGAGGGTCGCGAGCGCCTGGTTGGCTCGGGAGAGCACGGTGTCGGAGTCTTCGAGCACGTACCGCGATCCGCCGACGTAGAGCGCGACGATCCGCATCGACTGGCTGACCGAGATCACGGGGAAGCCGGTCTGCTTGGCGACGCGTTCTGCGGTGCGGTGACGCGTCCCGGACTCGGTCGTCTCGATGAGGGGGTCTGGGAGGAGTTGGACGGCGGCGCGCAGGATGCGGTCCGCCTCACGGTCGAGGACGACGGCGCCGTCCATCTTCGCGAGCTCTCGCAGGCGGGTGGCGGAGAACTCGACGTCGAGCACGAACCCGCCGGAGCTGATGGTCTCGACGGTCGTGTCGAAGCCGAGGACGATGAGCGCGCCGGTGCGGCCGCGAAGGATGCGTTCGAGCCCGTCACGGAGCTCGGTCCCTGGCGCCACGGCGGCCAGGGTCTCGCGGAGGAGTTCGTCGATGTGCGCGGGGGAGTTGGCCACGAGCGAATCTTACGCGTCGCGGGCGTCGGTGCCAGTGAACACCTGGTGCGTGCGCTGGACTGCTTCCGCGAGGTTCGCCGCAGGCAGGAGGGTCATCCCGGCCGGGGCGGGACCGCTGGTGCCGGCGGGGACCACGGCGCGCGTGAAGCCGAGGCGAGCCGCCTCACTGAGCCGACGAGAGATCCCGGTCACGGCACGCAGCTCTCCGGCGAGCCCGACCTCGCCGATCGCGATGGTGCCGACGGGCATCGACTTGTTCTCGACGGCGCTGAGCACGGCGAGCGCGATCGCGAGGTCGGCGGCAGGCTCGGTGACGCGAGCGCCGCCGATGGTCGAGACGTACACGTCGGCGTCGGAGAGCCGGGCGCCGAGGTGACGGTGCACGACGGCGAGGATCATCGCGAGCCTGCTGGAGTCGATGCCGCTCGTGGTGCGTCGGGGGTTGGCGAGCGGGCTGGCGACGACGAGGCCCTGGATCTCGAGGGCGAGCGGGCGCCGACCTTCGAGGGTGACGGTGACGCACGTGCCGGGCACGGCGAGGTTGATGTGGCTGAGGAACAGCCCGCTCGGGTCTGCGAGCCCGGTGATGCCGTCTTCGGTCAGCTCGAAGCAGCCGACCTCGTCGGTAGGGCCGTACCTGTTCTTCACGGCGCGGATCATGCGCAGGCGTGAGTGCCGGTCGCCCTCGAACTGGCACACGACGTCGACGAGGTGCTCGAGGGTGCGCGGGCCCGCGACGGACCCGTCCTTGGTGACGTGTCCGACGAGGACGACGGGCATGTTGCGTCCCTTGGCGGCGGCGATGAGCGCGGAGGCCACCTCGCGGACCTGGCTCACGCCTCCGGGCGACCCTTCCACCTGGGCGGACGCGATGGTCTGGACCGAGTCGACGATGAGGAGGTCGGGCTGCGTGGCCTCGACCTGGCCGAGCACCTGTCCGAGGTCGGTCTCGGCGGCGAGCAGGAGCCCTGGGGCGAGGGCGTCGATGCGTTCGGCGCGCAGGCGCACCTGACCTGCGGACTCTTCGCCGGTGATGTAGAGGACGCGGCGCCCCCCGCGCGCGTAGGTGCTCGCGACGTCGAGGAGCAGGGTCGACTTGCCTACCCCGGGCTCGCCTGCGAGCAGCACGACGGCGCCGGGGACGATCCCGCCGCCGAGGACGCGGTCGAACTCGGAGATGCCGGTGGGGGTCGCGTGGGCGGAGTCGACGTCGATCTCGCCGATCGGCTTCGCGACGTTGCGCGTGGGCGCGGACGCGACGGTCCGCGGGCCGGACGTGGCGGCGGCCGCCTCGGTGACCGATCCCCACTCCTGGCACTCGCCGCAGCGACCCGCCCACTTGGCCGTGGTCCATCCGCACTCGGTGCAGCGGTATCCGGGTCGTGCGGTGCGACCGGTCGTGGTGGACGACCGTGCGGTCGAGGTGGAGGAGGCCATGCGCGGCACGCTACCGGGTGGCACCGACAGCGCAGGACGGTGGGACGCCTCGCGCCGGGCCGGCTCACTCAGGGACGACGGTCACCGGACCTGCTGTGTGCCGCAGGACCTGGCTGCTCGTCGAGCCGAGCACGAGGCGGTCGAAGCCGCCCAGCCCGCGGCTGCCGACGACCAGGCGCTCGGCGAGCCGGGCGTACGTGATGAGCCCTTTTGCGGGGGAGGCGTCGAGGACGACCTGGTGGACACGGTCGGCGGGCAGGGAGAGCGCGGCGAGGTCGACGGTGCGTGCGAGGGTCTCTTCGGTCTCGGCCGCCAGGCCCGAGGACGGCGGGACCCAGGCTGTCCCGCCGACGGCGGGCGCGAGCGTCGGCATGTTCCAGCAGCTGACGGCGTCGAGGTCGAGGTCGAGCCGCGCAGCGACCTCGGCACCGTAGCGCAGGGCACGGACCGAGGAGTCGGAGCCGTCGACGCCGACCACGACGGTCGCGGGTGCGGCGTGCCGGCCCGCAGGGACGCTCGCGTCGGGGCGGCGCGGCGGTTCGGGGACGACAGTCACGGGGCGGTGCGCGTGGTGCACGACGTTCGCGGAGACCGAGCCCATGACGAGGTGCGCGAGCGTCCCGAAACCGCGCCGGCCGACGACGAGCAGCTCGGCGTCCGCGCTCTGCTCGAGCAGCGAGGTCACCGGAGAGCCCTGGACCTGCGCGGCGACGATCTCGTGGTCTCTCGCGGATGGTGTGCGCGCCGCGAGGCGCTCACGGGCGTCGTCGACGATCGTCTGCACCCGGGCGAGCTCTCGCGCTCCGATCCGCTGGTAGATGGTCTCTGTCGTGTCTTGGGTCAGCGAGACCTCGGGCGCGTCCATCCACGATGCGTCCCAGACGAGGAGCGCCGTGAGCGGCACCTCGCGTGAGACTGCTTCGTCGAGCGCCCAGTCGAGCGCGTGGACAGAGCCTGGGGACCGGTCGATGCCGACGACGATCCCGCGCGGTGTGGTCATGATGACGCCTCCTGTCGAGAGGCCACCGGCCGCCCAGGATGCTCGGCAGGTGGCCGCGCCGCGTCCCGGTAGCGATATATCCAGTCTCCTCCGTCCGCGACGTTTGTCCACAGGGCGGTTCGAACCGCCAGGGGCTCGCTCCGTCGTGGCACCGACCTCGTGAGCGGTGCAGCCCGTAGGCTGGTTGGTTCGGACGACCATCGCTTCACAAGGGGAAACGAGCACCATGAGCGATCAGCACGCCAGCGGTCGAGCACGCACAGAGCCTGTCCCTGACCCGGGGACTGTCGCTGACCCGGGCGCCAGCGCACGCCGCAAGCTCCCTGGCCCGCCGTGGCTCCCGTGGGCGATCGGGGGCGTCCTCCTGCTCGCCGTCGTCGTCGGTCTGGTGGTGTGGCTCACCGGAGAGGACGCCTCGGAGCCGACCGAGATGCCGAGCGCGGTGGAGGTCGTCTTGCCTGAGCCGACCCCGGTGGCGGAGCCGGTCGACCGGGGGGACGGGTCCGCGCTGCTCTTGTCGTTGCCGGGCGCCGTCCGCCAGTTCGTCCTGACAGCGATCGCTCCGTCGGACGCGTTCGCGGCCGCGGCGGCGCTCGAGTCCGTCGCAGCGACGTACACGGGTCCCCTCGACGGCTCGGACGTCGACTACGAGGTCGTCGTCGGTCAGTGGCCCACGGCGGAGGAGGCTGCTGCCCAGGCAGCGACGACGGTCGCTGCTGGGAGCGAGCCCGTCTCGTCGGGCGAGGTGACGGTGGCTGGTGAACCGGCCGGGACGTACTCGATCATGAGCGTGGACGAGGAGACCTCGACGGCTGTGTGGACGAACGGCACCGTTCTCCTCCAGGCCACCGGTCCGACGTCCGACATCGAGAACTTCTACCTGGCGTTCAGCCTCTGATGGCTGGGGACTCGCGGCCGCCGGGGATGAACGACGTCGCCCGTGCGGCCGGGCTCTCGCACCAGACGGTCTCGCGGGTCCTCAACGACCACCCGAACGTGCGCCCGGAGACACGCGACCGGGTGCTCGAGGCGATCGCGCGGCTCGGCTACCGGCGCAACAGCGCGGCGCGTGCGCTCGTGACGCGCAGGTCCGGGACGCTCGGGGTGGTGACGACCGGGTCGTATCTCTTCGGTCCGTCGCGCACGCTCGTGGGGATCGAGGAGGCTGCGCGGGAGGCCGGCTACTTCTTGTCGGTCGCGACGCTGCGGTCCGTGGACGCCGAGTCGATGCACGAGGTACTCGAGCACTTCATGGACCAGGCGGTGGAGGGCGTGGTGGTCATCGCGCCGCACGCCGACGTCGTCGAGGCCGTGCGGACGTTCGGGGAGGGGCTGCCGGTCGTCGTGGTGGCGGCGATCCCGGATCCTCCGGAGACGGTGACGACGGTCTCGGTGGACCAAGAGCTCGGCGCACGGCTCGTGGTCCGCCACCTGGCGGGGCTCGGTCATCGCGAGGTGGTGCACCTCGCTGGTCCGGCGGACTGGCTCGACGCTCGTGCCCGGGTGGTCGGGTGGGCCGCGGAGTCTGCGGCGCTGGGGCTGCACGTCGGTGAACCGATCGAGGGGGACTGGACGGCCGAGCGCGGGTACGTGGTGGGTCAGGACCTCGTTCGCGACGGTGTGCCGACCGCGGTCTTCGCAGCGAACGACCAGCTGGCGCTCGGCCTCTTGAGGGCTTTTCACGAGGCGGGCCTCGTCGTCCCGCGGGACGTGAGCGTCGTGGGCTTCGACGACGTCCCGGGGGCGTCGAACTTCATCCCGCCGCTGACGACGGTCCGCCAGGGCTTCGCGTACCTCGGCGCGCGGATCATCGCGACGCTCCTGGCGTCGCTCGACGGCAGACCGGCCGACGACTCGACCTCGCCCCCTGACCTGGTGCTGCGGTCCAGCACGGCGCGGCCGCGGGGCTGATGGGGGCTCTCGGAACATCCATCCTTGACAGATCAACAGTTGTTAACGTTAACATCGAGTGTTGCCAGGGCCGAGGCACCCCCGGTCCCGGCCCTGGCGGCACTCCAGCGCACCACGTACGACCACATCGCCGTCCGCCTCCGTGCGGACCCTGTAGCAACGAGGCTCCGCATGACCGACCCGCAGCGTGCCCTGACCATCGGCGTCGACTACGGGACGCTGTCCGGTCGTGCCGTGATCGTCCGCGTCCACGACGGCGCCGAGCTCGGGACGGGTGTCCATGAGTACTCGCACGCGGTCATGGACCGCACGCTCACCGCCGGCCCCGCGTCCGCGTCGGCCGCACCCGTCCAGCTCCCGCCCGACTGGGCGCTGCAGGTCCCGCAGGACTACGTCGACGTGCTCAAGGTCGCGGTGCCCGCCGCGATCGCCCGGGCGCAGGCGGACCACGGCATCGACCTCGCCGACATCATCGGCGTCGGCACAGACTTCACCGCGTGCACGATGGTCCCGACGACCGTCGACGGCACGCCGCTCTGCGAGCTCGACGGTTTCGGCGACCGTCCCCACGCCTACACCAAGCTGTGGAAGCACCATGCGGCGCAAGGCCAGGCGGACCGGATCAACGCGCTCGCCCATGCCCGCGGCGAAGGGTGGATCGCCCGGTACGGCGGCCTCGTCTCCTCGGAGTGGGAGTTCGCGAAGGGCCTGCAGGTCCTCGAAGAAGACCGTGAGGTGTACGACGCGATCGACCACTGGGTCGAGGCCGCGGACTGGATCGTGTGGCAGCTCTGCGGGACCTACGTGCGCAACGCGTGCACGGCGGGGTACAAAGGCATCTACCAGGACGGGCGCTACCCGTCCGAGGAGTTCCTGTCCGCGCTCAACCCCGACTTCGCACGCTTCGTGACGGACAAGGTCGAGCACACGATCGGCCGCCTCGGTGCCGTCGCAGGCAGGCTCACCGCCGAGGCCGCCGCCTGGACGGGGCTGCCCGAGGGCATCGCCGTCGCCGTCGGCAACGTCGACGCCCACGTGACCGCTCCTGCGGCCGGCGCTGTCGAGCCCGGGCAGATGACCGCGATCATGGGCACCTCGACCTGTCACGTCATGAACGGCGACGAGCTGCACGAGGTCCCGGGGATGTGCGGGGTCGTCGACGGCGGGATCGTCGAGGGGCTCTGGGGCTACGAGGCAGGCCAGTCCGGTGTCGGCGACATCTTCGGCTGGTTCGTCACGAGCGCTGTCCCGCCTGCCTACGTCGACGCGGCCGCGGCCGCCGGCGTGTCCGTCCACGAGCACCTCACCGCGCTCGCCGCACAGCAGCAGATCGGCGAGCACGGTCTCGTCGCCCTCGACTGGCACTCTGGGAACAGGTCGGTCCTCGTCGACCACGAGCTCTCGGGGGTCGTCGTCGGCCAGACGCTCGCGACGAAGCCCGAGGACACGTACCGGGCCCTTCTCGAGGCCACCGCGTTCGGCACCCGCACCGTCGTCGAGGCGTTCCAAGACTCGGGAGTCCCGGTCACGGAGCTCGTCGTCGCCGGCGGCCTGCTGAAGAACCGGCTCCTCATGCAGATCTACGCGGACGTGACCCGCCTGCCGCTGTCGACCATCGCGAGCGACCAGGGCCCTGCCCTCGGTTCCGCGATCCACGCAGCGGTCGCGGCCGGTGCCTACCCGGACGTCCGGACGGCCGCCGCGGTCATGGGCAAGCGCACCCGGTCCGCGTACCTGCCGGTCCCGGAGAGCTCGGCGCGCTACGACGCGCTGTTCGCCGAGTACACGACGCTCCACGACTACTTCGGCCGCGGCGCGAACGACGTCATGCACCGGCTCAGGGCGATCCGCCGCGAGGCCACGGCCTCCGCAGCGGGCACCGCGTCCGAGACGGAGGCTTCCGCATGAGCGCCGGGCAGGGGACCGGGCGGCCGAGCGGCCTCGACGGGTACCCGGTCGAGGTCCGTGCCGAGGTCGCCCACGTCCGCGAGCTCGTCTCCCGCCTGCACGCAGAGCTGCCTCGCTGGGGGCTCGTCGTCTGGACGGCAGGGAACGTCTCGCAACGTCTGACGTCAGCCGACCTCTTCGTCATCAAGCCCTCTGGGGTGGCGTACGACGACCTCACACCTGAGTCCATGGTCGTGTGCGACCTCGACGGGAACCTCGTCGACGGCACCCGCTCGCCGTCGTCGGACACCGCCGCGCACGCGTACGTGTACCGCCACATGGACCGCGTCGGGGGAGTGGTCCACACCCACTCGACGTACGCGACCGCGTGGGCGGCACGGGCCGAGCCGGTGCCGTGCGTGCTGACGATGATGGCTGACGAGTTCGGCGGCGACGTCCCTGTCGGCCCGTTCGCGCTCATCGGCGACGACTCCATCGGCAAGGGCATCGTGGACGCCCTCGCGACGTCGCGCTCGCCCGCGGTGCTCATGCGCAACCACGGCCCCTTCACCATCGGCCCGGACGCCACGTCGGCCGTCAAGGCGGCGGTCATGGTCGAAGAGGTCGCACGGACCGTCCATGTCTCGCGCCAGCTGGGCGAGCCCACCCGCCTCTCGCAGGACGACATCGACTCGCTCTATGCCCGGTACCAGAACGTCTACGGTCAGTGAAGGGACCAGCCATGAAGAAGAACCCCCTCGAGGGCAAGGAGATCTGGTTCCTCACCGGGTCTCAGAACCTCTACGGCGAGGAGACCCTGCGCCAGGTCGCCGAGCAGTCCCAGACGATCGCCGCAGCCATCGACGGCGCCGACGCCGTCCCGGTGGCTGTCGTGTGGAAGCCGGTCCTCAAAGACTCGGACGCGATCAAGGCGCTCGCCCTCGCCGCGAACGCCGACCCCGCGTGCATCGGTCTGATCGCCTGGATGCACACGTTCTCCCCGGCGAAGATGTGGATCCGTGGGCTGGACGCCCTCGACACACCTCTTCTGCACCTGCACACGCAGGCCAACGTCGAGCTGCCCTGGGCGGACATCGACATGGACTTCATGAACCTCAACCAGGCTGCTCACGGCGACCGGGAGTTCGGGTACATCCAGACGCGCATGGGGGTGCCGCGCAAGACCGTCGTCGGTCACGTCTCGAACCCCGCCGTCATCGACAAGATCGCCACGTGGACCCGTGCTGCAGCCGGGCTGGACGCCGTCCGCAACCTGCGGCTGGCCCGCTTCGGGGACAACATGCGCAACGTCGCCGTCACCGAGGGCGACAAGACCGAGGCCGAGATCAGCCTCGGCGTCTCCGTGAACACGTGGGGCGTCAACGACCTCGTCGCTGTGGTGGACGCGGTGGAGGAATCGGTCGTCGACGGCCTCGTCGCGCAGTACGAGGAGCTGTACGACGTCGCTCCTGAGCTGCGCACGGGCGGGGACCGTCACGACTCCCTGCGTTACGGGGCCCGCCTCGAGGCGGGCCTGCGCTCGTTCCTCGAGGCGGGTGACTTCGGTGCGTTCACGACGAACTTCGAGGATCTCGGCGCGCTGCGCCAGCTCCCCGGGCTCGCAGTCCAGCGGCTCATGGCGGAGGGGTACGGCTTCGGCGCCGAGGGCGACTGGAAGACAGCGCTCCTCGTGCGCGCCGCGAAGGTGATGGGGCACGGGCTGCCGGGTGGCGCCTCGCTCATGGAGGACTACACGTACGACCTCACGCCGGGCGACGAGGTGATCCTCGGTGCGCACATGCTCGAGGTCTGCCCGACGCTGACGACCTCGAGGCCGCGCCTCGAGATCCACCCGCTCGGCATCGGCGGCAAGGAGGACCCGGTCCGTCTCGTCTTCGACACGGATGCAGGCCCGGCCGTGGTCGTCGCGATGTCGGACATGCGGGAGCGCTTCCGTCTCACGGTCAACGTCGTCGACGTCGTCGCGCCGGCGCACGAGCTGCCCAACCTTCCCGTCGCGCGTGCGGTGTGGAAGCCACGGCCGAGCTTTGCTGTCTCTGCCGAGGCGTGGCTGCTCGCCGGTGCGGCCCACCACACCGTGATGAGCACGGCCGTGGGCCTGGAGGCATTCCAGGACTTCTCCGACATGGCGCGCACCGAGCTCGTGACCATCGACGAGTCGACCGAGGCTCGACGCTTTGCGCAGGAGCTGCGCTGGAACCAGGCGTACTACCGCCTGGCGCAAGGGTTCTGAGGTGATCGCGCCCGGTGCTGCGGCACCGGGCGTTTCCTTCACGATCAAAACTCAAGAGGATTCATTTCGGCCAAATCGGACTTTTGCGCGATCGTGAGACGCGCCGCCCTGTCGTCGTGCCTGGCCAGGGCCTCCTTCCGGGGGGATTCATCCCAGCATTCAGGCCGTTATCCGATCGCAACCGGTTGTTGACTTCAAGAAGTTGACTCAAGCGGTCGGAGTGAGCAGAGTAGGACGCGTCCCCAGGGCGAGTCGGCATCGTGAAGCACAGGCGCATCACGACAATGAATCGTCTGCACGACGTCGAACCTGTCGTCTCACGACAGCTCGATCCCGCACGGATCCCCCCGTTCCCCGTGCGGACCAGCACCACGTGGCTTTCACGGCATGACATGTATCTCTCAAAGAGGAGAAGAGAAGATGATCAGCAAGAAATTTTCAGCTCTCGCAGCTGGATTCGTCCTCGCGCTCGGCGTGACCGCATGCTCCGGTGGCGGAGCCGGTGACACCAGCGCCGACGCCAGCGTCGCACCCGAGGACGCCACCGTCGGCGTCTCGATGCCGACGCAGACGTCCGAGCGCTGGATCGCTGACGGCGCCGCCGTCGAGTCCGGCCTCAAGGACGCCGGCTACGACGTCAACATCCAGTTCGCCGGCGACGACATCCCCACGCAGCAGCAGCAGATCGACTCGATGATCACGCAGGGCGTCGACCTCCTCATCATCGCCTCGATCGACGGCACCGCACTGAGCAGCCAGCTCGACGCGGCCAAGGCTGAGAACATCCCGGTCATCGCGTACGACCGCCTGATCAACGGCAGCGCGAACGTCGACTTCTACGTCACGTTCGACAACTACCAGGTCGGCGTCCAGCAGGCCACCGCGCTCCTCACGGGCCTCGGCATCGTGACCCCCCAGGGCGAGGGCGACGCGACCGGCCCGTTCAACGTCGAGCTCTTCGCAGGCTCACTCGACGACAACAACGCGCACTTCTTCTGGGCAGGTGCGATCGACACCCTCCAGCCGTACATCGACGAGGGCACCCTCGTCGTGCGGTCCGGCCAGACGACCATCGAGCAGGCAGCGACGCTCCGCTGGCAGCAGGAGGTCGCGCAGAAGCGCATGGAAGACATCCTCACGGCCAACTACGCCAGCGACCTGGTCCAGGGAGTTCTGTCCCCGTTCGACGGTGCCTCTCGCGGAGTCATCACCGCTCTCCAGAACGCCGGCTACGGAACGACCGAGAAGCCCATGCCGATCATCACCGGCCAGGACGCCGAGATCGCCTCGGTCAAGCTCATCAACGACGGTGTCCAGAACTCGACGATCTTCAAGGACACCCGCAAGCTCGCCGAGCAGGCCATCATCTCCGCAGAGGCGTACCTCTCCGGTGAGGAGCCCGTGGCGAACGACACGAAGTCGTACGACAACGGCGTCAAGGTCGTCCCCGCGTTCCTCCTCGAGTCGGACATCGTCTACAAGAGCGACATCCAGTCGCTCCTCATCGACTCCGGCTACTACACCGCGGCAGAGGTCGAGGCCGGTCAGGCTGAGTGACCTGATCTAGCACCGCACCTCTCGAACACCACAGGTCGTGCACCACGCACGACCACACAGCACCAGCAGCGCAACGACGGGCGGGCGGACGACCGCTCGCCCGTCGTGGCGACCGCGCGCACAATCGCACCAGACCAGAAGGGTTAGGTCGCATGAATCCCAACATCTTGGAGATGCGTTCCATCACCAAGACCTTCCCGGGAGTCAAGGCGCTCGAAGACGTATCGCTCAGCGTGCGGCGAGGAGAGATCCACGCCATCTGCGGAGAGAACGGCGCCGGGAAGTCGACTCTCATGAAGGTCCTGTCCGGGGTCTACCCCGCAGGGACCTACACCGGAGAGATCCACTTCGACGGCAAGCTCGAGGAGTTCCACTCCATCAACGAGAGCGAAGCCAGCGGCGTCGTCATCATCCATCAAGAGCTCGCACTCATCCCGTTCCTGTCCATCGCGGAGAACATCTTTCTCGGCAACGAGCAGACCCACCGCGGCATGGTCGACTGGAACCGCACGAACCTCGAGGCGACAAAGCTCCTGGCGCGCGTCGGTCTCGACGAGAACCCCATCACTCCGGTCGGGCAGCTCGGCGTGGGCAAGCAACAGCTCGTCGAGATCGCGAAAGCACTCTCCAAGCGAGTCAAGCTCCTCATCCTCGACGAGCCGACGGCAGCCCTCAACGACTCAGACTCCGACCACCTCCTCGCGCTGCTCCGGTCCCTCAAGGGCCAGGGCATCACGTCGATCATGATCTCGCACAAGCTCAACGAGATCACGGCGATCGCCGACTCCACGACGATCATTCGTGACGGTCGCACGATCGAGACTCTCGACGTCGCAGAGATCACGCAGGAACGCATCATCAAGGGCATGGTCGGTCGCGACCTCGAGAGCCGCTTCCCCGCGCACGTCCCGACCCTCGGCGCCGAGGTCATGCGGGTCGAGGACTGGACAGTCCACCACCCGACGCAGCGCGACCGCGTCGTCGTGAAGAACGCGTCGTTCAACGTCCGTGCCGGAGAGATCATCGGTATCGCCGGGCTCATGGGCGCAGGCCGTACCGAGCTGGCGATGAGCATCTTCGGGCGCACGTACGGCAGCAACATCTCGGGCCGTGTCTTCATGCACGGCAAAGAGGTCCGTACCCACACGGTCAGCGAGGCCATCGACCAGGGCATCGCGTACGCGACGGAGGACCGCAAGAAGTTCGGCCTGAATCTCATCGACGACATCCGGACGAACATCACTGCGGCCGGGCTCGACAAGATCTCGTCGCGTGGCTGGGTCAACAACAACGAAGAGCTCAAGGTCGCCGAGAGCTACCGGTCGAGCATGAACATCAAGACGCCGACCGTCATGGCGTCCGTGGGCAAGCTCTCCGGTGGAAACCAGCAGAAGGTCGTCCTGAGCAAGTGGATCTTCACGTCCCCCGACGTGCTCATCCTGGACGAACCCACCCGTGGGATCGACGTCGGCGCCAAGTACGAGATCTACACGATCATCAACAAGCTTGCCGACCAGGGCAAGGCCGTGGTCGTCATCTCCTCAGAGCTTCCGGAGCTGATCGGCATCTGCGACCGTATATATACGCTCGCAGAAGGTCGGATCACCGGAGTGCTCAATGCAGAGGAGGCCTCGCAAGAGAGCCTCATGGAACTCATGACCAAGGAAAAGGAAGAGCGGCGATGACCGAAACATCGGGTCTCAGAGCCCTAGTCACCCGAAACCTCCGGCAGAGCGGCATCTACGTCGCGTTCGTCGCCATCGTCGCGCTGTTCGCAGTCCTGACGGACGGGGTCCTCCTCAGTCCGGGGAACCTCACCAACATCGTCCTGCAGTACTCGTACATCCTCATCCTCGCCCTCGGCATGCTGCTCGTGATCATCGCGGGGCACATCGACCTCTCGGTCGGCTCGGTCGTCGCGCTCACCGGTGCGGTCTCCGCGGTGCTCGTCATCCAGAAGGGCATGCCCTGGGGCGTCGGCGTCGCCGCTGCCATCGGGGTCGGGCTCCTCGTCGGAGCGTGGCACGGCTTCTGGGTCGCGTTCGTCGGGATCCCGGCATTCATCGTCACCCTGGCAGGCATGCTCCTGTTCCGCGGGCTCACGCTCCAGGTGCTGGGCAACATCTCGCTCTCGCCGTTCCCCGCCGAGTACCAGAAGACTGCGAGCGGCTTCATCAACGGCCTCCTCGGCGGTCCCGGCTATGACACGTTCACCCTCGTCATCGCAGCGGTCGGCGTCGTCGGCTACGGGTACAGCGCGGTCCGTGGTCGTCTTGCTCGCATCGCCTACCAGCAGGCCGTGGAGTCGATGCCGCTGTTCGTCGTCAAGCTCGCTGCGATCGCGACGGTCGTCATGGCCTTCGCCTGGCAGCTCGCCAACAACCGTGGTCTGCCGATCGTCCTCATCATCCTCGGCGTGCTCATCATGACGTACGCGCTCATCACGAAGCAGACCGTCTTCGGCCGTCACATCTACGCGATCGGTGGCAACCTCAGCGCCGCGCAGCTCTCCGGCGTGAAGGTCAGGTGGGTCAACTTCTGGATCTTCGTCAACATGGGCATGCTCTCCGGCGTCGCCGGCGTCGTGTACTCCGCGCGGTCCAACGGCGCCCAGCCGTCCGCCGGAAACATGTTCGAGCTCGATGCGATCGCCGCCTGCTTCATCGGTGGAGCAGCCGTCACCGGTGGTGTCGGCACGGTCGTCGGAGCGATGGTCGGTGGACTCATCATGGCGGTCATGAGCAACGGCATGCAGCTCCTCGGCATCGACCAGTCGATCCAGCAGGTCGTCAAGGGCCTCGTGCTCCTCCTGGCCGTCGCGTTCGACGTCTACAACAAGCGTCGGTCGGCCCAGGCCCGCTGACCCTGCACCACCGCTGAGAAGCACCGGAGGCGACGTCGTGTGGTTGACCACACGCCGTCGCCTCCGGTGCTTCTCTCGTGCTTCTCCGGAACGTGCTGCGTCAGGGACGCGCTGCGAAGCGTTCCAGCAGGTCCGAGTGCCCTGACACGACGAGGAGGTCGTTCGACGAGATGCAGGTCTCGTTTCCGGCGTAGACGAACTCCTGGCCGGGAGACTTCACACCGATGATCGTCACGCCGTAGCGCTCGCTCACCTTCGACTGCCCGATCGTGAAACCTTGTGTCTCCTTCGGGGGACGCATCTTGACGATGGTGAAGCCGTCTTCGATCTCGATGTAGTCGAGCAGCTTGCCGGAGACGAGGTGGGCGACCCGGTTGCCCGCGTCGGACTCCGGGAAGACGACGTGGTGTGCGCCGATGCGCTGCAGGATGCGCCCGTGCTCGGCCGAGACGGCCTTCGCCCAGATCTGGGGGGTGCCCAGGTCGACGAGGTTTCCGGTGATGAGGACGCTCGCCTCCAACGAGGTGCCGACACCGACGACCGCGATGGAGAAGTCCTTCGCGCCCACCTGGTCGAGGGCCTCGGGGTTCGAGGCGTCGGCCTCGACGATCGGCAGCCGGTCGGAGAAGTGCGCGACGAGGGCGGGGGACCGCTCGATGGCGAGCACGTCCTGCCCGAGCCGGTCGAGCGTCATCGCCAACGACGACCCGAACCGGCCCAGGCCGATGACGAGCACGCCCGCGTCCTTCGACTTCTCCGAACGTTCTGATGCTCGTGCGTTCGGCGCGTTCATAGAGCTCCTGTCAGCCAATGATCGGCCTTTCCTCGGGTAGCCGGATGACCCGGCGGCGGTCGCGCAGCGCGAGGGCTGCGGCTAGCGTCATCGTGCCGGTGCGGCCGATGAACATCAGGGCGACGAGGACGTACTTCCCGGCCTCGGGCAGGTCCGCGGTCACCCCGGTCGACAAGCCTACGGTCGCGAACGCCGAGATCACCTCGAAGAGCACCACGTCGAGCGTCCACCCGGTGATCTCGAGGAGCAGCAGGCTGGAGACCAGGACCGCGGTCGCGCCGACGAACGAGACGGCCACCGCGAGCCGCAGGGTCTCGCGGGGGATACGGCGGCCGAACACCTCGACGTCCTGGTCGCCGCGGGCTTCGGCCACGATCGCCAGCATCATCACGGCGAGGGTCGTCACCTTGATGCCGCCGGCGGTGGACGCGCTGCCGCCGCCGACGAACATGAGCGCGTCGTTGATGAGCCAGCTCGCTTCACGCATCTCGCCGACGTCGACGGTCGAGAACCCGCCGGAGCGCGGCATGACCCCCATGAACAGTCCGGACAGGAGCTTGTCCTGCCACCCCATGGGCCCGAGGGTGCCGGCGTTCGCCCACTCGAAGACGAGGAAGAGGAACGACCCGGTCACGACGAGCAGGGCGCTCGTGACGATGGTGAGCTTCGCGTGCAGGCTCCATCGGCGCACGCTGCGTCGGTGGCGTGCGACGTTGAGGATGACCGGGAAGCCGAGCGACCCGATGAACACGCCGACGACGATCGGCATGAGCAGGAGCCAGTCGCCCGTGTAGGGCGCCAGGCCTTCGGCGGTCGGGATGAACCCGGCGTTGTTGAATGCGGAGACCGCGTAGAAGATCCCGTGCCACGTGGCCCTGCCGAAGGTCTCTCCGAGCACGAGGAACCGCGGGATGAGCAGGAGGGCGATGGCGATCTCGAGCGTGGTCGACGTGATGATGACGACCCGGACGAGCGACCCGACCTCGCCGAGGCGGGTCGTCTTCGTCTCGGACGCGGTGAGCAGCTTCTGGGTGAGGCCGATGCGTCGGGACACGGCCATGCCGAGGACGGAGGCGAGCGTCATGACGCCGAGCCCGCCGATCTTGATGCCCACGAGGATCACGACGTGCCCGAACGCCGACCAGTACGTCCCGGTCGGCACGGTGACGAGACCGGTGACGCACACGGCGGACGTCGCGGTGAAGAGCGCGTCGACAAAGGGCGCACGTGTGTCGGACGCGGTGGCGAACGGGGTCGAGAGCAGTCCTGTGAAGACCGCGATGACGGCCGCGAACACGCTCAGGGCGAGGCGGGCGGGGGACTGCCGAGCGAGGCGGTCGACGAGCTCGCGACCTGCCCACAGGCGTCCCGAGAACCCGGATGCCATCGTTTCTCCCTCGCGTGGTGCCGACTGCGTACCACCGAACTTTGCCACGTCTCGGAGCCAGAACGCGGCACCGTGCGAGCGCGGGCCACGGACGGGCAGGCCACAGCGCCGCCAGGAGCCGGTGCTTCGTGTCGGTACGGACCAACTAGTCTCATGGTGTGGCTATCTCTTCCCAGATCCGCGCACCCGTCATCGCTGACGTCGCCAGGGTCGCTGGTGTCTCCGTCCCGACGGTCTCCCGCGTGCTCACAGGATCGACGCCGGTCAGCGACGAGAAGCGCGAGCGGGTGATGTCCGCGATCCGGGAGCTGGGGTACCGGCCCAACGCGGCGGCCCGTGCGCTCGTCTCTGGTCGGCAGTCGATGATCGCGATCGTCGCAGGGAACACGACCCGGTACGGCTACTCGACGACGATCCAGGGGATCGAGGAGGCTGCGCGGGCTGCTGGATACCTCGTGGTCATCTCCGTCCTCGAGGTCCCGGAGGACAGCGTGGACGACGCGAAGGTCGCGACGACGATCGACCTCGTGCTGAGCCAGCCTGTGGCCGGAGTCGTCGTCATCGAGTTCGATGAGGCGGGCATCCACGCGAGCAAGGCCTTCCCGAGCACCGTGCCGATGGTCTCTGCGGCGGCTTTCCCGACGGACGGCGCGACCTCGCCGCAGGCGTACCTCGACGACCGCGCGGCCGGACAGGCCGCGACGGAGTATCTGCTCGGGCTCGGCCACGAGACCGTCCACCACGTCTCCCTCCCGCAGGCGATCCCGCGCATGGGGCGCACGCTCGGCTGGGCGGACGCGCTGCGTGCGGCGGGTATCGAGGTCCCGCCGGTCATCCCCGGGGCGTGGGAGCCGGCGGCGGGGCGCGAGGTCGGCCTCGCGCTGGCGGCACGCGACGACGTCACGGCGGTGCTCTGCGGCAACGACGAGGTCGCTGTCGGTGTCATCCGGGGGCTCTACGACGGTGGCAGGTCGGTCCCGGGCGACGTGAGCGTCATCGGTTTCGACGACGAACCTCTCGCTGCGGTGACCATCCCGTCGCTGACGACCGTCTCCCAGGACTTTATCGACCTCGGCAGGCGTGCCTTCGGGCTGCTCGAGCAGCTCATCACGTCGGGATCGGCGCCGTCGTTGTCGTCGGCGTCCGCGAGCCTCGTGGTCCGTGAGAGCACGAGCGCTCCACGCACGGGGCGTGCGGTCGCGTCCTAGGCGCGACGCAGCCGACCTCGGGCACCCACGGCGACCGCGAGGCCGCTGCAGGCGACGAGGAGCGCCCTCTGGCTCATGGTCGGTGCGGTGCTCGCGGCGACAGCGACGAGCGCCGACACGACCACGGCGTCGGCCTGCCACAGGAGGACCGCCACCCCGGCGACGTCTCCTGCGGGAGTGGGTGCCGGGGTGAGCAGCGCAGCGGGGAGCGGACCCTTGGCGCTGTCGCGCACCCGGACGAGCACGAGGACGACCGCGAGCGCAGCCACGGTCGCGCCCACGGTGAGGTCGGTGCCCGTGGTCGCTGCGGCGCCGATGCCGGTGAGCGCGAGGGCACAGGCCGTCGGCAGCACGGCGTGGAGGGTGAAGAGCCTGCTGGTGCTGTACCCGTAGAGCGCGGGCGCCGACGCGGCCTCGGCTGCGTGCCGGAACCCGTCCGTGAAGACGCCCAGCGCGAGGTAGGCGACGACCCCGCCGGCGGCCGTGGCAGCCCAGGTGAGCGGCTGCTGTCCCTCTGCTCCGGCTGCGAGCAGCGACCCCGCGGCGACGAGCCCGAGCGCGCCACCGGCTGCTCGGCCGGGCGTCCGGAGCGCTCCGACGAGGTCGCGCAGGACGAAGCGGATCGTTCGAGACCCGCTGTGCACCGCCCACCAGGTGCGACCGGTGCGAGGGAGCACCCGGAACCGGCCCATCGCGCCGGCGAGATCTCCGGCGGACGCCGAGACTCCTGCGGCTTCCCAGCGGCGCGCCTGCGCCAGCAGCACCGTCCCGTCTAGGGAGTCGAGCAGGCGTGGGATCGCGAGCGCGGCGAGCACCGAGAGTCCCACGAGCACCGAGAGCGCCACGAGAATCGACAGAGGAGCGAGCGGTCCGCCGGCGAGAGGACCCGGTGCCGGCCACAGCGCACCCAGACCGGTCGCGGCGGCGAGAGCCCCGGCGAGCCGCGCTGCGGGCACAGGTCCGAGACGCTGCCCGAGCAGCCACACGACGCTCGCGAGGAGCCCGAAGGCGCCGGCGCCCACGACGATCGCCCCCGCGGTGCCTGCGGTCGCTCCGGCTGCGTCGTGGAGCACCCGCGCGAGGATGGCCGCGACAGCGACCGACGACGTCGTGAGGAGAGCCGCCGCGACGACGAACGGCGCTCGCAGCGTCCTGCTGCGGGGCAGGTCGTTGCCGGCGACGGCGACGGTGAGGAACGCGCTGGTGAGCGCGGGACCGCGGACCTGGCCGAGGAGGACGAGGCCGGTGAGCAGCCCGCCGGCTGCCACCCCGGCGACCTGGCCTGCCGACGGCGCCGTGAGGAGCGTGAGCACGCCGGGCCCGGACAGCCCGATCACCAGACCACGGACGAGGGGCACGCCCACGATCGCGAGGACGAGCGCCGCCGCGTAGACGAGGTACGCCACGTCCCCGGTGGAGCGCGCGTCTCCACGTCCCCGGTAGACCGCGCGGATCGCAGCGAGACGCGCCGCAGCACCACGCCGCGCCGTGAGGCGCCCTGCCCTGCCGACCGGCGCCGGCGCGCTCTCAGCCACGGAGGAGGTCGTAGTCGTGCCCGGCGTCGTCTCCAGACCGCGGCTGGGCCGCCACGCCAAGATCGATCGTCGTGTCGGCGACGAGGTCGACGAACACGGGGCTGTGGCTCGCGACGAGGAGCGCGGCGCCCGCGTCGACCCTCGTCCGCACGAGCCGGGCGACGGCCTCGAGACGGTCAGGGTCGAGGCGCTGCTCGGGCTCGTCGAGCAGCAGGACGTCGAACGGGCGCACGAGCGTGAGAGCGAGGGCGAACAGCTGCCCCTGCCCGGACGACAGCTCGTGCGGGAACCGTGCCGCGAGCCGCTCTGCGCCGAGGGCGGCCAGCAGGTCCCGTCCCCGCCCTGTCGCCGACGGCACCGACGCTCCCCACGAGGCCCCGACGAGGGCGAGGTGCTCCAGCAGGGTGAGGTTGCCGGCGAGCGGAGGTGGTCCGACGAGCGCCGCGAGACGCGACCGGAACCGCACGTCCCGGTCGTCAGGAGGGAGCCCGCCGACGAGCACCGTGCCCACGGTGGGGGCGGTCAGCCCGGCGACCGTGCGCAGCAGGGTCGTCTTCCCAGATCCGTTGGGACCACGCACGGCCAGCGCCTGCCCGGCCTCGACGCCGAGCGTCACGGGCGCGAGGAGGTCCGTACCGTCGAGGTGGACGCCTACGCCCCGGGTCGTGACGAGCGGCACCGCCTCAGGAGGACCGCTCGGCCCCCGAGGCGACGAGCGTCGACGGATCAGTCCGGGGAGGTGCGGTCGGCCCATGCTGCTCACCTTGGCTGGACGATCTCGAAAGTTCAACACGCCCGCTCGCTGCGCGACGAGCGCGAGGCTGAGGTCTCGGCGGCGCTGAGCCCTCTGCGGCACTGTGCGACGCCGAGAGGACCGGCTACCGTGAACCATGCCCTTCCGCGTGCGCATCAGCTGGAGCCCGGAGCTCGTCGAGCACAACTTCGGACGCGGGCACCCGATGGCACCGCTGCGCCTGGACCTGACCGTCCGCCTGGCAGAGGGCCTCGGACTCTTGGCGCACGACGACGTGACCGTGGTGGGAAGCAGCGTCGCGTCGGACGAGCTGCTCTCGACCGTTCACGAACCGGAGTACGTCGCGGCCGTGCACGCGGCCTCGGACGACGATCGCGAGGACCCCGCCCGCGGGCTCGGCACTGACGACAACCCGATCTTTCCCGGCATCCACGAGTCCGCGGCACGCATCGTCTCCGGCACGGTCGAGTCGGCGCTCGCGGTCTGGCGCGGGGAGGCGACCCACGCTGTGAATCTCGCCGGCGGCATGCACCACGCGCGGGTCGGCGGTGCCTCGGGCTTCTGCATCTACAACGACATCGCGATCGCGATCCGGGCGCTCCTCGACGCGGGCGTCGAGCGGGTCGCGTACGTCGATGTCGACGCCCACCACGGTGACGGCGTCGAGGCGGCCTTCTGGGACGACCCGCGGGTGCTCACGGTCTCGGTCCACCAGAGCGGCGCCTCGCTCTTCCCGGGGACCGGCCACGCGACCGACACGGGCGGTCCGCACGCGCAGGGGTCGGCCGTCAACGTCGCGCTCCCGGCGAAGACGCGGTCGGCGGAGTGGCTCCGTGCGGTCGACGCCGTGGTCCCCGACGCTGTCCGGGCGTTCGAGCCGCAGGTGATCGTCTCTCAGCACGGGTGCGACGCCCACGGCAAGGACACGCTGAGCGACCTCGACGTGGCGGTGGACGCACAACGGCAGGCCGCAGAGTGGGTCCACGACCTCGCTCACGAGGTGGCCGACGGGCGCTGGGTCGCGCTCGGGGGCGGCGGGTACGCGGTCCTCGACGTCGTGCCGATCGTGTGGTGCCACGTCCTCGCGATCGCCGAGCACAGGCCGGTCGGACCGATGGATCCCGTGCCTGCTGCGTGGCGGGCCTATGTCGAAGAGATGCTCGAGCACTGCCCGCCGGAGGTCATGTCTGACGACGAGGGAGCCGTGGCGTTCGTACCGTGGTCGTCGGGGTTCGACCCGGACCAGGAGGTCGACCGTGCGGTCCGGGCGACGCGTCAGGCCGCCTTCCCGCTGCTCGGGGTCGACGTGTCCCGGGACGTGTGAGGTCCGAGCACGCGGGCGCGGCGCCCGGCGCGGTGAGACGTGCCGCGGGTGATCGTCGTTCTCACCTGACCCAGGGTGTCCCACCAGCCCCACGGGGGAATAAGGTGTGGGCCAAGACGCGCGCTGCTTCGAGGCAGTCTGCACCGTGACCAGGAGAAGGATTCACCCATGACGCCGGACGCGCCACGCCTGCAGTTCCTCACGGTGGCCGAGGTCGCCGAGGTCATGCGCGTGTCGAAGATGACGGTGTACCGCCTCGTGCACTCGGGCGAGCTGCCTGCTGTCCAGGTGGGCAAGTCCTACCGGGTCCCGCAAGAGGCCCTCCAGGCGTTCCTCGCGTCCTCGTACATCGAGGGCGACCGGCTGACGTCCTGACTTCCGCGTCGCGGTGACCCCCTCCGAGAAGGTACTCTGAGTCTCGGACTTTCCCGAGCGTGGGCGTCGCATGCACAGCTCCTTGATCTACGGCACTCCTGCGTAGGAATCTGAGCAGTCGCGCGGCGTGCTGCGCGAGCAGACCCCGATCAACATTGCGAGGACCCATGGGCTCCGTCATCAAGAAGCGCCGCAAGCGTATGGCCAAGAAGAAGCACCGCAAGCTGCTTCGCAAGACGCGCCACCAGCGTCGTAACAAGAAGTAGGCAGCACCACTCCGGGCCCGGTTTCGACCGGGCCCGAGTCGTGTCCGGGGTCAGGCCTGCTGCGGGATCGGCTGGTGCGGCCCTCAGATGTCTGCGCCCGCGTCGGGCTCTGACTCCGCGCGCATCCGCTGCAGCTCGGCGTTGACCACACCGCCGGTGAGCACGACGATGCTGCTCAGCCACAGCCAGAGGATCACGGCGAGCGCCGCGCCGAGCGTCTGAGCCGCGACGGAGACCGCCTCGCCCGGGCGACCGAGCTCGGGTGCGGCTGGTCCCGCGACGCTCAGGTAGGTGCGCAGCACGACCGCGACGCCGACGAGCGCGAGCATCCCCAGGACCGCACCCGGCAGCGTGTCCCGCCACGTGTTGACGACGTTGGGCCCGTACCGGTAGAGCACCACGAGGAACGCGACGCCGACGAGCCCGACGGCAGGCCACCGGACGAGCACCCACAGCGTCTCGAACGTCTGGTCCTGGCCGAGCCGCTCGGCAATCTGTCGGCCACCGCCGAGGAGCGGCCCGATGACGACCGTCGAGAGCACGAGCGTGAGGGTGACGAGCGCGCCGAGCGAGAGGCCGAGGCCGAGCGCCCACTGCGCGGGAAGGCTGCGTCGTTCCGGTACCCGGTAGGCGTCGTCGAGCGCCCGGATGGCGGCCCGGAACACGCGGCTGGCGAGCCACAGGGTGACGGCGAGGCTCCCGGCCGCCAGCCCGGAGCGTTCCTCGCGCAGGACGCCCGCGACGAGGGGCGCGAGGACGTCCTCGATGACCTCGGTCTCGAAGACTCCGGCGAACGCATCGACCAGCGCGAGCTCGAGACGGGTCACCTGTTCCTCGCCGAGGATGCGCTCGAGGAACCCGAGCATCGCGCCGAGGGCGGTGAGGAGCGGCAGCAGGGAGATGATCGCGTAGTACGTCATCTCGGCGGCGAGCCCGGTGACACGCACGTCGACGACCCGGCGCGACCCGCGCACGGCTGCGAGGGTGAGGTTGTAGCTGCCGACGGTCAGAGGGTGGCGCGTCGCGAGAGCCTCGGCACGGTCGAAGCCGCTCGCCTCCTGGGCGCGCCACGCGAGCCAGCGCGCCCACCGGTCGCGTGCCGTCCCGAGATTCATCTTGTCGACCCTAGTCGCAGTCCCTGCGTCCGGTACCGGAGACCCGGGCGCCGTCGGGCCAGGGACCTTCATCCCCCGGCGCGAGCGGCTCTCGGTGCGAGACTCGGACGTGTACGTCCGGTCGGACCGACACGAGCAGGGAAGTCATATGACGCGTCTGAGTCGCGTGAGAGCGGTCGGCGCTGCCGCTGGCCACACGCTGTCGATGGTGGTCGCCATCGGCGTCCTGGCAGGGTTCTTCTCCGGGTGCGTCGACGGGACAGGACGCCCGCACCGGCGCTCGGTCCTCTGAGACGACCCCCGCGACGGCGCGCTGCGACCTGCAGGTCAGGGCCGGAAGCGTGCTCGCACCGACCTGGTCGCAGAGCGAGCGACGAGCCCGGCCGCCCAGGCGAGACCCGCCCAGCTAGCCGTCGTGAGCCCTCGCTGGGCGGTCCGGCGCCGTCCGCGGAACTCGCGCACCGGCCAGCCGACCGTCTTCGAGTGCTTGCGGAGCCGGGGGTCAGGGTTGATCGCGCACGGGTTGCCGACGGTCGAGAGCAGCGGCACGTCGTTCATGGAGTCGCCGTAGGCAGAAGACCCTGCGAGGTCGAGGTCGTGCTCTTCGGCGAGGGCGAGGACCGCGTCGGCCTTCGCCTGGCCGTGCATCATGTCGCCGACGAGCCGCCCCGTGTAGAAGCCGTTCGCGTGCTCGGCGATCGTGCCGAGGGCACCGTCGGCTCCGAGACGACGGGCGATGAGGTCGCCGATCTCCACCGGGGTCGCCGTGACGAGCCACACCTGGTGGCCGGCCGCGAGGTGCGCGTCGAGGAGCTTTTGCGTCCCGGGGAAGATCCGCAGCGCGAGGACCTGGTCATACACCTCCTCGCCGATCGCGACGACCTCCGCGACCGAGTGCCCGGTCATGAGGAGCAGGGCGCGCGAGCGCACCTCGTTGATCTGCTGCTTGCTCTCCCCGAACGTCATGTAGCGGGCCTGCTGGAAGAAGAAGTTGACGAGGTCGCGCTTGCGGAAGAACCCGCGCGCGTAGAGGCCACGGGCGAGATGGAACGAGGACGCACCGCGGATGATCGTGTTGTCGACGTCGAAGAACGCCGCGATCCGGCGGGAGCACCCGTCGACGGCGGGGGACGCACCGGGTGCGGTGCGTGTCTCGGTCACGAGCTGTTGTGAGGCGGCGTCGGCCGCTGTCTCTCCGGTCTCCGGGTCAGACTCGTCGGTGCGCACACGCACCACTGTAGTCAGCCCTCTAGGGTTGCTCTGGTGAACGGTGACAGAGCGGCACATGAACGGTCGGGCACAGAGTCGTCGGACCCCGCCGAGGTGACCTCGCGCGTCGTCGTCTACACGCGTGCGGGCTGTCACCTGTGCGAGGACGCGTGCGCGCTCGTCGAGCGCGTGTGCAGCGAGACGGGGACCGCATGGACCGCCGTCGACGTGAACACCTCGGACGCGCTGCGCGCGGCGTACAGCGATTCTGTCCCCGTGGTGACCGTCGACGGTGTACAACAGGGGTTCTGGCGGATCGACGAGAACCGGCTCCGACGGCTTCTCACCCGCTGAGACAGCAGGCCAGGAGGCGCACCGTGGAGCGACCGGAGGAGCTGGCGCGCGAGATGCCGTCCGCGAGCATCGAGCGGCTGCCCACGTACCTGCGGGCGCTCGGGGACCTCGCGGCGCGCGGCGTCGTGGGCACGTCTTCCACAGAGCTCGCTGACCTCGCAGGCGTGAGACCGGCGCAGCTCCGCAAAGACCTCAGCTACCTCGGCTCGCTCGGTACCCGCGGCGTGGGGTACGACGTGGTCCGGCTGCGTGACCAGGTCGGTGCGGCGCTCGGCGACGCTCAGGAGCTGCGGGTCGCGATCGTCGGCGTCGGCAACCTCGGGCACGCGCTCGCGAACTATTCCGGTCTGGTCGCCCGAGGGTTCACGGTTGCTGCGCTGCTCGACGCGTCGGCGGCTGTCGTCGGTCAGACGGTGGCCGGCCTCGTGGTCGAGGACGTGGCAGGGCTGCACGGCATCGTCCAGGCCCGTGGGGTGTCGATCGTCGTCATCGCGGTGCCGGGCGACCGCGCTCAAGAGGTGTGCGACGCGGTGGTGGCGGCCGGCGTGCGGGAGATCCTCAGCTTTGCGCCGTGCGCGCTGCAGGTCCCGCCGGGCGTCGAGCTCCGGTCGGTGGACGTCGGGAGCGAGCTGCAGATCCTCGCCTTCCACTCCCGGGTGCGCCAGGAACGGTGAGTCAGGTGCGCTGAGACGCGTCTGGGCCCTGTCATGACGGCGGGGCCCAGACGTGTCGTGCTGTGCGGTCGAGGCGCGGGCGAGGTGCGGCTCAGCCCTTGATGGCGGAGATGTCGATCGCGATCTTCACAGTGTCGCCGATGAGGACGCCACCGGCCTCGAGCGCGGCGTTGTAGGTGAGGCCGAAGTCCTTGCGGGAGATCTCGGTCTTTGCCTCGAAGCCGGCGCGGTGGTTTCCGTACGGGTCGGTGGCGATGCCGACGAACTCGGTCGTGAGCACGACGGAGCGGGTCACGCCGTTGATGGTGAGGTCACCGGTGACGGCGAAGTCGTCGCCGGACGCGGCGGCGGAGGTGGAGACGAAGGTCCAGACCGGGTTCTTCTCGACGTCCCAGAAGTCGGCGCTCTTGAGGTGGTTGTCGCGGTCGTCGTTGCCCGTGCTGATCGAGGCGGCATCGAGCGTGGCGGTGACCGAGGAGGTCTCGATGTCCGCGCCGACGGTGAGGACCGCTGTCGAGACGGCGAGGCTGCCACGGACCTTCGAGATGCCTGCGTGCCGGACGGTGAACGTCGCGGAGGTGTGCGTGGGGTCGGCGGTGTAGGTGCCGGCGGTGAGCCCGGTGGGAAGAGCGGTCATGAGGATCTCCTTGGTCTGTGGGCGAACGTGGGCCGGATGTCGACCAGTCCCGCCGGTTGAACTTTCCACTACATTACTTGAACGTTCGACTATGTCAAGGCCGGAGGTGTCAAGCAGGGACAAAAGTCGACGGAGACACCCGTGACACGTGGTTCTGGGCCGAGGCACGCTATCGTCCTGGATACACAGGCGCCGTAGAGGGCGGGGCCGATGCAGGGGGGAAACTGCGCCATGATGATGGAAGACACCGAGGTCCTGTGGCTCACCGACCAGCAGCAGGCGAGCTGGCGGGCGTTCCTCGAAGGAACAGCGCGTCTCAGCGAGACGCTCAACAGGGACCTGGAGAACGACGCAGACCTCTCGCTCAACGAGTACGAGGTCCTCGTACGACTCTCCGAGAGCCCCTACCGGACCCTGCGCATGTCACAGCTTGCCGACAACCTCGCTCACTCGCGCAGCCGCGTGACCCACACCATCCGTCGGATGGAAGAGCGAGGGCTCGTCGTCCGCGAGTCCTGCGTCGCCGACGGCCGGGGCGTGAACTGCACGCTCACCGACGCCGGGGCCGCCGCGCTCGTGGTCGCAGCACCGAGGCACGTCAGCTCGGTACGTCGACACCTCGTCGACGTCCTCACGCCTGCGCAGCTCGACGTCCTCGGAGAAGCGATGGAGCTGGTCTCGCTCGCTTGCCGCACCTGACCCGACGCGCGACGATGCGCTCATCCGCACCGATCTTTGGGAGACTGTGAAGCATGTCCGTCACAACAGTTCACCTCATGCGCCACGGCGAGGTCTTCAACCCCGACAAGATCCTCTACGGACGGATCCCCGGGTACCACCTCTCCGAGCTCGGGCACCAGATGGCGCGACGCGTCGCCGAACACCTCGTGGCAGGGGGCGCCGACATCACCGTCGTCACCGCCTCGCCGCTCCAACGGGCCCAGGAGACCGCCACCCCGGCGGCAGCGGCCTTCGGCGTCGAGCTCGGCACCGACGAGCGGCTCATCGAAGCGGGTAACCACTTCGAGGGAAAGAGCTTCGGCGTCGGGGACGGCTCGCTGCGCCACCCGGAACACTGGCCCTACCTCATCAACCCCTTCCGCCCCTCGTGGGGGGAGCCGTACAAGGAGCAGGTGGAACGCATGCACGCCGCCGTCCACACGGCCCGTGAGCAGGCAGAAGGGCACGAGGCCCTGCTCGTCAGCCACCAGCTCCCGGTCTGGATGGCACGTCGGGGCTTCGAGGGGAAGCGGCTCTGGCACGACCCGCGCAACCGCCAGTGCTCGCTCGCATCGGTCACCTCCTTCCGGTTCGACGGCGACGCTCTCGTCGGGCTGCACTACACCGAGCCCGCCGCCGACCTCCTGCCCGGAGCGAGCCAGGTCTCCGGCGCCTGACCGCTCTTTCCGAGACCAGGGGCGACGGCGGGCGCGTCTCTCAGAGATCTCTCAGTCCCATCAGCGATAGTGGGGGAGTGATCCCTGCAGTTCTCGCCGTCCGTCGTCGCGCCCGTCCGACGGCTGCCCACCGCACACCGTCCCGATCGGCGGTGATCGTCGTGGCCGCTGCCACAGCGCTCCTCGTCTCGTCGTGCACGGCCGAGTCCGGCAACACCGACACCGGCGACGTCGTCGGCCAGGGGTACGCCTCTGGCGACGGGAGCCTGCAGACCTGGTCCGTCGCGGACCGGACGGACCCCGTCGAGATCTCGGGCACCGACTTCTCCGGGGACCCCGTCGACACGATCGGCGACGGCGACGAGATCGTCGTCCTCAACACCTGGTACGCAGCGTGCCCGCCGTGCCGCGCCGAGGTGCCTGCCCTGCTCGAGGTCGCGACCGAGCGCGCCTCCGACGGGGTGCGGCTGGTCGGCATCAACGGCACGGACGACAGCGGCGCAGCCCTCGCGTTCGAGCGCGAGCACGGCGTCACGTGGCCGTCCATCGCTGACACGGACGGCTCCGCGGTCGCCGCCCTCCAGGACGTCGTGCCGGTCCAGGCCGTCCCGACGACGGTGGTGCTCGACCGTCAAGGACGCGTGGCCGCACGCGTGCTGGGACAGATCGAAGCCTCGACCCTCGACGGACTCATCGACGACGTCCTTGCCGAACCGAGCACCTGAGCCGTGGTGACCTCACTCGCCGCGTCGGTCGTCGTGAGCGGTTCCGGACCGGTGCTCGCGGGAGTCGGGGACACCTTCGCCTCCACGGCGTTCTCCGGCTCGATGCTGCTCGCCGTCCCCGTCGCGCTCCTCGCGGGGTTCGTGTCCTTCGCGTCGCCCTGCGTGCTCCCGCTCGTCCCCGGCTACCTCGGTTTCGTCAGCGGGCTCGCAGCCTCCAGCGTCGGCGGACCGGGAGCGGCGCGTGGTGCCCGCGGACCGGTCCCCGGTCGTGGCAGGGTCCTGCTCGGGGTCTCGCTCTTCATCCTCGGCTTCGCCGTCGTGTTCGTCTCGATCGGCATCCTCACCGGGACGGTCGGGTCCTTCCTCACACGCTGGGAGGACGAGATCTCCCGCGTCCTCGGGCTCGTCGTTGTCCTCATGGGCCTCGCGTTCCTCGGAGCCGTCCCCTTCCTCCAGCGCGAGAGACGTCTGCACGCGAGCCCCGACGCCGGGCTCTGGGGGGCGCCGCTCCTCGGCTTCGCGTTCGGCCTCGGCTGGACGCCGTGCCTCGGCCCCACCCTCGTCGCGATCTACGCGCTCGCCCTCGGTGAAGGATCAGCTGCGCGGGGTGGCATCCTCGCGGTCGTCTACTGCATCGGGCTCGGTGCGCCGTTCCTCATCATCGCGCTCGGTCTGCAGAGCAGCAAGCGTGGCCTGGCCTTCCTGCGAACGCACCGGCTCGTGATCATGCGTGTCGGCGGTGCGCTCCTCATCGCGATCGGGCTCGCTCTCGTC
Organism: Sanguibacter antarcticus; assembly: GCF_002564005.1. Taxonomy (NCBI): domain Bacteria; kingdom Bacillati; phylum Actinomycetota; class Actinomycetes; order Micrococcales; family Sanguibacteraceae; genus Sanguibacter; species Sanguibacter antarcticus. The sequence continues at coordinate 2,197,082 of NZ_PDJG01000001.1, read as the reverse complement.
ACCGGCCTCTGGGGCGACTGGAGCCGCGCCGTGCAAGGCTTCATCGGCGGAACAGAGACGGTGATCTAGGTGACCACACCTTCCGGACCCTCGGAGCGCGACCGCAGGTACCACCCTGAGGGCATCGACGACTCCTTCTCCGACGACCGCTCCCGCGCGGCTGAGACAGCTGAGCCGGCTGAGACGGCTGAGACTGCTGAGACGGCGGGGACAGCCCGACCCGCGGACCCGGACGCCGCCGCCGCCGCGCCGCGGCTACCAGAGCTCGGCCGCGGCGGGCTGCTGCGCTTCGCGTGGCGACAGCTCACCTCGATGCGCGTCGCGCTCATGCTCCTCATGCTCCTCGCGGTCGCCGCGGTCCCCGGCTCGATCTTTCCCCAGCGCAAGCAGAGCCCCGCCGACGTCGCCCAGTACCTCCTCGACAACCCGACCCTGGGCGGGTGGCTCGACCGTCTGGGCTTCTTCGACGTCTACGCGTCCGTCTGGTTCTCCGCCGTCTACATCCTCCTGTTCGTCTCGCTCGTCGGGTGCATCCTGCCGCGCGTCCGAGCCCACTTCCACGCCTTGCGCAGCGCCCCGCCCCGCACGCCACGGCGCTTCGCACGCTTCCCTGCCACGGCGAGCTACGTGGCCGACGCCGACGACGTGTCGCCCGAGCAGGTGACAGCAGCCGCCGCCGCGCACCTGCGCGGACGACTGCGCTGGTTGCCGAGGTTCCGCGTGGTGGCAGCGACCGAGAGCAGCGGGGCCCTCGTCGTGAGCGCCGAGCGCGGCTACCTGCGCGAGACCGGAAACCTCGTCTTCCACATCTCGTTGCTCGGGCTCCTCATCTCGTTCGGTGCCGGCCAGCTGCTCGAGTACCGCGGCCAGGCGATCGTCACCGAGGGACGCGGCTTCGCGAACGCCGTCGTCGACTACGACACCTTCGACAGCGGTGCGCTCTTCCAGGAGGACTCGCTCGAGCCCTTCTCCATGACGCTCGACTCCTTCGAGTCGGTCTTCCGCATCACCGACGCCAAGGCCCAGGACTTCACGGCGAACGTCACCGTCCGCCAGACCGACGGGACGTCGCGCTCGGAGACCATCAAGGTCAACCACCCGTTGACCCAGTCCGGTGCCAAGATCTACCTCCAGGGCAACGGCTTCGCGCCAGACGTCGTCGTCCGGGACGCCGCAGGCGAGATCGCGTTCTCGGGCCCCGTGCCGTTCCTTCCCGAGGACGACGTCTACACGTCGCAGGGAGTCATCAAGATCCCCGACGTCTCGACCGGGGACCAGATCGGTCTCGTCGGGTTCTTCCTCCCGACGGCTGAGATCACCGAGGCGGGCGCACGATCGATCTTCCCCGACCCCATCAACCCGGCTCTCGTGCTCAGCGTCTACCACGGTGACCTCGGTCTCGACGACGGGGTGCCGCAGAACGTCTACCAGCTCGAGACCGACGGCATGACGCAGTCCGTCGACGAGGACGGCAGCCCCGTGACCCTTGTCGTCGGCAAGGGCGAGACCGTCGACCTCCCCGACGGGCTAGGGACGATCGAGTTCGCCGAGCTGCCGCGCTTCGTCGCTCTCGACCTGCGTCACGACCCGTCCCTCGTCTGGACGCTCGTCTTCGCGCTCGGTGCGCTCGCCGGAGTGAGCGTGTCGCTCTTCACGCCGCGTCGACGCGTCTGGGTGCGCGCCTCGGTCCAGGACGTGCCCGCCGGTGCAGGCCCGGACCCCGAGCGGCCGACCGGCGGCGAGACGCCGGTGCGACGTACAGTGGTCGAGGTCGCAGGCCTCGCCCGTGGGGACGACCTGGGCCTCCAGGGGGAGGTCGACGCGCTGCTCGCGCACCTGCCGGGCCGCAGCGCCGCAGACACCCACGACACTTCTCCGTCAGACCTTCGACCGTCGAAGCAGGAACCTGAAAGGCCGACCGATGAATCTCGGTGAGATCAGCGACACCCTCGTCTGGGGAGCCGCGACCGCGTACACGATCGCGATGGTCGCTTTCGCGACCGACCTCGCGCACGCCACCGACGCCGTCGGGCAGCGCAAAGCCAAAGAACGCGCATCGACGGCGGAGTCCGGCGGCTCACCGGAGTCGCCCGGGGGCTCGGTCGCCGTCCTCGACGCACCGCGGTCGTCCAAGGCGCTCGGGATCGCGATGTCGACCATGTGGGCCGGGTTCGCGATCCACCTCGTCGCCGTGGTGCTGCGTGGCCTCGCCGCGGGGCACGTCCCGTGGGCGAACATGTACGAGTTCTGGCTCACCGGCACCTTCGTCGCCGCGGGGCTCTTCCTCGTGCTGCAGCTGTGGCGCGACGTCCGGTTCCTCGGTGTCATCGTCTCGTTCATCGTCGTGACGTTCCTCATGATCGCGATCAACGGGCTGCACGTCGAGGCAGACGGTCTCCAGCCCGCGCTCCAGGACTACTGGCTCGTCATCCACGTCGGCGTCGCCGTCGCCGCGACCGGGGTGTTCACGGTCGCGTTCGCGATGAGCGCGCTCCAGCTGTTGCGCGACTCTCGGGACAACGGCTCGACGCTCCTGCACGGGCAGGGGACTGTCGTGCGCGGCCGTAACGTCGCTGCGTGGAAGGTCATGAACTGGCGCTTCCTCGACACGATCCCGACACCGGTCGCTCTCGAGGCGATGAGCTTCCGCATCAACGCCGTGGGGTTCGTCCTGTGGACGTTCACCATCATCGGCGGAGCGATCTGGGCTGACGGCGCGTGGGGCCGTCCGTGGGGCTGGGACCCCAAGGAGGTCTGGAGCTTCGTCGTGTGGGTCGTCTACGCGGCCTACCTGCACGCCCGGACGACGCGCGGCTGGTCAGGACGACGCGCCGCCTACTTCGTGCTCGTCGGGTACGGGTGCGTGATCTTCAACTTCACTGCGGTGAACATCCTCTTCAGCGGGCTCCACTCGTACTCGGGCGTCAAGCGCCCGACCATCTGAGCCCGACCGTCTGAGCCCGACCGTCCGACGGACCACCGATCTGCTGCCGAGGGCGCCCAGGGTGACCTGGGCGCCCTCCGTGTCAGGCGGGTGTCTCGTCGTCCCGTGTGTCGTCCTTGCGGAGGTCGTCGTGGAGGTCATCGGTCGGTCCGTCCGCGAGACCGTCACCGGTTGCGCCGGTCGGTCCGGCTGACTGCGTGCCGCCTGCTGTGCCGCTTGCTCCTGTGGCGTTCTTGCTCTGCTCGTCTCGTGCCTGACGGTGCTGCTCCTGGGCGAGCCGCCACAAGAAGTCCGGGTCGTCGTCCGGGGCGACGGGGCCGGTCGCGCGCCGTCGCGTCCGCCGCTGTGAGGCTGCGCCGCGCCCACGGGCCTGGCCGCTCTGCTCGCGAGCCGCCTGAGCGCGGCGCGACCGGCTGAAGGCGATCCAGGCGAGAGGACCGAAGTAGGGGAGGATCACGATGATGACGAGCCACAGCCAGCGGGGGATGTCACCACGGTCCTCAGCATCGCTGCTGGCGAAGTCGGAGAAGGCATAGACGAGAAGGCCGAAGGCGGCGAGGACTGCTAGGACGCGGGACATCTACCCACCCTAAGCGTTTACCCTGAGAGCGTGGCCCTGCTGAGATACTCCGTCCTGCGACTCGCGCTGCTCGTCGTGATCGCCGTGGTTCTCTACCAGGTGGGGATGCGGTCGATCCAGCTGGTGGTGGTCGCAGCGCTGCTGGCGCTCATGGTCTCCTACATCCTCCTCGGCGGTCCGCGAGAGTCTGCTGCCGTCGAGATCGCGGAGCGTCGCGCACGTCGTGCCGCCGGCGGCGAACGGTTCAGCCGGGGCATCGAAGACGACGCCGCCGCCGAGGACGCACGTATCGACGGAGCCGCTGCCGGTCCGTCCCCTCTGCCCGCAGACCTGGAGAAGCCCACGCACGCGACCCCGCAGAAGCCTGTCGCGACGACGTCAGATGGCGAGCCCGAGCGCGAGTAGCGCCCCGAAACCGAGCTCGTACATCCCTGTCGCGGCGAGGACCGGGACGAGCAGCTTTCCGCGAGCACCGGCGAGCACCGGGATGCTCAGGAGCGCCGCGGGCGGCACGAGCAGGAGGACGATGACGGCCCAGGGGTTCGCGAACGCGGACAACGCTCCGAGCAGGAGCGGGAGCCAGATCATCGCGACGTACGTGTGCCGGGCACGGCGGTCGCCCAGCCGGACCGCGAGGGTGCGCTTGCCGACGACGGCGTCGGTCGGGATGTCACGGATGTTGTTCGCCATGAGGATGGCGCAGGCGAGCAGGCCGACCGAGACGGCTCCGAGCACCGACGCGGCGGTGACCTGGTCCGTCTGCGTGTACGTCGTCCCGAGGACGGCTACGAGACCGAAGAAGACGAAGACGCCGACCTCGCCGAGACCGAGGTAACCGTACGGGTGCTTGCCGCCGGTGTAGTACCACCCGGCAGCGATCGACAGCACACCCACGGCAAGCAGCCACCAGTGGCCGCAGAGCGCCACGAGCGCGATGCCCGCGACCGAGCCGACACCGAACGCGACGAAGGCCGCGATCTTCACCGAGCGCGCCGGGGCGGTTCCCGAGGCGGTCAGGCGGAGGGGCCCGACCCGGTCGAGGTCCGTGCCACGGACACCGTCGGAGTAGTCGTTGGCATAGTTGACGCCGATCTGCAGGGCGAGGGCGACGACGAGGGCGAGGACCGCGAGCACGGGGTCGACGCCGTCGATCTGGGCGGCGGCTCCGGTGCCGACGAGCACCGGGGTCGCCGCAGCGGGCAGGGTCCGGGGTCGTGCGCCGGCGAACCACTCGGATGACGTGGCCATGAAGCTCCGTTCTAGCGTTCTGCAGCAGTGCTGTGCATCGGTCAGTGCTCGGTGGCGAGGTGTCGTGCCGCGAGCTCGGTCGTGGCCCTGCGGTCGACCTTTCCCGGTCCCCGGAGCGGGAGCTCGCCGACGAGGACGATCTCTCGCGGCGCGGCGGGAGCCCCTAGCGTATCGGTGACGCGGGCACGCACCTGCGGGAGGACGTCGACCGGGTCGGCACCGGAGGCGAGGGTGGCCACGGCCACGACCCGTGTGCCCCAGACCTCGTCGGGAACGCCGACGACGCACACGTCCCGCAGCGGACCCCACCCCACGAGGAGAGACTCCACCGCTGCGGGGGAGACGTTGACCCCGCCGGAGACGAGCGTGTCGTCGGCCCGGCCGAGGACACGCAGGGAGGGGCTCCCGTCGGGGGTGACCGTCATCTCGCCGACGTCGTTCGTCCGGAACCACCGCCGACCAGACCGGGTGAAAAATACTGCATCCGTCGCCTCGTCGTCGCCGTCGTACCCGTCGGCGAGGACCGGTCCGGAGAGCTCGATGCGGCCGTCGCGGACCTCGACGTCGACCCCGTCGAGCGGGGTGCCGTCGTAGACGCACCCGCCCGCGGTCTCGCTCATGCCGTAGGTCGTGACGACCCTGATGCCGGCGGTCCGGGCAGCGTCCAGGAGGGCCGGTGAGGTGGCCGCACCACCGACGAGGACGGCGTCGAAGGTCCGGGCTGCGACGAGGCCCGCGTCGTCACCGGACGCGGCGTCCTCGAGGACCCTGTGGAGCTGGGTCGGGACCAGCGCCGTGTAGCGGCGCGGCCCCGTCAAACCGCGAGACGCCGCGGAAAACGCCCGGGAACGGAACCCTCCGGCGAGCGGGAGGATGACCGCAGACGTGCCGGCGAGGACCGAGCGGGCGACCACCTGGAGGCCCGCGACATGCTCGGTCGGCAGGGCGAGGAGCCACTGCCCGTGACCGCCGAGCCGGGCTGCCGTGGCCTCGCCGGAGGCACGCAGCGCATGCCCAGGAAGGCGCACCCGGCGGGGCTCACCGGTCGATCCTGAGGTCGCGACGAGGACGCACGGTCCGGGTGTCCCGGACGGCACGGAGAGGACGTCGTGGACCCCGGAGACGAGCTCGTCCAGGGTGCGTCGGCCGTGCGCGGACAGATCGAGGTCTCGCGGCGCGCTGTGCCGCTCCGATGTGGCAATCACGGTTTCAGACTAGGCGCGCCCATAGTGTGGGTTTCACGAACCCGTCCCGGTGACCGACCCCGGGGCCGCTGACGATCTGAGGAGACACCCGTGCCGACCCCTTCCCGCGCGCAGCGAGGCGCTCGTCCGCCGCGTGCCGCACGGAACGTCGTGGCCGCCGGACTGTGTGCAGCCGCGCTCGTGCTCGCCGGGTGCTCCGACGACCCAGAGCAGCCCGTCCCCACCCCGACGATCGAGGTGACCCCGGCCGCGACCGCGAACAAGGTCGCACCGCCCGAGCCTGCCCTCCCGCTCACGTGGCCGCTTACCGGCGTCGAGGCGACCGACGTCGCCACCCGCCCGGCCGTCGCCGTGAAGATCGAGAACTCGAAGGACGCTCGACCCCAGACAGGCTTGGAGCAGGCCGACGTCGTGTGGGAGGAGATGGTCGAGGGCGGCATCACGCGCTACATCGCGGTCTACCACTCGCAGGTCCCCGAGGAGGTCGGACCGATCCGGTCCGTCCGCCCGATGGACTCGAACATCATCGCGCCGCTGGGCGGGCTCCTGGTCTTCTCCGGCGGGCAGCCGATCTTCGTCAGCTCCGTGAGCGAGGTAGGCCTCCAGGTCGTGAGCCACGACGCGGGCGCCTCAGGCTTCTACCGGACGTCGTCCCGCGTGGCCCCGCACAACGTCTTCGGGACTCCCTCGACGTTCCTGGCTCAAGCGGACGCTGAGCACTCCGCAGCGCCCGCGCCCGAGTTCGTGTTCGCGCGGGACGAGGCGCAGGCGAGCGCCGCAGCGTCCGGCGCACCGACGAACGCGATCTCCATCACCATGTCTGCCTACAGCCACCCGTCGTGGACGTGGGACGCGGCGTCGGGGACCTTCCAGCGCGCCGAGGCAGGGACGGCCGCGGTCTCGTCGACCGGCGCACGGTTCTCCGCGAAGAACGTCGTCGTCATGAACGTAGCCATGTACGACACGGGGACGGTCGATCCTGCCGGCTCGCCGGTCCCCGAGTCCGAGGTCATCGGGAGCGGCACCGCTCTCGTCGCATCAGGGGGAAGGTCGGTGGAAGCGACGTGGAGCAAGACAGACGCCTCGTCCCCGTTCGTGCTCACCGCGGCCGACGGGAGCCCGGTCACCCTGGCGCCCGGTCAGACGTGGGTCGAGCTCGTCCCCAACACGACCGGCTCGTTCTCGACGAGCTGATGACTCCTCCTGTGGGTGGACGCGCGGACCAGCGTCTCCTCCTGTCGTCGGACCAGGTCACGGTTCGGTCCCATCCTCGGGCCCGACGTGCAGAACGCCCTCGAGAGGGCACTGTTGAACCATGGTCGTTCTCTCTCACCCGCACGCCCGTCTGCCAGTCCCGAACGTCCGGTCCCGGTTCGGGGCCACTCTCGTCGCCTCTGGGCTGCGCGTCGTCCGGTCAGGACGCGTCGTGAGCCGCTCGGCAGGGCCGAGCGACCGCGGCGGCAAGCCCAGCCGTGCCGCGTCGGTCGTCCCCCTGCTCCTGTCCCTCGCCGGGCTCGTCGGGCTCGGGCTCGGCGCTGCGTACCTCAGCCGCGACCTCGTCGAGTTCATGGCCGGGCTGCTCTCGAGCACCTGAGCCCCAGGGCCGGGCGTCAGAAGTAGTAGGGGAACGCGGACCAGTCGGGCGCCCGGCGCTCGAGGAACGCGTCCCTGCCCTCGACCGCCTCGTCCGTCATGTACGCCAGACGCGTCGCCTCGCCGGCGAAGACCTGCTGCCCGGCGAGGCCGTCGTCGGCGAGGTTGAACGCGAACTTGAGCATCCGGATCGCCTGCGGGGACTTCGTCGCGATCGTCCGCGCATACTCGAGGGCCAGGTCTTCGAGGTCCGCGTGGTCAGCCACCTCGTTGACCGCACCCCACGAGTACGCGTCCTCGGCCGAGTACTCCCGCGCGAGGAAGAAGACCTCGCGCGCGCGCTTCTGACCCACCTGGCGTGCGAAGAGCGCCGAGCCGTACCCGGCGTCGAACGAGCCGACGTCGGCGTCCGTCTGCTTGAACCGTGCGTGCTGACGGCTCGCGACGGAGAGGTCCGCCACGACGTGCAAGGAGTGCCCGCCACCGGCCGCCCACCCGTTCACGACAGCGATGACGACCTTCGGCATGGTCCGCATGAGCCGCTGCACCTCGAGGATGTGCAGCCGCCCAGCCTGCGCCGGATCGATGTGGTCGGCAGTCTCGGCAGCCCGGCCCGACGCGTCGTCGGTCGTGTACCGATACCCGTCGCGTCCACGGATCCGCTGGTCGCCGCCAGAGCAGAACGCCCAGCCGCCGTCCTTGGCGCTCGGACCGTTCCCGGTGAGGATGACCGCCGCCACGTCAGACGTCATCCGGGCGTGGTCCATGACGCGGTGCAGCTCGTCCACGGTGTGCGGGCGGAAGGCGTTGCGCACCTCCGGGCGGTCGAACGCGATGCGCACGACCGGGAGGTCCCGCTCGGGAGCCGACGCGTCAGCCGACTCGTCGTCGGGCCTGGCGACCCCACGGTGGTACGTGATGTCGGTCAGCTCCTCGAAGCCGGCGACCGTGCGCCATCGTCGAGGATCGAAGGTCTCGGACACTGAGGTGGGGATCTCGCTCACCGCTCCACAGTAGGCGACGCCAGAGATGGCACGAACGTTCCTGAAACACCCAGTACACATCCCACGGCTAGCGTCGACAGCGTGCACCCACCACCACGCCGCCAGACCAGAGGAGTCGCGCGCCGAGACGCGATCGTCGCTGCCGCCGCCGCGCTCGTGCTCGAGGTCGGCCCAGCGGCCGTGACGCACCGTGGCATCGCCGCCCGCGCCGAGGTCCCGCTCGCGGCGACCACCTACTACTTCGCCTCCCTGGACGACCTGGTCGGCGCGGCCGGCGAACGACTGGCCCAGCAGTGGGCCCTGCACGCGCAGTCCGTCGCCGCCACGGTCGCCGGGCCCAGCACGGTCGACGAGCACGCGCGCACCCTCGCCGACGCGGTCCTGCCCGAGGGAGACGAGACAGCCGTCCGTGGCCACTACGAGCACCTCGTCTCCGCAGGCCGGAGCCGTGCGCTCGCAGCGGCCTACGCAGCAGGGCGCGCCGGGCTCGACACCGCCGTCGGGGAGCTGCTCGCCACGCTCGGTCTCACGCTCTCTCCCGAGCTCGTCGTGGCGCTCGTCGACGGGGCTGCGGTCTCCGCGCTCAGCGAGGGGCACGACATCCGGCGCCGCGCAGCCACCGTGCTGCTCCACGTGCTGCTGCCCGAGGGCACCAGCGCCTAACCTGGGGGCGTGCACGTCTACTCCACACCCCTGACCACCCGCTTCCGCGGCCTCGACGTCCGTGAGGGCGTGCTCGTCGACGGCCCTGCAGGGTGGGCGGAGTTCTCACCGTTCTGGGAGTACGACGACGCCGAGGCCGCCGCCTGGTGGGCAGCCACCGTCGAGGCCGCCGAGACAGGGTGGCCCGACCCCCTGCGCACCCACGTGCCCGTGAACGTCACCGTCCCAGCGACAGGACCAGAGCAGGCGCACGCGATCGTCCGTGCCTCCGGAGGGTGCCGCACCGCCAAGGTCAAGGTCGGCGAACGCGGCCAGAGCATCGGCGACGAGATCGCCCGCCTCGAGGCGGTGCGCGACGCGCTCGGACCCACGGGTCATGTCCGCATCGACGCGAACGGCGCCTGGGACGCCGACACGGCGGTCGCACGGCTGACGCGTCTCGACCGCGCCGCCGGCGGCCTCGAGTACGTCGAGCAGCCGTGCCCCGACGTCGCCGGGCTCGCCGCGGTACGCCGACGGACCGACGTGCTCGTCGCCGCAGACGAGTCCATCCGGCGGGCGGAAGATCCCTTCGCCGTCGTGCGGGCCGCTGCTGCCGACATCGTCGTGCTCAAGGTCCAGCCGCTCGGCGGCGTCCGCGCCTGCCTGCGTCTCGCCGAGGAGGTCGGGCTGCCGGTCGTCGTCTCGTCGGCGCTCGAGTCCTCCGTCGGGCTCGCCGCCGGGCTCGCGCTCGCGGCCGCGCTCCCCGCGCTCCCGTACGCGTGCGGCCTCGCGACGGCCCAGCTCCTCGTGCACGACGTCGTCCCTGACCCGCTCCTCCCGGTCGACGGCATGCTGGCGGTCCGGCGACCTGCGCCCGACGCGGCGTGCCTCGACCGCACCGATGCCCGGCGGCTCGCGCCGGACAGGGCGCGAGCGTGGATCGAGCGGGTGGACCGGGTCCGTGCCCTGAGCGAGGGACGCACCTCATGACGTTCTCGCCGTCGATCGCCGGGGCCCACGCGCTCGTCCAGGCCCTGGACCTGCTGGGGGTGCGCGACGTGGTGCTCGCTCCCGGGTCGCGCAGCGCACCGCTCGCGTACGCGTTCGCGGCGATGGCCTGGGCGCCTGCACCGGGCGAGCCGAGCGGTGACGGCACGGGCTCCAGCGGTGGCATCCGCCTCCACGTGCGGATCGACGAACGCGACGCGGGCTTCCTCGCCCTCGGTCTGGCTCGGGCCGGGCAGGCACGCGTCGCGCGGTCTGCGGACCCGTCGCGCCTCGCTCCGCCGGTGGCCGTCGTCACGACGTCCGGCACGGCTGTGGCCAACCTCCACCCCGCGGTGCTCGAGGCGCACCACGCCGGGGTCCCTCTGCTCGTCCTCACAGCCGACCGCCCGCACGAGCTGCGCGGCACGGGGGCGAACCAGACCGCGGACCAGGTGGGGATCTTCGCCGGTGCTGTCCGCCTCGGCGTCGACGTCCCTGCGCCGACCGGGCGGCCTGGCGAGCTCCAGGACCTGCGGGCGGTCGTGAGCCGCGCGGTCGCTGCCGCCTCGGGTGCGCGCACCCGCGTCCCAGGGCCTGTTCATCTCAACCTCGCCTACCGGGAGCCGCTCGCCCCGACCAGCGCCGAGCTCGCGGAGCTCTCTGCTCCGGCCGCACCGCAGGGCGAGCAGCCGATGCCGGGCGGCCTCGTCGCGGTCGCTCCGACGGTCGTCGGCACGGTCCTCGACCCTGACGGCGTCGCGGACGTGACCGCGACCGTCGTCGTCGCGGGGGACAGCGCCGGTGCCGTTGCGCGGGCGGTAGCCGAGTCCCGTGGCTGGCCTCTGCTCGCGGAGGCCTCGTCCGGCTCTGCAGGCGGTCCCAACCTCGTCGCTGCGCACCGGCTCGTGCTCGGCTCGCCAGCCCTCGTTGGTGCCGTCCGGCAGGTTGCGGTCTTCGGTCGTCCCACCCTCTCGCGGCCGGTCCAGTCCTTGCTCGCGCGGCCCGACGTGCGGGTCGTGGTCGTCGCGCCCGGCGCGGGCCAGTGGCCCGACGCAGCACGCGGCGCAGCCCACGTCCTGGCCGACGTGCCGCCGGCGTGGCTCGTCGCCGGCCAGACTGACGGCGGCGCGGGTGGTCAGTCCGGACCGGACGCGTGGTTGCGCACGTGGCAGTCGGCGTCGGCCATGGCCGCCGAGGTGGTCGACCGGTCCGTCGCGTGCGGCGCGGACGGCGATGACAGCGCTGACGGTGTCGGCGGTGCGGTCCGTCCGCTCGATGCGCTCCAGGTGGCCGCCATGGTCGCCCGGGTGTCTCAGCCCGACGACGTGCTCGTCATCGGATCGAGCAACCCGGTCCGCGACCTCGACCTCGTCGCGCGCTGGGCCGAGCCGCCGGTGGTCGTGGCGAACCGCGGCCTCGCCGGGATCGACGGCACGCTCTCGACCGTCCTCGGCGTCGCGCTGGGTCTCCAGGACCCGCGGGCCACGGCGGAACGCACCGGATCCGGCCCGACGGTCCGCGCGCTCGTCGGCGACCTCACGTTCCTCCACGACGCGGGCGGTCTGCTCGTCGGGCCGTCCGAGCCGACGGCAGACGTGCAGATCGTCGTCGTCAACGACGACGGAGGCTCCATCTTCGCGACCCTCGAGCACGGCCGGACCCAGGACCAGGCCCTCTTCGAGCGGGTCTTCGCCACTCCGCACGGTGCCGACCTGGGCTCGCTGTGCGCCGGGTACGGGGTGCAGCACGACCTCGTCGGCAGCGCCGAGCAGCTGGAGAACATGCTGGCGAACCCGCCGCGCGGGGTGAGCGTCGTCGAGGTCCGGGTCGAGAGGGCCAGCCGTCACCACAGCGCTCAGGACCTCGCGGCGGCAGTCGTCGAGGCGCTCTGAGCACGCCGGTGTCCCAGAACTCGCAGCAAATCCCCAGCAAAGCCCAAGGACTGTCCCAGCCGCCGGGTGTTGAGTAGGTCTCAGCCGAAGGAGGGTGATCCCCGATGACCACACCGAACGAGAACGAGACCCAGCACATCCCCAGCACGAACCCGTACGCCCCGGGACCAGTCCCGTCGCCGCCGAGCGCCTGGCACGAGGCCGCACCAGCTGCACCGGCCGCACCAGCTGCACCGGCCGGGCCGGCAGCGTACGCCGCACCTGCAGAGCCCGCCGCCCCGGTCGCGGGTTCTTTCGCCGGCGGCCCTCCTCCGGGCGGCCCCGCTGCCGGCGGTGCAGCCGCGTACTGGCAGGCCGGACCGCCGCAGCCGACCGGCACGGTGCAGGTGCGCCGTCGTCGTCTCTTCCTGCCCGTCGCTGCCACCGCTGTCGCTGCTGCGGTGCTAGCGAGCCTGGGAACCGCGGCCCTCACCGGGCAGCTGGGCGACGAGAGCACGACCGCAGGGACCTCCCGGTCGACGGTGTTCGGGACGCTCGGCCAGGCGTCCGACTCTTCGGTCAACGTCCCCGTGGCCTCCTCGACCGAGACGAACCCCGACTGGCAGGCCGTCTCGTCGGCGGTCTCTCCGGCTGTCGTGTCTATCCAGGTGACCACCGAGTCAGGGTCCGGGGAAGGGTCCGGCGTCGTCATCGACAGCGACGGTCACATCCTCACGAACAACCACGTCGTCGAGGGCGCCAACGACGACACCGTCCAGGTCACGCTGAGCGACGGACGGATCTACGAGGCGACGATCACCGGCCTCGACCCCGCGACCGACCTGGCTGTCGTCCAGCTCGTCGACCCGCCGGACGACCTGCAGTCCGCCGTGCTGGCCGACTCCGACGACGTCGTCGTCGGCGAGCCTGTCATGGCTATGGGCAACCCGCTCGGCCTGGCGAACACCGCGACGACGGGCATCGTCTCGGCGATCGACCGCCCGGTGAGCACCGCCACGACCTCGGGGACCGGTACCTCCGTCGTGACGAACGCCCTGCAGATCGACGCCGCGATCAACCCCGGCAACAGCGGCGGCCCGCTCTTCAACGCGAGCGGCGAGGTCATCGGCATCACCTCGTCGATCGCGACGCTGTCCTCGGGCGAGAGCCAGAGCGGCTCGATCGGTCTGGGCTTCGCCATCCCTGCGAACCTCGCCCAGCACATCGGCGAGCAGCTCATCGAGGACGGCGTGGCAGAGCACGCGTTCCTCGGTGTGAGCCTGACCGACGGGACGGGCACCGCTGACGGGACGACGCGCCAGGGAGCGGTCGTCAAGGAGGTCTCGGAGTCGTCTCCGGCGTCCGAGGCGAACGTGCAGGTCGACGACGTGATCGTCGCGATCGACGGCGCCCCGGTCACGGGCGCGGAGTCCCTCACCGGATTCGTGCGCGCGCTGCCGGCCGACACCGAGGTGACGCTCACCATCGTCCGTGACGGCGAGGCGCTCGACGTGACCGTGACGCTGGCGACCAAGGCGGAGGACGCGACGAGCACGACGCCGGCGCCCGAGGAGTCGACCGACCCAGGTACTGACTCCGGCACCGACCCCGGAACAGGCAGCGGCGAGCCCGACAGCCCGAGCAACATCCCTGACTTCGGCGGGCTCTTCCCGGGCCAGCGCTGACACAGCTCCTCAGAGATTCCGCCCCCCCTGGGACCTCGTGAGGCACGACGACGGCCGACGCTCCTCGAGCGTCGGCCGTCGTCGTATCCGCTGTGGTGCCGCTCGGTGTCAGCCGAGCGCGTGGCGCATCGGTTCGAGCTTTGCCTCGGTCTCGGCGAGCTCTGCTCCGGGCTCGGAGGCCGCGACGACCCCGCAGCCGGCGAAGAGCCGGATGCGGTGCGGGTCGTCGGGGTCGAGAGCCCCGGAGCGCAGGGCGATGCCCCACTCGCCGTCTCCGTCTCCGCCGAGCCAACCGACCGGGCCTGCGTAGCGGGCACGGTCCAGGCCCTCGATCTCGCGGATGAGGTCGTTCGCAGCGGCGGTCGGGGTTCCGCACACCGCGGCCGTCGGGTGGAGCGCCTCCGCGAGGCTGAGGCTCGACGGCGTGTGACCGCTCTCCGTCGCTGTGCACAGCACACCGGTGACGTCGCTGGCGAGGTGCAGGACGTTCGGCAGGTGGAGGACGAACGGTGTCTCGGGCACGTTGAGCGACTGGCAGAACGGCCGGAGCGCCTCGGCGACCGAGGTCACCGCGTACTCGTGCTCCTCGAGGTCCTTGGAGGAGTGCGCGAGCGCGGCCGCGCGGGCGAGGTCTGCGTCCTCTCCACCCGTCCGACGGATGGTGCCGGCCAGCACGCGAGAGGTCACGAGGCCCTTCTCGCTCCGGACGAGCAGCTCGGGCGTGGCGCCCACCATGCCGTCGACGCAGAACGTCCAGCAGCTCTCGTACTCGTCGGCGAGGCGGGTGAGCAGCCATCGCGCGTCGATGGGGTGCTCGGTGCGGGCGACGACGTCACGAGCCATGACGACCTTGTCCAGGCGGCCTGCGCGGATCCGGGCGACGGCCTCCTCGACGGCGGCCGTCCAGTCGTCGTCCTCGACGGCGCCGGGGGAGTACGTGACCGTGCCGGGAGAGGTCACGGCCGGGTCGTCGCCGCGCAGAGCGTCGAGGGTCGGGACGGGGCCGAGCATCGGGACGGTGTCGACGGTCGAGAGCGTGGTGATCCACGCGACCGGTCCTCGCCGGCCGACGACGACGCGCGGGACGACGAGCGTCCCGCCGGCGCTCGACGACTCGTCGAACGCGAAGGAGCCGAACGCGACAGGGCCTGTGCCGGGGAGCCCGATCTCGTCGCGCACGATCGCACGGGAGCGCATCGTGGCCCAGGCACGCTCCGCGTCAGCGAAGCGCGCGGCACCGGACGTCTCGATCCGAGCCACCTCGCCCCAGGCTGCGAGACCGTCGCCGCGGCGCACCCAGGCGAGAGCGCCCTCGGCGGGCAGGAGCCGGAGGAGCGCCCCCGGGTCCTGCGGCAGGTCGTCGATCCGGGTGGTGCGGACCATGAGGGTCGCCGAGGCGGGTGGTGGTGTGACGCCCGGGAACGCGGCATCCGGCTGGGAGCTCATCGCCTCCAAGCGTACGACGGGGCCAGCGTTGACATCGCCGCGGAGTGAGAACATTGACGCATGTCACGTGCCAGCCTGGAGAAGAAGCCCACTGAGGTCGCGTCGATGTTCGACGGCATCGCGCGCCACTACGACCTCACGAACGATCTCATCTCGATGGGGCAGGACCGCTACTGGCGCCGGGCGACGGTGCGCGCCGTGCGTGCTCAGGAGGGCGAGACCATCCTCGACCTCGCGGCCGGCACAGGGACGTCGAGCGAGCCGTTCGTCGACGCGGGTGCCCGCGTCGTGCCGTGCGACTTCTCGTTCGGGATGCTCGCTGTGGGCAAGGAACGCCGTCCGGACCTGCCCTTCACCGCAGGCGACGCGACCCGGCTGCCGTTCGCCGACGGATCCTTCGACGCGGTGACCATCTCGTTCGGGCTGCGCAACGTCGTCGACACGGTCGGCGCGCTGCGCGAGATGCTGCGGGTGGTCCGCCCGGGTGGCCGCATCGTCATCTGCGAGTTCTCGCAGCCCACGTGGGCGCCCTTCCGGACCGTCTACACCGAGTACCTCATGCGCGCGCTGCCGAAGGTGGCCGGTGCCGTGACCAAGGACGCCGGCTCGTACCAGTACCTGGCGGAGTCCATCCGGGCGTGGCCCGACCAGCAGGAGCTGGGCCGGCTCCTCCTCCAGGCAGGCTGGGGGAAGGTCGGGTTCCGCAACCTCACCGGTGGGATCGTCGCGCTGCACCGCGGGACACGACCGGTCTGAGAGCAGGAGACGGCCTCGGCCGATCAGTGCTGCACGCCAGGCCATGAACGCTGCACGCCAGGCCATGAACAGAGAGGCGCCCCCGTCCGTGGACGGGGGCGCCGCTCTCTACCGTGCTGCGTGTCTTACCGTGCTGTCACCAGCTGGCGTTGCCAGCCATCTCGAGGGCGATCTCCTGCCACCATGCACCGGCCGACGGGCCGCCGTTGCAGGATCCGTCGCTCTCACCGGGCAGCTTGACCCAGAGCATCGCGGCGAGGTGGGTTCCGTCGGAGACGAGGCTCGGCTGCTCTCCGAGCGCGCGGCCGCGCGGGTTGCACCATTCGCCGTTGGACCCGTTGCCGTTGCGCGACGTGTCGATGACGAACGGCTTTCCGCCGACTGCGGCAGAGATCGACTCACCGTAGGCGCGGGAGTCGGCTGTCGTCTGGTAGTTCGACGTGTTGAGCGCGAAGCCCTCGGCGTAGTCGAAGCCGATCTGCTTGAGACGGTCCGCTGCGGTGCTCGCGGTCAGCCAGCCGGAGTGACCGACGTCGAGGTAGACGCGTCCACCGGCTTCAGAGAGCTTCTGGGCGGCGTACTTGAGGTAGCCCACGCGGTCGCCCTGACCCTCGCAGTCACCGAGCTGCGCGAGCGCGTCGGGCTCGAGGACGATGAAGGGCTCGCCCTTGATGCCGGAGGCGACGGTGTCGATCCACGACGCGTACTCGCTGGTAGCGACGCCGCCACCGGAGTAGTTGCCGCAGTCGCGGCCGGGGATGGCGTAGATGACCAGGGTGCCGGTCTTGCCGGCGGCTGCTGCGTTGCCGGTGTAGGTGGCGACGGAGTCCTTCGCGCCTGAAGCGCTCGTCCAGTCACCGATCCAGATGGACTGCGGCGTGAGCGCGATCTTCGCGAGGAGCGCCTTGTCGGCGCCGCTCGCAGCGGACCAGGCCGTGTACGCCTGGGTGTCGGTGTTGGCGAAGAGTCCGCTCGTGGTCGGGGTCGTGGTCGGCGTCGCGGTGGGCTCCGTCGTCGGGGTCGTGGTCGGCGTCGCGGTGGGCTCCGTCGTCGGGGTCGGCGTCGCGGTGGGCTCCGTGGTCGGGGTTGTCCCGGGGGTGGTCGTGCCCGTGCAGGTCGTCCCGTTGAGGGTGAAGGACGTGGGCTCGGAGTTCGTCCCGCTCCAGGTTCCGATGAAGCCGAACGCTGTGCTCGCTCCGGTGGCGAGCGAACCGTTGTACGGGGCGTTCGTGACGGAGACCGCTGTTCCGGACTGGCTCGAGACGCCGTTCCAGAGCTGGTTGACCTTCTGGCCGTCAGCGAAGGTCCAGCCGACGGTCCAGTCGGTGACCGGGGCGCCGAGGTTCTTCACGGTGACGCTGCCCTGGTACTGCCCGTTCCACTGACCGGTGATGGAGTAGTCGACCTCGCAACCGGTTGCTGCTGCGGCTGACGTCGACGTCGCGACGGCGCCGAGGCCTGTGAGCGCGACCGCGATCGCTGAGAGCGCTGCTGTGCGCCTGGTGGTGCTGATCATGCGTTGTCTCCACTCTGGGAAGCTTCCCGGAATCGAAGGCAGGTCGGGTCCGACCGCCGTGTCGTCGAGGCCCACCGTAGACCGGGATCAATCCGGACCAAAACGACCTAAACGTTTAGGATAGTCCGGGTGTGGCGGGTTCCTCTCGCACGGGATCTGCGGTGCGTCGTTATTGATTCGTGTCTTTGAACCAAGGGAAGCCTTAGCAGACAGTTCCGGCGAGCATGACTAGAGTGACCATAGTGTTTGTGACGCGCTTCACAAATGCGGCGATCTTGGCGCGCGTCCGAGCCTGAGGACCGGCCACGACACCGGGATCGTGCAAGAACGTCAGGCAGGTCGTGGACAGGCGGAGACATGAGACTGAACAGGACCGATGACGCTGATGTCATCGTCGTGGGAGCGGGCCCCGCTGGGGCGACCGCTGCCCACTACTGTGCTGCCGCCGGGCTCGACGTCCTCCTCCTCGAGAAGTCCTCGTTCCCCCGGGACAAGATCTGCGGTGACGGACTCACCCCGCGCGCTGTCGGCGAGATGGTCCGCATGGGCGTCCCGATCCGCGAAGAAGACGGCTGGATCCGCAACATCGGTCTTCGGGCGGTCGCTGGTGGACGCTCCTTCGAGTTCCCCTGGCCCGAGCTCAAGGCCTACCCCTCGTACGGTCTCGCGCGCTCACGGATGAACCTCGACCAGACGCTCGCCGAGCACGCCCGCAGCACCGGCGCCAAGCTCATGGAACGTACCAACGTCACGGGCCCGCTGCTCGACGAGCGCACCGGCCGCGTGGTCGGAGTGAGGGCTCGTCCCGTCGACGAGGCCGGACGACGCGCCGGCGACGAGACCACCTACCGTGCCCCGGTGGTCATCGCCGCCGACGGGGTCTCGGCGCGCATGGCCATCGCGCTCGGCATCGAGAAGTCGCTCAAGCGGCCGATGGGTGTCGCGGTACGCACCTACTTCACCAGCCCTCGGCACGACGACCCGTGGATGGAGTCCCAGCTCGAGCTCTGGGACGGCGTCCCAGGGAGGTCGAACCTCCTGCCGGGCTACGGCTGGATCTTCGCGCTCGGCGACGGCACCGTCAACGTCGGTCTCGGATCGGTGTCCTCGACCGCAGCCGCGACGAAGATCGACTACAAGAGCCTCTTCGCGCAGTGGATGGCGAACACTCCCGAGGAGTGGGATTTCACTCCCGAGAACCAGATCGGCCCGGTGCGCGGCGCAGCGCTCCCCATGGCTTTCAACCGCAAGCCGCTGTACACACGAGGGATGATGCTCGTCGGCGACTCGGGCGGCATGGTGAGCCCGTTCAACGGTGAGGGAATCGCCTACGCGATGCAGGCAGGCAGGGTCGCCGCCGACACGATCGCCCAGGCGCGGTCCCGGACCACCGACGCTGCGCGCGAGCGTGCGCTCGCCACCTACCCAGAGATCATGTCTCGTGAGCTCGGCGGCTACTACACGCTCGGCCGCTACTTCGTGAAGCTCATCGAGCACCCCCAGGTCATGCGGATCTGCACGCGCTACGGTCTCCCGCAGCCGCTCATCATGAAGCTCGTCGTCAAGCTCCTGTCCGACTGCTACGAACCCCACGGTGGCGACGTCGTCGACCGCGTCATCGCGGGGCTCACGAGGGTGGTGCCCAAAGCATGACCAATCCCTACGTCCCGCTCCTGGTCCTCATGGGCATCGCCCTGGTGCTCGCCCTCGGCGGTGTCGGCGCGAGCGCGATCATCGGGCCCAAGCGCTACAACCGCGCCAAGCTCGACGCCTACGAGTGCGGCATCGAACCGACACCGCTCGCGCCCGGCGGAGGCCGTTTCCCGGTGAAGTACTACCTCGTCGCGATGACGTTCATCATCTTCGACATCGAGGTCGTCTTCCTCTACCCGTGGGCGGTGGACTTCGCGACGCTCGCCACCTTCGGCCTCGTCGCGATGCTCGCCTTCCTCGCGCTCATCACCGTCCCGTTCGTCTACGAGTGGCGCAGAGGCGGGTTCGAGTGGGAGTGACGCCGGCCCACAGCACCGTGCCGGGCAGCAGCTGCCCGGTCGAACCGCGCGACGAAAGGTACTGACACCATGGGGATCGAAGAGGCTCCTTCAGGATTCCTCCTGACAACGGTCGAAGACCTCGCCGGGTACTTCCGCAAGGGATCGCTGTGGCCGGTGACCTTCGGGCTCGCGTGCTGCGCGATCGAGATGATGGCAGCAGGCGCGAGCCGCTTCGACCTCTCTCGGTTCGGCATGGAGGTCTTCCGCGCCTCGCCGCGCCAGGCCGACCTCATGATCGTCGCTGGTCGTGTCAGCCAGAAGATGGCGCCGGTCGTCCGTCAGGTCTACGACCAGATGCCCGAGCCCAAGTGGGTCCTGTCCATGGGCGTGTGCGCGTCGAGCGGCGGCATGTTCAACAACTATGCGATCGTCCAGGGCGTCGACCACATCGTGCCTGTCGACATCTACCTGCCCGGGTGCCCCCCGCGGCCGGAGATGCTCATCAACGCGATCCTCGAGCTGCACAAGCAGATCCAGAACGAGCCGCTCGGCGCCAACCGCCGGGAGATGGCGCGCGCCGTCGAGGCTGCTGCGCTCGAGGCCACACCCACGTCGGCGATGAAGGGCCTCCTGCGGTGAGCACAGAGAACCAGGACAGCACGACGCCGCAGGGCAGCGCGGTCGAGCCCGGAGGCGACGTCCTCGCCGAGAGCACCGCGACGACCGGCGCCGGGAGCGAACCGAGCGTCTTCACGACGGGCGCGCCCCTCGAGGTCGTCGAGGTGCGGACCGGGATGTTCGGCGCGCACGGCTCCGGCGACACGTCGGGCTACGGCGGGCTGACCCGCCAGGTCGTCATGAAGCGCTCCAGCCCCCGCCCGTACGGTGGCTGGTACGACGAGGCCGTCGACGTGCTCGCCGAGGTCCTCGCCGAGGCCGGGGTGCCGTTCGACGCGGCGATCGAGTCGGTCCTCGTCGACCCACCGTTCGAGACGAGCAAGCATTCCGAGCTCACGCTGTTCGTGGCGCGCGAGCACCTCGTCGCGGTCTGCCAGGCGCTGCGCGACGACCAGGACCTGCGGTTCGAGATGAGCCTCGGGGTGTCGGGCGTGCACTACCCGCACGAGACCGGTCGCGAGCTGCACGCCGTCTACCACCTCACCTCGGTGACGCACAGCCACAGCCTGCGCCTCGAGGTCTCGGTCCCTGACGTGGACCCGCACGTGCCGTCGACGACGACCGTGTACCCGACGAACGACTGGCACGAGCGCGAGACGTGGGACTTCTTCGGCATCGTCTTCGACGGCCACCCTGCCCTCGCACGCATCGAGATGCCCGACGACTGGCCGGGCCACCCGCAGCGCAAGGACTACCCGCTCGGCGGGATCCCCGTGGAGTACAAGGGTGCGACCATCCCGCCGGCGGACCAGAGGAGGTCCTACTCATGAGCGCGTCGACCACTGCAGGACGAGCGCCACGTGCCACGCGTGCGCCGCTCGACGACGAGGACGTCCGGAGCTTCGAGGCGTCCGGCGGCGACTGGGACGAGATCGCGGCCGAGGCCGCCGAGCTCGGCGAGGAGCGCATCGTCGTCAACATGGGACCGCAGCACCCGTCGACCCACGGGGTGCTCCGGCTCATGCTCGAGATCGACGGCGAGACCGTCACCGAGGCGCGCTGCGGCGTGGGCTACCTCCACACCGGCATCGAGAAGAACATGGAGTTCCGGACGTGGACGCAGGGGGTGACCTTCTGCACCCGCATGGACTACCTCGCGCCGTTCTTCCAGGAGACCGCCTTCTGTCTCGGCGTCGAGCGGCTCCTCGGCGTCGCCGACGACGTCCCTGAGCGCGCACAGGTCATCCGGGTGCTGCTCATGGAGCTCAACCGGATCGCGAGCCACCTCGTCTGCCTCGGCACAGGCGGGAACGAGATGGGCGCGACGACCGTCATGACCATCTCGTTCACGGCGCGCGAGGAGATCCTGCGGATCTTCGAGATGATCACCGGCCTCCGGATGAACCACGCGTTCGTCCGCCCCGGCGGAGTCGCCCAGGACGTCCCCTCGGGGCTCTCGGAAGAGTTCCGGCGGGTCGAGGTCGAGGTGCGCAAGTACATCAAGCAGCTCTCCGACCTCCTGCTGGCCAACCCCATCTTCAAGGCGCGGCTCGTCGGGACGGGGCACCTCAACCTCGCCGGGTGCATGGCGCTCGGCATCACCGGCCCGGTCCTGCGCTCTGCGGGTCTGCCGTACGACGTCCGCAAGGCGAGCCCGTACTGCGGCTACGAGACGTACGACTTCGACGTCCCGACGTCGACGGACGCTGACTGCTATGCACGCGTCGTCCTGCGTATCGAGGAGTGCTACCAGTCGTTGCGCATCGCCCAGCAGTGCATCGAACGCCTCGAGAAGACCACGGGCGACCCGGTCATGATCGCGGACAAGAAGATCGCCTGGCCGGCACAGCTCGCGATCGGGACCGACGGGATGGGCAACTCGCCCGACCACATCAAGGACATCATGGGCACCTCGATGGAGGCGCTCATCCACCACTTCAAGCTGGTCACCGAGGGCTTCCGGGTCCCGGCCGGCCAGGTGTTCCAGACCGTGGAGCACCCGCGCGGCGAGCTCGGTGCACACCTCGTGTCCGACGGCGGGACGCGCCCCTACCGGGCGCACTTCCGTGACCCGTCCTTCAACAACCTGCAGGCTGTGGCGATCATGTGCGAGGGCGGTCAGATCGCCGACGTGGTCGTCGCCGTCGCCTCGCTCGACCCTGTTCTCGGAGGAGTGGACCGATGACCACCGACACCCACACCGGTGGCGCCGGGGACGGCGTCCAGCGCACGCGCGGCGGGTACGACGCAGCGACGCACGCGCGTCTCGCCGCCGACTGCGCCCAGATCATGGCGCGGTACCCGGACCCCCGCTCGGCGCTCTTGCCGATGCTGCACCTCGTCCAGGCCGAGGACGGCTACGTCTCGCGCGACGGTATCCACTTCTGCGCCGAGATGCTCGACATCACCGCGGCCGAGGTCTCGGCCGTCGCGACGTTCTACACGCAGTACAAGCGTCGTCCGAACGGCACGTACACGGTCGGTGTCTGCACCAACACGCTCTGCGCCATCATGGGCGGCGACGAGCTCTTCGAGGAGCTGTCGGAGCACCTGGGCATCGGCAACGACGAGACGACCGAGGACGGTGCGATCACCCTCGAGCGCATCGAGTGCAACGCCGCGTGCGACTACGCGCCGGTGATGATGGTCAACTGGGAGTTCTTCGACAACCAGTCGCCCGCCAGCGCCGCGCAGGTGGTCGACGACCTCCGGCTCGGCAAGGACGTCGCCCCCACCCGTGGCGCGTCGTCGGTGTGCTCGTTCAAGGCGATGTCCCGCGTCCTCGCGGGCTTCAGCGACGGCCGTGCCGACGAGGGTACGGGAGCAGGGACCCCCACGACCGAGGGCACCCGGCTGGCGCGCACGAACGGCTGGGAAGCTCCTGAGACGGCGCCCGCCCCGGCAGACGACCCGGCCCCTGCGAGCAAGGACGCCCCTGCGGAGCCAGCAGCGGCACCAGCGACCGGAGGCGAGCAGTCGAGCGCCGAGCGCACCGCGCAAGGTCCCGCCGACACGTCGTCGCACACGCAGACCTCGACGTCCTCCACACCGCCTCCTGCGGATAGCGACACCGACACCGACACGAAGCCGGAGGGCGGCAAGTGAGCACTCATCTCGCACCGGTCCTCAGCTCCTTCTGGGACGCTGAGAGCTCGTGGACGCTCGCCACGTACCTCGACAACGGAGGCTACGAGGGTCTGAAAGCAGCACTGGCGATGGCTCCGGCCGACGTCGTGCAGACGGTCAAAGACTCTGGTCTGCGAGGACGAGGCGGCGCAGGGTTCCCCACCGGGATGAAGTGGGGATTCCTGCCCGCACCCGACGGCGGACCGCGCTACCTCGTCGTCAACGCCGACGAGTCCGAGCCGGGCACGTGCAAGGACATCCCGCTCATGCTCGCGAGCCCCCAGCTCCTCGTCGAGGGCGTCGTCATCACGTCCTACGCGATCGGCTGCAACCACGCGTTCATCTACATCCGCGGCGAGGTGCTCCACGTCTACCGGCGCGTCCTGCGCGCAGTCGAAGAGGCGTACGAGGCCGGATACCTGGGCAAGAACATCCAGGGCTCGGGGTACGACCTCGACGTGACGGTCCACGCCGGCGCTGGCGCCTACATCTGCGGCGAAGAGACGGCGCTGCTCGACTCCCTCGAAGGGCTGCGGGGCCAGCCGCGTCTCAAGCCGCCGTTCCCTGCCGTCGCGGGGCTCTACGCGCGCCCCACGGTCGTGAACAACGTCGAGTCGATCGCGTCCGTCCCGCAGATCGTCGCGCGCGGTGCCGCCTGGTTCACCTCGATGGGCACCGCCCGCTCCGCGGGCCACGGCCTCTTCTCTCTCTCCGGGCACGTCACCCGCCCGGGGCAGTACGAGGCGCCGCTCGGGATCACGCTCCGCGAGCTGCTCGACATGGCGGGCGGAGTACGCGGGGGACGCGAGCTGAAGTTCTGGACCCCAGGCGGCTCGTCGACACCGATCTTCACCGCGGAGCACCTCGACGTACCCCTCGACTACGAGTCGGTCGCGGCCGCCGGGTCCATGCTCGGCACGCGTGCGCTGCAGATCTTCGACGAGACCACGTCCGTGGTGCGCGCAGTGACCCGGTGGACCGAGTTCTACGCCCACGAGTCCTGCGGCAAGTGCACCCCCTGCCGCGAGGGCACGTACTGGATGAAGCTCGTCCTGCGCCGCATCGAGGCAGGCCAGGGCACCCAGAGCGACATCGACACGCTGCTCGACACGTGCGACAACATCCTCGGCCGGGCGTTCTGCGCTCTCGGCGACGGTGCCACGTCGTGCATCACGTCCGCGATCCAGTACTTCCGTGAGGAGTTCGAGGCCGGTATGCACACCCCTGCGAGCGAGCTCTTCCCGCCGGAACGGTCCGCACTGTTCGACTACACGCCGCGAGCGCGCGACGGCGTCCTCGCCGGCGTCGCTGCGGGAGGCCACTGATGACTGTCACCGACGACAAGAAGAACGTCGTGCCCGGAACGCCGGCGCCCGTCGCGGCTCCTGCTGCGCCACCAGCCCCTCCGGCTGAGGTCACCTTCACGATCGACGGGGTCGAGACCGCGGTGCCCAAGGGCACGCTCGTCATCCGTGCGGCGGAGGAGCTGGGGATCCAGATCCCTCGTTTCTGCGACCACCCGCTCCTCGAGCCTGCGGGTGCGTGCCGTCAGTGCCTCGTCGAGGTCGCTGCGCCCGACCGGGAGGGCAACGTCCGCCCGATGCCCAAGCCCCAGGCCTCGTGCACCCTCGAGGCGACGCCCGGGATGGTCGTCAAGACCCAGCACACGTCGCCGGTCGCGGACAAGGCGCAGCACGGCATCATCGAGATGCTGCTCATCAACCACCCGCTCGACTGCCCGGTGTGCGACAAGGGCGGTGAGTGCCCGTTGCAGAACCAGGCGATGAGCAACGGCCGGCCGACGAGCCGCTTCATCGAGGCCAAGCGGACGTTCCCGAAGCCGATCTCGATCTCGACGGAGATCCTCCTCGACCGCGAGCGGTGTGTCCTGTGCCAGCGCTGCACGCGGTTCTCCAAGCAGATCGCCGGGGACGCGTTCATCGACCTGCAGAAGCGTGGTGCGATGCAGCAGATCGGCCGGTTCGACCCGGAGGTCCTCGGCTTTGCCGAGGGCGCACCGGGCACGGCCGACATGCCGGTCGGCGGTGCGGAGCCGGACGAGTCGGGGGCGCCGTTCGCGTCGTACTTCTCGGGCAACACCATCCAGATCTGCCCTGTGGGAGCGCTCACCGGGGCGGCCTACCGCTTCCGTGCACGTCCGTTCGACCTCGTCTCGACGCCTGCGGTCTCGGAGCACGACTCCTCGGGCTCGGCGATCCGCATCGACCACCGTCGCGGGACGGTCCTGCGTCGGCTCGCGGGTGACGACCCGGCTGTCAACGAGGAGTGGATCACCGACAAGGACCGCTTCGCGTTCACGTGGCAGACGGCGAACGATCGTCTGCGCACCCCGATGATCCGCGAGCGTGGAGACGACGGCTTCCGCGGGGAGCTGCGTCCCGCGAGCTGGCTGGAGGCGTTCGACGCTGCTGCTGCCGGGCTGCGCACGGCGTGCGAGCCTGACCAGCGCACCCCCGGTGGTGTCGGGGTGCTGCCGGGTGGACGGCTGACGATCGAGGACGCCTACGCGTACTCGAAGTTCGCGCGGGTCGCGCTCGGTACCAACGACGTCGACTACCGTGCTCGCGTCCACTCGGCCGAGGAAGAGGCATTCCTCGCGTCCTCGGTCGCGGGGTCAGGGCTCGGTGTGACCTTCACGGATCTTGAGAACGCTCAGGTCGTCCTGCTCGTCGGGCTGGAGCCCGAGGAGGAGGCAGGGGTCGTCTTCTTGCGCCTGCGCAAGGGTGCGCTCGCGCACGGTCTGCGTGCTTTTGCTGTCGCGCCGTTCGCGACGCGCGGTCTTCAGCGCATCGGTGAGAAGGGCGGCACGCTGCTGCGGGCGGCTCCTGGCACGGAGGCGGAGGTCCTCGACGCGGTCGGTACCGAGCGTGAGCTCGACGGTCTGCGGGACGCGCTCCAGGGTGCGGAGGCTGGCACGGCTCTCGTGCTCGTCGGCGAGCGCCTCGCCGGGGTGCCGGGCGGGCTCTCCGCCGCGGTGCGCCTCGCTGCCCGGACCGGTGCTCGGCTCGCCTGGGTCCCTCGACGTGCGGGGGAGCGTGGCGCGGTCGAGATGGGGGCGCTGCCGTCTGTCCTGCCCGGTGGGCGTCCGGTGGCCGACGCGGCTGCACGTGTCGACATCGCTGCCGCCTGGGGATCCGGATCGCTTCCGCAGGCTCCTGGGCGTGACACCGCAGGGATCCTCGACGCGCTCGCGTCCGGGGACCTGCGCGGAGCGGTCGTCGGGGGGCTCGAGCTCGCTGACCTCCCGGACCCTGTCCGTGCCCGTGCGGCGCTCGAGGTCGCAGACTTCGTCGTCTCGCTGGAGGTGCGGACCAGCGACGTGACCGATCTCGCCGACGTGGTCTTCCCGGTCGCACCTCCCTCGGAGAAGGCCGGTGCGTACTGGAGCTGGGAGGGTCGCGTGCGGCCCTTCGGCCAGGCGCTCGAGTCCACCGCGATGTCCGACTCGCGGGTGCTCGACACGATCGCCCAGACGCTCGGCGTCCACCTGGGACTCCCCACGCTCGACGCCGTGCGGGCCGAGATCGAA
The DNA here is from genome assembly GCF_002564005.1 of Sanguibacter antarcticus. Classification (NCBI taxonomy): domain Bacteria; kingdom Bacillati; phylum Actinomycetota; class Actinomycetes; order Micrococcales; family Sanguibacteraceae; genus Sanguibacter; species Sanguibacter antarcticus. The sequence continues at coordinate 2,170,314 of NZ_PDJG01000001.1, read as the reverse complement.
CAGCTCGGCTCGTGGGACGGGTCGCGGGTCGCCGTCCCGGACGTCGAACCGCTCGAGCCTCCGCAGATCGAGCGGGGTCAAGCGGTCCTCGCCTCGTGGCGCATGCTCCTCGACTCTGGTCGTCTGCAGGACGGCGAGGCCTTCCTCGCGGGGACGGCCAAGCGCCCCGTCGCGCGCGTCTCGGCCACGACGGCTGCGTCGGTGACGGTGGCGGGCCGCCCTGAGGGACTCCTCGACGGGGAGCTGCTCACCGTGTCGACCGCGCACGGCAGCATCAGCCTGCCTGTCGTGCTCACCGACATGCCCGATCACGTGGTCTGGCTGCCGACACGCTCGCCAGGCTCTGCGGTGCACGAGTCGTTGTGCGCCGGGCCGGGAGCGCTCGTCCGGCTCTCGAGCACCGCGCCCTCGACGGACGCGGACGCACGACGCGAAGGGCAGGACGCCTGATGGTCGACTTCTCGAACGACACGATCTGGACGTACGTCGTCAAGGCGGTGCTCATCCTCGTCTTCCTGCTGACGAGCGTGCTCATCGCCATCTGGTTCGAGCGCAAGGTCGTCGCCCGGATGCAGGTACGGCCGGGACCGAACGTCCACGGACCGTTCGGTCTCCTGCAGTCCCTCGCCGATGCGATGAAGCTGCTCCTCAAGGAGGACATCACCGTCAAGGCTGCGGACAAGTTCGTCTACATCCTTGCCCCGATGATCGCGGTCTTCGCCTCGCTCCTCACGTTCGCCGTGATCCCGCTCGGCCCGCAGGTGACCATCCCGTTCACCGACATCTCGACCCCGGCGCAGCTGACCGACTTCCCGGTCGCGGTGCTGTACATCCTCGCGTGCGCGTCGATCGGCGTGTACGGGATCATCCTCGGTGGCTGGGCGTCGGGCTCGACGTACCCGCTCCTCGGCTCGGTCCGCTCGACGGCCCAGGTCATCAGCTACGAGCTGGCGATGGGCCTGTCGCTCGTGAGCGTGTTCATCATGGTGGGCTCCATGTCCACAGGCGACATCGTCGAGTACCAGACGGACTACTGGCTCGTCATCCCGCTCATGCCGGCGTTCGTCATCTACGTCATCTCGATGGTGGGCGAGACCAACCGTCTCCCGTTCGACCTCCCCGAGGCCGAGGGTGAGCTCGTCGGGGGCTACATGACCGAGTACTCCTCGATGAAGTTCGCCTGGTTCTTCCTCGCTGAGTACATCAACATGATCAACGTCTCCGCGGTCGCCACCACCCTGTTCATGGGTGGGTGGCGTGCGCCGTGGCCGCTGTCCGCGGTGAACGACGGCATGTTCAACGAGGGCTGGTGGCCCATCCTGTGGTTCCTCGTGAAGGTCTGGGGCTTCATGTTCCTCTTCGTGTGGATCCGCGGGACTGTCCTGCGCCTGCGCTACGACCAGTTCATGAAGTTCGGCTGGAAGGTCCTCATCCCTCTCGCGCTCGGCTGGATCGTGTGCGTCTCGGTCATCCGCGGGCTGCGCGACTTCCACGACCTCAACATGCAGAGCGTCGGCCTCGGGATCTTCGTCGTGGCTGCGGTGGTGCTCATCATCATCCAGCTCGTGCCCGAACGTGCGACCACCGAGGACGAACAGGAAGCGGACGCTCCCTTCGACGCGTTTGCCCACGGCTTCCCTGTGCCGCCGATGCCCGGGCAGAAGCTTCCACCGTCTCCACGAGCCGAGCGGCGGGCCCGAGCCGCCGTCGGAGCAGGCACGTCCTCTGGACCGGGCGCCACCTCCGAGACAGGAACCACCGGGCCTGTGCCTGACGACACCCCACCAGCGACCGGCAAGGAGGCCCACGATGAGTGAAGATCCGAAGCCCTATGAGCCACTCATCGAGCAGCCCTCAGGGCTGGCCGGGATCTTTGCGCCCGTCGCCGGGTTCGGAGTCACGCTCTCCTCGATGTTCCGGCCGACCGTCACGGAGCAGTACCCGTTCGAGAAGGTCCCGACCAAGCCTCGGTACCACGGGCGGCACCAGCTCAACCGCTATGCAGACGGTCTCGAGAAGTGCATCGGGTGCGAGCTGTGCGCCTGGGCGTGCCCGGCAGACGCGATCTACGTCGAGGGCGCGGACAACGCCGCGCTGCCCGACGGCGCCCACCGGTCCCCGGGGGAGCGCTACGGGAGCGTCTACCAGATCAACTACCTGCGGTGCATCTTCTGCGGGCTCTGCATCGAGGCGTGCCCCACGCGGGCACTGACGATGACGAACGAGTACGAGCTCGCGGGACCGACCCGCGCGGGCCTCATCTGGGAGAAGGACGACCTCTTGGCGCCCATGCGCGAAGGCATGCTCGCAGCCCCGCACCCCATGGTCCCGGACACGACGGACACCGACTACTACCGCGGCGAGATCGCCGGTCCGGTCGCCGAGCAGGTCGAGTGGGTCACCGAGCACCGGCCGGACGACCCGACGATCGAGTCCGCGACCGCAGCCGCCCAGGCTGCCGCGTCCGACCAGGCGGTGCGCTGATGGTCAGCACAGCCGAAGCAGTTCTCTTCTGGTGCATCGCACCCCTCATGGTCATCGCTGCGCTCGGGCTGATCTTCGCGCGCAAGGCCGTCCACGCGACGCTGTGCGTCGTCTTTGTCATGGTGAGCCTCGCGGTCCTCTATGTCGCGCTCGAGGCGCCGTTCCTCGGGATCGTCCAGATCGTCGTGTACACCGGCGCCGTGATGATGCTCTTCCTCTTCGTCATCATGCTCGTCGGCGTCGACGCCTCGGACTCCCTCGTGGAGACGATCCGCGGACAACGCGTCGTCGGGTGGCTCCTCGGTCTCGGCCTCGGGGCCGTCCTCGTCGGTGTGATCACGCGCGTCTCCTTCCCCGAGGGCGTCGGGCTCGCCGCGGCGAACGAGGTGACGAACCCGGTCGGGCTCGCCCGCATCCTGTTCACCGACTTCGTCTTCGGGCTCGAGGTCGTCGGCATCCTCCTCGTGACCGCTGCCCTCGCTGCCCTGACGCTCACCCACAAGCAGCGTCTCGTGCCCCGGGTCGGGCAGAAGGAGATGGCCGACGCGCGCGTCGCCGGTGGCGGGTCGCTCGTCCCGCTGCCCGCGCCCGGTGTCTACGCCCAGCGCAACGCGATGGACGTGCCTGCGCTCGACCCCCAGGGTCGCCCGATCGCGTCGTCCGTCTCACGCGTCCTGCGCATCCGTGGTCAGGAGCGGGGCACCCCGGTCGAGTCCGAGATCCTCGGTCTCGACGACTCGGGAGCGCAGGGCCGGCTCGCCGGGCCACCGCCGCACGACCCCGTCGACACCACCGAAGAGGAGCGCTGACATGGACCTCAGCAACTATCTGGTCCTCGCTGCCATCCTCTTCACGATCGGTGCCGCGACGGTGCTCCTGCGCCGTAACGCCATCATCGTGTTCATGGGGATCGAGCTCATGCTCAACGCGTCGAACCTCATGTTCGTCACCTTCGCGCGGATGCACGGCGACCTCACCGGGCAGGTCGTGGCCTTCTTCGTCATGGTGGTCGCCGCCGCCGAGGTGGTGGTGGGTCTCGCCATCATCGTGTCCATCTTCCGAACCCGCAGGTCCGCGTCGGTCGACGACGTCAACCTGCTGAAGAACTGAAAGGGAGCGGTCGGATTGGACACGTCACTGATCGATGCAGCCTGGCTGCTCATCGCCATCCCCCTCGTCGGGGCTGCAGTACTGCTCCTCGTCGGGCGCCGCGCCGACGGCTGGGGCCACTGGATGGGGGTCGCGGTCTCCGGGTCGAGCTTCGTCGTCGGGCTCCTCGTCCTCCTCGCCCTGCTCAGCCGTGACGCGCACGACCGCGTCGTCGACGTCCACCTCTTCTCGTGGCTCGACGCCGGGACGCTGAACGTCGACGCAGGCCTCCGGGTCGACCCGTTGAGCCTGACGTTCGTCATGCTCGTGACCTTCGTCGGCACGCTCATCCACGTCTACTCCGTGGCCTACATGGAGCACGACGCCGACCGGCGACGGTTCTTCGCGTACCTCAACCTCTTCGTCGCCGCGATGCTCACGCTCGTCCTCGCGGACTCCTACCTGCTGCTCTTCGTCGGCTGGGAAGGCGTCGGCCTCGCGTCGTACCTGCTCATCGGGTTCTGGAACCACGTGCCCGCCAACGCGACGGCCGCCACGAAGGCGTTCATCGTCAACCGCATCGCCGACGTGGGCATGATCGTCGCGATCATGATCATGTTCGCGACGTTCGGCGCCGTCGACTTCGCGACCGTCTTCGCCGGGGCAGCATCGTCGACCGACACCGCGGTCCTCACCGCGATCGCCCTCGTGCTGCTCGTCGCCGCGTGCGGCAAGAGCGCCCAGTTCCCCCTCCAGTCGTGGCTCGGCGACGCGATGGCAGGCCCGACGCCGGTCTCGGCGCTCATCCACGCTGCGACCATGGTCACCGCCGGTGTCTACCTGGTGGTGCGCTCGGGCCCGATCTTCACCGAGGCGCCGACCGCGCTGCTCGTCACCGCGATCGTCGGTGCGGTGACGCTCCTCTTCGGAGCGATCGTCGGCTGTGCCAAGGACGACATCAAGAAGGCTCTCGCCGCGTCGACCATGTCCCAGATCGGCTACATGATGCTCGCTGCGGGCCTCGGCCCGATCGGGTATGCGTTCGCGATCTTCCACCTCCTCACCCACGGCTTCTTCAAGGCCGGCATGTTCCTCGGAGCAGGCTCGGTCATGCACGGCATGGACGACGACGTGAACATGCGTCGCTTCGGTGCCCTGTCGAAGTACATGAAGGTCACGTGGCTGACCTTCGGTGTCGGATGGCTGGCGATCCTCGGGATCCCACCGTTCTCGGGTTTCTGGAGCAAGGACAAGATCATCGAGTCCGCGTTCGCTGCTGACGGCGCGCAGGGCTGGCAGCCGTGGGTCTTCGGTCTCGTCGCCCTCGTCGGCGCCGGGATTACGGCCTTCTACATGTCGCGCCTCTTCTTCATGACGTTCCACGGCGACAAGCGCTGGGCGACCGAGCTGTCCGACGGGTCCATGACGCCGGAGACCCCGCACCGTCACCCGCACGAGTCACCTGCCCTCATGACGTGGCCCATGATCATCCTCGCGGTCGGCTCAGCCGCCCTCGGAGGCGTGCTCATGATCGGCAGCACCTTCACCACGTGGCTGGAACCGGTCACCGGTCACGTCGAGCACCACGAACCTGTGCTGCCCGTCCCCGTGATCATGGCGGCGACGCTCGCGCTCGTCCTCGCCGGCGTGTTCCTCGCCTGGCGTCAGTACGCTGCCTCGGCGGTCCCGGTCGTGCCGCCGCGCGGTACCGCGCTCACGCGGGCTGCGCGTGTCGATCTCTACCAGGAGGTCGTCAACCAGAACCTCCTCCAGCGTCCGGGCCAGTACCTGACCCGTTCTCTCGTCTACGCAGACAAGAAGGTTGTGGACGGTGGCTTCATGGGATTCGCAGGATTCCTCGGGTTGGTCGGGATCGGTGTGAAGCGGATGCAGAACGGATATGTGCGGTCCTATGCCGCCATGATGCTCGCGGGCCTAGGCGTGCTCGTCGTGGTCGTCCTGAGCGTGTGGAACTGAGAGGGCGGGCAGATGAACATCGATGCGAACATGCCATGGCTCACCCTGCTCGTCGCGTTGCCGCTCGTCGGCGCGCTCGTGCTGTGGGCACTACCGAAGCGGTCGGTCCATCTGGCGCGACCGCTCGCCCTGGGATTCTCTCTGGCCGAGGTCGTCCTGCTCGTCGTGACCGTCGCCGCGTTCGACCGCACCGCGTCCGGGACGTACCAGCTCACCGAGACCCACGAGTGGATCCGCCAGCTCGGCGTGAGCTACGCGCTCGGCGTCGACGGTGTGGGGCTGCTCCTCGTGTCGCTGAGCGTCGTCCTCGTCCCGCTCGTCATCGGTGCAGCGTGGCGCGAGCAGGGGATCGACCGGCCTGAGGTCGTCGAGCCGGACCGCGCTCCTGGGTTCGTCCGGCTGCGCCACTACCTCGCGCTGGTCCTCGTGCTCGAGATGTTCATGGTCCTCATCTTCGCGGCGCGGGACGTGTTCCTGTTCTACGTGGTGTTCGAGGCCATGCTCATCCCGGTCTACTTCATGATCGGTGGGTTCGGAGACGGGGCACGGCGACGGTACGCCGCGATCAAGTTCCTCATCTTCTCGCTCGCTGGTGGCCTCGTCATGCTCGTGGCCGTCATCGCGCTCTACGTCCAGGGGCCTGGTGGGCCGCAGGGCTTCCTCACCGAGAACCTCACGGGTCTCTCGTTCGACCCGACGACCGAGCGGCTGCTGTTCCTCGGGTTCTTCCTCGCGTTCGCGATCAAGGCCCCGCTCTTCCCCGTGCACTCCTGGCTGCCTGACGCGGCCGAGCACGCCCCGGCGGGCACCTCGGTGCTCCTCGTCGGCGTCCTCGACAAGGTCGGGACCTTCGGGATGCTCACGCTCTGCCTCCCGCTCTTCCCGCACGCGTCCCGGTGGGCGGCGCCCGTGATCATCGTTCTCGCGGTCGTCTCGATCCTCTACGGCGCGCTCCTGGCCCTCGGTCAGCAGGACATCATGCGGCTCGTCGCCTACACGTCTGTGTCGCACTTCGGGTTCATCGTCCTCGGCATCTTCGCGTTCCAGCAGCTGAGCGTCGCCGGGGCGTCCTTCTACATGGTCAACCACGGCATCTCCACCGGGCTGCTCTTCCTCGTGGCGGGATTCCTCGTCGCACGGTCCCCGTCGGGTCGTTCGCGGCAGATCGCCGACTTCGGCGGCCTGCAGAAGGTGGTGCCCGTGCTCGCCGGGACGTTCCTCGTCGCCGGGCTCTCCGCGCTCTCGCTGCCGGGGCTCTCGACGTTCGTCTCGGAGATCATGGTGCTCGTCGGGACGTACGGACGCAGCCCTGCGGCAGCGATCGTCGCCGCGACCGGCGTGATCCTCGCGGCCCTGTACGTGCTGCTCACCTACCAGCGCATCTTCACCGGGCCGGTGCGTGACGAGCTCGCCGGGACGCACGACCTGTCGGCTCGCGAGAAGTGGGTCGCCGCACCGCTCGTCGTCGGGCTGCTCGTGCTCGGGTTCGTGCCCGGCGCGGCGCTCGAGCTCGTCCGAGAGCCCGCTGCGGTGACCGTGGAGCTGGTCGGGCTCACGCCCGACGCAGCCGTGGTCGACGACAGCACCGCCCAGCCCACCGAGGGGAGCCACTCGTGATCGTGCACGCTGCAGCAGAGGGCGTGTTCGTCGCGCCCGCGGTCGAGTGGGCCGCCCTCGCACCGCTCATCATCGTCGTCAGCGCCGGGGTGCTCGGGGTGCTCGTCGAGTCCTTCGTCCCTGCACGGTTGCGCCGTACGGTGCAGGTGGTCCTCACGACCGTCTCCCTCGCGGCGGCGCTCGGCGTGATCGTCTGGCAAGGGATCGCGTGGACCGGGACGGACGCGCCGGGGGGCAAGACCGTCCTCGGCGGCGCCCTCGTGCTCGACGGCACAGCGATGCTCCTCCAGGGCACGATCGCTCTCCTGGCGCTGCTCGCGCTCCTCGTCGTCTCGGACCGCACGGCAGCGATGCAGAGCCCCTTCGCTCCGAGCGCTGCCGCCATCCCAGGATCCGACTACGAGGACCTCGCGCGCCGCAAGGGGCTCGAGCAGACCGAGGCCTATCCGCTGCTCATGTTCGCTGTCGCGGGCATGCTCATCTTCCCCGCAGCCGGGGACCTCGTGACGATGTTCATCGCTCTCGAGGTGCTCTCGTTGCCGCTCTACGTGCTCTCGGGCATGGCCCGGCGTCGTCGCCTGCTCTCGCAGGAGGCTTCGTTCAAGTACTTTGTCCTCGGCGCCTTCTCGTCTGCGCTCTTCCTCTTCGGGGCAGCGCTGCTGTACGGATACTCCGGATCCGTCACCCTCCAAGGCATCGGAGCCGCGTCCACGAGCGTCGCCCAGGGAGACGCTCCGGACGGCTGGGAGCTCTTGTGGCTTCTCGGCACGCTCTTCGTCATCGCCGGGCTGCTGTTCAAGGTGGGCGCCGTACCGTTCCAGGCGTGGACGCCGGACGTCTATCAAGGTGCCCCCACACCCATCACGGGATTCATGGCGGCGTGCACCAAGGTCGCCGCCTTCGGCGCGCTCCTCCGGTTCATCTACGCGGGGGGCTTCGTCGGCTCGCTCGAGATGCTCGACTCGGTGAAGGCCGCGCTGTGGGTCGTGGCGATCGCGACGATGGTCGTCGGAACGATCGTCGGTGCGACGCAGACGGACATGAAGCGGATGCTCGGCTACTCCTCGATCGCCCACGCAGGGTTCGTCCTCGTCGCGCTCCTCGCGTTCAACGGCGAGGGCATCAAGGCTGTCGTCTTCTACCTGCTGGTCTATGGGCTCGCGACCGTGGGTGCGTTCGCCGTCGTCACGCTCGTGCGCGAGGTCGGTCCGGGAGGGGAGATCCTCGGCGAGGCTACCCACCTCGGGCAGTGGGCCGGTCTCGGACGGCGCAGGCCGTGGCTCGCGGGCTCGTTCGCCCTGTTCTTGCTCTCGTTCGCCGGGATCCCGCTCACGGGCGGGTTCATCGCCAAGTTCGGTGCGTTCGCTGCGGCGGTCGAGGGCAACCAGGTCCTCGGAGACTCGACGGTCCTCGCCGTCGTCGGTGTGCTCGCGTCTGCGGTCGCGGTGTTCTTCTACATCCGGGTCATCGTCATCATGTTCTTCACGTCGCCCGAGGGCATGGCTCCGGTCGAGCCTGCTGAGACCGAGGCGGGCGAGAACGAGGTGGGGGCCACCCACACGGCGCGTTCGTCGGTGCTCGTCGCGACGGGTGCTCCGGCGGTCACTGTCGTCCGTTCCGAAGGGATGACTGCGTTCACCATCGCTGTGACGGCTGCCGCGGTGCTCGTCCTCGGGGTCTTCCCGTCTCCGGTCCTGGCTGTCATCGCCAGAGTGTCCGGCATCCGCTGACGATGGTCGGCACAGGTCTGGCGTTCGGCTGGAGCCGAACGCCAGATCCGCGCCGATGCCGGCGGACATCCGTGACAGATCGGTCAGTCGTCGTGCGTCTGGGTCGGAGCACCGGATGACACCGGATAGGTTCTACCTGTGACTAACGCTTCGATCGGCATGCCAGACGTGGACGGAGAGCTGTCTGAGACGCTCGTGCGCCGCCTCGCCCTCGTCGAGGAGCGTCTGCGCGACTCGGTGACCAACGCCGACACCCTCGCTGACACTGCCTCACGACATCTCGTCAATGCCGGGGGCAAACGCTTGCGCCCCATGCTTGTGCTGCTGACGGCCGAGCTGGGCGAGGCGTCACGCCCTGAGGTGATCGACGCCGCCGTCGTCGTCGAGCTCACCCACCTCGCGACGCTGTACCACGACGACGTCATGGACTCGGCGCCGCTGCGACGCGGCGCTCCGGCCGCGCACGAGGTCTGGGGCAACTCGGTCGCCATCCTCACGGGTGATCTTCTCTTCGCGCGTGCGTCCCGGACGGTAGCCGGTCTCGGCCCTGAAGCGGTCCGGCTGCAGGCCGAGACCTTCGAGCGACTCTGCCTGGGCCAGCTCCACGAGACGGTCGGGCCGTCGCGCGGCGAGGACCCGGTGCAGCACTATCTGCGTGTCCTGTCGGACAAGACGGCGTCGCTCCTGGCGACGTCTGCCCGTTTCGGAGCGAAGTTCGCCGGCTGCCGCCCCGAGGTGGTCGAGACCGTCGCGGGCTACGGAGAGAAGCTCGGCGTCGCGTTCCAGCTGGCGGACGACGTCATCGATCTCACGTCTGACGGTGTGCTCACGGGGAAGACGCCCGGCACTGACCTGCGGGAACGTGTCCCCACCATGCCTGTGCTCCTGCTCCGGAGCCGGATCGCCGCTGCCGGGGTCGCAGCCTCGCGTGAGGACGTCGAGCTCCTGGGTCTGCTGGACGGCGACCTCGCCTCCGATGCGGATCTCGAGCGGGCTGTCGGTGCGCTGCGGACCCACGCTGTCGTCGAGGAGACCCGGGCTCAGGCCATCGCGTGGGCCCGAGCCGCGGTCGCTGAGTTGGAGCCGTTGCCCGACGGCCCGGTCAGGGCGGCCCTCGTCTCGTTCGCGGACGCGCTCGTCGACCGCACGGCGTGACGCGGCGACGCGCACGAGGTGAGGGTGAAACGAGGGGAGTAGTCCCCATCGCCCGTCGGCGTCAAGCGGTTTACGGTCAGGAAACACAGAGCGTCAGGCAGTTCCAGGACGGCTCCTGGCGAACGAACGAGGGGGTGCACGGTGAGCATGCGATACGCCACCAGCACCCTGCGCTGGGGTGCGACGACACACGCTGGTCGACGGCGGTCCGCGAACGAAGACTCGTTCCATGCTGCGCGCGGTGTGTACTTCGTCGCCGACGGGATGGGCGGGCACGAGGCCGGTGCACGGGCGAGCGCGACCGCAGTCGCCATCCTGTGCGGTCTCGGCGAGTCGAACAACGCGACCGTCGACGACGTGCGAGAGGCTGTGAGCGACGCGCACGGGGCGATCTCGCGTATCGCGACCCAGCCGGGACGGGGAGCAGGCACGACGTTGTCCGGGGTCGTCGCTGTCGACCACGGGGGTGTGCCGACATGGCTCGTCACGAACGTCGGTGACTCGCGGACGTACCGGTTCATGGACGAAGAGCTCCAGCAGGTGACCGTCGACCACTCTCTCGTCCAAGAGCTTGTCGCTGCGGGTGAGGTGACCCCGCAAGAAGCCCGGACGTATGCGCGTCGCCACGTCATCACACGAGCGCTCGGTGGGCTCGTGGAGCCGCAACCCGACTGCTGGTACATGCCGATGGTTCCCGGGGAGCGCATCCTCATCTGCTCCGACGGGTTGAGCGACGACGTCAGCGCGGGAGAGATCGCAGCCGTGCTCCGGGCTCAGCCCCATCCTCAGCTCGCCGCAGACCAGCTCGTGAACTGTGCTCTGCTGTCGGGCGGCCGCGACAACATCACGGTCGTGGTCGTCGACGTCGGCGCAGACCTCGGCACGGAGGGCGCCGGCGGCGTCCACACCTTCGGCCGGCAGAGTTCCGTTCTCTCGACATAGGCGCTAACGTCCTCGGCAACCGTGGCACCCGACAGAGCGACGACGCGAGCCCGTGCACCAGCCTGCGGCCCTTCGATGGCGCGCGACGACGAGAAGACGAGGACACCATGCCGATCCGCTACGCACCAGGCCCGGCGTCCGCGCTCGTGCAGCCTGGACGCGTGGTGGTCGTGGACCCGACCGTCGGGGCATCGGACCTTGCCCGGCTGTGGGACGTCCTCGAGCGACTCTCGCCGGGCGACGGGATGGCCGCCGTCCTCGACGCGGTGACGGGCGTCCTCGACCCGACCTGGAGGGCGTTGCCCGGGTTCTCGGTGGTCGTGCTCGTTGCTGGGGACCCTCTGGACGGTGACTCGACATCCGCCGCGCACGTCGCGTCTCGCGGCGAGCTCGAGGTGCACGTCCGTGCGTCCGAGGGCGAGACGGACGTCGTCGGGCGCAGCGTCACCACCTGGGTGGAGAAGCAGGTCGCGGGCGTGCAGACGATCGCTCTCGGACCTGGCGGCCCGGGCGCGGGGGAGTGCCTGCTCACGATCGTCAGTGGTATCGTCCCGGTCTCGACGCTCAGGTGGGACGTCGCCGGTGCTCCGCTCAGCGATACCGCTGCTGAGGCATCGAGTGACGTCGAACCTGCCGTGGCGGCAGACGCCCTGGTTGCAGAAGCCCCGGTCGCGGAGGCCACCGTCGAGCCGAATGCCGAGCCGGGTGTCGAGCAGAGCGTCGAGCCGGAGGAGGAGCCCGGTTCGAGGCTCGAGCCCGAGCAGACCTCGGCGAATCTTCCGGAGTTCGGGCAGACCCTCGCCGACGTTCCCGAGGACTGGCGCGCCGAGAGCAGCGACGCCAGCGACGCCAGCGACGTCAGCGACGTCAGCGACGCCGCCGCGGCGGAGACTGCTGACGGTCCAGCACACGACGAGTCTTCCCTCGACAGCCCGGAGCGCGCAGGCTCCGACACCGTCGACGTCGACCAGGTCGGCAGCGGCACCGGCACCGGTGCTGGCACGGAGACGATCGACGCCGTCGACGAAGCACCTTCTGAGGCCGACCTCGACGATCGCGACCTCGACGACTCGACGATCCTCTCGACGGCTGGACCGGTGGTTCCCGTCCCTGTGCGTGCCCGCTCGGTGCCGACACCGATGCCGCCCGTGCCACCTCCGCCGCCCGCCACAGGCGACGGTTCCCGCGAGACGCCCTCTGCAGGGGAGGGGGGTACGTACGGTGTCGTCGTCCCGCCAGCCCCGCCAGCCCCGCCAGCCCAGCAGCCCGCTGACCTGTCCGCGCCACCTGTCTCGGCGCCGCGAGGACCTGCGCCGCGGGCGCCGGAGATCTTGGCGCGGTCGTGCTTCTTCGGCCACGCCAACCCGCCGGTCCGGATGACGTGCTCTCAGTGCGGGGGAGGGCTGAGCCCGAACGCCCAGCTCGTCGAGCGTCCGTCCCTCGGTCGGGTGCGCTTCTCTCACGGGGAGGTTGTCGACCTCGTGCAGCCTGTCGTGGTCGGACGGTTCCCGATGCCGCAGTCGCGGCAGTCGCCGGGGCCTCGGCTCGTCACGGTGGTCAGCCCGAGCCAGGACATCTCGCGCTCGCACCTCGAGGTGCGCCTCGAGGGGTGGCACGTCTTGCTCGTCGACCTCGACACCATGAACGGCACGACCCTCGTGCGCTCCGGCCAGGCGCCCCGACGCCTGCACCCGCACGAGCCCACGCTCGTCGCGGAGGGAGACGTCGTCGATCTCGGCGACGGGGTCCTGCTCACGTTCGAGGGCATCGCATGAGCTCCCGGCGGCCTCCGTCGTCGCCGCCCGACATTCAGGGCTACGAGTTCCTGCGGGTCATCGGTTCCGGTGGGTTCGCTGACGTGTTCCTCTACCAGGAGCTCCGGCCGCGCAGGCAGGTGGCGATCAAGGTCCTGCTGCCCCAGTGGTCTGACGGCACCACCCGTGAGGCGTTCGCTGCCGAGGCAGATCTCATGGCGGCGGTCTCGAGCCACCCGTCGATCGTCACGATCTTCGACAGCGACGTCACGGACGACGGTCGCCTGTACCTCGCCATGGAGTTCTGCTCCCGACCGAACCTCTCGACCCGTTACAAGCACGAGCGTCTCGGCATCGCCGAGACCCTCCGGGTCGGTGCACAGATCGCCGGTGCGGTGGAGACCGCACACCGGTCGGGCATCGTCCATCGGGACATCAAGCCGGCGAACATCCTCGTCACGGACTACGGGCACCCGGCGCTGACGGACTTCGGCATCTCGGCGACGATCGAGCAGAGCGAGGCGGGCGCGGACGGGATGTCGGTCCCGTGGTCCCCTCCTGAGACCCTCACGGCGACCCCGCGCAGCGGTGTGACCGGTGACGTGTGGTCGTTGGCAGCGACGATCTACACCCTCTTGGCGGGGCGGTCCCCGTTCGAGGTCCCGGGCGGTGCGAACTCTCAGCGAGCACTCATCGAGCGGATCACGCACGACCCGTTGCCTCCGATCGGGCGGGGGGACGTGCCCGCCTCGCTCGAGCGCGTGCTCGCCGTGGCGATGGCGAAGGCGCCCGAGATGCGGTACCCGACGGTGCTCGAGCTCGCTCGTGCCCTGCAGCAGGTGCAGACGGAGCTCTCGTTCGCGACGTCGCCGATCGACATCCTCGAGGCACCGGTGGCCGTCGGGTCCCCGCGTCCGGCTGCGCTGCGGGACGCGTCGGACCCGGACGGGGTCGACGACGGGACACGGGTGCGCCTCGCTACCGACCGGTTCCACCCTGCGTACGGGGTGGTGCACAGCGAGACCCCGGTGCACGCACACCCAGCGGACGCGCTCTCGCCGAGCGCCTCACAGGCGTCTCACGACTCGACGTCGCAGGGCTACGGTTCGGTCGACGGCGTCCCGTACGTCGTTGTCGACCCGCGCCCGACGGGCTTCGTGTCGTTTCTCCGCCGGCCCCTCGTCCTCGTCGTCGTGCTCGCTGCGCTCGTCGGCATCGGCGGCGGTTCTGCGGTGTACGTCATGGTCGAGAGCATCGGCGGGAGCGTCCCGTCGAACGAGGTGCCGTCGCCGGCGGGCCTCTCGGTCACGACGGACGGGAGCGTCGCCGTGTTCGCCTGGTCGAACCCCGACCCGCAGGACGGCGACTTCTCCGCGTACCGTCCGGTGCTCGGTGCCGGAGGAGCGGACAGCGCCACCGATCCATCGACGCTCGGCCCGCTCAAGGCGACGTCGGCGCTCAGCGTGTCGGTCAGCACGTTCGGTGTCGATGCTGCGTGCCTCGAGGTCTCGATCGTCCGCAGCGGGCGGCTCTCGGCCAGTCCGGCCGTGCGGTGCCTCGAATGACAGTGTTCTTCGATAGAGTGCTGAAGCGTCCACGTGCGAAGGATCGCACCCACGAAGGAGTACCTGCGCGATGACGGAACTTGCGATCGAATACTGCGGCGAGTGGTTTCGCCCAGCCCTCGACGAACCGTTCGAGGTGGGTCGTGAGTCGGACCTGTCGGTCGACGACAACCCGTACCTGCACCGGCGGTTCCTGCGGATCACCCACACGGACGGCATCTGGTGGTTGGCGAACGTCGGTTCGCTCATCTCGGCCACGGTGTGCGACGCGAGCGGCGGTGTCCAGTCATGGTTGTCTCCGGGCAACCGTCTCCCCATCGTCTTCAAGACCACGACGGTGGTCTTCACGGCCGGACCGACGACGTACGAGATCCTCATGCACCTCGAGGGCTCGCCGTACGAGGAGGTCCTCACGGACGATCCTCAGATCGGCGAGACGACCATCGGGGTCATCGCGTTCACGACGAGCCAGAAGCAGCTGATCGTCGCGCTCTGCGAGCCGATGCTCAAGCGCGACGGTGCTGGTCTGAGCGAGATCCCGTCGACCGCGGAGGCCGCCAAGCGGCTCGGCTGGGCGACGACGAGGTTCAACCGCAAGCTCGACAACGTGTGCGACAAGCTCGATCGCCTGGGGGTCAAAGGACTGCGCGGCGGACCGAAGCAGCTGGCGACGAACCGTCGGGCCCGGCTCGTGGAGTACGCCGTGACCTCACGGCTCGTCACCTCAGCCGATCTCCCGCTCCTCGACGTCACGTCTGACGACTGAGCGCCGTGACGGGGCAGACACTGACGTTCCCGAGCGAGGCGTTCCCGGCGTACCCGCGGCTGTCGATGGCGATCCCGCAGGGGTGGGTGGCGCTCGCGGGCGTCGGGCTGCCGCTCGCGGCTGCACGAGAGGTGCCCGCAGGGCAGTTCCGGCCGAACGTTCTCGTCACCGTGCAGCGGTTCGGCGCAGGCCACACGCTGGCAGACGCGCGCAAGGAGGTGAACGCGCGGCTCAAGGACCTGCCGCGGTTCACCGAGACGCACCGGGAGAACGGCGCCGAGGTCCTCGGGGGTGCAGGCTTGCGTGTGGAGGGATACTTCTCTGACGGCAAGGGCGGGACCCTCGTCCAGGCGGTGCGCATGGCTGTGCTGCAGAGCGGCGCCGTCTCCGATGTGGTGCAGATCACGGGCACGTGTGCGGGCGTCCAGGTCGAGCCCGCGTTCGGCGAGATCCGTGACATCCAGGACAGTCTGGTCCTTCTCGACCCGACGGACTGACGAGCACGGCCCATCCATTATGTAAGATGGCGTATCCATCAGGCGAGATGTTTGCGAATCTGGTGAGCAGTGCGCGTCCACTTAGACTCAGAGCACCCCACCGAGAGATCCTCGGGATCCCAACCGGAAGGCACGAATTTCCGTGAGCACCGATCGTCAACTGCGTATCGCCATCGTCGGAGCAGGGCCGGCAGGCATCTACGCCGCTGACATCCTCTCCAAGACGGATCTCGACGTCTCCATCGACCTCATCGAGCGTCTTCCTGCCCCGTTCGGGCTCGTGCGCTACGGCGTCGCCCCGGACCACCCCCGCATCAAGCAGATCATCATGGCCCTGCACAAGGTCCTCGAGCGCGGAGACATCCGCCTGCTCGCGAACGTCGACTACGGCATCGACCTCAAGCTGGACGAGCTCCGGGAGTTCTACGACGCCGTCATCTTCTCGACCGGCGCCTTCACCGACGCGGCCCTGTCTATCCCGGGCGTCGAGCTCGACGGCTCCTATGGCGCAGCAGACTTCGTCTCTTGGTACGACGGGCACCCGAGCGTGGCGACGTCATGGCCGCTCGATGCCCGGTCCGTCGCCGTCATCGGTGCAGGCAACGTCGCTCTCGACGTCGCACGGATGCTCTCGAAGCACGCTGACGACCTGCTCGTCACCGAGATTCCCTCGAACGTGTTCGAGGGGCTCCAGGCCTCGCAGGTCACTGACGTGCACGTCTTCGCACGTCGTGGACCGGCCCAGGCGAAGTTCTCACCGCTCGAGCTCCGCGAGCTCGGCCACGTCCGCGACGTCGACGTGGTCGTGTACCCGGAGGACTTCGAGTTCGACGACGGGTCCCTCGCGGCGATCGGCTCGTCCAACCAGACCAAGCAGGTCGTCAAGACGCTCACCGACTGGGCCCTCAACGACCCGTCGACGTTCACCGCGTCACGCCGGCTGCACCTGCACTTCCTCCACGCACCCGCCGAGATCGTCGACGCCGACGGTGACGGCAAGGTCGACGGGCTGCGGACCGAGCGCACGGCGTTCAACGGTGACGGCACGGTCAGCGGCACCGGGGAGTTCCAGGACTGGCCTGTCCAGGCCGTCTACCGGGCTGTCGGGTACTTCGGGTCTGCGCTTCCCGAGATCCCGTACGACGACCGCAAGGGAGTCATCCCGAACGTCGAGGGCCGCGTCATGGACATCGACGGCCAGCAGGTCAGCGGCGTCTACTGCACCGGCTGGATCAAGCGTGGTCCGGTCGGCCTCATCGGGCACACCAAGTCAGACGCGTCGGAGACGATCCGCAACCTCGTCGCCGACGCTCAGGAGAGCTCCGACTTCGCGTCGGCGACCCAGCCCGACCCGGCCGCCATCACGGACTTCCTGCGCGAGCGGGGCGTCCGCTTCATCGAGTGGGACGGGTGGCAGCTGCTCGACGCCCACGAGCGCGCGCTCGGCGAGGCCCAGGGGCGCGAGCGTGTCAAGGTCATCTCGCGCGACGACATGATCGCCATCGCGTTCGGCGAGACCTCCGCGCCTGCCTGAGCGATCGCAGCCCGCCTCGTCGTCCGCGCGAAGCCTGCCTGACGGACGCCCGCCGCCCTCGTGATCGTTTCCCTCGCCGGGAACGGACGCGAGGGCGTGCGCGTTGCACCAGGTAGGCGTACGACGGGAGCAGGAAGGATCGCGCAGATGGGGCACAGACACTTCAACGGGCTCAAGACGGCCCTGCTGTTCGGGATCATGTGGGCGTTCTTGCTGGCGCTGTGGGCGGTCGTCGGGCAGGGCAGCACCGGGACGCTCGTCCTGTTCTGCGGGCTCGGTCTCGCGGGAACCGCGTACGGGTACTGGAACTCTGACAAGATCGCGATCCGCGCGATGCAGGCGCGACCGGTGAGCGAGATCGAGCAGCCGCAGATGTACCGGATCGTGCGCGAGCTCTCGACCGCTGCGCGCCAGCCGATGCCTCGTCTCTTCGTCTCGCCGACGGCCTCTCCGAACGCTTTCGCGACCGGCCGCAACCCTCGCCATGCTGCCGTCTGCTGCACGGAGGGGATCCTGCGGATCCTCACGGAGCGTGAGCTCCGGGGCGTGCTCGGTCACGAGCTCATGCACGTGTACAACCGGGATATCCTCACGTCCTCGATCGCGGCCGCCTTCGCAGGTCTCATCACGGGTCTCGCCCAGATCATGCTCTTCTTCGGTGGTGGCCGAGACCGCGGGGGAAACCCGTTCGCGGCTCTGCTCATGGTCTTCCTGGCCCCGGTCGCAGCGATGCTCGTCCAGCTCGCCATCTCGCGGACGCGGGAGTACGACGCCGACGAGGACGGCTCCCGGCTCACCGGTGACCCGACGGCCCTCGCGTCGGCCCTGCGCAAGCTCGAGTCGGGGACGCAGAAGCAACCGCTGCCGGCGAACCGCGATCTCGTCAACGTCTCGCACCTCATGATCGCGAACCCCTTCCGTGCAGCCGGCGTGAGGCGCCTGTTCGCGACGCACCCGCCGATGGCCACGCGCATCGAGCGCCTCGAGCGGATGGCTGGCAGCCAGGGGGGCCGCGGGATCCAGGACGGTCCCATCACCCGGTACTGACCGGGTCCGGTGCGCCGGGTGGAGCCCGCGTGGCCGTTCTACCGCAGGGTCTCGAGCGCGCGGGCCACGCCGTCGTCGTCGTTGCTCGCCGTGACCGAGCCGGCCTCGGCGAGAACGTCCGGGTGCGCGTTGGCGACGGCGAACGACGTGCCGGCCCATCGGAGCATCGGCAGGTCGTTGGGCATGTCGCCGAAAGCCCACACCTGGGACGCGTCAACACCGTGGTTCGCGCACCAGCGGGCAAGGGCAGCGGCCTTCGTCACGCCCAGGGGTGTCATCTCCGCGAGCCCCAGGGCGCCGGAGTAGGCGAGGTGCACGCGGTCGCCGACGGTGGACTCGACGAGGGCGAGGAACGCGTCGTGCGTCAGGTCGTCGGCGCGAGCGATGAGCTTCCCGACCGGCTCGTCGAGCGCGTCCTGCACCGCACGGCGAGGAGTCCCGGGACCGACGACGTAGTCCGGGGTCGCGTAGTGCGGGTCCACGAGGTCGCCCGATGCGCGCTCGAGCCCGAACGCGATGCCCGGGACAGCGGCACGCAGCTCGTGGACGACCGTCGTGAGGAGATCCGTCTCGAACCCGGTGAAGTCGATGGTGCGCCGGGCCGCCACATCGTAGAAGCACGCGCCGTTGAGGCAGATCGCGGTGCCGTGCCCACCGACCGCGTCGGCGAGCTCGTCGAGCCAGCGGGGTGGACGGGCTGTGACGAACAGGACGGGAGTCCCGGTCTCCTCCAGCCAGGAGACGACGGCACGGGTGCGCGGGGAGAGGGTCCCGTCGGACCGCAGGAGCGTGCCGTCGAGGTCGGTCGCGACGACCCGCGGTCGCGAGGGGGTCCCCACGTCAGCGGTAGTTGGTGAACTGCACCGCGAAGTCGAGGTCGGCGCCCTTGAGCAGCGCCTGGATCGTCTGGAGGTCGTCGCGGGACTTGCTCGTCGCGCGGACCTCGTCGCCCGTGATCTGGGTCTTGACGCCCTTGGGGCCTTCTTCGCGGATGATCTTCGTGACCTTCTTCGCGTTCTCGCCCGCGAGCCCTTCCTTGAGGGTCGCCTCGAGGCGGTACTCCTTGCCGGAGAGCTTGGGCTCGGTGTCGCCGGTGTCCAGGTGCTTGAGGGAGACACCGCGCTTGATGAGCTTCGTCTGGAAGACGTCGAGGATCGCGAGGACGCGCTCGTCGGAGTTGGCGATCATGACGATCTTCTCGCCGCTCCACGCGATCGACGCGCCGATGTTCTTGAAGTCGTAGCGCTGAGCGACCTCTTTGACCGCCTGGTTGAGGGCGTTGTCGACCTCTTGGCGGTCGACCTTGCTGACGATGTCCATCGATGAGTCGGCCATGGTGGGGCTCCTAGAACGTAGTGGGCTGCGGCTGAGACCACCGTATCGGATGCTGCCCTCCGCCTGTCTGCTGGTCAGGCACCCTCTGAGGCCTCGTCGAGAGGCTCGCGGGGGCTCGCCGGGGCACGGCCGCGTCCGGCGAGCCTGGACGCGCGTACGGCCCGCAGAGCATCGACGGTGAGGATCGCCAGTGCGAGCCAGACGAGGGAGAAGCCGATCCATCGCACGGTGGGCATCGCCTCGTGGAAGACGAGCACACCGATGAGGAACTGCATGATGGGGGCGATGTACTGGAGCATCCCGATCACACGGAGCGGAAGCACCCGGGCCGCCGCTCCGAAGGAGAGCAGGGGGAGCGCGGTGACGATCCCCGCGGACGCGAGCAGCAGCGCATGGCCGGTGCCCTCGGTACCGAACGTGCTCGTGCCCTGGACGGTCAGCCAGAGGATGTAGCCGAGCGCGACCGGGGCGAGGACGGTGGTCTCCACCGCGAGCCCGGGGAGCGCCGCGACGTCTCGGCCGACCCGGTTCTTGATGAGGCCGTAGACGCCGAACGAGGCAGCGAGCCCGAGCGAGATCCACGGGACCCTCCCGAGCCCGGCGGTGATGACGACGACCGCGACGGCTCCGAACGACAGCGCCACCCACTGCGCTGGTCGCAGGCGTTCCTTGAGCACGACGACGGCGAGCAGGACCGTGACGAGCGGATTGATGAAGTAGCCGAGCGCCGCGTCGACGACGTGGCCCGTCGTGACGCCGTAGACGTAGATGATCCAGTTCACGGCCACGAGGACGGCCGCCACCGTGAGGGTGCCCACGAGGCGCCGGGACCGCAGGATCCGCGTGTAGGCACCGAGCTGGCGGGTCAGCCCGAGCAGGAGGGCGCAGAAGACGAGGCTCCACACGATGCGGTGCGCGATGATCTCGAGCGCGCTCGCCGGCTGCAGGAGGGGGAAGTAGAGCGGCAGCGTCCCCCACATGCCGTAGGTCGCGATCCCGACGACCAGGCCTGCCCGGTGCGAGAGAGGAGCCGCTGCGCGAGGTGCGGGCGTGGAACCGGGCTGTGTCACGTCGTCACTCTACGGCGAGCCAGGGGCCTGCCCGGTCGGGCACGAGCGCTCGATTTCCAACCACGCGTCCGCTCTTGTAGTATCGGTTCGCTCCTGCAGAGTGGGTAGCGCGGCTTGCCGTGCGTCCCTCGACGACGGAGAGTGCGAGGCAGGTTGCCCGAGCGGCCAAAGGGAGCTGACTGTAAATCAGCCGTGTAATGCTACGTGGGTTCGAATCCCTCACCTGCCACACGTGCACAGACGGTCAGAGGGCGTCATCTGCGGATGGCGCCCTCTGACGTGTCACCCGGTTCCGGAAGGGCTGGAGCAGTACAGGTGTCCTCGACGCGGGAGTCGAGGAACGTCCTGGTGTGATCTCCGTCGCACGGTTCGGACGGCGTGCGGCCCCTGGCCGTGAGCCGATTTCGTTCTCACGGCGTTTCGCATGTAAAGTTTCCCGCGCTGCCCCCGTAGCTCAGTGGTAGAGCGCAGTCTTGGTAAGACTGAGGTCATGGGTCCGATTCCCATCGGGGGCTCTGTTGGTGTCGTGCTGTCGGGCGTGGGAATATTGTTCCTGCGCCCGATGTTTCGACATCGATGCGGCGGGGTAGCTCAGTTGGTCAGAGCGCACGGCTCATAATCGTGAGGTCGCGGGTTCGAGCCCCGCCCCCGCTACCAGTACTGAAGAGAACGCGTGCCGGCCGGCGGTGCGCGACAACGAAGCACGTTGCGCCCCCGGCGGCGCGAGAGGTGGCAAGACCGTGGCTAGCAAGAGCTCAGACGTTCGCCCGAAGATCACGATGGCATGCGTTGACTGCAAGGAGCGCAACTACATCACGAAGAAGAACCGTCGGAACACCCCCGACCGGCTCGAGCTCGCGAAGTTCTGCCCGCGCTGCAGCAAGCACACCTCGCACCGCGAGACGCGCTGACCTTCCCGGTCGAGCACGTACTGCGATGACCTCCGTCTCCGTCAACCTCGACTTCGTCGGGCGCGAGTATCCGGCAAACGCCCCGTACTCGGTTGGGCGCGAGAAGATCCGCGAGTTCGCCGCAGCAACAGGTTCAACCCACCCCGCGCACCACGATGTGGTCACTGCGCGGGGTTTGGGCTATCCGGACGTCATCGCCCCGGCGACGTTCGCGGTGATCGTCGCGCAACGCGCCGAGGCCCAGTACATCGAGGACCCGAGCGCCGGGATCGACTTCTCCCGCGTGGTCCACGCAGACGAGCGGTTCACGCACCTGCGTCCGATCGCTGCGGGCGACGAGCTGGTGACCGTGCTCACCGTCGTGTCCATCACCCAGCGCTCAGGCCTCTCGATGATCACCACGCGGTGCGACATCAATGCTCTCGGAGCCAGCGTCCCAGACGATGACGAGACCGCAGCCCCCACGAGCAGCGACGATGCTGCCGGGCTCGAGCTGGTCTCGACCGTCGTGTCCACCCTCGCCGTGCGGGGAGAACGGCTGTGAGCGCCCCCGTCGGTCGGCCCGACGTGACCTCGCTCGCGGTCGGAGACGTCATCGGGACGCGGACCATCCCTGTCGACCGGGCGCGTCTCGTCCGATACGCAGGAGCGAGCGGCGACTTCAATCCCATCCACTGGAACGACGGCGTCGCCAGCGACGTCGGGCTCCCCGGTGTCATCGCGCACGGCATGTTCACGATGGGAGCCGCGGTCACGCTCGTCGCCGAGTGGGCCGCAGACCCTGGCGCGATCGTCGACTACCAGACCCGCTTCTCCCGTCCCGTCCCCGTGCCGGCGCGCGGCGAGACGCAGATCGAGGTCGTCGGGACGGTCGGATCGATCGACCTCGACACCCAGACCGTCCGGATCGACCTCACGGTCACCCACGACGGCGCACGGGTCCTCGGCAAGTCACAGGTGCGCGTCGCGCTCTGAGCCTCACCGCGTGACGGTCGTCGAGACCTCCGCCCCACACTGGTGCGACCGTTCCCGGCGCGCCTTCCCTTTCGCCAGCGCCGGACACGACGTACCGTTGAGCAGCAACGGACACGGGCGTCCGGACAGTGCGACACGAGGGGAACCTCCATGGGACGCGACGCAGACGACCTTGCCGGGCACACGCACTGGCGGCGCGCCGTCGTGCCGCCGACCGAGAGCGACGTCCCGATCGCACCGGACCGCTCGACACTGAGCCGCAGGACCTTCCTCTCCGTCGGTGCAGGGACGCTCGGTCTCGCCGCGCTGGGGATCGGAGCCGGTGGAGCGAGCGCAGCACACCTGCCGCCTCCGAGCGACACCGCGCTCTTCGGCACGGGGCTCCCCGGGGCCTATGCCTTCCTCGACGTCGCGTCCGACGCCTACCCGGAGATCAACACCGGTCCACGGCTCGCTCAGAGCTATGCCGATGAGCTCGGCCTCTTCTCTACTGCGTTCGTCTACGACACCGCGCTCGCGATCTGCGCCTACCTGGCGGGCGGGAGCGAGCACCGCGCGTCGGCCCGAGCGCTCGGTGACGGCCTCGTCTATGCGCTCGAGCACGACCCGGTCTACTCGGACGGCCGTCTCCGGCAGGCGTACAACGTCGGCCCTTACGTGTTCTACGACGGGACGCCGCAGCCGTACGGTTTCGTCCTGCCCGACGGCGCCGCGAACGTCGGTTCCCAGTTCGGGTTCCTCGGGACAGCGGTGGGCGACATGGCCTGGTCCGGGATCGCGCTCTTGCAGCTGTACGAGACGACCCGCGACTCCCGCTATCGCTCTGCTGCTGTGCGGATCGGTGAGTGGATCACGACGAACACATGGTCGACGAGCCCGCTCGGCGGCTTCTCCCTGGGGGTCGACGGGGCAGACGTCTCGCTCCCCAACGCCTCGACCGAGCACAATATCGACTGCGTGAGCCTCTTCACGCTGCTGCGTCGCTGGACCCGTGACGACCGGTGGGACCTCGCCGCGGGCCACGCTCGTGCGTTCGTCCTCGGGATGTGGAACGACGTCGAAGGGTACTTCTACACGGGGACGAACGACGGCGCGGCCGTGAACCCGTCGCCGATCCCGCTCGACCCTCAGACGTGGAGCTGGTTGGCTCTGCGGTCGACCGACCACGCGGAGGCTCTGGACTGGGCGGTCGAGGAGCTCGCGGTCACCGACTCTGCAGCGGTCGAGAACTCACAGCTGCCGTCGGGCCTCCGTCTGTCCGGGGTGACGTTCAGCTCTGAGAGCCTCACGTCTCTCGCGAGCTACAACGGGCTGCCCGTCGACCAGCAGGGTGTCTGGCTCGAAGGCACGGCCCAGCTGGCGGCGGCCCTCGCGGACCGTGACCACGAGGGTGGCGGGACGGGGGACCGCCCCTGGGCTGCGAGAACACCGCGTCCCGGCGGGAGCGTCGAGGTGCGCGCGCTCCTGGGAGAGATCAAGCGTGCGCAGGGTGCGCTCGGCGCGGGTCAGGTCATGGGCGGGGTGGCGTTGCCAGAGCGCAGCGGGATCGTCGCGGCCTCGAGTCTTCTCGACTCGGGCTTCGGCTTCGGGTACTTCCAGGTGCAGCACGTCGGTGCCACGAGCTGGTACGCGATGGCCGAGCAGCACGCCAACCCGTTCCAGCCCGGAGGGCTCTGACCCTCAGGTCAGGCGGGTGGGCCGGTCGTCGTCCCGAGGACGAGCTCGACGTCGAGCATCGTCGTGCCTGCCTCTTCTCCCGCGAGGATGCTCGCGACGGCGCGGCCGAGCGCGGCGCCCTTCTCCGCGAGAGGCTGCTTGACCGTGGTGAGGACGTCGGAGCCGAGCCAGGGGAGATCGATGCCGTCGAACCCGGCGACGGACACGTCCTCGGGGACGCGCAGACCCAGCTCGCGCGCACCGAGCATGACTCCGGCTGCGAGCAGGTCTGACTGCGCGACGATCGCGGTGGGCCGTTCGGCGGGGTCGGGGTAGCGGGCCGGGGAGAGGATCTCGAGAGCGGCCGTCCTGCCGTGCTCGACGAGCGACGCCTCGGCCTCCCAGCACAGGACGGGGGCGACCCCAGCGTCGTGCAGACCTTGGAAACGGTGCAGCGTCGGGGTCCAGTCGATGTCCTCGAGCCGCAGGTCGGTGACGACCCCAGACCGCCGGGTCGCACCGAACGGGAGGCTCACCACCGCGATGCGCTCGTGCCCCACGGTGGTGAGGTGACGTGCGAGCGCTGCTGTGCCCCCACGGTCGTCGATGCCGACGAGCGGCGCGCCGTCGACAGGGCGCCCCTCACCGATGACGACGGGGACCCCACGACGGACGAGGGCGTCGAGCGTCGGGTCGTCGCGATGGACTCCCCAGATGAGGATGGCGACGTCCATGCCGGCGGTCTCGACGAGCGGGTCGACGACGCGGCGCCCGTCGTCGGTGAGCCCGCCAGGGATGAGCAGCACGCCCAGGCCCAGGGAGCCGAGCGTGCTTGCGAGCCCGTCGAGCACCTGGACGGAGACGGGGTCGCGAAAGCTGCGCCGGAGCCGGTCGCCGATGACGACCCCGACGACGCCGGAGCGCCCTGACCGAAGCTGTCGGCCCAGCGGGTTGGGCCCTCGGTA
Source organism: Sanguibacter antarcticus (assembly GCF_002564005.1). Lineage (NCBI taxonomy): Bacteria > Bacillati > Actinomycetota > Actinomycetes > Micrococcales > Sanguibacteraceae > Sanguibacter > Sanguibacter antarcticus. The sequence goes on along the minus strand of NZ_PDJG01000001.1, from coordinate 2,145,245 downwards.
GCCGAGCTCCTCGGCAGCGGCGAGGACCTTCGAGCGGGTCTTGTCAGAGATGGGGCCCGAGCTGGAAAAGGCGAGGGACGCCGTGGAGAGTGACACACCTGCGGCCCCGGCGACGCTCGCGAGGGTCGGCTTGTGTGTGGACACTGGGTATTCCTCGCTCTTCATCCGATATCTGATTGACGGAAGCCGTCAGCGTACCTGAGAATTGAGGTCAGCCCTCGAAACGATTCGATATCGCGGAGGTCTGTCATCGAATCGATTCGAACACGATAGGACACTGCCATCAAGGCCTCGCTCGCCCCCGACCCCCAGGTGCACCGCGCCCGGGTAGCTCTCCTCGGACTCTTCCTCGTGCTCGGCATGAGCATCTCCAGCTGGCTCGCCCGGCTCCCCTCCGTGCGCGACGCGCTCGGCCTCACCACCTCCCAGCTCGGCATCGTGCTCCTCGCCGGCGCCATCGGCTCCCTCATCGCCGTGACGATGGCCGGCAGCCTCGTCCAGCGCTTCGGTGGACGGACGATCCTCACCGTCGGAGCCTTCGGCATCTTCGTCGCCTTCCTCCTCGAAGGAGTCGGGCCCACCATCGGGTCCGTCCCTGTGCTGGCCGTCGGCATCTTCCTCAACGGCGCCGCGGTCGCCCTGACGAACGTCCCCCAGAACGTCGAGACTGCAGCGGTCGAACGACGCATGGGCCGCGCAGTGCTCCCGCAGTTCCACGCAGCCTTCTCCATCGGTGCCGTCCTCGGCTCGCTCGTCGGGGCGGCCTGCGCGTGGCTCGACGTGCCCCTGCTCGTGCAGTTCAGCGTGACCGCCGTCGTCGTGACCGCGTGGCGCCTCGTGGCGATCCCCCGCGTCGTCCTCGACACCCACCTCACCGACCACGTCCGCTGGGACCGCGCCACCACGACGCGGGCGGTCCGCGTCCGCAAGGCCGAGATCCGCGCCGGCATCCTCCAACCGGCCCCCGGCACCACCGGCGCACGCGCCGCGCTCGGAGCCCGCCGCTCCCGGCTCGGGTCCGCCCTCGGCGCCTGGCGCGAACCACGAACCCTCTTCATCGGGATCGTCGTCATGTCCGCCGCGCTCTCCGAGGGGTCCGCGAACAACTGGCTCCCCATCGCCGTCGTCGACGGGTTCGCCCAGACCGAGGCCGTCGGCGCCTTCGTCTTCGGCATCTTCGTGACCGCGATGACGCTGGTCCGCCTCTTCGGCACGAGGCTCATCGACCGGTACGGCCGGGTGGCGGTGCTCCGCGCGTCGGGAGTCGTCTCGATCGTCGGTCTCGTGCTCTTCGGGTTCGCGCCCACGCTCTGGCTCGCCGGTGCCGGTGTCGTCCTCTGGGGCATGGGCGCGGCGCTCGCGGTCCCGCTCGGCATCGCGGCAGCGTCGGACGATCCCCTCCGCGCCGCCGCACGGGTCTCCGTCGTGTCGGCGTTCGCGTCGATGGCGTCCCTCGCCGCACCCCCGCTGCTCGGGCTCGCCGCAGAGAACGTCGGAGCGCGCCACGCCCTGACCTTCATCGTCGTGGCCATGATCGCCGGTCTCGTGTTCTCCAAGCACGTCGCCAAGATCGCCGAGCCCGAGGCGGTCCGCACAGACGCCCCCGACGCCCCCGACGCGGCGGACGAGCCAGACTCCGACGGCGTTCTTCTCGACCGCCCCGAGCCGACCCTTGTGCCCGACGTCGCGCCCGCGCCAGTGCCGGTGCCAGTACCTGTGCTCGTGCCCGCGCCCGTGATCGATCTCGCCACCGTCGTCCCCCACGAGAAGGAACGAGCCTGCGTATGAGTGCCGAGGTGCGCGCTGCGCGGAGCGTGCGGCACGCAGCGAACGCGGTCTACGCCGTCTTCTTCCTCAGCGGGTTCAACTTCGCCAGCTGGGCGTCGCGGATCCCGCTCGTCCGTGACCTCCTCGGGTTCGACCCCGCGCAGATGGGGCGGCTCGTGCTCGTCGCTGCGGTCGGGTCGATCATCTCTCTGCCGCTGGCCGGGTGGATCGTCGAGCGGGTCGGTGCCCGCCGGGCCATCGCTGCCTTCGCCGTCGTCAACGTCGTGGGCTTCGTGCTCGCTGCGTGGGGAGTGGTCGACGGCTCGCTGGTACCCGCGGCTGCCGGGCTCTTCCTCGCCGGGGTCGGTATGGGCGTGTGGGACGCCGCGATGAACCTCGAGGGGGCCCTGGTCGAGCAACGGCTCGGGAGATCGATCATGCCGCGGTTCCACGCGAGCTTCTCCTTCGGGACGATGGCCGGTGCGGCCGTCGGCGCCCTCGCCTCGCGCGTCGACCTCTCGCTCCTCGTGCACATGGCGAGCGCCGCAGGCATCTCGCTCGTGCTCGTCCTCGTCGCCGTGCGCTTCCTCCTCCCCGACCGTGACGAGGCCGCGACGGGCGCAACGGCGGGAGGGGCGCTCTCCGTGGACGGCACCGCCGGCGGGGCGAGCCTCGCCCCGGCGAAGCACAACCCGTTCGGCGCATGGCGCGAGCCCCGCACGCTCCTCCTCGGGCTCGTGGTCCTCGCTGCTGCCCTCACCGAGGGAGCAGCGAACGACTGGCTCTCGATCGCCGCTGTCGACGGATTCGAGGTCAGCCACGAGGTCGGTGCCATGGCGCTGTTCGTGTTCCTCACCGCGATGACCGGGATGCGTCTGCTCGGAACGGCCCTGCTCGACACCCACGGACGGGTCGTGGTCCTGCGGCTCTCTGCCGGTCTTGCCTTCGTCGGCATCCTCGTGTTCGGGCTCGTGCCCTGGCTTCCTCTGGCGCTGGTCGGGGTGGTGCTCTGGGGGATGGGCGCCGCGCTCGGGTTCCCCGTCGGGATGAGCGCGGCGAGCGACGACCCGGTCCGTGCAGCGGGGCGGCTGAGCGTCGTCGCGACCATCGGGTACACCGCGTTCTTCGCTGGTCCTCCTGTGCTGGGCGAGCTCGCCCAGCACATCGGATACCGTCATGCGCTCCTCGCGATCGCGCTCCCCGTGGTCCTGGGGCTCCTCGTGGCGCAGGTCGCGGCGCCACCACCCGAGCGCACGACAGGTCCCGAGCGCGAGGCGCGCGCGGCGAACTAGGCTGGGCGACGTGACCGACGAGACGCGCGCCCTGACAGAGCCGACCTTCGCCGACCTCACGACGCTGCGCGTCGGTGGGTCGATCGACACATACATCGAGGCGACCAGCGAGGACGAGCTCGTCGAGGCCGTCCGTGCGGCGGACGACGCCGACCGACCGCTGCTCGTGATGGGCAGCGGATCGAACATGCTGGTCGCGGACGAAGGCTTCGGAGGAGTGGTCGTCCGGGACGTACGGACGGGCATCCACCTCGACAGCGCTGACGCGTGCGGCGGCGCAAACATCGTGGTTCCTGCCGGGCACACGATGGACGACGTCGTGGTCGCTGCGATCGCCCACGGCTGGGTCGGCGTCGAGGCGCTCTCCGGCATCCCTGGGACGGTCGGGGCTGCGCCTGTCCAGAACATCGGCGCCTACGGCCAAGAGGTCTCCGGCGTCGTCGCGAGCGTGCGCGTCTGGGACCGCGGTGAGTCGAGGACCCGGACGCTCTCCCTCGTCGAGCTCGGGTTCGGGTATCGCACCTCCATGCTCAAGCAGTCCACGCAGGTCCACGAGGTCGGTCCGGGCGAGACGCGGGACCCGCGTGCTCCCTGGTACCCGACGCCGCGCTACGTGGTCCTCGAGGTCACTTTTCAGTTCCGTCTCGGGACGCTCTCCGCACCGATCGGGTACCCGGAGCTCGCCCGACGCCTGGGTGTCGAGGTGGGTGCGCGCGTCGAGTCGGCAGCCGTGCGTGAAGCGGTCCTCGAGCTCCGCGGAGCCAAGGGGATGCTGCTCGACGACCCCGCGGCTCCCGACCACGACCGGTGGAGCGCCGGGTCGTTCTTCACGAACCCCGTCATCCCCGCGGAGCTCGCCGGTGAGCTGCCTGCCGGCGCCCCGCGCTATCCCGTGCGCTCTGCGCTGCCGGAGAGCACGACCGGGCCGAGCCTCGGGGCAGTCGACGAGTCTCTCGTCAAGACGTCGGCGGCATGGCTCATCGAGCGGGCGGGATTCTCGAAGGGGTACGGCATCGACGGCCCGGGGAGCCCGGCCACCGTCTCGACACGTCACACGCTCGCGCTGACGAACCGGGGCTCCGCGACGGCGATGGACATCGTGCGTCTTGCCCGAGAGATCCGAGACGGCGTGGTGCACACGTTCGGCATCGAGCTCGTTCCGGAGCCGGTCCTCGTCGGCGGCATGCTCTGACGCTGGGACCCGACGACCTGTCGGAAAATAAGAGGTTTCTCATCTGGGGTTCCTCTGCTCCTCATGCGGAACGCCCATGATTGTGCTCAGGCGGAAGCTGCGCGAGCGATGCGCAGACCGCAGGGGCCGTGAGCGTGGCGGCCCTGAGAGCAACGTGACCAAGAGCGTGGGCGTGGGGCGGCGGGGGAGAAGTCGCCGCTCCTCGTCCGCTCGTGGTGACGGTGGAGGTCGGCTCGTTGCTGACGGGCGCTTGCCCGGCCTTCGCACGCGTCCGGTCGTCGTCTTCCCCTAGAGGCGGCGGCCGGACCCATCTCTCGGGTTCGTGCCCGTCGACGGAGCCTGGCGCACCGGTCGTCCTCCGGGCACGCTCCCCGATCCGGGCTATCTCACGGCGATCAGCCGGTATCCCATCCCGCGCACCGTGACGAAGCGGTCCGCACCGAGCTTGTTCCGCAGGTAGCGGACGTACACGTCGACGACGTTCGACCCAGGATCGAAGTCGTAGCCCCACACCATGGACAGCAGCTGTTCCCGGCTGAGCACCTGCTCAGCATTGCGCAAGAAGGCCTCGGCCAGGCCGAACTCGCGGGCGGACAGCTCTACGTCGTGCGTGCCCGAGACGCGTGCACGCCGCGTCCGCAGGTCGAGGCTGAGCCCACCGTGGGTGAGCTCGTTGCTCTCCGAGCTGTTCTCTGCGTCCGACCGCAGACGCAGGCGGATCCGAGCGAGCAGCTCCTCGAACCGGAAAGGCTTCGCCATGTAGTCGTCGGCGCCGCCCTCGAGGCCGGCCACCGTGTCCGTGACCGAGTTGCGTGCCGTGAGGATGATGACGGGCACCGTCGCCTTGGCCGCGCGCAGTCGGCGCAGGACGGTGAAGCCGTCCTGGTCCGGCAGCCCGAGGTCGAGGATGAGGAGGTCGTGCTGCCCCTTCGACGCCTGGTCGTAGGCCTCCCGCCCCGAGCCGACGACCGTCGGCACGTACCCGGCCGCGCGCAACCCCTTGTTGAGGAACGCGGCGATCCGGGTCTCGTCCTCGGCGATGAGGATCTTGCTCATAGGTGTCTCTCCAGATGGTTGTCGTGCACAGGGCGGGAGAGCTCGAGGGGCAGGCGTGCCCCGAGGTCCGGAGGCTGACGGCGCAGGGTGACCGTGAACGTGGAGCCTGCGCCCTCGGTCGACTCGACCTCGGCGCTCCCGTTGTGCGCGGCGGCGATCGCGGCGACGATCGCGAGGCCGAGGCCCCGCCCGCCACGGTCAGGGGTCCCTGACCCTGCTCGGACGAAGCGCCCGAAGATCCTCCCGAGATCGTGCGGGGCGATGCCGATGCCGTCGTCGCGCACCCAGATCCGGGCCTCGTCCAGGGCGACGGCTGAACCGACCGCGATCGTCGAGCCGTCCGCCGAGTACTTGACCGCGTTCGACGCGAGCTGGAGCCACGCCTGGGTGATGCGCTGCGAGTCCAGCGGGAACGGGAGCTCTGCGCGAGCGTCGACGACCCAGTTGCGGGGAGCGAGCGCTCGCGCCTTGTCCAGGACGTCGTCGGTGAGACGCCCCAGGTCGACGTAGTCGCGACGGACGAAGTCGGGACGGTCGGCGGTGGCGAGCGTCATGAGGTCGTCCACGAGCCTGCTCATCCGAGAGATCTCGTCGAGGGCGATCTCTCGGGTGGCGATGACGTCGACCGGGTCGTGCCGGTCCATCACCTCGAGGTGCCCGCCGATGATGGTCAGCGGCGTGCGGAGCTCGTGGCCGACGTCGTCGAGGAGCTGGCGCTGTGACACGAAGGAACGTTCGAGCCGTTCCACCATGTCGTTGAACGTCCGGGTGAGGTCGGAGAGGTCGTCGTTCCCCTGGACCGGGATGCGGGTCGAGAGGTCCGACTCGGAGATCTGCTGCGCCGTGTCGCGCAACCGACGGATCGGAGCGAGGAAGCGGCCGGCCAGCAGCCAGCCGACGAGACCGATGAGCACGAGGGCGATCACGGCGACGACCGCGTACGTCCGGAAGGTGCCGCTCAGCGCGGCGAGCTCTGCCGACCTGTCGTACGCGATGACGAAGGTCCCGGTCTCGTCCGGACCGACAGTGACGGGCACCGCGGCGAACCGGTACTCGGTCGTCTCGGACGTGAAGCCCTGGAGCAGCGCGGATCCTGACGCCTGGAGCGTGCTGAGGTGCTCGACGAACGCCTCGTCCTCCTCGAGCCGCAGGGCGACGGCCTCGGGCGCGTACCAGCGCACGTGACCCTGCGCGTAGCCGATCATGCCTTCGTTCGGGGACGGGATGGTGCGCTGGATGGCGGTGTACACGAGCGAGCTCGCCGTGGTGAACGGTTGACCTGTCTCCGGGTCGAGCCCGCTGCTCGCGAGGTCGCGCAACGACGTCACAGAACGGACGAGGGAGTCGTCGATCCGAGCGTCGACCTTGCTGCGTTCGAGCCCATAGGCCGTGAGGCCAGCGATGAGGAGCCCGAACGCGCAGAGCAGGAGCATGGCGGCGAGCACGCGGGACCGGACGGTCGTGGCTCTCATCGACGGTCGTCCGGCGACATGTCGTCGTCACAGTCGTCGTCCCGGACCGATGAGGTGCGGTCCCGCTTCCGTCCGTCGGTGTCCGGCTCGTCGGAGGCGGTGCCCTTGGTCGACGGCTGCGTCTCTTGAGCGGCGGCCGTGCTCGTCTCCGGGGCAGGGAGGCCGGAGCCGGGACCGGGCGTCTCGACGGGCTCTGACTCGTCGGCAGGTGCAGACGGAGCCGTCGAGGCTGTGGTCGGCGCCGAGGGAGCGGTCTCGCTCTCCTGAGACGTCGTCGGGAGGGGGGTCGCCTCTGCGGGGACCGGGCTGCTCGAGTCGCTCGGCAGCGCGGACACGTCCGTAGGATCAGGCGTGGCGGTCGCCGGGAGGGGCGCGGGGGACTTTCCGTCGCGGGGGGTCGACGACTCGACCGCGATCGTCGGGCCGAGGTCGATCGCGGGGCCGCCACGGGTGACGAGAGCCCAGATGCCGAGGCCGAGAGTCCACACGACCATCGCTACGGCAGCGCTCGCAAACACACGCCACCCGGGATTCATGCACCAAGTATCAGCGAATTCGATGAGAAGTCCATGAGAGCATCCTCATCCAGGAGGGGCTGGTGCCGGATGCACAACCCGTCATGGACGAGGGGAGACAAAGCACGTGACGCCAGCCACACTGGTCCCGTGACCTACGTCGAGGCTGAGGCCCGCTCCGAAAGCTCCACACGGCACGGTCGCCGTGCCGTGCTCTCCTGGGCGCTGTGGGACTGGGGATCGGCAGCCTTCAACGCTGTCGTCACCACCTTCGTGTTCACGCGCTGGCTCACGAGCAGCGCCTTCGTCGCACCAGACGTCGTCGACGCCGCTGAGCGCGGTGGCGACGGCTCGGCAGCCCAGGCTGCCCTCGACGCGGTCCTCGCGTCCCACTCCTCCTGGCTCGGCTGGGGGATCGCCGCTGCCGGGCTGCTCATCGCGGTCCTCGCGCCGGTCCTCGGCTCGCGCTCGGACGACACCGGCCGGCGACGGTTGTGGCTCGGCCTCAACACCGCGGTCGTCGTCCTGCTCACGGCCACGATGTTCTTCATCACGCCGGACCCGCAGGCGCTCGATCAGAACCTCGTCCTCGGGATCGTTCTGCTCTCGCTCGGGAACATCTTCTTCGAGCTCGCATCGGTCAGCTACAACGCGATGATCTCGCAGGTCTCCACCCCCGCGACGCTCGGCAAGGTGAGCGGGCTCGGGTGGGGCGCCGGGTACCTCGGCGGGATCGTCCTGCTCCTCATCCTCTTCGTCGGGTTCATCAACCCCGACGTCGGCTGGTTCGGGGTGACCAGCGACAACGGCCTCGACGTCCGGGTGGCTGTGCTCGTCTCCGCGGTGTGGTTCGGTGTCTTCGCCATCCCCGTGATGCGCGCGGTCCCCGAGGTCGCGGCCAGCGGCCCGAAGGTCCGCATCAGCATGGTCGAGGCGTACCGCAACCTCGGCCGGGACGTCGCCGCGCTGTGGCGTGCGGACCGTCGCACCGTGTGGTTCCTCCTGGCCAGCGCGGTGTTCCGGGACGGTCTCGCCGGCGTGTTCACCTTCGGCGGCATCATCGCGTCGGTGACCTTCGGCTTCAGCGCATCCGGTGTCATCGTCTTCGCGATCGGGGCCAACATCGTGGCAGGCCTCGCGACGATCGTCGCGGGCTATGTCGAAGACCGCATCGGTGGCAAGCCCATCATCGTCACGTCGCTCGTCGGCATGATCGTCGCGGGGACCGTCCTCCTCGTGCTCCACGACGGTGGGGCGACCGTCTTCTGGATCTTCGGCCTCATGCTCTGCGTCTTCGTCGGCCCAGCACAGTCTGCGAGCCGCGCACTGCTCGCCCGGCTCGCGCCGGTCGGTCGGGAGGGCGAGATGTTCGGTCTCTACGCGACCACCGGGCGGGCAGCAAGCTTCCTCGCACCGAGCGCGTTCGCCCTGTCGATCATGGTCTTCGGCGCCCAGTACTGGGGCATCCTCGGGCTCGTCGTCGTGCTCGGTGCAGGGCTCGCGCTCCTCGTGCCGGTGCGCACGGACGACCTCCACCGTGCGAAGGAGCGGGCCGCCGGATGAGTGCACCCGGTGTGCCCGGTGCACCAGGCGCGCCCGCGCGCTGGGAGCCGGACGACCTCGGTGATGACTGGGTCGCGAGGACGCTCCCGCTGCGACCGAACGCCGAGGGCGAGGTCGTCGCGACCCTCGTGGCCCGCGCCGGAGCCGTGACGGACGACGCCTCGCTCCGGGCCGGGCGCGCGGGCCGGACCGCAGTGCTCTACATCCACGGCTTCGCCGACTACTTCTTCCAGACGCACCTCGCCCGCGAGTGGGAGGACCACGGGATCGACTTCTTCGCGATCGACCTGCACGGGTACGGCCGTTCTCTCCTCGAGCACCAGACGCCGAACTTCTGCACCGACCTCCGGGAGTACGGCGAGGAGCTCGCTGCCGCCACCAGGGTCGTCCGCGAGGAGCTCGGCTACGGACGGCTCGTCATCAACGGACACTCGACGGGCGGCCTGCTCGCGGCGCTCTGGGCACACAGCGAGACCGGACGCGAGACGGTCGACGGCCTCGTGCTCAACAGCCCGTGGCTCGACCTCAACCGGCCGTGGTTCGACCGCGTGATCGGGACGGCGGTGCTCGACGTCGTCGGGCGACGTGCCCGGTACGTCGTCGTGCAGCACGGGCCGTCCGAGTACTCCCGCAGCCTGCGCACGGAGTCGGGCGGAGAGTGGGAGATCGACGAGCGGTACAAGCCGTACGACGGCACGGCTGTGCTCGCCGGATGGTTGCGGGCGATCCGGGCGGGGCAGGCACGGCTCGCAGCCGGGCTCGACGTCCGCTGCCCGGTGCTCGTGTGCTGCTCGACGCAGAGCGGGGTCAACCGTGCGGACAACCCTGACCTCAGTCGCGTGGACGTCGTCCTCGACGTCCGGCACATCGTCGCGCGCGCCCCGGCGATCGGACCTGACGTGGACGTCGTGCAGATCGAGGACGGGATCCACGACCTGGCGCTGTCACCCGAGCCAGCCCGCTCGGCGTACTTCGCTGCCGTCTTCGAGTGGGTCGCCACCCGCCTGGACGCGGCCGCCACAGCCTGAACCGCCACAGCCTGAGCCGCCTCCGGTCCAGCAGCGTGCGCTGGTGTCAGTCCTCGGAGCGCAGGGCAGCCTGCACGGCGTCGAGCACGACCTGCTCCGGGAGCCCCGCCGCACGCACCTGGTCGACGAACGCGCGTGCTGCCTGCTGGAGGAGCACGTCGTTCGCGACGGCGCTGTGCGACACCACGGTGCCGGCTCCCCGCCGGGTCGTGACGACGCCGGAGGTCTCGAGGTCTCGGTACGCGTGCGCGACGGTGCCCGCCGCGAGCCCGAGGTCCGCTGCGAGCACACGGATGGGAGGCAGGCGTTCACCGACCCGGAGCTGCTCGGCGGAGACCAGGTCCATGATCTGGACCCGGACCTGCTCGTACGGCGGGACGCCTGAGTCGACGTCGATGGCGATCTGGAGGTCGGGCACAGGGACAAGCATGCACCGTAGAGTTCGAAGATGACATCACAGCGCCCGTCGCACGCGCCCCGAGGGGCGGAGTCTCCGACCAGCACGGTCGTCGAGACCACGGTGGGGGCGCTGAGTGCTCTGCGGGCGCGACCCGCAGGTGCGTCTCGCGGCACAGTGCTCCTCGTTCCCGGCTTCACCGGATCGAAAGACGACTTCGCGCCTCTGCTGCCGCTCCTCGCGGAGGCAGGCTGGGACGCGTGGACGTACAGCCAACGAGGCCAGGCCGACTCGGTCGCACCCGTCGGGGCCGCTGCCTACACGCTGGACGCGTTCACCGGCGACCTTCTCGAGGTGGCCGCGCTCGTCGGCGACGGCGCGGCCGTCCACCTGCTCGGCCACAGCTTCGGCGGGCTCGTCGCGCGAGCCGCGGTGCTCGCCAGCCCGGAGGCGTTCCTCGATGTGACGCTCTTGTGCTCGGGGCCTCGCGGGTGGCGCAGCGGCAAGGAGGAACGGCTCCAGGAGGTGGACGCCCTCGGCTCGCTCGGCATCTGGGAGCGAGACCACCCCGAGCTCGTGGACGTCGCCCCCGCCGACCTCACCGACCGGGACGCGTTCCTGCGACGGCGTGCAGAGCAGACGTCAGCGGACAACCTCCGAGGCATCATCGAGATCCTCTGGGACCCGGCGGACCGTACCGAGGACCTGCGAGCGACCGGCGTCCGCGCGCTCGTGGCCCACGGCGAGACCGACGACGCCTGGCCGATCGACTGGCAGCGGGAGATGGCGATCACGCTCGGCGCCCCCTACGAGATCGTCCCCGACGCCGGGCACTGCCCCGCCGAGGAGAACCCTGCAGCGACATCAGCCCTCCTCGACCGGTTCTGGCGTGGGTAGGCCCGGCCCGTCGTGTTGAATGGACGACGTGTTCACACCCGCTGACGTCACCCGCCTCGTCGGGCGGACGACCGCGGAGCGTGGCGAGCAGTACGTGCGCCAGGGCAACGTCCTCAGCGTGGCGCGCAACGCCGACGGCACGCGGATCGTCGCCCAGGTCTCTGGGTCTTCGACGAAGCAGTACGTCGCATCGGTCGAGATGTCCAGCTCCGGCGAGAACGCCGTGCCGCGGTACGGGCGGTGCACGTGCCCGGTACGGCTCGACTGCAAGCACGTCGCCGCGCTCCTCCTGGCGTACCTCGAACGACACAGCCCCGCCTCGCAGCCCACCCCCGTCGCCACCGAGAGCACCCGCCCCGCGTGGGAGGCAGCCCTCGCGCCTGTCCTCGGCGACGTGGTGCACCCGCCCGAGCCAGACCGCGCGTCGACCAGCACCGATCTCCGCGAGCGGTCGCGGTCTGTCCACGAGATCGCGCTCCAGCTCGAGCTCCTTCCCGAGGCCCTGCCCGCCCGCAGCTACTACGGGCACAGCGAGGCGGACACCCTCACCGATGACGACGACGACGACGACGCTCCGCCCCGGCTCGGGATGCGGCCCGTCGTCCGGGGCGCCCGCGGTCGCTGGATCCGGTCGGGCCTCACCTGGGCAGACCTCCGCTTCGTCGGCGTCTACCGCAACGGTGAGTACCGTCGCGAGCACGTCGACGTGCTCCGGGCGCTCTACGGCGTCTCCGCCGGCGCGACGAGCGCTGCGCTCGTCGGCGGATACAGCCAGCCGCCGGGATGGGTGTACGTCACCGAGATCCCCGGTTCTGTCCTCTGGGCGCTGCTGCGCGACGCCCGCCGAGCGGGACTTCCGCTCGTGCAGTCCGACACCCTCCAGAGCGCCGTCGAGCTGAGCGACACCCTCGCGCGCAGCGCCGTCGACCTTGTCCGCGACGGCGACGACATCGTCGTCCGCACCTCGATCACCCTCGCCAGCACCACCCTCGACGCACGCCGGACCGTGCTCGTCGGCGAACCCGCAGCGGGGCTCTACACGTGGGAAGGCTCCGCTGGCCCGATCCTCCTCGCGCAGCTCGCCACCCCGCTCGGCGCCGCCGAGCGCGACCTCGTCCGGCACGGCGCCAGCATCCGCGTCCCGGCACAGGACCAGGAGCGGTTCCTCACGACCGTCTACCCAGCGCTGCGCGACCGCTTCGACGACGCGATGGTCGACCCCACCATCGAGCTGCCCGCACCTCCACGACCGAGCCTGTGCCTCACGGTCACGCTCGAGCCCGAGCACGCTGCCCGCACCGCGTGGGAGTGGCGGTACCGGGTCCCGGACGGCGACCCGGACCGACCGTGGGCGTTCACCGTCCCCGTCGCGCACGGCGACCTCTCCGCGCCGACACCCAGAGCGCTGCTCGCGCACGGTCCTCGCGACACCGCTGCCGAGGACGCGATCCTCGAGCGGGTCGCCGCCGTGGCACCCGGCGTCCAGCACATGCTCGACGCCGGACCGCAGGCCCTCCGCGGGATGGAGACGGCCCAGCTCTTCACCGACGTGATGCCGGCGCTGCTCCTCCTGGCCGACGACGACCCCGACGTGGTCGTCGACATCCTCACCAGCACCGACGACCACGCAGTGAGCTACCACCACGAGCACGACGTGCAGGTGTCCGTCTCCGCCACCCCACGACCCGACTCCCGCGACTGGTTCGACCTCGGCGTCACCGTCCGCGCCGGCGAGCAGACCGTGCCCTTCGCGCAGGTCTTCACCGCGCTCGCCCAGGGAGAGCCCACCCTCCTCCTCGCGAGCGGCACCTACTTCACGCTCGACGAGGACCGCTTCGGGCGCTTGCGAGAGCTCATCGAGGAAGCACGTGCCCTCCAGGACACGATGGGCGGCACCCTGCGCATCAACAGGTTCCAGGCAGCCCTGTTCGACGAGCTCGACCGCCTCGGAGTCGTCGGAGCACAGGCCGCTGCCTGGCGAACCGCGCTCGGTGCGCTCGCGGACGGCCACGGCGTGCAACGGCTGGACCCTCCGACCGGGATGGTCGCGACGCTGCGCTCCTACCAGCACGAGGGCTTCGAGTGGCTCGCCTTCCTCTACGCCAACGGACTCGGCGGGGTGCTCGCCGACGACATGGGTCTGGGCAAGACGCTGCAGACGCTCGCGCTCGTCGCGCACGTGAGAGAGCTCGAGTCCGTCGCACCGGCCGCAGCTGTCACGCCGGCTGCCCCTGACACGCCTGCAGCGCCGGCGCCGTTCCTCGTGGTGGCGCCCACGAGCGTCGTCGGCAACTGGGCGGCAGAGGCGCGGCGCTTCACGCCGGGCCTCACCGTCGTCGTGGTGAGCGAGACACGCTCGCGCCGGACGGCTGACCTCGCGGAGCTCGTCGCCGGCGCAGACATCGTCGTGACGTCGTACGCGCTCTTCCGCCTGGGTTTTGACGAGTACGACGCCGTGACGTGGGCGGGGCTGATCCTCGACGAGGCGCAGTTCGTCAAGAACCACCAGTCGATCGCCTACCAGTGCGCCCGCCGGCTCGCCGCACCGTTCAAGCTGGCGATCACCGGGACGCCCCTCGAGAACAACCTCATGGAGCTGTGGTCCATCGTCTCGGTCGTCAGCCCGGGGCTGTTCCCGCACCCGCGGCGCTTTGCCGAGTACTACCAACGGCCGATCGAGAAGAACGGCAACGCCGAGCGGCTCGACAAGCTCCGCGACCGGATCCGCCCGTTCATGCTCCGTCGCGCGAAGGAGGACGTGGCCAAGGACCTGCCACCCAAGCAGGAGCAGGTCGTCGATGTCGTGCTCAACCCGCGTCACCGCAAGGTCTACGACCGCTACCTCCAGCGCGAGCGCACCAACGTGCTCGGCCTCGTAGGGGCTCTCGAGGAGCACCGCTTCGCGGTGTTCCGCTCGCTGGCAGTCCTCCGCCAGGCGAGCCTCGACCCAGCGCTCGTCGACGCCGAGCACGCCCACATCCCGGCGACCAAGCTCGACGTGCTCTTCGAGATGCTCGACGGCATCGTGGCCGAGGGGCACTCCGTCCTCGTCTTCAGCCAGTTCACGCAGTTCCTCAAGAGCGTCCGTGACCGGCTCGACGCGCGCGGGCTCGACCACTCGTATCTCGACGGACGCACGCGCAAGCGCACGGAGACCATCGAGCGATTCACGTCTGGCGAGACGAAGGTTTTCCTCATCAGTCTCAAGGCCGGGGGGTTCGGGCTCAACCTCACGGCTGCCGACTACTGCTTCTTGCTCGATCCGTGGTGGAACCCGGCAGCCGAGGCGCAGGCAGTCGATCGAGCGCACCGTATCGGCCAAGAACGCAAGGTGATGGTGTATCGGCTCGTCGCGACAGACACGATCGAGGAAAAGGTCATGGCGCTCAAAGCGACGAAGGCGCAGCTCTTCGCGAGCGTTCTCGACGGAGGGGCCGCGGGTTCCGGGGGAATGACCGCTGACGACGTCCGCGAGCTTCTCTCATGACATCGCGCCTATTCTGTGACCTTGATATGTGATCTAGAACACTCTTCGGTGCTGTAACTTGTGGGAAACGCGACCCGCACACCAGCGAAACCACCCGCTGCGACGCTCTGGGCACCGCGGGCGGCAGGCCCCTATCACCGGAGGTTCCGAATGCGTTCTCTCACACGTCGTAGGTCGAGCGCTCTTGCTCTCGCCCTCGCAACGACGCTCGTCGTCGCAGGTTGTAGTCAGAAAGAGGCCGGCGACACAGGAGACGACTCCACCGGGAGCAGCGTCGACGCGAGCGACCTGACCATCGTCCCCGCGGTGCAGATCGACGCGACCGGCGCTGAGGTCGAGGCCGGCGAGGCGATGGATCCTGCCGACCCCGCAGGCGACGGGTCCGCCGCCTGTGGCGAGGTGTCGATCGCCATGGCCGGTGCGCTCACCGGACCGAACGCCGCGCTCGGTCAGAACATTCTTTACGGCGCACAGGTCGCGCTCGACAAGCACAACGAGGCAAATGCTGACTGCCAGGTCGAGCTGAAGCCTTTCGACACGGAAGGTGACCCGCAGAAGGCCACCCAGGTCGCACCGCAGATCGTCGGCGACGCGAGCATCCTCGGTCTTCTCGGCCCCGCGTTCTCCGGCGAGACGAATGCCACCGGATCGATCTTCAACCAGGCCGGCCTTCTCACGCTCACCGCCTCGGCCACCAACCCAGATCTCACGACCAACGGCTGGGACACGTTCTTCCGCGGTCTCGCCAACGACGCGATCCAGGGCCCAGCGGTCGCGAAGTACCTCGTCGACACCCTCGGCTACGAAAAGGTCTGCGTCGTCGCCGACAACTCTGACTACGGCATCGGCCTCGCGGAGCAGATCAACGCCGGCCTCGGAGACGCAGCAGACTCCTCCTGCGCCGCCGACGTCAAGACCGGTGACAAGGACTTCGCAGCCACCGTCCAGATCATCAACGGTGCCGAGGCGGACGCCGTCTTCTACGCCGGCTACTACGCCGAGGCAGCCCCGTTCGTGCAGCAGCTGCGCGACGGTGGCGTCGAGATCCCGTTCGTCTCCGCCGACGGCGTGAACGACCCGCAGTTCGTCTCCCAGGCAGGTTCCTCCTCCGAGGGCGCAGTCCTCTCCTGCCCGTGCGGCCCGGCTCCTGAAGAGTTCGCCGCCGAGTACGAGGAGAGCGCAGGCCAGGCGGCAGGCGTGTACTCCACCGAGGGCTACGACCTCATGACGATCATGCTCAAGGGCATCGACTCCGGGGTCACCGACCGCGCCGGGCTCGTCGACTTCGTCAGCAGCTACGACGGCACGGGCCTCGCCCGCAGCTACAAGTGGGACGCGACCGGCGAGCTCGAGTCCGCGCTCATCTGGATGTACAAGGTCGAGTAGCTCAGCTCCGGTACGACACGTCCATCAGCCGGAGAAGGAGAACAACAACATGTCAGGTGGGCTCATCCACGCCATGGTGGTCGCCGAACCCCTCATCGGGTTCGACACCGCCGCGCTAGCCAAGAACTTCTGGGCCTTGACCGTGGATGGGCTCACCTACGGTTCCGTGTACGCGCTGGTCGCTGTCGGCTACACCCTCGTGTACGGAGTCCTGCGGCTCATCAACTTCGCACACTCCGAAGTCTTCATGATCGGCATGATCGGGCAGTACGCCGTGCTCATGATGCTCGGGTTCGGCCCGAGCGGGAACGCCTACGACCTCGGAATCGCGATGACCGTGGTCTATCTCGTCCTCGCGCTCGCCGGGGGCATGGCGATCTCTGGTGGTGTCGCGGTCGGCCTCGAGCGGGTGGCCTACCGCCCGCTCCGCAAGCGGGGCGCCCAGCCCCTCGTCTTCCTCATCACCGCCATCGGGGCGTCCTTCGTCCTCCAGGAGTTCGTGCACTTCGTGCTCCCTCGGCTCACCGGCGACACCCTCGGGGGCGTCAACGCCCAGCAGCCCATCCGGCTCGTGGTCCCCGAGACGCAGTTCACGCTCTTCACCGCGAACGTCACCAACGTGTCGATCATCATCATCGTCTCGGCACTCGTGCTGGCGCTCGCGACCGACCTGTTCATCAACAAGACGAAGTTCGGCCGCGGCATCCGCGCGGTGGCCCAAGACCCCGTGACCGCCACCCTCATGGGTGTCTCGCGGGAGCGGATCATCGTCCTGACGTTCCTCATCGGCGGGCTGCTCGCTGGTGCTGCAGCGCTGCTCTACACGCTGCGCGTCCCGAACGGGATCATCTACTCGGGAGGCTTCATCCTCGGCATCAAGGCGTTCTGCGCCGCGGTGCTCGGAGGGATCGGCAACCTGCGTGGAGCTCTGCTCGGCGGGCTGCTCCTCGGCATCATCGAGAACTACGGCCAGGTGCTCTTCGGCACCGAGTGGCGCGACGTGGTCGCCTTCGGGCTCCTCGTCCTCGTTCTCATGGTCCGGCCCACCGGGATCCTCGGCGAGTCCCTGGGGAGGGCACGAGCATGAGCGAGACTCCTGTGACGTCGCCGTCGCCGGCCCCGGTGAGCACGAAGGCGTCGGTGGCGAACCGGCCGCACGGCGGCCTCGGTGACGCGATGCGGCTCTGGTGGGACGCCCTCCCACGACCGACCCAGTGGGTCGTGGGCTTCCCGCTGGTCGTCTTCATCGCGCTGCTGCCCGTCCTCAACCTCCCGGTCCTCACCACGGTCGGCACCAACTTCGGTGCCGTCATGGCCCAGTTCGGCATGTACGCCCTCATCGCGATCGGTCTCAACGTCGTGGTGGGCCAGGCGGGGCTCCTCGACCTCGGGTACGTCGGCTTCTACGCCGTGGGTGCCTACACCGTCGCCATCCTCACGAGCCCGTCGAGCCCGTGGAACCAGACCGGGGACGGCGGATGGCTCTCGCGCGACTGGGCGTGGCTCGCCGCCCTGCCGATCGCGGTCGCGATCACCGCGCTCTCCGGACTCCTCCTCGGGTCGCCGACGCTGCGTCTGCGCGGTGACTACCTCGCCATCGTCACACTTGGCTTCGGCGAGATCGTCCGGCTCCTCGCCGACAACCTCGACGACGTCACGGGCGGCGGTCGTGGGCTGTCTCAGGTGGCGTACCCCCGCATCGGCATCAGCGAGGACAACACGAACGGTGTGTTCTCCGCCGGTGCCTCCTCGGGGACGCTCAACTCCGGGGTCTGGTGGTACTGGCTGAGCATCGTCCTCATCCTCGGGACCCTCGTCTTCGTAGGGAACCTCGAGCGGTCCCGGGTCGGACGCTCGTGGGTCGCGATCCGGGAGGACGAGGACGCTGCGGAGATCATGGGCGTCCCCACCTTCCGCTTCAAGCTCTGGGCGTTCGTCATCGGGGCCTCGATCGGTGGTGCGTCCGGAGCCCTCTACGCGGGCCAGGTGCAGTTCGTGAACCCGACGAACTTCAACGTCATCAACTCCGTGCTGTTCCTCTGCGCCGTCGTCCTCGGTGGGCAGGGGAACAAGCTTGGCGTCATCCTCGGAGCCTTCCTCATCGTGTACCTGCCGAACTTCTTCCTCGGGCGCACCGAGCTCTTCGGCATCCCGATCAACGGGACGGAGATCGCGGAGTTCCGCTACCTGTTCTTCGGCCTCGCGCTCACCGTCCTCATGGTCTTCCGACCGCAGGGACTCATACCCGTGCGCCAAAAGCTCCTCACCTACGGGCGCGAGCTCTACGTCACAGCACGCCGCACCGTACGGAAGGACGCCGCATGAGCAGCCACGACCCGGGCGGGATCGGCGCCGGCGCTGAGCACGGCGAGCCGTTCCGGGCGACCGAGACGAGCTTCGACAAGCAACCGCGCGAAGCCGAGATGCCTGGCGGAGGGGTCGACGAGCCGGTGTCCGTCGACGTCGCCGACGTCCACCCGAGCCTGGCCGACCCGACGGTCGTCGCACAGATGGTCGCCGCGAAGCGGGACGTGCGCGCGCAGGTCGGCGAGCCGCTGCTGCAGATGCAGGACGTCACCTTGAAGTTCGGTGGTCTGACCGCGCTCGACTCGGTGACGTTCGACATCCGACGCGGCGAGATCCTCGGCCTCATCGGTCCGAACGGAGCCGGCAAGACGACGTGCTTCAACGCGCTCACCGGCGTGTACCGGCCGACCTCCGGCGAGGTGCTCTTCGACGGAGCGTCTCTGGGCAAGCGCAAGCGGCACCAGATCACCCAGATGGGTATCGCCCGCACGTTCCAGAACATCCGGCTCTTCAACGAGATGACGGCCCTCGAGAACGTCGTCGTCGGCACGGACGCACGGCACCGGACCTCGGTCCCGGGAGCACTCTTCCGGAGCCGCCGCCACCGCCACGAAGAGCGCGAGGGCATGGACCGCGCGATGGCGCTGCTCGAGTTCGTGGGCGTCGGGGGGCGGGCCACCGACAAGGCACGCAACCTCTCGTACGGTGACCAGCGGCGGCTCGAGATCGCTCGTGCCCTCGCGACGGAGCCCAAGCTCTTGTGCCTGGACGAGCCCGCGGCCGGCTTCAACCCGGCGGAGAAGGAGTCCCTCATGGACCTCATCCGCCAGATCCGCGACGACGGCTACACCGTCCTGCTCATCGAGCACGACATGCGGCTCGTGCGTGGCGTGACCGACAGGATCGTCGTCCTGGAGTTCGGTCGCGTGATCGCCGACGGCACGCCCGAGCAGGTCACCACCGACCCGGCCGTGATCGCCGCCTACCTAGGGGTTCCCGACGATGCCATTGCTTGAGATCACCGACATGACGGTCGCCTACGGGCGCATCGAAGCCCTCCACAGCGTCTCGCTGACGGTCGACGAGGGCGAGCTCGTCACGCTCATCGGCGCCAACGGGGCGGGCAAGACGACGACCATGCGGGCCATCTCGGGTGTGCACCCGCTCGCGGGCGGCTCGATCGTCTTCGACGGCCGGGACGTCACGAAGATGAAGCCCCACCTGAGGGTCCACGAGGGCATCATCCAGGCCCCCGAGGGACGCGGGGTCTTCGCCGGCATGACGGTCATGGAGAACCTCGAGATGGGGTGCTTCGCCCGGACCTTCAAGACGAAGGCCGAGCACGACGAGACCCTCGAGCGCGTCTTCACGTTCTTCCCACGGCTCGCCGAGCGTCGGACGCAGGTCGGCGGGACCATGTCCGGCGGCGAGCAGCAGATGCTCGCGATCGGACGTGCGCTCATGGCCCGCCCGCGGCTCCTCCTCCTCGACGAGCCGTCGATGGGTCTCGCGCCGATGATCATCCAGCAGATCTTCCGGATCATCTCGGAGATCAACAAGCAGGGCACCACCGTGCTGCTCGTCGAGCAGAACGCTCAGCAGGCGCTGTCGCGCTCCGACCGCGCCTACGTGCTCGAGACCGGCTCAGTCGTGCGCAGCGGGCCCGGCAAGGAGCTGCTCGCCGACCCCGCGATCAAGGACGCCTACCTCGGCGTCGCCTGAGACCAGAGCAAGAGGTCAGTGACCCCGCGCGATCCACTCCTGCAGGTGGGGAGCCTCGGCGTCGACGGTCGTCGACGGTCCGTGGCCCGGGTTGACGCGCGTCCCGTCCGGGAGCGTGAGGAGCCGTGTGCGGATGGACACGATGATCGTCGGGAAGTCGCTGAAGCTGCGCCCGGTGGCACCCGGCCCGCCGGCGAAGAGCGTGTCTCCGCTGAACACCGCCGCGAGGTCGGGGGAGAACAGGCTCACCGACCCGGGGGAGTGGCCGGGGGTGTGCAGGACGTACAGGTCGCTGCCTGCGACGGTGAGGATCTGGCGGTCGACGAGGTCCTTCGTCGGGACGTCATTACCGTGGGTCATCTCCCACAGCTCGCGGTCGGCGGGGTGGAGCCAGATCGACGTGTCGAGCCGCTCCGCGAGCTCCGGAGCGAACCGGACGTGGTCGTCGTGCGCGTGCGTCGCGACGATGCCGACGACGCGCCGACCAGCCACCGCCTCGACGATCGCGTCCACGTCGTGCGGTGCGTCGACGACGAGCACCTCCTCGTCGTCACCGACCAGCCACACGTTGTTCTCGACGTCGAACGTGTGGCCGTCGAGCGAGAACGTCCCCGAGGTCGTCAGGTGCTCTGCGCGGACGCTCGGCACGACGGCCGGTTCAGGTTCGTGGTTCTCGTGCGTGCTCATAGGACGACCACCGATCGTAGGACGTTGCCGGATTGCATGGTGCTGAACGCCGACTCGACGTCAGCAAGTCCGATGCGCTCCGACACGAAGGCGTCGAGAGGCAGTCGGCCCTGGGTGTACATCTCCAGGAGTGCAGGGAAGTCACGCTCGGGCAGGCAGTCGCCGTACCAGGAGGACTTCAGCGCGCCGCCGCGACCGAACACGTCCGCGAGCGGGATGTCGAGCGTCATCTCCGGCGTCGGGACGCCCACGAGGACGACCGTGCCAGCGAGGTCGCGGCCGTAGAAGGCCTGCTTCCACGTCTCGGGTCGCCCGACAGCATCGATGACGACGTCTGCACCGAACCCGTCGGTGAGCGCAGCGATCGCCGCGACGACACCGTCGTGGTCGAGACCGCTCGAGTTGATCGTGTGCGTCGCACCGACGGCGCGTGCCCATTCGAGCTTGCGGTCGTCGAGGTCGATCGCGATGACGCGTCGGGCACCGGCGAGCTCCGCGCCGGCGACAGCCGCGCACCCCACGCCGCCGCAGCCGATGACCGCGACCGTGTCGCCGCGACGCACCGGCGCCGTGTTCACGGCCGCGCCGATCCCGGCCATGACACCACAACCGAGGAGGCCGGCGACCGCCGGGTCGACTCCCGGGTCGACCTTCGTCGCCTGACCCGCGGCGACGATCGTCTTCTCGGCGAACGCGCCGATCCCGAGCGCCGCGGTGAGCGGTGTGCCGTCCGTGAGCGTCATCGGCTGCGTGGCGTTGTGCGTCGCGAAGCAGTACTGCGGGCTGCCGCGGCGGCACGCCCGGCACTGCCCGCACACGGCACGCCAGTTGAGGACGACGGTGTCGCCCACGGCGACGTGCGTCACGTCAGCACCGATCGCTGCGACCGTCCCGGCCGCCTCGTGCCCCAAGAGGAACGGGAAGTCGTCGGTGACCGCGCCCTCGCGGTAGTGCAGATCGGTGTGGCACACACCGCACGCGGCAATGTCCACGACGACCTCGCCAGGGCCGGGGTCGGGAACGATGATCTGCACGTTCGAGACGGGCTCGCCGGGCGCGAGCGCGACGACGGCGTTGACGGTCCAGGGCATGGATCTCCTCAGTCGACGAACTTCTGTCACCAGGCTACGTCGAAACCGTGAGAGGGGTGCAAGCGCACCCCTCTCACGGTGCCCGGGGACCGTGTCTACCGAGCGCTACGTCAGAGCAGACCTCACCCGAACGTGAACGTGAACGCCTGGACGCCCGGCGGGAGCTCGAGGTCGATGATGCCTGTCGTGGCCTCCTCGCCCTCAAGGACCGGGTAGAGGGTGGGGTTTCCGGTCACGTCGATCTCACGGACCTGCGTGGTCCCGTCGGCCGTGCGCACCGTCGCGGTCACCGTGCCCTCTCCGCCCAGGACGGCGAAGACGTCCGTGCCGCTGTAGGCGAGCTGGATGCGGGCATCGTCCGAGACGGCGGTCGCGCCCTGGAAGTCGATCTCCCACGTGCCGTCCAGCGAGAAGGTGCTCGCCGGCTGGTCGGGGTTCGCGGTGAAGACGCCCTCGCCCGCGGCGTACTTGGCCGAGCCGGAGTAGTTGACGATCTTGTTCACCGAGAAGTACGTCTCCGGGGTCGTCTCCGCCTGCGGGGTCGAGTCGATGACGGTCGTCGGCTCGGGCAGGGGCACACCGGGGTTCGCTGCGGTGAGGAGCTCGCGGACGAGCTTCTCGGTGTTCTCGTAGCCGCCCTCGCCGAAGCGGATGTGGCGGACGGTCCCGTCGGCGTCGACGAGGTACTGGGCGGGCCAGTAGCGGTTGCGGTACGCCGTCCACGTCGAATAGCTGTTGTCCTGTGCGACGGGGTAGGTCACGCCCAGGTCAGCGACGCCGGCGACGACGTTGCGGGTCTCGCGCTCGAACGCGAACTCCGGGGTGTGCACCCCGATGACCTCGAAGCCGTTGCCGACGTCCTTGTACGTGTCGTACCAGGCGTTCACGTGGGGGATGGCTCGCTGGCAGTTGATGCAGGAGTACGTCCAGAAGTCGATGAGCACGACCTTGCCGTCGTCGCTCAGCTGGTCGAGGACGAGCGGCTCGCCGCCGTCCGTGTTGAGCCAGGTGTCGATACCGGACAGCGCCGGGGCGGTGCCACAGCTCTCGAGCTCGTCGCCACCGTTGGAGCAGTTGGACAGCTCACGGTTCTCGTCGGTGACGATGCCACCGAGGTCGAGAGCCTCGCGCACGGTGTCAGAGGCGTCGACCTGCTCCTGGAGCGCTCCGGTGTAGTCGGGGAGCGCACGCTGGAGATAGGCAGGAAGGTTGAAGGCCAGCGCGACCGACAGGACGATCATGACGACGCCTCCGGTGATCCGGATGCCCCGCGTGTGCTTCTGGAACGCACCGACCCGCTCGGCGACACGGCGACCGGCGAGAGCGAAGACGAGGAGCGGGATGGCCGCGCCGATCGCGAAGGAGACGGTCAGCGCCACCGTCCCAGGTCCGATGTTCCCGGTCGCACCCGCGACGGTGATCGCGGCGAGCACCGGGCCCGCGCACGGGACGTAGAGGACACCGAGGCCCAGACCGAGGACGAAGGCGCCGCGGTCCTTGTTACGTGCGCCACGACGTGCGCCGATCGCGGCGATCCGCTGGAACGGCTTCTCGATGATCTCTTCGAGCCGAGGGACGATCATGCCGACACCGATGATGGCCAGCAGCACCAGGCCCACCCAGCGCAGCAGGTCCTGGGGGAGTCCGAGCGCACCAAGGAGGAGCGACCCGAGCAGCGTGAAGAAGCTGAAGCTCACCACGAGGCCGGTGATGACCAGGTACGGGCGCGAGGAGCGAGACCACCGGGAGGGGGGCCGCGGCGCGGGGGACGCACCAGCGGTGCTGCGAGCGGTCGGACGGCTCGCAGGCTTCGGCCGGGTGTCGACCGCGACCTTGCCCTTGGCATCGACCTGGACTGCGGCGGGGAGGCCTGCGAACAGCGCTGAGGTCGGGGGCGTGGGAGCAGGGACGGTCTCCGTGCTCTCAGCAGAGTCGGCTGACGCGTCGTCGGCCGGGCGCGGCTCGCCGCGCGGACGAGCGCCCTCGACCCCGCCTGCGAAGAAGATCACCGGAAGCATCGGGAGGATGCACGGTGAGATGCCGGTGATGAGGCCACCGATGAGCCCGATGAGAATGAGGGTTTCCATGCTGCAGGTTCGTCACCGGGGCACCCACGGATGGGTGCACGGTCGGGCGGTCTTGTCAGGAGCGGCTGACGACGACGTACCGCTCGTCGCTGACGGGGGCGCCCCAATACCTCGCGTCGTCTAGGACGGTGACGTCTGCCTCGGCGCGGTATCGGCGGACGAGACCGCAGACACGGGCCGCCGACAACCCTGCGCCCGTCGACCAGCGTCCCTCAATGAGGACCAGGCGGCCGTGCGGCGCGAGCAGCTCGATCCAGCGCGCCAGTGCTGCGTCGGGGTCGTCCATCGCCCAGAGGACATGGCGAGTGAGGACCACGTCGAACGACCCGGGGTGCCACGGTGGCGCTGCGGCGTCACCGCCGCGGACGTCCGGCTCGTAGCCGGCGCGGGCGACCTTCGTCGTGGCCAGCGCCACCATCGCCGGCGAGATGTCGAGGCCGGACACCCGGTGGCCGGCGTCGGAGAGCAGCAGGCTCAACGTCCCGGTCCCGCACCCGATGTCAGCGATGCGCGCCGGGGCCGGGGGCATGAGCGGCAGCAGGAGGTCCGCCCATGCCGTACGGACGGCCGCGTCGCGCAGCCCATGATCAGGTTGGTCGTCAAAGCTGGCGGCCTCGGCGTCCCACTGCTCGGCTGTCGTCATGGGCTCATAGTGCCCGGAGCCGCTGACAGCGCAGGCCACGAACCGAGTTCCTGGAGGTCGGGAAAAATTCTTTTCCGTCCGGACCCATCCGCTCGACGTGCGGCTCCGAACCTCGGTGTGAGACGCCCCGCACGACGTGGGGCACCACGCAGAGGAGAGTCCCATGAACGTTCGCAACCGCGCCTCGTACGTCGTCACGTCCGCCGCCATGCTGGCCCTGTTCGGGCTGTCGGCCTGCAGCAGCGACACGGCGACCGAGACCCCGGCAGCCGAGAGCATGTCGGACGACGCGGCCATGACCGAGGACCCGATGACGGAACCGACCGACGACGCCATGATGGCGGACCCGGCCGCCAACCTCGTCGGCCCGGAGTGCGCCGCGTACGCCACCGCCGTGCCCGACGGTGCTGGTTCGATCACCGGCATGTCGACCGACCCCGTCGCCGTCGCAGCCTCGAACAACCCGATCCTCACCACCCTCACGGCAGCCGTGAGCGGTGGGCTCAACCCCGACGTCGACCTCGTCGACACCCTCAACGGCGACGAGTTCACGGTGTTCGCCCCCGTCGACGACGCCTTCGCGAAGATCGATGCAGCGACCATCGAGGGCCTCAAGACGGACGCCGACACCCTCTCGTCGATCCTCACGTACCACGTGGTCCCCGGTCAGCTCACGCCCGACCAGGTCGCCGGAGAGCTCACCACCGTCGAGGGCGACACCGTGACCGTCACCGGGTCCGGCGACGACCTCATGGTCAACGACGCCAAGGTCATCTGTGGTGGCGTCGTCACCGCCAACGCGACCGTCTACCTCATCGACTCGGTGCTCATGCCCACGATGTGACGCAGACAGCCCGGTCACAGGCCCGTCCCCATCAGGGGAGCGGGCCTGTGCCGCGTCCGGGTCGTCCAGGCGTGTCACCGAGGCCCCTACAGTGGGCGGGTGACTTCGCTCCCCGAGACACCCGTCCTCGCCCCGACGCGCCCCGAGACCGTCGACGCCGGTGGGCGCGCGCTCGACGTGCTGCGCACCGTCTTCGGGTACGACGCGTTCCGCGGCGACCAGGCCGAGATCATCGAGACGGTCGTCGCCGGCGGGGACGCCCTCGTGCTCATGCCGACCGGCGGCGGCAAGTCGCTCTGCTATCAGGTGCCCTCGCTGGTGCGTCAGGGCGTGGGCGTCGTCGTCTCGCCGCTCATCGCGCTCATGCAGGACCAGGTCGACGCGCTGTCCGCGCTCGGCGTGCGTGCGGGCTTCCTCAACTCCACCCAGGACTACACGGAGCGCCGCCGTGTCGAGGACGCGTTCGTCTCCGGCACGCTCGACCTGCTCTATCTCGCGCCCGAACGCCTGCGCGTCCCCGAGACCCTCGCGCTCCTCGACCGGGGCACGGTCGCCTTGTTCGCTATCGACGAGGCGCACTGCGTCTCCCAGTGGGGGCACGACTTCCGGCCCGACTACCTCCAGCTGTCCGTCCTGCACGAGCGGTGGCCGGACGTCCCCCGCATCGCTCTCACCGCGACAGCGACCGAGACGACGCACACCGAGATCGCCCGACGCCTGCAGCTCACCGACGCCCGACACTTCGTCGCGAGCTTCGACCGCCCGAACATCCGGTACCGGATCGCGGCGAAGAACAGCCCCCGCACGCAGCTCGTCGACCTCCTGCGCTCCGAGCACCCCGGGGACGCCGGCATCGTCTACTGCTTGTCCCGCAAGTCTGTCGAGCAGACCGCCGAGCACCTCGTGGCGCAGGGCATCCCCGCGCTGCCATACCACGCAGGCCTCGACTCCCGCGTCCGGGCCGCCAACCAGTCGCGGTTCCTGCGCGAGGACGGCCTCGTCATGGTCGCGACCATCGCCTTCGGGATGGGCATCGACAAGCCGGACGTCCGGTTCGTCGTCCACCTCGACCTGCCCAAGTCCGTCGAGGGCTACTACCAGGAGACCGGGCGCGCCGGGCGCGACGGGCTCCCTGCCACCGCATGGCTCGCCTACGGGCTCCAGGACGTGGTCCAGCAACGGCGCATGATCGACACCTCCGACGGCGACGCCGCCCACCGCCGCACCCTCTCCGCACACCTCGACGCGATGCTCAGCCTCTGCGAGACGGTCGAGTGCCGCCGGGTGCAGCTCCTCGCCTACTTCGGTCAAGCGAGCACACCCTGTGGCAACTGCGACACCTGCCTCGCGCCACCCGAGACCTGGGACGGGACGGTCGCCGCACAAAAGCTTCTCTCCACGGTCGTCCGGCTCGAGCGCGAACGTGGCCAGCGATACGGCGCAGGGCACCTCGTCGACATCCTGCTCGGCAAGGAGACGCCCCGTGTCACCCAGCTCGGTCACACGTCCCTGAGCACGTTCGGCATCGGGGCCGACCTCTCCGACGGTGAGTGGCGGGCCGTCGTGCGCCAGCTCCTCGCCCGCGGGCTCCTCGGCGTCGACGGCGACGGCTTCGGAACCCTCGCGCTCACCGAGGCGAGCGCGGAGGTCTTGTCCGGGAACAGGCCAGTGCTGCTCCGGCGCGAAGCACCGAGAGCCCCCCGCAGTCGGAACGCACGCGGATCTGGCACCGGAAAGGTCCGGGCAGCGGCAGCCGACCTCGACGAGACCGCCGCATCAGCCTTCGAGAAGCTCCGCGCCTGGCGCGGCGCGACAGCCAAGGAACAAGGCGTCCCCGCGTACGTCGTCTTTCACGACGCGACCCTGCGCGACATCGCCGTCCTCCGACCCACCACCCTCGACAGCCTCTCGACCGTCGGCGGCGTCGGCGCTGCCAAGCTCGAGAAGTTCGGGCCAGGGGTCCTCGAGACGCTCGGCCACACGCCAGGCTGAACGCCAGACGGGCAACCCACCGGTCGGTGCTCGGCGCCCGCGAGCGAGCAGCACACGCCCCCTGAGCGTGCGGGACGAGACCACAGGCAGCACACTGAGCGCGTGCGCACCGTAGGAGTCGAGGAAGAGTACCTGCTCGTCGGGCCCAGAGGGCAGCCGATGGCACTCGCCCGAGCGCTGCTCGACGCCGCCGGTACCCACGACGAGACGGACCACGGCTCCGCAGACGACGACGGCCCCGGAGGCGACCTCGAAGCCGAGCTCACCCTCCAGCAGATCGAGACGTGCACACACCCGTGCACCGACCTCACCGACCTCACCACCCAGATCCGCGACGGGCGCCGCCGCGCCCAGCAGGCAGCAGACCGGGTCGACGCACGCGTCGTCGCCCTGGCCACATCGCCCCTGCACGTCGTCGCCGAACCCACCCCTGCGCCGCGCTACCTCGAGATCAACCGACAGTTCGGCCTCACCGCCCGTGAGCAGCTCACCTGCGGGTGCCACGTGCACGTCGGCGTCGAGGACGACACCGAAGGCGTCGCCGTCCTCGACCGGATCGGCCCCTGGCTCTCCCCGCTCCTCGCCCTCAGCGGAAACTCGCCCTACTGGCAAGCCGAAGACAGCGGCTACGCCAGCTACCGCTCCCAGGTGTGGAACAGGTGGCCGACCGCAGGCCCCGTCGCCGCCTTCGGGTCCGCCGACGCCTACCACTCCACCGTCCGAGGGCTCGTCGACACCGGCGCGATCCTCGACACCGGGATGGTCTACTTCGACGCCCGCCTCTCCGCGAGCTACCCGACCGTCGAGGTCCGTGTCGCCGACGTCTGCCTCCGGCCCGACGACGCCGCACTCCTCGCCGCCCTCGTCCGCGGCCTCGTCGAGACCGCCGCACGACAGGCCGCCGACGGGGACGCCACACCCCAGGTCCGCGTCGAACAGCTCCGCGCAGCCAGCTGGCGGGCCGCACGCTCCGGGCTCCGAGAAGACCTCGTCAGCCCCTCGACCTTCCGCCCCCAGCCCGCGCGCACCGTCGTCGCCGAGCTCGTCGACCACGTCTCGGCCGCGCTCGCGGACTCCGGGGACCTCGACCTCGTCCACCAGATGCTCGAGCGTGTCTGGACCCGGGGGAACGGCGCCGACGCCCAACGAGCCTGGTACGCCGAGGGCCGGGACCTCGAAGGCGTCGTCGCCCGAGCGGTCGAGGCGACGCACGCATGAACCTCACCGCACCGCCCCGCTCCGGGCCCTCACGTGGATCCATGATCCTTGTCGAGGAGGTCGCGCTCCTGCTCGTCCACGAGATCTCTGGGCGGGCGGTCGTCGACCCGAGCAGGATCAACCTCGCGCTCGCGGGGGCGGTCTTGCTGGATCTCGTGGCATCAGGCCAGGTCGAGGTCGCAGGCCCTGGGGAGCAGGTGAAGGCGGGGCGGCTCGTCGTCCGTGATCCCCGTCCGACAGGCGAGCCTCTGCTCGACGAGGCGCTGCGCCGGATCGGGGCGGTCACGCCACGGACTCCCGAGAACATGCTCCTGGAGCTGCACAAAGGTCTGCGGGAGGAAGTGCTCGCACGGCTCGTCGCTCGGGGCCTGCTGCGGTCCGAGGAGAAGCGGATCCTGCGTATCTTCCGGATCCGATCCTGGCCGTCGACCGGTTCGGCGGAGGAGAAGACTCTGCGGACGGCGCTCTATGACGTCCTGGTGATCGGGCGGAGCGCAACGACGCACGAGGCAGCGATCGTCAGCATGCTGCACGCTGTCGATCGGGTCCCGACGGTGCTCGGAGCCGTCGGCGTGAACGCGAGGGAGCTGCGTCGCCGAGCGAAGGTCGTCGGCGACGGCGGTGTTGCAGACCAGGCTGTCCGGCGCGCGATCGACGCAGTGAACGCCGCCATGATGGTCGTGCTCACCGCCGCCACCGTCCCGAGCCCCTCGTGACGGCGCACGCCTCGCCCCGGCACGCCTCACCGCTGCGCGCTCGCCTGCGTGCCATGCCGGTCTTCTCCGAGGATGTGCCTGCGTTCGACGTGACCGGTGCTCCCGCAGACCCGGTTGAGCTCTTCGTCGCCTGGCTCGATGCTGCGGTGCAGGCAGGGCAGCTGGCCCCGCACGCCCCGGTCCTCTCGACGAGCGACGCGTCCCAGGACGTGAGCGCACGGACGATCGCACTCAAGGACGTCGACTCGTCCGGCTGGTGGTTCGCCACGCACGCGACCAGCCCGAAGGGGCGGGCGCTGGCCGAGAACGCTTCGGCGGCGCTGACGTTCTTCTGGCCCGTCGTCGGTCGGCAGGTCCGTGTGACCGGGCGCGTGGAGATCCTCGGCCGTGACGAGGTCGAGCTCGACTTCCTCGCCCGCAGGCCTGCAGCCCGGGCCGCGACGCTCGTCGGGCACCAGAGCGAGCCGTTGTCCTCCACCGTCGACCACGCACGTGCGCTCGCGACGGCGCGTGCGCGCATCGATGAGGATCCCGGCCTCGTCGACCCGGAGTGGGCGGTCTACGTGCTCGTCGCGGACCGGGTCGAGTTCTGGAGCGCGTCGCACGACCGCGCGCACACCCGTCTGCTCTACACCCGCAGTGCCCGTGCTCGCGATGCCCGCGAGGACGACCTCTGGACCCAGGAGACCTTGTGGCCGTGACACCTGCGCCGACCCGTGCTGACGCCGAGCCTCCCGAGGCGGTCATCCTCGCCGACGTCGGCGAGCTCGAAGACCTGCTGCTCGAGGCGGTCGCCCGGTTCGACGACGCTGACGTCAGGGCGCCGTCCACGCTGCCGGGATGGTCGCGCGGGCACGTCCTCGCGCACCTGACGAGCCTCGCGACAGCGTTCACGCGACAGGCCGAGCTGGCGTCGCGCGGTGAGCTCGGCGAGGTCTACGACGGTGGCCGGGAGGAGCGTGACGCGGCGATCGAGGCCGCTGCAGGCCGCGACGCTGAGGAACATCTTGCGCACCTCGAGGCCGCGCTCGTCCGCCTCAGCGCGTCATGGCCGGACGACAGCGCGGGGTGGGCCGCACCGGTCACGTTCCGGTCGGGGACGCTGAGCGTGGTCCTCGACGCATGGTGGCGCGAGGTCGCTCTCCACGCGATCGACCTCGAGTGCGGCATCACGGCCGGAGCGTGGAGCCCGGAGGCGTGCGAGAGGCTGTGGGACTTCCTCTCGCAGCGGCTCCCCGAGAGCGCAGCAGACATCGAGCTCGTGGGAGCGCCGCGCGACGTGCTCCTGTGGTTGGCAGGCCGCGAGCCGGTCCACGCACCGACAGCACGCCGGGCAGGCGCCGAGGTGCCGCTGCCGGAGCTCGAACCATGGCCACGTCGACAGCCGAGGACGCCCTCCCGCTAGAGTTTGACGGCGCACCGCCGCGCACACCGTCGACCTTGGAGAACTTCAGTGAGCCTCGCTCAGATCGAACGATTCGCTGTCCGCCAGAAGATCACGCTCATGGTCAACCGGTATGCGATCCACGCGCTGGGGCCTAACGACGAGCTCGGTCCGCTGCTCGCCGTCGCGCAGCAGAAGCGCCTCGCGTTCAAGGAGCAGGTGACGTTTTACTCGGACGACTCGCGTTCCGTCCCGGTGTTCTCGTTCAAGGCGCGCCAAGCGATCGACCTCGCTGCGACGTACGACGTCCTCGACGCCGCAGGCCAGCCGATCGGACTGTTCAAGAAGGACTTCAAGGCCTCTCTCCTGCGGTCGACGTGGTTCCTCGAGGCGGCAGGGGTCGGAGCCCGTGGTCAGGAGCGCAGCGCCGTCATCGCGGTCTTCCGGCGCTTCATCAACTTCCCCTTCACGTTCCACTTCGACTTCCAGGACCCGGCAGGCGCTCCCGTCCTGTCTGTCGAGCGCAAGTTCTCCCTCCGCGACCACTACACGGTTACGGTCCCTGGAGCCCGGCTCGACGGTCGCGTCGCAGCCGCCATGGCCGTGGCTCTGGACGCTCTGCAAGGACGCTGAGGTGACCGTGGTGGTCGTCGGAGGCAGACAGCCGCGCGGCGGGGTGGGCTGACGCATGATCGAGCTGCCGGAGCTCTTGGTCCCTGACCGTGCATCGTGGCGGGCATGGCTCGAGGCGAACGGTTCGGCCGCTCCGGGCGTGTGGCTCGTCCTGCACAAGAAGGGCGGTGCAGTGACGACGCTGACGTATGTGGACGCTGTCGAGGAGGCGCTCTGCTTCGGGTGGATCGACGGTCAGGCCCGCTCGCGGGGGATCGACTCGTCGTTCCAGCGGATGACTCCACGACGGAGCCGCAGCGCATGGTCGGTGGTCAACGTCGGGCGGGTCGAGCGGCTCGAGCGTGACGGCACCATGACGGACGCTGGTCGGGTGCAGATCGAGGCAGCCAAGGCCGACGGGCGATGGGACCGCGCCTACGCAGGTCCGGCGACCATCGAGGTGCCTGCAGACCTGACGGAGGCCCTGGCAGTGTCGCCAGCAGCGCAAGCGTGGTTCGCGGCACTCACCTCCAGCAACAGGTTCGCCATCCTCGTCCGGATCCACGAGGCCCGGCGACCGGAGACACGGGCCCGCCGCATCACGACCTTCGTCGAGCAGCTGGCGCAGGGAGTCACGCCGTACCCGCAGAAGCGCAGGCCGGACGTGGGCGACGCCTAGGTGTTGTGGGTCATGACGTTGGTGACACGCCGGGGGGTGGGCGTGAGGAAGGGGTAGGTCCCGGTCTTGCAGGATGGAAGTACTCCTACATCCGCCTGCTTGAAGGACCTACCCCTCATGACCCACGCTAATGCCCCGTTGACCCCTGCCGGAAGACTGCGCCTGGTGCAGCGCTGCGAGTACCGTCCGATCGCTCACGTCGCGGCCGAGGCGGGCGTCGCCCGCCAGACGGTGACGAAGTGGTTGCGCCGCTACGAAGCCGTCGGGGAGGTCGGTCTGGTCGACCGGTCCAGCGCCCCGCACTCGTCCCCGACCCAGACCCCGCCCGAGGTGGTCGTACGGATCGAGGAACTGCGCCGCACCCACAAGTGGACGGCCCGACAGATTCATCTCGAGCTGGTCCGTGAGGGTCATCAGATCGCGCCGGTGACGGTCGCCCGCTGGTTGCGCCGGTTGGGCATCTCCAGGCGCCGGGACATCGACCCCACCGGCGCCTCCAACCGCGTGATCCGGCGGATCGTGGCACGCTATCCCGGTCACATGGTCCACCTAGACGTCAAGAAGGTGGGGCGCATCCCCGACGGTGGCGGCTGGCGAGCCCACGGGCGCGGATCCGAAGCCGCGAAGGCGGTGGACCGGGCCAAGACGAAAGGCGCCCGCGCCGGCTACGTCTATCTGCACTCGGCGGTCGATGGGTTCTCCCGCCTGGCCTACACCGAGGCCCTGCCCGACGAGAAGGCCGCCACGACGATCGGGTTCTGGGCCCGGGCGAGGATCTTCTTCGCCGCCCATGGCATCGACCGGATCACCCGGGTCGTGACGGACAACGGGTCGAACTACCGCGCGAAGGACTTCACGCGCTCGATCCTGGCTTCTGCGGCCAGGCACCAGCGCATCCGGCCCCACACCCCCAAACACAACGGCAAGGTCGAGCGCTACAACCGGACCCTGGCCGAAGAGCTTCTCTACGCCCGCGAATGGACCTCAGAAGCTCAACGCGCCGCCGCACTCGACGTCTGGAACATCCACTACAACTACCATCGACCCCACACTGCAACCGGAAACCAACCCCCAGCCTCACGCCTCCGAGCAGGTGTCACCAACGTCATGACACAGAACACCTAGGGGGCGTGGGTGATGAGACCGTACGACGGTCGTGCGGTCGACGAGCAGACATCGTGATGGGAGCCGAGTCCTCCTGACGTCTCGATTCGGGATTGTGGACAAGGCTCGCGCACGCTGCAGCCCTCGTTATCCTTGCTGTCGGTTCCACGCTTGGCGGACCCGTTACCAGGGGGAATGCGTATGTCGAAGAAGCCTGTCCAGTCGCAGGTCTGGTCGCACCACGACGCCGCGATCTTGAACACGCGCGACATCGTCGACCGATCGCTGAACGGCACTCTCGACATGCGTCCGCTCAGCCCGGTCACTTTTCGCACCGCGTTCGGCAGCGACGAGAAGATGCTCGCCGTCGGAGGTTTCCAACGCTGCTCGTTCCGGCCCGTCGGTGACGGCTCGTACTCGCAGAGCTCGGGCATGTTCCTGGCGACCGGTCGTGGTGCCCTTGCGGCCACGGCACTGTTCGCCGGTGCTCAGGCGATAGGAAACAGCTCCCGCCGCGCCGCAGCCCGGGCAGATGCGACGGCACGGTGGGCC
This sequence comes from Sanguibacter antarcticus, assembly GCF_002564005.1. Classification (NCBI taxonomy): domain Bacteria; kingdom Bacillati; phylum Actinomycetota; class Actinomycetes; order Micrococcales; family Sanguibacteraceae; genus Sanguibacter; species Sanguibacter antarcticus. Next base: position 2,111,555 of record NZ_PDJG01000001.1, on the reverse strand, counting down.
GTGGACGACGCGGGATCTCTCTTCGTGTCTACCCACGGCTTCTACATGCAGTCCCGCACCGGGTTCTTTCCGTGGCCATGGGAGCCTGTCTCGTCGATGGAGCTCGTCGGCCCACGGACGGTCCACCTGCAAGGGCAAGGGATCGACGGGACTGTCTCGTGGCTCTTGCGGTCGGACTGGGCAGAGCTGCTCCTCGTGCAATGGGCGCTGCACGAGCACCCGTCGCACCCACAGCTCGGCCGATGGATACCGCCGGGGTGGGAGGAGCGGTACGCGGAACAGGTCCTCACCGGCTCCGCCCCGCCGCAGCCGTCCATCCGGACCAGGCTTGCGCGGCTGGCAGGAGCAAAGAGATGACCACCACCCACTACGACCGTGTCGGCGTCTCGCTTACAGCATCGACCGCGGACATCAAGCGCGCCTACCGCAAGCGCGCCAGACATGCGCACCCCGACCATGGAGGATCTGCGACTCAGTTCCGCTTGCTGACGGACGCGTACGAGGTCCTCATCGATGCCGGGCGTCGCGCGGTCTACGACGCCGAGCTCGAGCGGTCGTTTCGGGCTCCCAGGACGCCAGAACCTGAGCGGCAGTCCCCGCCGCGCAGCACACCACCACGCGAACGCGACGTTCCCCCGCAGGCTTCGCAGCCCGTCTCCCCGCTCCCACCGCGAGTCGTGCTCGACGAGCCGAGGCTTCCGGCACGCCGGTCGCGAGCGCTCCGGCGGGCGGAGAGACTCTGCTGGGTCGCTGCGTTCTTCCTCGTCGTCTACGTCGTCGCTGCCTACGTCCTCGTCGTCGACCGACCACCCGCGTCGGAGCCCGCGCCGTCCTACCTTGCGTTCGTGCTCGTCGCCGCGACGCCCCTCCTCATCGGGATCGGGGCTCGACGACGCGCACGCGTCCGCGGTCCTAGCTCGTCCACAGCCGGATGGCAGGTCCTCGGGCTCTTCATGTCAGCCGCAGTGGCAGCGGTCTACGTCCAGACTGCCCGCGCCGGAGACACCGTCGAGATTGAAGCGCGGACCGCGTGGGTGTTTGCCACGAGTGCGGTTCTCGTTCCTGCGCTCCTCATGATCTCGGGAGTCGTCTTGCGACGCGCGCGCGCCCAGGCGCTCGACAGCGTGGTTGCTGAGCACGTGCGCTGGGCGAGAGCGACCGAACGGCGTGCGCACGCCGAAGCCTGGGCTGCGATGACCTCGGCTGCAAGCCGCCCTGACCACACGCTCTGGTGGGTCCTGGAAGCCACCCGTGAGGGCTCCCGAACGCGGGTGCACGTCACGAGCCAGGACCGTACGACAACCAGGACGGGCACCGTCGTGGGGCCGTGCTTCGCTCACATCTGGATCGTCATCGACGAGCGGACAGATGTGATCGCCCGCCGTTGCTCGGACGATCGGCGACAGGCATGGGCAGACGAGCTCGCCACGGCCTCGTCAGCCTGACACTGGCTGTGCATGCGGTCTGTCACGAGGGTTCGAATCCCGAACTGCCTGTCAAACTTGACCAAATGTGACGAAGGCCATAGCGCTCGACATGCGCTCTGGTGTAGAGGCTGTCAGGATCTGGGAGTTGACATTCGACACGTCGTACCACATCGACGCTTAACAAGGAGGTGCCCTCATGGGTGAACTTATCGGTCTCGTCATCTTCGGCGCCATCATCGGCGCCCTCGCTCGTCTCTTCATGAAGGGCGACCAGAACATCGGCGTGCTCTGGACGATCATCCTCGGTGCGCTCGGCGCGCTCGCAGGGTCGTTCCTCGCCGGCCTGCTCGGCGTGGAAGACACCGCAGGCATCGACTGGATCCGCTGGGTCATCTCGATCGTCATGGCGATCGCCTTCATCTCGATCTACCTCGGCATGCGCGGCAAGAACCGCCGCTGACGCAGGATCGCTCAACCCGGCCGGGCTGCTCACACGGCTCGACCGACGCGCGAAGGCCCGTCGCACCTCACGGTGCGGCGGGCCTTCCTGCGTGTCCGGCTCCGGGAGGTCGATGCCTCAGACCGACTCGCTGACCTCAACCTCGTAGTCGTACCCGTCGAGGATCTCGCCAGCGTGCTGCGTCGCCGCTGAGAGTGCCACCTCAGCGTCCGGCGCTTCACCGGGCACGAGGAAGACCATGGCGGCTCCGCTCTGCTCAGGAGGGTTCACGGCGCCGAGCGCGTCGCGCATGCCGTCGATCTCGTCGTTGTCCATCTCGTCGCGGACCGTGATGAGAGCGAGGTAAGAAGCCATGACGCTCATTCAAGCGCACGGGGCTGACACCGGTCGGGAATAGGGTGATCGCGTGAACAACCACACCTTCGCCTCAGACAACTACGCGGGCGTCCACCCGGAGATCCTCGAAGCGCTCACCCGAGCGAACGTCGGGCACGCTCGCGCCTACGGTGCCGACCCGTGGACCGCACAGCTCCAGGAGGTGGTGCGCGGACACTTCGGGGACCAGGCCGCCGTCTACCCCGTGTTCAACGGCACCGGCGCGAACGTCGTCGCGCTCATGTCGATGCTGCCCCGGTGGGGCGCCGTCGTCACGAGCCGCCACGCCCACATCAACAACGACGAGAACGCAGCGCCAGAGCGTGTCGGTGGCATCAAGCTGCTCACCGTCGACGCCCCGGACGGCAAGCTCACCCCCGCGAGCATCGATCAAGAAGCCTGGGGCTGGGGCGACCAGCACCGGGCGCAGCCGCTCGTCGTCTCTCTCACCCAGTCGACAGAGCTCGGCACCGTCTACACCCCGGACGAGATCCTCGCTCTCACCGAGCACGCGCACTCCCTCGACATGCGCGTCCACATGGACGGCGCCCGCATCGCGAACGCGGCCGCACGCCTCGGGGTCGGGCTCCGCGCGCTGACGACCGACGTCGGCATCGACGTCCTGTCGTTCGGCGGGACCAAGAACGGGCTCATGTACGGCGAGGCCGTCGTCGTCCTCGACCCCGCAGCCGTCGAGGGGGTCGACTACGTACGCAAGATGACGATGCAGCTCGCGTCGAAGATGCGGTTCGCGTCGGCGCAGCTCGTCGCGCTCCTCGACGGTGATCTCTGGCTCCGCTCAGCGACCCACGCGAACGCCATGGCGACCCGGCTGCGCACCCGGCTCGACGAGCTCGTCGCCGCGGGCGATGCTCCGGGCCTGTCCTTCACCCAGGACACCCACGTCAACGCCGTCTTCGCGGCGCTCCCCGTCGACGCGGCGAACCGGCTCCGGCAGCAGTTCGCGTTCTACGACTGGGACGCGGCGCGCGGAGAGGTCCGGTGGATGTGCTCGTTCGACACCACCGACGAGGATGTCGACGCCTTCGTCTCAGCGATCGTCGAGGAGCTGGGACGCGTCGCCAGCACGGCAACGCCCTGACCACCGGCATGGTCTGACCCCGCAGTCGACCGGACCTCAAGAACCCCGGCACTCCTGTCGATGACTCGGCAGAGAACCTGGGGGAACGGATGACAGCAGGAACGCCAGCGGGCACCACGACGCACCGCTCGTCCGAACACGCTCCCGCAGAGGAGCCGACGGCTGGGCCTGGGATGCGCCGGCATCTCGAGCAGCTCCGTCGGCTGACGACGGTCGGCTACGTCGTCCTCGAGGGCCGGCGCCGTCCGGGCCGACGCGCCACACCGGTCGAGCTCCTCGTCATCGGGCCGGGTGGCCTCTTCCTCGTCGACGGTCGTGACCTCCACGAGCCGACCATCGACGACGGCCTGCTCTGGAGCGGCGGCGTCGACGTCACCGAGCAGATCTATGCCCTCGCGGACCTGGGCCAGACCCTCGAGGCGGACCTCGTCCTCATCGGGCTGTCGCCCAACGAGGTGCACCCTGTCGTGGTCCTCGATGCTGGTGCCCCGCTCGACGAGCTCGTCGACAGCGTTCGGATCGTCGACACGGACTCCGTCGCGCGCGTCATCCTCTCTCACGGGCAGCGGTGGCCTGCGGATCTCGTCGAGCAGGTGGTCGGTCGGTGCGAGGAGCTCTTCTCCGTCAGGGGCGAGGTCGCCGTCGAGGTGGGACGTACGGACGCCGACCGTCCGGCGCCAGATCCGGCGTTGGACGTCGCGCTCGTCGAGTCGATGCTCGCGAGCCCGGTAGACGAGTGGACGGTCCAGCTGCACCCGGCGCTCGCTGCGCTCGTCCGGCGTTCCTTCGACGGTCCGGCACGGATCTATGGCCCGGCCGGGGTCGGCAAGACGACGGTCGGTCTGCACCGCGCTGCGTACCTCGCTCGCCTCGACCCGAGGGAGCGCGTCCTTGTCACGTCGCTCGGTGAGGTGCTGCCGGCTGCACTCGCGCGCAGGTTCGCAGCGCTTGCTCCGGATGCGGCGGACCGGGTCGACTTCATGACTGTCCACGATGTCGCCGCACGGATTCTCGAAGCCCGTGGGTCGTCGGTGCGAGCCGACGCAGCACGGGCCATCACGGCCTTCAACCGTGCGTGGAACAGGGTGGGCCGGGACGCTCTCGGGGCGTCGAACCTGCCCGTGACGTACTGGCAGGAGGAGGTGGGCGCGGTGGTGCGCGGACGCGGGCTGACGGACCTCGAGGCGTACCTGGCGCTCGACCGGGTGGGGCGCTCGTACCCGATCACCGACGCTCAGCGGCGCTCGGTGTGGGACCTGCACGGTGCGTACGCGGACGAGCTCGAGGCAGCTGGCGTCACCGACTGGGCGGGCCTCGTGCTCTGTGCAGAGGAGGCGCTGCGCGACCAGCCGTTCGGGACCGTGCCGGGCGAGCGCACGGTGACCTCGCTCATCGTCGACGAGGCGCAGGACCTCTCGTGCTCGCAGGCGCGTCTGCTCCGCACCGTGGCGGGCGGCGGCCCGGGCTCGTTGCTTCTTCTCGACGACGGACAGCAGTCGATCTACCCGGGCGGGTACTCGCTCGCTGAAGCGGGGATCGTCATCGCGAACCGGAGCATCGCGCTCGAGACGAGCTTCCGCCGCGACGACGCCACGACCGGCGCTTCGGGCGGCGAGGTCGTCCGGTGGCACGGTGCGCCGTCGGATGTCATGACGGCTGTCGTGGACCGGGTGCGCGGTGTGGTCGCAGGGATCGGCACGAACTACGGTGACGTCGCGGTGCTGTCTCCGACAGCAGGTGGTGCCCGCGTTGCGGCGGCGGCGCTCGTCGCTGCTGGGCTCCCCGTCCGGCGCCTGGCAGACATCGAGCACGAGGCAGGTGCGCCTGTGGACGCGGTGTCCGTCGGAACGACGAGGAGCGCACGTGGGCTCGAGTTCGAGCAGGTCCTGCTGTGGGGTTTCCCGGCTGAGACCAGCGTGCTCGACGGCGCGGTCCCAGAGGCGACCCGCGAGGCGTCGGAACGTGCCCGACGCGAGCTGAGCGTCGGGTCCACCCGCGCACGGGACGGCTTGTGGATCGCTACGACCGTCGCCTCGTAGCACCGAGCGGCTGTCCACAGCAGGAGTGATCGGGTAGGAATCGGGCGGGCGAGCCAATATGGTTCAGCGCATGACTCTTCCTCGTGCGCTTCGGAGCGCCTGTGTCGGAGGCGTGCTCGCGTACGTCGCACTGGCTGGTTGCACGCCCGACGACAACGCACCCGCCCCGACGACGTCCGTGGCCGCGACCGAGGAACCGATCTCGGACGTGACGACCGCCCCCGCGGAGGTCCTCCCACCAGAGAAGCCGACTCTCATGACGTCCAACGACGCGATCGGCGCCCGAGCGGCGGCTGAGTACTTCCTGTCGCTGTACGGCTACGTCTTCCAGACCGGCGACCTCGCAGAGTGGGACGCGATGTGCGACCCGGAGAGCGAGTTTTGCAATGGCGTTCGGGACGCGGTCGACGATCACGTCGCGAGTGGGAACGTGCAATCTGGCGGAAGCGTCGCGATGTCCGTCGACAAGGTAATACCGCCCTCTGGCGCGCTCGAAGAATACGAAGTAACCGGGCGAATCGATCAAGAGTCTTACGAGATCGTCGACAGTGACGGTGCGCTGCTGACATCGGTTGCAGGCGACAGCGAGCTTTCGACGTCTGTTTTTCTCAAGATGGATGAATCCGGGAGCTGGCGGGTTCGTGCGGTAGTGATTGGAGCTGAGCAGTGATCCTGGTCATGGGTGGAGGACGCCTCGTAGGTCTGACACTTGCCGGTCTCTCGCTCCTTGGCTTTGTGCAAGAGCCACTAGGGCTGTCATTTCTGTCGACGGTGGATGCGCGCCTTGTAGCGGCAGATGACTCTTCCTCTAGTTCCCATAAGATCCAGGCATTTGCAGGTGATGCTCAGTTCGGTGTGCTCGCCAACGGTCAGCGGAGTGCGGAGATCTCAATCAAGACTGGCCCCCCGACGGTGCTAGTCACCGAGTCGGTCCTCTGCGAGTCGAACGGCGCCCTGGGCGCAGCGGGCTGCGTCGTGGGCGGTGTCGTTGCAGCGTCGGACCAGTGTGTGGTTCCGACGGATGCGACGATCGCAGCGACGGATGTCCAGGTCTTGCTGCCGGACGGCACCTGGTCGGCTCCAGAGATCAACAGCCTGATGTATTGCAACGACCCGTCGGCGTTCACGTTCACGGCCGCGGACTTCCAGGCGTTGGCGCTCCTGCCGTCCGCGATCGTGGTGGGGCCGCCGGGTGGGTGGCTGCCGGTGAACATGGTGAACGTCGTCTACACGGACGCCGCATCTCAGGTTGTCGACACGGTGGTGCTGGGGCAAGCGGTCCGAGTGCGAGCGACGCCCGTGGCCTTCTCGTGGGAGTGGGACGACGGGTCGAGCCCGTTAGAGACGACCGACCCAGGAGCTCCGCACCCGGACTACACGGTCTCGCACACCTACGGGACGTCAGGTGAGTACGCGGTCTCGATGGTGACGCAGTGGTCGGGGGAGTACTCGCTCGACGGTGGCGCGACCTATACCGCGATCGACGGGACCGCGACGACCACGAGCACCGCACCGCCGCTGACAGTCACCGAGCTCCGCTCACGCCTGGTCGAGGACATCGTCGGCTGAATGGGTCGCCTGACAGCGACCGCACGGCGGCTCCGGTCAGTGCAGCACAGCCGCCACGACCATGAGGACCGGCAGCGACCCGACCGTCGTGATGAGGATGGTGTCGCGCGCGAGGATCACGCCACGCCCATACCGCTGGGCATAGTTGAAGACGTTCTGAGCGGACGGTAGCGCGGCGAGCGCCACGACAGCGAAGAGCTGCTGATGATCCAGGCTGAACACGAGATGCCCCACGAGCGCAGCGACCGCCGGCATGACCGCCAGCTTGAGGCCGGAGGCCAGCAGCACGTCGCGCCGCCCTGACCCCGGCTGCAAGATCTTCTGCCCGCTGAGCGACATGCCGTAGCTGAGGAGCATCAACGGCACGGCGGCACCGCCGATGATCCGGAAGGGCTCCATCGCAGCGTCCGGCAGCTCGACGTTCGTCAGCGTGAGAACGAGCCCGAGAGCCGACCCGATGATGATCGGGTTCCGGAACGGCTGCGACAGCACCTGGCCGAGCGACGCTCGGCCTCCCGTCTTCACGTCGAGCACGGCGAGCGCGAGCGGCGCGAAGAGCAGCAGCTGGAGCAGGAGGACGGGCGCCACGTACGCCGGGTCGCCGAGCACATACACCGCGACCGGGAGCCCGATGTTGTTGGCGTTCACATACCCCGAAGCCAGCGATCCGATGATCGCCTCAGGCAGGGGACGGCGCCACACGGCGACGGAGACGACACCGAACACGACGAACGAGGCGAGCGCAGCGAGCAGGGAGACGACGAGCAGCGGCGAGAACAGCTGGTCGACGGTGGCGTCCGAGAGAACCGTGAACAGCAGGCACGGGGACAGGACGAAGAAGACGAGACGAGCGATGACTGGCTGGGCGTGCGGACCGAGCAGGTCGATGCGCCCGATGGCATACCCGACGACGATGATCGTCGCGATGATGGTGAAACCGATGAGGACGCCTGTCACGTCCACATCGTGCCCCATCGAGCGGGCGACCGCGGCGGGAACCTCTGGGGCGAGACGTCAGGCACGTATGGTTCTGGGGTGATCATCGCTACCCACAACGGCAAGTTCCATGCGGACGACGTCTTCGGCGTCGCCCTCCTCAAGCAGATCTACCCCGACGCGGAGGTCGTGCGCACGCGAGACCCAGAGGTCCTGGCCTCTGCGGACCTCGTCCTCGACGTCGGCGCGGTGTATGACCCCGCGACGCTCCGGTTCGATCACCACCAGCTGAGCTCAGGGGCTCGTGCCAACGGCGTCCTGTACTCGGCTTTCGGTCTCTTGTGGCAGCACTTCGGCAAGGAGTTCTGCGGCGGAGACGAGGCTGTCTGGCAGAAGATCGACTCGCGGCTCGTCGTCGGCATCGATGCGGTGGACAACGGTCAGGACCTGTACACGCTCACCGACTTCAAGGCCGCGCCGCTCGACGTCTCCGAGCTTCTCGGGCTGTTCAACCCGCTCGGCGACGACGAGGAGTTCGACGTCCAGTTCTTCGTGGCTGTCGAGCTGGCGACGCGGGTGCTCTTCCGTCTCAAGGCGAAGTACGAGACGTCGCTCGCTGCGGAGCGTGAGTTTGTCGAGGCGTTCAAGGCGAGCCCGGACAAGCGCTATGTCGTCCTCGACAAGTTCATCCCGCACGGCGGGATCGCCACGAAGCAGTCGTCGTTGCTCTTCACGGTCTTTCCTGGTGCGACGGGCAGCTGGACCCTCCAGACGGTCCGCCCCGAGAGCTCGCAGTTCGGTTCGCGCAAGGCGCTGCCCGAGGCCTGGCGCGGGCTCAACGGCGAGGCGCTCGCTGCCGTCACGGGGGTCGAGGACTCGGTCTTCTGCCACAAGGCCGGGTTCATCGGCGCGGCCACGACCCGCGAGGGCGCTCTCGCGCTCCTCGCGCTCGCTCTCGACGCCTGAGGATCGAGAGGACCTCGCGGGCCTCGGAGGGCGTCAGGCCCTGCGTGCGGCCGCGAGGTCGTCGATCATCTGCGCGACCGTCCGGTGCGGACCGTAGCCGGGCGTTCCGGGCTCGATGCGCCAGCTCTCTGAGAGGGCACCTGCGTCGACGACGTCGAACCCGAGCTCGTCGAGGAGCGCCGTCACGGTGGACTTGGGTCCGGACGTGTCTCCGGCGATGACGAGCGCGCGTCGGTCGGGCGCCCCGGCTGGGCGCGCCTGGTCGATGATGTCGGCCGACGGGATGTGGTTGAACGCCTTGACGACGTGCGCGCCCGGCAGGTGGTCCTGCAGGAGGCTGGCTGACGTCGCGGTGCCGTTGTCGATCGCGCTGATCTGCCCGTCACGCTGCGGGTAGTAGTTGTTGGTGTCGATGACGGTCTTGCCCACGAGGGGCTCCACGGGCACCTGCTGGTAGGCGTGGAGCGGGACGGTCACGACGACGAGGTCGCCGTCCGTCGCAGCTTCCTGCGGGGTGCCTGCCCGGGCTGCGTCACCGAGCTCGGTGATGAGGTCGGTGAGCGTCTCGGGGCCTCGCGAGTTCGACACGACCACGCGGTATCCGTGAGCGATCGCTGCGCGCGCGACCTGTGAGCCGATGTGTCCTGCGCCGATGAGGCCGATCGTGGTGATTCCTGAGGTGGTCATGCGACGTGCAACAGGCGGAGGACCGTGCGTGTTCCCGCTGCCCGGCGGCACCGCCGCATCCAGGTCAGCCGACCGGTCCTGAGCAGGCGGGGCGCCCACGACGTGTGGACGCCCCGCCGGTCGTCATCGTGCGAGGAACGCCTCGTGCTCGCGGTGTGCACGCTCGATGAGGGGTGCGAGGTCGAGCTCCTCGTCGATCATCTGTCGGAACTTCGGGTCGGCCTGCGTGAGCTGGCGTTCCTCCTCGAGGAGCTTCGCGTAGACGCGCTCGCGCTCGGCGGAGTCGGCGGTGTACTCGAGGTCGACGTAGTTCGTCGCGTGGTGGCGGGCGCCGGAGATCGCGGTCTGGACCTTTCCGCGTGGGCTCACGAGCGAGAAGATCACCGTGATGACGAGCACCCCGAGGATCACGCTCAGGGACAGGCCGGTGCTGATCTCGACGACGGGCACGTGCTCTCCGCCGTTGATGAACGGGAGGTTGTTCTCGTGGAGAGCGTGCAGCACGAGCTTGACGCCGATGAACGCGAGGATCGTCGCGAGACCGTACGAGAGGTAGATGAGGCGGTCGAGGAGCCCGTCGATGAGGAAGAAGAGCTGGCGCAGGCCCATGAGCGAGAAGGCCGTCGCGGTGAACACGATGTAGACGTTCTGCGTGAGCCCGAAGATCGCGGGGATCGAGTCGAGCGCGAAGAGGATGTCGGTGCCGCCGATCGCGACCATGACGAGCAGCATGGGCGTGAGGGCACGCTTGCCGTTGACGACGGTGAACATCTTGTCGCCGTCGTAGTGGTCGGACGTGTGGAAGACCTTCTTGGCGAGCCGGATGATGAAGTTGTCGGCGGAGTGCTCGTCTTCTCCCTCAGGCTTGAGCATGTTGCCTGCGGTGACGAGCAGGATGATCCCGAACAGGTAGAACACGGCGGAGAAGCGGTTGATGATGGCCGCGCCGGCGAAGATGAACGCGGTCCTGGCGATGAGCGCGAAGACGATCCCGAAGAGCAGCACCTTCTGCTGGTCGTCGCGGGGCACCTTGAAGCTCGCCATGATGATGAGGAAGACGAAGAGGTTGTCGACCGACAGCGCCTTCTCGGTGATGTAGCCGGCGAAGTACTCCGAGCCCATCGTGCTGCCGCCGAAGGCGAACACACCGACGCCGAACACGATCGCCAGCCCGACGTAGATGCTCGACCAGACGGCGGCCTCGCGCAGGGTGGGGGTGTGGGCCTTGCGGACGTGGAAGAAGAAGTCGAAGGCCAGCAAGCCGAGGATCCCCAGGATCGTCAAGCTCCAGACTGCCCCGGATACCTCGGTCACGTGCGCCTCCATCGTGTGGTGTTCTAACGGCCTGGTGGTCGTCCTGCCGTGTCAACGTCCGTCCGTGCCAGGTGGTTCCCAGGATCTCCTGCGAGTTCTGCTGCGGTCGCACGAGACCCTCGCGTGGCGAGACCCCCGCGCGCCGAGCGCTCTGCGTCTAGCGGTCGGTCGCGAGGTCGATGGATCGTTCGAGCACGGCGTCGAACATCTGGGGCGTGAGTCGCCCGGTGAAGGTGTTCTGCTGGCTCACGTGGAAGCACCCGAGCACATGGAGCACACGGCCGGACGGGTGCTCGAGCCGGACCTCGGCCTCGTGGGCGAACCGTGGCCGGGGACGGGGGACGAGCCATCCTTGGTCTGCGAGCGTGGCGAGGAGCGCCTGCCACCCGAACCCACCGAGGACGACGGCGACCCGCACGGTCGGGGCGAGGAGCTCGAGCTCGCGCTCGAGGAAGGGCGAGCAGCGTCGCCGCTCGTCAGGCGTGGGTCTGTTGTCGGGTGGTGCGCAGCGGACGGGCGCGGTGACGCGGACGTCGTGCAGCGTGAGCCCGTCTGACCGGTCGGTCGACGTGGGCTGGGAGGCGAGGCCGGCGCGGTGCATGGCAGCGAAGAGAAAGTCGCCGCTGCGGTCGCCGGTGAACATGCGGCCGGTGCGGTTGCCGCCGTGCGCTGCGGGCGCGAGACCGACGACGAGGATGCGTGCCCGCTCGTCGCCAAAGCTCGGGACCGGTCGGGCCCAGTAGGTCTCGTCCCGGTACGACGACCGACGTACCTCCCCGACCTCTTCGCGCCACGCGACGAGGCGTGGGCACGCAGCACACGCGACGACGAGCGAGTCCAGCGCGCCGAGCGATGCAGCGGTCCGTGCGCGCAGGGGCCAGTCTGTGGGCGGGGCGCCCTCGTCAGGCATCCATGGTCTCCGACCGACCGGCGGGAAGACTGCGGGCCAGGTAGGCGGCCTCGGTGCGTGAGGACGCGCCGAGCTTGCGGAGGATCGCGGAGACGTGGACCGAGGCCGTCTTGGCGGTGATGAAGAGACGCTCGCCGATCTGTCGGTTGCTCAGCCCCTGCCCGAGGAGGCCGAGGACCTGTCGTTCGCGTGGGGTGAGCACCTCGAGCTCGTGGGTCGCGACGCGGGAGGTCGGGCTCCGTTCGACGAGCTCTAGGCCTGCACCGCCGGCGACCTGCACGGCCCAGGCGGTGACGAGACCCGCTCCGGTGCGGGTGGCGAGCTCCACCGCCGAGCGCAGCGCTCCGAGCGCTCGCTGGGGTGCACCGGCCGCAAGGTGCGCCTCACCGAGGCGCACCCGGGCGTACGCCCTGAGGTGTGCGTGGCCCTCCGGCGCGTCGAGCCTGCGGATGGCCTCGTCCCAGGCGTCGGGATCGTTCCCGGTCCCGCCCGGTCCGCCGAGCTCGGCGTCGAGCAGCGCCGTCCACATGGCGTACGTGGGCCAGGTCGCCATCTCGGCGAGGCGTCGCCGCAACCTCTCCTCGTGCGCATCGAGGTCGCTGGGTGCCCACGGCACGCCTGCGGGGCCACCGGGCGTTGCTGGACGGCCGGGATCTGCGGTGCCGCTGGCTCGCACGCGCGCGACGACCCGGGCGGCGAGCGCCAGGAGCGGCAGGTCGTAGCCGGGCGTGGGGGACCTGTCCTCGAGGGCCGGCTCGTTGACGTGTGCCCACGCAGACGGGAGGTCGTCGCGAGCGAGAAACATCTCGCCGGCGACCTGCATCACGCCGAGGCGGGTCTGGATCTCGACCTCGGAGACTGTTGTCATCGCCCCGCGGAAGGTGCGGTACATGTCGTAGGACGCGCCGACGTCACCCCGCCACAGCGCGAGCCAGATCTTCGACCGCCGCAGGTACAGGGTGAAGGCGCGGGGCGCGTCGAGGGCGAGCACCTTGTCGACAAGGGCTTCGGCCCGGTCCCACTGCCCCAGCGCGAGGAGAGGGTCGACGGCGTTCGAGGTGAGGATCACCCCGGACGTCCGCTCGACCCCGAGCGCACGGGCGTGGTCCAGCCCGTCGGTTGCGATCCGCAAGGCGTCGTCGTGCTGACCGGTGAGGTAGACGACGTCAGAGGCGTTGACCCGGTAGCGCAGCAGCGCGCTCGGATCGGTGCCGGCGAGGACCCGGGCACGTTCGAGGTCGGCGAAGCCCTCGGGGAGCGCGCCGGACGTGATGCGGCAGACGCCCCGGAGGTTGACCGCGATGGACATGTGCCGGGTCGAGCCCACGAGCTCGGAGGCGTGCAGGGCGTGGGTGGCGATGTCGACGGCCCGGGTGAGCTGTCCTTCGATCATCAGGCGGGCAGCGAGCGACGCGAGCGTCTTCGCTCGGAGGACCCCGTCGTCGCCCGGGCCGGGATCGTCGGGGAGGAGCGCGAGAGCCTCTTCCAGCAGGGGGATCGACCCAGGGCGGCCGACGTCGGCGAGGTATCCCGCCTTGTCTCGCAGCATGGCCGCGTACGGCGCGGGCGGGTCTGTGGGGCACTCTGCGATCGCGAGGTCGATCATCGAGACGGAACGTTCGCCGTCTCCGGCGCTGCTCAGCGCCGAGGCGGTCGCGGCGAGGAGGTCGTGCCGGGCGAGCCCGGCGACCTGCTCCGGGTCGGGGAGCTGGTCCCACAGGTCGAGCGCTCGTTCGCCCATGCGGGCGGCGGTGGCGTACGCGAAGGACGCGCGGGCTGCGTTCATCGCGACGAGCGTGGCGGGGAACGCGCGCGGGACGTCGTGCGCGGACAACCAGTGGAACGCGATCTCTGACGTGTGGTCTGCGGACGTGGGTCCGGTCTCGAGCGCTTCGGCGAACCGGGTGTGGAAGCGTGAGCGCTCGCCAGGGAGGAGGTCGGTGCTGACGGCCTCGGCCACGAGAGCGTGGCGGAATGCATAGGAGTGGTCGTCGACCACGAGCACGTTCGCGGTGACTGCTTCGCGGGCGCAGTCGTCCAGTGCGCCTGGGTCACCGCTGAACACCACCGCGAGGATGTCGTGGGTGACCCGGACCCCGCCGGCGGCCATGAGACGCAGGAACGACTGGGTCGGTTCGCTGAGCCGCTCGTACCGGGCGAGGAGGAGCTCGCGCAACGTCGTCGGCAGGTAGGTCCCTTCGCGGGTCGTCTCGAGGCTGAGCAGCTCTTCGACGAAGAAGGGGACTCCGTCGCTGCGTTCGTAGACCTGCTCGACCACCCGGCTGGTCGGTGTCGACCGGAGGATCGCTGCGGCCTGCTGGCGCACCTCGTCGAGCGTCAGCCTGCGGACCTCGTGGCGCACGATCCGCCGTTCGCGCTCGAGGTCTGCGAGGAACCCGCGCAACGAGTGCCCGCGGGGCACGTCGTCGCTCCGGAAGCTCAGGAGCACCATGAGGCGACCGGTCGAGAGCGCGCGCAGGAGAAAGCGCAGGACGGTGAGCGTTGACTCGTCTGCCCACTGCAGGTCTTCGACGACGACGAGAAGAGGGGTCCGGGCGGCGACGTTCTCCAGGAGGGTCGAGATCACCTCGTGGACGTGGTTGAGGTCCGGTGACGGGCCCTCGCCGTCGGAGGCGATCTCTGGGACGAGGATCCCGAGCGCTCCACGGCCCGGGCCGGCGGCACGGCGGACCGCGTCGGCACCGAGGGCGGAGACGAGGCTTCTCACGATGCTCGTGAGCGGCGCGTACGGGGTGCCGACCCGGCCGAGGTCCACGCACTGGCCGGTGAGCGTGAGGACCTTCGAGGTGCGCGCGAGCTCGCGGATGAGCCGCGTCTTGCCGATGCCGGCCTCGCCGCTCACGACGACGGCTCGGGGCGAGCCGAGCAGCGCTTCTTCGAGGAGCGATCGCAGAACTGCGAGGTCTGTCTCGCGGCCGACGATCCTCGGGCTGGTCGTGGGTGCGGTCACCCCACCATGGTGCCACGGGGGATCGTTGCAGCTCGGGACCCGTGCAGGACTCGGAGCAGGCGTGCTGGCACGCGGGTCGCGCGGCCGGCACGTGCTGCGGACCACGACCGCGCAGGGGGTGCGGCGGCAAGGTTCGCCAGCGCCGCACGGTGCTGCTCGGCGGTACGGACGAGCTCGTACTCCCGCTCGTGGACAAGCATGAGGGAGGTGTGCTCGGACAGGTGCATGACGCGCTCGTTTCCACGGAAGACCTAGTGCTGCACCGTTCTGGTGCTGTCGTCCATGGTGGTCCCGGAGGGACGGTCAGGGCATCGGGACTTTGCCTCATCTTCGACGAGGGCCTGCGTCTTAGTCCCGACCTCGACGTCTTAGACGCCGTGGTCGCCCGAGCCGTCTCCAGGCGCCGGTGCGGCCAACCAGGCGTCGACCCCGGTGAGCAACCGTGCTCTCGTCGTGCTCGATGCGCGGCTCGCGCGGATCGACGACCGCGCGAGGTCCGCGAGCGCAGCGTCGTCGAAACCGTGCACCGTGCGAGCGGTCTCGTACTGTGCGACGAGCCGCGAGCCGAAGAGCAGGGGGTCGTCGGCGCCGAGAGCGACGACGGCGCCGGCGTCGACGAGGGCGCGCAGCGGGACGAGCGCGTCCTGGGCGTAGACGCCGAGCGACACGTTGGACGCGGGATTGACCTCGAGGGCGACCCCTGCCGCCATGATCCGCTCGAGCAGCGCGGGGTCCTCGACGGCCCGGACCCCGTGACCGAGACGGTCGGGAGCGAGGTGCCCGAGGACCTCGCCGAGGTGTGCCGGTCCGAGCAGCTCGCCACCGTGCGGTACTGACGCGAGCCCGGCTCTGCGCGCGATGGCGAACGCCGCCGCGAACGCGCTCGTGTCGCCTCGCCGCTCGTCGTTGCTCAGACCGAACCCGATGACCGTGCCCGGCCCCTCGCCAACGTGCTGAGCCGCGAGCCTCGCGAGGGTGCGAGCCTCGAGCGGGTGCCGCATCCGGGACGACGCGACGATCACCCCGACCTCGGTGCCGAACGCCTCGGTCGCGAGGCGGGCCGCGTCGAGGACGATCTCGAGCGCCGGGGTGATCCCACCGACGAGCGGCGCGTACGAGGTGGGGTCGATCTGGATCTCCAGCCGACCTGAGCCTTCGCCAGCGTCGTCTTCTGCAGCCTCGAAGACGATGCGGCGCATGTCTGCCTCGGAGCGGACGCACGCCCGGGCGGCGTCGTAGAGGCGCTGGAACCGGAACCAGCCTCGCGCGCCGGCGGGGACGCGGAGCGGGTCGGAGTCGAGGAGCGCCGGGGGCAGCCGCACGCCCGCGTTCTGCGCGAGGTCCTCGAGGGTCGACTGACGCATCGATCCGGTGAAGTGCAGGTGCAGGTGCGCCTTGGGCAGAGTTCGCAGGTCACGGAGCATCGCGTCGCGCATCTGCAGAGTCTGCCAGCATCCGGGACCTCCGGCCCACGAACCGCACAGGCATCCGAGACAGGATGAAGGGGTCAAGTGGACCTGTTGGACAGACGAGGGGATCGACATGCGAGTTCTGGTCAGTGCCGCCTCGAAGCACGGGTCGACGAAGGAGATCGCGGGGGTGATCACCAAGACTCTCGACCGTGCAGGTTTCGACTGCGACCAGATCGAGCCGGCCGACGTCGAGGACGCGGGCCACTACGACGCTGTCGTCGTCGGGTCCGCGATCTATATGGGGCAGTGGATCGGGGAGGCCCGCGACCTGCTCGAGCGCATCGGGCCGCAGGTGCAGGGCAAGCCTGTCTGGCTGTTCTCCTCGGGGCTCTCGGAGTCTCCGCGCACCCGCGGCAGCGCTCCTCCTGTCGGCAGCTCGCGCCTCGAGCGGCTCCAGCCGCGCGGGCACCAGCACTTCTCAGGAAAGCTCGACGTCCTCCAGCTCAGCCTGGCCGAGCGCGCCGCGATCCTGGCGGCACGCGGCACGTACGGAGACGCGCGGGACATGGACGCGGTCGCCGAGTGGGCCGTGAACATCGCCCGGACGCTCACAGCGGCCGTGCCGACCGTCTGAGAGAGACCGCACGACCTGGCCACCGGCCTCGACGGCGGACGGCACCTCACCCGTCGTCGTGCCTGCGCCAGCGGAAGGTCCGCACACCGACGACGAGCCCCACGACCAACCAGGCTCCGAGGATCACGGCCGTGGCGCCGTGCTGCCACGAACCAGACTCCTCCCACGCCTGCGCCTCGGCCGGGAGGAACACCGAGCGCATGCCCTGCGCCATCCATTTGAGCGGGAACACCTCGGCTACCCGCTGCATCCACCCGGGAAGGTCGGCGAACACGAAGAAGACACCAGAGATGAACTGCAGCACGAGCACGACCGGGGTGACGACCGCGCTCGCGGACTTCCCGGAGCGAGGCACCGCCGAGAAGGCGACGCCGCAGATCGTTCCCGTCGCTGTGCCGAGGAGGAACACCCAAGCGAACGTCGTCCAGGCGGACGCGCTCGTCGGCAGGTCGATGTCGAAGACCAGCGCACCCACCGCGAGGAGCAGCGCGACCTGGACGACCGAGACGACGAGGACCTGACCGATCTTCCCGAGGAAGAAGCTCGTCGCCGGCATCGGGGTCGCGCGCAGGCGCTTGAGCGATCCCTCGTCGCGCTGGACGGCGATGGAGATCGCCAGCGACTGGAAGCTCGTGAGCATGATGCCGGTGGCCACCATCCCGGGTAGGAAGTACTGGGCGAACGAGATCCCGCCAGGACCGTCGCCTGCCCCGTCCTGCCCGCCCGCGCCGAAGACTGCAGCGAAGATCGCGAGCATGATCACGGGGTACGCGAAGATGAAGACCACGGCGTCGCGCTCGCGGAAGAACGTGGTGAGCTCGATGCGGGCACGGCCCGCTCCGAGCCGCAGCGCGCTGGGGAGCCGGGGTGTGGTGCTCATCGTGTGGTCTCCAGGCGTGCGGTGGGCTCGGCGACGGGCGGCTGGTCGTCGGGGCCTGTCGGGTGCTCCTCGCGTCCGACGAGCCCGAGGTAGACGTCCTCGAGGCTCGGGCGGACCACGCGGAGGTTCGGCACCTCACCGTCGGGGCCCGCTGCCTCGCGCGCGAGCCGTGCGACGAGGGCGGTCGGGGCGGACGTACGTTCGCTCCGCGGCTCTCCGTCCTGTGTCCAGTGCACGACGGGTCGTCGAGCGTCTGGGCCGCCGAGCTCGTCGGGTGCGCCGAGCGCGACGACGCGTCCGGCGCTCACGACCGCGGCCCGGTCCGCGAGGTAGGCCGCCTCGTCGAGGTAGTGGGTCGTGAGGAGGATCGACGTCCCGTCGTCGCGGAGCTCCTTGACGAGCTCCCAGAAGCTGCGTCGAGCGTGCGGGTCGAAACCGGTCGTCGGTTCGTCGAGGAACAGCAGCGCCGGGCGCCCGATGATGCCCAGCGCGACATCGAGCCGACGGCGCTGCCCACCTGACAGCGTTCCCGCGCGCTTCCCTGCCTTCTCACGGAGACCGACGGAGTCGATCACCTCGTCAGCGTCTCGCGGGTGCGGGTAGAACGTCGCGAAGTGGTGGACGAGCTCGGAGACGGTCAGCTCGCTCTGCTCCGTGGAGTCCTGCATGACGACCCCGATCCTGCTGCGCCATGCCCGCCCGGCCTGGGCAGGGTCGTGCCCGAGCACACGCACAGATCCGCTGTCTGCTGTGCGGAAGCCCTCGAGGATCTCGACCGTCGTCGTCTTGCCGGCACCGTTCGGGCCGAGGATGGCGAAGATCTCGCCAGTCTCAACCGCGAGGTCCAGGCCGTCCACCGCAGCGTGGGTGCCGTATCGCTTGTGCAGCCCGGCGACTGCGACCGCGAGGTCGTCTGTACGTGCGAGTCCCGATGTCATGGACCAAGGATGGCCTGCGGGGGCGTCGGTGAGAAAGCGCCGGACGGCCCAGTTAGACCGTGGCACTCCCGTCGCGTAGAGTGTCCCTTCGGTGGTTGACGTCCGCCATGCTGTCGTATGCCCGCGAGGGCAGCTGTCAGTGGCACGGTGCGGACGTTCGTCGCGAAGGGTAGTGGCGCAATTGGTAGCGCAGCGGTCTCCAAAACCGCAGGTTGCAGGTTCGAGCCCTGTCTACCCTGCTAGGTGTCGCCCCGACCGAGAGGTCGGTGGCGGGACAGCTCCGAAGGTGGAGCAACAGCCAAGGACGAGCGATCACGAGAGCCACGACGTAGGGACGAACAGTGAGCGATTCCGCATCTGGTGCCGCCAGCGCCGAGGGCCTCGGTGTCAGTGGTGCGAAGAAGGGCGACAAGCATCCTGCGGCGAAGAAGGCCAACTTCTTCTCCCGGATCGCGCTCTTCGTCCGCCAGGTGGTCGCCGAGCTCAAGAAGGTCGTCGCTCCGACCCGGCCCGAGTTCCTCAACTACACGTTGGTCGTCATCGTGTTCGTCCTCGTCGCCATGGCTTTTGTTCTCATCCTGGACTTCTTCATCAACAAGGGCGTCTCCTGGGTGTTCGGCTAGCGCCGGTCCGCCTGCGGGAGTCCGGACTCCCCGACGGGCGACGATCGTCCAGCACAGCAGAACGGTGCTACCAGGCAGCACAGCCCGGTGCACGTCCATCAGAAGCGGCCCGAGCTCGTCTCAGGTAGTCATCAGAAAGCAGGTTCACCCGTGTCTCAGGAGTCGATCGAGCCGACGGAAGAGATCGTCGACGCCGTCGTGCCCGACACCGAGAGTGCAGATGCGGACGTTGCTGCACCCGAAGACGTCACGGTGGACAGCGATGTCGATGCTCCCGTCGACGCCGCCGATGCTGTGGTCGTCGCTGAGCCGACCGACGAGGCGGCTCCGGAGACCGACGACGAGCCGGACGAGGACGAGGACCCGGTCGAGGCGTTCCGCCGCGAGCTGCAGTCCAAGCCAGGCGACTGGTTCGTCATCCACTCGTACGCCGGCTACGAGAACCGCGTGAAGGCCAACCTCGAGAACCGCATCCAGAGCCTCAACATGGAGGACTATATCTTCCAGATCGAGGTTCCGATGGAAGAGGTGACCGAGATCAAGAACGCGCAGAAGAAGATCGTCCGCCGCGTTCGGATCCCCGGTTACGTCCTCGTTCGCATGGACCTCACCGACGAGTCGTGGGGCGCTGTGCGCCACACGCCGGGAGTGACCGGTTTCGTCGGTCACACCCACCAGCCGGTGCCGCTCACGCAGACTGAGGTCTTCGGGATGCTGTCGCCCTCGATCACTCCGAAGGTCGAAGCGGGCGCGAAGGGTGCGACCGGTCGTCCCGCGATCGAGGTCGACTTCCAGGTCGGCGAGTCGGTCACCGTCACGGACGGGCCGTTCGACACGCTGCCCGCCACGATCTCCGAGATCAGCCCCGAGAGCCAGAAGCTCAAGGTGCTGGTGTCCATCTTCGGCCGGGAGACCCCGGTCGAGCTGTCGTTCAGCCAGGTTGCGAAGATCTGATCCTGAGCGAGACGACGGCGTCATGTGGCGTCGTCAACTACTGAGTCAGAACACGAAGGACCCGATATGCCTCCCAAGAAAAAGGTATCTGGGCTGATCAAGCTCCAGATCAAGGCCGGCGCTGCCACGCCGGCACCCCCGATCGGCCCCGCGCTCGGTCAGCACGGCGTCAACATCATGGAGTTCTGCAAGGCGTACAACGCTGCGACCGAGTCGCAGCGTGGAAACGTCGTGCCGGTGGAGATCACGGTCTATGAAGACCGCACCTTCACCTTCATCACGAAGACACCACCGGCCGCAGAGCTCATCAAGCTCGCAGCTGGTGTGGCAAAGGGCTCGCCCACGCCGCACACGGTCAAGGTTGCGACCCTCTCGGGCGCTCAGGTGCGCGAGATCGCACAGAGCAAGCTTGAGGACCTCAACGCCAACGACATCGACGCAGCGTCGAAGATCATCGCAGGCACCGCCCGTTCCATGGGCATCAAGGTCGAGGGCTGAGAAGCTCCGCCTCATCTTATTGATCCTCGAGGCTCGACCTCGGGGAAAGTGGCAGGGTCCGCGCGGACCCGTCGACCACGACTGCTCCAAGGAGAACACAGCAGATGGCAACGCGCAGCAAGGCATACCGCTCAGCGGACGACAAGATCGATCACGAGAACCTCTACACTCCTCTCGAGGCTGTCCGCCTCGCGAAGGAGACCTCAGTCACCAAGTGGGACGCGACCGTCGAGGTCGCATTCCGTCTCGGTGTCGACCCCCGCAAGGCAGACCAGATGGTGCGCGGCACCGTCAACCTGCCGCACGGCACCGGAAAGACCGCTCGCGTCCTCGTCTTCGCAACCGGCGAGCGTGCAGAGCAGGCCCGGGCCGCCGGAGCTGACATCGTCGGTGGCGACGAGCTCATCGAGAAGGTCGCAGCCGGGTACACCGACTTCGACTCCGCCGTCGCGACGCCTGACCTCATGGGCAAGGTCGGTCGCCTCGGAAAGGTCCTCGGACCCCGCGGTCTCATGCCGAACCCGAAGACCGGCACGGTCACGATGGACGTCGCGAAG
Source organism: Sanguibacter antarcticus (assembly GCF_002564005.1). Taxonomy (NCBI): domain Bacteria; kingdom Bacillati; phylum Actinomycetota; class Actinomycetes; order Micrococcales; family Sanguibacteraceae; genus Sanguibacter; species Sanguibacter antarcticus. The sequence continues at coordinate 2,090,303 of NZ_PDJG01000001.1, read as the reverse complement.
GCTGTCACCGAGATCAAGGGCGGAAAGATCGAGTTCCGCGTGGACAAGCACTCGAACCTCCACTTCATCATCGGCAAGGTCTCCTTCACCGAGGAGCAGCTGGTGGAGAACTACGCCGCCGCGATCGAGGAGATCCTCCGACTGAAGCCGTCCTCCTCCAAGGGCCGCTACATCTCGAAGGCGACGCTCGCCACGACGATGGGCCCGGGCATCCCCGTGGACCAGTCGAAGACGACGAAGCTTCTCGGAGAAGACGAGGTCTGAGAGACCAGCTCTACCGCACAGCACTGAAGGCCGGGTCCCTGGGAGGGGCCCGGCCTTCTGCGTGCCCGGAAGATGGTCACCGGGTGTATCACCGGCGCGTCGTGTCCCTCTTGAGTGGTATCGGAGATTCCAGAACACGACAGCGACGAGGTGCGCGATGACGAGACGGAGGAGCTTCCGGCATCGAGGATGCCTATGGTGCATCGCACCTCTCAGCTCTAGAATCGGCGCACAGTGGGTCGTACCCGCGCCCGAGGGGGTGCAGACAGGTGGGCATCATCGCTGACGAGACGTCCGAGACCGGCTTCGCCCGAGGAGGGCTGGCCGAGCGGGCGTCGCGCGCTCTGACCGCCTATCGAGCAGGCTTTCCTGCACTCATGAGCGAGGTCGTCCGCGAGACGACTCCACTCTTGTGGCACACGATCCGGTCTCAAGGTGTCGATCGTGAGGTGGCCGAGGACCTCGTCCAAGGCGTCTGGCTCGCGTTCGTCCGCAACATGGACTCGATCCGCGAGAGCGATGCTGTTCTCCAGTGGCTCCTCGTCGCGGCTCGACGAGCCGCGTGGGAGTCGGTGCGTCAACGTCGAGCCGAGGCCGCGCGTCGCGCGCTGGTCGACGATCTCGACCGGGCGACGCCGGACGTTGCCGAGCGTGAGCCCGCGCCTGATGTCCAGGTGCTCACCTCTGAACGAGACCGCACTCTCTGGGAGCGGTACTCGCTCCTTCCCGAGCGGTGCCAAGAGCTGCTCAAGCTCATCTCGCTCGCTGACCGTCCGGACTACAAGCACATCTCTGAAGCGCTCGACATGCCTGTCGGGAGCATCGGTGCCACGCGAGGACGGTGTCTGGCAAAGCTGCGGACGCTGCTCGCGGGAGACGACGTCTGGGGGACCCCATGAACGACCACGTCGGCAGGCGCAGCTTCGACCCTCGCGGGTGCATCGATCCAGGCGACGAGCGTGTCCTGTCCGCGCTGAGCTCGTGCGTCGCCCAGGTGGACCCTGTGCCACACGATCTCGTGGATCGGGTCCTCTTCGTGATGACGCTCGAAGGACTTCATGCCGAGACCATGGAGGTCCGCCGGATCGGGGTGCCCGAGCACGCGCTGCGCAGCGAGGAACCGGTCGAGGCACAGACGATCACCTTCACCTCCGCCGATCTGAGCGTGATGATCTCGCTCAGCCCAGCAGACGGTGCGATCCGCATGGACGGATGGATCTCGGAGCCGGGGGTGCGCGAGATCGAGCTCCATCGGCTGGGCGCCCAGGACATGACCGTGACGGACGCCGAGGGCCGGTTCGTCTTCGCACGGGTACCGCACGGCCAGGTCAGCCTCATCATCCGAGACGGCGACAGGGCCCCGTTGAGCACACCGGTGATCGAGCTCTGACACCGCGGCTCTGCCCGATGCAGAGCCGCGCGACCGTGGCGCTCATGATGCACGACGACTGACGAGGGGGACCGCATGAGTGCGAGCTCGAACGGACAGGACCCGCAGAAGGACGGCGACGCGGACAGGGGAGGGCCGGGCGCTCCGCTCGAGTGGCGGACGAGGTTCCTCGACCCCTCAGGTGCGTACCGCACGCGGACGGACCGTGCGCTCCAGCCGACGTGGTATGTCCAGGACCGGATCCTCGTGTCCGGGCCAGCGCCGGTCGCAGGCCTGGCCGCCGACGAGCAGCCTGCCCTGGCTGTCCTCGCGCGGGTGGCGGCAGAGGCAGGCTACGACATTGAGATCGACCTGCGCGACATCGAGGAAGCTCGGTTGCTCCGGTCGTCGGGTCTCTCACGTGAGGCCCAGGACGAGATCCTCGAGGACTTCGCGTACGGGGTGACCCTCGTGCCTGCTGACGGGCGGGTCGAGTCACCGCCAGAGGCATGGGACATCCTGCAAGCAGTCCGGATCGACGAAGAGGTGCAGAAGACGACAGCGGGTCGCGCTGTCTCGCGCGACCCGGCGACCTGGGGGACCGGGACCGTCTACGGGCTGGAGCACGTGGTCGGTGCTGTGCCGTATACCCAGTCCCACCCGTTCACGCAGGGGCATCCGTACACGCAGGGCCACCCGTACACGCAGTCGCACCCGTACACCCAAGGTCACCCGTACACGCAGGGCCACCCCTACACCCAGGGACACCCGGCGTCCGGACTGTGGGAGTACTCCCGCCCAGGTTCTGGAGGACGGCAGCCGGTCGCGTGGGTCGGGCCTGCTCCGCACCGCGACCAACCGGACGGACAGGTCATGTCCTGCACCGAGAGCGGAGTGCCTCGCCCGGTCGTCGCTGTGCTCGACACGGGGACAGGAGAGCATCCCTGGCTCGGGCCGGACGTGGTCCGCCGCGACCCGACGGTCTTCGGCAAGCCGATCGGACCGTTTCGTGCGCCTGCCCACCCGGTCGAGGACTCGGAGATCGGAGGGATGTCGCTCGCTCCGCTCACCGGCCCGCTCGACCCGGTAGCGGGCCACGGAACGTTCATCGCTGGGGTCGTCCGCCAGGTCGCTCCCGAGGCAGGTCTCTTGTCGTGCAGGCTCTACGGGGGCACCGGCGTCGTCGCAGAGTCGGACCTCCTGCTGTCCTTGCGCCGGCTGCTGGCGTTTCACATCCTCGGCCTGGAGGGCCTGGACGGGTGCACGCCGGTCGCAGTCCTCAACCTGTCGGTCGGCTACTACCACGAGCGCCCGGAAGACGAGGTGTTCGACGAACCGTTCGCTCGTGCCCTGCGCCGGCTGCGGTCCTGGGGCGTGGTGGTCGTCGTGTCCGCGGGGAACGACGGAGTGACGAAACCCAGCTTTCCGGCGGCCTTCGCACCGCTCGTCGACCGGTTTGCGTCCCCCGTGGCTCTGGTCGACCCGAGCGAGACGTCAGACGACCTGGCTCCGATGGTGGCGGTCGGTGCGCTCAACCCTGACGGGACGACTGCGCTCTTCAGCAACGACGGACCGTGGGTGACGACGTGCCGTGTCGGTGCGTCGATGGTGAGCACGGCCCCGACCGTGATTAGCGGTGCACTCACGCCGTCGCGGGCGGTCCCAGGACTGTGGGACCCGACCGAACGCCGGACGATCAACGCCGACGGCTGCAGCGGAGGATTCATCGTGTGGAGCGGGACGTCGTTCGCGAGTCCTCTCGTCGCGGGGGAGATCGCTGGCGCGCTCTTCGAGCAGGGGCTCGAGAGGGGCCTCCTGCCTGGGGCGTCTTCGTGCAGCGAGCTGCGGGAGGACCTGCGGGTCCGTGGGCGGAAGGCTGTCGCAGAGGTCGTCGGGCTCTCGATCTGAGCAGGCACGACCATCGGGTGGGCCCTGGTCCGGGCGCACGGCCCGTAGGTACACTCGGGAAGTTCTTCCCTCGTGCCCACGGAGGCCCCGTGCCTGCTCGACGAACCGACGGCTCGAGACGCCCGGACGTGCTCGCTGCGGTGGGCGCTGGTCTGGACGAAGGGCTGGCGCTGAGCGCGCGCGGCCTCCCGGCTCGGGCGCTCGACGTCTGGTCGTCGGCTCTCGACCTGCTTGATTCTTCTCCGGACGATGCCGACGGTTCTGACGATGCCACCGGACGCAGGGCGCACTACCTGCGTGCGCGCCTCCTGCTGTCGTCTGCGCTGAGCAGGTACGAGCTCGACGGGGACCGCTCCGCCACGACAGAGCTGCTGAGCGCGGCCGAGCATGCGGCGCGGGCAGCCCGGGCGCCCGAGGTTCTCGTTGCCATCCATGGCCAGCGTGGCCTGCTCGCTCTGCGTGCAGGTGCGTTGCAGGAGGCGACCGCGCACCTGGACGACGGGGTCGCTCTCGTCGACCACGCAGAAGCTCGGGACGCCTGCATCCTGCTGCTCAATCGTGGCTCGCTGAACCTCGACCAGGGCAACCTCGACCAGGCACGCGAGGACCTCCGGTCGTGTGCTGCGCGTGCACGGGTGCTCGGCGACGGGCTGCTCGTCTACAAGGCGAGCCACAACCTCGGGTACCTCGAGTTCCTGGCGGGGGACCTGCCGCTCGCGCTGGCGACGACAGAGGCCGCTGCCCGCGCACACCTGGAGGCGGCTGACGGTGCGGTCGAGACCGAGCCGGTGGGGCTCCTCGACCGTGCTCAGATGCTGCTCGAAGCAGGACTCCTCACCGAGGCCGACCTTCATCTCGAGAGGGCCGCTGCACTGTTCGAGGAACGCAGGCTGGTGCACGACCTCGCTGAGGTGGAGCTCGCACGCGCCCGGTGTGCGCTGCTAGCCGACAGGCCGGCCGACGCGCTGCGCTGGGCCCGCTCGGCGCGCAGCCGCTTCGGTCGTCGGAAGAACGCGCTGTGGAGGTGCCGCGCGGATCTCGAGGTCTGCCGGGCGCTCTTGGCTGAGGTGACGGCGGGTCAGCGAGGCGACCCCGGTCGGCTCGTGGTGCTGGCGAAGCGTGCTGAGAACCTAGCGGCCCTGGCCGGTTCGCTCGGAGGCGCAGGAGGTGCAGACGTCGCGAGCGGTGCACGGCTCGTCGCGGCCGAGGCATACGCCGTGTGCGGCGATCTCGACCGGGCAGTCGACCTCGTCGTCGACCTGCGGGCAGACACCGTGCGCGGGCCGCTCGCCCGCGGGCTGCAGGTAGCGATCGTCCGTGCGCGGATCGCTTTCGCGTCGGGCGACCGGGCAGCGGGCCGGGGCAGGGTGCTCGCAGGCCAGCGCATGCTGGCGGCGCACCGAGCGCAGCTGGGCTCTGTCGAGGCGGTGACCGCTAGCGCGGTGCACGGGGTCCGTCTCGTCGAGATGGATGTCGAGGCCGCTCTCGATGCAGGAGACCTCGATGGTGTGATCGATGCGGTAGAGCGTGGACGCGCCACGTTCGGTGGCCCCGCCCGGGTACGGCCGGCTCGCGACGAGGTCACCGCCCGGTTGACGTCCGAGCTGCGGCAGGTCGTGGAGCGGTCGAGGCTGCTCTCGTCGACGGCGACCGTCGGTGAGACGGTGGAGCTGCAGGCGCAGGCGACGCGTCTGCGAGAGGCGATCCGGCAGCACGAGTGGCAGGAGGGCGCTGGTGGGCGGCCGCTTCGACCGTTGTCCGTGCAGGGGATCCGGCAGGTGGTCCAGCGACGCCCGAACCTGGTGGTCTTGGAGTTCGTCGTGCACCGCGGGGTGCTTCTCCTCGTGACGGTCGACACAGCAGGGGAGCGTCTACGGTCCGTCGTCGACCTCCCTGACCTCGAGGAACGGACGCGGCGCCTCCACGGTGATCTTCGGCTGCTGAGCAACCCGCTCGTCCCGCTGGCGCTGCGCGATGCGGCACGGCGTTCGTTCGACGTGGGGGCCGCGTGGTTCGACGAGCGGATGCTCGCCGACGTTCCTCAGGGAGCAGAAGTCCACGTGGTGGGCCCTGGCCAGGTGATCACTCTCCCGTGGGGGGCGTTCCCGTCGCGTCGTGGTGCAGTGACGTCGGTGTCGCCGCACGTGAGCCGGGCGGAGGGATCGCGTGGCTCGGGGGCGGCTGGTCTTGGTGAGCGACGGGTCTCATCCATCGCGGGACCTGGTCTGTCGCAGGGCCGGGCGGAGGCAGAGGCTGTCGCCGCGCTGTGGCCTGGTGGGCAGGCGCTCTCGGGCGACGCGGCGACCTGTGCAGCGGTCGCCGCGGCCTTGCGCGAGAGCGATGTCGTGCATCTGGCCACGCACGGGACCCATGTCGTGGAGAATCCCTTGTTCTCGTCGGTGCGGCTGGCCGACGGCCCGCTGTTCGCCTACGAGCTGGACGGGTTGCGGCTGGCGCCCTCTCTCGTCGTTCTCTCGTCGTGCGACGTGGGCCAGGCGACCCCGTCTCTGGGCGGGCAGACTCTCGGTTTTGCGAGCGTGCTCTTGCGCTTGGGGGTCGGGGTCGTCATCGCGTCGGTCGAGCCGGTGGGGGACGCGCTCGCGCGTTCGCTCATGCCGCGCTTCCACGCGCTCGTCGGTGCTGGGGCGAGCCCGGCGCGAGCGTTGGCTGTGGTCGGTGCTCATGCTGACGAGCCGATCCCGTTCGTGTGCTTCACGTCCACCCTGACGTGAAGACCTGGGCCAGGCGTGGTGCCCGGTTTGGTAGAGCGGTTCTCGTGCCGTAGCATGTTGGGGTACCCAAGACCGCAGGTCGTTGGTCGTGCCCGGAGACGGACCGTCCAATCGAAGTTCCGCCAGGGAGCGGAGACCAGCGCAGGTGAGAGCAAGCAGAGCAGGTCGGAGACGACCGTGCCATGTGAGCCCCGCGCCTGCGCGGGGCTCTTTTTGTTTGTCGGTACGGGAGCCGGGATCCCGGCGAGACCAGCGGCACCACCATCGGAAGGATTGCCATGGCGAGGCCGGACAAGGCAGCCGCAGTAGCAGAGCTCACGGACATGTTCCGCGAGTCCAACGCTGCCGTGCTGACCGAGTACCGCGGGCTCACCGTCGCGCAGCTCAAGCAGCTGCGTCGGTCGCTCAGCGGCAACGCAACGTACGCCGTGGTGAAGAACACGCTGACCGCTATCGCGGCCAAGGAAGCCGGTGTCGAAGGACTGGACGCCGATCTTGCTGGACCGTCGGCAATCGCCTTCGTCACCGGAGACCCGGTCGAGGCTGCCAAGGGCCTGCGTGACTTCGCCAAGGCAAACCCGCAGCTGGTCATCAAGGCTGGTGTCCTCGACGGACGCCCGCTGACTGCTGCAGACATCATCAAGCTCGCGGACCTCGAGTCCCGCGAGGTGCTGCTGGCCAAGCTGGCTGGCGCGTTCAAGGCGTCGCTCTACCAGGCGGCGTACCTGTTCACGGCACCCGCATCGCAGGCCGTGCGCACCATCGACGCCCTGCGCGAGAAGCAGGCTTCGCCTGAGAGCCAGGACAGCGCGGCCTGAGCCTTCCTCCGGGAAGACGCAGGTCACGCACACACACAACCCTCTGCTTCACGCAGGACAACCAGGAAGGAACGCCGACCATGGCGAAGCTCAGCACCGAAGAGCTCATTGCAGCTTTCAAGGAACTGACCCTCATCGAGCTCTCCGAGTTCGTGAAGGCGTTCGAGGAGACCTTCGAGGTCACCGCAGCAGCCCCCGCAGCCGTCGCAGTTGCCGGACCGGCAGCCGCTGCCGCTGAGGTCGAAGAGGAGAAGGACGAGTTCGACGTCATCCTCGAGGCCGCTGGCGACAAGAAGATCCAGGTCATCAAGGAGGTGCGCGCCCTCACGAGCCTCGGCCTGAAGGAGGCGAAGGACCTCGTCGACAGCGCTCCCAAGGCTGTTCTTGAGGCTGCTACCAAGGAAGCTGCCGAGAAGGCCAAGGCCGCTCTCGAGGGTGCCGGCGCGACCGTCACCCTCAAGTGATCTGAGCCTGACGGCTCGGTCCGCACGCGCCGCCTGAGTGCGGCTCCGGACCATCACAGTGCAATGAGGCCCGCACCCTGTTCAGGGTGCGGGCCTCATCGTCTGCGCTGATTCTTCAGCAGAAGAGGCGAGTCCTCTGGACGCGGCGTCCGGTGGTCCGTGGCTCACGCTGCTCATGCTCGAACGGCCGAGTTGCCCATTCTTGACTCGGTCGGCTATGCTAACGCTTTGCGCTGGCGTGTGCCTGCAAAACCACTCGTAGTGTCGCCGGGACTGGCGTCCCGAGCCCTCGGAGCGAACTCCGGTCGGCTCGTGGGCCTTGGAATCCGGTCGCGCGAGGTGGCGAGATATCTATGATTTTCGGTGCAGACCGGACATCAGGGTGTGCTTGACACCACAAGGGTGGCGGAGGAGGCCGCAAAGCGCAACAGCGTGCACTCGATCCGCAGGGAAGGACCCCTCTTGGCTGCCTCGCGCACCCCTTCTGCTCCGTCCGCCGACGCAATTGCGAACCGCACCGCTTCTCGGCGCGTCTCCTTCGCCAAGATTTTTGAACCGTTGGAGGTGCCTGACCTCCTGGGTCTCCAGACCGAGAGCTTCGACTGGCTCCTCGGCAACGACAAGTGGCGTGCCCGTGTGGCCATCGCCAACGAGAGCGGCCGACAGGACGTCCCGTCGACGTCAGGCCTCGAGGAGATCTTCGAGGAGATCTCACCGATCGAGGACTTCGGATCGTCGATGTCCCTGTCGTTCTCCAACCACCGCTTCGAGCCGCCGAAGCACACGGCGGAGGAGTGCAAGGAGAAGGACTTCACCTTCGCAGCTCCGCTGTTCGTGACGGCCGAGTTCTTCAACTACAACACCGGTGAGATCAAGAGCCAGACGGTCTTCATGGGCGACTTCCCGCTCATGACCGAGCGCGGCACCTTCATCATCAACGGCACAGAGCGCGTCGTCGTCTCGCAGCTCGTCCGTTCGCCGGGGGTCTACTTCGACCGCACGGCCGACAAGACGAGCGACAAGGACATCTTCAACGCGAAGATCATCCCGTCGCGCGGGGCCTGGCTCGAGTTCGAGATCGACAAGCGTGACGCCGTCGGCGTGCGCGTCGACCGCAAGCGCAAGCAGTCCGTCACGGTGCTGCTCAAGGCGCTCGGCCTGACCGAGTCGGAGATCCGCGAAGAGTTCGCAGACTTCCCGTCCATCCTCGACACGCTCGAGAAGGACCACGTCACGACCGAGGAAGAGGCGCTCGTCGACCTCTACCGCAAGATCCGTCCGGGTGAGCCGCCCACGGTCGAGGCCGGACGCTCTCTGCTGGAGAACTTCTACTTCAACTCGAAGCGCTACGACCTCGCGAAGGTCGGCCGCTACAAGGTGAACAAGAAGCTTGGCATCGACGCGCCCCTGTCCGACTCCGTCCTCACGGTCACGGACATCGTCGCGACGATCAAGTACCTCGCCGCTCTTCACGCCGACGCAGCGACGATCCCCGGAAAGAAGAACGGTGAAGCCGTCGACGTCCGCGTCGAGACGGACGACATCGACCACTTCGGCAACCGCCGCATCCGCGCCGTCGGTGAGCTCATCCAGAACCAGGTCCGTACCGGCCTGTCACGGATGGAGCGCGTCGTGCGCGAGAGGATGACGACCCAGGACGTCGAGGCCATCGCGCCGCAGACGCTCATCAACATCCGCCCGGTCGTGGCATCGATCAAGGAGTTCTTCGGAACCTCTCAGCTCTCGCAGTTCATGGACCAGAACAACCCACTCGCCGGACTGACGCACAAGCGTCGCCTGTCCGCGCTCGGCCCAGGTGGTCTGTCCCGCGACCGCGCCGGCATGGAGGTCCGTGACGTCCACCCGTCGCACTACGGCCGCATGTGCCCCATCGAGACCCCGGAGGGCCCGAACATCGGGCTCATCGGCTCGCTCGCGTCGTTCGGACGGATCAACCCGTTCGGCTTCATCGAGACGCCGTACCGCAAGGTCGAGTACGGCATGGTCAGCGACGAGGTCGTGTATCTCACGGCCGACGACGAGGACCGCTTCGTCATCGCCCAGGCGAACACCGAGCTCAAGGCGGACAACTCGTTCCTCACCGAGCGTGTGCTCGTCCGTACCAAGGGTGGCGAGACGGACGACGTCCTCGGCTCCGCGGTCGACTACATGGACGTCTCACCGCGCCAGATGGTGTCGGTCGCTACGGCCCTCATCCCGTTCCTCGAGCACGACGACGCCAACCGCGCCCTCATGGGTGCGAACATGCAGCGCCAGGCCGTGCCCCTCGTCCGTTCTGAGGCCCCGCTGGTCGGGACCGGGATGGAACGTCGCGCCGCGATCGACGCTGGTGACGTGCTTGTCGCAACGAAGGCGGGTGTCGTCACGGAGGTCTCCGCAGACCTCATCGTCGTGGCGAACGACGACGCGACGACCACGAGCTACCGGGCCGCGAAGTTCCGTCGCTCCAACCAGGGCACGTCCTACAACCAGCGTGTGCTGGTCGACGAGGGCGCTCGCGTCGAGGTCGGCTCCGTCCTCGGTGACGGCCCCGCGACGGACGACGGCGAGCTCGCTCTCGGGCGCAACCTCCTCGTGGCGTTCATGTCCTGGGAAGGTCACAACTACGAGGACGCGATCATCCTGTCGCAGCGCCTCGTGCAGGACGACGTCCTCTCCTCGATCCACATCGAAGAGCACGAGGTCGACGCCCGTGACACGAAGCTCGGCCCAGAGGAGATCACCCGGGACATCCCGAACGTCTCCGAGGACGTCCTCGCGGACCTCGACGAGCGCGGCATCATCCGCATCGGTGCCGAGGTCGGCGCCGGTGACGTGCTCGTCGGAAAGGTCACGCCGAAGGGCGAGACCGAGCTGACCCCGGAGGAGCGCCTGCTCCGTGCCATCTTCGGCGAGAAGGCCCGCGAGGTGCGCGACACCTCGCTCAAGGTCCCTCACGGCGAGTCCGGCACGGTCATCGGCGTCAAGGAGTTCCGTCGTGAAGACGGCGACGAGCTCCCCGCCGGCGTGAACGAGCTCGTCCGCGTGTACATCGCGCAGCGACGCAAGATCACCGCAGGCGACAAGCTCGCCGGCCGTCACGGGAACAAGGGTGTCATCTCGACCATCCTCCCGATCGAGGACATGCCGTTCCTCGAGGACGGCACGCCCGTCGACATCATCCTCAACCCCATGGGTGTGCCGGGACGTATGAACGTCGGCCAGGTGCTCGAGGTCCACCTCGGATGGATCGCGGCTCAGGGTTGGGACATCACGCTTGCGACCGAAGGTGACCTGTCCTGGAAGGACGACGTCCCTGCCATCGCAGCACAGAACCCGCCCCGCAACCCGGTAGCGACGCCTGTGTTCGACGGTCTGCAGGAGAACGCGTTGAGCGGTCTCCTCACGGCTACGCTGCCGAACCGCGACGGCGACCGCATGGTCCAGCCCGACGGCAAGGCACGCCTCTTCGACGGTCGCTCCGGTGAGCCGTTCCCCGAGGCGGTCTCGGTCGGGTACATGTACATCTTGAAGCTCCACCACCTGGTGGACGACAAGATCCACGCCCGCTCCACGGGCCCGTACTCGATGATCACGCAGCAGCCGCTCGGTGGTAAGGCGCAGTTCGGTGGACAGCGTTTCGGAGAGATGGAGGTGTGGGCTCTCGAAGCGTATGGAGCGGCCTACACGCTCCAGGAGCTCCTGACGATCAAGTCGGACGACGTCCCCGGACGCGTCAAGGTGTACGAGGCCATCGTCAAGGGCGAGAACATCCCCGACTCGGGTATCCCGGAGTCCTTCAAGGTTCTCCTCAAGGAGATGCAGTCGCTGTGCCTGAACGTCGAGGTGCTCTCCAGCGACGGCGTCTCAATCGAGATGCGTGAGTCCGACGACGACGTGTACCGCGCCGCCGAGGAGCTCGGCATCGACCTGTCACGTCGCCCCAACGCAGCATCCAGCATCGACGAGATCTGATCTCGGGACTGACGGGGGTGCCGCTCATCACGAGCCTGCACCCCCGTCACGAACCGAAACTCTGTAGCACCTCCACCGCGCCGGCCGGGAAGAATCCCGACGAGGCCGGCAGACGAAGGAAGTAGGACCACCTTGCTCGACGTCAATGTCTTCGACGAGCTGCGCATCGGACTGGCCACGGCAGACGACATCCGCACCTGGTCGCATGGCGAGGTCAAGAAGCCTGAGACCATCAACTACCGCACGCTCAAGCCTGAGAAGGACGGCCTCTTCTGCGAGAAGATCTTCGGCCCGACCCGGGACTGGGAGTGCTACTGCGGCAAGTACAAGCGTGTCCGCTTCAAGGGCATCATCTGTGAGCGCTGTGGCGTCGAGGTCACGCGCTCGAAGGTTCGCCGCGAGCGCATGGGCCACATCGAGCTCGCCGCGCCCGTCACACACATCTGGTTCTTCAAGGGTGTCCCCTCCCGCCTCGGGTACCTGCTCGACCTCGCTCCGAAGGACCTCGAGAAGGTCATCTACTTCGCGGCGTACATGATCACGTCTGTCGACATCGACGGCCGGCAGGAAGACCTCCCGAACCTCCAGAACGAGATCGACCTGGAGAAGAAGGAGATCACCGACCGTCGCGACAACGACATCGAGACGCGCGCTCAGCGTCTCGAGGCCGATCTCGCTGCGCTCGAGGCAGAGGGCGCTCGCGCCGACGCACGCCGCAAGGTCCGCGACTCTGCCGAGCGCGAGATGGCGCAGATCCGCAAGCGGTCTGACGCTGAGCTCGACCGTCTCGACCAGGTCTGGGACCGGTTCAAGGCGCTCAAGGTCGCTGACCTCGAGGGCGACGAGATGCTCTACCGTGCGCTGCAGGACCGCTACGGGAACTACTTCGAAGGTTCCATGGGCGCGGCGGCGATCCAGAAGCGTCTGCAGGACTTCGACCTCGTTACCGAGGCCGAGACCCTGCGCGAGATCATCCGGAGCGGCAAGGGCCAGCGCAAGACGCGTGCCCTCAAGCGCCTCAAGGTCGTCAACGCGTTCCTCACCACGACGAACTCGCCGACCGGCATGGTTCTCGACGCTGTCCCTGTCATCCCCCCGGACCTGCGTCCGATGGTCCAGCTCGACGGTGGACGTTTCGCGACGTCTGACCTTAACGACCTGTACCGCCGTGTGATCAACCGGAACAACCGCCTCAAGCGTCTTCTCGACCTCGGAGCACCGGAGATCATCGTCAACAACGAGAAGCGGATGCTTCAGGAGGCTGTTGACTCCCTGTTCGACAACGGCCGCCGTGGGCGTCCGGTCACCGGACCGGGAAACCGTCCGCTGAAGTCGATCTCCGACATGCTCAAGGGCAAGCAGGGGCGTTTCCGCCAGAACCTTCTCGGAAAGCGCGTCGACTACTCGGGCCGTTCGGTCATCGTCGTCGGCCCGCAGCTCAAGCTGCACCAGTGCGGTCTGCCCAAGCAGATGGCGCTCGAGCTGTTCAAGCCGTTCGTGATGAAGCGGCTCGTCGACCTCAACCACGCTCAGAACATCAAGAGCGCCAAGCGGATGGTCGAGCGCGCCAAGTCGGCGGTCTGGGACGTCCTCGAAGAGGTCATCACGGAGCACCCGGTCCTCCTCAACCGTGCTCCGACCCTGCACCGTCTCGGTATCCAGGCGTTCGAGCCGATGCTCGTCGAGGGCAAGGCCATCCACCTGCACCCGCTCGTGTGCGCAGCGTTCAACGCTGACTTCGACGGTGACCAGATGGCTGTGCACCTGCCGCTGTCGGCAGAGGCGCAGGCCGAGGCCCGCATCCTCATGCTCTCGAGCAACAACATCCTCAAGCCGTCTGACGGACGTCCTGTGACCATGCCCTCCCAGGACATGATCATCGGGCTCTACCACCTGACGAGCGAGAAGGAAGCCCCTCTCGGAGAGGGCCGGGCGTTCAGCTCGGTCTCCGAGGCGATCATGGCGTTCGATGGTGGCAGCCTGGACCTCAACGCGGAGATCATCATCCGCATGGAGGACCTCGTCCCGCCGACGGTCGACACCGAGGCTCCTGAGGGTTGGGCAGAGGGACAGCCACGGCTGTTCAAGACCACCCTCGGCCGGGCGCTGTTCAACGAGCTGCTCCCGATCGACTACCCGTACGTCAACGCGGTCGTGGACAAGAAGCGCCTGTCGCAGATCGTCAACGAGCTTGCCGAGACGTACCCCAAGGTCGAGGTCGCAGAGTCGCTCGATGCGCTCAAGGCGGCAGGCTTCCGCTGGGCCACCCGTTCTGGCATCACCATCTCGATCTCCGACGTGGCGACGCCGAGCGCGAAGGCAGCGATCCTCGAGACGCACGAGGCTCGTGCGCTCAAGGTCCAGCAGCAGTTCGACAAGGGTCTGATCACGGACGACGAGCGTCGTCAGGAGCTCATCGAGATCTGGACGCAGGCGACCGACAAGGTCGCGAAGGCGATGCAGGAGAACTTCCCTGTGCGCAACACCGTCTATCGGATGGTCGGCTCGGGTGCACGAGGCAACTGGATGCAGGTTCGCCAGATCGCCGGTATGCGTGGTCTCGTGGCCAACCCGAAGGGTGACATCATCCCTCGCCCGATCAAGTCGAACTACCGCGAGGGACTCTCTGTCCTCGAATACTTCATCGCGACGCACGGAGCCCGTAAGGGCCTCGCCGACACCGCGCTGCGGACCGCCGACTCGGGATACCTCACGCGTCGTCTCGTCGACGTCTCGCAGGATGTCATCGTCCGCGAGGAGGACTGCGGGACCGAGCGTGGTCTCACCCTCCCGGTGAGCGAGGACCTCGGTGGAGGCAAGCTCGTCCGTCACGACAAGGTCGAGCAGAGCATCTACTCCCGCACGCTCGCCTCGTCCGTCGAGGTTGGCGGCAAGGTCATCGGACAGGCTGGAGAGGACGTCGGAGACGTGCTCATCGACGCCCTGCTGGCTGCGGGCGTCTCGACGCTCAAGGTCCGCTCGGTGCTCACCTGCGAGTCTCGGGTGGGTACGTGCGCCAAGTGCTACGGCCGCTCACTCGCGACGGGCAAGCTCGTCGACATCGGTGAGGCCGTCGGCATCATCGCGGCGCAGTCGATCGGTGAGCCGGGTACCCAGCTGACGATGCGTACGTTCCACACGGGTGGTGTGGCGTCTGCGGACGACATCACACAGGGACTGCCGCGTGTCACGGAGCTCTTCGAGGCGCGTACGCCCAAGGGCGAGGCGCCGATCGCGGAGTACACGGGCCGCATCACGATCGACGACTCCGAGCGCACGCGCCGGATCGTCCTCACCCCGGAAGACGGCTCCGAGGAGATCGCGTACGCGGTCACCAAGCGGTCGCGTCTCCTCGTGGAGGACGGCCAGGAGGTCGTCGTCGGTACGCAGCTCGTCCAGGGTGCGGTGGACCCGAAGAAGGTCTTGCGCATCCTCGGCCCGCGCGCCACGCAGAAGCACCTCGTGGACGAGGTCCAGCAGGTGTACCGCTCTCAGGGCGTGGACATCCACGACAAGCACATCGAGGTCATCGTGCGGCAGATGCTGCGTCGTGTGACGGTCCTCGACTCCGGCGACTCGATCCTGCTCCCGGGCGAGCTCGCCGAGCGCGGTCGCTTCGAGGACGCCAACCGGCGTGCGGTGGCGGAAGGTGGCCAGCCGGCCTCCGGTCGTCCCGAGCTCATGGGGATCACGAAGGCGTCGCTCGCGACCGACTCGTGGCTCTCGGCGGCGTCCTTCCAGGAGACCACGCGCGTCCTCACGGAGGCCGCGATGAGCGGTCGCCGCGACCCGCTCCTCGGTCTCAAGGAGAACGTCATCCTCGGAAAGCTCATCCCTGCAGGTACAGGGCTGCCTCGCTACGGCAACGTGCGGGTCGAGCCCACCGAAGAAGCGAAGGCCGAGCTCTACCCGAGCTTCGGCTACGACGAGATCGACTTCCCGGCTCTCGGAATGGGATCCGGTGAGGCGATCCCGCTCGAGGACATCGACTTCGGTCCCGACTTCCGCTGATCCGGTAGGAGTCGGCGCGGGGCGGTTCCCTCTGGGGGCCGCCCCGCACTGTTGTCAGCACTCAGATCACTTTGACCTCCCTGCACATCGCAGGTAGGCTTGGAAACCGTGCCCGTGCTGTCGGGCCCTTGTGACTACATTTCGTCGGTCGCCGAGAGACCTCAGAGGTCCTCCTGGCTCGATGGACGGAGATGGTCACGCCGTATCTGGAGCGAGAGCTTCGAACGATGCGACGAGGGTCCGGCTCGGCAGCGGGGACTTCTGGCTCAGCGCGCACTGCGCGCGGGGCTGGACCATCGAGCCGGTGGTACGTGGCGTATTGCAGCGAAGCTGCGGTGCCTCGTGCACCCAGCTCGGACACGACCAGCAATAGCCAGCAGTAGCCACCGCCGGGAAACACCCGGCGAGCTCGAGTAGACACGGAGACGCAGTGCCCACGATTCAGCAGCTCGTCCGCAAGGGGCGGACATCGAAGGTCGGAAAGTCCAAGACGCCGGCCCTCAAAGGATCCCCTCAGCGGCGCGGTGTGTGCACCCGCGTCTACACCACCACTCCGAAGAAGCCGAACTCCGCGCTCCGCAAGGTTGCTCGCGTGAAGCTCTCCAGTGGCGTTGAGGTCACCGCGTACATCCCAGGTGTCGGACACAACCTCCAGGAGCACTCCATCGTGCTCGTGCGCGGCGGTCGTGTGAAGGACCTTCCCGGTGTGCGTTACAAGGTCATCCGCGGCGCTCTCGACACCCAGGGTGTCAAGAACCGCAAGCAGGCTCGCAGCCGCTACGGCGCGAAGAAGGAGAAGAGCTGATGCCTCGCAAAGGCCCGGCCCCGAAGCGGCCCCTCATCATCGACCCGGTCTACGGATCCCCGGTCGTCACGCAGCTCATCAACAAGGTCCTCATGGACGGCAAGAAGTCGACCGCTGAGGCGATCGTCTACGGTGCCCTCGAAGGCGTCCGCGACAAGACCGCCGGCGACCCCGTCGTCGTCCTCAAGCGCGCGCTCGAGAACATCCGCCCCGCGCTCGAGGTTCGCTCGCGCCGTGTCGGTGGCGCGACCTACCAGGTTCCGGTCGAGGTTCGCCCCGTCCGCTCGACCACGCTCGCGCTGCGCTGGCTCACGGACTACTCGCGTGCACGTCGCGAGAAGACCATGACCGAGCGCCTCATGAACGAGATCCTCGACGCGAGCAACGGCCTCGGTGCCGCTGTGAAGCGCCGCGAGGACATGCACAAGATGGCTGAGTCCAACAAGGCCTTCGCGCACTACCGCTGGTGATGATGCGGTGCCCCGGGACGTCCCGGGGCACCCGTTCATCCCTCGACGCCCTACAGGCGTCCTCTGTCTCACGTCTGAGCTCCATCCCACACCAGTAAGAGGTAGATCACCGTGGCACTTGACGTGCTCACCGACCTGAGCAAGGTCCGCAACATCGGCATCATGGCTCACATCGATGCTGGCAAGACCACCACCACCGAGCGGATCCTGTTCTACACGGGGGTCAACTACAAGATTGGTGAGACGCACGACGGCGCGTCGACGATGGACTGGATGGAGCAGGAGCAGGAGCGCGGCATCACGATCACGTCGGCCGCGACGACCTGCTACTGGAAGAACAACCAGATCAACATCATCGACACCCCCGGGCACGTCGACTTCACGGTCGAGGTGGAGCGTTCGCTCCGCGTGCTCGATGGTGCCGTCGCGGTGTTCGACGGCAAGGAGGGCGTCGAGCCCCAGTCCGAGACGGTCTGGCGCCAGGCGGACAAGTACGAGGTCCCGCGCATCTGCTTCGTCAACAAGATGGACAAGCTCGGCGCCGACTTCTACTTCACAGTCGACACGATCATCAACCGGCTCAAGGCGAAGCCGCTCGTCATCCAGCTGCCGATCGGCTCCGAGAGCGACTTCATCGGAGTCGTCGACCTCGTCGAGCAGAAGGCTCTCGTCTGGCACGGCGTGACCGCGCTGGGCGAGGAGTACTCCACCGAGGAGATCCCGGCCGACCTCGTCGAGAAGGCTGCGCAGTACCGCGCGGAGCTCCTCGAGGCTGTCGCCGACGCCTCGGAAGAGCTCATGGAGAAGTACCTCAACGGAGAGGAGCTGACGGTCGCCGAGATCAAGGACGGTATCCGCCAGCTGACGATCCGCTCTGAGGCCTACCCGGTCCTCTGTGGGTCTGCGTTCAAGAACAAGGGCGTCCAGCCCATGCTCGACGCAGTCATCGACTACCTCCCGACGCCGCTCGACGTGCCCGCCATGCAGGGGCACGACCTTCGCGACGAAGAGAAGATCGTCGAGCGCCACCCTGACTCGAGCGAGCCGTTCGCGGCCCTCGCGTTCAAGGTCGCCACGCACCCGTTCTTCGGGAAGCTCACCTACGTGCGCGTGTACTCCGGCCACGTCGGCCAGGGCGCCCAGGTGCTCAACTCGACCAAGAACAAGAAGGAGCGCATCGGAAAGCTCTTCCAGATGCACTCCAACAAGGAGAACCCGGTCGACGACGCGACGGCCGGTCACATCTACGCGTTCATCGGTCTCAAGGACGTCACCACCGGTGACACGCTCTGCGACATCGCGAACCCCGTCGTCCTCGAGTCGATGACGTTCCCGGAGCCGGTCATCTCGGTGGCCATCGAGCCGAAGACGAAGGGCGACCAGGAGAAGCTCTCCGTCGCTATCCAGAAGCTCTCCGACGAGGACCCGACGTTCCAGGTCTCGCTCAACATCGACACCGGCCAGACGGTCATCGCCGGGATGGGCGAGCTTCACCTCGACATCCTCGTCGACCGTATGCGTCGTGAGTTCAACGTCGAGGCGAACGTCGGCAAGCCGCAGGTCGCGTACCGCGAGACGATCCGTCGTACGGTGGACAAGATCGACTACACGCACAAGAAGCAGACTGGTGGATCCGGCCAGTTCGCCAAGGTGCAGATGTCGTTCGCTCCGCTGGATCCTGCCGAGGGCGAGCTGTACGTCTTCGAGAACAAGGTCGGCGGCGGGCGGATCCCGCGCGAGTACATCCCGAGCGTGGACGCTGGTATCCAGGCAGCGATGGAGCTCGGCGTGCTCGCCGGGTACCCGCTCGTCGGTATCAAGGCCACACTGCTCGACGGAGCCTTCCACGAGGTCGACTCCTCGGAGATGGCGTTCAAGATTGCCGGCTCGATGATCCTCAAAGAGGGCGTCAGGAAGGCAGACCCGGTTCTGCTCGAGCCGGTCATGGCGGTAGAGGTACGGACACCTGAGGAATACATGGGTGACGTCATCGGTGACATCAACTCGCGTCGAGGCATGATCCAGTCGATGGAAGACGCGACGGGTGTCAAGGTCATCCAGGCCCACGTACCCCTGTCAGAGATGTTCGGGTACATCGGCGACCTACGGTCAAAGACCCAAGGTCGTGCTGTGTACTCGATGCAGTTCGACAGCTATTCCGAGGTTCCTCGGAACGTTGCCGAAGAGATCATCAAGAAGACCCGGGGCGAGTGAGTCCCCACAGGTCGAACTGTAGAATCACCACCATCAACCTGTAGCGACCCGCACGCCCCGCAGATCGGCCACCGAGCCGCGCTGCATCGTTCGGCACAACTACCCAAGTCCCAGGAGGACCCCAGTGGCGAAGGCCAAGTTCGAGCGGACCAAACCGCACGTCAACATCGGAACCATCGGTCACGTTGACCACGGTAAGACGACGCTCACGGCAGCTATCTCGAAGGTGCTGCACGACAAGTACCCGGACCTGAACCCTGAGTTCAAGTTCGACGACATCGACAAGGCACCCGAAGAGAAGCAGCGCGGTATCACGATCAACATCGCGCACATCGAGTACCAGACGGAGAAGCGTCACTACGCCCACGTCGATGCTCCCGGGCACGCTGACTACATCAAGAACATGATCACCGGTGCTGCCCAGATGGACGGCGCGATCCTCGTGGTCGCCGCTACCGACGGCCCGATGGCTCAGACGCGCGAGCACGTCCTGCTCGCTCGTCAGGTGGGTGTTCCTTACCTCCTCGTCGCGCTGAACAAGGCCGACATGGTGGACGACGAGGAGATCCTCGAGCTCGTCGAGATGGAGGTGCGCGAGCTTCTCTCCGCACAGGGCTTCGACGGCGACAACGCTCCCGTCGTCCGCGTCTCGGGCCTCAAGGCGCTCGAGGGCGACCCGGAGTGGACCAAGACCGTCGAGGACCTCCTCGAGGCTGTCGACGAGCACGTGCCGGACCCGGTCCGTGACCTCGACAAGCCGTTCCTCATGCCGATCGAGGACGTCTTCACGATCACCGGTCGTGGAACCGTCGTCACCGGCAAGGTCGACCGTGGACGTCTTGCGATCAACTCCGAGGTCGAGATCGTCGGAATCCGCAACGCGCAGAAGACGACGGTCACGGGTATCGAGACCTTCCACAAGTCCATGGACGAGGCGCAGGCCGGCGACAACACCGGTCTTCTTCTCCGTGGGATCAAGCGCGAGGACGTCGAGCGCGGCCAGGTTGTCGTGAAGCCGGGGTCCATCACCCCGCACACGAACTTCGAGGCTCGCGTCTACATCCTCGGCAAGGACGAGGGCGGGCGTCACAACCCGTTCTACTCGAACTACCGTCCTCAGTTCTACTTCCGCACCACCGACGTCACCGGCGTCATCACGCTGCCTGAGGGCACCGAGATGGTCATGCCCGGCGACAACACGGAGATGACGGTCGAGCTCATCCAGCCGATCGCCATGGAAGAGGGCCTCGGCTTCGCCATCCGCGAGGGTGGACGTACGGTCGGTTCAGGCCAGGTCACCAAGATCATCAAGTGATCTTGTCTGACTAGCTGAGCATCGCTCACGAGGACCCGGTAGCCGTCAGGCCGCCGGGTCCTCGTGCGTCTGGGGGCATCTGCAGGGGGCAGGCAGGTGCGAGCGCGCACGTGGCAGAGCTCTGGAAGTGTGGAGCCGGATCGGCTGGCTTTTCTGGCAATCGTCTGGCAAACTGTTCAGGTTGCCTGTTGCGGGTGCGCTCATTCAAATATCGAACAGTGTGTTGAACCGTCCGGCCCCAGGGGCCGTTCCGCGTGTTGAACTCTCTGTGCGATGGACAGATTGAGGTGCCGCGGGACTGAGGTTCCACACAGGCGAGAAGACGTTGCGGGTCAGTTCTGCGTCGTAGGGTGCTCGATAGGCCCGCGATCTGCGGTGTGGCCTACATATCCAACGATCTCGCACCACGACGTGGTGCAGCGTGAATGCGTGTCGCTGAGAGCGACACGCCCGAGCGCGGGGGTCGGACAGTTCGAGAGAGAGAGTCAGACGACGCCATGGCGGGACAGAAGATCCGCATCCGGCTCAAGTCCTACGACCACGAGGTCATCGACAGCTCGGCGCGCAAGATCGTCGACACGGTGACACGCGCTGGTGCGACGGTCGTGGGCCCGGTGCCGTTGCCGACGGAGAAGAACGTGTTTTGCGTTATCCGTTCGCCTCACAAGTACAAGGACAGCCGCGAGCACTTTGAAATGCGCACGCACAAGCGGCTCATCGACATCATCGATCCCACGCCGAAGGCGGTCGACTCGCTCATGCGTCTCGACCTGCCCGCCGACGTGAACATCGAGATCAAGCTCTGAGACTGGGAGGGACATACACATGGCTACCCAGCAGAACGAACGGCCCGTGACGGCCGTACTCGGAACCAAGCTCGGGATGACCCAGGTCTGGGACGAAGCAGGACGCCTCGTTCCCGTGACCGTGGTCCAGGTCGGCACCAACGTGGTGACGCAGGTCCGTACGGCTGATGTTGACGGCTACGCAGCCGTCCAGCTCGCCTACGGCACGATCGATCCCCGCAAGGTGACGCAGCCGCTGAAGGGTCACTTCGCGAAGGCCGGGGTCACCCCGCGCCGTCACGTGACCGAAATCCGCACGTCCAACGCTGGCGAGTTCAACCTCGGCCAGGAGCTCACCGCGGAGGCCTTCGAGGCCGGAAGCGTTGTGGACGTCGTCGGAACGACCAAGGGCAAGGGCACCGCCGGTGTCATGAAGCGCCACGGCTTCCACGGCGTTGGCGCGTCCCACGGTGCGCACCGCAACCACCGCAAGCCCGGATCGATCGGTGGGGCTTCGACCCCGTCGCGCGTCTTCAAGGGTGTGCGGATGGCTGGTCGGATGGGTGTTGACCGTCAGACCACGCAAAATCTGACCGTTCACGCGGTCGACGCGGAGAAGGGTCTGCTGCTCGTCAAGGGCGCGGTTCCCGGCCCCAAGGGTGGCGTCGTCCTCGTGCGTAGTGCAGCGAAGGGTGCGTGACAGCATGTCTGAAACGCTGACCGTCGACGTCATCGACGCCAAGGGCAAGAAGTCCGGCTCCGCCGAGCTTCCCGCCGAGGTGTTCGACGTCCAGGCGAATATTCCTCTCATCCACCAGGTTGTTGTCGCGCAGCTCGCTGCGGCCCGTCAGGGCACGCACAGCACCAAGACCCGCGGCGAGGTTCGCGGTGGTGGACGCAAGCCGTACAAGCAGAAGGGCACCGGTCGCGCCCGTCAGGGCTCGATCCGCGCACCTCAGTTCGCCGGTGGTGGTGTGGTTCACGGACCGACACCGCGTGACTACAGCCAGCGCACACCCAAGAAGATGAAGCAGGCAGCACTGCGCGGGGCACTCTCTGACCGCGCACGCGCCGGCCGCATCCATGTCGTGACCGGCTTCGGTATCGACGGCTCGCCGTCGACCAAGCAGGCGCTCGCGTCGCTCGCGCACCTCTCGCCTCGCAAGAACGTTCTCGTGGTTCTCGAGCGTGGCGACGAGCTCACCGTGAAGTCGTTGCAGAACGCTGAGCAGGTTCACCTTCTGGTGGCTGACCAGCTCAACACCTACGACGTGCTCATCTCTGACGACGTGGTGTTCACGCAGGGAGCGCTCACCGCGTTCCTCGCTGGCCCCGCGAAGGGCGCTTCGGTCAAGGCCGTCGCGACGGAGTCCGAGTCGGCACAGCTCGACAAGGAGGACACCAAGTGACCACGCCCATCGCTACGACGGTTCAGAAGGACCCACGCGACATCGTGATCGCACCGGTTCTCTCTGAGAAGAGCTACGGCCTGCTCGACGAGGGAAAGTACACCTTCCTCGTCGACCCGCGGTCGAACAAGACGGAGATCAAGATCGCCATCGAGAAGATCTTCGATGTCAAGGTCAGCTCCGTCAACACGATCAACCGCAAGGGCAAGTCCCGGCGGACCCGTTTCGGTACTGGCAAGCGTAAGGACACCAAGCGTGCGATCGTCTCTCTTCGCGAGGGATCGATTGACATGTTCGGTGGACCGGTCGGCTGAGCCGGCCGAGAGCAGATTGAGGACAGATCCCCATGGGAATCCGCAAGTACAAGCCGACTACGCCCGGACGCCGCGGCTCCAGCGTTGCCGACTTCGTCGAGATCACGCGCTCGGAGCCGGAGAAGTCGCTTATCCGTCCGCTCCACAAGACCGGTGGGCGTAACAGCTCCGGTCGTATCACCACCCGGCACAAGGGTGGTGGGCACAAGCGCGCCTACCGCGTCATCGACTTCCGTCGGCACGACAAGGACGGCGTACCGGCCAAGGTCGCTCACATCGAGTACGACCCCAACCGGACCGCCCGCATCGCACTCCTGCACTATGCAGACGGTGAGAAGCGCTACATCATCGCGCCGAACAAGCTCGGCCAGGGCGACCTGATCGAGAACGGTGCCGGGGCTGACATCAAGCCTGGCAACAACCTGCCTCTGCGCAACATCCCGACCGGTACCGTCATCCACGCAGTCGAGCTCAAGCCCGGCGGCGGCGCGAAGATGGCACGTTCGGCTGGTGCCTCCGTGCAGCTCGTCGCGAAGGACGGGCCTTACGCCCAGCTGCGTCTGCCGTCCGGTGAGATCCGCAACGTCGACCTGCGCTGCCGCGCAACGGTCGGCGAGGTGGGCAACGCCGAGCAGTCGAACATCAACTGGGGCAAGGCCGGCCGCATGCGCTGGAAGGGCAAGCGCCCGACAGTCCGTGGTGTCGCGATGAACCCGATCGACCACCCTCACGGTGGTGGAGAAGGCAAGACCTCCGGTGGACGTCACCCTGTCAGCCCGTGGGGCCAGGCAGAGGGCCGCACCCGCCGTCCCAACAAGGCGAGTGACAAGCTCATCGTGCGTCGTCGTCGTTCCGGCAAGAACAAGAAGCGTTGATAGGAGCCTGACATGCCACGCAGCCTGAAGAAGGGCCCCTTCGTCGACGGACACCTCCAGAAGAAGGTGGACGTCCAGAACGAGAAGGGGACCAAGAACGTAATCAAGACCTGGTCCCGTCGGTCGGTCATCACGCCCGACTTCCTCGGTCACACTTTTGCCGTGCACGACGGTCGCAAGCACACTCCGGTGTTCGTCACGGAGTCGATGGTTGGTCACAAGCTCGGCGAGTTCTCGCCGACCCGGACGTTCCGCGGCCACGTGAAGGACGACAAGAAGGGCCGTCGCCGCTGACCCCCCGGGGTCAGTCGCGAGAGGACCTCTTGGTCATGACGAGACAAGAAGGCAGGACAGCAATGGAAGCCAAGGCGCAGGCACGGTTCGTCCGTGTCACGCCTCAGAAGGCCCGGCGCGTCGTGGATCTTATCCGTGGCAAGCAGGCAACTGAGGCTGTCGCGGTGCTGAAGTTCGCACCGCAAACAGCGAGTGAGCCGATCCTCAAGGTCGTGCAGAGCGCGATCGCGAACGCACGGGTCAAGGCTGACCGCGCGAGCGTTGCATTTGATGAGCAGAAGCTCTTCATCTCTGAGGCGTTCATCGACGAGGGACCAACCCTCAAGAGGTTCCGTCCCCGTGCGCAGGGGCGAGCCAGCCAGATCCTCAAGCGGACCAGCCACATCACTGTGGTCGTCACTCCGCGCGAAGACACGAAGGGAAGGGCCCGATAGTGGGACAGAAGGTTCACCCACACGGGTACCGTCTCGGAATTACCACCGACCACCGGTCGCGTTGGTTCGCCGACAGCACCAAGCCCGGACAGCGCTACCGCGACTACGTCCGTGAAGACGTGCAGATCCGCAAGCTCATGAGCACCGGTCTGGAGCGCGCTGGAATCTCGAAGGTTGAGATCGAGCGCACCCGTGACCGCGTCCGCGTCGACATCCACACCGCCCGCCCGGGCATCGTGATCGGTCGCCGTGGCGCCGAAGCAGACCGCATCCGCGGCGAGCTGGAGAAGCTCACCGGCAAGCAGGTTCAGCTCAACATCCTCGAGGTCAAGAACGCTGAGATCGACTCTCAGCTCGTGGCCCAGGGGATCGCGGAGCAGCTTGCCAGCCGTGTCTCCTTCCGTCGTGCGATGCGCAAGGGCATGCAGTCGGCTCAGCGTGCCGGCGCCAAGGGCATCCGTGTCCAGTGCTCCGGTCGACTCGGCGGCGCCGAGATGAGCCGAAGCGAGTTCTACCGCGAAGGCCGTGTGCCTCTGCACACGCTCCGCGCGAACATCGACTACGGCTTCTTCGAGGCCCGCACGACCTTCGGCCGCATCGGCGTGAAGGTCTGGATCTACAAGGGCGACATGACCGAGAAGGAGTTCGCTGCGCAGCAGGCGACGCAGGCGCCTCGTGCGCCTCGTGGCGGTCCGCGCTCCGACCGTCCGGCTCGTGCCGGAGCCCGTCGTCCAGAGCGTCCGGCTGCAGCTGCAGCCGAGGCGCCCGCCAAGGCCGAGCAGGCGCCTGCTGGACAGGATGCTGCACCGGCCGCTGTCACCGGAACGGAGGCCTGAGCGATGCTGATTCCGCGCAGGCTCAAGCACCGCAAGCAGCACCACCCTGGGCGCTCCGGCGCCGCAACGGGTGGGACCGTGATCTCGTTCGGTGACTACGGAATCCAGGCTCTCGAGCCGGCTTACGTCACGAACCGCCAGATCGAGGCTGCTCGTATCGCAATGACCCGCCACATCAAGCGTGGCGGCAAGGTCTGGATCAACATCTATCCAGACCGCCCGCTGACCAAGAAGCCAGCGGAAACCCGAATGGGATCCGGTAAGGGTTCCCCCGAGTGGTGGATCGCCAACGTCAAGCCCGGACGCATCGTCTTCGAGCTTGCCGGTGTTCCCGAGGACCTGGCCCGTGAGGCCATGCGCCGCGCGATCCACAAGCTCCCGATGAAGTGCCGGTTCGTGGTACGCGAGGGTGGTGGCAACTGATGTCTATCGGAACGAAGGATCTGGCTCCAAGTGAGCTGGACGGGTTCGACAACGACAAGCTCGTTGCCGAGCTCGAGAAGGCGAAGAAGGAGCTTTTCAACCTCCGTTTTCAGTCGGCCACCGGCCAGCTGGAGAGCCACGGACGGCTGAAGGCAGTCCGCCGCGACATCGCTCGGATCTACACGATCCTCCGTGAGCGCGAGCTCGGCATCCGTACCGCACCGAGCGTGAGTGAGTGAGGCTGACATGAGCGAAAACGTTGCTGGAGCTGTTGCTTCAGAGCAGGAAGCCGCGAAGCGGCCGAACCGCAAGACGCGGCGCGGCTATGTCGTGAGCGACAAGATGGACAAGACCGTCGTCATCGAGGTCGAAGACCGGGTCAAGCACCCGCTCTACGGTAAGGTGATCCGGCGCACCAGCAAGGTCAAGGCGCACGACGAGCAGAACTCTGCTGGTATCGGCGACCTCGTCCTCATCATGGAGACCCGCCCGCTGTCCGCTACCAAGCGGTGGCGCCTGGTGGAGATCCTCGAAAAGGCCAAGTAGCAAGTTCCGCTGAGGGTGGGCCGTGCTCGTCACGGTTTGCCCCCAGCGGCGCCTTGATCTACTGCAGTGCTTGACAGTTATCCGTTCGGCAAGGCTCGCCGCGTGCGAGAACCAGCTCGACGACAGGAGTTCATTACATGATCCAGCAGGAGTCGCGACTTCGGGTCGCCGACAACACGGGTGCCAAAGAGATTCTTTGCATCCGCGTTCTCGGTGGGTCGGGCCGTCGCTACGCCGGAATCGGCGACGTCATTGTCGCAACCGTTAAGGATGCGATTCCCGGCGGCAACGTCAAGAAGGGCGACGTGGTCAAGGCCGTCATCGTCCGGACCACCAAGGAGCGCCGTCGTCCAGACGGCTCTTACATCAAGTTCGACGAGAACGCTGCCGTGATCCTCAAGGCTGACGGCGAACCTCGTGGAACCCGCATCTTCGGCCCGGTGGGCCGCGAGCTGCGCGACAAGAAGTTCATGAAGATCATCTCGCTGGCGATGGAGGTGCTCTGAATCATGGCGAAGATCAAGAAGGGCGACACGGTGGTTGTCATCGCCGGTCGCGACAAGGGCAAGACAGGCCGAGTGCTCGAGGTTCTCACGGACTCTGACCGTGTGATCGTCGAGGGCGTGCAGCGGGTGAAGAAGCACGTGAAGGTCGGCCAGACCCAGCGTGGGACGACAACCGGTGGCATCGAGACCGTTGAGGCCCCGATCCACGTCAGCAACGTCCAGTACTACGACGCGGAGGCCAAGCGTGGCAAGCGCGTCGGCGTCCGGAGCGAGCAGGTCGAGCGTGACGGTCGTATGCGCACGGTTCGTGTTCGCGTGACCCGAGGTCACGGCGACACCGAGAAGGACATCTGATGAGCACTGAGACGTACGCACAGGCACAGCCTCGCCTCAAGGCCCGCTACGCCGCGGAGATCCTCCCCGGCCTGCGTGAGGAGTTCGGGCACGAGAACGTCAACCAGGTTGCTGGTCTGACGAAGATCGTCGTGAACATGGGTGTCGGCGATGCTGCCAAGGACTCGAAGCTGATCGAGGGCGCTATCCGCGACCTCACCGCGATCACCGGCCAGAAGCCGCAGGTCACGAAGGCTCGCAAGTCGATCGCCCAGTTCAAGCTCCGCGAGGGGATGCCGATCGGCGCCCACGTGACGCTGCGCGGCGATCGGATGTGGGAGTTCGCTGACAGGCTCCTGTCGATCGCGCTCCCGCGTATCCGCGACTTCCGTGGTCTCTCACCGAAGCAGTTCGATGGTCACGGGAACTACACGTTCGGTCTGACCGAGCAGGCGATGTTCCACGAGATCGACCCCGACAAGATCGACCGGGTTCGTGGTATGGACATCACCGTCGTGACCACCGCTACCACGGATGCTGAGGGCCGCTCACTTCTGAAGCGTCTCGGCTTCCCCTTCAAGGAGAACTGACATGGCGAAGAAGGCCCTGGTCAACAAGGCGGCCGCAAAGCCCAAGTTCGCGGTACGCGCCTACACACGGTGCCAGAAGTGCGGACGTCCGCACTCTGTCTACCGCAAGTTCGGACTTTGCCGCATCTGCGTGCGCGAGATGGCGCACCGCGGCGAACTTCCCGGCGTCACCAAGAGCAGCTGGTAACAACTACGTCGTAGGTCCGGACCGCATCGCTCGACGATGCGACTGGATACCCCGGCGAGGAAGGGCAGAAGCCCAATGACAATGACCGACCCGATCGCAGACATGCTGACTCGTCTGCGAAACGCGAACTCGGCTTACCACGACACGGTCACCATGCCGTTCTCGAAGCTGAAGTCGCACATTGCTGAGATCTTGCAGGCTGAGGGATACATCGCAGGTTGGAAGGTCGAGGACGCGCCTGTAGGCAAGTACCTCACCATCGACCTGAAGTTCGGACCCGAGCGCGAGCGTTCGCTCGTCGGGATCCGCCGTATCTCGAAGCCTGGACTGCGTGTATACGCAAAGTCCACCAAACTGCCGAAGGTTCTCGGCGGCCTCGGCGTGGCGATCCTGTCCACGTCTTCAGGCCTCCTGACCGACAAGCAGGCCGCAAAGAAGGGCGTGGGTGGGGAAGTCCTCGCCTACGTCTGGTAATCGGAAGACGGAGAGGAGAGAGCCATGTCCCGTATCGGCAAAGTCCCCGTCCCGGTTCCATCCGGAGTGGACGTCACCATCAGCGGTGCGCTCGTGACGATCAAGGGCCCGAAGGGGTCCCTGGAGCACGTCGTCCCCGCCCCCATCGAGGTTGCAGTCAACGAGGCCGGCGCGATCGTTGTCGCCCGCCCCAACGACGAGCGCGCCTCGCGTTCCCTGCACGGCCTCACCCGCACGCTCCTCGCGAACATCATCACTGGTGTGACCGAGGGCTACGAGAAGAAGCTCGAGATCGTCGGTACTGGGTACCGCGTCGCGGCGAAGGGCTCCGACCTGGAGTTCGCGCTCGGCTTCAGCCACCCGGTGGTCATCGCACCGCCTGAGGGCATCACGTTCGCTGTCGAAGGCCCGACCAAGTTCTCGGTCAGCGGCATCAGCAAGCAGCAGGTGGGCGAGGTCGCCGCGAACATCCGAAAGATCCGCAAGCCGGAGCCTTACAAGGGCAAGGGAGTGCGGTACGCCGGCGAGGTTGTCCGCCGCAAGGCCGGAAAGGCTGGTAAGTAACCATGGCTCTCAAGATCATGGGCAAGGGCAAAGCCGTTGCTCGTAAGCGCCGCCACTTCCGCCTCCGCAAGAAGGTCTCGGGGACGCCCCTGCGACCGCGCCTCGTGGTTACCCGTTCCGCTCGCCACATCACCGCCCAGGTGGTTGACGACACGGTCGGCAAGACCGTCGCGTCGGCTTCGACGCTCGAAGCAGACTTCCGCAGCGCGGAGGGCGACAAGAGCGCCAAGGCGCGCAAGGTCGGCGAGCTCGTCGCCGAGCGCGCGAAGGCCGCCGGAATCGATGCTGTCGTGTTCGACCGCGGCGGCAACAAGTACCACGGCCGAGTGGCAGCAGTCGCCGACGGGGCCCGCGAAGGCGGTCTGTCCCTGTGATGACGCGAACCACTTCCGTTCCGAAGCAAAGGACTCTCTGATGGCTGCAGGGCAGCGCAGCACCACCGGCGCCCCCACGGGCGGCGCCACCACTGAGCAGGGCGACCGTCGTAACGACCGTCGCAGCGGCGGCGGACGCGGCGACGGTCGCCGTGACGCCCCGGAGAAGAACGCGTTCGTCGAGCGCGTCGTCACCATCAACCGCGTCGCCAAGGTCGTCAAGGGCGGCCGCCGCTTCAGCTTCACCGCGCTCGTCGTGGTGGGCGATGGCGACGGCACCGTCGGCGTCGGCTACGGCAAGGCCAAGGAAGTTCCCGCGGCCATCGCCAAGGGCGTCGAGGAAGCCAAGAAGAACTTCTTCAAGGTTCCTCGCATCCAGGGCACCATCCCTCACCCCATCACAGGTGAGGCCGCTGCGGGGGTCGTGTTCCTTCGCCCTGCAGCTCCGGGTACCGGTGTCATCGCCGGCGGCCCTGTCCGTGCAGTTCTCGAGTGCGCTGGTATTCACGACGTGCTCTCGAAGTCGCTCGGGTCGACCAACTCGATCAACATCGTCCACGCGACGGTCGCGGCTCTCCGCGGCCTCGAGCTTCCGGAAGCGGTCGCTGCACGTCGTGGACTCCCGCTCGAGCACGTGGCTCCGGCCGCGCTCCTTCGTGCGCAGGCTGCTGGTCGGGCCACTGCAGCAGGGGTAGGTGCATGATGGCCCGCCTCAAGGTGACCCAGCTCAAGTCCGCCATCGGCGGCAAGCAGAATCAGCGCGACACCCTGCGCACTCTCGGCCTCAAGCGGATCGGCGACACCGCCGTGAAGGAAGACCGCCCTGAGATCCGCGGGATGGTCGTCACGGTGGCACACCTCGTCGCCGTCGAGGAGGTCGAGTAATCATGGCTGAGAAGTCAGACAACAAGAAGGAGTCAGCCGCAGTGACGGCTGACGCCCCCGCCAAGAAGGCACCCGCCAAGAAGGCCGCAGCGAAGAAGGCTGCACCTGCGGCGGCCGCCACGACGAAGGCTTCAACGCCCAAGGTCAAGGCTGTCGCTCCGCTCGGTGCGGGTGGCACTCTCAAGGTTCACCACCTCCGTCCGGCCCCTGGCGCCAAGACCGCGAAGACTCGTGTCGGTCGCGGTGAGGCCTCGAAGGGTAAGACGGCAGGACGTGGTACCAAGGGTCAGAAGGCCCGGTACCAGATTCCTGAGCGTTTCGAAGGTGGGCAGATGCCGCTCCACATGCGTCTGCCGAAGCTTCGTGGATTCACGAACCCGTTCCGGACGGAGTACCAGGTCGTCAACCTGGACAAGCTCTCCGCTCTGTACCCCGACGGTGGGTCGGTCACGGTTGACGACCTCGTCGCCAAGGGTGCGGTTCGCAAGGGACAGCTCGTCAAGGTGCTCGGCACCGGCGAGATCACCGTCAAGCTCGAGATCGCGGTCGACGCGCTCTCGACGTCTGCGAAGGACAAGATCCTCGCAGCAGGCGGTTCTGTCTCCGAAGCCTGATGCAGTGAGTAGGGCCGGTCGCGCGCAGCGCTACCGGCCCTACGGCTGTCTTCGGACAGTTGAAGTGGCACGTGGTACCCGGACCGATTCCCGCAGATCGCGCTGGAGCGGATAAGGTACTTTGGGCGCCGGCTAACCGGTGCCTCCCAGGCGCCGGCTTGCCGGTGATGACAACGCCGCCTCGGCGGACCAGGAGGAATCGGTGCTCAGCGCATTTGCTCGGGCGTTTCGTACGCCTGACCTGCGGCGCAAGCTGCTGTTCACGATCTCGATCATGGCGCTCTTTCGCGTCGGTTCCTTCGTGCCGTCGCCCGGTGTCGACTACCAGAACGTCCAGGCGTGCGTCGCCAGCGGTGGTGCCAGCGACATCCTCGGAATCGTCAACCTCTTCAGCGGTGGCGCTCTGCTCCAGCTGTCGATCTTTGCTCTCGGGATCATGCCCTACATCACCGCGAGCATCATCGTCCAGCTCTTGCGAGTCGTGATCCCTCGTTTCGAGGCGCTGCACAAGGAAGGTCAGTCCGGTACTGCAAAGCTCACCCAGTACACGCGCTACCTGACGATCGCGCTAGCGATCCTCCAGGCCACGACCTACGTGACGATGGCGCGGACCGGACAGCTTCTCCCGAACTGCGTCGTCATCCCTGACGACAGCCTCATGGCATCGCTCTTGGTGGTCATCACGATGACCGCAGGCTCGGGTGTCATCATGTGGCTCGGTGAGCTCATCAGCGAGCGGGGCATCGGCAACGGGATGTCGCTCCTCATCTTCACCTCGATCTCCGCAAGCTTCCCCCCGGCGCTCTGGGGTATCGCCGGAGGCAACGGCGGCCCGCAGAAGTTCACGATCGTCGTTCTCGTGAGCCTCCTGGTCATCGCACTGGTCGTCTTCGTCGAGCAGTCCCAGCGCCGGATCCCCGTCCAGTACGCAAAGCGCATGGTGGGCCGCAAGATGTACGGCGGATCCAGCACCTACATCCCGATCAAGATCAACATGGCTGGCGTCATCCCCGTGATCTTCGCCTCCTCCCTCCTCTCTGTACCGGGCCTCATCGCGCAGTTCGCCAGTCCAGAGTCGGAGTGGGTCCAGTGGGTGCAGCGCAACGTCGTCTCCTCGTCGGCGCCCCTGCACATCACCCTCTACGTGGTCCTCATCGTGTTCTTCTGCTTCTTCTACACCGCGATCACCTTTGATCCGGACGAGGTTGCAGACAACATGAAGAAGTACGGAGGATTCGTCCCGGGTATCCGAGCAGGCCGGCCCACCGCGGAGTATCTGGACTACGTCATCACCCGGATCACGACGGCTGGTTCGCTCTACCTCGCGATGGTGGCGCTCATCCCCACGATCACGTTCTTGCTTCTCGACGTCGGCACGAACATCCCGTTCGGTGGCACGTCGATCCTCATCATCGTCGGTGTGGGGCTCGAGACGGTCAAGCAGATCGACTCCCAGCTCCAGCAGCGGCACTACGAAGGGTTCCTGCGATGAGCGCCAAGCTTGTCTTCCTCGGTCCTCCTGGAGCAGGCAAGGGCACTCAGGCCGCGCGGCTGGCCGAGCGCCTGGGGGTCCAGACCATCTCGACCGGTGACATCTTCCGCGCCAACATCACCGGTGGTACGGAGCTGGGCAAGCTCGTCCAGACGATTACCGCGCGAGGCGAGCTCGTACCTGACGAGGTCACCAACGCGATGGTGCGTGACACGCTCACGACGAAGGTCGCTGACGAGCCAGACGCAGGGTTCATCCTCGACGGCTACCCGAGGAACGTCGCTCAGGTCGCTGAGCTCGACGCGATCCTCGCCGACCTCGGGCTGGTGCTCGACGGCGCGGTCGAGATCGTGGCAGACGTGGACGTCGTCGTCGGACGTCTGCTCAAGCGTGCAGAGATCGAGGGCCGAGCGGACGACACGGAGCCGGTCATCAGGCGCCGGATGGACGTCTACGCCGAGCAGACCGCGCCGGTCTCCGCGGTCTACGGCGAGCGCGGAGCACTCGTGCAGGTCGACGGCATCGGTGACGTCGACGAGGTCAGCGAGCGACTGTCGCTCGCGCTGGCCACGATCCTTTACTAGGGCTCGGACGTCCGATGTTCGGTCGCGAGCGGATCGAGTACAAGACTGCAGAGCAGGTCGCGCACATGCGCCAGGCCGGCATCGTCGTCGCTTCCGCGTTGTCAGCGGTACGCGACGTCGCCGCGCCGGGGATGACGACCGCGATGCTCGACTCTGTCGCTGCTCGTGTCATAGCTGACGCCGGGGCGCTGCCGTCGTTCCTCGGGTACCAAGGGTTTCCAGCGACGGTGTGCGTCTCGGTGAACGACGAGATCATCCATGGCATACCGGGGGAGCGGCGCCTCGAGGCCGGGGACATCGTGTCGGTGGACTGCGGAGCGATCGTCGACGGATGGCATGCCGACTCAGCGATCACCATCGTTCTCGACGGTGGTGACGAACGCGATGTCGCGTTGTCCGTCGCGACCGAAGACGCGATGTGGGCGGGTATCGCGACCCTTGCCCGGTCAGGCCGTCTGAGCGACGTAGGCCGCGCTGTCGAAGCCTCCGTGATGGACGCCGAGCGCTCGGACGGTGTCTCCTACGGGATCGTGGAGGAATATGTCGGTCACGGGATCGGCTCAGCGATGCACCAACCGCCCGACGTCCTGAACTACGGGGTGCGCGAACGAGGCCCGCGGCTACGTCCGGGCATGTGCTTGGCCATCGAGCCGATGATCGTCCGCGGTGAGAACACGACGCACGTGTGCGAAGACGACTGGACCGTCGTCACGACGGATGGCGCCCGCGCAGCACACTGGGAGCACACGGTCGCGATCCTCGAGGAGGGGATCAGCGTCCTCACGGCTGAAGATGGCGGTGCAGAGAGACTGGCCCGCCTGGGTGTCCAAGTTCACCCCGTCTGACCGATTTCTCTTGAGGTTACTCACGTTCGCCCCTACTGTGGACTTCGAATCCAGCGTATATTCCACACCTTGGGGCCCGACCCCAGGTACGTGACTTCGGGATTGATCGAGCACGGATGAGTTGGGGCGATGGCAGACTCTCAGTCGGATCACGACCATGCTGCAGGGGCGGTCTCCTACGGTGTGGTGACTCCTGCCCTCCTTCCCCGTTCACCATCAGTGTTCGTGGCGAAGAGTGAGCTCCTCCGCTTTCTCGATCGTCGGGAACCTCTCACCATCGTCCGTGGCCCGCGGGGGTACGGCAAGACGAGCCTCGTCGCCCACTGGGCCAGGTCTCTCTCCGGCACACCCGACGTGGTCTGGGTCTCCTGTCGGATGGCACTGTTCGGTGAGGGCAGCGTCCCGACCGTCTGGGACGCGATCGCCGAGGCGCTCGCTCGGTCTGGTCTGACCGACGAGCGGGCGTCAGACGAGAACGAGGCGCGTGCGCAGCTGGCGGCGGTCCTCCGTGAGCTGCACCGTCCCCTCTGCCTCGTCCTCGACGACTTCCACCACGTCGCAGACGCTGGGGTCGAGGCCGCGCTCGTCGACCTCGTGCGCAAGTTCGAGTCCTTGAGCGTCATCGTGTGTCTTGCCCGTGTCGTCAGCATCGAGACTGTCGGAGCCGCCACCATCGACTCCGTCGTGATCCGACCTGCCGACCTTCTTCTCACCGAGGGCGAGACGAGCGAGATCGCGCGTCGCCTCGGCCACGAGCTCGCACCTGACGAGGTACGAGCCCTGCACGTCGAGTCGGGTGGGTGGCCAGCGCTGGTGCGTGCGATCCTCTCCAACGGGGGCGCTGCTCCAGCACGCGGGACCCTAGGCACGCTCGACCTGCGTGCTGGTGACCCGTTCTTGCGCTCGGTCTGGCAGGAGCTCGACGACTGGCAGCTCCAGAGGTTCATCGTGCGGACTGCGATCCTCGACGAGTTCAGCGAGGACGACGCACGGTGGTGCTCGGGTATCCATGACGTCGGCGAGCATCTTGCCCACCTGGTCGCCGCTGGCGTCGTGATCGTCGCAGGGACGGGGGAGAAGGCCGTCTACCACTACGTACCCGCCGTCCGTCGAGCCTGTGCCGCGCTCCTTACGTCTCTCGACCCACGCCAGCTCGCTGTCGCGTCTCGGCGCGCGGCCGAGGTCTGCGTCGCACACAGGCGGACCAACATCGCCCTCGGCCACCTCGTGCGGTCAGAGTCGTGGACCGAGGTCGCACAACTCATCGACAGCCGGTGGGTCGAGCTTGTCGCTGAGTTCCCCGAGGACGTCGCTGAGGCTGTCGAGCGCATACCCACAGAGTTCCTCGAGTGCCATGCGCGGCTGGTGATCGCCCGGGATCACCTGCTCCCGGTCGTTCGAAAGGATGCTGCCGTCGATGGAGGCGACGGTACGCTCCCGACCTTCGCCCCGGCTGCTGTCGGACCACCGGTTCCCCGGGACGACGGAGATCTCTTCGAGCTCCCGGGGATCGTCGACGCGATGGAGCAGAGCCTCGCGCAGATCGCGCTGCTGCGGATGACTGGAAACTTCTACGCGGCCAAGGAGATCGCCGACCGCGATCACGACGCGGTCCTCGTTCGGGTAGACGAGCTCCACGACGAGGTCCGTCAAGAACTCGCCCCCGTGCTCCACGAGTGGGCCATGACCAGGCTCTTGGCAGCTGACCTGCCGGGTGCGCTCATCGCGTTCAGAGAGGCTGTCGAGCTCGCTACGACGCACGGTCACCCGGAGATCGTGCGAGAAGCCTCCGTGGGGGCTGCCCTGGCGTGCGCGATGCTCGGCTATCTCCAGCCCGCCGAGGAGTGGCTCGCGGCCGCCGAGCGCGACTGTCTGCCGACCGGTCGCCCGTCGCCGTCGGACCAGATCGTGGAGGCGGTCCGCGGGATCGTCGCTCTCGAGCGGGTCGAGCCCGCAGGTTTCCACGCCGCGCGGTCGTTCGACCTCCCGCAGGACGTGGGCGAGCTCTGGGCGCTGGCTGTGATGATCCGCGCACAGGTGGCGCTCGTCGATGGAACGCACTTTCAGATCCTCGGGGAGATCGAGGCCGCGCGCGGTCACTCGGACGGCGAAGGGGCCCCCGGCCTTGGAGAGGCCCTCCTCGTCGCCGCCTCGGTCGACCTCCACCTCGCGCTCGGGCACATCTCGCGCGCGCGGCTCGCGATCAACGCGGTGACCCAGAGATACGAGACCACCGGGCTCGCGCGGGCACGGACCGAGTATCTCTCCGGAGAGTTCGTCCGCGCGAGCGAGGTCGCTCTCGAGTGGCTCCGAACCCGGATCTACGCGCCACGGCACCGGCTGGACTTCCTCGTCATCCTCGCCGCGGCTGAACAAGCACGAGGTCGGCGGTACGAGGCCGCGGTCGCACTCGACGAGGCCGTGGCGATCTCGGTGGCGACGGGCATCACGCGCGCGTTCCTCAAGGTCCCGCGCCGCGCGCTCCTCGACCTGGAGGTCGAGGTCCCGAAGATCCGTGACATCCTCGAGCAGCCGGGTCTGCTCGAGATGGCCGAGTTCTTCCCTGCTCCGACGATCAGCGCGCAGCTGAGCGACCGAGAGCGGCAGGTGCTCGAGAGCCTGTCCCGCAGCTCGTCCCTCGCCGGGGTGGCGCGATCGCTCTACCTGTCCTCGAACACGGTCAAGACGCACCTGCGAAGCATCTATCGCAAGCTCGGGACCCACTCGAGCGTCGAGACGGTCGAGCGCGCGTTCGAGCTCGGGCTCATCGAACGCCCGTCCTGATCCTCGATCACAGGCACGCTGAGGCGTGCGGTCCTGAGCTGCCGCCGGCACGGCTTTCCGATTCGCCGTCCGATGCCGTAGGATGCTTCGTTGGGTGTGTAGTGCTTGCGCATTTGCACCACTAATCCACGAAGTGCCGATCGCACTGGCATGCTTCAAGGCGTTCGAGCACGACGTGGGCTGTAGTTCGTCACGAGAGTTAGCGGAGGATATGGCGAAGAAGGACGGTGTCATCGAGATCGAGGGCAGCGTGGTCGAGGCACTGCCGAACGCGATGTTTCGCGTGGAGCTGGCCAACGGTCACAAGGTGCTCGCTCACATCTCGGGCAAGATGCGGCAGCACTACATCCGAATCCTCCCTGAGGACCGGGTAGTGGTGGAGCTGAGCCCGTACGACTTGTCCCGTGGCCGGATCGTCTACCGCTACAAGTAACCACCACTCGATCAACTGCTGCCTACCCCACCCGGCTCACAGAGCCCAGTGTCGTCATGCGGCGGCGGAGGAACCACGATGAAGGTCAAGCCCAGCGTCAAGAAGATCTGCGACAAGTGCAAGGTGATCCGCCGGCACGGTCGCGTCATGGTCATCTGCGAGAACCTGCGGCACAAGCAGCGCCAGGGCTGAGACGCCCTGCGCGAGAGCGCCACGCGTTCCACAGCATGATCAGTGCCCATCCGTCGGGCTGACAGAACGGATGAGCACGACCAGCGCATCACCACCGGACCGTTCGGGAGACTCAGGTCACCCG
Source organism: Sanguibacter antarcticus (assembly GCF_002564005.1). Classification (NCBI taxonomy): domain Bacteria; kingdom Bacillati; phylum Actinomycetota; class Actinomycetes; order Micrococcales; family Sanguibacteraceae; genus Sanguibacter; species Sanguibacter antarcticus. The sequence goes on along the minus strand of NZ_PDJG01000001.1, from coordinate 2,053,061 downwards.
CGACGGCTCGTGAACCCTCGGTCGGAGGCCGGGGCTCGCAGTTTGCGAGAGGTGAGGCGGTAGACCTCCGATGGCACTACAGGAGCCGGAAGGCACATGGCACGTCTTATCGGCGTCGACCTCCCCCGCGACAAGCGGCTTGAGGTTGCGCTCACATACATCTACGGCGTCGGCCGTACCCGCGCCCAGCAGACGCTGGCCGCCACCGGGCTCAGCCCGGACGTGCGTGTGAAGGACCTCGGCGACGCCGAGCTCGTCGCACTGCGCGATCACCTCGAAGGAAGCTTCAAGCTCGAGGGTGACCTCCGCCGTGAGGTTGCTGCTGACATTCGCCGCAAGGTTGAGATCGGCTGCTACGAAGGTCTGCGTCACCGCCGTGGGCTCCCCGTGCGCGGACAGCGCACCAAGACCAACGCTCGTACCCGCAAGGGCCCGAAGCGCACCGTGGCCGGCAAGAAGAAGGCCCGCTAGCAGCAGTAGTTCGCCTGGACCCGCTGTCAGTGCCTCGAAGGCACCGTGGCGAGGGTCCTGCGATCCGAAGACCTCAATCCAGGAGAGAAAAAGCACATGCCTCCCAAGACTCGCGGCGCACAAGGTGCCCGCAAGCCTCGCCGCAAAGACAAGAAGAATGTCGCAATCGGCCAGGCGCACATCAAGAGCACGTTCAACAACACCATCGTCTCGATCACGGATCCGTCCGGCGCCGTGATCTCCTGGGCCTCCTCCGGCCAGGTGGGCTTCAAGGGCTCGCGCAAGTCGACCCCGTTCGCCGCGCAGCTCGCTGCAGAGGCTGCCGCGCGTCGTGCGCAGGAGCACGGCATGAAGAAGGTCGACGTCTTCGTCAAGGGCCCCGGTTCTGGCCGCGAGACCGCGATCCGCTCCCTCCAGGCCGCAGGCCTCGAGGTCGGTTCGATCCAGGACGTGACGCCCCAGGCGCACAACGGCTGCCGTCCTCCCAAGCGTCGCCGCGTCTGATCTCGTCTCGACGTCATTGAGCTCGGTTGTGCCCGCGTCCCCAGGTGGGACGTGGGCACGACCCGGCTCTGCTGCACACCTGCACCGTGTGTGTTCTGACCGCCCGGGCAACTCAGAGTCCGGGCGGACTCGTGATGCGTCATATAGCGGACGCACGCTGAAAGGAAGCTACTAGTGCTCATCGCACAGCGCCCCACCCTGACCGAAGAGGTCATCTCCGAGAGCCGCTCGCGCTTCTCTATCGAGCCTCTCGAGCCCGGCTTCGGCTACACGCTCGGAAACTCGATGCGTCGCACGCTGCTCTCGTCGATCCCCGGCGCAGCCGTCACCTCCATCCGTATCGATGGTGTTCTCCACGAGTTCACCACCGTCCCGGGCGTGAAGGAAGACGTCACCGAGATCATCCTCAACATCAAGAACCTCGTCGTCTCCTCGGAGAACGACGAGCCCGTCGTGATGTACCTGCGCAAGCAGGGGTCCGGAGTCGTCACGGCAGCGGACATCGTCCCGCCGGCAGGTGTCGAGGTGCACAACCCCAGCCTCCACATCGCGACGCTCAACGACAAGGGCAAGCTGGAGATCGAGCTCACGGTCGAGCGCGGGCGCGGCTACGTCTCCGCTCAGCAGAACAAGTCCTTCGACTCCGAGATCGGCCGGGTCCCCGTCGACTCGATCTACTCTCCGGTGCTCAAGGTCACGTACAAGGTCGAGGCGACGCGAGTCGAGCAGCGCACCGACTTCGACAAGCTCATCGTCGACGTCGAGACGAAGCAGGCCATCAGCCCTCGTGACGCTCTCGCGTCGGCTGGTAAGACTCTCGTCGAGCTCTTCGGGCTCGCCCGCGAGCTCAACGTCGAGGCCGAGGGCATCGAGATCGGCCCGTCGCCGACGGATGCCGCTCTTGCGGCAGATCTCGCGCTCCCGATCGAAGAGCTGCAGCTGACGATCCGCTCGTACAACTGCCTCAAGCGCGAGGGAATCCACGCCGTCGGCGAGCTTGTCGCCCGCAGCGAGGCGGACCTCCTGGACATCCGCAACTTCGGTGCGAAGTCCATCAACGAGGTGAAGGAGAAGCTCGCTGAGCTCGGGCTCTCCCTCAAGGACTCCCCGCTCGACTTCGATCCGACGACCGCCGACTACTACGACGGCGAAGACTCGGAAGACGAGCAGTACAACTGACTTCTGTGCTGGCCGGGCGACCGGACGGCTCGACCAATTCCTAAGGAGCAACAACAATGCCTACCCCAGCAAAGGGTGCGCGGCTCGGCGGTAGCCCGGCTCACGAGCGCCTCATCCTCAGCAACCTCGTGACGAGCCTCTTCGAGCACGGGCGCATCACGACGACGGCCACGAAGGCCAAGCGCCTCCAGCCGCTCGCGGAGCGCCTCATCTCGAAGGCCAAGCGCGGCGACCTGCACTCGATCCGCCAGATCGCGAAGGTCGTGCACAACAAGACGCCTCGTCGCCCCGACGAGCCCGGTGACGCGAACACCATCCTTCACCGTCTCGTGACGGAGATCGCTCCCGCCGTCGCTGACCGCCAGGGTGGCTACACGCGCATCACCAAGGTCGGCAACCGCAAGGGCGACAACGCCCCCATGGCTGTCATCGAGCTCGTGCTCGAGCCCTTGAGCCCGAAGCAGGCCGTCGTGCGCGAGGCTGAGAAGGCCGCGAAGAAGAGCGCGCCGAAGGCTGAGAAGGACACCGCGGCCAAGGCCGACACCGTCGCCCCCGCCGATGACGCCGCGGCGAGCTCGACCGAAGAGACGTCCTCCACGGAGGACTGAGCAGGGCTCCTGGCCGACCGCCAGGATCCTCTCCCGAGAGCCCGGTTCTGAGACGACCTCTCAGACCGGGCTCTCGTGCGTCGAGCGGCTGCTAGCGTCGTCTCGTCGACCGGCCGGTCGTCGTCATGGCCGTGGTCGACAGACCATCATCGAGGTGATCGGGGGAGCACGCTGTGGCGTGGTGGGGTCAGTCGCTGCTCTGTCTAACGTTCGCTCTGGTGCTGTTCGTGCCGGGGACCGTCGTGCTCCGACTTCTCGGAGCACGGGGGACGCTCGCCCTCGGCGCCGCCCCAGCGCTGTCGTGCGCCTTCTACGCAGCGGCCGCCCCGGTGCTCGCGGCCACAGGGATCGCGTGGGGTGCGGTGTCCGTCGGGATCAGCCTGCTTCTCGTCGTGCTCGTCCTCGTCGCGGGTCGGCGGCTCGTCCGTCCAGCGGGGCGTTCCGCACCAGATGCTCCTAGAGCTCCTGTCTCGTGGCTCGGCGCGGGAGCGGTCGACGCCCTCGTCGCGCATCGTCGCTGGTTCGTCGTGGCAGTCGCGGTGGGATCGGTCGTCGCCGTCGTGCCGATGGCGATCGGGATGGGGGACCCTGCCGCGCCGCTGCAGCAGTGGGATGCGGTCTTTCACCTGAACGGCGTCGCGTTCATCCGGGAGACCGGGGTCGCGAGCACCATCAACGGTCTCTACGGAGCAGGGAACTCGGTCTACTACCCGACCGTCTGGCACTCGATGGTCGCGCTCGTCCCCGGAGATCTCGTCACCACGGCTGCTGACGCCATCACGTCGGCAGCGAACGCGTCCAGCCTCGTCATGGGCTCGGTCGCCTGGCTCGTCGGCCTGGGAGCGTTCGGTGCTGCGTGCTTCCCCCGCCGCCCAGAGATCGCTGTCCTCGCGGTGGCCGTCGGTGGGGCGTTCTCGATGTTCCCGACCGTCATCTTCAGCACGCTCGCCCAGTGGCCGAACGGGCTCTCGGTCATGCTCGTCCCTGGGGCGGCAGCCCTGTGGGTCACGCTCTTGCGCAGCACCCCGGACGTCGGGCGAAGCCGCCGTGCCGTGCTCTGCGGTACCGCGCTCGTGGCGCTCGTCGGTGTCGGGAGCGCCCACGGTAGCGGAGTCGTGGGCCTCGCGGTCGTTGTCGGGCCCCTGGCGATCCTCGTTGCTGTGCGAGCCGTACGGCACGCTTGGATGTCAGGGCGCAGACGCGCGGTCCTGCTTCTCGGAGCCGTGGTGCTCGGGCTCGCGGTGACGGGCACCTCTCTCGTGATGCAGTCGACCGTCATGCACGTCCTGTTCAGCTTCGAGCGTCTCCCGCAGCGCGGCTACGCGCCGTCCGTCGTGCGGACGCTGCTCGACACGGTGATGAGCGCGTGGCCGGGCAACATCCTCGTGAGCGTGGCCGTTCTCGTCGGGGTCGTCGTGCTCGTCCGGTCCAGAGACCAGCGATGGTTGCTCGTCTCCGCAGGGACCGTCGTCGTCCTCGTGGCGCTGGCAGCAGGGCCGTCGACACCGCTGCGGGCGCTCACAGGCGTCTGGTACACGCAGGCGGCGCGGATCGAAGCGCTCTACCCGATCGTGGCTGCAGTGCTCGCAGCAGTGGGCTTCGTGGCGTTGGGAAGCGCTGCGTCCCGCGTCGCGCGCCGGCGTGCACCAAGGGGCTGGGAGACCGCTGGAGCATCGTCGTGGGCAGCGGTGCTCGTGGTCGTCGCGCTCGTGACGTCGCTCGGGTTTCAGGCACCAGGACGATCAGGGCGTTTTGCCGAGGCCTACGACCCGGCACAGATCCGGTGGGGAACGATGCTCAGCGTCGAGGAGATCGCGCTGATGCGTGAGCTGCGCGAGATCGTCCCACCGGGATCCGTCATCCTGGGGGACCCGCACAACGGCACGGCGTTCGCCTTCTCGATGGGGGGCACGCACGCGGTGCTTCCCCAGCTCGGGACGAGCGCGATGGACGAGGCGCAGACGTACCTTCGCGAGCACTTCCGCGACATCGAGAGCGATCCTGAGGTCTGCCGCTACGTCGAGGAGCTCGGAGTGACCCACTTCTACGAGGACGAGGCAGGCGAGCTGGACGGCGCGAAGGTCGACCCCGAGTCTCCTGGGCTCCACGACGTCGACACGAGTACCGGCTTCTCCGTCGTCGCGGTGGCAGGGACTGCGACGCTGCTGACGATCGATGCGTGCTCCTGACAGCGTGCTCGTGAGGACGGTGGGCACGTCCTGCCCAGACGCGTCCTCGGTCTCGCTCAGTCGCGTTCTCGCGGACCCGGCAGCCCCCAGGCTCGCGCGCCTCCGACGAGCGCAGCCGAGTTCGGCACCACCACCACGTCGTCGCCGAGGCGGTCGAGGACGACCGCAGTGATGCGGCGGGAGTTGCCGCCACCGAGGTAGAGACGGTCCCAGAGGAACACGGGACGGAGGCCGTCCACGACGCGTGCGATCCGGCGGGACCAGAGCCCGTCACCGAGCCGGCGGCGTTCGTGCTCGCCGATGTACTCGTCGTACGTGGTCCCTCGACGCACCGGCGCGTGGGAGAGCTCCAGGTGCGGGGCGATGCGACCACCGTCGAAGTGCGCCGACCCGAGTCCCGTGCCCAGGGTGAGGACCAGCTCGAGCCCCTTCCCGGCGACGACCCCTGCACCGTGGACCTCTGCGTCGTTGAGGACGAGCGCCGGGACGCCCAGGCGTGCGCTCACGGCGGCATGCATGTCGAAACCGGTCCACCGCTCAGCGAGGGCGGGGTCCACCCGAGACCGGGGGCCCGACCGGGTGATGTAGTGGGGCGTGTGGATGACGACACCGTGGCGGATCATGCCGGGCATGCCGATCGTCGCGCGCGCGGCAGCAGGGAGGCCGCGCGCGAGCTCCGCGATGCACTCCACGAGCCGGTCGGGCGGGAGCGGGTACGGCGTCGCGACGCGCACCGCGGGTGCGTGCGCCGTGCCGGCGTCGTCGAGGACGGCCGCCTTGATGCCACCCCCGCCGCAGTCGACGGACAGGGTGAGGTTCTCAGGGGAGGGAGGCTGCGCCATTCCTTGCACACTAGTGCGAGATGATGGGTTCGTGATCCGGATCCGCCTCGACATCGCCTACCGCGGCACCGACTTCGCAGGGTGGGCTGTCCAGCCCGGGCTGCGGACCGTCCAAGGAGTTCTCGAGGAGGGCCTGAGCCGCGTCCTGAGAGTCCCTGCGCCGCGCGTCGCTGTGGCAGGCAGGACCGACTCCGGCGTGCACTCTCGCGGTCAGGTCGTCCACGTGGACCTCGACCCTGCCGTCTGGGCGTCCGTCCCAGGGCAGTCGGCACGGACGTCGGTCCAGGCGATGACGAGCCGTCTCAACGGCGTGCTCCCGGACGACCTCGTGGTCCATCGTGTCCAGGAGGCTCCGCCCGGCTTTCACGCACGGTTCGGTGCGCTGCTGCGCAGGTACTCCTATCGCGTCGCCGACAGCTTCGAGCTGCACGACCCGCTCCGCCGTGAGTGGACCCTGTGGTTGCGGCGCGAGCTCGATGTCGAGGCGATGCACACGTCGATGCAACCGCTCCTCGGTATCCGGGACTTTGCGGCGTTCTGCCGCCCGCGTCCGGGCGCCACGACCATCCGCCACCTGCAGGAGCTCAGCTGGACACGGGTGGCTGAGGGGCCCGACACGGGTCTTGTCGTCGCTCGGGTCCAGGCTGACGCGTTCTGCCACAACATGGTTCGTGCGCTCGTCGGCGCGTCCCTCACCGTCGGGCAGGGACGACGCCCGGTGACGTGGCCCGCAGAGGTGCTCGCGCTCGGTCAGAGGGACCCGCTCGCCGCCGTGGTTCCAGGCCATGGGCTCGTTCTCGAGGAGGTCCACTACCCGGCAGACGAGGACCTCGCAGACCACGCCGAGCGCGCTCGGTCGAGGCGCACGGACGAGCACGTCTGGGAGCCGCACGGCTGATCGTGCAGGTCGCTGCGGCCGACAGCGTCGCTCGGTCAGGTCTCGTCGATGAGGTGGACTGCGGCCTCCTCGGCGCTCGTGGCGTTGACATCCATCGGGACGGCGTCCGCGAACGTGTCGTTCGCCGGCGCCTCGAGCGCCTCGGGGTCGGCGACGAGCCGACCAGCGCGGTCAGGAGCCGGTCGGCCTCGGTCGGCGTGCTCCCACAGCTCTGGCTGTTCTTGGGCGAGCCGCTGGTCGAGGGACTCGCCGTGCTCTTCTTCCCAGGCTGTCTCGCCGAAGTGGTTCGGCCGCGGAGTCGTCGGCGGCACGTAGTCCTCGTCGGGGCGATCGGCGTCCGTGCCGTCCGCGAAGAGCGTGTCTTCGCCAGGAAGCTGGTCGGAGTCACCCTCGGTGCCGAGGGCGTTGTCAGTGGACGTTGCTGGTGTGTCTTCGCTCATGGCTACACAGTCGCACCGGCGACGACGGCCCGCATGCCGAGCCGTCGCAGGGAAACCGTTCGACCGTGCAGGTCCGCACCCGGCACACTGGAGCCGTGGGCCACATCGACATCAATGACATCAGCTATTTCCTTCCCGACGGACGGCCCCTCCTTGCCGGCGTGAACCTTCGCGTCGGCGAGGGCGCAAAGGTCGCGCTCGTCGGCCCCAACGGTGTCGGCAAGACGACGCTCATGCGTATCGTCGCCGGCGATCTCGACCCGCACGACGGCCGGGTGACGCGCAGCGGGGGCCTCGGGATCATGAGGCAGTTCGTCGGCCGCATCGACGACGACCGGACGATCCGCGACGTCCTCGTCGACCTGGCACCGCCAGCGGTCCGGGATGCCGGGACGGAGCTGGCAGCCGCGGAGACGGCCATGATGACCGACGAGGACGAGCCGACCCAGATGCGCTACGCGCAGGCGCTCGCGGACTGGGCGGACGCACGCGGGTACGAGGCCGAGAACGACTGGGACCACGTGACCGACGAGGTGCTGTCGATCCCGTTCGACCAGGCCCAGTACCGCGAGGTCCGGACCTTGTCCGGTGGCGAGCAGAAGCGGCTCGTCCTCACCGCGCTGCTGCGGGGCACCGAGGAGGTCCTGCTGCTCGACGAGCCGGACAACTACCTCGACGTCCCGACGAAACGGTGGCTGGAGCAGCAGCTGGCTGCGTCGCCGAAGACCGCGCTGTTCATCTCGCACGACCGCGAGCTGCTCTCCCGGACCGCGACCCAGGTCGCGAGCATCGAGCCCGGCGCGTCCGGCGGGTCGATCTGGGTCCACGGGGGCGGGTTCGCGACCTACGCTGCGGCGCGCGACGACCGGATGAACCGGCTCGACGAGATGCGGCGCCGCTGGGACGAGGAGCACGTCAAGCTCAGAGCCCTCGTGAACAACCTCAAGAACAAGTCCGCGTTCAACGACGGTCTCGCGAGCAGGTATCAGGCGGCACAGACACGTCTGCGCAAGTTCGAGGAGGCGGGGCCGCCCGAGGTCGTGGCTCGGGAGCAGAACGTCCGGGTGCGACTGACCGGTGGTCGGACGGCAAAGCGTGCGGTGGTGGCCGAGAAGCTCGAGCTCACCGGGCTCATGAAACCCTTCGACACGGAGATCTGGTTCGGCGACCGGGTCGCCGTCCTCGGCTCCAACGGCTCGGGCAAGTCCCACTTCATGCGTCTGCTCGCCGCAGGAGGTTCAGACCCTGACCCTGCGGACCACGCCCCGGTCTCGGACGGGGAAGCCTCTGTGGTCGGGCACGTCGACCACACCGGGCGGGTCACGCTCGGTTCTCGCGTCCGACCGGGGTGGTTCGCGCAGAACCACGCCCATCCCGAGTTCGACGGTCGGACGCTGCTCGACATCCTGCACCGCGGAGAGGGCAGCCGCGACGGGATGAGCCGCGAGCCGGCGAGCAAGGCCCTCGACCGCTACGAGCTCGCTGGGCAGGCCGAGCAGCGTTTCGAGACCTTGTCCGGCGGCCAGCAGGCTCGCTTCCAGATCCTCCTCCTCGAGCTCGGCGGCGCGACCCTCCTCCTGCTCGACGAGCCGACGGACAACCTCGACCTGCATTCTGCTGAGGCGCTCGAGGCTGGCCTGGCGCAGTTCGAGGGGACGGTCGTCGCAGTGACGCACGACCGCTGGTTCGCGCGCGGCTTCGACCGCTTCCTCGTGTTCGGCGGTGACGGTGCGGTCCGGCAGTCGGACGAGCCGGTGTGGGACTCGGCCCGCGTGGACCGCGCCCGCTGAGAGGTCGGCTCGCGGTGCGGAGGTCGGCTCGTGGTGCGTCGGTCAGGCGGGGACGGGCGCCGCGGCCGGCCGCGCCGCCACGTTCCCGTGGCCGGCTACGTCGACCCCCACGGACACGATCGTCGCGGAACCGTCGCGCACCTCCACGGTGGACACCGAGGCGTTCGGCAGAGCGACGAGCCCGACGGGATCGATGAGCGCGAGATAGGCCCCGAGCGTGAGCCCGTGCCCCACCACGAGGACCTGCTGTCCTTCGTGGTCTCGGAGGATCCGGTCGAAGACGGCCTTCACCCGACCCATGAAGTCCGCTCCGGACTCGCCTCCCGGCAAGCCAGGGTGGGTTCCGCGGAGCACCTCCGTGATGAGCTCGGACCATGGCTGGACGGCGTCGAGCTCGTGCTCGGGGCAGCGCTCGTACTTACCGAAGGTGAACTCCCGCAGGTCGGACTCCCGGCGCGCGGTGAGTCCCGGGTGGTGACTGACGAGCTCCTCCGCGGTCGTGACGGCGCGGCCTTGCGGTGAGGTGTAGGCGGCGTGGAAGGTCGATGTGGCCAGGTGCTGGCCGGTCACCCGGATGCCGGCGCTGCCCGCAGGGGTGAGCGGCGAGTCGCAGCTGCCCTGCAGCAGACGGAGCGCGTTGAGGTGGGTCTGCCCGTGGCGGACCAGCGTGAGGGTCGTCGTCGGTGCGACCTGAGTGGTTTCCATGGTCCCTACGCTAGGCAGCGAGACGTTCTTCCGGGCGACGACGGTGTTGCGGACAGGTGAACTCTCGAGGTGGTCCTCACCGCCGCAGAGCCTCCAGAGACCGGCTGTGTCGCGGCTGCGGCCTACGCTGGTCGTATGGCTGTGCACAAGATCGTCCTCTTCTACGCGCTCACCCCCGTCGCCGATCCTGTCGCGGTGAAGCTCTGGCAGTCGGCGCTCGCCGAGCGCTGGGGGCTGGCGGGCAGGGTGATCGTCTCGCAGCACGGGATCAACGCGACGCTCGGTGGGACGGTCGAGGATCTCAAGCAGTACGTGAAGACCACCCGGCAGTACCCCGGATTCGCCGCGATGGACGTCAAGTGGTCTGACGGGACGGGCCACGACTTTCCTCGTCTGAGCGTCAAGGTCCGCCCGGAGCTCGTGAGCTTCGGTGCCCCGGACGAGCTCGAGGTCGACGGGTCTGGGGTCGTCGGGGGTGGGGTGCACCTCAGCCCGAGCGAGGTGAACGACCTCGTCGCACGTCGCGGGGACGAGGTGGTGTTCTTCGACGGCCGTAACTCGTTCGAGGCTGCCATCGGGCGGTTCCGGGGTGCTGTGGTCCCTGACGTCGCCACGACGCGCGGCTTTGTCGCCGAGCTCGACTCCGGCAGGTACGACGATCTCAAGGGGCGTCCGGTCGTCACCTACTGCACGGGCGGGATCCGCTGCGAGGTGCTCTCGTCGCTCATGACGTCGCGCGGTTTCGGCGAGGTCTACCAGCTCGACGGCGGCATCGTCCGCTACGGCGAGGAGTTCGGGTCGACAGGCCTGTGGGAGGGGTCCCTCTACGTCTTCGACCAGCGGATGCACATCGAGTTCGACGCACAGACCGAGCCGTTGGGGGAGTGCACCGCGTGCGGTGCCTCGACAGCGAAGTACGAGAACTGCGCCTCGCCGTCGTGCGTGACGCTGCGGCTGTTCTGCGCCGGCTGTGCCCACCGTGCGGGTGAAGGTCTGTGCCCCGTGTGCGACCTCGTCCCTGCGTGACCTGTCCCCGCCCGTCGCTCAGGTAGACTGACACCGCGACTTGCCACACTCTCCGCTCTCGTGCTTCTCTCAGCGGCAGACTCACGGCCCTCCCGGCACCGCCCGGACGCCTGAGGTACCACTGTGATGCATCCGGTTTTGACCGGCTGCCCCTTGAGCAGATATCGTGGCTGGTTGTTGTGCTTCCATACGTGACCGGTGCGCCCACTCGCTAGGTCTAAGACGAAGCGCTCACCGACCTCGCCGGCCGCAGAATCCTGCGCCGGAGAAGACACGAAACGAAACGAAGGCTACGACAGTGCGTACGTACACCCCGAAGCCCGGCGACATCCAGAACGACTGGTACGTCATCGACGCGACCGACGTCGTCCTGGGTCGCCTCGCAACCCACGTCGCGACCCTGCTCCGTGGCAAGCACAAAGCCACCTACGCTCCGCACGTCGACGGCGGTGACTTCGTCATCGTCATCAACGCAGGCAAGGTCGCCCTGACCGGCAACAAGCGTGAGCAGAAGCTGGCATACACCCACTCCGGTTACCCGGGTGGACTGCGTGCCGTCGCTTACTCCGAACTTCTGGAGAAGCGCCCGGAGCGCGCCGTGGAGAAGGCCGTTCGCGGCATGATCCCCAAGACCACGCTCGGTCGCAACCAGATGGGAAAGCTCAAGGTCTACGCAGGCTCTGAGCACCCCCACGCTGCGCAGCAGCCGAAGCCCTTCGAGATCACCCAGGTCGCCCAGTAGGCCCCGGCCTGCTGAGCAGACATATCAAGGACGCGAGGACACCACCAGTGGCCGAGACCACCGTCGACATCGACACGCTGGAAGAAGATTCACCCAGCACCTACACCTCTGAGACCGTTGCCCCCACGGGCCGTGGCCAGAGCATCACCGCGCCGGCCCAGGCACTGGGTCGCCGCAAAGAGGCGATCGCCCGCGTGCGCCTCGTCCCCGGCACCGGACAGTGGAAGATCAACGGGCGCACGCTCGAGGGCTACTTCCCGAACAAGGTCCACCAGCAGCTGGTGAACTCCCCGCTGAAGCTCGTCGACGTCGAAGGTCGTTTCGACGTCGTCGCCCGCATCAACGGTGGCGGCACCTCCGGCCAGGCCGGCGCCCTTCGTCTCGGCATCTCGCGCGCACTCAACGAGATCGACGAAGAGCACAACCGCGCAGCCCTCAAGAAGGCTGGCTTCCTCACTCGCGACGCACGCGTCGTCGAGCGCAAGAAGGCCGGTCTGAAGAAGGCCCGCAAGGCACCTCAGTACTCGAAGCGCTGATCACTGCGCTCACCGCTGACGGCCCCGATGGTTCGCCATCGGGGCCGTCGGTCTTTTGACCGCAGGCACCGGGCCGACGCACGTCGGGCGGGCGCGGGCGCGGGTTCGGAGCTCGCGCGGACACGAGGAGACACCATGGGACGGCTTTTCGGAACTGACGGCGTACGAGGTGTCGCCAACCGCGACGTCACCGCCGAGCTCGCACTCGACCTCGCGGTCGCTGCAGCACACGTCCTCGGTCAGCGTGGTGAGTTCTCAGGGCACCGGCCCACGGCAGTCGTCGGTCGAGACCCTCGAGCGTCCGGGGAGTTCCTCTCCGCGGCCGTCTGCGCGGGCCTGGCGAGCGCGGGCGTCGACGTGGTCGACATCGGGGTGGTGCCTACCCCCGCGGTCGCCTATCTCGCTGCCAACACGAACACCGACCTCGGCGTGATGATCTCCGCCTCGCACAACCCGATGGCAGACAACGGGATCAAGTTCTTCGACCGCACCGGGTCCAAGCTCGACGACGACGTCGAGGACCAGATCGAGGCACGTCTGCGCGGTGACTGGGAACGACCGGTCGGTGCAGGCGTCGGCCGGATGACCCAGGACTACGCTGCTGTCTGGCGCTACGTGGACCACATCGTCTCGACGGTGCCGTACACCCTCGACGGCCTGAAGGTCGTCGTCGACTCGGCGAACGGTGCCGGCAGCGAGGTCGGGCCGGAGGCGTTGCGGCGCGCCGGCGCAGAGGTGGTCGTCATCGGTTCCTACCCCGACGGCGAGAACATCAACGAGGGCTACGGGGCGACGAGCCCACGACGCATGGCAGCGGCGACCGTCGGTCACTGGGCGCACGCAGGTGTCTCCTTCGACGGAGACGCAGACCGCTGCATCGCGGCCGACGAAGAGGGCGAGATCGTCGACGGGGACCAGATCATGGGGATCCTCGCGCAGGCGCACGCCGAGCGCGGCACCCTCGCGAACCGGACGCTCGTCACGACCGTCATGTCGAACCTCGGTCTCAAGCTCGCCATGGAGCGACACGGAATCCGGACCATCGAGACCGCTGTCGGCGACCGCTACGTCCTCGAGGAGATGCGGCGCGGAGGCTACTCGGTCGGCGGCGAGCAGTCAGGTCACGTGCTCCTCACCGACTACGCCACCACCGGCGACGGGATCCTCACCGCCCTGCACCTGCTCAGCAGGCTCGCCGAGAGTCGAGGGACGATGTCCGAGCTCGCCTCGGGCATCGTGCGGCTCCCGCAGAGCCTCGTCAACGTCAAGGACGTCGACAAGTCACGTGCATCGACCGACGAGGTGATCTTCTCGGCGGTGAAGGAGGCCGAGATGCTGCTCGGCTCGACGGGGAGAGTCCTGCTGCGCCCCTCGGGCACGGAGGCTCTGGTCCGAGTCATGGTCGAGGCGCCGAGCCAGCAGCAGGCGGACGACGTCGCCCACTCCCTCGCGGGTGTGGTGCGGGCTCGGCTCTCCCTCGTATGACGACGGACCAGGCGCTGCGGGACGCGATCGAGCAGCACCTCGACAAGCACGCGAGGGGGGTGCTCCCCATCGTCGCCGTGGGGCACCCGGTCCTGCGCCTGGCTGCGGCCCGCTACGACGGCCAGCTCGGTGACCTCTTGCCCGTGCTTCTCGAGTCCATGCGCCTGACGATGCTCGAGGCTCCAGGAGTCGGTCTCGCCGCACCGCAGATCGGCATCAGCCTCGCACTCGCGGTCATGCAGGACCCGGGTGTCGGGGACGCCGAGCAGGCGGACCCACGGGAGCGCACGCCGCTGGACTACCGCGTTCTCGTCAACCCCGACTACGCACCTGTCGGTCCTGACCGCCGCTCCTTCTACGAAGGGTGCCTCAGCGTTCCTGGTTACCAGGCAGTCGTCCCACGCCACCGCAGCGTCCGGCTGACCGCCACCGACGATACGGGTGCGACCGTCGACGAGGTGCTCACCGGATGGCCCGCCCGCATCGTCCAGCACGAGACCGACCACCTGCGCGGCGAGCTGTACATCGACCATGCCCACACCCGGTCGCTCGCGACGAACGAGAACCTCGCGCGCTACTGGTCGGACACACCGGACCCGTCGATGGCGGCCCAGGTGATGGGCTTCCCGCTCTCCTGAGCTTCCCGGCCTGATGCCGACCCGTCGCCGTCGTGGTCGAATATCAGGGAGGAGTCAGGGGACCCCCTCGTAGCCGGAGCCTGCCCTGCTCCATACGCTGGGAAGGTCCCCGCTCGGAGGCAGCGGCGGAAGGACGGTAGGTGCGTGCTGGACGGACTGGGAGTGTGGGCCGAGAGCCTGGCCGCGTCACCGTGGGTCTTCGTCATCCTGTTCGCCTTCGTGGCGATCGACGCCTTCTTCCCACCTGTTCCTAGCGAGTCGCTCGTGATCGCCCTGGCGGCGGTGTCGCTCTCGACCGGGAGCCCCGACCCGTGGGCTCTGGCAGGGGTCGCGGCGGTGGCCGCTTTCACGGGCGACATCGTCGCCTACACGATCGGTCGTCGGATCGACGTCCACCGGCTGCCCCTCCTGCGGGGCCGGCGGGTGCAGTCCGCCTTCGTCTGGGCCGACAGGGCATTCCGTCAGCGCCCTGCGCCCATCATCATCGCCGCGCGGTACATCCCCGTCGGCAGGGTCGCGGTGAACATGACTGCGGGTGCCCTGCGCTACCGTCGTCGCAGCTTCGTCGGTCTCGCGGGGATCGCCGCTGTCACCTGGTCTGCCTACTCGACACTCATCGGTATCGGGGCGGGCACGTGGCTCCACGGGAACCCGCTCCTCGCCGTCGTGGTCGGCGTCACGGGAGGGACCGCCATCGGATTCCTCGTCGACTACGTGCTCGGACGGGTGCTGCGTCTGCGCGGCCCGCACGAGCACGCCGACCCGCACGAGGCATCGAGAGCGTCGGAGAAGACGACCGTCGGGTCGTGACGTCTCAGAGCGTGCCCCTCAGAGCTTGCGCAGGCGCACGCGCTCGACAGAGTGGTCGCGGCCCTTGGTGAGCACGAGCGTGGCTCGGCTGCGGGTGGGTTGGATGTTCGCGACGAGGTTCGGGGCGTTGATCGAGTCCCAGATCCCCTCGGCGATGTCGACCGCGTCGTCGTCCGTCAAGGTCGCGTAGCGGTTGAAGTAGGACTCCGGGCGGGCGAACGCCGTCTTGCGCAACGACAGGAACCGGTCGACGTACCACTGGCGCACGTCGGAGGTGCGGGCATCGACGTAGATGGAGAAGTCGAAGAAGTCGCTCACGGCGAGGCTCGAGGCAGCCTCGGTGCTGCGTGCAGGCTGCAGCACGTTGAGGCCCTCGACGATGAGGACGTCCGGGTGGCGGACGACAGCCTCGCGTCCCGGGACGATGTCATAGGTCAGGTGGTCGTACACCGGTGCGCTGACCTCGGCGCGCCCGGCCTTGATCTTCGTGAGGAAGCGGATGAGCGCGCGTCGGTCGTAGGACTCGGGGAAGCCCTTGCGGTCCATGAGACCGCGACGGCGCAGCTCGGCGTTGGGGTAGAGGAACCCGTCGGTCGTGATGAGCTCGACACGCGGTGTGTCCGGCCAGCGCGCCATCATCTCGCGCAGGATGCGCGAGGTCGTCGACTTCCCGACCGCGACCGAGCCAGCGACACCGATGACGTACGGGGTACGTGCCGAGTCCTCTCGCAAGAAGGTCGACGTCGCGCGGTGAAGGCCCTCGTTCGCGGCGACATAGAGGTTGAGCAGGCGGGACAGCGGCCGGTAGACGGCATCGACCTCGTTGAGGTTGATGGGGTCGCCGAGGCCACGGAGCCGTGCGACGTCGTCACCGGTGAGGGGCAGCGGGGTCGATTCCGAGAGTCGGTACCAGGCCGCGCGATCGAGATCGACATACGGCGTGGCGGGGACGATGCGAGAGGAGACCACCACACGATTCTGCCTGATGGATCATGGCACCCCTGTCCACTAGACTCCGGAGCATGTGTGGAATCGTGGGTTACGTGGGGTCGTCGTCAGTCACCAGCCGGCCGCTCGAGGTCGTCGTCGCAGGTCTGCGGCGGTTGGAGTATCGGGGGTACGACTCGGCTGGTGTGGCGCTCGTCGCACCAGGGACGGACCATGTCATCGCCGCCAAGAAGGCCGGCAAGCTCGTCAACCTCATCGAGGAGCTCGAGGCGAGGCCGCTTCCTGACGCGACAGCGGCGATCGGCCACACCCGGTGGGCGACCCACGGCGCACCGACCGACGTCAACGCGCACCCTCACCTCGCCGACGGTGGAAAGCTCGCGATCATCCACAACGGGATCGTCGAAAACTATGCCCTGCTCAAGCTGGAGCTCGTCGCCGAGGGCGTCGAGTTCCTCTCCGAGACCGACACCGAGGTCGCTGCGCACCTCGTCGCGCGAGCCTACGACGCCTGTGGCGACCTCACCGAGGCGATGCGCCAGGTCGTGCTCCGGCTCGAGGGTGCGTTCACGCTCCTTGCCGTCCACGCGGACCAGCCCGACCTCGTCGTGGGCGCGCGTCACGACTCTCCGCTCGTCGTCGGGCTCGGTGAGGGGGAGAACTTCCTCGGGTCCGACGTCGCGGCCTTCATCGCCTACACTCGCGAGGCGCTAGAGCTCGGGCAAGACGAGATCGTCACCCTCACGTCGTCCAGCGTCACGGTGACCGACTTCGCGGGCAACGTCGTCGAGCCCAAGCGCTTCACCGTCGACTGGGACGCGGAGGCTGCCGAGAAGGGCGGCTTCGCGTCCTTCATGGACAAGGAGATCCACGACCAGCCCAAGGCCGTCGCGGACACGCTCCTCGGACGCACCGACCTCAAGGGCCGGCTCGCGCTCGACGACCTGCGCATCGACGAGGCCGTCCTGCGCTCGATCGACAAGATCATCGTCGTCGCCTGCGGGACCGCCGCATACTCGGGCCACGTGGCCAAGTACGCCATCGAGCACTGGTGCCGCATCCCGGTCGAGGTCGAGCTCGCTCACGAGTTCCGCTACCGCGACCCGGTCGTCAACGAGAAGACCCTCGTCGTCGCTGTGACGCAGTCCGGCGAGACGATGGACACGCTCATGGCAGTCCGGCACGCCCGCGAGCAGGGCGCCAAGGTCATCTCGATCGTCAACACCCACGGGTCGACGATCCCGCGCGAGTCCGACGCGGTCCTCTACACGCACGCAGGACCGGAGATCGCGGTCGCGTCGACGAAGGCGTTCCTCGCCCAGATCACGGCGGCATACCTGCTGGGGCTCTACCTCGCACAGCTGCGAGGGAACAAGTTCCCTGACGAGATCGACGAGATCCTCGACGAGCTGCGGGCCATGCCGGCCAAGATCCAGGAGGTCTTGGACCGCGGTGCTCGTGTCCGGGAGATCGCCCGGTGGATGGCTGACACCTCGTCGGTCCTCTTCCTCGGCCGCCACGTCGGGTTCCCGGTCGCGCTCGAGGGCGCGCTCAAGCTCAAGGAGCTCGCGTACATCCACGCCGAAGGGTTCGCTGCCGGCGAGCTCAAGCACGGGCCGATCGCCCTCATCGAGCCTGGCCAGCCGGTCTTCGTCATCGTTCCTTCACCCCGCGGGCGCGACTCGCTGCACGCCAAGGTCATCTCGAACATCCAGGAGATCCGGGCGCGGGGCGCGCGGACGCTCGTCATCGCCGAGGACGGCGACGAGGCCGTCGTCCCGTATGCCGACGAGGTCTTCTGGGTCCCGCAGGCGCCGACGCTGCTCGCGCCGCTGCTGACGGTGGTGCCCCTGCAGCTCTTCGCGTGCGAGCTGTCCACCGCGCGTGGTCTCGACGTCGACCAGCCTCGCAACCTCGCGAAGTCCGTCACAGTCGAGTGACCGCCTCGTGATCGTCGGGGTCGGGGTCGACGTCGTCGAGATCGAGCGGTTCATGGCGACGCTCGGCCGCGCGCCCCGGCTGCGGGAGAAGCTCTTCACCGCAGTCGAGCGCGACCTGGCGCCGTCGTCTCTCGCAGCGCGTTTCGCCGCGAAGGAGGCGATCGCGAAAGCGCTCGGGGCGCCGGGGGACCTGCTGTGGCACGACGTGACGATCCCACGGGTCGTCGGCCGTCCGCCGGTCATCGAGATGACCGGGACGGTGGCAGCGAGGGCAGCCGAGCTCGGCGCGGTCCGCTTCCACCTGTCTCTGTCGCACGACGGCGGCATCGCGACGGCCATGGTCGTCGCCGAGGGCTGAGCGCTCCCCGGGCCGGTCTCAGCCGCCGCGATGCTCGCTGTGCGCTCCCTCGGCCAGGTGGGTCGAGCGTGCGTCGAGCGCTCAGGCGAAGGCAGAGGCCACGGTCTGCTCGAAGAGCTCGATCCCGCTGCGGTCGTAGGCCGCCTCGGCGAAGTACGTGATGGCGTAGTCCATGCCGAGCGCCTCGAGCTCCTGGAGCCGGTCGACGATCTGCTCCGGGGTGCCGACGAGCGGACCCGTCCGGAGCTGCTCCAGGGCGGCTGCAGCCTTGGAGGGCACGGTGCGTGCGTAGTGCTCGCCGATCCATGCGAGCCGGTCAGCGACGTCCTTCTCGGTCTCGCCGATGACGACGTTGTAGTTGGCGGAGCGGGTGATGGCGGCGAAGTCGCGGCCCACGGCGGAGCAGTGGTCCGCGAGGATCGTCGACTTCTGCGCGAAGGTCTCGGGCGTGCCGTCGAAGTTCGTGTACTGCGCGTACTTCGCGGCGATCTTCAAGGTCTTCTTCTCCCCGCCGCCGGCGATCCAGAGCGGCGGGCCGCCGTCCTGGAGTGGCAGCGGATAGTTCAGCGCACCGTCGACGGTGTAGTGCTTGCCGGAGAAGGTCGCGGAGCCCTCGGTCCACATCTGGCGCATGATCTGCACGCCTTCGTCGAGCATGCCGAGACGCTCGCCGGCGCGAGGGAAGCCGTAGCCGTACGCGAGCCACTCGTGCTCGTACCAGCCTGCGCCGATGCCCATCTGGGTGCGTCCTGCGCTGATGATGTCGACGGTGGTGGCGACCTTCGCGAGATAGGCGGGGTTGCGGTAAGACATGCACGTGCACATCTGGCCGAGCTTCACCCGGCTCGTCGTCGCTGCGAACGCCGCCATGAGGGACCAGGCCTCGTGGGTGGCTTCGTGCGTGGGCTCGGGAACGGTGTGGAAGTGGTCGTAGACCCACACGGAGTCGAACGTGCCGCCGGTGTCAGCGTGCTGCACCAGGCCGTTCATGGTGGACCAGTGGTCTGCGGCGTCGATGCCGGTGAGGTCTTGACGCCAGCCTTGGGGGATGAAGAGTCCGAATCGCATGACCTCAACCCTACGTCCGGCCGTCCGCTGTGTGCGGGGGGAGGCCGCCGCGCTCGCGGGGCACCCTGGAGGCATGATGGGCAGATGATCGTCGCCTACGACAGCAGGACCGTCCGCACGGCTGAAGCACCGTTGCTCGCGTCCGGCGCGCCACTCATGGAGCGTGCGGCCTTCGCTCTGGCCGGCATCGTCGCGCGGGAGGTCCGCTCGCAGGTCGGGCGTGTGCCCGGGAGCAGGGTGGTGGTCGTGGTGGGGCCTGGGAACAACGCCGGAGACGCTCTGTTCGCGGGAGCTCGGCTCGCTCGCGCGGGCGTCCAGGTCACGGCGGTGCTCACGAGCGAGCGAACCCACGAGGAGGGCTTCGCGGCGTTCCGTGCGGCAGGAGGTCGATGGATGAGTCTCGTCGCCAGCCTCTCCGCGCCCGACGAACCGGCACGGGAGCACGGGGTGAGCGTCGCGACGGCCGTCGGCACCGTCATGGAGGCGGACGTGGTGCTCGACGGTCTTCTCGGCCTCGGCAGCAGCGGTGCGCTCCGGGGCGTGACGCGCGACCTCGTCGGTGCTCTCGTCCGCGCACGAGCACGCTCCGAGCACCGGAGCCCGCTCGTCGTGGCGGTCGACGTGCCCAGCGGCATCGGCGTGGACGACGGGAGCGTTCCCGGCGCGGTCCTTCCCGCTGACGTGACCGTGACGTTCGGGGCCGTGAAGGCGGGGCTGCTGCTGCCGCCGGCGGCGCGGCTCGCCGGACGCGTCGAGAGCATCGACATCGGTCTCTCGCTGCACACCGCCGACGTGGACGGCCAGGACCGTCCCGCGGTGCGGCGGCTGACTGCGCAGGATCTCGTCCACCAGCGGCTGCTCGCGCCGCCCGGAGCAGACGCGCACAAGTACACCCGCGGTGTCGTCGGTGTTGTCGCCGGGACCGAGCAGTTCCCTGGGGCGGCTGTGCTCACGGTCTCCGGGGCGATCCGTACCGGGACAGGGATGGTCCGCTACCTCGGTGCCCGCGACGTGACGGCGGCGGTGCTGGCGGCGCGCCCCGAGGCTGTTCCTGCCGGTGGCCGCGTGCAGGCCTGGGCCTTGGGCCCAGGGATCTCCACGGCCCCGCCGGCGACCGACGACGCCACCCGTGCCCAGCAGGGACGGATCCGGCACACGCTCGCGCACGCGACCGGCGAGCTGTCCTCTGACGTCGTCGGTGACAAGGTGCCGGCCGTCGTCGACGCGGGGGCGCTGGCGCTCCTGCCACGAGCGTGCCCGCCGTGGGTCGTCATCACGCCTCATGCGGGCGAGCTCGCCCAGCTCTTGCGCGCGCGCGGCGAGGACGTCGAGCGCCCAGACGTCGAAGCCGAGCCGTTGCGCTGGGCGCAGCGTGCTCGCGAGCTCACGGGCGCGACGGTTCTCCTCAAGGGCGAGGTGACCCTCGTCGTGGGTCCTGGGTGCGTCTACTCCCAGGCGGACGGGCCTGCCTGGTTGGCGACCGCCGGTGCGGGAGACGTGCTCACCGGCGTCCTCGCCTCGCTCCTCGCCGCGCACTCTTCGGCCGCCGTGAAGGAGCCTGCGCTGCCCGCTCGGCTCGCTGCGGCGGCCTCCCTGATCCATGGGCTCGCCGCACACCGCGCGAACCCGGGCGGGCCGATCTCGGCGCTCGACGTCGCCGACGCGCTCCCGGGCACGATCGCGCAGATCTTGCGGGACCACGCATCGGACAGACGCACGAGGTGACGACGCCCAGCGCGAGGGTCCGCGGTCGATGACAGCCTCGACGCGGGCCGTGGCCGACCTCGTGATCGAGGGGACCTGACACGCTCGGCCGGCAGTGAGAGAATCGGTGGTTGTGAGCACCTACTACCCGGCACGCGCGGTCGTCGACCTCGCCGCGATCCGGTCGAACGTCCGAGCGCTCGTCGGCTGCGCCCGACCGAACGCAGACCGCACGACGCAGGTCATGGCGGTGGTCAAGGCGGACGCCTACGGTCACGGTCTCCTGCCGTCGGCACGCGCCGCGGTCGAGGGCGGCGCCACCTGGCTCGGTACCGCGCAGGTGAGCGAGGCGCTCGAGCTCCGTGCCGCGGGAGTCTCGGTACGGCTGCTCACCTGGCTCTATGCTCCCGGTGCGCCGATCGATGCGCTCCTCCTCGCTGACATCGACGTGTCGGTCGCGGCACCGTGGGCGCTTGCGGAGGTCGTCGCGGCTGCGCGCAGCACCGGCCGTACGGCGCGGATCCACGTCAAGGTGGACACCGGGCTGGGGCGCAACGGCCTCGAGATCGACGATCTGCCGGCCTTCTTGCGAGACGCCGTGGCCGCCCAGACCGACGGTCTTCTCGAGGTCGTCGGGATCTGGTCGCACTTCGCGTTCGCCGACGAGCCCGCGCACCCGACCGTGCTCGCCCAGGTCGACGTCTTCGACCGCGCTGTCCGGCTCGCCGAAGACGCCGGTGCTCACCTCGAGGTGCGGCACCTCGCGAACTCGGCCGCGACGCTGACGAGCCCGCGTGCCCACTACGACCTCGTACGCCCGGGCCTCGCCGTCTACGGGCTCTCGCCCGTCCCGCAGATCGGAGGGCCCGAGGAGTTCGGCCTCGTCCCGGCGATGACGCTCGAGGCGTCGCTCGCCACGGTGAAGAGGGTCCCGGGCGGTCGGGGCGTCTCCTATGCTCACGCCTACACGACCCCCTCGGACACCGTCCTCGGGGTCGTGCCGATCGGATATGCGGACGGGCTCCCCCGCCATGCGTCCGGCCACCTTCCCGAGCACCCGGGCGGCCCGGTCCGGGTCGGCGCCGGCGCTGCTGCGCGGACGCTCGCCGTCGCGGGGCGGGTCTGCATGGACCAGGTCGTCGTCGACCTCGGTCCGGGCGCTGCAGAACAGGCCGGAGACCCGGTCGTCCTCTTCGGGACGGGAGCCGACGGCGGTCCTACCGCTGAGGACTGGGCACAGGCCGCGGGCACCATCAGCTACGAGATCACCACCCGCCTCGGGGCACGCGTGCCCCGGCACCACGTCGACACCGAGACTGCCCGATGAGCGACGAGGCACCTACCGCGCTCCCGGAGCAGGTCGTCGCTGTCGAGCTCCCCGATGCGGACGCCACGCGTGCGTTCGGTCGTGAGCTCGCCCGTGAGCTGCGCTCCGGCGACCTCGTCATGCTCACCGGAGACCTCGGGGCAGGCAAGACGACCCTGACGCAGGGGATCGGCACGGGGCTCGGGGTCCGCGGACAGGTCGCGTCGCCCACGTTCGTCATCGCACGGGTGCACCCCTCGCTCACCACGGGCCCCGCCCTCGTCCACGTCGACGCCTACCGGCTCGGGTCGCTCGACGAGGTGGACGCGCTCGACCTGGATGCGGACCTCCACCGGTCTGTCACCGTCGTGGAGTGGGGGCAGGGGCTCGTCGAGTCGCTCGCGGGAGAACGCCTCGACATCACGATCGAGCGTCCGCGCGGCGGGATCGACGCGACGACAGACGGATCGGCGGTCGAGGACGCCGAGGTCGGCACGCGCCGCGTGACCCTCCGAGGGGTCGGAGCGAGGTGGGCTGGAGCCCACCTGCCCACAGGCTCACCATCCACGCCTCTGAGTCAGTAGGCTGGGGGAGTGGCAGTACTTGCGATCGACACGTCCGCTGCGGTCTCCGTGGCCTTGCTCGACAACCTCGGCACGCGGCTCGCGAGCCGCCGGGTGGTCGAGCAACGTCGGCACGCCGAGCTCCTCGCCCCGATGATCGTCGAGGTCCTCGACGAGGCGGGGCTGCAACCAGCAGACCTGCGGGCGATCGTCGTAGGGACCGGGCCGGCTCCGTTCACCGGTCTGCGCGTCGGGCTCGTCACCGCCCAGACCCTCGCGTTCTCGCTGAGCATCCCGGTCTACGGCATCTCCAGCCTCGACGCGGTCGCCTCAGAGGCTGCAGACGCGCTCGAGCTCTCCCAGGGCGCGAGCGTCCTCGTCGTCGAGGACGCCCGTCGCCGCGAGGTCTACTACGCCCGCTACACCGTCGGTGAGGTCGGAGTCCTCGGCGCGGTCGCCGTGACCGTGACCGACGGCCCCGGTGTCGCCGCAGCGACCGACGTCGTCGCCGACGGCCACGCACGCGACGCCCTCGTCGTCGGCCAGGGGACCGAGCTGTACCCGGAGGCGTTCGCCGGTGCCCGCACACCGGACGGGAGCCCGGGCCTGCCCGACCCCGCATGGCTCGCCCGCCTCGCGCTCGCCAGGGTCGCGGCAGGGGAGACCCTCCCGACGGAGCCGCTCTACCTGCGCAGACCCGACGCACAGGTGCCGACCGCGTCGAAGCGCGCAACATGACCGTCCTCGTGCGACCGCTGCGCGCAGCCGACCTCGACCGAGTCGCCGTGCTCGAGGTCGAGCTGTTCGGTCGCAGCGCCTGGTCGTACGGGATGCTCGCCGAGGAGCTCGGTGCGCTCGGACGCTGGTACATCACCGCCGAGGCGGTACCTGAGGACCGCGTCGGCGCCGGGGACGTCGTCGGCTACGCCGGGCTCTGGTTCGACGGAGAGCTGAGCCAGATCATGACGATCGGCGTCTCAACAGCGTCCCAGGGCTCTGGCGTCGGCTCCCGGCTCCTGGAGGCACTCGTAGTCCGCTCGCGCGAGCTCGGTGCTCAGGGTGTCCTCCTCGAGGTCGCCGTGACCAACGGCCCGGCGATCGCGATGTACGAGAAGTTCGGCTTCGAGCGGCTGGGCGTGCGCAAGCGCTACTACCAGCCTGAGGACGTGGACGCCTACACGATGCGCCTCGACCTTCCGCACGGGGGAGGAGCTCCCGACCCTGGGCACGAGAGCGCCCCCACCACCACTGCTGACGTCACCACCCCCGACAGAGAGCCTGAGAACGCATGAACGACCGGCTCGCCGACCTGTCCGAGCGGCGCAGCCGCGTCTTCGTCGGCCCCGCGGGGCTGCGCGGGATCCTCGACTCCGGACGGCCCGTGACGATCCTCGACGTGCGCTGGGCGCTCGGCAGGGACGACGGACGCGAGCAGTACCTCGGTGCACACGTTCCCGGAGCCGTCTACGTCGACCTCGAGACGGAGCTCTCCGGCCCGGCGACCGCTGCGACGGGACGCCATCCGCTCCCGTCTGTCGAGTCGTTGCAGGACTCGGCCCGCAGCTGGGGCGTGCGCTCGCGGGTACCGGTCGTCGTGTACGACGCGATCGGCGGGCTGTCTGCGGCGCGCGCCTGGTGGTTGCTCCGGTGGGGCGGTCACGACGACGTGCGCATCCTCGACGGCGGCCTGGCCGCATGGGTAGCCGGTGGTGGGACGACGGAGTCGCGTGACGTCGTCGTCGCCGAGGGGGACATCACGGTGCGCGCAGGTCAGCTGCCGGTGCTCGACGCGGACGCTGCCGCCGACCTCGCACGCACCGGGGTCCTGCTCGATGCGCGGGCCGCAGAACGCTACCGAGGAGACGTCGAACCGATCGACCCTCGCGCAGGCCACATCCCGGGTGCGCTCAGCGCACCGACGGTCGCGAGCCTCGGTCCGGACGGGCGGCTCGTCGATGCTGCTGAGCTCCTCGAGGCGTTCGCCGGTCACGGGATCACCGATGCGGACGCCGCACCCGCGCAGCCAGGAGCGGCACCGCGGATCGGCACGTACTGCGGGTCTGGTGTGACGGCGTCGCACGAGGTCGCGGTGCTGGCCAGCCTCGGTATCGACGCTTCCCTCTACCCAGGCTCCTGGTCGCAGTGGGCGAATGATCCCGGTCGCCCGGCGGCATCCGGCAGCGAGCCGGGTGGCCTAACCTAGAGCCATGTCTGCCCCACTCGTCCTTGGCATCGAGAGCTCCTGCGACGAGACGGGGGTCGCCCTCGTGCGTGGCAACGAGCTGCTCGCCGACGAGGTCGCGAGCTCCGTCGACGAGCACGCCCGCTTCGGCGGGATCATCCCTGAGATCGCGTCGCGAGCACACCTCGAGGCGATGGTCCCGACGATCGAACGAGCGCTCGCGAGCGCAGGGGCGTCGCTCGGTGACATCGATGCGGTGGCCGTCACGGCGGGCCCGGGGCTGGTCGGTCCGTTGACCGTCGGCGCTGCTGCTGCGAAGGCGCTCGCGCTCGCGCTCGGTCGCCCGCTCTACGGGGTCAACCACGTCGTCGGGCACGCTGCGGTGGACCAGCTGGTGCACGGCGAGTTCCCCGAGCGTTTCATGGCTCTCGTGGTCTCGGGAGGGCACTCGTCCCTCCTGCTGGTCGACGACATCGCGACCGCTGTCGACGAGCTGGGCTCGACGCTCGACGACGCGGCGGGCGAAGCGTTCGACAAGGTGGGTCGTCTCCTCGGCCTCCCGTACCCGGGTGGTCCGCACATCGACCGGCTGGCCCGCGAAGGTGACCCGACCGCGATCCGTTTCCCGCGCGGGCTCACGGCGGCCAAGGACCAGGCGGCGCACATGTACGACTTCTCGTTCTCCGGTCTCAAGACGGCTGTCGCCCGGTGGGTCGAGGCGCGGACCGACAACGGCGAGGACATCCCGGTAGCCGACGTCTCGGCGTCGTTCGCTGCTGCGGTCGCTGACGTGCTCACGGCGAAGACGATCGCCGCCTGCCAGCGTCACGACATCGACACCCTCGTCATCGGTGGGGGCTTCTCCGCGAACTCGCAGCTGCGGGAGATGGCGGCTGCTCGGTGTGCGGAGGCCGGGATCTCCCTGCGGATCCCACCGATCCGGTTCTGTACGGACAACGGGGCGATGATCGCGGCGCTCGGCTCCGCCGTCGTGCGGGCCGGCGTCGAGCCGTCACAGCTGGACATCCCCGTGGACTCGTCCATGCCGCTGACGACCGTCTGCATCTGAGCCCGTCCGAGTGATGACGACGGCTCTCGGCAGAACGATGACTCGACGTACGTGGTTCCTCGCGCTCGCGCTGGCGGCTCTCGCCGGGCTCGCCGCCTTCGTCGTGGTGGGACGGGGTGAGCAGGGCGACGTCGGTGCGGCGCCTGCGCCCGGTTCTCGACCAGTGCCCTACGGTGACGTTCCCGAAGGGCTGGGCACACCGTCCGGGGAGGAGCCGGGCTCGGCATCCTCTCCCCGGTTGGCCTGGGGACCTACCGAAGCGGACCTGGCGCAGGGCGTCGCGGACGCCGCGGCGCTGCCGCTCGAACGGGTTGCCGGATCGGTCATCGTCGCGCGCTATGCGGGGCCTGACGCGACGGCGATCGCGTCGCAGATCACCGATCTCGGGCTCGCTGGTGCGATCCTCTTCGGCGACAACGTGACAGGGGTCGACCAGGTCCGGACGACGACTGCCCAGCTCGCCGACGCGGGCGCGGCGGACGGTCGCACCTGGCCGGTCGTCGTCGCGGTCGACCAGGAAGGCGGCCTCGTCCAACGGCTGGGCCTGCCCTTCACCCAGTTTCCGTCGTTCTCCGCGGCGGGTGCTGCGGGCGACGAGACGGTGGTCCGCGAGGCCGCGGAGGCTCGGGCGTCGGAGCTCCGTGCGGCCGGGTTCACGATGAACTTCGCGCCGGTCGCCGACGTGACGATCGGCCCGGCGGACCCGACGATCGGTTCCCGATCGGCAGGTTCGGCGCCCGACGCGGTCGCGCGCATCGCTGGTGCGGAGAGCGCCGGCTCGCTCGACGCGGGCATCCTGCCAGCGGTCAAGCACTTTCCTGGGCACGGCAGCGTGACGGTCGACTCTCACGCGGAGCTGCCTGTCCAAGGGGCGTCGACGGCGGAGCTCGAGGCACGTGATCTGGTCCCGTTCGCCGACGCGGTCGACACGGGAGCGCCGATGATCATGATGGGTCACATCGCTGTGACGGCGTGGCAGCCGGGGGTGCCGGCCTCGTTGTCGGCTCCGGCTTACGCCTATCTGCGTGAGAGTCTCGGCTTTACCGGTGTCGCTGTGACCGACGGCCTCGACATGGGCGGGGTCACTGCTGGCCGTGCGCCGGGCCAGGCCTCGGTCGAGGCGTTGGCAGCGGGGGCTGACCTGCTGCTCACCCCGGTGGACTCGGTCGCCGCACGGCAGGCGATCATCGACGCGGTGGGTTCAGGCACACTCTCCCGGGCACGGCTGGACGAGGCGGCCGGGCGGGTCATCACGATGATGCGCTGGCAGGAGACGTTGGCTTCGCGGGCACAGGACACCACACCTGTCGGGCCGGGGACGATCGGGTCTGCGGGCTCTGCCGCACGTGCCCTGAGCGACGCTGCCGTGACGGTCCTCACCGGACAGTGCACCGGTTCGCTCGTGGGTGACCGGATCCGGCTCGTCGGGGGCGGGTCTGCCGTTCAGGAGGCCTTTGCGGCGGCAGCGGAGCGCGGCGGGCTCGTCGTCGCGGCCCCTGGAGCGGCGGCAGACTCGGAGGTACGGCTCGTCACCGGTACGACCACGGCGCTCGGGGGCGACGTGGCTGTCGCCCTTGACGTGCCATACGTCCTTGAGACCTCGAACGCACCGGTGAAGATCGCGGCCTACGGCAGGGACGCAGGGACGCTGGACACCCTCGTCGCCGTGCTGCGAGGGCATCAACCTGCACTCGGCCACCTGCCCGTCGCAGTCGGTGCGTACCCGGTCGGTACGGGCTGCTAGCGGGTCCAGGCGCGCCACCCGCGCGCGACGACGAACGCGACGACCCAGCAGGCCACGAGCATCACGAGGAAGCCGAGGCCGTTGCTCTCGACGGAGAGAGCGTCGCCGGACGTGCGGACCGTGAAGTCGTTCCACAGGTACGAGCCGGTCGTCACGGGCGTCGCGGGGTCTGCCGCTGCGGACCACGACGCGTCGAGGATGCCGAGCATGTAGGTCAGCGTGGTGAGGACCCAGGTGACCGCCAGGACGCTCGCCGCGATCGCGCCGTGCATCCAGTGCGGCAAGGGCCGTCCCTCGGCCTCGCGGAACCCGTGGGCGAGGACGGCGACCGGGCCCAGGTCCCGGACTGCTCGGGTCATGCCGTCCTCGCGCGCGGCGGCGGTGAGCTCTGCCCGCAGGTCCCGGTAGATCGACCGGCGTCGGGCGCGTGGCAGGTCGTCCATAAAGAGCGAGAGGTGCGCCAGACACGCCTCCCGGCGCAGGACGTCCGATGCACGCGTGCGGTCGGGGGAGGTGGTCATCTGTCGTCTCCGTCGGTGGTCGGGTCGGTGGCTGATGTCATCGTCTGCACGACGCGGGCGAGCGCATCCCAGGCGAGGGTGCCCTCGGCGAGACGTGTGCGGCCTGCGGGCGTGGGGCTGTAGTACTTGCGTGCCGGACCGGACGGCGAGGCGACGAGGCGTGCCTCGAGGTCGCCGTCCCGTTCGAGCCGGGCGAGCACCGGGTAGACGGTTCCTGGTGCGATCTCGGTGAGCCCCGCGTCCTGCAGCCGCGTGACGAGCTCGTACCCGTACGACTCGTGGCGGGTGAGCGCAGCGAGGACCAGGGTCGGAAGGATGCCCTTGAGCAGCTGGGGGTCACGTGCGATCTCGTTCACAGGACACAGGCTATACCTGGTAGTAGGTATAGCCAAGTAGTAGTGCGTAGAGAGCGGCGACGCATGCAGGCGCGCCCCGAGCCCGCGCAGCCTAGAGCGGCTTGCCCGCCCGCATCTCCGCGACCAACGAGGCGACGACCGCACCGAGCTCGCCGCCGTTGCGTCGGGCGACGGCGCGCTGACGCTGGTAGCCCGCGCCGCGCCGCATGATCGTGCGCACGCTGTCGAGCTCCTCGAGGCACCCGAGGCGAGCGGCGACCGGCTCCAGCTCCGTCAGCAACTGCGTGATGGAGTCGGTGACGAGCTCCTCGTTCCCTGCTCGGTCGAGGATGAGGATGGCATCCATCCCGTACCGCGCGGAGCGCCACTTGTTCTCCTGGGCGAACCACGGAGGGATCGACGGGAGCTCCTTGCCCTCGTCGAGCATCGTGGACAGGTGCTCCACGAGGCAGTGGTTGAGCGCAGCCAGGGCGAGAACCTCGGTGATATTCGATGCGCCGTCGCAGATCCTGGTCTCCAGCGTGCCGAACCGCGGCGACGGCCGCAGGTCCCACCGCACCTCGTCGAACTGGTCGATCACACCGGTGTGGAGCATGTCAGCGACGTACGCCTCGAGCTGGTCCCACTCCTCGAACTGGAACCCGAGGCCTGCGGTCGGCAGCTGCTGGAACATGAGCGCCCGGTTGGACGCGTACCCCGTGTCTTTGCCGCCCCAGAACGGGCTTGACGCGGACAAGGACTGCAGCTGACCGAAGTACGTGAGCATCGCGCGAGAGATCGGCAGGACCTTGGCGCGATCCTCGATGCCGACGTGGACGTGGACGCCGTAGATGAGCATCTGCCGGCCCCACCACTGCGTCCGGTCGATGAGGGTGGCATAGCGCTGCTTGTCGGTGACCTTCTGCTGCGTCCACCGGGCGAACGGGTGCGTGCCCGAGGACATGAGCTCGACCCGCAGCGGGTCGGTGAGCGTGCGGATCTCCTCGATGCTGCGCTCGAGGTCGTCTCCCGCCTCGCGGACCGTGCGGCACACGCCCGAGACGACCTCGACGGTGTTGAGGAGGAGCTCCTGACGGATGTGCGGGTGCTGGGACCCGTCGGCGGGCGCGACGGCGTCGAGGATCGTCTGCGCGACCTGGCGCAGGTCGCCCGAGTCCTTGTCGACCAGCGCGAGCTCCCACTCGATGCCGACGGACGATCGTTCGGAGTGCGCGAAGGGCAGGTGCATCGTCACTCTCTCCCGGGACGGTCGAGGGGCTCGACCACGAGGATCTGCTGGGAGCCGGCGACCCGCGTCAGCACGATCGTCGCCTCTTGCGTGCCTTTGAGGCCGAGCTGGCCTCGCAGGTGCTCGGGTGTGACGGCGGTGCCACGCTTCTTGATGGTCAGCCGGCCGATGTCCCGCTCGCGGAGGTAGGTGCGCAGGCGCTTGAGACTGAAGGGCATGACGTCCAGGATGCGGTACCCGGTGGCCAGCGGCACGTCGTGCGTCTCGGCGTGTGGCGTGTCGGTCGTCACGTAGGCGATCGTGCGGTCGAGGAGCCGCCCGCCGAGGACGCGTGAGGCGTCGGCGACGAGGCCTGCCCGGATGACCGCGCCGTCCGGTTCGTAGAGATACCCACCGACCCCCGCGACACCGTCGACACACTCCGGAGGCAGGCCCTCCGTGGCGCCGGGCGCGCGGTCGCTGCGGAAGGTCCGCGCGTCGGAGCGCCCACCGGTGGTGCGCAGGAGGAGCGCGGTGCGCCCGTGGCCGTCCGGGGCCAACGGGCCGAACCACAGCCCGGCCTCGACGACGTCGCCGTCGACGGAGACCCACTGCGCCTCGCAGTCCTCGGGGAGGCCCTCGTGGGGGATCCCCGGGCCCACCTTGATGCCGACCGCGGGGACCACGGCGCGCAGCGCCCACACGTCGTCGAGCGCGGGCGCGTACGCCTTGGGGTCGAAGATCCGCTTGCCCGACCGGGTCCGGCGTGCGGGGTCTGCGTAGATCCCGGTTGTCGGGCCAGCGAGCCCCTCGGCGACGAGGTCGAGCCCGAGGCCGTCGCCGTACCGGACGACAGCCTCGGGGAACGCACGCAGGTTCACCGTCGCGATCGCCGCGGTGACCTCGTCGATCTCGGTCGCGAGGACCTTGAGGCCCATGCCGGCAAAAGCCATGGCGTCTGCACCGACGCCGCTCGTGAGGTCGACGACCTGCTCGATCCCCGCAGCGACGTACCGTTGAGCGTGCCGCGCAGCCACGACGAGCCGGGTCGCCTGCTCGAGCCCCGCCGGCGTGAAGAGCATCCCGTCCGCGAACTCGCCGAACTTGCTGTGCGCCTTGCCGCGCAACCGAGACTGCGTGAGGACGAGCGCCACCAGCTCAGGGTCGAGGCCCTTCGCGCGCAGCCGCTCGGAGAGCACCATCGCCAGCTTCTCGTCATACGGCGGCATCGCGTTGAGCAGCGCCCAACCGTCCGGGTCGAGCAGCTTCGCGAGCGCGGAGGAATCCATGCCGTGATCCTTTCACGGTTGCCTCGACCGCGACCCGCGACCCCCGGGGCCTGCCGACGGTGCGTCGGGCTAGGGGTGGAAGGCCGCGCGCAGCTTGACCTTGCGGGCTGTCCCCGTCTCGTCGACCTCGACGAACGAGCCTCTGGACCGCAGGAACTCGGTGAAGGTCCGGTAGCCGAGCGCCTTCTCGTTGAAGGTGGGGTCCATCCGGAGCATGTGGTTCTTCACCGCGCCCGTGCCCAGCCACTCCGCGTCGTCCTTGGCGTGCCCGAGGCGCAGCGCGCGGACGAGCAGCCCGCTCGGTCCACGCTTCGGGATCGGGACGCCGGAGTCCGTCGTCTCGCCCTGGGACGCGGCCGGTGCCTCGGTCGTGCCGGTCTGCTCCGGTGCGCGCGACGGGGCTGCGGGCTCAGGAGCATCGTTCGACGCGGCCTTGTCCTCGGTGGTCCGAGCCGCTCGGGTGCGGGTCTTGGGGGCACGCTCCACGACCGGTGCCGGCGGCTCCTCGACGAGCGAGTCCTCGGCTGTCCCCGGCAGCGCGTCGTAGTCCATGAACTCGTCGCAGGCAGCGGCGAGGGATGCGCTCGTCGCACCCGCGACGCCGATGCCGACGACGTAGCGTCCGAGCCGCTTGCTGCGCTGCGCGAGCGCGATGTAGTCGGAGTCGCCTGCCACGATGACGACGTGCGTGAGGTCCGGGACCCGGAAGAGGTCTTCGATCACGTCGATCGCGAGCCGGATGTCCGCGCCGTTCTTCATCGACGCGACGGTCGGGAACAGCTGGGTGAGGTCGACGGCGCGGTCGACGAGCTGAGAGCGGTAGCTCGCGTTGACGGGGACCGACCAGTCGGCATAGGCGCGGCTGATCGCGACGGTGCCGAGCGACGAGGCGAAGTCGAGGACAGCATCGATGTCGACCGTCGCCTCGAGGAGGCGGTGCCGCACGTCGGCAGCCGTGTCCGGAGGCTGCACGACGAGGTTCTTCGCCTTGTGCTTGTGGAAGGAACCGCGACCGTGGATCTGGTCGTAGCGGGAGATGATGATGTTGTCGAAGTCGATGTAGACGGCTACGCGTGCGTCGGACGGCTCACTCATCGGGATCCTGACTCGTCTCGTTCGTCGGCCCGCCGATCGGCGGGGATGCGTGCGGTGAGAAATGATGTGGCGGGGCGGCGCGCGACGGCGGACGCTGCGGCTGGCTGCCCCGCTTCATGTCACATCACACCACGTCGGGAGAGGCCGGACCGGCGCCGGTGGTCGACCAGTCGGCCCAGACGACGGAGGACGACCCTGTGGACACGGGAGCAGAAGCAACGCAGACGGGGCACGCAGCACGCACGGTGCTCGACGTCATGGACTGGCGTCGACGGACGGCCGCCTCGTATGCGCGGGTCCGGTCGATCGCGCTCGACGACCCGGTCGCCGCCCGCGCGGCCTGGGTGCGGGACCGCGACGACCTCTTCGCGACCCACCCGGCATCTCCGCTGGGGCCGGACGCTCAGACGTCCTTCACCGGGCTCGAGGTCGCGGCCTACGACCCGGCGTACCGCTTCGAGGTCGAGGTCCTCCCAGCGCCGGCAGGGCGCCTCGACGTCCCGACCGGCACCGACGGCGTGGTGCCGTTCGAGCGGATCGGGAGGGTGGAGCTCGAGGGCCTGGGCTCGCTCGGGCTCTGGGCGCTGCGCTCGTACGGTGGCGGCCTGTTCGTCCCCGTCAAGGACGCGAGCGCGGGACGGGCCGGCGGGACGTACGGGGGAGGGCGGTATCTCCTCGACACGATCAAGGGCGCCGACCTTGGACCGTCCGCGGACGGCAGGCTGGTCATCGACCTCAACTTCGCGTACAACCCGTCGTGCGCCTACGACCCGGCATGGGCCTGCCCGCTCGCGCCGCCGGACAACACGCTCGCCGAGGTGCTCCCGGTCGGGGAGCGCGTCCCGGGCGCGTCGCTCGTCGCGACCACCTGACCGGGACGGCTGGCGGTGTGGAGGGCGTGTGCGCCTGTCTGGCTCTCGTCCTTCACCCTCGTGCCTCCGTTATTCACACGGGCATTCTTACTAAGATGGACATCTCAACCGTTCATCCTCCCGTGATGATCCAGGTGCCCAAGCCTGGCCTTACGGTTCGAGACTGCTTGGAGCCCCATGAAGCGCATCGCCCTGACGTCCGCACTCGCCCTGACCGTCGTTCTCGCGTCCTGCGCGTCGCCCGAGACCGACGCTCCGGCCGCTGCGCCCACGCAGGATGCGACGCCCGCGGCCGCTCGTGCGGACAGCCTGACGGGCAGCCTGAACGCGGAGCTCGGGATCATCGCCGGCCCGGACGAGACGGACGAGCACGGCACCTACAGCGGTGCCGTCCTCTCGCCGGACAGCCCGCTTCTCGCCGTCGACCTCACCAAGGCGAGCGGGAGCTCGCTCACGGCAGAGGACCTTCGCGGAGCAGTCGACTTCACGACGACCTTCATCATCGAGAATGGTTTCGACGGCCCGATGCTCTACGACTCCAGCGACACCGCACGGGAGGCCTGGACGGAGACCGTCCTTCCGAGCTACACCGAGAACGCCCGCGCTCCCA
The DNA here is from genome assembly GCF_002564005.1 of Sanguibacter antarcticus. Classification (NCBI taxonomy): domain Bacteria; kingdom Bacillati; phylum Actinomycetota; class Actinomycetes; order Micrococcales; family Sanguibacteraceae; genus Sanguibacter; species Sanguibacter antarcticus. The sequence goes on along the minus strand of NZ_PDJG01000001.1, from coordinate 2,019,366 downwards.
TCACCGACGAGACGCGATCAGGCACTGACTCGAGTGCGAACACGAGCTCGGACGGATGGATGGACGAGGAGCCAGGCTTCGCTCCCGCTCCGTACGACGGTGTTCGTCTCTCGGTGCGTCAGCTCGACCTCGAGACCGTCATGGACGGCGGCAGCGACGGTGACGTGGTCGTCGAGTACCGGTACGAGATCGTGCAGTCGTTGATCTCGGAGGGGGAGGAGATCCTTCGGGTGGTCTGGGGTGACCAGTCGTACACGGTCGTCCAGGAGGACGGGTGGAAGATCGACAACTGGTCCGCAGACCGGACCAGCCAGCTCATGGACCCCGACGTGTACGACGCCTATGCCACCGACGGGACCGTCCCCGAGGGGTCGGACCTCGAGGCCAGGACAGCGTCCCTCGACGCCTTCTCCCGAGTGGCTCTGACCGGGTTCGACCTGTCGCAGCGCAGCAACATGATCGCTGACTGATGCAGAGGAGGCGACGCTCGCGGGAGGTTCCTGGGTCGAGGTCTAGCACTCGCCTTGACCGAGTGCTAATGGCGGCATAGATTTGGCAGTGGTTCCGCACCACACCTGATCGACCCCCGCGACGGCGATCGAGCGAGGCGCGGCCCCACCCGAACTGTCCTGATCACTCTGCGAAAGGGGAGGTCCGCGTGTCGGTCTCCATCAAGCCGCTCGAGGATCGGATCGTCGTCAAGGCTCTCGAAGTCGAGCTCACGACGCCCTCCGGTCTTGTTATCCCTGACACCGCCAAGGAGAAGCCCCAGGAGGGCGAGGTCCTGGCTGTCGGCCCCGGTCGCATCGACGACAACGGCAACCGCGTCCCGCTCGACGTCTCTGTCGGCGACAAGGTCATCTACAGCAAGTACGGCGGCACCGAGGTGAAGTACGACGGTGAGGAGTTCCTCATCCTCTCGGCTCGCGACGTGCTCGCGGTCATCGCCTGATCGTCTCGATCAGCTGCACGACGAGAGAGGCCCCGCAACCATGTGGTTGCGGGGCCTCTCTCGTCGTGCAGCTGCGACCCGGTGGGCGCGCTTCCCAGTGAGGGGAGGTTCAGCCGACCTTCCGAAGTGCTGTTCGTGCGGTGCCTGCGAGAGCGGCGGACCGCTCGTCCTCGCTCAACCCGCCCCATACGCCGTAGGGCTCGCGGACTGCCAGCGACTGCTCGCGGCACTCCATCATCACGGGGCACCCGTTGCAGATGGCCTTCGCGGCCTCGGCGCGGCGGCGACGCGCCGCTCCGCGCTCGCCCTCGGGGTGGAAGAAGAGCGTGTCGTCGACCTCGCGGCATGCGCCCTGGTACTGCCATTCCCAGAGGTCCATGACGGGTCCGGGGAGCCTCGAGAGTTCAGTCATCGTTCCATCCTTCGATCGATCGGGTGCTTCACCGGGTGCTGATTCACTGTGACGCGTTCTGTGCTGCGCCCAACCTACAACCGTTTCAAGGGTTGTTCAACCCGGTGGATCGATACAGTTTCAAAGCGCTTCACCGACTCTCGGTCGTCAAAGCGTCAACGTTCAGGCCGATCCGCACGCTATGTCCTAAAGTGTCGGGTTGTTCAGCAATTGACATTCCGGCCGTATGTGAACAACCTTCGAACAACCGGGCAGTGGTCGAAGTCCTGGACTCAGGTGGCACTCGCCTCTCAGTCTCGGCACAATCAACCCATGACGAATGTGCGACCGCTCGATGACCCGCACACCGGCGCGGAGTCAGGGGCGACCTCTCCGGGGCTCGCGGTCGCCGTCGTGGCGCGCCGGCTCGGAGTCGCTCCTGCCACCCTGCGAACCTGGGACCGGCGCTACGGGCTCGGCCCGTCCGAGCACTCTGCCGGCGCTCACCGCAGGTATTCCGACGACGACGTAGCGCGTCTCATGGTCATGCGGCGCCTCGCCCTCGACGGAGTCGCTCCCGTGGACGCCGCCCGCTCCGCTCTCGCTCTCGACCTCAGCTCGACCACCAGAGAGCGTGTCGAGGCCGAGCTGCGCGAGTCGCTCGCCCTCGCCGACTCCGAGGCGCAACCGGGTCACGACACCCCGGCCGGGATCGAAGTCGAGCCGCAGAAGCCTGACCCCAGAGGGGCTGTGCCAGGGATCGCCGGGGTCGCGCCGCTGCGCCCGGTGCGCACAGACACCCCGGAGCGTCCTGCGCTCCGCCTCGCCGCCCCCGTCGCGACACCGGAGATCACGTCCTCGGACATCGTGGACGCCGTGCTGCGAGGAAACCTCTCCACGTGCGTCCGGCTCTTGACGCTCGAGGCAGACCAAGACCCCGCCGAGTGGTGGACCACGCTCGTCGAGCCGACCGTGCGCAGGCTCTCGGCACGCACCGTCCTCGCCAAGCCTGGCGAGGCTCCCGAGGTCCTTCTCGCCAGCGCCACGCTCACGGTCCTCGGTGACTTCATCCGGGAACGCGAGGCACGCGCCGACGTCGAGTCCGGCGGGAGCGCCTCGCACCCCAGCCGGATGCGCAAGATCGTCCTGCTGTTCTCGGCGGTGGACGACCCGCAGCCGCTCGCGATGCACGCGCTCGGCGCGGCGCTCGTCGCGCAAGGGGTCACTGCGCGTGTCGTCACCGGTCCGTCGAACGCGCACCGAGCGATGGAGCTGGTGACCATGGTCCGCCCGGTCGCCACCGTCCTCGTGACGTCGCTCACACGCCCCGAGCTCGGCATCGTCCACGCGCTGCACGACGCACAGCCCGACCTCCCGATCTTTGTCGGACTCAGCAGCGACGATGCCGCGGCAGACCTGCCGCTCGCAGCGAACGTCAGCCGGGTGCGGAGCTTCCACGGCCTCTTGCACGAGGTCCTCGCGATCTCGAGGTAGCTCAGCCGCTGCCCGACGAGCGGTCAGCGCGATGCGTAGACTCCCCACATGAGAGAGTCGAGCAGCACGCAGTCCCACGACCCCTTCGGATTTACCGGCCTCACCTACGACGATGTCTTGCTCTTGCCCAACGAGACGGACGTCATCCCGAGCGAGGTCGACACGACAGCTCGTCTCACCCGTGAGATCAGCGTCGCTGTGCCGCTCCTCTCGGCCGCGATGGACACGGTGACCGAAGCGCGCATGGCGATCGCCATGGCCCGCCACGGTGGCATCGGGATCCTCCACCGCAACCTCTCCATCGAGGCGCAGGCCCAGCAGGTGGACCTCGTCAAGCGCTCCGAGTCGGGCATGATCACCGACCCCGTGACCGTCGGGCCGGACGCGACGCTCGCCGAGCTCGATGCGCTCTGCGGCCAGTACCGCGTCTCTGGTCTGCCCGTCGTCGACGAGCAGGGCATCCTCCTCGGCATCATCACCAACCGCGACCTCCGGTTCGTGCCGCCCTCGGCCTTCGCGGTGCGACGGGTGCGCGACGAGATGACGCCGATGCCCCTCGTCACCGGGCCGGTCGGCATCTCCCGTGAGGACGCCGCCGCGCTCCTCGGCAAGAACAAGATCGAGAAGCTTCCCCTGGTCGACGACGCTGGACGCCTGTGCGGGCTCATCACCGTCAAGGACTTCGTCAAGTCCGAGCAGTACCCCGACGCCACGAAGGACGGCGAGGGCCGTCTCATCGTCGGTGCAGCCATCGGCTTCTTCGGCGATGCGCTCGAGCGTGCGCGCGCTCTGGCTGAGGTCGGCGTCGATGTTCTCGTGGCCGACACCGCCAACGGTCACGCGAGGCTCATGCTCGACATGATCCGCACGCTCAAAGCCGACCCGTTCTTCAACGGGGTCCAGATCATCGGCGGCAACATCGCGACCCGCGCCGGTGCGCAGGCTCTCGTCGATGCAGGCGCGGACGCCGTGAAGGTCGGGGTCGGGCCCGGATCGATCTGCACCACGCGGGTGGTCGCCGGTGTCGGCGTCCCGCAGGTCACCGCCATCTACGAGGCGTCGCTGGCCTGCAAGCCGGCGGGGGTCCCGGTCATCGGCGACGGCGGGCTGCAGTACTCCGGCGACATCGCCAAGGCGCTCGTCGCCGGCGCGGACACCGTCATGCTCGGCTCCCTCCTCGCAGGGTGCGACGAGAGCCCCGGCGACCTCGTCTTCGTCAACGGCAAGCAGTTCAAGCTCTATCGCGGCATGGGATCGATCGGAGCCATGGCGTCGCGCGGCAAGAAGGCGTCCTACTCCAAGGACCGGTACTTCCAGGCGGACGTGTCGAGCGACGACAAGATCGTGCCTGAGGGCATCGAGGGACAGGTTCCGTACCGCGGTCCGCTCGGTGCCGTCGCGCACCAGCTCATCGGTGGGCTGCACCAGTCGATGTTCTACGTCGGTGCGCACACGATCCCGCAGCTGCAGGAGCGCGGGAAGTTCGTCCGCATCACGCCGGCCGGGCTCAAAGAGTCGCACCCGCACGACATCCAGATGACCGTCGAGGCTCCGAACTACACCGGTCGCTGAGCACGCAGGAGAGACTGCGAGGGGGCACCGGGTGCGGACTCCGCCACTGCCCGTGCGCGACGGGCTCAACCCGGTGCGCCTGCAGCTGCCGCAGCGTGGCGTGACCTCCGGGCCTGGCCACGTGCCGGGCACGGACGAGCACACGGTGTGGCTCACGGTGCTGGACTATCTCGTCGCGCGGTTCCCGGCGGACGAGTCCCGGCTCCGGGAGAAGGTCGCAGGACGCGAGGTCGTCGACGACCGGGGGCAGCCCGTCGACGAGACCACACCGTTCGTCCCCGGAGGCGCGGTCAGCCTGTACAGGGACCCGCCGGTCGAGAGCCGCGTCCCGTTCGAGATCGACGTGCTCCACGAAGACGACGACCTCCTCGTCGTCGACAAGCCGCACTTCCTCGCCACCATGCCGCGAGGCGCCTATGTGGTCGAGTCCGTCGTCGTGCGGCTCCGCCGGGCGACCGGACTGTCTGAGATCAGTCCGGCGCACCGGCTGGATCGGGTGACCGCGGGGGTTCTCGTGCTCACGAAGCGCCGGGAGGTCCGCGGCCGGTACCAGGAGCTCTTCGCGCGACGACGCGTCGTCAAGACCTACGAGGCCGTCTCTGCGGGGCAGCCTGACGTCGGTCTCCCGCACGTGGTGCGCAACCGGGTCGTCAAGGAGCGAGGCGTGCTGCAGGCCGAGATCGTCTCGGGGGAGCCGAACACCGAGACGCGGATCGAGATGCTCGACCAGTGCACCGATCCCGTGCAGGGGGTCCTCCGACGCTTTCGGCTGTACCCGCGCACGGGAAAGATCCACCAGCTGAGGTTGCACATGGCCTCGATCGGCAGCCCGATCCTCAACGACAACTTCTACCCGAGCTTCTACGACGTCGCCCCCGACGACTACGCGGCGCCGGTACAGCTCTTGGCACGGTCGCTCGCGTTCGACGACCCGGTCACGGGCCGTCGACGAGAGTTCGTCAGTCGACGCGAGCTGGCTGCGTGGGTGCCTCCCGAGCAGTCTGCTGGTGACCGCTGAGCCAGCTCAGGCCCGCACCCGGCCCGGTCATCCCCTGCTTCTCCCGCCACGCGTTGAAGTTCTCGGCCCACGTGCGGTGCGCAGCGGCCTGGTAGGCGTGCAGGGCCAGGAGGTCGAGCTCGGCGAGCTCGGGGTGCCGCAGCGTCATGGCGGCGAGGACGTCGAGCGTCGCGACGACGTCGACGTCGGCCGTGTGGAGGTTGCCCGAGTCGGCGACCGCGTACACACCACAGAGGTCGACGAGCTTGCGCTTCCCGCGGCGATAGCGGTCGACAGCGCGGTCGAGGACCAACGGGTCGATCACCGGGGCGACCTCGCGGCCGATGCGGTCGGCGAGCAGCGGCAGTCCGTGGCGTGCGAGCTCAGCATCGAGGATGCACAGGTCGAACGTCGCGTTGAAGGCGACGACCGGGACACCGTCCAGGAGCGCGAGCGCAAGCTCGGCAGCGATGGCTTCGAGCGCCTGTGCAGGCTGCTCGCCGGACGCGCGGGCGTGCTCGGTGGTGATGCCGTGGATCGCGGCGGCCTCGTCGGGGATCGGCACGCCCGGGTCGATCAGCCAGGTGCGCGCCACCGTCGTGCCAGCCTCTCGGCGCACCAGCGCCGCAGAGACGATGCGGTCCTGGGTCACGTCGACACCTGTCGTCTCCGTGTCGAATCCGAGCAGGGGACCTGTGGTCCATGTCATCGCGTGCGCTCCTGACCTGTGTCTGTGCTGTCTGCCGCGGCCGTCGGGCGGCCACGGTACGAGCATCGCAGCGACCACCGACACTCGGCGCACGAGCGTCTGCGGCGGTGCTCGTCCCGGCACCGTGGAACGGGCAGCGTGCAGGGACGGTAACCTGGACCAGTGAGCAACGAGATCGAGATCGGCCGGGGCAAGCGCGGACGGCGTGCCTATTCCTTCGACGACATCGCGGTGGTGCCTTCGCGGCGAACCCGCGACCCGGAGGACGTCTCCGTCGACTGGCAGATCGACGCGTACCACTTCGACCTCCCGATCGTCGCGGCCCCCATGGACTCGGTCATGAGCCCCGCGACCGCGGTGGCTCTCGGCCAGCACGGCGGGCTCGGCGTGCTCGACCTCGAAGGTCTGTGGACTCGCTACGACGACCCGACGAGCCTGCTCGCCGAGATCGCCCACCTCTCTCCTGAGGTCGCGACACGGCGGATGCAGGAGATCTACTCGGCTCCCATCCAGCCCGAGCTCATCACGCAGAGGCTCAAGGAGATCCGCGACGCAGGCGTCACGGTCGCTGGTGCGCTGTCTCCTCAGCGGACCCAGGAGTTCTCGCAGACCGTCATCGACGCCGGTGTCGACCTGTTCTTCATCCGCGGCACCACGGTCTCGGCCGAGCACGTGTCCGCCAACGCAGAACCCCTCAACCTCAAGCGGTTCATCTACGAGCTCGACGTCCCGGTGGTGGTCGGCGGTGCCTCCACCTACACCGCGTCGCTCCACCTCATGCGCACGGGCGCGGCCGGGGTGCTCGTCGGGTTCGGCGGAGGCGCCGCTCACACGACGCGGATCTCGCTGGGCATCCACGCGCCCATGGCGACCGCTGTCGCCGACGTCGCAGCGGCTCGTCGCGACTACCTCGACGAGTCGGGCGGACGCTACGTCCACGTCATCGCGGACGGCGGGGTGGGCCGAGCTGGAGACCTGGTCAAGGCGGTCGCCTGCGGCGCAGACGCCGTGATGGTCGGCGCCGCTCTCGCTCGCGCGCAGGAGGCTCCGGGCAACGGGTGGCACTGGGGGTCTGAGGCCCACCACCGCGAGCTCCCGCGTGGCGAGCGGGTCCACGTCGGCACCGCCGGAAGCCTCCAGGAGATCCTCTTCGGCCCTGGACGCCAGGCGGACGGGACGCTCAACCTCGTCGGAGCGCTCAAGCGTGCCATGGCGACGACCGGCTACTCCGACCTCAAGGAGTTCCAGCGCGTCGAGGTCGTCGTCTCGCCCTACCAGCCTCGATGACGTCGGAGCCGCGTGGCGGCTTCGAGGTCGACGAGATCAGCGACTGCGACGTCGAGACCGTCGTCTCCCTGTGGCGCTCGAGCGGTCTCGTCCGACCGTGGAACGACCCGTACCAGGACATCCACAACGCTCGGTCCACCCCCACCGCGACGATCCTCGTCGTGCGCCCGGGAGCACGGGGGGACACCGACGCGCTGCGGACCCCGGTCGGCTCCGTGATGGCCGGTTTTGACGGCCACCGCGGCTGGCTCTACTACCTCGCGGTCGACGAGCCCGCCCGTGGCGCGGGTCTGGGACGGATGCTCGTCGTCGCGGCGGAGGCCTGGCTCGCGGCGCAGGGGGCGGAGAAGGCGCAGCTCATGGTCCGTGAGGCGAACGCCGCGGTCCAGGGCTTCTACACCGCGCTGGGGTACAGCGACGCAGAGTGCGTCGTCCTGGGTCGCCGGCTGGCGTAGCGAGGTTCGACCTGTCGCGAGCGTCCCCGGGGTGCAGGGCGTCGTCGCCAGCGCGTACTCTGCCCGTATGTCGAGCAGCTCAGGATCCGACGGCCCGGCCGTCGACGGCCTCATCGACCCGGAGAACGACCCCCGGGCCACCTTCCTCCTCGAACCCGAGGTCGTCGCGCCGCTCCTTGCGCACGTCGTGACCTCGCACGACGCAGGCACGCACCGCAGCCTCGCGCCGTTCACCGGGGCGCCGCTCGCCGACCTCCCGCTCTCCTCTGTGCTCGACGTCGCCCGCGCGGTCGACCGTGCTCGTGATGCTCAGACGCGGTGGGCGGCACGCCCCGTGCGCGAGCGTGCGGCGGTCCTTCTGCGCTTCCACGACATCGTCCTGGACCGGCAGTCCGCGGTGCTCGATCTCATCCAGCTCGAGTCGGGCAAGACACGTGCCAACGCGTTCGAGGAGATCGCGGACATCGCCCAGGTGACCCGGCACTACGGTGTCCGGGCACCCGCGTACCTCCGGGCGCACGGTGTGCGCGGGATGCTTCCGCTGCTCACCCAGGCCGTGGTCCATCGCAGGCCTGTGGGTGTCGTGGGTGTCATCGCGCCGTGGAACTATCCTCTGACGCTTGCCATGGCGGACGTCCTGCCAGCGCTCGTGGCCGGCAACGCCGTAGTGCTGAAGCCGGATCCGCAGACTTCGCTCACGGCGCTCTGGGCCGCTGCGGCGCTCTCTGAGGCAGGGTTGCCCGACGACGTGCTCCAGGTGGTCGTCGGTGGCGGTGAGATCGGTGCGGCGCTCGTCGACGAGGTCGACCATGTGGCGTTCACCGGGTCGACCGCTGTGGGACGGCGCATCGCGGCACGTGCCGGCGAACGCCTTGTCGGAGCGACGCTCGAGCTGGGTGGCAAGAACCCCCTGTACGTGGCCGAGGACGCTGACGTCCCGGTCGCGGCGGCAGGCGCGGTGCGCGCATGCTTCGGCAACACCGGCCAGCTCTGCATGTCCGTGGAGCGCCTCGTCCTGCACGAGGCGGTCGCTGACGCGTTTCTCGACGCGTTCCTCGAGCGCGTCAGGTCGCTGCGGCTGTCCGGGGCCATGGACTTCTCCGCGGACGTCGGGTGCCTGACGACGCCTGCGCAGCTCGCCCGCGTCCAGACGCACGTCGACGACGCGATCGCTCGGGGCGCACGCATCCTCGCGGGCGGGGTCCATCGCTCCGACATCGGCTCGCTCTTCTATGCGCCCACCGTGCTCGACCAGGTGCCCCCGCACGCCCTGTGCGTGCAGGAAGAGACGTTCGGACCGGTGGTCACGGTGGAGCGCGTCGCGAACGACGCCGAGGCGGTCGCCGTCATGAACGAGACGGAGTTCGGGCTCAACGCGAGCGTCTGGACGCGCGATCTCGGCAGAGGTCGACGGATCGCGGCCGCGGTGCGGGCCGGGACCGTGAACGTCAACGACGGGTATGCCGCCGCGTGGGGCTCGGTCGCGGCCCCGATGGGCGGCATGAAGGCTTCCGGGCTCGGTCGACGCCACGGCAGCGACGGGATCCTCGCCTTCACGGAGGCGCAGACGGTGGCGGTCCAGCGCGGGACGAGCTCCGGCCTGACGCTGGACGCGCTCTTCGCGCTCGACGACGGCCGGGGTCAACGGCTCCTCACGTCGTCGCTCCGGTTGCTCAAGAGCGTCCGGGCTCGCTGAGAGAGGGCCCGCGGTCGCTGCCCGTTCGTGCCCGTACCGGGAACGAGGTCCCCGGTAGCTGTGGCATTTGGTGTGCTTGTCCGGACGATTGATCGCCGTTCGAAGATGGATCCTCGCAACCCCACTTGCATTCGGACACAAACGGGCGTAGACAAGTCCATACAGACATTCGAGTTGATGGCGACTCGGAGCAACGATGGGGTTGAGCATGTACGCACCCGAAAGACACCAGGAGATACTCACGGTCGCGCGATCCGCCGGGCGGGCCGACGTCAGTGAGCTCGCGCTCGTGCTCGCGGTCACCCCCGAGACGATCCGACGCGACCTGTCCGTCCTCGAGCGCCAGGGCCTCCTGCGCCGGGTGCACGGCGGCGCGATCCCTGTCGAACGGCTCGGGATCGAGCCCGGCATCGCTGACAAAGAAGGGATGCTGGCTCCCGAGAAGCTGCGCATCGCAGCCCTGGCCCTCCACGAGGTCCCCGACGGCGGCACCATCGTCCTCGACGCCGGGACCACGACCGTCCGTCTCGCCGAGATGCTTCCCAACGACCGCGAGCTGCAGGTCGTCACCAGCTCGCTCCCGATCGCCACGGTCCTCGCCGGTCGCGTGAACATCGTCCTCCACCTCATCGGTGGCACCGTGCGCGGCCGCACGCTCGCGGCGGTCGGACCGTGGGCCGAGCGCGCGCTGTCCGACATCCAGGCCGACGTGGTGTTCCTCGGCACGAACGGCATCACCCCCGAGCGGGGCGTGACCACCCCCGACCTCGGGGAGGCCGCCGTCAAACGGGCGCTGGTCCGAGCAGCCAGGCGCGTCGTCGTGCTGGCGGACCACACGAAGGTCGGACGGTCCGACTTCGCCAAGGTCGCGGGACTCGACGAGGTCGACCTGCTCATCACCGACTCGGGCCTCGACACCGAGCTCCACGCCGAGCTCGAGCACGCAGGACTGGCGGTGCTCACAGCATGATCATCACTGTCACCCCCAACCCGAGCCTCGATCGCACGTTCGAGGCCGACTCGATCGTCCTCGGACACATCAACCGGGCGCACTCGACGCACGTCGACGCGGGCGGCAAGGGCATCAACGTCACCCGTGCGCTCGCCGCGAACGGCGTCCCGAGCATCGCTGTCTTCCCCGCCGGAGGCGCGGACGGAGCGCGCCTCGTCGACGAGCTGCGTGCACTGTCCATCCAGGTGCGTCCGGTGACGATCGACGGAGAGACGCGCGGCAACATCACGCTCGTCGACGCCGCTGGCATCACGACGAAGATCAACGCTGCTGGCGCTGCGCTCACGGCTGAGGCGCTCGAGCAGCTGCTCTCGGCGCTCGACGACGAGCTGAGCGCCGCCCGCGCAGCCGGTCACGAGGCCCTCGTCGTCGGTGCGGGAAGCCTTCCGCAGGGGGCAGAGGACAGCTTCTACACCGAGGTCGCGCTGCGCAGCGCACACTACGGCGCCCGCACCGTGCTCGACACCTCCGGGACGCCCTTGACCGCAGCTGTCGCCGCAGGAGGCCTTGCGCTGGTCAAGCCGAACGACGACGAGCTCGCTGAGCTCGTCGGACGAGAGCTCGTGACCGTCGGGGACGTCCTCGACGCCGCGCGCGAGGTCATGGCGAACGGGATCGACGAGGTGCTCGTCTCGCTCGGTGCGCACGGCGCGCTCCTCGTGGCCGCAGAAGACTCGTGGTGGGCCGGCGGTCCGGAGCTCGTGCCGCTCTCGACCGTCGGTGCCGGAGACACGACTCTCGCGGGCTACCTCAGCGCATCCTTCGCAGCGCACAGCGAGCCGTCCCGTGCGCTGCGCACCGCCGTCGCCTGGGGACGAGCCGCAGTGCTCCTCCCTGGCAGCGCGGCCCCTCTCCCGAGCGACATCGACCTCGGTCCCGTGGCCAGCACGACCAACCCGTCTCGCCACCTCACCCTGAAGGAGCTGTGACATGAGCACATCGCCGATCTGTCTCTCTGCTGACGGGGCCGGGCAGGTTCCAGAGATGCACCGTGTGCGCGTGATTATCTGATCTGAGTCGCGGCCAGCAGGCCGCACAGCCCTCTCGGTGCTCCACGTCCCAGCTTGTCCAGTCCGACGATCAAGGAAGATCTCATGTCCACACGAACAGTCGCAGTTGCCTCGACGTCCGGTCTCCACGCCCGGCCCGCCTCGCTCTTCACCCAGGCCGTCACGGAGTCCGGGATCGACGTCACGATCGCTCACGGCGGGAACTCGCCCGTCGATGCCTCGAGCATCCTGCTCGTCATGTCGCTCGGCGTGCCGCACGGCGACGAGGTGACCCTCGAGGCCGACGGCGACGAGGCGGACCGCGTGCTCGACGAGCTCGCCGCCCTTCTCGGTCGCAACCTGGACGAAGCGTCGTGACGCTGCAGGGAGCCGGGGTCGGGCGAGCCGGGGTCATCGGCCCGGTCGTCCGGGTGAGCCCCGCGCCTGCTGCACCGACGAACGAGGCGGTGCCGGCCGACCGTGACGAGACCGCGCAGCGTGTCGAGCAGGCGTTCGACGACGTCGCTGCCGGGCTCTTGGCGCAGGCAGCCACGGCCCAGGGCGCCGCAGTCTCCGTCCTCGAAGCGACGGCACAGATGGCGCAGGACCCGGCTCTGCGCAAGCAGACGCTCGCCCGTGTACGCGACGGTGAGCCTCCCGTGACCGCCCTCGACGCCGTGATCGGCGGGTTCGCCGACATGTTCACGAAGGCAGGCGGCATGCTCGCCGAACGCGTGACCGACCTGCGCAGCGTCCGCGACCGGGTCGCGGCTCTCGTCCTCGGGACGCCGGCCCCTGGTGTGCCGGTGCTCACGGAGCCCTCGGTCGTCGTCGCTGACGACCTCGCTCCTGCCGACACCGCGGCGCTCGACCTGCGCTGCGTCCTCGCGATCGTCACCGAGCGCGGCGGAACGACGAGCCACACGGCGATCATCGCCGGGCAGCTCGCGATCCCGTGCGTGGTGCGGGTGGCCGGTGCGATGGACCTTGCAGAAGGCACGGTCGTCGCTGTCGACGCTGCGGCCGGAACCGTGGAACCGAACCCGAGCGAGGCGACCGCAGCGGCCTTCGCCGAGCGGGCGCGCGTGGCTCGGCAGCTCGCTGAAGACACCTCGGCAGGCGCCACAGCCGACGGGCACCCCGTCAACCTGCTGGCGAACATCGGTACCGCCGAGGACGCCGACCGCCTGGCCGTCGGCTCGGTCGAAGGGGTCGGGCTCTTCCGGACCGAGGTCCTCTTCCTCGGACGGGCCACCGCCCCGACCAGGGAGGAGCAGGCCGCGGTCTACACGCGCGTGCTCACCTCGCTCGGTGGACGCAAGCTCGTCGTCCGGACGCTCGACGCCGGTGCAGACAAGCCCCTCGCGTTCGCGACGCAGCCGGACGAGGAGAACCCCGCGCTCGGCATCCGCGGCTACCGCCTCGTGCGCACCGCCCCGGAGCTTCTCGAGACACAGCTCGGCGCTCTGGCCGACGCGCAAGAAGCTACCGGGGTCGAGCCGTGGGTCATGGCACCGATGATCGCTACTGTCGGTGAGGCCCGCGACTTCGCTGCGGCGGCACGACGCCACGGCATCCGCACGGTCGGCGTCATGGTCGAGGTGCCTGCGGCAGCCCTGCGGGCTGAAGCGATCCTTGCCGAGGTCGACTTCGTGTCCATGGGGACGAACGACCTCGCCCAGTACGTCATGGCGACCGATCGTCTGTGCGGCGAGCTCTCGGACCTCATCAGCCTCTGGCAGCCGGCAGTCCTCGATCTCGTGGCGGCCACCGCCGCAGCGGGGGAGCGGACCGGCAAGCCTGCTGGGGTGTGCGGAGAGTCCGCGTCCGACCCGGTGATGGCCGTGGTGCTCACGGGGCTCGGAGTGACCTCGTTGTCCATGGCGCCTGCAGCCGTGCCGACCGTCCGGTACGCGATCGCTCAGCACACGCGTGAGCAGGCGCAGGCGGTCGCTCGTGCGGCGCTGGGAGCGGACACTGCCGACGCAGCGCGCGCAGCAGCAGTCGCAGCACTGCGCCCCGAGGTCGTCCAGGTGCTAGCCCTCTAGCAGGCGGCACGACGGCGGGGCAGCCGGGGTCAGCGGGCGGGGTCGTGCTCCGGTACGAGCAGCTCGTCGGCGTAGTCCTCGAGCTGACCGTCGTGGTGGCGCTCGACCTGCTCGAGCGGCAGCTCGTGGTCGGGCGCCTCGTCGTGCAGAGGATCGGAGGCCTCGCGAGGAGCCTGCGTGGTCTCCGGTTCTGCTCCGACGACCGTGTCGTCGCGGTGGGCGCCGTAGAAGGCCGACTGGCTCTCCATGATCCCCCGCATGGACGTGCCGTGGGGGACCCCGTACACCGTGCCCGGAAAGTCGAGCTCTCGCTGGACGACCCAGATGTCTCGGTGCTGGTCGGGTGACCGCACCGTCGCGGGCGTCCCCACGGCTACCCAACCGATGGGGACGACCGAGCCGGCGTCGATGGTCGTGTTGACCTGGACCACGCCGTTGACACGGATCTCGGCGCCGTTGCCGATCACGGAACCGGGGAAGAGAGACGCCCCGGTCGCGACGAACGCACCAGAGCGGATCTCCGCACCGTTCACGTGCGCGTGCGGACCGACGAGAACGGAGTCACCGATGACGACCGGGTGCCTCGCCCGTCCCTTGACGACGGCGTTCTCCATGATGACGACGTCACGACCGATGCGGACCTGCCCGTCTTCTGCCGTGACGACAGCGCCGTGGAGCACACGGGAGCCCGGCCCGACCACGACGTCACCGCAGAGCACAGCAGACGGAGCGACGTACGCGGAGTCGTGGACGGTGGGGACGCTACCCCTGTGTTCGATGAGCATGGGGAAATCTTACATACCATAGGTCGGTCAGTGGTGCACTCAGGCGAGTGAAGTTTCGCCGCCCTCGATGAGCCCGATGCACTGTCGTGCGATAGCCAGCTCCTCGTTCGTCGGGACGACCATGACGAGCGTCGAGGTCCAGTCGGGAGAGATGATGCGCGGCTCGCGCGACCGCTCGGCGTTGCGCGCGGGATCGATCGCGATCCCGAGGCTCTCGAGGCCTTCGACGGCGAGCGCACGCACGATGTCGTCGTTCTCGCCGGCACCCGCCGTGAACGTGATGACGTCGACGCGCCCGAGGACAGCGTGGTAGGCCCCGATGTACTTGCGCAGCCGGTGGATGTACACGTCGAGAGCGAGCTTGGCCCCTTCGTCGCCCTGAGCGACGAGGTCGTGCAGGACGCGGAAGTCGTTGTCTCCGGCGAGCCCCTTGATGCCCGAGCGCTTGTTGAGCAGGTCGTCGATCTCGTCGATCGACATGCCCGCGTTGCGGTGGAGGTGGAAGACGACCGCCGGGTCGATGTCCCCTGAGCGCGTTCCCATGACGAGGCCCTCGAGCGGGGTCAGGCCCATCGAGGTGTCGACTGCCACGCCACCCTTGATGGCCGAGGCTGAGGCCCCGTTGCCCAGGTGGAGGACGATCTGGTTGAGGTCTTCGAGCTTGCGGCCCAGGACGCGGGCGACCTTGCCCGAGACGTACTGGTGGCTCGTCCCGTGGAAGCCGTACCGGCGGATGCCGTGCTCCTCGGCGACCTCTGCGTCGATCGCGTAGGTGTACGCAGCGGCGGGGAGCGTCGTGAAGAAGGCCGTGTCGAACACGGCGACGTGCGGGACGTCAGGGAGCAGCGCCCGCGCGACCTCGATACCGCGGACGTGGCCGGGGTTGTGCAGCGGGCCCAGGGGGATGAGGTCCGAGATGTCCTGGACCACCTGGTCGTCGATGAAGACAGGACCGGAGAACTTGTTGCCGCCCTGCACCACGCGGTGCCCCACGGCGACCACGTCGGCCTCGTCGAGGTTCGGGCCGTGCTCGGTGAACAGGTCGAGCGCGATGCGCAGCGCGGCACCGTGGTCGGTGACGACCATGTCGCGACGCGTCGTGTTGCCGGCGAACGTGTGCGTGACGCGCCCGATCTCCTCGCCGATGCGCTCGATGAGCCCCGAGGCGATGGACTCGCCACCGACGGGGTTGACCAGCTGATACTTCACGGACGACGAGCCCGAGTTGATGACGAGGACCGAACCGTGCGCGTCGTGCGCGCTGAACGAGGAGAGGCGGTCTCCGGCGGGGGTGTTCATGAGCTGTGGGCTCCTTCGTGCGCTGTGGTGGAGGTGGACGCCGCGGCGTGGAGCTGCGCCTGGGCTTCTGCCCGTGCCTGTGCCTGGATGGCGGTGATGGCGACGGTGTTGACGATGTCTTGGACCAGCGCCCCGCGGGAGAGGTC
This sequence comes from Sanguibacter antarcticus, assembly GCF_002564005.1. Lineage (NCBI taxonomy): Bacteria > Bacillati > Actinomycetota > Actinomycetes > Micrococcales > Sanguibacteraceae > Sanguibacter > Sanguibacter antarcticus. Next base: position 2,003,534 of record NZ_PDJG01000001.1, on the reverse strand, counting down.
GTTGACGGGCATCCGCAGGCCCTGGAGGACCGGACCGATAGCGATGGCGCCAGCGGAACGCTGGACAGCCTTGTACGTGTTGTTCCCGGTGTTGAGGTCCGGGAAGACGAACACCGTGGCGCGCCCGGCGACGAGCGACTCCGGCATCTTCGACGCGGCGACGGACGCGTCGACCGCTGCGTCGTACTGGATCGGACCTTCGACCGAGAGGTCGGGGCGGCGCTGGCGGACCAGCTCGGTGGCGGCGCGGACCTTGTCCACGTCAGCCCCCGAGCCGGACTCCCCGGTGGAGTACGAGAGCATCGCGATCCGCGGCTCGACGCCGAACTGGGTGGCCGTCGCCGCAGACGAGATCGCGATGTCGGCAAGCTGCTCGGCTGTCGGGTCGGGGTTGACGGCACAGTCGCCATAGACGAGGACGCGGTCTTCGAGGCACATGAGGAAGACCGACGACACGACCGAGACACCCGGCACCGTCTTGATGATCTCGAACGCCGGGCGGATGGTGTGCGCAGTCGTGTGGGCTGCGCCCGAGACCATGCCGTCGGCGTAGCCGAGCTGGACCATGAGCGTCCCGAAGTACGACACGGAGCTGACGATCTCGCGTGCCCGCTCCACGGTCATGCCCTTGTGCGCACGCATCTCCGTGTACGCCAGGGCGAACTCTTCGAAGAGCACACCCGAGCGAGGGTCGATGACCTTCGCCTCGGAGATGTCGAGACCGAGCTCGATGGCCCGCGCCCGGATGGACTCTTCCTCGCCGAGGAGCGTGATGTAGGCGACCTGCCGCTGGAGGAGCGTCGAGGCGGCGCGCAGGATGCGGTCCTCGGAGCCTTCGGGCAGCACGATGTGCCGACGGTCCGCGCGGGCCCTGTTGAGGAGCTCGTACTCGAACATCAGCGGCGTGACGACCTCGGGCCGTTGGACGTCGAGGCGGTCGAGGAGCGCCTTGCCGTCGACGTTCTGCTCGAAGAGCGCGAGGGCGGTGTCGACCTTGCGCTGGGAGTCCTTGCTCACACGGCCGCGAGCGGCTGCGGCAGCGCTCGCCGTGCGGAAGGTCCCGAGATCGGTCCGCACGATGGGCACGCTCGGGGCGAGGTCGGCCACGAGACGCCCGACAGCCTCAGGCGGGTAGAACCCGCCGTTGAGGATGATCGCCGAGAGGGACGGGAAGCTCTTCGCCGTCTGCGCGGTGAGGAGCCCGAGGAGCACGTCCGACCGGTCACCGGGCACGATGACGGCTGCGCCGTCGGAGAGCCTGTCGAGAAGGTGCTCGAAGTTCATGGCGCCGACGAGGACGTCGAGGACCTCGCGCCCGAGGAGCTCGGGGTCACCGAGGACCTGGTGTCCCTCGACAGCGTCCATGAGCTGGCTGACGGTCGGGGCCATGAGGAACGGTTCCTCGGGCACGGTCCACACGGGCAAGGAGTCCAGCGCAGCGAACTCGGCCTGGATCTCCGCGAGATCGGCTGGGACGCAGCGGTTGGCGACGACGCCGAAGACCTGGGCGTGGTTCGCCTCGAGCTCGGAGACGCACACCTCGCTCAGCTGACGCACGCCTGCCGGAGAGCGGCCGTTGCCCGAGAGGACGAGAAGCACAGGAGCGCCGAGGTTCGCAGCGATCCGGGCGTTGTACGCGAGCTCCGTCGGCCCGGCGACGTCCGTGTAGTCGGTGCCGACGACGACCACGGCGTCGCACTCCGCAGCGACCTCGTGGTACCGGGTGACGATCTTGGACAGCGCCTCTTCGGGGTCCGTGTGGACCTCGTCGTACGTGACGCCCACGCACTGCTCGTAGGTGAGGTCGACACCGTCGTGGGCCAGGAGCAGCTCGACGACGTAGTCGCGGTCGTCCTTGCCGTTCGGTGCGGTCGGGTTCGGGCCGTTCCGGGTGACAGGGCGGAACACCCCGACGCGCTGCACGCGCCGCGTGAGGAGATCGACCACCCCGAGCGCCACGGTGGACTTCCCGGTCTCACCTTCGGGTGATGTGATGTAGATGCTTCGAGCGGTGGAGCTCACTCGTTATCGCCTCCGGTAGATGCTGTGCTGGGCACGGTGCCCTGGGGTCCGCCGACGGCGGTAGCGGTCTCGCCCGCGTCGGGCCAGACCCAGTCCCGGATGGCCGGGTCGTCTTCCCCGTGGTCGCGGGTGTACTTGCGGGCGTCCAGGCGGGCGTCCTCCATCTTCTGGCGGAGGATCGCGGACTTGCTCCGCAGGTGCGGCACCTGGTCGATGACGTCGATGACGAGGTGGAAGCGGTCGAGGTCGTTGAGCATGACCATGTCGAACGGCGTCGTCGTCGTCCCCTCCTCCTTGTACCCGCGCACGTGGATGTTCGTGTGGCCTGCGCGGCGGTACGTGAGGCGGTGGATGAGCCACGGGTAGCCGTGGTACGCGAAGACGACCGGCTTGTCCGTGGTGAAGAGCGTGTCGAAGTCGCGGTCGGAGAGCCCGTGCGAGTGCTCCTTCGCGTCCTGCAGCCGCATGAGGTCGACGACGTTGACGACACGGACCTTGAGCTCCGGCAGGTGCTGACGCAAGAGGTCCGCAGCCGCCAGGACCTCGAGCGTCGGGACGTCGCCCGCACAGCCGAGCACGACGTCCGGGTCCTCGCCAGGTACCTCGGTGCCCGCCCACTCCCAGATCCCGAGGCCACGGGTGCAGTGCGCGACAGCCTGGTCCATGGTGAGGAAGTTCGGCGCAGGCTGCTTGCCCGCGACGACCACGTTGACGTAGTCCCGGCTGCGCAGGCAGTGGTCGTACGTGCTGAGAAGGGTGTTGGCGTCCGGCGGAAGGTAGACGCGCACGACCTCGGCCTTCTTGTTCACGACATGGTCGATGAACCCGGGGTCCTGGTGCGAGAAGCCGTTGTGGTCCTGGCGCCAGACGTGGCTCGAGAGCAGGTAGTTCAGCGACGGGACCGGCCTGCGCCACGGGATCTCGCGGGTGACCTTGAGCCACTTGGCGTGCTGGTTGAACATCGAGTCGATGATGTGGATGAACGCCTCGTAGCAGTTGAACATGCCGTGGCGTCCGGTGAGGAGGTACCCCTCGAGCCATCCCTGGCACTGGTGCTCGGAGAGCATCTCGACGACCCTGCCCGCACGGGCGAGGTGGTCGTCGGCGTCGCTGGGCAGGTAGCCGGCGTTCCAGACCTTGTCGGTCGCGTCGAAGACAGCCTGGAGGCGGTTGGACGCGGTCTCGTCCGGACCGAAGATCCGGAAGTTGTCCGGGTTGAGACGGATGACGTCCGTGAGCCAGGTGCCGAGCACCTTGGTCGCCTCGCTGATCGACCCAGCAGGCGTCGGGACGTCGACCGCGTAGTCGCGGAAGTTCGGCAGGCGCAGGTCCTTCATGAGCAGGCCGCCGTTGGTGTGCGGGTTCGCGCTCATGCGCAGCTCGCCGTCCGGGGCGAGCGTAGCGATGTCGGCATCGAGACGGCCCTCGGCGTCGAAGAGCTCCTCGGCGCGGTACGACTTCATCCAGCCCTTGAGGACCTGGAGGTGCTCGGGCGTGTCACGGGCGCTCGCGAGCGGCACCTGGTGCGCACGCCACGAGCCCTCGGTCTTCTTCCCGTCGATCTCCGCCGGGCACGTCCAGCCCTTGGGTGTGCGGAAGACGATCATCGGCCACATCGGGCGAGAGTCGTCGCCCGCCGCAGCGCGTGCCTTGATGGCCGCGATGTCGTTGAGCACGTCGTCGAGCAGCTGGGCGAAGCGCTGGTGGACCGCGATGTGGTCCTCACCGTCGAAGCCACCCTCGAAGACGTACGGCGTGTGGCCGTACCCGACCATGAGGGAGTACAGCTCCTCCTCGCTGATCCGGGCGAGGACGGTCGGGTTGGCGATCTTGTAGCCGTTGAGGTGGAGGATCGGCAGGACGACGCCGTCCTTGGCCGGGTTGACGAACTTGTTCGAGTGCCAGCTCGTGGCGAGAGGGCCGGTCTCGGCCTCGCCGTCACCGACGACGGCCGCCACGAGGAGGTCAGGGTTGTCGAACGCCGCGCCGTACGCGTGAGAGAGCGCGTAGCCGAGCTCGCCGCCCTCGTGGATCGATCCGGGCGTCTCTGGGGCGACGTGGCTCGGGATGCCACCCGGGAAGGAGAACTGCCGGAACAGCCGGTGCATGCCCTCCTCGTCCTGGGTGATGTCCGGGTACGTCTCGGTGTAGGTGCCTTCGAGGTAGGAGTTGGCGACGAGGCCCGGTCCGCCATGACCTGGGCCGGTGATGAAGATGCTCGACAGTGCGCGCTCGCGGATCGCCCGGTTGAGGTGGGCGTAGAGGAAGTTGAGGCCAGGAGTGGTGCCCCAGTGTCCGAGGAGCCGGGGCTTGACGTGGTCGCGGTCGAGCTCGGTGCGCAGGAGAGGGTTGTCGAGCAGGTAGATCTGACCGACGGAGAGATAGTTGGCTGCACGCCACCACCCGTCGACGCGGCGGAGCGTCTCGTCACTGAGCGGCTCGACAGGTCGAGACCGCCACTCACCTGGTCGAGGAGCAGTCGTGGGGTGGTGTGCGGACAGCTGCGCTGCATCGATGGGTGCGGTGGTGCTCATGAAGATCTCCTACCGGCTCGAGTCTGACACTTTCATGTAACAGTATCGGCGGCGGGCGTGAACTAGGCCTTTTGTGCCCCGGCTGTCGCGTCGGGCGTGGTAGACGACACCGACAGCAGGTGACCTTGGTCACGAGGGTCGGGGATGCGCTTACCTGCGAGGATCTGACACGTTCCGGACAGGGCTCCGGGGTAGCCTGAGATCGTGCCAGAAGCCCCCGGACCCGCCCCTGTCGCACGGAGGTCGTTCGGAGCCGTCGCGCGCCAGCCCCGCATGATCGCGCTGCTCTTCGTGTTCCTCGCTGCCGCGCTCGTCTGCGGCCGGCTCGGCGTCTGGCAGCTGGATCGCGCGTACGAGCGCGGTGATCTCGCGGCGACGCACGCCGCAGCGGACGAAGCCGCTCGCCTCGCTGACGAGGAGCCCGAAGGGCTCGGAGTCCTCCTCCCGCCCCAGACGACGTTCCCAGGAGACCTCGTCGGACGGCAGACCTGGGTCGAGGGCGAGTACGACGCCTCGCAGCAGCTTCTCGTCGCTGGTCGTGCCCTGGACGGGCAGACCGGTTATCTCGTGCTCACGCCGCTGCGCGTGAGCGACGACGGTACCGAGGGTGCCTCGTGGGCCGGTCTCTCAGGTGCACCGGTGCTCCCGGTCGTGCGTGGATGGGTCCCGACCGCAGACTCGGCCGCGCTCGACCCCCCGTCGGGGACGGTCCGGGTCACGGGATACGTGCAAGCGTCAGAGGCGACCGGAGAGGGCGACCTCCCTGCCGGCCAGACCGATGAGATCAGCTCCGCCGCGCTCGCCGGGCAGTGGGGCGGGCCGATCTATTCCGGATACGTCGTCCTCGCGTCCTCGGACCCCGCCCAGGACGAGGGCGTCAGCCTGCTTCCCCGGCCACAGATCGAGGGTGGCGAGGGGCTCGATCTTCAGAACCTCTTCTACGCGCTGCAGTGGTGGATCTTCGGTGGTTTCGCCGTGATGCTGTGGCTGCGTCTCGTCCGCGACGAGGCGCGTGGGTCCGCAGCCGACCCGGACGAGGACCCCTTCGGAGCCCTCGCCCGGTCTGCGCCGAGCACAGGCCCGACCGTCGGCGGGCACCAGGCCTGAGTCGGCCTCGGCCCGCGAGCGGTCAGCGCGTGAGGACGAGGAGCATCTCTACGGTTCCCGAGCTCTCGACCTTGACGAAGCCGAGGTCGGGTGCGTCCACGCCGTAGTCCGCGAAGTCGACCGGGATCGAGCCCGAGACCTCGACGCCGTCCTCGGTGCTCTGCGCCTCGAACGCCACGCTGACGCTCTGGGTGACCCCAGCGACGGTCAGGTCACCGGTTCCCTCGACCGACGCGACACCGTCGACGATCGCCGAGACGTCCATCGGCGACGTCAGGGTGAACGTCGCGGTGGGGAAGGTGTCCGTCGACAGGATGCTGAGGAACTTGCCGTCGCGGCTGCTCGAGTCGGTGGTGATGGTCGTCATGTCGACAGTGACGTCTGCAGTCGTGACGTCGGTCCCGTCGACCGTCACGGTGCCGCTCACGTCCGGCGTGCGCCCGACCACGGTGACGTCCTGGCCGTTGAGCACCTCGGCGACGCGATAGCCCGCCGCTGAACCGTCTGAGACCGTCCAGTCGCCGGTGAGGTCCGTCGTGGTGCCAGTCGCACCGGAGTCAGCGCTGGCTGCGCTGGTCGGTTCGGCGGTCGAGAGCGTGAGGGCGTCCGGGGCCTGGTCGTTCTGGGTCTTCGCGTACAGCGCTGTGCCGCCGATGACGAGGAGGACGACGGTCACGACCACGACGACTGTCACGATCCACTTCTGCTTGCTCATCTGAGGCTCCGTCCGGTGCGCCGCACGGGGCGCTCGAGACCCGTGCGTCCTGGTGGGGTGCGTGAACGGACAAGTGAGCCATACCTCCCTGTGAACGGCCTGGGACGACGGGTCCTGTCAGGCCTGCTGCCAGCTGTGCCAGAGCCGGGCGTAGTCGCCGTCGGCGGCCACGAGCTCGTCGTGCGATCCGATCTCGGTGATCCGACCGCCGTCGACGACCGCGACACGGTCGGCGTCGTGCGCCGTGTGCAGCCGGTGCGCGATCGCGACGACCGTGCGCCCGGACAGGACCGCGTTGAGCGAGCGCTCCAGGTGGCGTGCCGCCCGTGGGTCGAGGAGCGAGGTGGCCTCGTCGAGGACGAGGGTGTGCGGGTCGAGGAGGACGAGCCGAGCGAGCGCGACCTGCTGCGCCTGCGCAGGCGTGAGCACGAACCCGCCCGACCCCACCTCGGTCGCGAGGCCTGCGTCGAGGGCCTCGACCCACGTGCGGGCGTCGACCGCTTCCAGCGCTGCGAGGAGCGCGGCGTCGTCCGCCGTCGCGTCGGCGAGCTGGAGGTTCTCCGCGATGGTCCCGACAAACACGTGGTGCTCCTGTGTCACGAGGGCGACGTGACGGCGCAGACCTTCGAGCGGCAGCTCGACGAGCGGGACGCCGCCCACCTTGACGGAGCCGCCGGTGGGCGGGTGGATGCCGGCGAGCATGCGTCCGAGCGTCGACTTCCCGGCGCCCGAGGGGCCGACGACGGCGAGCCGCTCACCCACCGCGATATCGAGGTCGATGCCGTGGAGGACGTTGTGGCCAGGCCGGTAGGCGTACTCGACGCCGGTGGCGACGATGTGCTCGTCGCCCGGCGTGCGGTCGCCTGCCTCGCGGTCGCGGGCGACGAGCCCGACCCCGACGATCCGAGCCAGCGACGTCGTGGCGACCTGTGCCTCGTCGAGCCAGAAGATCAGCTCCCAGATGGGGCCGATGAGCTGCATCGAGTAGAGCACGACCGTGGTCACCGCACCGATGGTGACCGTGCCGTGGGAGATGAGGAAGGCCCCCCACAGGAGCACGGCGATGGGCGCGATGACGAAGGCGCTGTCCATCCCGGGGATGAGGACGGTGCGCAGGTTCAGGGTGCGGCTCTCCGCGGCGAACGCCTCGCGCAGGTTCGCGCGCACCCGCTCGCGCCGGCGTTCGCCGAGCCCGAGGGCGTCGACCGTCCGGGTGCCTTCGACAGACTCGGTGATCGTCCCGTTGAGCGTCGCGTACGAGGCCGACTCGCGCTGGTAGGCCGGTGCCGCGCGTCGGAGGTACCAGCGGCCGATGACCAGGAAGATCGGTACCCCGACGAGCATGGCGAACGCGACGAGCGGTGCTGTGAAGAGCGCTGCGACGACTGTCAGCGTGATCGTCACCGTCGCGACGAGGATCCGTGGCACACCGAAGCGCACGGTGTGCTGGATCCGGTCGATGTCGTTCGTCGTGCGCCCGAGGAGGTCTCCGGTGCCGGAGCGCTCGACGGTCGACAGGGGGAGCTCGGTGACCGTCGCGAGGAAGTCCTCACGGAGGTCGGCGAAGACGGTCTCGCCGAAGATCATTGCGTTGCGCTGCGCGAAGCGGATGAGCACCGTCTGGACGAGGACAGCGGCGACGAGGGTGAGCACCACGCGATCGACGTAGGCGGACGTGGTGCCCTCGGAGACGGCGTCGACCAGCCCGCCGAGGAGCAGCGGACCCGCGAGGCCGGCGAGCGCGGCCACGGTGTGGAGGCTGACCACCACAGCGAGGGGCCGCTTGTTCGCGCGCAGGAGCATCGCTGAGTGCTTGCGGACCGTGGCCCCGTCGGCGACGGGAAGACGCGACTCGTTCACGGTGCCACCTCCTCGGGTGTGCTGACGGTGGAGGGGGTCTCCTCGCCGAGCGAGCGCCCGACGATCGTGCGGTAGTGCTCGTGGTGCTCGCCGACGCCCTCGAGGAGCTCTCGGTGCGTGCCGGTCGCGACGACCGCGCCGTCGCGCACGACGAGGACCTCGTCGACGCGGTCGAGGACGAGCGGGCTCGCGGTGACGACGAGCGTGGAGCGTCCTGCTCGGGCCGTGACGAGACGGTCAGCGATCCGGGCCTCGGTGTGTGCGTCGACGGCGCTCGTAGGCTCGATGAGGACGAGATGCTCGGCCTCGGTGAGCAGGGCGCGCGCGAGGGCTACGCGCTGGCGCTGGCCTCCGGAGAGCGAGCGTCCTTTCTCCGGGAGCTCGCCGAGGAGACCGCCCGGTGTCGAGTCGAGGACGTCCTGGGCGTCGGCGACCCGCAGGGCGTCGAGGATCTGCGCGTCGGTCGCCCGGTCACGGACGTCCAGCTCGTCGCGGAGCACCCCGGAGAACAGGTGCGGTGTCGCCTCGGCGACGACGACCCTGCGCCGGAGCTCGTCCTTGTCGAGGTCGGCGAGCGGCACCCCACCGAGGTGGACGGGGGTCGCTGCCTCGGCAGAGTCGTCGAACCGGCCCATCCGCGTGGCGATGCGCGCGGAGGTGTCGGGGTGCGCGCTGACGAGGGCGGAGATCCTCCCGGGGGAGAGCGTGACGCCCGTCACGACGTCCCGGAGCTCCACGCCGTGCGGGGGCATGGGGCTCGTCGCGGGGGCGTCGGCGGCCGCCGGGGTCACCTCGAGGACCGTGATGACCTTGCGGACCGCGACGAAGGCGCGCGTCGTGATCTGGATGCTCTGCGTGAGGTTCTGCATCGGCCACGTGAGGAAGGTCGCGTACCCGTAGAACGTCACGAGCTGGCCGGGTGTGATGGTTCCGGCGACGGCCTGCTGAGCGCCCATCCACAGGACGAGCGCGACGAACAGGCCGGGCAGGAGGACCTGGAGCGCATCGAGGTAGGACTGGGTCGTCGCGACCCGGACGCCGGCCTCGCGGACACGCTGCGACTGCTGCCGGTACCGGTCTGTGAACGCGCCCTCGCCTCCGATGCCACGCAGGATCCGCAGGCCCGAGACCGTGTCTGCGCCCAGCGTCGTCAGCTTTCCCGAGGCCTCTCGCTGCGCCGACTGCCTGCTCTGCAGTGGCTTGACGAGGAGACCGAGGATGGCTGCGACCACTGGCAGACCGACGACCACGACGATCCCGAGCGACGGTGAGGTCACGAGCATGAGGACGGCCACGCCGACGTACGCGACGAGGCTCCCGATGAGGCGGGCGGCGTTGAAGAAGAGCTCGCCGAGGCGCATGGCGTCGGTGGCGACCGTCGAGACGACCTCGCCGGTCGCGAGGTCTTCGGTGATCGCGTCGCCGCTGCGACTGATCGTGTCGCCGACGAGCTGCGACGTCGAGAAGGCGGCCCGGAGCCAGTTCTCGACGTCGAAGCGGTGGCCGAACGCGCCGGCCACGACCTGGACCACGCCGGCCCCCAGCATGACGAGAGCCCACAGCAGGAGGGTGCGTCCCAGGCCTTTCTCGAGCCCTTCGTCGAGCGCGTGGCCCAGCACGAAGGGAGTGACCGCCTGCGAGAGGAAGGTGAGGATGCCGCAGGTGACAGACAGCGCAAGGACACCGCGCTGCTGGCGTGCCTGCCACAGGAGGAACGCGAGAGGTGAGGTGAGGGGAGGGGTCCCAGGATCCGGGAGGGGGAGGGGGCGCACGATCACTAACATTAGGTCGTGGCACCGACACCGGGCCACGCAATTTCGGAAGGCACGCCATGACATCACCTTCGACGCCCGACGCCCCGACCACGCCCGGAGACGTCGGCGACGGTTCCGCGCCCGGCTCGGGCGCAGCGGCCCGCGCCGCACGGGAGAAGATCATCGTGGCGGGGGAGGGTGCGCTCAAGCGCTACCGCTTCATGGCCTATGTGACCGGAGTCATGCTCTTGCTGCTGTGCGTGGAGATGGTCCTCGTCTACGGCCTGCGGATCGGGCCCGACGCCAAGCGCTTCATCGCATGGATCCCCTTCGCCCACGGCTGGATCTACGTCGTGTACCTCATCACGGTCGTCGACCTGTGGAGCAAGATGCGCTGGGCGTTCGGACGCCTCGTCGTCATGGTGCTCGGCGGGGTCGTCCCCGTCATGTCGTTCGTCGTCGAGAAGCGTGTGCACGCTGACGCCGACGCGAAGATCGCGGCGGCCCGAGCGGCGTGAGCACGTTCGCTCGAGCCGTGGCGGTCGTCCTCGCGCTCGGTGGCGTGCTCACGTCCGGTGGCGTGCTGACGTCCGGTGGCGTGCTGACGTCCGGTGGCGTGCTGACGTCCGGCACGGCCGGCGGCGCAGCGCCGTACGACTCGGGTCCGTACGCCGGGAGCCTGTGCCCGACCGAGGGCGTCGGGTCCTCGCTCTGCACCGCTCACCGACAGGTACGCGCAGCCCTGCAGGGCGTCGAGCACCGTGCCGACGCCCTCGCAGACGGCGCCACGTGCGAGCCCCAGGAGGGCCTGTGGGTCTGCTTCGGTGTGACGTCCGTGCTCGCCCAGCGTGGTGGCACGACGTACGGCGACACGTTCCTCACCGCGCGCGACCAGCAGGTGCTGGACAGCAGCCTGATCGTGCACGAGCTCGAGCACGTGCGTCAGTGGAGGCTCTTCGGCCCGTCGTTCACGGCCCTGTACCTCCGGGAGGGCATCGACCCGTGCGGCAACTATTTCGAGGAGCAGGCAGGGTTCGCCGACGGCGGCTACACGTGCCCGTGACGACCGACAGCCAGCACACCGTCGGTAGAGTCGAGGCATGTCTCTCCCGCCGCTCGTCACCGAGTCTGCACCGCTCTCGCCGACCGAGCTCGCTCGTTATGCCCGCCACCTGAGCCTCCCGCAGATCGGCATGAGCGGGCAGCGCAGGCTGAAGAACGCCCGCGTCCTCGTCGTCGGTGCGGGCGGGCTCGGCAGCCCGTCGCTCCTCTACCTCGCGGCCGCGGGCGTCGGGACCATCGGGATCGTCGACGACGACGTCGTGGACTCCTCCAACCTTCAGCGACAGGTCATCCACGGCACGGCGGACGTCGGGCGGAGCAAGGTCGAGTCGGCGCGGGACTCCGTGCTCGCCGTCAACCCCGACGTCGACGTGCGGCTGCACCCCGTCCGGCTGACGGCAGCGAACGCGCTCACGGTCCTCGAAGGCTATGACCTCGTCCTCGACGGAGCAGACAACTTCGCGACCCGCTACCTCGTCAACGACGCCTGCACCATCCTCGGCCTCCCGTACGTGTGGGGGTCGATCTTCCGGTTCCAGGGCCAGATGAGCCTCTTCTGGTCCGCGCCTCCCGCCGGCGTCGACGCAGTGACCTACCGCGACCTGTTCCCGACCCCGCCGCCCCCGGGCACCGTCCCGAGCTGCGCCGAGGGAGGGGTGCTCGGAGCACTCTGCGCGACGGTCGGCTCGGTCATGGCGACCGAGGCCGTCAAGCTCATCACCGGCACCGGTCGCACGCTCCTCGGCAGGCTCGCCGTCTACGACGCCCTCGAGCTCACCTGGAGGGAGCTCGCGGTCGAGCCAGACCCCGCGCTGGAGCGCGTGACCGAGCTCGTCGACTACGACGTCCTCTGCGGGGTCCCGGGAGCCACGGAGGCCCCCGCCTCCGACGCTGCTGGACGTGACCTCTCCGTCGTCGAGCTCGCAGCGAAGCTCGCCGCCGGAGAAGACCTCCTCCTCGTCGACGTCCGTGAGGCCTACGAGCGCGAGATCGTCTCCATCCCCGGCTCCGTCCACGTGCCGATGGACGACCTCCTCGCGGGGAACGTGCTCGCGGACGTGCCGCGCGACCGTCCTGTCACCTTCTACTGCAAGATGGGCGGGCGCTCGCAGGCGGTCGTCGACGCCGTCCGGGCAGCAGGCCTGACGAACGTCGGCAACCTCCACGGCGGAGTCCTGGCCTGGGTCCGCGAGATCGACCCGAGCCAGCCCCTGTACTGAGCGGCCCTGACCGCGAGCGCGTCAGAGCGCGAGGTCGAGGAGCCCCTGTGTCGGCGACGACGCGAGAGCCTGCTCCCGGCGCGGGATCCTGCCCGCCGACGCCGCCAGTCGGCCTGCCTCGACAGCGAGCCGCATGGCGTGCGCCATGCGGACCGGGTCGGCTGCGCGCGTGACGGCAGACGCGAGGAGCACCCCGTCGCACCCGAGCTCCATCGCGAGCGCCGCGTCCGACGCCGTGCCGACCCCGGCGTCGAGGACGACGGGGACGGCGGACCGGTCCGCGATCGCTGCGATGTTGCGCGGGTTGAGGATCCCGAGCCCGGAGCCGATGGGGGACCCCAACGGCATGACGGCCGCACAGCCGACGTCCTGGAGCTTGCGCGCGAGGACCGGGTCGTCGTTCGTGTACGGCAGCACGACGAAGCCTGCGCGGACGAGCTGCTCGGCTGCGACCACGAGCTCGATCGGGTCCGGGAGCAGCGTGATCTCGTCGGCGAGGACCTCGAGCTTGATCCAGTCGGTCCCGCACGCCTCGCGTGCCAGCTCGGCCGTGAGCACGGCTTCGCGTGCGTTGAAGCACCCGGCCGTGTTGGGCAGCGGGCGGATGCCGTTCCGGGCGAGCATGTCCCACACCGTGCCAGCCCCGGGAGGCCCGGCGTCCCGGGTCACCCGACGCATCGCGACGGTGGTCAGCTCGGTCCCGGAGGCGACGAGCGCGGACTCGAGGTGCGCGAGGTTCGGTGCGCCGCCCGTGCCCATGACGAGGCGCGACCCCAGGGGCACGCCCGCGATGACGAGCGCATCCGGCACGGCTGTCGCCTCGGAGCCTTCCGCGCCGACCGTGTCCACCCTGCTCACCCGCCCTGGACCGCGGTGACGATCTCGATGCGGTCGTCGTCGTCGAGGAGCGTGCTCGCCCACCTGGACCGCGGGACCACCCGGTCGTTGACCGCAGCAGCGATGCCTGTCGGGGGCGCAGTCCCGCACCCGCCCGCAGAAGGCGCCGGGGCACGCGCAGGCGCGAGAGACGCCACGACGGACGCGAGGTCTGCCGGACCGGTGAGCCGGTGCTCCTGGCCGTTGAGCAGGACGCGGGTCATGCGTGGGCACCCACGCAGGAGAACCGCCGGGGGTCCGCTGACGCGAGCGCGGCCGGCAGGGCGCTGGTGAGCGCGTCGTCACCGGAGAGCAGCGCGTCGATCGCCGCAGCGGTCAACGGTGCGAGCAGCACCCCGTTGCGGTAGTGACCTGTCGCGACAGCCAGGCCCGGGACGTCCGTCTGGCCGATGATCGGGACGTTGTCCGGCGTCCCGGGGCGCAGCCCGGTCGTCACCTCGCGGAAGTCGAGCTCGTCCACGCCCGGGACGAGAGCACGGGCGTCGCGGAGCAGCGCGTAGACGCTCCCGGCCGGTGTCCGGTGGTCTGTGCGCTCTTCGCTCGTCGCACCCACGACGACCTCGCCTCCGGGACGCGGCACGACGTAGACCGGACGCATCTGGACCGTCCCGCGCACCACGTGCTGCAGCCCGAACTCGGGCACCCCGCGAGAGTCGAGCCGGATCGTCTGCCCACGGACCGCCCGGGTGGGGACGACGACCTCCGGCACCGCTCCGAGGAGCCCGGGAGAGTCAGCGCCAGCAGCGAGGACGACGAGCCCTGCGGCGTGGGTCGCGCCCGTCGCGTCCACGGCCCCGACGACCTCGCCGGCCGGCGACCGCACGAGGCGTACCGCCGCCGAGCGCACCACCCGCGACCGGGTCCCTGGGCGCCCGTCGATGATCGACATGAGCGCACGGTGCGTCGCACGAGGATCGACCTGGTGGTCGCCGCTGACCCAGTACGCAGCGGAGAGCCTGCTGCCGAGGAACGGCTCGCGCACGCGGGCCTCCGCGAGCGTCAGCCGTTCGGACGCGAGACCCAGCATGCCGTGGAGCGCGTGCAGGCGCCCCGCCTCCTGGGCGTCGCCCTGGTCGTACGACACGGTGAGGGTGCCGCTCTCCGCGAGCCCGACGTCGAGCCCCGAGGCGTGCTCCAGCTCGGCGGCGAACGCGGGCCAGCGGCGAGCCGAGTCGACGCACAAGGCAGTGAGGTCCGGCTCGCCGAAGCTGGCTTCGGTGACCGGGGCGAGCATCCCCGCGGCAGCCCACGTCGCGCCCGAGCCCGGTGACGGGTCGAGGCACGTGACGGACAGGCCGAGGCAGGCGGCGCGCCACGAGGCGACTGCGCCGATGATGCCACCACCCAGGACAAGGACGTCTGAGACCGTGGTGGCCGGTGGTGGGGTCGAGACTGTGAGTGCGCGCATGCGCTTGCTCCCTTCGCTGGCATGACCCAGAGCAGGTTCGACGGTCGGCGGAATGCCCTCTCAGCCCCACCTGTGCAGGGCTCCCGTGCACTTGTCACACTACACTTCCGCACCATGGCACCGACCTCGGACCCGACAGCGCAGCCGACCCCGTCACCGAGACCGTCAGGAAGCCCGCGCGAACGGTTGCAGGACGCCCGGCTCTACCTCTGCACCGACGCCCGCCGCGACCGACGCGGCGGCCTCGACCTGCTCGACCTCGTGCGCGCAGCGCTCCGCGGCGGCGTCGACATCGTCCAGCTCCGCGACCGGTCGCTCGACGTCGTGGAAGAGCTCGAGCTCCTGGCAGCGCTGCGGGACCTGACAGACGAGCACGGCGCCCTGCTCGCGGTGAACGACCGGGCCGACGTCGCGCTCGCGGCAGGCGCCGCGGTCCTGCACACCGGCCAGCGGGACCTTCCGGTGCCCGTCGCCCGGGACCTCGTCGGAGAGAAGGCTCTCCTCGGACGCTCGACCGGGGGAGGCGCGCAGGCCGCGGCGGCGGACGCCGACCCGGACGTCGACTACTTCTGCGTCGGACCGGTCCGGTCGACGCCCACCAAGCCTGGCCGCGCGGCCGTCGGCCTCGACGCGGTCCGGCAGGTCGCAGCAGGGCAGCCGACGACACCGTGGTTCGCGATCGGCGGCGTCGACCTCCAGAACGTGCGCCAGGTCGTCGAGGCCGGTGCTCGCCGCGTGGTCGTCGTGCGCGCTGTGACGGAGGCCCCTGACCCCGAAGCGGCGGCGCGCGGGCTGCGGACGGCGCTCACGCGGGCCCTCGCGGACGATGCGGGACGGACGTCCGCCGGAGCCGGCCAGGCCTGACCCCTTGCTGGGGTCCGTCTATCCTGTCCACGTGACACAACTTCCAACGTCCTTGCCACGTCCCGTCCTCGTGGTCGACTTCGGTGCCCAGTACGCGCAGCTCATCGCTCGTCGCGTCCGCGAGGCCAAGGTCTACTCAGAGATCGTCCCGCACACGTCGAGCGTCGAGCAGATGCTCGCGAAGAACCCGGTGGCGATCATCCTCTCCGGCGGGCCGTCGTCGGTCTACGCCGAAGGCGCCCCCTTCGTCGACCCTGCGCTGTTCGAGGCGGGCGTGCCCGTGTTCGGCATCTGCTACGGCTTCCAGGCGATGGCGAAGGCCCTCGGCGGGACTGTCGAGCAGACAGGCCTCTCCGAGTACGGCGGCACCCCCGTGACCGTGACCCGGGCCGGTGCGCTGCTCGACGGCTCGCCCGACGAGCAGACCACATGGATGAGCCACGGAGACGCCGTGCACAGCGCACCTGACGGCTTCGAAGTTCTCGCCACCTCCGCAGGATCGCCGGTCGCCGCGTTCGAGAACACCGCCCGACGCCTCTACGGCGTCCAGTGGCACCCGGAGGTCAAGCACTCTCCGCTCGGGCAGAAGGCTCTCGAGAACTTCCTCTACGAGGGCGCCGGGCTCGCGCCCGACTGGACCCCGGGCAACGTCATCGCGGACCAGGTCGACGCCATCCGTGCGCAGGTCGGTGACGCCCGCGTCATCTGCGGGCTCTCCGGCGGCGTGGACTCCTCCGTCGCGGCCGCGCTCGTCCAGAAGGCTGTAGGCGACCAGCTCACGTGCGTGTTCGTCGACCACGGGCTGCTGCGCGAGGGTGAGGCCGAGCAGGTCGAGCAGGACTTCGTCGACGCGACCGGGGTCCAGCTCAAGGTCGTCGACGCCCGTGCGCGCTTCCTCTCCGCGCTCGCCGGGGTCAGCGACCCCGAGACGAAGCGCAAGATCATCGGCCGCGAGTTCATCCGGGTCTTCGAGGACGCAGCCCGCGAGGTCGTCGAGGATGCCGGAGCGCACGGTGACGAGGTCAAGTTCCTCGTCCAGGGCACCCTGTACCCGGACGTCGTCGAGTCCGGGGGCGGCGAGGGCGCCGCGAACATCAAGAGCCACCACAACGTGGGCGGGCTGCCCGACGACCTCCAGTTCTCGCTCGTCGAGCCGCTGCGCGCACTGTTCAAGGACGAGGTGCGGGCGGTCGGCCTCGAGCTGGGCGTTCCCGAGGTCATCGTGTGGCGCCAGCCGTTCCCCGGCCCCGGCCTCGGCATCCGGATCGTCGGAGAGGTCACGGCCGAGCGGCTCGAGATCCTTCGCGCCGCGGACGCGATCGCCCGCGAAGAGCTCACGCGGGCCGGTCTGGACCGCGAGATCTGGCAGTGCCCGGTCGTGCTGCTCGGCGACGTCCGCTCCGTGGGCGTCCAAGGAGACGGCCGGACGTACGGTCACCCCATCGTGCTGCGCCCCGTCTCGTCCGAGGACGCTATGACAGCGGACTGGACGCGACTGCCCTACGACGTCCTGGCGACGATCTCGACCCGCATCACCAACGAGGTCAAGGACGTCAACCGCGTGGTGCTCGACGTCACGAGCAAGCCGCCGGGCACCATCGAGTGGGAGTGACCGCACCATCCGCCGACGACCGATTCGTTCCGGCGGACGCACGATCGCAACACCCTCGACAAGGAGAAGACGATGTCTAGCAAGGTCACCATCAGACAGAGCAAGGGGGTAGGGGTCGTCGGGCTCCTCGCCCTGATCGCCGGGGTCGTTCTGATCGTCGCAGGCGGTCTCACCTGGTGGACAGTCTCGTACAAGCTCGCGCAAGAGGACATCACGGTGTCCGAGGACGCGTCCTTCCTCGCCGGCAGGTTCGTCAACGACCCGTTCACCGCGTACGCGCAGGCGGACGTCATCAACAACCACGCGCTCGAGATGTCTGACGGACAGACGTACGCCGAGCTCGACCAGGACGATCCCCGACGCGACACGGTCATGAACGCGTCCTTCCTGCGTGCCTCGCTCTTCACCTCGGTGGTCTCGTTCGGCATCGCCGCGCTCGTCGTCGGGCTGGGGCTGCTCTTCGTCCTCGTCGGCTGGGCGCTGCGCCGGCTCGCCGGTGGTCCGCCCGTCGTCGTCGAGACGACGAGCAGCCCTGCTGCTCCGGCTGAGCCTGCGGCCCCCGCCGCCCCCGGTGAAGGATCCGGCGGAGGCGCTCCCTCCGGGATGACGGCCGTGCCGCCGGTCGCGACGCGTGTGTCGTCGAAGGCTCACGGAGAGCCGGAGCAGAAGGACGACGCCGCGAGTGACGCGACGAAAGACAAGGAGCCAGCCTCTCGCCGTCCGAGCGCGGCGCCGGCGACGTCCGCGACACCCGTCGTCGCGGCAGCGACCGGGAAGCGCTCGTCGAGCAGCAAGTCGAGGGCCGCTCAGAAGGATGCAGCCTCCTCGCCGGTGCCTCCGGCACCGGACGAACCGATCAGGATGAGCCGTTCCGAGCGCGTCAACGGAGCAACGTCACCCGCCCCGGCAGGCGTCCGACCGGTGCCGAAGCCGACCGTCGGCAGCGAGCTGCCAGCAGGACCGAAGGGCGACGCACGTCTCGAGGAGCTCGAAGGCACCTCCAGCGGCTGGGCCTCTCCGGCCGACCGCGTCCCGCCCGTCGAGGACAAGCCCGGAAAGAGCTCAGGCGACCAGTCCTGACCCTTGCCTGACACAGCCGCACCAGATCGTGCATGACGAAGGCCGGGACCCACGGGTCCCGGCCTTCGTCATGCACGGACATCACCGCCGACGGACCACCGAGGCGATCGAGGTCCCGACGAGCGCGAGGCCGGCCGCACCGAGAAGGACGATGACGGCGAGCCCGTCGTCGAACTCCGCGCCGACCGCGCGGGCAAGGATGCCCGCGCCGACGACAGCGACGACGAAGCCCCAGATGATGGTGCTCGGGCGGTGCGGCCGCCGGGCCGGCCCAGCAGACCCAGCCTGCTCGGTGGTCTCGGGGGACGCCCCCGGTCCAGGGACGGGGACTGTGGGCTGTGAGTCGGTCATGACTCCTCCTTGATGAAGATCTCGCCGGCCCCGGCCTTGATGACCAGGTGGATGTCGGGTGTCGCGCCGTCGCGGACGTCGTCGGTCTCGAGGTCTGCGCTGTCGGTGCCGACGCCGCCGAGCATGGTGTCTGCGTCGTCGACCTGCCAGTACACCTGGCCTGCGCCGAGAGTGACCTCCGCCGACGCTGACGTGCCCTCCGCGAGGACGACCGTCACACTTCCTGCGCCGATCTCGACAGGGACCGTCACGGGACGGTCGTCTGCGGGCGGGAGATCGAGCGTCGTGAGGTCGAGCGTGATCTCACCAAGGCCGAACGAGTATCCGTCGGACGCCTCCTCGACCGTCGTCGGCGCAAAGGTGCTGCTCCCGACCGACGAGCGGTTGGCGCCGTCGAGGAAGCCCCCGTCGGAAGACCACGAGGCTGCTGGTGCACTGATGATGATCGCCACGATCGCGAGGAAGCTCAGACCGCCGGACGACCGGCCCCGGACACCAGCGACGACGATGGCGAGACCAGCGAGGACGATGCACACGCCGGCGGCCGTCAGCCACGGGCTGTAGGCGAGGTCGCCGTACCTGTCGAGCACGAGCAACGACGCGAAGGTGAGCAGGCTCAGACCGAGGACCGCGCCGACGTACGCGATGCCGGCGCTCGTCGAACGCCGGGGCGTCACGGCGCGCTTCCCGTCCCACTCCCACGCTGTGCCCGGACCCGACGAGCCATCACCCGGCGATCCGGGCGTCGCATGACTACGTGCCTGCCACGCTTGCTCTGCTTGTCCCGCTTGCCCAGACCACGCCTGGCCGGGGCTCGGGTGTCCCCACCCCTGATCGACCGGTCCGTGCTTCTGGAGGCTCGGACCGTGGACGGTCTCGGCGGCAGCGGTCGTGGATGCATCGCCCGCAGCACCTGGAGCAGCTGCAGCACCGGGCGCACCGGGCGCACCGGGCGTGCCCTGCGTGCCCGGCCCAGAGTAGAACTGCGGCTGCGCGGTGCGCCTGGTGCGGTAGGTCACGAGCACGTAGACGACGAAGACAGTGAGGGAGACCCAGAACATCGCACCGAGCCAGCTCCCGTTGCCGCCCCACCCGCCGAAGACCGGACCCACGTTCGCGCCGACGACGAAGACGATCCCGGCACCGGCGAGCGCCGAGCTGAAGCGGCCGCGCAACGCTTCCTGGACGTGGATCCGGCCGTCGGCCTGTTCCGGCAGGAAGGCCCAGCCGAGGGCGTACAGGACGAGCCCGAACCCTGAGAGGAGGAAGAGGACGACGAAGGCGGCGCGGACGAGGAGCGCATCGACGCCGAGCCGCAGCGCGACGCCGGAGGCCACACCACCGACCCACCGGTCCTGCGCACGGACGACGCCCGCACGTCGGACGGAGTCGAAGAACTCGTCGACCTTGTCAGAGGAGCGCACGGGCCGCGTCGGCGGTTCGTCCCCGTGCGTCCCGGGTGCGGAACTTGATGCTGAGGAGTCGGAGGTGTTCATACGGACGATCCTGCTCGCACGAGCGGCCCCAGACCATCGGGTGTTCCCCTGAGACACCCCTGATCTTCAGGTGCGCAGACCCTGAACATCAGTCGGGATCCCCTCCGAGCGGTCGCGGACGTGTGACGATCAGAGGGTGACCCCATCGACTGCACAGCCCGGCGCGGCACCTGTGCGCCTCCCGTTGCGCCGCCCTCCAGGAAACCGGCTGCTCGGGGGAGTGTGCCTCGGTGCGGCCGCGCACCTCGACCTGCCGGTGCGCTCGGTCCGTTTCATGGCGACGCTCCTCGCGCTCGCAGGTGGGCTCGGCGTCGTCGCCTACGTCTTCCTCTGGGTCACCGTGCCGACCGGGGACCCGGTGGCGATCGCCGCCGAGCAGCGGGATCCGGCACTGACCCGCATCGCGTCCCGCAGCCAGCCGGCCTGGAGCGCTCGAGGTCAGGACCGGTGGGCGAACGTCCCTGTCCGCGACATCCTCGTCGGCAGCCTCCTCGTCGTCGCAGCGGTGGCGCTCGTCGCGAGCCGTCTCGGTGTGACGATCGAGTGGTCGTGGGTGCTGCCTGTCCTCATCGCTCTGGTCGGGGTCGCTATCGCGTGGAGCCAGCTCGACGAGAGCGAGCGGGGCCGGTGGCTCACTCGTGCAGGCGGTCGGACTCCGAACGTCGTGCTGCGGCTGACGGGCGGCATCGTGCTGGTCCTCGTCGGGGTGCTCCTCCTCGTGAGCCAGGACATGAGCGGGTCGGAGATCATCCCTGCGGTGGTCGCGGCGCTCGCGGTGCTCGCCGGGGTGGCGCTCGTCCTGGCGCCGTGGTGGTTGCGGCTGAGGCGGGAGCTGGGTGAGGAGCGTGCCGCGCGAGAGCGCGCGAACGAGCGCGCCGACATCGCGGCACACCTGCACGACTCGGTGCTCCAGACGTTGGCGCTCATCCAGCGCAGCTCGGCACGGTCGGGTGAGGTCACGCGTCTCGCGCGCAACCAGGAGCGAGAGCTGCGGGAGTGGCTCTACCAGGACCGTCCGGCTGCGGGCACCTCGCTCGCTGCGGACGTGACGACGCTCGTCGCGGAGGTCGAGAACACGCTGACGGAGCGCTCTGGGGGCGACGAGCCGGTGTCGATCGACGTGGTCGTCGTGGGGGACTGTCCGCCCAGCGAGGCGACGAGCGCGCTGCTCCAGGCCGCCCGCGAGGCGCTCGTCAACGCGGTGGTGCACGGTGGGCCTCCGGTGTCTCTGTACCTCGAGGTGAGCGAGGATGCAGCAGAGGTGTACGTCCGTGACCGTGGGACAGGGTTCGATGTCGATCTCATCCCGCACGACAGGTTCGGCGTACGGGAGTCGATCATCGGTCGTGTGCAGCGCAAGGGCGGTGACGCGACGGTCGTCTCTCACGGGGACCGCGGGACCGAGATCGCGTTGCGCATGCCGTTGGCAGACACGAACCACAAGCAGAGCACGACCGAGGAGCGGGCACGATGACGGTGACAGGCACGACGACGGGTACACGGCCGGTGCGGGTGGTCATCGTGGACGACCACGACATGTTCCGGGCGGGTGTGCGTGCGAGCCTGGACGCCCACGTCGAGGTGGTCGGGGAGGCTGCTGACGTCGACGGTGCGGTGGACGTGATCCGTGCGACCCGCCCGACGGTGGTGCTTCTCGACGTCCATCTTCCGGGTGGTGCGGGCGGGGGCGGCGCCGAGGTCCTCACGCGGTGCGGGGAGGTGCTCGGTGAGACGCGCTTCCTTGCGCTGTCGGTCTCTGACGCGGCGGAGGATGTCGTGGCAGTCATCAGGGCGGGTGCGCGAGGGTACGTGACGAAGGCGATCTCTGGCCCGGAGCTCAGTGCGGCGATCGATCAGGTGGCTGGCGGCGATGCGGTGTTCTCGCCGCGTCTGGCCGGTTTCGTGCTCGACTCGTTCGGGACGCAGGCGGCGGACGTCGCGGTGCGGGACGACGAGCTGGACCGGTTGTCGGCACGCGAGCAGCAGGTCATGCGGCTCATCGCGCGCGGCTTCTCCTACCGTGAGGTCGCGGGCGAGCTGTTCATCTCGATCAAGACGGTCGAGACCCACGTGTCGGCTGTGCTGCGCAAGCTCCAGCTGTCGTCGCGCTACGAGCTCACGCGATGGGCGGCCGCACGACGTCTGCTGTGACCGGCACCGGCAGCGCCGTCGGTGCGCCTGTCGTCTGGTGGTGATCCTGCCTCGGTCGTCTCGACACGGCACGCAGAGCCAAGTCGGTGACACGACGCAGGTGCTCTTCGTCTGCGCCGTCGCGGGCGTAGGACGAGAGCCCCACCAGCAGTACGTGGGCGAAGTCTGCGAGGGTCTCTGGATCGCAGCCCGCTGCGTCGTCGTCTGCTACCTCCCGGAGCCGGGCTGCTGTGGTCGCGCGGTTCTGGGCACGGTTGACCGCGAGCTCCGGTGCGCTGTTGACCAAGCATCCGCGTGGGTGTTCTCCGCTCGCGTACTCCTGCGTGGCAGCGTCGAACATCGCAGTCAGCACCTCGCGCTCGCTCGTCCCACGAGTGCCCGCAGTGGTCACCGATCGGGGACTGGCTTCGTAGCGCTCGACGGCCTCCTCGAACAAGGACCGCTTGTCCGAGAATGCTGCATAGAGGCTCGGGGCCGAGATGCCGAGCTCCTGAGTCAGGTCAGCGATGGAGGTCTGCTCAAAGCCGCGTGCCCAGAACAGGCACATCGCCTGGTCTAGAGCGGCATCTCGGTCGAAGGTGCGGGGTCGTCCCATCGTGGCATTCTATATCGATCACTACAGTTCTGCTATAGTTCTATAGCGTTCACTACACAATAGTGGTCTCTGACCACCCAAGGATCGAAGGAGCACCCGATGGGCACCCCCAGAGACATGACGAATGCCTTCCTGCAACGGCTGGCGGCGCAGGACGCTGACGGGCTGGGAGAGCTGTTCGCCGAGACGATCGACTGGGTGGTGCCGGGGGACCGGAAGGTGACGCCTTGGGCTGGCAGGCGTTCACGCAAGAGCGAGGTGCCCGACTACTTCCGCGACCTGTGGGCGGCGCTGGAACCCGGAAGGAGCGTCGTCTCGGTCGAGGCGCTCGTCACGGAAGGTGACGACGCGGTCGTCTTCGCTGTCTTCGACCACGTAGCGGCCACCACCGGCCGCCCGTTCCACACTGACGTCGCGATGCGCCTGACCGTCGCGGGAGGGAAGATTACGCGCATGCGCCTCTACGAGGACACCTCGGCGATCTCGGCGGCGTTCTCAGCCTGAGAGTCTTGTGGCCCGTGGCATCCTGGCTCGTCTCCTAGGAGACGAGCGCCTGTGCTGAGCGATCGGTCGTGCGGCCGCGGCGGCGGTCCGCCCTCATGGTCGCGGCGATGGCGATGATCCCGATGCCGACCGCAGCCAGGGTGATCGTCGAGTCCCGCAGGAACGACGGAGCGTATCCGGTGGATCCGTTCGCGACGGCTTCGAGAAGCGTGGAACCCATGACGTCGTGGACGAGCACGAGCCGCAGGACGGCAAGAGCAACCAGTGCGGAACCCACGACGAAGCCAGCACGTTCCACGTCGGCTCGAGTCGTGGTGTGGTCACGCGCCTTCATCCGTGCACCACAGGCAAGGAGTGCGGTGCCGAGCAGGGCAGCAGCGATCGTCGCGCTGAGCACGATGGCCTCGACGACTCCGAGGTCGCTGGTGGAACCGGAGCCCCATGAATCGAGAAGGGGACGTCCCATGCCGTCGGTGACGAGCGTGAGCAGCACGACGGCCAGGGCGAGGTGAGCAGATCCGAAGATGAGCAAGGCACGTTCCGCTTCTCCCCGGGTCATCGCGGGAGCAGAAACTGTTTGGCTGGACCGTCTCATCTGTGCGCCGACGACGAGGCTCGAGGCTCCTGCGGCAATCAGGCCGAGCATCGAGACGACGGTGTCTATCGACGGGTAGGACGGGAACGGGTCCGCGAGAGACGTGAGAAGTGTGCGCCCCACCTCTCCAGGGACGACTGCGAAGATGATCCCGACCAACGCAGCCATGGCGGAACCGAGAACGAGGAAGGCGCGCATCACGTCTGCCCGAGCCACGGAGATCTCGACCGCGTCGTGGTGGGACCGCTTCATCCCCGCGGCGAAGACGACGACGGCGACGCCGAGCACAGCCAGAGCGAGGGTCGAGATGAGCAACGTCGGCGGTCGAAAGTCCATGTGATCCTTGACGAGGGTGTCGAAGAGCGTGGTCCCGAAGACGTCACCGATGCGCGTGAACATGACCCACGCAACGGCGACGAGCGCAGCGCCCAGGGCAAAAAGGACGAACTTCGCAGAGGTCCGAGTCATGGGGTGATCGTAGGGCACCTGCCCAGGGTCCCGGAAGTGTCTGGCGATGGATGGCCGGTGGGGTTGTGACCTGCATCTTTGCAGGGATTGCTCGATCTTCTGGGACGTCGTCGCGGCAGCGGTACGGACGATCAGCGCCGCTCACGTCGAGGCGTGCGCCGCGACCGGGGATCTAGTCGGCGAGGTTGCCCCAGACGCGGGCGCCAGCGTCCAGAACGCACTGGTGCTCAGCCATGGTCCGGGATGAGCCCCGACGGTCTCTACCGCCTACCTGGCCGAGTTCCGGTTCGCCGAGTCAGTAGACGAGGTCGTCGACGAGTCGGCTGCGGAGCTCGGTGACGGTGATGGAGGGTGCGGTGCTGGTGGTCGTGGCTGTGCCGGTGATGGGTTGGTAGGTGCTGCCGCCGTCGAGTGAGAGCTCTCCGGTCCAGCGGGTCGTCATGGTGACGGTGTAGTCGCCGGCACGGGTGTAGGGGTGCGCGACGGTGTGGTTCGGCCATGCGCGGCCTGGGTCTGTCGTGGTTGTCGGGGCGCTGTCGTCGGCCCAGTTCCATGTGAACTGGGTCGGGGTGGCTCGGACGGTCACTGCTTGACCGACGATGGTGGTGACGAGTGTCTGCGGGGTGGCGTCGGTGTAGGCGACGTTGTCCATCTGGACGGGGAGCCATCCGCCTGACGGGCCGACGACGATGGCTGACGGTGTGATCGCCAGCGCCTGAAAGTCGGCTTCGGTGAACACCACCGGGGGTGCGCCAGCCGGCGTCGTGGCGCAGGCGATGAAGGAGTTGTGGACGGGTGCCGTCCAGTTTCCGAGCTCGTCCAGCGTGCTGATGGTCGTCGGCGCGAACTCGAAGTCTGTCGGGTCGTCGCACCGCGCGGCGGCCTCGTTCGCCCCGACGGTCGCACACGCCGAGGCAAACACGCCCGGCCCGCCACAGGTGAGAGACTCCGGGGCGATGTGGACGGTCTCCTTCTGGGTTTTCCGTCCAGAGAGCTGGATGGTGAAGTCTTCAAACGATCCATTGACGTTGAAGCCATCGCCGCTCGTGGCGGCGCCGAAGGTACGACCTGGTGATGGCGGTGACGGTGTGTCGGTCGCCAGAAGATGCAGCGGCCCGAGCGGCCCGAGCGATAGCGAACCCATCGTGAGTCCCGCAGACAGCATGATCTGGAATATCGCCGTATTGCTCCTTGTCACTCGCTTGCTGTCTCGCTCGGCGCCGCGATATCGAACCCGTACCAGTCGCCGGAGTCCCAGTAGATGTAGATCGCCCTCTCCAGGTCCTCCGCCTCGTATGCGTCCACGACTGATCCCTCAGACGTGACAAGCTGCGATGCGGACTGGTGAATGGTGCCCTGGACTATGTAGGCGGAAGCGTCAGTTCGTTGCTCGACCTGTGGTTCGGTCGTCCATGTGAGGTCCCCGCCAGCGAGTACCTGACCGGTGTTCTCGGCGTCCTCCAGATCAAGCCGTACGGCTGTGCAGAAAGTGCTCGCTTCGTAGCAGAAGTCGTCGAGGAGCGTGACATCGTTGGACTGAACCGTGTAGGCGTAGAGGGCAAGGAAGTAGTCGGCCGCTGCGCGTGCGCCGGCTTCGTCGTCGTTGGCCATCGCTGCTGGTTTCTCGGGCGCGGCGGGTGGCTCGGGCAGCGTCGTGGTGGCGGTGTCGTCGGTCGCTGCGGGGGTGCTCGTCGCGGTCTGTGGTGCGTCGGCCTCGGGTTCCGTGGCGCATCCCGTGAGCAGCATGAGGGTGGCGAGCCCTGCAGCGGTCGTGAGCGAGCGGGGTCGTTTCAGGAGCCTCATGGCCATGACCCTATTGTCTTCGTTGCTCCTAGGGTCGGTTCGTCTGCATCTGTGGACAGACGCAGCCTCGTCCGGGAGCCCGAGACGGCCCGCGATCCGGCATCATGGCTCCATGACGACTTCCAACGGCCAGGCAGGTAGCGTCCAGGACGACATCGAGGGGACCGGCGGCCGTCCCGTGCTCGTCGCGTGCTCTCACGGGACGGACAACGTCCAAGGGCAGGCGATCATTGCTGAGCTCGTGGCAGCGGTCCGGGAGCTCCTCCCTGATGTCGAGGTCCTCGAGACCTACGTGGACGTCCAGTACCCGCAGGTCGACGAGGTCGTGGGCAGCGTCGCTCCAGAGCGCGGGGTCGTCATCGTCCCGTTGCTCTTGTCCGGTGGCTTCCACGTCCACGTCGACATCGCTGCGGCCGTGGAGACCCGTGCTGCGACGGGTGGCCCGACGATCGCGGCCCGAGCCCTCGGCCCGGACGACCGCCTCGCGTCGATCCTCGTCGAACGGCTCGTCGAGGCCGGGGCGTCGCAGGACGACTCCGTCGTCGTCGCTGCGGCAGGGTCGAGCGATGCGCGCGCTGCCGGGGACGTCGAGAAGGTCGTCGCATCGGTGGACGCGATGTGGAACGGTCCGGTGAGCGTCGGCTACGCCTCCGCCGCCACGCCGCGCGTCGGTGTCGCGACAGACCTCGCCCGCGCCGGGCTCGGGGGCCCGGCCCACGGGCGCGTCGTGGTCGCGAGCTACCTCCTCGCACCGGGATTCTTCCTCGACGGGATCGCTCGCGTGGGCGCTGAGATCGTCTCCGCACCCATCGGAGCTCACCCGCTCCTCGCGCAGATCGTCGTCGACCGGTACCTCGCGGCGGCGGCCGCGCTCGCCTCCGCCTGAGATGGACACCCCGCTGCGCGTCACCACAGACCTCCTCGTCCCCGCGAGCGAGCTGACCTGGCGCTTCTCTCGCTCGTCAGGGCCTGGTGGACAAGGCGTGAACACCGCCGACAGCCGGGTCGAGCTGCTCTGGGTCCCGACGACGTCAGCGTCCGCAGGAGCCCTGCCGGAACCGTTGCGCGAACGGCTCCTGGACCGTCTGCGGCACCAGCTCGTCGGCGACGCGGTCGTCGTCGTCGCCTCGGAGCACCGCGCCCAGCTTCGCAACCGTGCAGCAGCCCGCGAGCGTCTCGCCCAGCTCCTTCGGGAAGCGCTCGCGCCGCCACCGCGGCGACGGCGAGCCACCCGGCCCACCCGTGGTTCCGTCGAGAGGCGCCTCGGAGCGAAGAAGAACAGGTCGACCATCAAGGCCGGACGATCCGCCGACCATCGTCGGTCCGGGGCGTAGATGTTGTGGGTCACGACGTTGGCGACACGCCGGGTGGTGTGGGTGCGAGGAAGGGGGAGGCCTCTGGTCGCAGGATGGAAGTGTCTCGTACCGGGTTCGATGGAGGGGGTGTTCGGCCCCATCCGTGAACGGTTGTCCACAGACCGAGGCAGTCGCGTCACCAGCGTCATGACACAGAACATCTAGGCGCCCGTCGTGGTCGCTGGCGACAGGCACTGGTCCGGGTTCCGGCCTGACCAGATCACCGCTCTGGTCTCGTGAGGGGGTCCTGGACGTGCACGAGTGGGCCCCCAACCACCGATCGCGTTCATCGCAGGCGTGATGCTTCTTTGTAACCTGGGTGGATGCATGCTGTTGAGCGAGGCGCAGGGACTCCGCTGGTGATGATCCATGGCTTCGGTGTGGACCATCGCATCCTCACGTCGTTGGACCCAGCACTTGGTGCGCTCGGTGGGTGGAGACGCGTTTACCTGGATCTGCCCGGCACGGCCGGGACTCCTATCGGTGATGTGGCGAGCACCAGTGACATCGCCGATGCCGTTGAACATGAGATTGACAAGCTGCTCGGTGACGAGCCCTTCGCGATCCTCGGTAACTCCTTCGGCGCAATGGTGGCGAGGAAGGTTGCGCACGACCTGCGTCCGCAGGTGCTCGGCCTTGCGACGCTCGCCGGGGTCTTCGTCGCGCAACAGCGGCTTCGGACGCTGCCGTCGCGGACGGTCTTGCACGAGGACCCGGTCGCCGTCCGGGGAGCGGGCGCCGCGGCCCTCGACTACGTCGAGGTAGCGGTCGAGCAGCATCCCGAAGGCGTCCGAACGTTCCTCGAGCATGTGCACCCTGGCCTCACCTCGGTCGATCGGTCCGCGTTAGCGCGTATTGAGCAGCAGTATGCGTTCGACGTCGAGCCGGAAGACGCCTCGCCCGAGCCGTTCATGATGCCCGTGCTGATCGTCACAGCTCGCCAAGACCACGTCGTGGGCTTCGAAGACGCGTCGAACCGGCTTGAGCACTACCCGCGGGCAACTTTCGTCATTCTCGACGCCGCGGGGCACAACGTGCACTTGGACCGACCCGTTGTCGTGGAAGCACTCATCGTGGACTGGCTGCAGCGTGTACGAGCGTCTCGGCGCACCCTCGGCGATCGCTGAACCGCACGTCGAGCGAGACGGATGATGGCCGTACGGTCTCCGGGAACGATAGATGCACTTTTTCGGGGGCGGGCTTACGCGGCCCCGGCGTCTCGTACCGGGTTTAGTGGAGGCTCGGAACTGACGCTTCGACGGTAGTTGGAGCGGGGTTGTGGCGGTAGTGGTTGGTCTCGTGCTCGGTGGGTGGGATTAGGCCGATCTCGCCGTGCAGTCGTCGGTGGTTGAACCAGTCGATGTACTCGGCTGTGGCGATCTCGAGGTCGTCGATGCTCTTCCAGGGGCCTTTGTTGCGCACGAGCTCGGCCTTGAACAGGGAGTTGAACGCCTCGGCCAGGGCATTGTCGTAGGAGTCGCCGGTGGTGCCGACCGAGGCGACGGCGCCGGCCTCAGCGAGGCGCTGGGTGTAGCGAACGGCGACGTATTGGACTCCTCTGTCGCTGTGGTGCGTTAGTCCCGACAGGTCGCGACCCTCGCGCTTGCGGGTCCAGATGCCCATCTCTAGGGCGTTCAGGGCGAGGTCGGTGCGCAGCGACCTCGACAGCTGCCAGCCGACCACACGCCGGGAGAACACGTCGGTGACGAAGGCCGCGTAGACCCTTCCGGTGAACGCTTGGATTCCAGCAGTCGTCGCAACGCCCGCGACGAGGAGTGGAAGATGCCGGCGAGGAAGTACACGGAGCAGCAGAGGTTGGCGTTCCTGGCGTTGATCGACCGGGGCGGATCGGTGCGGGCAGCTGCTCTGGCCGCCGGTGTGAGTCCGGATCGCGGCTACCGATGGATGAAGCAGGCGGGGTTGTCGACGCCGCGGAGCACGCAGCGCAAGCACACCCCGGAGGATAAGGCGGAGTTCTTCAGACGGCTCGCTGTGAGCGGGAACGTATCGGCGGTTGCGCGCGAACTCGGCTTCAACCGGGTCACGTGCTACGCCTGGGCGCATAAGGCGGGGATCTTCACGGGCGCTTACGCGGACGCGAAGCGACAGGGGTTCCTCAAACTTCGACGGGAAGGGATGTCGCGCCGCGACGCCGCTGCTCGACTGGGGGTCGAATCGCACCAGGCGCTGGACTGGGACAAGGGCATCCGCGTGTTCTCGAAGGGTCGGATCTACCCCGACGGCAGAGTGGTGCTCTACCGGCCCGAGGAGGTCCTGGCGAACGTGAAGAGCCCGAGAACCGCATGGGTGCAAGGCGAACGTATCCCCATTGCCCGCGTCGAGCAGGTCATCGACGCCCGCTATCTCAGCCTTCTCGAGCGAGAACGGCTGAAGGACTTGATGATGATGGGGCTGTCGATCCGCAAGATCGCGGCGACGATGGGGCGGGCGCCTTCGACGATCAGTCGTGAAGTGCGACGCAACACCGTCAGCAGGAGCGGATATCTGCCCCACACCGCGCACCGCGTCTCCGTGAAGCGTCGCGAGCGCCCGCGCACAGCGAAGCTCACCGTCGACGGCCCGCTACGGGACTACGTCGCCGCCAAGCTCAAGAAGCGATGGTCGCCGGAGCAGATCCGCCACCGGCTTCAGCGAGACTTTCCCCATGACCCGGGGATGCGCGTGAGTTGCGAGACGATCTACCAGGCCATCTACGTCCACGCGCACGGAGAGCTGAGACGCGAGTTGGCGGTCTCACTGCGTCGCGGTCGTTCGCGCCGCAAACCCCACCGTGACCCGCAGACGCGCACGAGCAGGTTCATCGACGAGATGACGCCGATCTCCCAGCGCCCCGCAGACGTCGAAGGCCGCACGATCCCAGGGCATTGGGAAGGTGACCTGATCATCGGCGCCGGCAGCGGTTCAGCCGTCGCGACCCTCGTAGAAAGGACCACGCGCTACGTGGTCCTCGGACATCTCCCGATCGAGCGCACTGCCGATGCTGTTCGCGACAGCGTCATCACCGCCCTGCAGGGTATGCCGGCCTCGTTGAAGAAGACCCTCACCTGGGATCAGGGAGCGGAGATGAGCGAGCACCGGGCCTTCTCCCTCGCCACGGACATGGCGGTCTACTTCTGCGAGCGGGCCTCACCATGGCAGCGCGGCACGAATGAATCGCCCTGGGGCTGATGGAGAGTCGCGCTATTGGATTCCGACGACCTGGTGGCGGTCGGTTCGATCAGCATAGAAGGCCTGCTCGTACTCGGCGGGTGGGACGTCGCCGAGGTAGCCGTGCAGGCGCTGGGTGTTGTGCCAGTGGACCCACCCGAGGGTGGCGAGCTCGACGTCCTCGACTGTCTTCCAGGGCCGTTGGCGAGCGGGTCCACGGATGAGTTCGGCCTTGTAGTAGCCGTTCACGGTCTCGGCCAGCGCGTTGTCATAGCTGTCGCCCACGGTTCCGATCGACGGGGTCGCTCCGATCTCGGCGAGACGTTCCCCGTATCGGATCGAGGTGAATTGACTGCCGGCATCGCTGTGACATCGCAGGCCGGGCAGGTTCGCCCCGCGTGACCAGCGGGCCATCTCGATCGCATCCAAGACGGTCTCGGTCCGCATCGTCGGGGCCGCTCGCCAGCCCACGATCATCCGGGAGTAGGCATCGATGATGAAGCAGACGTAGGCGACCCCGGCCCAGGTCGGTACGTAGGTCAGGTCCGTCACCCACAGCTGGTTCGGAGCGCTGGCAGTGAAGTCACGGCCCACGAGATCGGGGTGTCGGGCCGCGCGCGGGTCAGGCCGGGTGGTCCGCACCCGTTTGGTCCGGCGCACGCCCTCGATCCCCGCGGCCCGCATCAGGCGGGCGATCTGGTCCCGGCCGACGTCGATCCCGGCCCGACCCGCTGCTTTCCAGAGCTTGCGTGCCCCGTAGACCTGGTAGTTCGCCTCCCACAGCGCCACCAACGCAGGCCCGTTGACAGCATCACGGACCTGGCGAACCGAGGGCGGCCGGCTCCTTCTGGCGTAGTAGGTGCTGGGGGCCACCTGCAACACCGTGCAGATGAGCTCGACTCCCAAACGACTGTCTTCCACGAGGTCCTCGCGGTTGGCGTCGATGAACGCGGCTACTTGTTCTGGCGGTCGAGCTCCGCCCCGAAGAAATGGGCTGCTCGCCGCAGGATCTCATTCGCGCGCTTGAGCTCCCGGTTCTCCTGCTCCAAGGCCTTCACCCGAGCAGCCTCGTCGGTCGTCACACCCGGGGTGACGCCTTCGTCGATGTCGGCCTGCTTGACCCAGACCCGGAGCGACTCGACTCCATAGCCCAGCTGTGTCGCGACTCGATGGACCGTGCCGTGCTCGGTCCCCAGCTCTGCTCGCAGCGAGCGGACCATTCGGACCGCGGCAGACTTCTCCTGATCGGAGTACCGCCTCATGGTCGGCTTCCCCGCACTCTGTTCCTTCGGCATGAGTCCATCCTCGTTCCCAAGCTCAGGCGACTCCACCGAACCCAGGGCGATTCAGAACGAGAACACCAACGGGCTGCTCCGGCAGTACCTTCCCAAAGGCACAAACCTGCGCATTCAAGATACCGGGGCACTCGCCGCGATCGCCGACGAACTGAACGACCGGCCGCGCAAGGCGCTGGACTGGGACACTCCGACGGAGCGGATGAGTGCTTTACTGAGCCCCGGATAGTTCACACCGTTGCGACGACTGCTGGAATCCAAGCATCTTCGATGACTGCGGTCGTGGCTGCATCGGAGACCGACCTCGCCGAGGCCAGGCGCGACCTGGCTGCGTAGTAGGTGCTCGGGGCGACCTGCAACGCCGCGCAGATCGGCTCGACCCCATGAGCACTCTTGTGCTCGTCGATGAACGCAACTACCTGCTGTGTGGGCGGTCGAGCTCCGCCGCGAAGAAAGCCGACGCCGACTTCAAGATCGGCGGATTCAAGTGGTGGCCGCAACGAGTTCTGCGAACTTCTCTGATGGTGTCATGTAGCCCAGCGTCTTGCGGGGGCGAGCGTTCAGGCTGTCCTGGATTCGTTCGAGCTCGTTGCGGCTGACCAGGCTGAGGTCGGTGCTCTTGGGCAGGTACTGGCGCAGTAGCCCGTTGGTGTTCTCGTTGCTGGCGCGCTGCCAGGGGGAGTGCGGGTCGCAGAAGTAGATCGGGATGCCGGTCGTAGCGGTGAACGTGGCGTGCTTAGCCATCTCTGCGCCCTGGTCCCAGGTGATAGTGCGTCTCAATGAGACCGGTAGCGCGGTGATCGCCTCACGCATCGCGACTTCGACCTGCTCGGCGCTCTTGCCTTCGCCCAGGTGCAGCAGCAGGGTCAGGCGGGTCGAACGCTCCACGAGCGTTGCGACCGCGCTGCGGCTCTGCTCGCCCATGATGAGGTCGCCTTCCCAGTGCCCGGGAACGGCGCGGTCCTCGACCTCACCCGGACGTTCGCTGATCATGACCATGCCGGGGATCCGCCCGCGTCCGTCAACGGCTGTGCGGGGCTTGCGTGCGGTCCGCCCCGAGCGCAGGCAGCGGGCGAGCTCACGGCGCAGCTGGCCGCGGCCCTGGACGAACAGCGACTGATAGATCGTCTCGTGGCTCACGTGCATCTCCGGGTCGCCGGGGCGGTCCAATCGTAGGCGGGCGGCGATCTCTTGCGGTGACCACAGCTGCTCGAGGTTCGTGGCTACCTCCTGCAGTAGCGGGCCCGTCCCGAGCTTGAACGCCTTGGGGCGTCGGGCCTGGGCGCGGGCCCGTTCGTGAGCACCCCACGCCGAGTACTTCTCCCGACCACCGGCGCGAGCGACCTCCCGGCTGATGGTCGAGACCGCACGGCCCAGCTGGCCAGCGATCGCCGTCAGGGACAGGCCCTGGGCCAGTCCTACCAGAATCTGCTCACGCTCTGCGATCGTCAGGCACCCCGACCGCGGATCCCACCCGAACGCCTTGGCGTCCACGTAGCGACCGGTACGAACCATGAGCCCGACCATCGGCGCGCTGCACCCGATCTCCCGCGCGATGTCGACCAGCCGCCAGCCCTTCGCGTGCAACCACAGCGCGAACTGCTTCTGCTCCCTGCTGAGATGACCATGCCTACCTTGCATCCGGACCCTCCCGTGATCAGCTTCCGCCTCATCTCACAGTGCCCGTTGCACCGACCACTTGAATCCGCCCTCCGCAGCGCGACCGGTTGCCGCACCGCCCACAGCGAGCACACGATCGCCTTCACCGAAGACGGGGCCGAGATCCTCACGCTCGCACGGGTAGGACCAGGTGCACCCTCGGCGTGCGCGGCGGACCGGCGGCGCCTGCCCGGTGAGCATGAGGACCTCACCCGCTCGGCACGACAAGCAGTCCCACTCCCAGGACCACGACGACCGCACCGAGCAGGCGCCGCCGACCCGCGGGCTCACCGAGGAGCAGCCATCCAGCGATGCTGCCGAAGACGATGCTCGTCGAGCGCAGCGGGGCGACCAGAGCAACCGGCGCCATCGTGAGCGCGAACAGCACCGCGACATAGGACGCGGGGACCAGGACGGCCACGAGGAGCGCGGGTCGCCAGGAGTGGCGCACGACGACGACGGCTTCCCGACGGCGCCGCCAGCACAGCACCGTGAGCACCACGCACTGCACGACCGCTGTGCAGGTGTAGTACGGCAGCGCATCGACGCCGAGGTCCTTCATCGCGTGGTCGTCCCACAGGGTGTACCCGGCGATCGTCGCCCCGACGAGGAGACCGCGCACGGGCCCGGCCAGGGAGCGTCGGGCTTCCACGGTGACGAGATCTCGGTCCCCTGACCTGCGTGACGCGACGACGATCGCGCCTCCCAGGATGACAGCCACACCGGCCATCTCGACGATGGTGAGGTGCTGTCGGAGTGCGACGGCCGCGAAGACGACGACGAGCACCGGTCCCATGCCGCGCGCGACCGGGTAGACGACGTTCATGTCCGCTCGCGTATACGCCCGCTGCAGGGTGATCGCGTATGCCGTGTGCAGCAGCGCTGACACCACGCCGGCCTTGACGACGACGGCGTCGATCGTGCTCCCCCGTGCCGCCCCGAAAAGCACCACGGGGAGCAGGAGCGTCACGGAGAAGGTCGAGTACACCCAGACGAAGAGGGTTCCGCCACTGGGAGCTTGCTTGACCACGGTGTTCCACACAGCGTGGAGCACCGACCCGCCAAGGACCAGGCACACCGCGACCGAGGTCACGGCATCGCGGCGATCGGCTCGGCGCCGACGCCCTCAGTCAGGAGCGCATCTATCGCCCGCTCGATCCCGGAGAGCACGTCGTGGCCAGCAACCGGCCGGGCTGCGGAGAACTGGAAGCTCTTTTGTCCCTCGAGCATCGGTCCTACCACGGTCAGCATCGGGTCTTCGACCCCGTCAGGACCCATAGCGCAATAGCGGTCAGAGACCCACACTCCCGGGTGGATATACATGCTGCCATCCTTTCGCGGACGGATCCGGGATGTGAGAAGACCTCTGCGAACTAAGCGGCCGACGAGCGATTCTCGCTGCTCGACTGGCCCCCCGTCGACTCGTCCCAGCAGGTTGATATGCGCCACAGGCCCCTCCGCGGCACCCTGTTTCGCTATCTTGGGCGCTGTGCGGATCTCCGCTACCCGCACGACTTCGGCGTGCACGAGAGCGAGCAGCGTTGCGGTGGTGCGCCACGAGCCGCCGTTGACGACACGGCCGATCCGCCGCATGTGATCGGACCGGAACTACTCGTCGGAGTCGGGCGTTAGCCTCGATCTTTCATGAGGCGGCTGTGCTCGGTCGCGGCGGCGTTGAGGCTGTCGTGGTGGGTTGATTCTTGCGTTGGGGCCTGACGAGGGCCCGAGTGTCGTCTCGGGTGGGCGCCGGTTCCAGGTCGCGGGGTCGTGCGGGGTTGTCGGGACGAGTGGCGGCGGTCAGCCGGCTGCGGCGGCCAGGGCGCGTAGTCGTGTGGTTCCTTCGCCGACCAGGTGCGCCCAGGGCGCTTTGTCGGCGAGGTGGAGCAGGACCCGTCGCCCGGTGCGGGCCAGGGTCGCCGGGACGGTGAACAGGCGTAGTCGCAGCCGTTTGGGTTCCCAGCGGCGGGCGGGGTGAGCGTGCAAGGCGAGCATCTGCATCCACGCGGTGAGCTCGACCGCCAGGGCCACGATCGCGCACCAGATCTCATTCTGCGCGAAGTCGAACAGCGGGAACGCGCGCAGCCCGGTGTCCTTGGCGATGCGGATCCTGTCCTCGCAGCGCGCCCGGCGGCGGTGGCGCAGCTCGAGGTCGGCGAGCTGGGTGCCCGGCCCACCAGTGCGGGTGTTGGTGGCGAACGCGGTGATGCGGTGCCCGTCGACGTCGGTGATGGTCAGCTGCGCGCCGGGGTGGGGGCGTTCTTTGCGCACGATCACGCGCATGCCCTTGGGCCAGTTCTTCAATGCCAGCAGGTCGGTGAGCTCGGCGACCCACGCGCCGTCGCGGATCTCGTCGTGGGCGTCCAGTGCGGGTGCCCACACGTGGTCGGGGATGAGTTCGAGCAGGTCAGGGGTGTGGGCGGGCAGCGAGAATCCGACCGAGTACGACAGTCGCTGGCCGGTGAGCCAGTCCAGGACGGCGTGGGTGGACCCGGCCCCGTCGATGCGGATCAGCACCTTGCGCCCGGGGCGGGTCCCGGGCCGGTGGCCGGGCAGCTGCGCGAGGGACGACTTCAGGACGGTGATGTGGTCGGCGGCCGTGTTCGACCCGGCGTTGCCCGGGCGGAGCAAGATCGCCAGGGGTTCACCGGTCCCACCTGGGCCGTGGTCAATGAACGAGCACAACGGATGGAAGCCGAAGCCACGCTTGAAATTCGGGCGAGAGAGCTCCTTCTCGGAGTGGGAAGCGACCAACGTCGCGTCCAGGTCCACGATCAGCGGGACGCTCGCCCGGGCGTCGTGGTCGGGGGCATCGGTGCCGGCCAGCGACCACGCCCGGGCCCGCGCGAGGGCCCGTGCGGCGTTGATGGCCTTCAACGCGGCCGGGGCGTCTTTGGCCAGGGTGTCGATCGTGCGGGACACCGTCGCGTCCGAGGCCACCCGTCCGAACACCCCGGGCTCGGCGCGCAGCAGCGCGATATCGGCCAAGCAGTCCCCACCCAGGGCGAGCGTGAGCGCGAGGTCGGTGATGACTTTCGCGGGGTCGTGGACCGCGAGCGGCTTACGCCACGGCGCCAACGCGCCGGACAGCTCGCGCCCGAGCCCGGTGGCTGTGATCGTCTCGGTGACCAGCACCCCGCCGGCCTGCCCGACTGCTGGCGAGGTGGTCGTGTCGACGCTCAGGCGCGGGTAGGAACCGGTAGTCTGCTTCACCTGGAAGGTGCTCCTCGAACGAGTCTGAAATGGTCCTCAAGAACCCATACCATCCCAGTTCAGGGGCACTTTTCAGTTCACCGACACGACCTCGCGCCACCCCGGCCATGAAAGCCCGAGGCTAGTCACGTGAGTCCAGCGTGCGCGGAGAGGCAGGCGCGGACCCTATACTCCGAGCATGCCTCGTGTTGATCCTCTGCAGAATGCCATCGCCGCGTACGCAGCCGACAAGTGGACGGACACGGAATGGCGGGTGTTCGGTCGCGAGACCGGCACGAGCGACATCATCGACGGACATTCACGCCTGTACCGTTCACTTGGGTTTGGCGATGACGATTACCCCGACGCAGCAGCGGAAGTGGTGCGTCAGATTCTCGCGTCCGAAGCGGTCGAAGAAGACTCCGGCGAAGCAGGGCGAATGGAACTGTTTGCGGATTCGATGCCAGACCTGCCTACCTGGACCGAGAACAGCGCACCCGCTCGCACAAGGAGGCTCTTCCAGGACTACTTGGACGCGCGCGATGCATCAGAGATCCCTACCTCATGGCAAGTTGAATCGACGCCGGAACCCGAAGCTGATCCCGATGCCTGGTTGACAGATCCCTCGACGCCAATTCCGCCATACGAGCGGCCGGAGGACGCTGCGCTGGATCACCCAGCCCCCGCGACGCAGGTTCCGTCGATCTTCATAGTGCACGGCCACGATGAAGCGGCGTTGAACTCGATCCGGATCTACGTCCATAAGGTCACTGGTCTAATGCCTATATCGCTGGCCGAAGAAGCTGGCAGGGGACAGACCATCATTGAGAAGTTCGAAGCGATCGGAGCAGAGGCATCGTTCGTGATCGTTTTGCTGACCCCGGATGACGTTGGTCAGGCGAACGCAGCATTCCAGGCGAAGGTCGCCCCCGATCCTCGCGCGCGACAGAACGTCGTCCTCGAGCTCGGGTATTTCATCGGGAAGATCGGCCGCGAGAGCGTCGTCGTCGTTGATGCCGACGTGGAGCGCCCTTCCGACCTAGCTGGCCTGAGCTATGTGCAGTACCCCGGCTCGAACTGGAAAGACTCCCTTCGAACGGAGTTGGACGCCGCAGGCCTGATCCGCACTCCTTAGGCGTGAGCAGCGGCGGCCCCGCGACCAGTACGACCGCACCGGGATCGTGATGATCCTCAACGGCATGCCCGACATCGAGAAGCAGTTCACCCACGAAGCTGCCCGCAGCACCCTCATCATCGGAATGACCCGGCCTGACACCGAACGCAGCGAAAACGACGACACAAAGCGAAGCTGCTCACACGGTCGTCGGGTCGGGGCCAAGCAAGACGTCTTGCAACCTATGGGTTGCAAGACGTCTCGTGCTGGTTTCGCCCAGGACAGATCGACTATGCCGAGCTGGCTGTGAGGTGTCGGTGGGCTTCTTCCCCGAACCCCTGGAGGCGGTGCGCCTCGATGATCCGACTCGCGGACTCCTCGCTTCCGACCAGCATGCTGACGATCTGGACGGCCTCGTGATACGTGATGGGGCCCGGGCTGAAGGCCTTGTCCAGGGCGGGATGGGTGAGGTGCTCACGCTCCGGCGGACGCATGGTGCTCTGTCCACTCGCCCGATCCAGGATGCCGCTCATCACCAAGCCCAGGACGCTCCGGTCCTCGCTGGAGAGCATCGAGCGACTCACCTCCGCGAAGTACGGTTGATCCTCGCGGTAGGCAACACTCACCGTGAGCGTGTACAGACGATCCTCAAGATCGCGCACTCGCTGCTGCAGCTCGGTAATTAGGTCATCCGACATACCGTTCTCCTGTTCTGGTGTGCTCAAAGCAGAATCCACATGACTCCTTCGACGGCGTTGGCGATGACGTTCGCGGTGCCGTCACCTAGGAAGCCCTTGAGCCCTTTATATACCTCGCTGCGGACTCTGTGAGTCGCGATGTCGGGGAGGTTTGCGACGTCCTCAATGACGTCAGCGATCCGACCCGAGTTGTTGCGCAGCGCAGTCTTCGCTCCAGCATCGAGGAAGCGGTCACCCAACCGAATGAATGTGCTTGCCCCGCCGCGAACCCCGCCAGCCACACCCTTCAGTGCCTGCTTTACTAGCCACGACTTGATCCCTTGAATCTCTACCTGACCGCCGGTTCCCACGCGGGGCAGGGGGGGCGTCGATCGTCACTAGGGAAGGGGCTGTGGAAACCACGGGAGGTACCGTCGGCGCATCCGGCTTCTGTGTTGCCAAAGCGGGAGATGCAGTGAGTGTGAGAGTCAGCATCAAGACTGATGCTGCTGTCGCGATAGGGCGAAAAATGCCGTTTCCAACGCGCATGTGAGATACCTCCGAAAGGGCTGGGGGTGGGCGACATGATCGCACTGTGGCAATCGCAGTGATCGCTAGGATAGGCAAAGGGATGGGCCGCGTCAAGAGTCATGAGGCCCGCGACTTTTGCTTAAAAAATAAAATACCCTGGGTTGGTAGATGCGTGAAAAGGCTAAGTGTGGCGGGTCATGACGCTGGTGACGCGCCGGGAGGCGTAGGCGAAGGAGAGGCCCCGCGGCACGATGGAAGGACACGCCCCACCCTGGCCCTCTGGTCCTATTCGGCCCGGGAAGAATTGCAGGCGACCGGCGGCTACAAGCCGCGATCGTGACTGCTCATCGGTCTTGGGTGTCGGCGCCCGATACCGCCCGTGAACGACCGTCCATGAGACAGTCCCCGACTGTGAGGTCTGGGTCAGCGTGTCGTGTCTCGTGGCCCGTGTCCGAGACCTATGTGCTGTCAGGTACGTTCGCCGTACATTTCCGGCATGGCTTCGATCGGATATGCGCGTGTGTCGACCCGGGATAAGAACCTGGACGCTCAGCTGGACTGGCTGCGTGCTGGTGGGTGCGAGAAGGTCTTCGTCGAGCACGCCTCGGGTGTCCTGGCGAAGCGACCTGCGCTTGATGATGCTCTGGAGTACCTGCGCAGTGGCGACACTCTTGTGGTGACCAAGCTCGACCGGCTGAGTCGCTCGGTGCGCAACCTCAAAGAGGTCGCCGACGCGCTAGAGGCCCAAGGTCTCGGGCTCAAGGCCTTGTCGCAGGGGATCGACACCACGACCCCTGGTGGGCGGTGGTCGGGTCAAGATGACCGCGACCAAGGCGTGTCAGGCCCGGGCGATGTATGACGAGAAGACCTACACCGTCCAGCAGATCGCGGACACGTTCGGGGTCTCAGGCGGCACCATCTACCGCCACCTCATCCACGACGCCCACCCCGCTTGAGACCAGAACACGCGAGGCGACGTGCGGCCTGTCGCTCACAGACAGTGGCCGTCGTGCTAACAACGTCATGACCCACAACACCTAGGGCTGCTCCACCCATGCCGGAGACCGACGCACGACCTCGCCGACCACGGTGATCGCCGGCGGTCGGACACCTGCGGCGACGGCCAGGTCGGAGATCGTCGCAAGGGTGCCCACCGTGGTGCGCTGGCGGTCACCGTAGCCGTCCTCGACGACAGCGGCGGGAGTCCGCGGGTCGCGCCCGTTCGCGATGAGGCCCGCCGTGGTGAGCGGCAGGTGCGAGACGCCCATGAGAAGGATGAGGGTGTGGTCCGCTGCCGCAGGGACGCGCCCCACGTCCTCGTGCCCGGTGAGGACCGTGAAACCGCGAGACAGACCGCGGTGCGTCACCGGGATGCCCGCGGCGGTCGGGACGGAGATCGCGCTCGTCACCCCGGGCACCACCTCGGTGGGGATGCCCGCCGCCTCGCACGCGTCGAGCTCTTCGCCACCGCGTCCGAACACGTACGGGTCACCGCCCTTGAGCCGCACGACGCCACGCCCGGCGAGCGCGTGCTCGACGAGCAGCGCGTTGATCGCCTCCTGCGGGATCGGGTGGTGACCGGCGGTCTTGCCGACGTCGATGACGTCGACGTCGCGCGGGAGCTCGTCGAGGATCGCGCGGGGCGCGAGCCGGTCGATGATGACCACGTCGGCTGCCGTGAGCAGCACACGCGCGCGGACGGTGAGGAGGTCGAGCCGGCCAGGACCGCCTCCGACGAGCGCGACCCAGCCCGTCGTCGGCGGTGACGTCACAGCGGGATCGCCCGTGCCAGTGGCCGCGCCCGTGCCTGGAGCGGCTGCGGTCGGGCGCGGTGGCGTGTGCCGGACCGGGAGCGTGCCGTCGCGCAGGCCTCGCTCGACGGCGTCACGGACGCGGATGGACCTGCGCGGGTTGCGCTCCTTCGCGGACGACGACGTCACGGACACGATGACGTCGTCGAAGTGCGCGACCGCTGGCACCCACGCGGTTCCAGCGACAGCGTCGCCCGCCGCGATGCAGAACACCTGCTGGGCCTCGGCGTCCGCCGAGACGCGTGCGTCGGCGTCGCGGTCGCCTGTGGCCGCGTGGACGAGCCACGCGCCGTCGAGGTCACCCGACGCGTACTCGCGCTCGTGCTCCCAGACGACCGTGCCGGCGGAGACGAGCTCAGACATCGGCGCGCACAGCGCAGGGGAGACGACGTTCACGCGTGCACCGGCGTCCGCGAGCGACCGGGCGCGGCGCGCGGCGACGAGACCGCCTCCCACGAGCAGGACGCGTCGACCGGTGAGCCGGAGGCCGAGCGGGAAGATCTCCGAGGGCGCATCGTCTGTCATGAACCAGACCTTACGACCATCGTGCGCCGCCCGGGAGAGAGGTTCGTACGGTGGCGGCGCTCACCGGTCCGCGTCCACAGCGAGCCCGCGTCGACGCATGACCACCCGCTCGACCGGGGCGAAGAACAGCAGCTCGACGGCGATGCCGACGACGAGGATGAGGATGATGCCGACGAAGATGCGGGACATGTCGCCGAGGTCCCGACCCTGCTGGAGCAGCTGGCCGAGACCGAAGCCGATGTCTCCGCCGACGGCGATGAGCTCGGCAGCCATGAGCGACCGCCACGAGAACGCCCAGCCCTGCTTGAGCCCCGCGAGGTAGCCGGGCAGGGCGGCGGGCAGGATGACGTGGCGGACGAGCTCGACCTGGTTCGCGCCGAGCACGAGGCCGACGCGCTTGTAGAGCGGCGGCACCTGGTCCACCCCGGCGACGATCCCGTTGATGATCGACGGGACGGCTCCCAGGAGGATGACGGTGTAGATCGTCACGTCGCTCAGCCCGAACCAGATGACTGCGGCCGGGACCCACGCGACGGACGGCAGCACCTGGAGCCCGGTGATGAGCGGACCGAACGACGAGCGTATCCATCGCACCCGGGCGACGACGATCCCGAGCGGTGTGCCGATGAGGGCGGCGAGGACGAAGCCGACGGCCCCGCGCTGGACGCTCGTGGCGAGCGC
This sequence comes from Sanguibacter antarcticus, assembly GCF_002564005.1. NCBI lineage: Bacteria > Bacillati > Actinomycetota > Actinomycetes > Micrococcales > Sanguibacteraceae > Sanguibacter > Sanguibacter antarcticus. The sequence continues at coordinate 1,961,431 of NZ_PDJG01000001.1, read as the reverse complement.
CTCGACGACGGTGTCGTCGCTCCACAGGTGCAGGAACGTCAGGCCGACGAGCGCGGGTGGCGGGAACCGAGTCACGTCCTGGGGGCCGAGCCGGAACGCGACCTCCCACGCGAGAAGGAGGACGCTGACCGCGATCGCGAGGGGGAGCAACGCCCGCAGGCCCTTGCGCACACTGGTGGTGCGAGCCCTCGTCGAGGTCTGGAGCGCGTCGAGACCAGCCTCGAGCGAGCTGAGGTTCTCGTCCGTCGACGGTGTCGGGACCGTGGTGCTAGACGGCATGGCGGCGGATCTCCTCGCGCAGCTTGTCGGTGATCTCGTGGGCGAGCCGTGCCACCTCGGGCGCGGAGATGCTGCGTTCGCCGGTGACGTCGACCTGCCACTCGCGCACGATCCGTCCGGGTCGGCTGGACATGAGCAGGACCCGCTGGCCGAGGCGCACGGCCTCGCGGACGTTGTGCGTGATGAACACGACGGTCCGACCAGTGGTCTGCCAGACGCGCTCGAGCTCGTCGTGCAGGAGGTCGCGCGTGATCGCGTCGAGCGCGGCGAAGGGCTCGTCCATGAGGAGCACGTCACGCTCTTGAGCGAGCGCACGGGCGAGGGCGACGCGCGAGCGCATCCCGCCGGAGAGCTCGTGGACGCGCTTGTCGGCTGCACCACCGAGGTGGACGAGACCGAGGAGGTCGGCGACGCGGGCGCCGCGGTCCCGCCTGGCGACGCCGCGCAGCTTGAGCGCGAGGTCGACGTTCTGGCCTGCGGTGAGCCACGGGAAGAGGGCGGCTTCTTGGAACATGAGCGCAGCCCCCTCACCGATGACGTCGACGCTCCCTGCGCTGGGCCGGTCTAGCCCGGCCATGATGTTGAGCAGGGTCGACTTGCCGCAGCCCGACGCCCCGAGCAGGCAGACGAACTCTCCTGGCTGGATCGTCAGGTCGATCCCGTCGAGGACGAGGGGGCCGTCGTCGGCGAAGCGCTTGCTCACGCCCGAGATCGTGACGGCGGTGCGCTGGGCGGTGCCCGGCACGGCGGTCTCGGGGGCGGTGCGCGGGGAGGTGGTGATGCTCATGTCGTTCATTCCTTGCCGAGTCCGGCGGAGTCCACGGGCGGCTCGCCGTGGGCGTCGAGCACTGCGTCGAGCAGACGGAGGTCGTAGATCCCGTCGAGCACGCCGTCGGGCGGGATGCCGAGCGGGAGCTCGGTGGTCCCGGCATCCAGACCGTGGGTGAACAGGTCGTCGAGCGTGCTGGCGAGCGGGTCGACCGTGAACGTCAGGGAGGACAACGACCGGGCGAGCACGTCCGCGCGGAGCGCCTTGCCGGCTTTCTCGGCGAGGGCGTCGTTGATGACGACCGCGGCATCGTCGGGGTGCTCGTCGATCCAGTCGACCGCCTTCACGTGAGCCTCGAGCACGGCGCGGACCGTGTCGGGGTGCTCGCCGAGGAACTCCTGGGTGGCGACGATGGTGGTCGTGACGAAGTCGCCGTCGGGCCACAGGTCTGCCTCGTCGACGAGAACGTGCGCGCCGGCCTCGAGGACGAGGCGGGACGCCCACGGTTCGGGGAGCCATGCTCCGTCGATCTGACCGTCTGTGAAGAGCTGGAGCGTCTGGGCGTTGGTCGTGGGCACGAGGTCGACGTCTCCGCCGCCGCGGAGGTCGGTGCTCAGCCCGTGCTTTGCGAGGTACGCCCGGGCGGCGACGTCTTGCGTCCCGCCTCGCTGGGGTGTCGCGATCTGCGTGCCCGCCAGGTCGGCGACGTCCGTGATCGAGGGGGCGACGACGAGCTGCGCCCCGCCCGAGGCCGCACCGGCGATGATGCGCAGGAGGCTGCCGTTGGTCGTGACGTACCCGGTGATGGCCGGGTTGGGGCCGAGGTAGGCGATGTCGATGGACCCGCCGCGCAGCGCCTCGATCGCTGCCGGTCCGGCGTTGAACGTCGTGAAGGTGATCGTCGTGTCGTCACCGAGCGCGTCGGCGAAGTACCCCTCGACGTCCGCGACGAGCGCGGGGGCGTGCGTGACGTTGGCGAAGTACCCGATCCGGACCTCGTCAGCGGGCCCCTGGTCGGTGAAGACCGCTGCGTTCGCAGGCCGTCCCGTCGTCGCGCACGCGGCGAGCCCGAGCACCAGGAAGGGTGCCAGGAGCGCGACCGCGGAGCGACGCAGGACGATGCCGGCGAACCGGGTGGTGGGCCAGGTCATGGCGCGTCAGATCGTGTACTGCGCTGGACGGTCCTCGGGGGTGATCGCTGCTGCGAGGGCGTCGCCGACCATGCCGGCAGCGAGCGTGCCGCCGTCGGCTGCGTCGATGAGGAGGAACGCACCGGTCCGTCGTGACACGAGGTACTCCTCAGCAGCGATCGGTGAGGCGAGCCGCAGGATGACGCGACCGATGTCGTTGAGCTCGAGCCGTTCGGCGGGCTCGAGGGTCGCGGTGTCGAGGTCGAGCTTTCCGACGACGTCCCGGACGACTGCCTGGACCGTCGTCGTCGTGTGCTTGAGCAGCACGCGCGAGCCTGGCACGAGCGGTCGCTCGGCGAGCCAGGCGACGGTCCCTTCGACGTCCTGCGTCGGGACGGGGGCATCGGCTGCCGTCGCGATGAGGTCGCCACGGGTCACGTCGATCTCGTCGGTGAGGCGCAGCGTGACGGACTGGGGCGCGAACGCCTCGGTGAGCTCGCCGTCGGCCGTGTCGATGCCGGCGACCTCGGACCGCTTCCCCGACGGCAGGACGACGACCGCGTCGCCGACACGGACGACGCCGGCGGCGATCTGGCCTGCGTAGCCGCGGTAGTCGCGGTATCTCGGGTCGCGTGCCGCGCCCTGGGGACGGATGACCGTCTGGACAGGGAAGCGGAAGGACTCGTCGCTCGGCTCGTCGGCCGGGGGGAGCTCCTCGAGGAGCTCGAGCAGGCTCGGACCCGTGTACCACGGTGTCTTGCCGGAGCGGTCGACGATGTTCGCGCCCTCGAGCGCGGACACGGGGATGGTGCGCAGGTCGGCGACGCCCAGCCCCGCCCCGGTCTGGGTGATCTCGGCGGCGAGCTCGAGGTAGCGCTCTTCGGAGTAGCCGACGAGGTCGATCTTGTTCACGGCGACGATCACGTGCGCCACACGGAGCAGCGACGCGACAGCGAGGTGTCGGCGGGTCTGCTCGAGCAGTCCCTTGCGCGCGTCGATGAGCAGGACGACGACGTCGGCCGTCGAGGCGCCCGTGACGGTGTTGCGCGTGTACTGCACGTGCCCGGGGCAGTCGGCGAGGATGAACGAGCGCTTCGCGGTGGCGAAGTACCGGTACGCGACGTCGATCGTGATGCCTTGCTCCCGCTCGGCCCGGAGGCCGTCGGTGAGGAGCGCGAGGTCGGTCGTCTCGAGGCCGCGGTCACGGCTGACGCGTTCTACGGCGTCGAGCTGGTCGGCGAGCACGGACTTGGAGTCGAAGAGGAGGCGGCCGACGAGCGTCGACTTGCCGTCGTCGACGGACCCGGCGGTGGCGAGGCGCAGCAGGGTGGTGGTCGGGCTCACGGTCTGAGTGCTCACTAGAAGTACCCCACTTTCTTGCGGTCTTCCATGGCGGCTTCGGAGATGCGGTCGTCGGCGCGGGTGGCGCCTCGCTCGGTGATGCGGGTCGCGGCGACCTCGGTGATGACGGCGGCGACGTCTGTGGCGTCGGACTCGACGGCGCCGGTGCAGGACATGTCGCCGACGGTGCGGTACCGCACCTGCTCGGTGACGACCGGCTCGTCGTCGCGCGGCTGGGAGTACGGCCCGACGGACAGGAGCATGCCGTCTCGCTCGAAGACCTCGCGGTCGTGGGCGTAGTAGAGGCTGGGCAGCTCGATGTTCTCGCGCTCGATGTAGCGCCAGATGTCGAGCTCGGTCCAGTTGGAGATGGGGAATGCGCGGACGTGCTCGCCTGGCCGGTGACGCCCGTTGTAGAGGTTCCACAGCTCGGGGCGCTGGTTGCGCGGGTCCCACTGCCCGAACTCGTCGCGCAGGGACAGGACGCGCTCTTTGGCGCGGGCCTTCTCCTCGTCGCGGCGTGCGCCGCCGAAGACGGCGTCGAACTTGTGCCCGGTGATCGCGTCGAGCAGCGGGAGCGTCTGGAGCGGGTTGCGGGTGCCGTCGGCGCGCTCTGAGAGCCGGCCGTCGTCGATGTAGTCCTGGACGCTGGCGACCTCGAGCCGGAGCCCGAGCCTGTCGACCGTCGCGTCGCGGAACGCGAGGACCTCGGGGAAGTTGTGCCCGGTGTCGACGTGCATGACGGGGAACGGCACGGGTGCCGGCCAGAACGCCTTGACGGCGAGGTGGAGCATGACGACGGAGTCCTTGCCGCCGCTGAACAGGAGCACGGGGCGCTCGAACTCGGCGACGACCTCACGGATGATGTGGATCGACTCGCTCTCGAGCCAGTCGAGCTGGCTCAGCCGACGTTCCGCCCGAGCGGGCGGTGCGAGCGTGCTGGTCTCAGGAGCAGTGTCTGCTGTGGTCCGCCGGGTCGTCTCGTCGACGTCGTCGGTCTCGGTGATCGTCATACGTGGAGCCCACATTCGGTCTTGTCGAGTCCGGCCCATCGGCCGGAGCGGGGGTCGTCGCCGGGTGCGACACGGTTGGTGCAGGGAGCGCAGCCGATGGAGGGGTAGCCGTCGTTGAGGAGCGGGTTGAGGATGACCTGGTGCTGCGCGGCGTAGCCGAGGAGGTCGTCCAACGTCCACGCGGCGAGCGGGTTGATCTTCACGAGCCCGTTCTTCTCGTCCCACTGGACGAGCGGCGTGGCGCTGCGGGTCGGCGCCTCGTCGCGTCGCACGCCGGTGACCCAGAGCTCGTAGCCCTGGAGCGTGCGGTGCAGCGGCTCGACCTTGCGCATCGCGCAGCAGGCACCCGGGTCGCGACCGAAGAGGTCCGTGCCGTGCTGCTCGTCCTGCTCCGCGACCGTGAGCAGGGGGAGGACGTCGACGATGGTGACGTCCATCTGCTGCTCGACGGCGTCGCGGGTCCCGCGGGTCTCGGCGAAGTGGTAGCCGGTGTCGAGGAAGAGCACATCGACCCACGGGGCGAGCGGCGCCACGACGTGCGGCAGCACCGCGTCGGCCATCGAGCACGCGACGGCGATCGAGTCGCCGAACTCCCGCACTGCCCAGGCGACGACCTGCTCGGCGCTCGCCTCGTCTGCCGCGCCGATCCCGGAGCCGGCGAGCTCCTCCTGCCCGCGGGCCACGACGGCGCGGAGCTCGTCCGGGCTGCGCCTGGGACGAGCCTCGAGGGCACGTCGCTCCGCGTGGGCGGCCTTGGCCGCGTCACGCTGCTCGGTACGGGCCTTCGCCGCGGCGCGCAGGGCGTCCAGCGGGCTCGCGTCGATGGGCTGGCTCACTGCAGGGCCTCCTCGTCGGCACGGTGGGACCACTCGGCGAAGGTCTCGTCGCTGGTCTTGTCGCTCTCGTAGCGGCGGACCACCCGCTCGACGTACTCCGAGAGGTTGGCGCTCGTGACCTTGAGGCCGCGCACGGTGCGTCCCATCCCCGCGAACTCGCGGTCCTGGTTCGCGAGCCCGCCTCCGAGGTGGACCTGGAAGCCGGGCTCCTGCTCTCCCGCGTCGTTCGTCACGAGCTGACCCTTGAGGCCGATGTCGGCCGTCTGGATGCGCGCGCACGAGTTGGGGCACCCGTTGACGTGCAGCGTGATGGGCTTGAGACGCGAGGTGTCTCCGAGGCGTGTCTCGAGGTCGTCGATCGTGAGACGCGCAGTCTCTTTGGTGTCGACGATCGCGAGCTTGCAGTACTCGATGCCGGTGCACGCGATGGTGTTGCGACGGAACGCGCTCGGCTCCGCCTCGAGGCTCAGCGCACGCAGGCCCGTGACGACGGCCGCGACGTCGGCCGGAGGCACGTCGAGGACGAGGAGCTTCTGGTGCGGGGTGAGGCGCACCCGCTGCGAGCCGACAGACTCGGCGAGGTCGGCGACGCCCGTGAGGATGGACCCCGAGACACGGCCGACGTACGGCGCGGCCCCGATGTAGAAGTTGCCGTCGCGCTGCTCGTGCACGCCCACGTGGTCGCCGGGAGACGGTGGCTTCGGCGCGGGCGGTCCGTCGGGCAGGTGATAGCCCAGGTACTCGTCCTCGAGCACCTGGCGGAACTTCTCGGTGCCCCAGTCGGCGAGGAGGAACTTCAGGCGTGCCTTGTTGCGCAGCCGGCGGTACCCGTAGTCACGGAAGATCTGGACCACGCCGTGCCACACGTCAGGTGCCTGCTCTGCTGTGACGAACGCTCCGAGACGTTCGCCGAGCCGGGGGTTGGCGCTCAGACCGCCGGCGACCCAGAGGTCGTAGCCGATGCCGAGCTCAGGGTGCTCGAGCGCGACGAACGCGACGTCGTTGATCTCGTGGACCACGTCCTGGCTGGGATGGCCGGTGACGGCGGTCTTGAACTTGCGCGGCAGGTTCGCCAGCTCGGGGATCCCGATGTAGCGGCGGGTGATCTCCTCGATGACCGGGCGCGGGTCGATGAGCTCGTCCTTGGCGATGCCGGCGACCGGGCTGCCGAGCACCACGCGGGGGACGTCGCCGCACGCTTCTGTCGTGTGGAGGCCGACAGCCTCGAGGCGGCGCCAGATCTCGGGGACCGACTCGACCTCGATCCAGTGGAGCTGGATGTTCTGGCGGTCCGTGATATCGGCGGTGTCGCGGCCGAACTCGGTCGAGATGTCGGCGATGACGCGAAGCTGCTCGGTGGTGAGGCCGCCGCCGTCGATGCGGACGCGCAGCATGAAGTAGCGGTCCTCGAGCTCGTGCGGCTCGAGCGTGGCGGTCTTCCCGCCGTCGATGCCGGGCTTGCGCTGCGTGTAGAGGCCCCACCAGCGAAAACGGCCGTGGAGGTCGTCGCCCGTGATCGAGTCGAAGCCCTCCTTCGAGTAGATCGTCTCGATCCGTTCGCGGACGCTGAGCCCGCCGTCTTCTTGTTTCCAGGCCTCGTTGCCGTTGAGCGGGGCTGTGCCGTCGACCTTCCACTGCCCGTTGGGACGGGCAGCGCGCGCAGGACGTGCGGGGCGTGCAGAGGCGGTGGGTTCGTCGGCAGAGCGCTCGACAGCGGTGGCCTGGGAGGGCGTCATGGTTTCCTCGTGGAGTCTTCGATGGCACGAGGATCAGCCTGGGCGTCGCAGAGTTCTCGACCGGGCGGCTGATCTCGCGCGCCCTGGTCTGGGATGTCGCTCCCGGCAGAGTCCGGGGCGTCAGGTCAGGCGCGTGTCAACAACAGCAACAGATGCTGTCGGAACCACGGGTCGGCAGGGCGTGACGAGATGTCACTGCCAGTGCGCTCCGCGTGGTGGTCATAGCGACGAAGATACGGTGTAGATCGGGACACTGTCGACACCGTCCGTATAGCGGACGAACGTCCTGGATGGTGAGACGAAGGTCCTATGGCGACGCGAGAGGCGTCCGAACACCCCCTGGACGGACCTGCAGAGAGTCGCCCCGCACACTACGAGTCCCTACGATCGGCACATGGAAATCCTGTACGACCTCCTCCTCGTCCTCCACCTCGTCGGATGGGCCATCGTCCTCGGTGGCTGGTTCGCCACCCTCAAAGACCCAGGCGTCTACCGCGGCACCCTGCACGGGGTCCTCACCGCGCTCGTCACGGGCATCCTCATGGTCGGGATCGCCAGCGCCTCCGACGAGGTCCACGACCCGAACACCACCAAGGTCGCCATCAAGCTCCTCGTCGCGCTCGCCGTCACCGCCCTCGCTGTCGTCGCCCGCCGCAAGGGGACCGACGTCGCCCCCGGGGTCAAGCACGCCATCGGCGGGCTCACCCTCGTCAACATCGTCATCGCGGTTCTCGTCTAGATGAACGGTCTCTTCGAGCTCCTCGTCGGGCTCGTCATCCTCGTCGGGCTCTTCGGTGCGGTCACCCAGATCATCCCGGGCAGCATCATCGTCCTCGTCGCTGTCGGCGTCTGGTCCGCCGTCACCGGAGGGGTCGCCGCATGGGTCGTCTTCGGCGTCGGTCTCGTCGCCGTCGTCGTCGCAGCGATCATCAAGTACGTGCTCGCCGGACGGCACCTCAAGAACGCCGAGGTGCCCGGCTCGACCCTCGTCGTCGGAGGCGTGCTCGGCATCGTCGGCTTCTTCGTCGTCCCGGTCGTCGGGCTCCCCATCGGGTTCGTCGGCGGCGTCTACCTCGCCGAGCTCTCCCGCCGCCACGACCAGCGCCTCGCCTGGACCTCGACCAAGGCGGCGCTCGCAGCGACAGGAATCACGATCGTCGTCGAGCTCGCCGGGGCGCTGGTGGCGACCGGAGCATGGGTGGTGGGGCTGCTCGTGACGTGAACCTCATCAACCGGTGCGTGCGGTCGATGGGTTGCTGACCGCATACCCGAGGTTAGCGAGTGCCACTGATGTCACGCTTGAGCTCCACGTCGATCATGACCCGCCTCGTGGTCGTCGTCGTCTTGTCCGCCGTCGGGATGGGAGCCCTGTCTCTCGTCGCGTCGCTCATCGTGCGCGACCGGATCATGTCCGAGCGGCAGGACGCCACCCGGACCGTCGTCGAGACCGCGTCCGGCGTCATCGAGTACTTCGGTGCGCAGGCACAGTCCGGCAGCATGACCCAAGACGAGGCGAAGGCCGCCGCGATCGCCGCCGTGCGGGACCTGCGGTACTCCGAGAGCGAGTACTTCTGGATCAACGACATGAGCCCGACGATGATCATGCATCCCATCAAGCCGGAGCTCGAGGGCACAGACCTGTCGCAGAACGCCGACCCCGACGGCAAGCTCCTCTTCGTCGAGATGGTCGACGTCGTCGCGGCTGACGGCGCTGGGATTGTCGCCTACCAGTGGCCCAAGCCTGACTCCGAGGACCCCCAGCCGAAGGTCTCCTTCGTCAAGGGGTACGAGCCCTGGGGCTGGATCCTCGGGTCAGGCGTCTATGTGGACGACGTCCAGGGTGCAGCGCTCGCCGACGCAGGCAGGCTCTTGCTCAGCGCAGCCGCGATCATGGTCGTCACCACCGTTCTGTGCGTCGGGATCGCCCGGTCGATCGTGCGCCCGATCCGCCGCGCCGCCGACGTCCTGTCTGCTGGTGACCTCAATGCCCGCCTCGACGAGGGGCGCGGGCGCACAGAGCTCGAGCACCTCGCAGTCTCGCTCAACACGATGCTCGACCGGTCCTCCTCCGTAGCCGCAGAGGTCTCGGTGGTGGCCGACCAGCTCGCGACCGCCGCGTCTCGGCTCATCGAGAGCGGCGACGGCATCGCGGCAGCGGCAGATTCCGCGACGGCTCAGACCGTCGCGGTCGCAGGGGCTGCGAGCGAGGTCTCCTCGGGGATCGACTCGGTGGCGGCCGGAGCCAGCGAGATGGGCGCCTCGATCGCGGAGATCGCCCAGAACGCGCACTCGGCGGCACGCATCGCGTCGGACGCGGTCCGGGCTGCTGACGCGACGAACCGGACGGTGAGCGCGCTCGGTGAGTCGTCGGCCCAGATCAGCAGCGTCGTGAAGGTCATCACGTCGATCGCGGCGCAGACCAACCTCCTCGCGCTCAACGCGACGATCGAGGCCGCACGCGCCGGCGACGCAGGGAAGGGGTTCGCGGTCGTCGCGGGGGAGGTCAAGGACCTCGCCCAGGAGACTGCGCGAGCGACCGACGGGATCTCCGAGCAGGTGGTCGCCATCCAGAGCGCGGTCGAGCAGGCGGCAGGAGAGATCTCGCAGATCTCCGACATCATCGGCAGGATCAACGACTTCCAGGTGACGATCGCCGGCGCGGTCGAGGAGCAGACCGCGACGACGAACACCATGGCGCAGACGGTCGCGGCCGTCGCCGGCGGCGGGCGGAGCATCGCCACGACCCTGCAGAGCGTCGAGGACGCGTCGAGGACCACGTCCCGCGAGATCGGCACGATCCGTGATGCTGCGCGCGAGCTGGCCGAGACCTCGGACAAGCTCCAGACAGCCGTGGCGGCCTTCACCCGGTAGGTCGTGGCGAGCAGCGTGGGCGACCCGGCCTAGGCTTGTATGTCTATGACATCGCTCTTCGATCACCTTCCTGGTTTCAACGCTGCGTTCGGTGTGCCCGAGCCCGCGACGCCCCTGACGTCTCCGGCGGGCGGCTCGGACGACGGCGCGCCAGAACCTGCTCCGCCCGCGCGCGCTTCGGCGCGGGCGTCGGCGGCGCAGACGGTGGCGTGGGAGGAATCGGCCCAGGACGTCCGGGCCGCGGGAGCGGAGCAGACTGCCGCACTGGTCGAGGGGCTGAACGCCGAGCAGCGCGAAGCCGTGGTCCACAGCGGCGGGCCGCTGCTCATCGTCGCTGGGGCAGGCTCCGGCAAGACGCGCGTCCTCACCCACCGCATCGCGCACCTCCTCGCGACCGGGCGAGCACGCCCCGCCGAGATCCTCGCGATCACCTTCACGAACAAGGCTGCCGCCGAGATGCGCGAGCGGGTGTCGGCCCTGGTCGGGCCGGCTGCAGGCCGGATGTGGGTCTCGACCTTCCACTCGGCGTGCGTGCGGATCCTGCGCCGGGAGGCGGCGGCGCTCGACCTGCGCCAGAGCTTCTCGATCTACGACTCTGCGGACTCGCAACGGTTGCTGACGATGGTCTTGCGAGAGCTCGACCTCGACCCGAAGAAGTACCCGGCGAAGCAGCTCAGCCACAAGATCTCCTCGCTCAAGGACGAGCTCGTCACCCCGGAGCGCTACGCGCTGGAGTCCGGTGCTGCAGACCCGTCGGGCTCGACCGCGAACGACTTCGACCAGACGCTGTCGAACGTCTACACGCGCTACCAGGCGCGGCTGCGCCAGGCCCACGCGCTCGACTTCGACGACCTCATCATGTCGACCGTCCGGCTGCTCCAGGAGCACCCCGCGGTCGCCGAGCACTACCGACGCCGGTTCCGTCACATCCTCGTCGACGAGTACCAGGACACGAACCACGCGCAGTACACGCTCGTCCGTGAGCTCGCCGGAGCGATCAGCGACTCCCGCACCGCCGAGCTCACGGTCGTCGGTGACGCCGACCAGTCGATCTACGCCTTCCGCGGTGCGACGATCCGCAACATCCTCGAGTTCGAGGCCGACTACCCGAGCGCACGCACCATCCTCCTCGAGCAGAACTACCGCTCGACCCAGAACATCCTCTCTGCTGCCAACGCGGTGATCTCGCGCAACCCGGACCGCAAGGCCAAGCGGCTGTGGACCGACGCCGGCGACGGCGCGAAGATCATCGGCTACGTCGCGGACAACGAGCACGAGGAAGCCCGGTTCATCGCGCAGGAGATCGACCGGCTCGGGGACAGCGACGGCGTGCGCCCGGGTGACGTCGCGATCTTCTACCGCGCGAACGCCCAGTCGCGGGCGCTCGAAGAGGTGCTCATCCGCGTCGGGCTGCCCTACAAGGTCGTCGGTGGCACACGCTTCTACGAGCGGCGCGAGATCAAGGACGTCATCGCGTACCTGCGCGCGGTCGCGAACCCCGACGACGACGTGAGTCTCCGTCGGGTCCTCAACGTGCCCAAGCGTGGTCTCGGCGACCGCGCGGAAGCGATGGTCGTCGCGCAGGCGGAGCGCAACCGCTCCTCGTTCGGCGAGGCCCTCGACCATGTCGAAGACATCCCGGGCCTGACCGCTCGTGCGCTCAACCCGCTGCGCACCTTCCGCGACCTCATGTACGGGCTGCGCGAGCTCGCCGAGACCGGAGCCGGCCCCGCGACAGTCCTCGGCGAGGTGCTCGACCGCACGGGATACCTCGCTGACCTACGGGGCAGCGACGATCCCCAGGACGGTACCCGGGTGGAGAACCTGGCCGAGCTGCACGCTGTCGCGAGCGAGTTCGAGGAGTCCGAGCCCGACGGGACGCTCACCGACTTCCTCGAGCGTGTGTCCCTCGTCGCGGACTCCGACCAGATCCCCTCTAGCGACGACGACGGCCACGAGGGCGTCCCGACGGTGGACCCGGGCGTCGTCACGCTCATGACCCTGCACACGGCCAAGGGGCTCGAGTTCCCGGTGGTGTTCCTCACCGGCATGGAAGACGGCACGTTCCCGCACATGCGCTCGATGCACGACGAGGTGGAGCTCGCCGAAGAGCGCCGCCTCGCCTATGTCGGGATCACCCGCGCCCGTGAACGGCTCTACATCTCGCGCTCCGCGGTCCGGTCGGCGTGGGGGACCCCGAACGAGTTCCCGCCGAGCAGGTTCCTCGACGAGATCCCTGACGAGCTGTGGGACTGGCGGCGGCGTGAGTCGAGCATGTCGGTCCTGCGCGGACCGGGTGGCTTCACCGGCGGGTACGGCTCGGGAGGCTACGGCGCTGGCACCCGTCGGCGCTCGTCCGACGACGACGACTTCGGTGCACCCATCGGCAGCGGCACGGCCCGCGGGCGTTCGTCGACCCCGACGGTCTCGTCCTGGAAGAAGCAGGCCGAGCCCACGAGCCCGAGCTTCGGTGCGGGCGGGGGCAAGGCCGAGGGAGACATCCCGAGCCTCGCGGTCGGCGACCGGGTGACGCACGACTCGTTCGGTCTCGGTACGGTCGTCGCCGTCGAGGGCGCCGGAGCCAAGGCGGTCGCGAAGATCGACTTCGGTGCTGACGGCCAGAAGCGCCTGCTCTTGAGGTTCGCCCCCGTCACAAAGCTCTGACACAGCCGACTGCACGCATACTCGTCACCATGCGAAGCGAACTCTTCAACCAGGTTCACAATGCGGTGAACACCGGCGAGCGATACACGCTCCAGAGCTCCAAGATGCTCAAGGTGGCGCTCGGGCCCGACGTCTTGGCGGCGAAGGGCGTCATGGTCGCCTACACCGGGACGGTCACCTTTCACCACGAGGGTGCGGGCAGCGTGGCCAAGCTCATGAAGCGCGTCGTCACGTCCGAGGACCAGCCGCTCATGCGCGTCGCCGGCCAGGGCGAGGTCTACTTCGCACGCGCGGCGAGCACGATCTTCACGCTCCTCCTCGAAGGCGAGGGCATCAGCGTGGGTGGTGGCTCGATCCTCGCGTTCGACGCGAGTCTCACGTGGGACGTGCACCGCACCCGAGGTGCCGGGATCATGGGTGGTGGGCTGTTCAACACGGTCGTCGGCGGGCACGGCACGGTCGCGCTCACCTCCGACGGGCCGCCCCTCATCCTCGACTGCTCGCAGCAGCCGGTCTTCGTCGACACGGATGCTGCTGTCTGCTGGTCGGCGAGCATCACGCCCACCCTCGTCAACAGCATGAACGTCAGGTCGATGCTCCGTGGCGGGTCCGGAGAAGCGGTGCAGTACTCGTTCTACGGCCCGGGCTTCGTCGTCGTCCAGCCGTCCGAGGGTGGTGCCATGCCGGCGTCTGCCGGAAGGGCCTGATCTGTCCCGAAAAGCACACTGTGGCCGAGCAAACACTCGTGGGGGCACCACCAGAGGACGTTCGGCACTACGCTGTGGAGAAAGTGTCTCGATGTCGAGACACCTGTGTACCGGTCGACGAAAGGACGCAGCAGGGTGGACCTGTTCGAATACCAGGCGCGCGACATCTTCGAGAAGCACGGCGTACCCGTGCTTGGGGGAGTGGTCGCCACCACCCCTGAAGAAGCTCGCACAGGCGCAGAAAAGCTCGGCGGAGGAACTGTCGTCGTCAAGGCGCAGGTCAAGACCGGAGGCCGCGGAAAGGCGGGCGGCGTCAAGCTCGCCCACTCGCCCGACGAGGCCGCCGAGAAGGCTGCAGAGATCCTCGGCATGGACATCAAGGGCCACACGGTCCACCGCGTCATGATCGCGGCGGGCGCGAAGATCGCGGAGGAGTTCTACTTCTCTGTGCTCCTCGACCGGTCCAACCGCACCTACCTCGCCATGGCGAGCGTCGAGGGCGGCATGGAGATCGAGCAGCTCGCTGTCGAGCGCCCGGAGGCCCTCGCACGCGTCGCTGTCGACCCGCTCGTGGGCATCGACCAGGCGAAGGCCGACGAGATCGCGACCGCGGCCGGATTCCCGGACGACATCAAGGCGCAGATCGCCGACGCCTTCCAGAAGCTATGGACGGTCTACAAGGAGGAAGACGCGACGCTCGTCGAGGTCAACCCTCTCGTCCGCACCGAGGACGGCTCCATCGTCGCTCTCGACGGCAAGGTCACCCTCGACGAGAACGCAGGGTTCCGTCATGCGGACCACGCAGAGCTCGAGGACACCGCTGCGGCCGACCCTCTCGAGGCGAAGGCCAAGGAGAACGACCTCAACTACGTCAAGCTCGACGGCACCGTCGGCATCATCGGCAACGGGGCAGGGCTCGTCATGAGCACCCTCGACGTCGTCGCCTACGCCGGTGAGCAGCACGGCGGCGTCAAGCCCGCCAACTTCCTCGACATCGGGGGCGGCGCCTCTGCCGAGGTCATGGCTGCTGGGCTCGACGTCATCCTCGGTGACGCTCAGGTGAAGTCGGTGTTCGTCAACGTCTTCGGTGGCATCACGGCGTGCGACGCTGTCGCCAACGGCATCGTCAAGGCGCTCGAGATCCTCGGGGACCACGCGACGAAGCCGCTCGTGGTCCGTCTCGACGGCAACAACGTCGAGGAGGGCCGCCGCATCCTCGCGGACGCCGCTCACCCGCTCATCACCATTGCGGACACGATGGACGGCGGCGCCGACAAGGCGGCCGAGCTCGCCCACGCTGCCGCGACGAACGCCTGACGGCCCGAGTACGAGAGCAGAAGCAGACACCATGGCAATCTTCATCACTGCGGACTCCAAGGTCATCGTCCAGGGCATGACCGGTTCCGAGGGGCAGAAGCACACCACGCGCATGCTCGCCTCGGGCACCAACGTCGTCGGCGGCGTCAACCCGCGCAAGGCCGGCACGTCCGTGTCCTTCGCGTCGGGCGAGTCCACCGTGGACGTCCCGGTCTTCGGGTCGGTCTCCGACGCGATCGCCGCCACAGGCGCTGACGTCTCCGTGATCTTCGTCCCGCCGGCCTTCACCAAGGCCGCCGTGGTCGAGGCGATCGAGGCTCAGATCCCGCTCGTCGTCATCATCACCGAGGGTGTGCCCGTCAAGGACACCGCTGAGTTCTTCACGCTCGCGCAGGAGAAGGGCGTGCGGCTCATCGGCCCCAACTGCCCCGGCCTCATCAGCCCCGGACTCTCCAACGTCGGCATCATCCCGGCGAACATCACGGGCCCGGGCAAGGTCGGGCTCGTGTCGAAGTCGGGGACGCTCACGTACCAGATGATGTACGAGCTCCGGGACTTCGGCTTCTCCACCGCGATCGGCATCGGCGGAGACCCGATCATCGGGACGACGCACATCGACGCTCTCGAGGCGTTCGAGGCCGACCCCGACACCGCTGCGATCGTCATGATCGGCGAGATCGGCGGCGACGCCGAAGAGCGTGCAGCGGCATACATCAAGGAGCACGTGACGAAGCCCGTCGTGGGCTACGTCGCAGGCTTCACCGCACCCGAGGGCAAGACGATGGGCCACGCTGGCGCCATCGTCTCCGGCTCGTCGGGCACGGCGCAGGCCAAGAAGGAAGCGCTCGAGGCCGCCGGCGTCAAGGTCGGCAAGACGCCGTCCGAGACGGCTGCGCTCATGCGCGAGATCCTGTCCTGACCTGCACCATCTGCACCACCCTCGCGTAGCCGTCACGGGCGCGAGCCTGAAGGGTCGTCCTGCCACGTGCAGGACGGCCCTTCGTCGTCCCACGGGCTGCTCCGGCTCGCGGGCCGGTGCCGGTGCGTGGTTCTCGGGCGGCTCGCCGGACTGCCTGCCGCGGCGTGCGGACCTCTCGGGGGACCATGAGGGGGTGTCCCCACGCCCCCCCGCCGCGTCGCCGCCACCGGAGCCTGTGGTCGTCGACCGCTTCGGTGCGTTCCGGCGCACCCTCGAGCAGCGCTTCCCGTCGGACTCCTCGTCGGGCTCGGTCCCCGGCGCACCGTCGTCGTGGGTGTCGGGTGCGCTCAGCGGCGTCCAAGCATTCCTCTTCTCGCTCGCGGTGATGCTCGTCCCGGCGGTCGCGATCGCGGTCGCCGGTGCGGCCCAGGCCGGTGACCAGCCCACACCGTGGGGCGGGGCGCTGGGCACAGCGAGCGGCGTCTGGCTGCTCGCCCACGGGGTCCCGTTCGTCACCGGACCGGCGACCCTGACGCTCGTCCCGCTGGGGCTGAGCGCCGTCGCGGTCTTCGGAGCGTTCGCCTCGGCTCGCCGGACGATGCGATCGACGTGGCCGGCCCTGGTCGCGGGGGTGCTCGCCTATACGGTCGGGGTCTGCTTCGTCGCGCTCGTGGCGGGTGCGGGCGAGGTCTCCCAGGTGGTCGCCGCGCTCGGAGGCGGTCTTCTGGTCGGGGCTCTCGGGCTCGGGGCAGGGGTGCTCACGCGCCCGGACGCCGGTCACCTCCGTCGGAGCTCCGCCGCACTCATCGGGCGGCTGCCGCTGAGCCTCTCCGTCGGCCTGCGCGGTGCCTTCGTCGCCGCTGCGCTGCTCGTCCTGACGTCCTCGCTCCTCGTGCTCGTGTGGGTGCTCTCCGGCCGGTCTGCGAGCCGGGACGTCGTCGCGGCGCTCGGGCTCGACGGGCTGAGCGGTGTGTCGCTCGCGGTCGCCCAGCTCGCGCTCGTCCCGGACCTCGTCGTCTGGGCGCTCACGTGGCTCGCGGGTCCCGGTTTCGCGGTCGGTACGGGGACACACTTCGGGATCGAGGGCGTCACGTCGGGACCGCTCCCGGCGCTCCCGCTCCTCGGGGCGCTCCCTGGTCCGTCGGCGGGCGGTGGGCCGGGCGCATGGGCACCGGTCGTCGTGGTGGTCGTGGGCGTCGTCGCAGGGCTGGTCGTCCATCGCGCGCTCGAGCGGATCGCGTGGTGGCACGTGCTCGTGCTGGCACCGGTGTGCGGGCTCGGGGCTGGGGTCCTCAGCGGGGCGCTCGTCGCCTTCGCGTCAGGTGCTGCGGGTCCTGGCCGGCTCCAGGACGTCGGTGCGTCAGGAACCTTCGTCGGGCTGTGCGTCGCGGCGCTCGTCGCGCTCGGGTGCCTTCTCGTCCTCGTCGCGGTGCGGCCGGAGGTGCACGGCGCGCTGCGCCGCCTGGTGGCGCGCCGCCCCGGTGGCGCCGGGGCTGCCGCGGACGGGAGCAGCGCCCCTACCCCGTGAGGGAGTCCTGATACGTCTCGAGCGCGTCGCGGTAGTCGGTGAAGCAGCCGATCTGGGCCGAGTGGGTGATCGCCCCGTCCATGCAGGTCTGGCGTGCCATCTCGATGTCCCAGACCGGGATGACGGCGAGCGTCGCGAGACCGAGCGTCACCGAGACCGCCATCCCGGCGGCGATCGCGACGATGAGCGCGCCGCGCACCTTGGCGCGCCAGGCGCGTCGGAGCGCCGTCCCGCCGAGGACGAGGGCGGCCGCCGCGAGCGCGACGCTGCCCATCCGCCACGGGAGCGGTGCGGTGCTGAGGAGGAGGCACGCCAGCAGGACGAGGGCGAAGAGCATGATCCGACGTGAGAGGGGAACCATGATCGCGGGGTCGACAGGCGTGCGTGGTGTGCGGCGTCGGCTGCCGTCCTTCTGCCGTTCGGGAGGCCGGCTGGCCGGTGCGTCGCTGCCCTGCCCGTCGGGTGGCGGTCCGGTGGGTGGGTCCTCGTGGTCGCGAGGAGGGGCGGAGCTGCCCGGAGGCTTCGGCGCGTACGGGTTTGCCATGTGACCATTGTCGCCCATCTCCGCAGGTGCCTCGCCGTCGTGAGACGTTCACCGGCTAGAGTTCCGGGGGTGACGTCATCGCGCCCTGCTCCCCGATCGAACCCGACCGCGCACGGTCACGCGAAGGGCGTGCGCACGCCGTCTGGCCACGCTGTCGAGGTGGTCGGGACAGGCTCGGCGACCGCGCGGCTCGTCGTCCTCGCCTCGGGTGGTGGCAGCAACCTCGCCGCACTCTTGGCCGCGCACGACGACGCCGGGTACGGCGCACGCGTCGTCGCCGTGGTGACGGACACGCCCCAGGCCGGAGCGCTCGAGCTCGCTCGCGACGCCGGTGTCGCGAGCGCGGTCGTCGAGCCGCGGTCCTTCGCCGACCGCGGCGAGTGGGACGTGGCTCTGGCAGAGACCGTGTCCGTCTTCCACGCCGACTACGTGGTGAGCGCAGGGTTCATGCGCATCCTCGGCCCGGCCTTCCTCGCTCGTTTCGGGGGGCGGACGGTCAACACCCACCCGGCGCTCCTCCCGGCGTTTCCTGGTGCGCACGGTGTCCGTGACGCGCTCGCCTACCGGGTGCGTGTCACGGGGTGCACGCTGCACGTGGTCGATGCAGGGGTCGACACCGGGCCGATCATCGCGCAGGTCGCTGTTCCCGTAGAGCCCGACGACGACGAGGCCACGCTGCACGAGCGGATCAAGACGCAGGAGCGTCGTCTGCTCGTGGAGTGGGTCGGGCGCATCGCCCGGGGTGGCCTGCACGTGGACGGGCGAGACGCCGTCGTCGGGAGCGACCGGACGGTGTCGCCGACTCTCTGACAGGCGTCCTCCTACACCGGCTGCGCGGCGTACCACCAGTCCAGGGTCTCGCTCGCGATGGCCTTCCACGACGTGGGGGAGAGGCCGAGGGCGTGCTGCGACGCGGTCGAGTCCATGACGAACGACCGCGAGAACTGGTAGCCGATCTTGTGGATCTCGCGCATCATCGGGACGGCGGCGCCTGCTGCTGCGATCGCCCACAGGGGGATGGCGCTGACCCGGGGCTCGGGGACAGGGCCGGCGCGCCGGGCGGCGACGGCGAAGATGTCGGCGACCTCGCGGAACGAGCGCGGCTCTGGCGAGGGGACGTGCCAGGCGTGGCCCCAGGCGCTCTCCGTCCGGCCGGCGGCGACGAGCGCTGCGGCGAGGTCTGGCAGGTACGTCCAGGTGTGCGGGGCGTCGGCGTTGCCGATGGGACGGATCGTGCGTCCAGCGAGGAGGGGGCTGATGAGGCGTTCGCCGACGTGGGACGTGACGAGGGCGCGTGGTCCGATGTAGTCGCTCGCGCGGACCTCGGTCGCGCGGACGCGACCGGCGAGGTGCCGGCGCTGGGCCTCGCGCCACATGTCGGCGCGGACCTGGGACTTCGGGAGCGTGCTGGACATCGGGGTCGTCTCGGTCATCGGGCCATTCGTGGGGCCGTAGACGTAGAGGTTGGCGGCGGTGACGAGGATCGCGTCGTGTGCCTCGGCAGCGGCGAGGAGCGCTTCGGCGACCGGTGGCCAGTCGGTGAGCCAGCGGTGGTAGGCCGGGTTGGCGCAGTTGTAGAGGACGTCGGCGCCCTGGGTGGCGCGGACCAGGTGTGCCGCGTCGGCCGCGTCTGCGGCGACGTGCTGGGCTCCGGCGGTCGAGGCGTCTCCTTTCTCGGGGCGTCCTGAGCGGCTGACGATGCGGACCTCGTCGCCTGCCGCGAGTAGCTGGGCTGCGGTGGTGGTGCCGATCGGCCCCTTGCCGAGGATGACGTGCAGGGTCATGGTTCTCTCCAAAGTGTGAGCACTGCTCTCTAATGTGATCGATGCTCGCAGAAGTGTCCTGACGCTGTCAAGAGCAGTGATCGGCTGTGCGAGCAGCGCTCTCGCAAGGCAGACTGTCCTGATGAACGCTCCCCGTACCGCACGCGACCGTGCACGCGCAGAAGTGATGGCCGAGCTCGTCTCCGCAGCCAGAGCACGGCTCGACACCGAGGGAGCAGCGGCGCTCTCCCTCCGCGCCGTCGCACGCGACCTCGGCATGGCGTCCTCCGCCGTCTATCGGTACGTCGACTCCCGCGACGCGCTCCTCACCCTCCTCGTCATCGAGGGATACGACGCCGTCGGCGCAGTGTGCGAAGACACCGCCGCGCGTGCCCGGGCCCACGGGGCCGACGCCGCACAGACCTGGCTCGAGGTGGCTCGCGGCGTCCGTGCCTGGGCGATCGCGAACCCACGCATCTTCGAGCTCGTCTACGGCACGCCCGTCCCGGGATACGAGGCCCCGCAGGAGACCGTCGACTCCGCTACCCGGATCTGGCAGGTCCTCCTGACGACCGTCCGCGGTGCCATCGCCGACGGCTCCCTCCAGAGCCCGGGACCCGACTTCGACACCACCGGGCTGCTCGCCGACGACACCCTCGCGTTCCTCGGCACCACCGCAGGCACCGACCCCGAGGACCGCCGAGCGCTCGAGGTCGCCACCCTCCGGTCCTTCACCCTCTTCTCCTCCCTCGTCGGAGCCATCAGCACCGAGCTCTTCGGACACCTGCACAAGGTCGTCACCGACTACGCGCGGACCTTCGACGTGACCATCGCGACGGCAGCCGCAGGCGTCGGGCTCTTCATCGATCTCGACTGAGCCGATAGGATCGGTGGCGGTCGCGACTGGCGAGGGTGGGGTTCACCACCGGGGAGCGGCCGATCGTCCCTGTGCAGCGCCGTCCGCCTGGGCGCCTGGGCATTCGTAGTGACCCGTCGGAGACCACCGTGGCCTCCGCCCCTCACGATCGACCCGCCACGACAGGAGTACGCAGATGTCTGCAGCACCCAGCCCGACCACACCCACCTCGTCCGCCCACCCGACGGCCGCCGCCCCGGCGCTCTCTGACGACGCGCAGCGCCCCGTCCGACGTGCGCTCGTCAGCGTCTACGACAAGAGCGGCCTGAGCGAGCTCGCCCAGGCGCTGCACGCCGCCGGCGTCGAGATCGTCTCGACCGGATCGACCGCAGCGACCATCGCCGCGGCCGGAGTCCCCGTCGTCGGCGTCGAGACGCTCACCGGGTTTCCCGAGTGCCTCGAAGGCCGGGTCAAGACCCTCCATCCCCGCGTGCACGCAGGCATCCTCGCGGACACCCGCAAAGAGGACCACCTCCAGCAGCTCGCGGACCTCGACATCGCGCCGTTCGAGCTCGTCGTCGTGAACCTCTACCCGTTCACCGCGACGGTCGCATCGGGAGCCAGCGCCGACGAGTGCGTCGAGCAGATCGACATCGGCGGGCCGTCCATGGTGCGCGCCGCAGCGAAGAACCACCCGAGCGTGGCCGTCGTCGTCGACCCGGCCGGCTACCCCGCGGTCGTCCAGGCGGTGCAGTCTGGCGGGTTCACCTACGCCCAGCGCAAGGCGCTCGCCGCCGAGGCGTTCGTCCACACCGCGACGTACGACGTCGCTGTCGCGAGCTGGATGAGCAGCGTCGTGTCGCCGACAGACGCCGTCGTCACACCTGACGGACCCGTCGCCTCCGGCTTCCCGGCCTGGATCGGGGCCACGTGGAACCGCTCCGACGTCCTGCGCTACGGAGAGAACCCCCACCAGCGCGCGGCCCTCTACACCGACGGTGACGGAGCCCCCGGCCTCGCGCAGGCGACCCAGCTCCACGGCAAGGCGATGAGCTACAACAACTACGTCGACGCCGACGCCGCCTGGCGCGCTGCGCACGACCACGCGCGCCCCGCCGTCGCGATCATCAAGCACGCCAACCCGTGCGGGATCGCTGTCGGCACCGACATCGCCGACGCGCACGCCAAGGCCCACGCGTGCGACCCGCTCTCCGCGTTCGGCGGCGTCATCGCGTCCAACGGCGTCGTCACGCGGGCGGCCGCCGAGCAGATCGCGCCGGTGTTCACCGAGGTCGTCGTCGCTCCCGGCTTCGAGCCAGAAGCCCTGGAGATCCTCACCGCCAAGAAGAACATCCGCCTCCTCCAGGTGGACGGGCCGCCCCGCGCCGGGATCGAGACGCGAGCCATCAGCGGCGGGCTGCTCGTCCAAGCGGTCGACCGCGTCGACGCCGCAGGCCCGGACGGCGGCGACGCGCCCTCGTCGTGGACGCTCGCGGCAGGCCCGGCCGCCGACCCGGAGACGCTCGCGGACCTCGAGTTCGCATGGCGTGCCGTGCGTGCGGTGAAGTCCAACGCGATCCTCCTCGCCTCTGGCGGCGCGTCTGTCGGAGTCGGCATGGGACAGGTCAACAGGGTCGACTCCTGCCGGCTCGCGGTCGAGCGGGCGAGCTCGGGAGACGTTGAGCGCGCCCGTGGCGCAGTCGCGGCGTCCGACGCGTTCTTCCCGTTCGCCGACGGGCTCCAGGTCCTCCTCGACGCGGGCGTCCGTGCCGTCGTGCAGCCTGGCGGGTCGGTGCGCGACGCCGAGGTCGTCGCCGCAGCGGACGCAGCAGGCGTCACGCTCTACCTCACCGGTACGCGCCACTTCGCGCACTGAGCAGGTCGAGAGGCTGAGCAGGTCGGTCCGGTGGGCTCCCGCCCACCGGACCGGTCTCGCTGCGGCGACCCGGTCTCAGGCTCGAGGCGAGGCAGGTACGAGCGACCGCAGCGGCCTGCTCGCGTCGCCGGCCAGGTCGAGGTCGACCGTCACCGGTCCGTCCGCCATGAGCCGCCGCGCACCACCGACCTCTCGCGGAGAGTCGACCACGAGGATCCCGGTCACCGCCCCGTACGGGGCGACGTAGAGGGCGCTCCAGCCCTCGTCCTGCGTCGTGGGTCCACCCCGCAGGACGACCTGGTCGCGTGCCGGGTCCGGCAGCCCGAACAGGGCGAGGTCGTGGCCGAGCTGGCGAGAGAAGACGTACGGTGCCGCCGTCGCTCCGACGGGTGGCACACCGAGGACGCTGCGTGCCACCCGGTCGGGGTCGAGCAGGGCTGCGGACCAGTGGCCGCCCGGCACCCGCTCCCACGCAGGGTCCTCACGCGTGGCGCAGTCGCCGACGGCGAACACCGGGGCACGCTCCACCGCGCCTTCGTCGGGATGGGAAAGCACCCGTCCGTCGGCGCCGGTCTCGATCGCCCCACGGGCGTCCATCGGCAGGACACCCTGCAACCAGTCCGTGGCAGGTCTGGCCCCGATCGCTGCAAGGACGACATCGGCCTCGACGAGGCGCGCCCTCCCGTCACCGGTGAGGACGTTCACGCCCTCGGGACCGACGCTCGTCACGGCGCTCGACGTCACGAGGTCGACCCCCGCCGCCGCAAACCACGGGGTCAGCAGCGCGCCGACACGGTCGCCGAGCTGGCGGTGCAACGGCACCGGAGCCGCTTCCACCACGCTCACGCGACAGCCGGCCGCGACGGCAGCGCCGGCCACCTCGGCACCGATCCAGCCAGCACCGACGCACACGAGACGGGTCCCTGGGCGCAGCCTCTCCCGAAGCACCTCGGCGTCGTGCGCGTCGTGCAGCGAGAGCGCAGGTCTCCAGTCCACCGGCCGAACAGGGCGAGAACCGCAGGCCACGACGACCACGTCAGCGGTGATCGCCCGCCCGCCGACGGTCCGCACGGTCGCGTCGCGCGCTCCCACCGTGAGACTGGCCGCTGCGTCGTCGAGGACGACCTCGTCCGCCAGGACCGTGACATCGACGCCCAGCTCGTCGGAGACCCATGCCGGCTCGGGCAGTGAGAACAGGGCCTTAGAGAGCGGCGGGCGATCGTAGGGGAGGAGGCCTTCGTCGCCGAGCACCGTCAACCTGCCGCTGAAACCGTGCGTGCGCAACGCAGCGACGGTCTGCGCACCGGCCAGGCCAGCACCGACCACGAGGATCGAGGACGGCATCGGACGCACGTCAGGGACGGACGAAGGCGTGAGGTGCATGGAGGCAACGGTAGTCTCAGTGCGGTGGAGAGCGTGTGAATGCGACGGGTAGCGTGATGGTCGACGACGAAGGACTGGGCAGGCTGCGCGAGAGCGCAGCGCAGGCTCGGCCGAGCCCTGGGCCGGTCGACGAGCCGGAGGAGCCCGGCGTGGCACCAGAGGACGCTGACGGCCCGGTCGCCTGGCGCCCGACGGGCGTCGGGGTGGACAGTGCGCAGTCTCCCCGGCATGCTCCCAAGCCTGTGGTGCGCCGCGAGACCGCGATGTGGGTCGTGTGCGTCGGCGTGGTCGGAGTGGTCCTCGTCGCGCTCGTCTTCGGTGCGCGCGAGTCGGCGCTGGCTCTGGCCGCGCTCCTCGTCGGGGGAAGCGTCGCGCGTGCTGTGATCCCTGGTCCCGGACCGATCGGGATCACCGTCCGCTCCCGCGCCGTCGACGTCTTCATGTTCGCGGCCCTCGGTCTGATGATCGCCGTCCTCGCGCAGACTGCTCCGAACATCTAGTCTGCCGCGGCGCCCGACGGTCGAGCCCACGGGAGCGCCCAGGTACGACGATGCCCGGCGTCGTCTGCACCACAGGCTGGTGCAGACGACGCCGGGCATCGGCCTGTCGTGCTACTTCGTGGACTCGGCCGAACCGTCGGATCCGCTGTCGACGGTGCCTGGCGTGGCGGTGGATTCCGTCACGGGGGCAGCGTCGGTGGCAGGCACCGCGTCAGCGGCGGGAGCCTTGGCAGCAGCCGTGGCCTTCTTGACCGGGGCCTTCCGGGGAGTGGTGGCCTTGGCCGGAGCCTTCTTGGCCGGGGCCTTCTTCACCGGAGCCGGCGTCGCCTCGGGCGTCGCTGCAGGGGCGACCTCAGGGGTCGTCGCTGCAGCGGTCTCGGACGTCGGAGCCATCTCGGGTGCGGGAGCAGCCTCGGGCGTGGGAGCAGGCTCCGTCGCAGCCTCGCTGCTCGGGACAGGCTCGCCGGAGGTGGCAGCGGAGGTCGCGGGCTCGGTGCTCGCGGGCTCTGTGACCGCAGGCTCCGTGATTTCAGGCTCGGGGCTCACGGGCTCCGTGGTCTCAGGCTCCGGGCTCGTCGGCTCCGTGGTGGCCGTCTCGGTGGACGGCTCGTCGGCAGTCACGACCTCGGTGACGACGACCACCCCGGCGGTCTCGACCTCGGTGACGACGTTCACGTCGTCGTCTTCGCCCTCGAGGGCGTCGTCACGGTAGACGTACTCGACCACGGGCTCGGTCGTCGTGAAGCCGCGGTAGAACAGCGCGGCCACGACGGCGCCGACGAGCGGCGCGGCCCAGAAGATCCACACGTCGCTGAGCGCCCAGCTGTCGGAGAACAGCGCAGCAGCGAGCGAACGGGCGGGGTTGAGCGATCCACCCGAGAGGGGGTAGGCGAGCAGGAGCAGGAAGCCGAACGTCAGACCGACGACGACGGACGTGAAACGGACGCGCGACCGCTTGTCCGTCACGGCGAGGATGACGCCGACGAAGAGCGCGGTGGCCACGATCTCGATGATGCCGACGGCGGCGGCGTCGAACTTCGCGAACGTCGGGACGACGA
This sequence comes from Sanguibacter antarcticus, assembly GCF_002564005.1. Classification (NCBI taxonomy): domain Bacteria; kingdom Bacillati; phylum Actinomycetota; class Actinomycetes; order Micrococcales; family Sanguibacteraceae; genus Sanguibacter; species Sanguibacter antarcticus. The sequence goes on along the minus strand of NZ_PDJG01000001.1, from coordinate 1,936,341 downwards.
GCTGGCCGGCGGCCACGGCCTCGTCGATCTGAGCCTGGGTCGCGCCCTGGTCGATGTACGTCTTGAAGAATGCGGCGCTCGCAGCGGTCAACGACGGCGAGTGGTCGCCGAATCCGTTGGCAGTGATGGAGAAGAACTCCTTGAGGCTGCTGTAGGCAGCGCCCTCGCCGGAGGCGAAGGACTTGGGGATGGTGGTGAAGAGGGTGGCTGCAGCCGCGACCGCTCCGACGATCTGGGCGATCCAGTAGACCGGGACGTCCTTCCAGGCGGTCCGGCCGGCGACCGCGTACCCGAGGGTGACGGCCGGGTTGAGGTGTCCGCCAGAGATGTGGCCGACCGACGCCATGCCGGCCATGAGCGCAACACCGAAGCCGAGCGCGATACCGATCGCGCCGGCGCCGCTCAACGTGGCGTAGAGCGTGATGCCGAGGCCGACGAAGACGAGGAGGAAGGTGCCGAAAAGCTCTGCGCCGATGACCGCGAAGGTGCTGGGACGCGCGAGGTCGTCTGCTGGGGAGAGCCGACGGTCGGAGACCGTACGGTCCTCGATGAGGGTCTGCTGCGCAGACGCATCCTGAGACATGTGGATCCTGTCGTGTGTGAGGTTCGGGTGGGGCGGACTGCGGTGTGCGTCAGGTGTCACGCAGAGCGCGGCACCATCGAGCATCGTTCCACCTCAGTCTGAGAAGCGTATGAACGCAGGTCATCTTCCCAGGAGGCGGACCATCGAGCGCAAGATCTCTTGACGTCGAGAAAAATCAAGTAATCTGGACGGTGGCAATCACCAGAGATACAGGAGCGTGCCTCGCATGGGCAAGATCAAGGTAGTAGGGCCGGTCGTCGAGCTCGACGGCGACGAGATGACACGGATCATCTGGCAGTTCATCAAGGATCGTCTCATCCACCCGTACCTCGACATCGACCTTCGGTACTTCGACCTGTCGATCGAGAACCGTGACGCCACGGACGACCAGGTGACGATCGACGCAGCGAACGCGATCAAGGAGCACCACGTCGGCGTCAAGTGCGCGACGATCACTCCGGACGAGGCTCGCGTCGAGGAGTTCGGCCTCAAGAAGATGTGGGTCTCGCCGAACGGGACCATCCGCAACATCCTCGGCGGTGTCGTCTTCCGCGAGCCCATCATCATCTCCAACATCCCGCGGCTGGTCCCGGGGTGGAACAAGCCGATCATCATCGGCCGTCACGCGCACGGCGACCAGTACAAGGCGACGAACTTCAAGGTTCCGGGTGCTGGAAAGCTGACGCTGACGTTCACGCCGTCGGACGGCTCGGAAGAGATCAAGACCGAGGTCGTCACCTACGGTGACGACGGCGGCGTCGCGATGGGCATGTACAACTTCAACGACTCGATCCGCGACTTCGCTCGTGCCTCGTTCGCGTACGGTCTCCAGCGCAGCTACCCCGTGTACCTCTCGACGAAGAACACGATCCTCAAGGCCTACGACGGCCAGTTCAAGGATCTCTTCCAGGAGGTCTTCGACGCGGAGTTCGCCGAGCAGTTCGCGGCCGCCGGGCTCACCTATGAGCACCGCCTGATCGACGACATGGTCGCGTCGGCCATGAAGTGGGAGGGCGGATACGTCTGGGCCTGCAAGAACTACGACGGAGACGTCCAGTCCGACACCGTGGCGCAGGGTTTCGGCTCGCTCGGTCTCATGACGAGCGTCCTCATGACGCCCGACGGCCAGACCGTCGAGGCCGAGGCGGCTCACGGCACGGTGACGCGTCACTATCGTCAGCACCAGCAGGGCAAGCCGACGTCGACGAACCCGATCGCGTCGATCTTCGCGTGGACGCGCGGGCTCATGCACCGTGGAAAGATCGACGGCACGCCTGAGGTCATCACCTTCGCCCAGACGCTCGAAGACGTCGTCATCACGACGGTCGAGTCCGGCAAGATGACGAAGGACCTCGCGCTCCTCATCAGCAAGGACCAGGAGTGGCTCACCACCGAGGCGTTCCTCGCAGCGCTGGACGAGAACCTCGCGGCACGCCTCGCCTGAGGTAGCAATTCCCCGCCGAGTGCGTGATCGTTGACCTGAGACGTCTGTCGTGGTCAGCGGTCACGCACTCGTTCTCTTGCGCCTGCCTGCTGGCCGGTCTGTGTTCTGACAAAGGAGTTGTGACATGAGCCCCACCCCCGTGAACGTCACCGTGACCGGTGCTGCCGGCCAGATCGGCTACGCGCTGCTCTTCCGGATCGCGTCCGGCCAGCTCCTGGGGCCGGACGTCCCCGTCCGGCTGCGTCTCTTGGAGATCCCGCAGGGCGTCAAGGCGGCGGAGGGCACAGCGATGGAGCTCGACGACTGTGCTTTTCCGCTGCTCGCCGGCATCGACATCTTCGACAATCCCCGTGAGGGCTTCGACGGTGCCAACATCGGCCTTCTCGTCGGTGCACGCCCCCGGACCAAGGGGATGGAGCGTGCCGATCTCCTCGAGGCCAACGGGGGGATCTTCAAGCCGCAGGGTGAGGCGATCAATGCGGGCGCGGCTGACGACATCCGCGTGCTCGTCGTCGGGAACCCGGCGAACACGAACGCTCTCATCGCGGCGTCCCACGCTCCGGACGTCCCGTCCTCGCGGTTCAGCGCGATGACGCGGCTGGACCACAACCGTGCGCTGACCCAGGTGGCGAAACGTGCGGGGGTCTCGGTCGACGAGGTCCGGCGTCTGACGATCTGGGGCAACCACTCGGCGACCCAGTACCCGGACATCTTCCACGCCAAGGTCGCTGGTTCTCCCACGACGTCCCTCACCGCCGACGAGCCGTGGCTCGTCGACGAGTTCATCCCGGTGGTGGCGACGCGTGGGGCGGCGATCATCGAGGCGCGCGGCGCCTCGTCGGCCGCGTCGGCGGCGAATGCTGCGATCGATCACGTGCACGACTGGGTGAACGGGACGCGCGAGGGCGACTGGACCTCCGCCGGGATCGTCTCTGACGGTTCCTACGGCGTGCCGGAGGGCCTCGTGTCCTCGTTCCCGGTCGTCTCGCACGGCGGCGACTGGGAGATCGTCCAGGGCTTGGAGATCGGTGAGTTCTCGCGAGCGCGCATCGACGCCTCGGTCGCCGAGCTCGTCGAAGAACGTGACGCGGTCCGCGCGCTCGGTCTCGTCTAGATCGTCTCTTCGAGGGTGTAGAAGGTCGTACGACGAGATCGTGCTGCGCACGGTGATGCGGATCTGCGTGCAGAGAGGGGCGGTGACGGGTCGGCCCGTCACCGCCCCTCTCTCGTGCAGGTCGTGCGGTCAGCCGGTCGTGCAGGACACCGCTGACGGCGCCGGTGCGGTTCCCGCGCCGATGAGTCCGAAGGTCGTCGAGGACCCGGCAGCGACTGTCGCGTTGTAGGGCGCGTTGGTCACGGTCGAGCCGCTGAGCTGTCCGTTCCACACCTGACCCACGGTGGTTCCCGCAGGCAGCGTGACCGACCAGCCGCTGATCGCGGTGGGCCCGGCACTGACGGTGACGCTCGCCTGGTAGCCACCGGGCCAGGAGTTCGCGACGCTCAGCGCTGCTGTGCAGCCGTCGCCGGGCTCAGGCGTCGGTGTCGGTGTCGGAACAGGCGTAGGGGTCGGTGTCGGTGTCGGTGTCGGAACAGGCGTCGGCGTCGGCGTCGGCTCCGTCGTGACGGAGTTCAGCTGGTCGAGCACCGCAGTGTAGGCAGCATTCTTGGTGCCATCACCGTCGAACAGGAGCGGGGTGCCGCTCGCTCGCCAAGAGTCGGTGTCGCGCACTCCCCAGACGCTGATGCCGGTGCACCGGTCGACAGCCTGGCAGGCCTGGACGACGTGCTGGTACTGCTGGGCCTGGGAGGTCCCGGACCCCTCGATGTCGAGCTCGGTGATCTGGACGTCCACGCCGAGGTCGGCGAAGCTCTGCAGCGTCGTCTGGTAGTCGCTCGGGACGGGGGACTGGCTGTTGAAGTGGGACTGGAAGCCGACGCAGTCGATGGGCACGCCGCGGTCCTTGAAGTCCTTGACCATCGTGTAGACGGCCTGGGTCTTGGCATGGCTCCAGTCGTCGGTGTTGTAGTCGTTGTAGCAGAGCTTGGCGGCGGGGTCGGCGGCGCGCGCGGCGCGGAACGAGGCCTCGATCCAGTCGTCGCCGGTGCGCTGGAGGTTGGAGTCACGACGTGCGCCGGACGACCCGTCGGCGAACGCTTCGTTGACGACGTCCCAGGCGTAGATCTTGCCCTTGTAGTGGGTGGCGACCTGGGTGACGTGGTCGAGCATGGCGTCGCGCAGAGCGGTGCCGGACATGGCTTGCATCCAGCCGGGCTGCTGGGAGTGCCAGGCGAGCGTGTGGCCGCGGACCTGCTTGCCGTTGCTCAGCGCCCAGCTCACGATGCGGTCGCCGTCGGTGTAGCTGAACTGGCCCTGGCTGGGCTCGGTCGCGTCGATCTTCATCTCGTTCTCGGCCGTGATCATCGAGAACTCGCGGTTCGCGATGGTCGAGTAGGTCGAGTCGTCCAGCTTGTGGGCGGCGATCGCGGCGCCGAAGTATCGGCCCGACCCGTCTGCAGCGTCTGCGAGCGTCGTGCCCGCTGCGACGGCCGGCAGCGCGGTCATGCCGAGCGCGAGGATGCTGGTCGCGGCGACGGTGCCGACCAGGCTGCGCCGCAGGGGCCGGCGCCGCGACGTGCGTCGTGGTGCCAGTGGTTCTTCGGTGGTCATGGATCCTCCACGTGGGTCCGGTCTTCTCGCGAGCGTCGTCGCTCGGGGAAGAGGCGTCGGTTCGACGCCAGGTCCTACCGTGACCGGGGCAGAAGCGCAGGTCAACGCCTTTCGGGAACTTTCGGGAACTTTCGCGATAGCCTAAACGTTTTGGGGTGCAACGTGGTTGCAGCGATGCGGTGATTAGCCGCAGAGTGGGGTATAAGCCCTTCGCTGATGCAAGCGTGGTGTGACGTTTCATGAAGGAATGCGCTTTCTAGAGCGGTTGCGGATCGATCGCGTGCAAGATTGCCGCATCTCGTTGCTGCAAGTTGCAGAAATGGGTACAGTCTTCGCATCACGCTCCGGTGATCGACGAGGGAGTCGACATGTTCGTCAGCGCAACGCAGCGCGCCCGCAGGGTGGCCTCCGCCCTGACCGCACTCGCCGTCGGGGCCGTCGGCCTCGCGGCGATCGACCAGGCCGCGCTCGCGCCGGCCGCAGCCGAGACCCGCAGCCTCGCGCTCGTCGGCAGCCTCCAGAGCGAGATCGGCTGCTCTGACGACTGGCAGCCGGAGTGCGCGGAGAGCGAGCTCGCGCTCGCACCTGACGGCACGTACACCGGTGAGTTCTCGCTCCCCGCCGGGACGTACGAGTACAAGGTCGCAGCGGACGACGCCTGGGACGAGGCCTACGGGCTCGACGGCGGCACAGAGAACATCCCCCTCACGCTCGCCGGGACCACGACGATCCGCGTCGTCTACGAGGACGTGAGCCACCGCACAGCGCTGGTCCCGCTCGATCTCGCCGGCGCCTACACCGAGGCTGACGACGCCCTCGTCGCGCCGCCCGTCCGTCAGGCCGGAGGCGACGAGCAGTTCTACTTCGTCCTCACCGACAGGTTCGCCGACGGCGACACGACGAACAACACCGCGGGCCTCGGTGACGACCGCCTCGTCTCGGGCTACGACCCCACCGACAAGGGCTTCTACAACGGTGGCGACATCGCTGGTCTCCACGCCAACCTCGACTACATCGACGGCCTCGGGACAACAGCCCTCTGGCTCACGCCCTCCTTCAAGAACAACCCCGTCCAGGGGGTCGGGGAGAACGCCTCGGCCGGGTACCACGGGTACTGGGTCACCGACTTCACGCAGATCGACCCGCACCTGGGCACGAACGCGGAGCTCGAGGCGCTCATCGACGACGCGCACGCGCGCGGCATCAAGGTGTACTTCGACATCATCACCAACCACACCGCGGACGTCATCGACAACGCGCAGGGCACGTACGACTACATCGACCAGGCGACGGCGCCCTACACGGACGACGCGGGGACCGCGTTCGACCCCGCCGACTTCGCGGGCACCGGCACCTTCCCCGCGCTCGACCCGGCGACGTCCTTCCCGCTCACCCCGGTCGTCGCACCGGAGCAGACCGCGGCGAAGTCTCCGCAGTGGCTCAACGACGTCACGCTCTACCACAACCGCGGGAACTCGACCTGGACCGGCGAGTCCGTGACCTATGGCGACTTCGACGGGCTCGACGACCTCATGACCGAGGACCCTCGCGTCGTCGACGGCTTCGTCGATGTCTACGAGGCCTGGGTCGACCTCGGCATCGACGGGTTCCGCATCGACACGGTCAAGCACGTGAACATCGAGTTCTGGGAGACCTGGACGCACGAGGTCCTCGACTACGCCCGTGCGCACGGCAAGCCTGACTTCTTCATGTTCGGCGAGGTGTACGACGCCGACGCCGCGAAGCTCTCGCCCTACGTCCGCACGACCGACATGAGCTCGGTCCTCGACTTCACCTTCCAGGCGGCCGGATCGGGCTACGCCAAGGGATACACCGCGAAGGGCCTGGCTTCGCTCTTCGCGTCCGACGACATGTACACGACGCCGTCGACGAGCGCCGACGCTCTGCCGACGTTCCTCGGCAACCACGACATGGGCCGGATCGGGTACATGGTCGCCGGGTCGGGCAGCCCTGAGCAGCGCTCCGCACTGGGGCACTCCCTCATGTACCTCACTCGTGGGCAGCCGGTCGTCTACTACGGCGACGAGCAGGGGTTCGCGGGTGCCGGGGACGGCAAGGACAAGAACGCCCGGCAGTCGCTGTTCGGGACGCAGGTCGACGAGTACGCGTCGCAGCCGCTCCTGGACGGGACCACGCTCGGGACGCAGAACCGCCTCGACACCGGCTCGGTGCTCTACGAGCACATCGCGGGCCTGGCCCGGCTGCGTGCTGACCATCCTGCGCTGAGCAGCGGCGCGCAGATCGAGCGGTACGTCGAGGACGGCGCCGGTGTCTATGCCTTCTCTCGGGTGGACCGCACGGAGAAGGTCGAGCACCTCGTCGCGCTCAACAACACCACCGACGAGCGGACGGTGACGATCACCTCGCTCACGCCGGACGCCGAGCTCGCGCCGCTCTACGGCACGACCACGCCGCTCACGACGGACGCCTCGGGTGCCGTCTCGGTCACCGTGCCTGCGCTCGGTGCAGTCGTCTTCGTGGCTGACCGTCCTGTCGCGGCCACCGCGACGCCGACGCTCACGGTGGCTGTGCCTGCACCGGGAGCCGGGCTCGAGGGCGTGACGCCGGTGAGCGCGACGATCGAGGCCGACCGGTGGGCCGAGACGAGCTTTGCGTACCGCACCGTCGGCGCCACGGGCTGGACGCCTCTCGGAACGGCTGAAGACACGACGCCGCGCGTCTTCCACGACACGTCGGGCCTGGCGGACGGCACGCTCCTCGAGTACCGCGCGGTGACCACCGACGCAGCGGGGCAGCACGCAGCTGCATCGACCTACGCGAGCGTGGGCAGCTCTGTCGCCGGAACCACAGGGCCGGTCCCGGACCCGGGCGCCCTCACGGTGACGGTGCCGGGCAGCCACAACGCGGCGATGGGGTGCGCGAGCGACTGGGACGTCGCGTGCACGAGCGCACAGCTCTCGGAGCGCCCTGACGGCGTGTATGCCGGGACGTTCTCTCTCCCGGCAGGCTCGGAGTTCGAGTACAAGGTCGCGGTCGGTGGCACCTGGGACGTCAACTACGGCGTCGGTGGTGTCCTGGGCGGCGCCGACGCGACGTACACGGTCCCCGCGGACGGTTCCGTGACGTTCTACTTCGACCCCGAGACCCACTACTTCACGACGAGCGCCGACGGCCCGATCATGACCCTGCCCGGGTCCTACCAGGACCAGGTCGGCTGCGCCGCGGCGTGGTCGCCGGACTGCCTGGCGACGTGGCTCCAGGACCTCGACGGCGACGGGGTGTTCACGTACTCGACCGATGCCCTGGCGACCGGGACCTACGAGGCCAAGGTCTCCGAGAGCCTGTCGTGGGACGTCAACTACGGTGTGGGAGGGGCGTCAGGCGGCGCCAACTACAGCTTTGCAGCATCGGCGGGCAAGCTCGTCGTCTTCTCCTACGACCCGGGGAGCCACGTGCTGACCGTCGACGTCACCGACCCGCCGTTCCCCGGCACAGGGCAGGCTCGTGCGCACTGGCTCGCCCAGGGGCTGCTCGCCGTACCCCGTGACCTCCTGCCGACGGGCTCCGACCCGGCAGCGCAGACGTGGGCGCTGCACCACGCCCCCGACGGTGGGATCGAGGCGGTCGACGGCGAGGTCGTCGTGCCGGACGGCGCGAGCGTCCCGCTGGCGTACGACCCGGCCGGTCTCCCAGCCGACGTGGTGGCGCTCTTCCCGGCGCTGGCCGACTCCGTCGCGCTGCGGACCGACCTCGACCGCGCGGCCGTCGAGGCGGTGCTCACGGAGGAGGTGCAGGTCTCTGCAACCGGTGCAGACGGGGCGCTCGCCGCCCTCACCGCCGTGCAGGTGCCCGGCGTCCTCGACGACCTCTACGGCGACGCTGCTGCGGACGCGGAGCTCGGCCTCACCTGGACCGACGGGGCACCCACGTTCACGGTGTGGGCCCCGACCGCGCGCTCTGCCGCTCTCCTGGTGTGGACCGGCGACGGGACAGGCGCGGGGGAGAGGATCTCCATGGTTCGCGGCGACGACGGCACGTGGTCCGTCGCCGGGAGCGCCGACCTGCAGGGGGCGCAGTACCTCTACGACATCGAGGTGTACGTGCCGACGACCGGCACGGTCGAGCACAACGAGGTCACCGACCCGTACTCCGTGGCGCTAACGACGAACTCCACCCGCTCGGTCGCGACAGACCTTGCCGACCCGGACTTCCAGCCGGACCTCTGGGCCACGACTCCCGCGCCGCTCGTGGAGCGCGCGGTCGACCGCAGCATCTACGAGCTGCACGTGCGGGACTTCTCCATCGGCGACGCCACCGTCCCCGAGGCAGAGCGGGGCACGTACAAGGCGTTCACCCGAGACTCCGACGGGATGGAGCACCTGCGCGAGCTCGCGTCCGCCGGCCTCAACACGGTGCACCTGCTCCCGACCTTCGACATCGCGACCATCGAGGAGGACCGCAGCGCCCAGGCGACGGTCGGCGACCTCAGCGGGCTCGCCCCAGACTCGACCGAGCAGCAGGCCGCGGTCACCGCGGTGGCCGAGACAGACGGCTTCAACTGGGGCTACGACCCGTACCACTTCCAGGTGCCCGAAGGCTCGTACGCGACGACGGACGCCCAGGCGGGTGGGGCGCGCGTCGCCGAGTTCCGGTCGATGGTCGGTGCGCTGCACGGCAGCGGGCTCCAGGTCGTGCTCGACCAGGTGTTCAACCACACCGCGTCGAGCGGGCAGGCCGACACGTCGGTTCTCGACAAGGTCGTCCCCGGCTACTACCACCGGCTCGACGCCAACGGCTCGGTCCAGACGTCCACGTGCTGCCAGAACGTCGCGACCGAGCACGAGATGGCGCAGAAGCTCATGGTCGACTCCGTCGTGCTGTGGGCACGGGACTACCACGTGGACGGCTTCCGCTTCGACCTCATGGGCCACCACTCCGTCGAGAACCTCCTCGCGGTGCGCGCTGGTCTCGACGAGCTCACTCTCGAGGACGACGGCGTGGACGGCTCGTCCGTCTATCTCTACGGCGAGGGCTGGAACTTCGGTGAGGTCGCGGACAACGCGCTCTTCACGCAAGCGACCCAGGGCCAGCTCGGCGGCACCGGCATCGGGACGTTCTCGGACCGGTTGCGCGACGCCGTGCACGGCGGCAGCCCGGTCGACGGTGGCTCGCTCTTCCAGCAGGGCTTCGGGACAGGCCTCGCGACCGACCCGAACGGACAGCCGACCAACCTGGCTGACCCGACGGTCGTCAACGACGGGTCTGCCGCAGAGCTGGCGGACCTCGCTCACCAGAGCGACCTCGTCCGGCTCGGCCTGGCAGGCAACCTCAAGAGCTACTCCTTCCTCACCTCGGCCGGCACCGTCCAGCAGGGGGACGAGCTCGACTATCGCGGCTCACCGGCGGGGTACGCAGACGAGCCGGGCGAGGTCGTCTCGTACGTCGACGCTCACGACAACCAGACGTTGTTCGACATCCTCACGCTCAAGCTCCCCGTCGCCACGACGATGGAGGACCGGGTGCGGATGAACACGCTCTCCTTGTCGATGACCGCGCTCGCGCAGACGCCGTCGTTCTGGCACGCCGGCACCGACCTCCTGCGCAGCAAGTCTCTCGACCGGGACAGCTACAACTCCGGGGACTGGTTCAACGCGATCGACTGGACCGGGCAGACGAGCACGTTCGGGGTCGGGCTCCCGCCCGAGGGCAAGAACGGCGAGAGCTGGTCGCTCTATGCCCCGCTGCTCGCCGACCCTGCGCTCCAGCCCGGAGCCGAGGACATGGCTGCGTCCTCGGCGGCGGCCCAGGACCTCCTCCGCCTGCGGTACTCGACGCCGCTCTTCCGTCTCGGTGACGCAGGCCTCATCACCGAGAAGGTCACGTTCCCAGGCTCTGGCCCTGCGGCCACCCCCGGCGTCGTGGTCATGCGTATCGACGACACCGTAGGCACAGACGTCGACACCGACCTCGACGGTGTCCTCGTGGTCTTCAACGCGAGCCCGGAACCGGTGACCCAGACCGTCGACGGCCTGGCGGGGCACGAGCTCACGCTCTCGAGCGTGCAGGCGGCAGGCGCGGACAGCGTCGTGCGGCAGACGGCGTGGAGCACGGAGACCGGGACCGTGACTGTCCCGGCGCGGAGCGTCGCCGTCCTCACCGAGGCACACGCGGCGGCTCCCGGCGACGGAGCCCCGGGAGACGGCACCCCCGGCGACGGCACGCCGGGCGACGGCACGCCGGGCAGCGGGGGCCCTGGGGACGAGAACCCCGGGAACGGCACCCCAGGGCACGGAAGCCCAGGCACGGGCACACCAGGCACCGGCGCACCCGAGAGCGGGGCCCCGGGCGCAGGGACCCCCGGTCACGGGACGCCCGGTACGCCGGGCAAGGGCACCATGTCGGTGCGGAGCACGACCATCGCTGCCGGAGGGCGTCTCGAGCTCACGGCATCGGGCTTCACCGGCGGCGAGATCGTCCAGGTGTGGCTCCACTCCACGCCCCAGCTCTTGGTGGCGCAGACGGCCGCTGCAGACGGAACGGTGACCGTGTCCGTCACCATCCCGCGTGACACGGCGGCGGGTGTGCACACTGTCCGCCTCGTGGGGCTCACCTCAGGGGTGGAGGTGTCCCAGGAGGTGACCGTCGTACCCGGCGCCGGGTCGCCAGGCTTCCTCGGGACGACCGGATTCTCTGGCGGGATCGTCGCGGTCGGGATCACGCTCCTGCTCGGGGGCGCCGCGGTCGTCCTCGTGGTGCGCGCACGGCGGCGCGCGCACGCCGAGGCGTGACCGACGCCCGTCAGGACGAGCGGGCACGCACCGTCAGCGGAACACGACCGTCCGGTGGCCGTTGAGCACCACTCGGTGCTCTGCGTGCCACCGGACCGCACGGGAGAGCACACGTCGCTCGACGTCCTGGCCCAGCGCGACGAGGTCCTCGACCGTGCGGGTGTGGTCGACCCGCTCGACGTCCTGCTCGATGATCGGGCCCTCGTCGAGGTCGCCGGTGACGAAGTGGGACGTCGCACCGATGAGCTTCACGCCTCTGTCGTGCGCCTGGTGGTAGGGCTTGGCGCCCTTGAAGCTCGGCAGGAACGAGTGGTGGATGTTGATGACCTGGCCGTGGAGCGTGCGGCACAGGTCGTCGGAGAGCACCTGCATGTACCGGGCCAGGACGACGAGCTCGACGTCGAGCTCGCGCACGAGCGCGAGGAGGGCCGCCTCCGCCTCCGCCTTGGTCTCCCGGGTGACCGGGAGGTGGTGGAAGTCTTTGCCGTAGAACGCTGTCAGCGCCTCGAGGTCGCGGTGGTTCCCCGCGACTGCGACGACCTCGATCGGCAGTCCCTCGGTGCGCTCGCGGAAGAGGAGGTCGTTGAGGCAGTGCGCGGCCTTGCTCACCATGACGAGGGTGCGGACGGGGCGCCCGACCACGTCGAGCGTCCAGGTCATGGAGAAGGTCGACGCGAGCGCGTCGAGCGCGTCGGTGAGCTCCTCGCGGGACGCCGACGACCGGACCTGCACCCGCATGAAGAAGAGGTCGGTGTCGGGGTCCCCGAACTGCTGGGACTCCGTGATGTTCCCTCCGTGCTCGGCCAGCAGGCCGGCGACAGCGTGGACGATGCCCGGGCGATCGGGGCAGGAGAGGGTCAGCACCCAGTGGCTGGAGGCGTCGGAGAGTTCAGGGAGGGGGAGCGTGGTCACCCCACAAGGTTAGTGCCGTGCCCGTGGACCTCATCCCGTCGCCTCACTCCGAGGCGTTCGGAAGTCTGAGATCATGGACCCATGAGCGCCCTAGACATCACCATCGGACTTGTGACCGACGACGCTGCCGGTGAGCTCCTCACGTTGCGTCGTGCGGCGTTCGTCACCGAAGCACAGGTCTACGGGGACCCGAACATCCCGCCGTTGACCCAGACGCTCAAGGAGGTGCGTGCCGACCTTGCCTCTGACGGGGTCGTCACGCTCGGTGCGTGGGCAGGGACGCGACTCGTCGGGTCCGTGCGTGTCGAGATCGAAGACGACAAGGCGACGCTCGGCAGGCTCGCTGTCGCTCCCGATCTCCAGGGAAAGGGCATCGGCACGCAGATGATGTTCGCGGTCCTCCCGCACCTCCCGGAGGAGACCACGGAGATCTGGGTCTTCACGGGCAAGGACTCGAAGCAGAACCTCGCGATGTACCAGAAGGCCGGGTACGAGCACCAGCACGACCAGGTCGCCGGCGACCTCACCTATGCCTACCTCCGCAGGATCCTCGGCGACGCCGGCGACCCTGAAGAGACGGACGAGGAGCAGGCAGGCGCGGCGGTCGAGGAACGCTCCGGCGTCTAGCCGACGCTCGCACGGACAGCCGGCCGGGTCGATCGGTTCAGTCGCCGTGCGGTGGCACCAGGCGCCGAGGAGCCACGTCGGTGGCGCCGGTGATGGCCGCGATGATCTCCTCGTAGCTCACGTCTGCCGTGTGGAACGTGCCGTTGTTGCGCCCGAGGCGCAGGACCGCGATGCGGTCGGAGACCGCTTGGATGTCGGCCATGTTGTGGCTGATGAGGACCACGGCGTGCCCGCTCTCGCGGAGCCGCCCGATGAGGTTGAGCACCTCGGCGGCCTGAGACACCCCGAGCGACGCGGTCGGCTCGTCGAGGATGACGACCTTCGGCTTGCCGAGCAGCGAGCGAGCCACGGCGACCGCCTGACGCTGGCCGCCGGAGAGCTGTGACACCGGCGTCCGCACCGAGGGGAGCCGGGCGGAGAGCGTCCGGAGCAGGCGGATGGCCTCCTGCTCCATGTACCCGTCCGCGAGGAACGGGCCGTTCAGGGCCTCGTGGCCGAGGAACAGGTTGCCGACGATGTCGAGGTTGTCGCACAGGGCGAGGTCTTGGTAGACGGTCGCGATCCCGAGGCTCTGTGACGCACCGGGCGACGGAAGAGTCACGGTGCGGCCCTCGAAGACGACGGTGCCTCCGTCCTGGGGGTGCACTCCGGCCATGACCTTGACGAGCGTCGACTTCCCGGCCCCGTTGTCGCCGACGATCGCGACGACCTCGCCTGCGTGGACATCGAGGTCGACGTCCGTGAGGGCGTGGACGGCGCCGAACCGCTTGGAGATCTTCTGCAGCGACAGCACAGGGCGTGGCTCGGTCTTCAGGGGGGCCGTGGTCTTGTCGGTCTCGGTCACCGGTCCGCCTTCGTCGTCTCGTAGCTGAAGGTCGGGACCTCCAGCGCGGTCGCACCCACGTCGGCGTGGATGCCGGCCTTGTCGATCGCGTGCGCGATCGCGCCGCGGATCTCTGCGTCGTCCCCGAGCGTCCCGGTGACGATCTCTGTCGACTCGGCGACGCTGGCGAGGGCGCTGCGCTCTACCGTGTCACGCATCGGGTCGAGCAGGATGTCGCCGGTGCGGGCGAACTCTCCGCCGACGATGATCCGGGTCGGGTTGAGGAGGTTGCAGAGGTTGGCGACGGCCGCGCCGATGTGGTGGCCGGCGTCGGCGATGACGCGCTGGCAGCCGGGGTCGCCCTCGATCGCCAGGTTGATCATGTCGCGCATCGTGAGCACCCCGTGGCTGCCGCGCAAGGACTCGAGGAGCACGTGCGCCCCGGCCTGGGTCTCGAGGCACCCGCGGTTGCCGCACCTGCAGATCGGCCCGTCGTCGTCGGTGGTCGTGTGCCCGATCTCGCCGGCAGTGCCCTGCGCTCCGGTGTAGACCCGACCGTCGATGATGATGCCGGCACCGATCCTCTGGGAGACGCGGACGTAGACGGCCTGCTGGCAGCCTTGCGCCGCACCATAGCGCAGCTCGCCGAGCGCGCCCAGGTTGGACTCGTTCTCGACGTAGACCGGTCGGCCGACGCGCTTGCGCATCACCTCTGCGACGGGGACGTTGTCCCAGCCCCGGAGGATCCCGGGTGTGCTCACCGTGGCGCGCCGGGCATCGATCGGAGCCGGGAGACCGATCGTCACGGCGAGGACGTCCGAGCTCATCGCGTCGACGGACTCGAGCATGTCGGCGATGAGCAGGGCCGCGCGGTCGAGCCCGGCGTCGGCACGGTGGTCATTGCCGAGCGGGAGCCTGTGCTCGGTGACGATGGTGCCGCTCGCGTCGGCGAGGGCCACCCGCATGTGCCGGAGCGCGACCTGGACGCCCACGACGAGCCCGAGGGTCCGGGCGAGCGTCACGTGCTGCGCGCGACGCCCGCTGCGTGTGCTCGGCGTGGTGTGGACGATGCCCGCGACAGCGAGCTCCTTGACGATGTTCGAGACCGTCGCGGGCGACAGCCCCGTCGCGCCGGCGAGCTCGACCTGGGTCAGCCCGCCGTAGTGCTTGATCGCCTCGACGATGCGAGCCCGGTTGGATTCGCGAAGCGAAGACTGCGACCCCGGCGTCGCTTGCTTTGCGTTCACGAGGAGAAGACTAGCCTGCGGGTCGGCACAGGCGTGAGACGGCCTTGGTCAGCGCACGCCGTGGTGCAGTAGAGTTTCCCTGTCGTGACTGGCGCAACCTGCAGCGACCTGCCGTGAGCAGGCGTGAGGGCTTGGTGGACCACCACCGGGGAGCGACGCTTTCTTCAGACTTCGGGTCGTTCGCCTGGGCCCCGGGTCACCACACACGTGTGTGCGGTGCCCGGACGATCTCGACCGGGCACGGCCCGCACAGCAGATGCCCGACTGCGCAGGTCCCCGACGGGATCAGCCTGCCGCCTCACGCTGCAAGGAGAAGAATGACTGCCCAGACAGACACCACCGTGATGAACAAGGGCCTCGCCGAGGTCGACCCAGAGATCGCCGCAGTCCTCGACGGCGAGCTCGATCGTCAGCGCGACACCCTCGAGATGATCGCGTCCGAGAACTTCGTGCCTCGCGCCGTCCTCGAGGCCCAGGGCTCCGTCCTGACGAACAAGTACGCCGAGGGCTACCCCGGCAAGCGCTACTACGGCGGGTGCGAGCAGGTGGACGTCGCCGAGACGCTCGCGATCACGCGTGCGAAGGCGCTCTTCGGTGCCGAGCACGCGAACGTCCAGCCGCACTCCGGCGCGACCGCCAACGCGGCCGTGCTGCACGCCCTCATCAACAAGGGCGACAAGATCCTCGGTCTCGAGCTCGCCCACGGCGGTCACCTCACGCACGGGATGAAGATCAACTTCTCCGGCAAGCTCTACGAGGTCTCGGCCTATGGCGTCGACCCTCAGACGCACCTCGTCGACATGGACAAGGTGCGTGAGACTGCGCTCGCGACCCGCCCTGACGTGATCATCGGCGGCTGGTCCGCCTACCCGCGCCACCTCGACTTCGCGGCGTTCCGCTCGATCGCCGACGAGGTCGGCGCGAAGCTCTGGGTCGACATGGCGCACTTCGCAGGTCTCGTCGCTGCAGACCTGCACCCGAGCCCGGTCCCGCACGCTGACGTCGTCTCATCGACGGTCCACAAGACGCTCGGCGGACCGCGCTCCGGGTTCATCCTCTCGCGCGAGGCGTACGCGAAGAAGATCGACTCTGCGGTCTTCCCGGGCCAGCAGGGCGGTCCGCTCATGCACGTCATCGCCGCGAAGGCCGTGTCCTTCAAGATCGCCGGCTCGGAGGAGTTCGCCGAACGGCAGCACCGCGTGCTGCGCGGGGCGAAGATCATCGCCGAGCGCCTCGTCGCGCCGGACGTCGCTGCTGCTGGCGTCTCGGTCCTCACTGGCGGGACGGACGTGCACCTCGTGCTCGTCGACCTGCGCGCGTCTGTCCTCGACGGACAGCAGGCGGAAGACCTCCTGCACGCGGTCGGCATCACCGTGAACCGCAACGCCGTCCCGTTCGACCCGCGTCCTCCGCGCGTCACGTCGGGCCTGCGGATCGGGACGCCCGCGCTCGCGTCGCGCGGCTTCGGCGACGCCGAGTTCACCGAGGTCGCGGACATCATCGCGACCGCGCTCAAGGACGGCCAGGCGACGGACGTCGACGCGCTCAAGGCGCGCGTCGACAGGCTCACTGCCGACTTCCCGCTGTACCCGCAGCTGCACCAGTACTGACGAGCGCGCGCGACCGCTGGGACACGCCGCCCAGGACGCACCACCGTGCTCTCGGTGGTGCGTCCTGTCGGCAGGCGTCGAGCGAGCGGCCGACGCGAGGAGAGAGGACTCTTGTGACTGCACAGATTCTTGACGGGAAGGCTGCGGCCGCCCAGATCAAGTCCGAGCTGACCACCCGGGTCGCTGCGCTCCGCGAGCAGGGGACGGTGCCCGGCCTCGGGACGCTGCTCGTGGGCTCGGACCCCGGGTCCACCTGGTACGTCGCGGGAAAGCACCGCGACTGCGCGGAGGTGGGGATCGAGTCCATCCGCGTGGACCTTCCTGCCGAGGTGACCCAGGAGGAGATCGAGGCAGCCGTCCGCCGCCTCAACGACGACCCGACCTGCACGGGCTACATCGTCCAGCTGCCGCTGCCTGCGGGCATCGACACGAACCGGGTGCTCGAGCTTGTCGACCCGGAGAAAGACGCAGACGGCCTGCACCCGACCAACCTCGGCCGCCTCGTGCTGCGCACGAGCGAACCGATCACGTCGTCGCTGCCGTGCACCCCGGCCGGCATCATCGACCTCGTCGAGCGCAACGGGATCTCGTTGGCAGGCAAGCACGTCGTCGTCGTCGGTCGTGGCACCACGGTCGGTCGGTCGATCGGCCTGCTCCTCACGCGCAAGGCCGTCAACGCGACCGTGACGCTCACCCACACCGGGACGCGCGACCTGCCTGCGCTCTTGCGCTCAGCGGACGTCATCGTCGCTGCAGCAGGGGTCCCCGGGATCGTCCGGGCGCAGGACGTCGCACCCGGCGCTGTCGTCATCGACGTCGGCGTGAGCCGCACGACGGACCCTGAGACGGGACGGTCTCGGGTCGTCGGGGACGTCGAGCCTGCCGCCGCAGAGGTGGCTGGGTGGATCTCGCCCAACCCTGGCGGTGTCGGACCGATGACCCGCGCGATGCTCCTCGCGAACGTCGTCGACACGGCCGAACGGCTGGCTGCCGCCGCACGGTGAGCCTGACCGGCGGGGCGCTCGTCCACGCACGACCACGGTGGGCGGCGCACCGCGGCGGACGTGCGCCCTGGCTGTGGGTGGGATGAGGTTGGATGGGCACATGCTCACCATCGCCTCAGTGAACGTCAACGGAGTCCGCGCAGCCTACCGACACGGGATGGGCGGGTGGCTCGCGGACCGCAAGCCTGACATCCTCCTGCTGCAAGAGGTCCGGGCGACGGACGAGATCCTCTCAGGCCTGCTCGGGGAGGGCTGGAACAGCGTCCACCAGGCGTGCGAGATCAAGGGGCGTGCGGGCGTCGCCGTCGTCACGGCGCTCCCGCTCGACGCCGTGCGGATCGGGCTGGGCAAGGGCGAGCCCGAGGTGCCCGTCGACACCGGGCGATGGGTCGAGGCCGATGTCCGCCTGCCTTCCGGCGAGCACGTGACCGTGGTCTCGGCGTACATCCACTCCGGCACCGCAGGCACACCGAAGATGGACGAGAAGTACGCCTACCTCGTCAAGGTCACCGAGCGCCTGCGTGAGCTGACGGACGCAGGCGGCCACGTCGTCGTCGCCGGCGACCTCAACATCGCGCACACGAACGACGACATCAAGAACTGGAAGGGCAACCTCAAGTCTGCGGGCTTCCTCCCCGAGGAGCGCGCGTACCTCGACACGTGGTTCGACGAGCTCGGCTGGGCCGATCTCGGGCGACGCCTCGCCGGCCCAGGCCCTGGGCCGTACACCTGGTGGTCCAATCGTGGCCAGGCGTTCGACAACGACTCCGGGTGGCGCATCGACTACCAGCTCGGCTCTCGGTCCATGGCCGAGGTGGCGTCCAACGCTCGCGTCGACCGGGCCGCGTCGTACGCAGAGCGGTGGAGCGACCACGCCCCGCTGCTCGTCGACTACGACGTGTAGTCGAGCGCCGAACCGTCCCCCAAGGACGTCGTCGAGATGACGCTCAGCGAACCGTCGCTCTCGAGGACGACCGCAGCGACCTGGTCGAACCCACCGGTACCCGCGGCGCGGACGGCCTGTCGGAGGTCCGCCTCCGTCAGGCGCTCGGCGCGCATGACGTCATGGAGAACCTGTCCGTCGCGCAGCACCGTCGTCGGGCGGGCCGTGACGACGGAGCGACCTCGCGGAAGGTGTGCCGAGGACCACGAGACGGTCACCTGGAGCGCGGCGAGGAGAACCATCGCGACGACGCCCTCAGACCACGAGACCTCGGAGCTGAGAAGGATCGTCGCGAGCGTCGACCCCAGCGCCACCGTCACGACGAGGTCGAACGCGTTGAGCTTCGCGAGGGTCCTCTTCCCGGAGACGCGGAGCACGAGGACCAGCGTGACGTAGGCGGCCGAACCTACAGCCAGGACGCGGAGAAGATCGGACCACGAGTCGAACCACATCTCTCGGTCCTACCACGGAGGCCCGTCGCACGCAGCGGCTGGAGTGGCTCGGACGGTGTGGTGCCGCCGTGGCTCAGACGGGCGACAGCCCGAGGGAACGGCCGGCCAGCCCGCGGGAGCGGGACGCGAGCGACCGTGCGATCTCGCGCAGCGCGACAGCGCTCGGGGAGTCCGGCGCTGCGAGGACGATCGGCAGGCCTACGTCACCCGACTCGCGCAGCGCCATGTCGAGCGGGATCTGCCCGAGGAGCTCGACGGTCGTTCCCGTGAGCGAGCTGAGGTTCTCGGCGACCCGTCCGCCGCCGCCCGTGCCGAAGACCTCGAGACGGGTGCCGTCGGGCTGCTCGAGCCACGACATGTTCTCGATGACACCAGCGAGGCCCTGGTTCGTCTGCGTCGCGACGGAACCTGCACGTTCGGCGACCTCCGCCGCGGCGACCTGCGGCGTCGTCACGACGACGATCTCGCTCGACGGCAGAAGCTGGGCGACCGAGATCGCGATGTCGCCGGTCCCTGGTGGGAGGTCGAGGAGCAGGACGTCGAGATCGCCCCAGAAGACGTCGGAGAGGAACTGCTCGAGAGCACGGTGGAGCATCGGTCCACGCCACACGACAGGTTGGCCCGCGGGCACGAACATCCCGATGGACACGACCTTGATGTCGTGGGAGATCGGCGGCAGGAGCATGCTGTCGACCCGTGTGGGCTGGCTGGTGACCCCGAGGAGGCGAGGGATGGAGAAGCCGTAGATGTCGGCGTCGAGCACACCCACCTTGAGGCCGTCTGCGGCCATCGCGGCCGCCAGGTTCGCTGTGACGGTCGACTTCCCGACGCCGCCCTTCCCGGACGCGATCGCGTACACCTTCGTCAGGGACCCTGGCTTGGAGAACGGGATGTTCGGTTCGCCTGCGCCGCCGCGAAGCATCGACCGCAGCCCCGCACGCTGCTCGGCGCTCATCGTGCCGAGCTCGACCACCACGTCGTCGACGCCCTCGACCGAGAGGCCCGCGGCCGTGACGTCGCGGGTCAGCGTCCCCTTCATCGGGCACCCTGCGACCGTCAGGTCGATCCCGACCACCGCGCGGGCGCCGCTCTCGGTCGGCTGGATCTCGACAGAGCGCACCATCCCGAGCTCGGTGACCGGGCGCCGGATCTCCGGGTCGATCACCCGGGTCAGAGCGTCGCGGACCGCGGTCTCGAGGGCGTCGAGGTTCAGGTCGACCGGTTCGGAGGGAGCGTCAGACATGAGCCCATCGTACTCAGCGCTGCTGACCCTCCGGTGTGCGTTTCGTCCCAGGAGCCGCCTCGGCGACCTGTGCAGAAGAGGGTTCGCGCTCGGCGTCGCGCTCCGCGTCGCGCTCGGCGTACTTGGCGTCGAGCTCTTCGAGGAGGTTGCGCATCTCCGAGCGGAGGAAGTCGCGGGTCGCGACCTCGTTGAGCGCGATCCGCAGCGCGGCCATCTCGCGCGCCAGGTACTCCGTGTCGGCGAGGTTCCGCTCGCCCAGCTGCCGGTCCTGCTCGGCGGTGACCCGGTCGCGGTCCGTCTGCCGGTTCTGGGCGAGAAGGATGAGCGGCGCCGAGTACGAGGCCTGGAGCGAGAGCATGAGCGTCAGCGCAGTGAAGCCGTTCGCTGCCTTGTCGAAGCGGTACTCCGGTGCGGCGACCGTGTTCCACAGGAGCCACGCGATGCAGAACACGGTCATGTACATGAGGAACCGTGGCGTCCCCATGAACCGTGCGATGCCTTCGGCGATCCGTCCGAAGGCGTCCTGCTGGAACTTGATCTGCGGGATGAGGAGCCGTCGGGACTCCTTCGGCGTGTCGAGGCGCTCAGCCACGGCGACCACCTGCTCGCATCGCTCGTGGCGGTGTGGGAGCGTTCGCGTGCTCGCTCGCCCCGGCGGCCGCGGCGGGCGCCTCGCGCGGGGGCGCCAGGTCTAGGTCGTCGGTCTCTCGCCAGTCTTCGGGCAGCATGTGGTCGAGGGCGTCGTCGACGCTCACTGCTCCGACGAGGCGTCGTTCGGAGTCGAGCACCGGCAGCGCGAGCAGGTTGTAGGCAGCCAGCAGCCGCGCGACACGCCCCAAGGGGGCGTCGGTCGTGACGTGCTCGATGTCGGAGTCCATGACAGCGCCCAACGGCTCGTGCGGGGGCTCGCGGAGCATCTTCTGGAAGTGGACGACGCCGAGGAAGCGTCCCGTCGGGGTCTCGAGCGGGGGCCGCACGACGAAGACCATGGACGCCAGGGCGGGGGAGAGGTCAGCCCGCCGCACGTGAGCCATCGCAGCCGCGATCGGGGTCTCTGGCGAGAGGACGACCGGCTCGGTCGTCATCATGCCGCCGGCCGTGTTCTCGGCGTACGCGAGGAGGCGTCGCACGCCACGCGCCTCGTCCGGCTCCATGAGCTCGAGCAGCTGGGCGGCCTGGTCGTCCGAGAGCTCGTGCAGGAGGTCGGCGGCGTCGTCCGGCTGCATCGCCTCGAGGACGTCGGCGGCCCGGTCGTTGCCGAGAGACGAGAGGATCGAGACCTGGTCGTCCCCGCCGAGCTCCTCGAGGACGTCGGCGAGCCGTTCGTTGTCGAGCGCGGTCGCCACCTCCACGCGGCGCGTCGAGCCCAGGTCGTGGAGGACGTCGGCCAGGGCCGCCGGCTTGAGGTCGTCGTAGGCAGCGAGCAGGAGCGCTGCACCCTGTGCGCTCGAGCTGTCGGCGAGACCGGTGACGGCGTCGACGTCGACCACGAGCGTGTGCCCACGACGACGCAGGCCGAGCGCGCTCTTGCCGGTGGGCGAGCGGCGGACGAAGAGCCTCTTGACCAACCAGTCTCCGGTCCGCTGCTGCTCGATCGCGAGGTCCTCGATCGTCGCGCTGCCAGAACCGTCGACGAGCTCGACGGTGCGGTCGAGGAGCTCGCCGACGGCGAGGGTCTCCATCATCCGCTGCTCGAACCGGCGCATGTTGAGCAGTCCTGTGCTGATGACCTGGCCGGCATCGATGCTCGTGACTCGTGTCAGCGGGAGGAAGACGCGGCGTCGGCCAGGGACCTCCACGACGAGCCCGACAGCCCGCGGAGCACCCTTGGGCCGGATGAGCACGACGACGTCGCGCACGCGCCCGACCTGGTCTCCGATCGGATCGAAGACCAGCGTCCCGGCGAGGCGCGCGACAAAGACGTGTGTTCCGACGCTGCTCACGCCCGTAAGCCTATGCTGCCCGTCGCGTCCGGGTGGGCTGTGCGGGAAGATGGGGCATGAGCATGTTCAAGAGCACCGCACCGCCCAAGCTGCCCACTCTTCCTCGTGGTGACCAGATCGCCGCTTTCGTCACGTATCTCGAGGCGCAGAAGGGTGTCGAGCTGCTGTCTGACAAGGGGTTCCCGGTCCAGCACGTGACGATCGTCGGCACCGACCTCAAGATGGTCGAGCGGGTGACCGGACGCCTGACTTACTCGCGCGTCGCAGCCGCTGGCCTGGCATCAGGCGCCTGGTTCGGGCTGTTCGTCGGGCTGGTGCTCTCGTTGTTCGGGGGCGAGACCACCGCGCTGCCGATCTTCGCTGCGGTCGGGATCGGTGCGGGGTTCGGTCTGCTCTTCTCGGTGCTGTCGTTCACGATGACGCGTGGGAAGCGCGACTTCACCTCCGCGAGCCAGATCGTGGCGTCGTCCTATGCCTTGCTGTGCGACCACGAGCGGTCTGGAGAGGCGTCTCGCATCCTCCAGGACAACCACGCGTCCGGTCTCGGCGGAGCCCAGGCCGCGTCGGTGCACGCGACCCCGACGCTGATGAACCCAGGCCCGGTCGCTGCGCCTGCTCCTGAGCCGTCCACGCCGTCGACCACCGCCCCGGGCCCGCGTCTGCCGCTCCCCGAGCCGCGCTACGGCGTCCGTACCGCGGACGGGCTGCCGCCTCGCACGAGCGAGACCCCGGACGACGACGCCAGCGCAGGGACCCCCCGCTAGGACGACAGCCCCGGCCCGCACGTGCAGGCCGGAGGCTGTCGCGCCAGGTGTCACGCGCGCAACGAGGCCATCCAGCTCTCGACGTCCTCGGGGCGTCGGGGGAGCGCTGCGGAGAGGTTCTCGTTCCCGGTCTCCGTGATGAGGACGTCGTCCTCGATGCGGATGCCGATGCCGCGGTACTCCTCGGGAACGGCGAGGTCGTCGCTCTTGAAGTACAGGCCAGGCTCGATCGTGAAGACCATCCCGGGCTCGATCCGCGCGTCGAGGTACATCTCGCGGCGGGCCTGAGCGCAGTCGTGGACGTCCATGCCCAGGTGGTGGCTCGTGCCGTGCACCATCCAGCGGCGGTGGAACTGACCTTCGGGCAGCAGCGACTCCTCGGCCGTGCCCGGCAGGAGGCCCCAGCTCTCGAGGCGGTCGGCGATGACCTCCATCGCGGCGGCGTGCACGTCGGAGAACTTCGCTCCGGGACGTGCGACCGCGAAGGCGGCGTCGGCGGCGTCCAGCACCGCGGTGTAGATCCGGCGCTGGACGTCCGTGAACGTCCCGTCGACGGGCAGGGTACGGGTCACGTCTGCGGTGTAGAGAGAGTCCACCTCGACGCCGGCGTCGAGCAGCACGAGGTCTCCGCTGTGCACCGTCCCGTCGTTGCGGATCCAGTGCAGGGTGGTCGCGTGGTCGCCCGCGGCCGCGATGGTCTCGTAGCCGACCGTGTTGCCCTCGAGCCGGGCGTGCGCGTCGAACGTCGTCTCGATGACGCGCTCGCCGCGACGGTGCGTCGTGGCGCGCGGCAGAGCGCGGACGACCTCGGCGAAGCCGTCGATCGTGCGAGCCACCGCCTCACGCATCTGGCCGACCTCGTGCTCGTCCTTGATGAGACGGAGCTCGGAGAGCGTCTCGGCCAGCTGTGCGTCGACGTCCGTCGTGTCGCCGCTGGTCTCGGTCCCGGCGATCGCGCGCAGCGACTCGACGAGGATCTCGGTGGTCTGGTCTGCTCCGGGCACCACGCGCAGCCGGACGCCGCCGTGGCCGGTGTCCTTGGCGAGCGCGTCCGGCAGCTCGTCGATGTGTGCCGCGCGGATCCCGGTCGTCTGGGCGACGTCGTCGAGGGACGGGCGTGCGCCGACCCAGAACTCGCCGTAGCGGGAGTCTGCGTAGAACTCCTCGGTGTCTCGCGGAGCGAGCGGGCGGACGTAGAGGACGGCCTCGTGGCCGTCGGTCGTCCCCTTGTCGGCGCCGGCGCGCGGGTGCAGGACGAGGACCGCGTCTGGCTCCTGGTCCGTGCCGAACCCGGTGAGGTGCGCGAACGCCGAGTGCGGGCGGAACCGGTAGTCGGTGTCGTTGGAGCGCTGCTTGAGCGATCCTGCCGGGACGACCAGCCGGTCGCCGGGAAACGCTGCTGAGAGAGCGTCGCGTCGTGCCTGCGTGAAGGGGGCGGCCGTCGACGGCTGTGCGGCGGTGTCCGCGCGCGGCTCCCAGGCGCTCATGATGAACGATCGGAAGGCTGGGGAGGCGGGGCGCTGCGAGCGGTTGCTCCCGCGGTCGCTGAGCGGCTGCCCGTCTGGTGAGGTGGTCTGGGTGTGCTGGTGTGTGGTGTCCGAGCTCATGGATCCATCCTCCCACCTCGGTGCAGCACGGACCTGACCGGTGAGGTCTCGTGGGAGGTCGCCAGGCTTGCGCCCCGCGCGGCGTGAACCGGGGCGGCGCAGTGAAAGTACAGTGTGCCTGTGCCCACGGAACCCCTCCTCGACCTCCATACCCACTCCACAGCGTCGGACGGGACGGAGAGCCCGTCGGTCGTCGTGGAGCAGGCTGCCCGCGCGGGGCTGAGCGTCGTCGCGCTGACCGACCACGACACGACAGCCGGCTGGGCCGCCGCCGAGGAAGCCGCCGTGCGGACCGGTGTGGTCCTCGTGCGTGGCGCCGAGATCTCTGCGCGCGCCGACGGCGTGAGCGTCCACCTGCTCAGCTACCTCCACGACCCCGAGCACCCGGCTCTCCTGGAGCAGAACGACCGCGTCCGTACCGCCCGCACGGAGCGCGCTCGGACCATCGTCAGTCGGCTCGGTCGCGACTTCGCGATCACGTGGGCAGACGTCCTGGACCAGACCGAGCTCGGGACGACGATCGGGCGCCCGCACATCGCCGACGCCCTCGTCGCGGCCGGGTACGTCGTCGATCGCTCGGCGGCGTTCGCCTCGATGCTCCACGCGGGGTCGGAGTACTACGTGCCGCACTACGCGCCCGACGCGATCGACGCGATCCGCGCGGTGCGCGCTGCGGGCGGCGTCGCCGTGTTCGCCCACCCCGGTGCCGAGCAGCGTGGACGGGTGGTCGCCGACGCAGTCATCGAAGAGATGGCCGCAGCAGGTCTTGTCGGTCTCGAGGTCAGGCACCGTGACAACGGTCCGGAGCAGCAGAGACGGCTGAGCGAGATCGCTGTCTCGCTCGGGCTGCTCGTCACGGGGTCGAGCGACTATCACGGCGCAGGCAAGCCGAACCGCCTCGGCGAGAACACCACGACACCCGAGGTGCTCGACGCGATCGAGGAGCTCGGTCGCATCGCGGTGGTCCGACCATGAACGACATCGTGCACGTCCGGCTGTTCACCGAGGTCTTCATCACCCTGTTCGTCATCATGGACCCGCCGGGGACGGTGCCGATCTTCCTCGGCCTCACGGGGGCCATGACGCACAAGCAGCGCTCGCACGCCGCGCGGACCGCGATCTTCGTCGCTGCCGGGGTGATCGTCAGCTTTGCGCTCTTCGGTCAACAGCTCCTCAGCTATATGCACATCTCCTTGCCCGCCCTCCAGGCCTCGGGCGGGCT
This sequence comes from Sanguibacter antarcticus, assembly GCF_002564005.1. Taxonomy (NCBI): domain Bacteria; kingdom Bacillati; phylum Actinomycetota; class Actinomycetes; order Micrococcales; family Sanguibacteraceae; genus Sanguibacter; species Sanguibacter antarcticus. The sequence goes on along the minus strand of NZ_PDJG01000001.1, from coordinate 1,910,479 downwards.
GCTGCTGCTGCTCATCGCCATGGAGCTGCTCACCGGAAAGATGGAAGAGCCGCAGCCTGGGACGAAGGGCGTCAACGTCGCGATGGTGCCGCTCGGGACGCCGCTCCTGGCCGGCCCCGGTGCGATCGTTGCCTCGATGCTCTTCGTCCAGCGTGCCGACGGGTCGTCGCGCGACTGGCTGGCCATCGTGCTCGCGTTCGTGCTCGTCTGCGTGTGCCTCTGGGCTGCGATGCGGTTCGCGAACATCGTCCACCGGATCCTCGGGGAGAGCGGGACGCTCCTCGTCGCACGCATCGCCGGTCTCCTCCTCGCGGCGATCGCCGTCCAGCTCGTCGCGGACGCTGTCACGGCCTTCGTCCAGGCGGCATAGACGACGCACGCCGCCCGTTCCTCGTCCGCGTGAGCGGGACGAGGGACGGACGGCGTGGCGGTGGTGCAGGTGCTCTGTCGTCAGGAAGCGTCGGTGCTCGGCGTCGTGACCGACTGCCCACCGTCTGCTCCGCCGCTGCGGGTGCGGCGACGGTTGCGGTTGCGGCGGGGCCTGGTGGACTCGCCGTTCTCCGACTTCACGGCGGGTGCCGCGTTCGCGTCGGGCCCGGTAGAGCTGGTAGCAGGAGCGCTGTCGTGCGACGGTGCTCCTCCGGCAGCGCTCGCACCCTGGGCGGAGCGCTCGCCACCGCGTGTACGCGGACGACGTTCGCCGTCGCGCGGCGTCGACCGGCTTCCGGACCGGGCGCCGTGCGAGTCGCCCCCGTCGCGGGGACCGCTGGTGCGTGAGCCGCTGTCGCGCGCGGGCTTGCCGCCACGCTTGCCCGTCTCGCCGAGGTCTTCGAGCGTCTCGGCGCCGAGGCCCTCGCGGACCTGCGCGGACTTGGGCAGACGCCCCTTCGTGCCCTCAGGGATACCGAGGTCGGAGTAGAGGTGCGGCGAGGTCGAGTAGGTCTCGACCGGCTCGGGGATACCGAGGTCGAGAGCCTTGTCGATGAGCGACCACCGGGGCATGTCGTCCCAGTCGACGAACGTGACGGCCGTGCCCTTGTGGCCCGCCCGCCCGGTGCGACCGGTGCGGTGGAGGTAGGTCTTCTCGTCTTCGGGGCACTGGTAGTTCACCACGTGCGTGACGTCGTCGACATCGATGCCGCGCGCCGCCACGTCGGTGGCGACGAGGACGTCGACCTTGCCGTTGCGGAACGCGCGCAGCGCCTGCTCGCGTGCGCCCTGGCCGAGGTCTCCGTGGATGGCGCCGGCGGCGAAGCCGCGCTCCGTGAGGTCGTCTGCGACCTTTGCTGCGGTCCGCTTAGTCCGTGCGAACACGATCGACAGGCCGCGGCCTTCCGACTGGAGGAGCCGGGCGAGGACCTCGACCTTGTCGAGCGCGTGCGCCCGGTAGACGACCTGCTTGATGTTCTTGACGGTCTGGCCGCCGTCGTCCGGGTCGTTGGCACGGATGTGCGTCGGCTGCTTCATGTACTTGCGCGCCATCGTGACGATCGCGCCCGGCATCGTCGCAGAGAAGAGCATCGTGTGGCGGACGGCAGGCGTGCGGGCGAGCAGCTTCTCGACGTCGGGCAGGAAGCCCAGGTCGAGCATCTCGTCGGCCTCGTCGAGCACGACGCACTGTGCGCGCGTGAGGTTGAGGTGGCCCTGGTTGAGCAGGTCGATCATACGACCCGGGGTCCCGACGACGACCTCGACGCCCTGCGTGAGCGCGGTGACCTGAGGCTCGTAGGCCCGGCCGCCGTAGAGCTGGACGATGCGGACCGAGCGCTTCACCGAGGCGGCCATGAGGTCCTTGGCGACCTGGACCGCGAGCTCGCGCGTCGGGACGATGACGAGAGCCTGGGGCTTTCCGGGAGACGGCAGGTCCTCGAACCCGGGCTCTCCGGGGGCGATGACGCGGTGCAGGAGCGGGACGCCGAAACCGAGCGTCTTGCCCGTTCCCGTCTTGGCCTGGCCGATGATGTCGTGGCCGGCCATCGCGACGGGGAGCGTCATCGCCTGGATGGGGAACGGGGAGGTGATCCCCGCCTCGGCCAACGCCTCGACGATCTCGGGGCGGACCCCGAAGTCGCTGAACGTTGCGTCAGCAGCCTGGATGCTGCTAGAAGTGGTTGTCACGTTGCCTCATGTAGGTCTGGGCGGCGCCACACGTCGCTGCGAGGCTCGGGCGTGAAGAGATCACGACGATCCGAGGGCAGGACGGGCAAGCTCGCCTGTGGCCGGCAGCCGATCGTGAGTATGCGGTGTCGGGCCTGCGGTGCTCTCTCGAGCGTGCAGTCCGACCATGGTCGAGACGACCGGGCAACCGATGTACATCATCACTCTATCGGACCGCAGCCTCGTGGCGTGTGAAGGCGGTCACGACGGCGCGTGCAGACGCCTCCGCTCGTCGCGCAGCCGGGCTCACGAGCGTGCCACGCTCGTCGCGCGCCTACTCTGGTTGCATGAACGACGTGAGAACGACGCCCGCCAAGACGACCCGCGACGGCGCGGGGGACCACCTAGCGCTCGACTCGCAGGGACCGCCGATGGGCGAGGCCGAGCGAGCGGACGTGCTCCGGCTCCTCGGTCTCATCGCCTTCACCGAGCTGGCAACCTTCACCCGGCTCGCGGCGGTCGCGACAGGTGCGCCGACGCCGGCCCAGCACCTCCACGTGGTCCGGCTCGCCGGTGCTGCGCTCGATCGCCAGGAGCAGATCCTGCGCCGGATCAGCGAGCTCGGCGGTGACGCCGACGCTGAGATGCTGCAGTTCACCGGCACCTTCGACGACTACGACTCGCGCACCGAACCACAGACGTGGTGGGAAGGAGTCCTCAAGGGATACGTGGGCAACGGCGTCGCGGACGACTTCTGCCGCATCGCTGTCGACGGCCTGGACGAGCAGACCCGGGCGCTCGTCGTCGAGGTGCTCGACGACAACCGCAGCGCGGAGCTCTCTGTCGCGGTTCTCGGCGAAGCATCAGAGGCGGACACGGTCCTGGCCTCACGGCTCGCGCTGTGGGGTCGGCGCCTCGTCGGTGAGGCGCTCGGGCTCGTCCAGCACCTCCTGGTCGCCCACCCGGCGCTCGGGCGCCTCGTCGTGGAAGGTGCGCGCAAGCACCAAGAGTCTGCCGAGGTCGACCAGGCGTGGGTCTTCTCGCAGCTCACTGCCGAGCACACCCGCCGCATGGGGCGTCTGGGCCTGGCCGCCTGAGGCTCGTCAGGCTCGTCACGCTCGTCGGTGGCTCGCGGCCGGCACGTGCGGAGCGAGCGGCCGCGAGCCGTGGTGCTGGGGTCTGAGCAGGGTCAGAGCGAACCGAAACCGACCTTGCGCTGTTCTTCGGCACCGATCTCGACGTAGCCGATCGTCGCGGAGGGCACGAGGATCTTGCGTCCCCGGGAGTCGGTCAGCTCGAGGACCGGCTTCCCGTTCAGCGCATCGGTGACGGCCTTGCTGATCTCTTCTGCCGTCGCGTCCGTCTCGATGGTGAGCTCGCGTGCCAGGTTCTGAACGCCGATCGTGATTTCCACAAGGTCCCACTTTCCGTTGGTGCAAGGGCTGAGTACTCAGCCCGGCTCCTCTGATCCTAGGCTGAGGTCGAGCTCCCGCTCTCTCCGTCACGGCGCAACATCCCGTGTATTCCGCGCCAAGCGAACTGCGCGATGAGATCGACCGTCTCGGTGGTCGACGGCTCAGGGACACCCGTGTCGTCCGCACAGACGTGCGGCAGCGCGTGCGCCGCCGCGACGCGGGCCATGGCCGTGGACGTGCGTGCCACCGTGAGCGCCTGGGACGGAGAGAGGTCGGTGAGATCGATGAGGACCTGGGCGAAGAGCTCCGCGTTGCGGCGGTTGGGCTGCTCGACACGGTTGCGGACGACGGCGTCCCGGGTGACGTCCGACTCGAAGAGCAACGAGGCGGCGACCCCGGATCCTTCGGCGAACTCCACGTAGGCGCGGACGACCGCGTGGACGACGTCATACCCGTCGGCGGACGATCCTGGACCGTCTCGTGGTTCGCGGACCGGGACGAGCGCCGTGCTCACAGCATCGACGAGCGCCTGCCCACGGTCGTCGATGACCGCGAGGTAGAGGTCGAGCTTGGACGGGAAGTGACGGTAGAGGATGGGCTTCGACACCTGAGCACGCTCGGCGATGTCGTCCATGGAGATGTGGTGAAAGCCCTGTGCGGCAAAGAGGTCCTGCGCGATCGCCAAGAGCTGGGCCTGCCGCTCGACGCGGGGCATCCGCGGCTTGAGCCTCCGTGGGGGATCGCGCGGGGTGGGGCGGGTCACGCCACCACACTAGGGGAATGCCTCAGTTTTCTGGCACGATAGACAGGTGACACGCCCACCGGACGCTCCTGCAGACGGCATCGCCAGCGATGTCGCTGCCGCGCCCGGCACCCGGCGCGCACGGCGCGAGGCCGCAGCACTGGCAGCACGTGGCTCGCGACGGCCCGCGAAGGCGTCCTCGACGACACGGAAGACGGCCGCCACCGCCGCGCACGCATCCCGCCGCAGCGGCATGCGCGCTCAGCCGGTGGTCACGCTCACGCTGCTCGGGATCCTCACCGGCGTGGGGGCAGGTGCCTCCACCTCCGACGACGGGATCACCGGGCTGGCCGCGCTCGTCCGTGACAACGCCGCAGACACTGTCGACAGGGTCAGTGCCGCTCCCGGCGAGACGCCTGTCGTCAGGGCAGCCAGCCGTGGGCACGCGCGCGAGGCGCTGGAGAGCGAGGTCGCCCCGACCCCGTCGCCCGTCGTCGAGCCTGCTGAGGTCGTCGAGCCGGACGCCGAGGCGCTCGCTGCTGCGCAGGCCCAGATCGACGCTGATGCTGAGGCGCTCGAGGTGGAGGCCGCGCAGTCCGCTGCGCTCGCCGCAGCCGAGGCGCTCCCCGACGGGGTGAGCGAGTCGGACTTCATGGCAGGCATCCTCTCGGCGTCGTCCACGTACGAGGGGGACGGGACCTTCCTCGTCGTCCCCGGCGAGGTTGCCGCACCGGGTGCTGGTGAGGTCACGACGATCCGGATCCAGGTCGAGAACGGCCTCGAGGTCGATGCCCAGAAGTTCGCCGACCTCGTCCTCGCGACCCTCAACGACTCACGGAGCTGGGGCGGCGACGGGTCCCAGACGTTCGCCCGGACCGAATCGGCCGACGCCACCCTGACCGTGTCCCTCGCGAGCCCTGACATGGTCGACGAGCTCTGCGCACCGCTCGACACCGAGGGCCTGTGGTCCTGCGGGGTCGAGGGGCACGCTGTGCTCAACGCGATGCGGTGGTACGAGGGCTCAGGGATCTACGACGTCGACCGGGTCTCCTACCGGCAGTACCTCATCAACCACGAGGTCGGTCACGTGCTCGGCTACAAGCACGTGCTGTGCACGGGCAGCAACAACCTCGCGGACGTCATGGTCCAGCAGAGCGGCGCCTCGCTCTCCTGCATCCCGAACGGATGGCCTTTCCCCTGACCTGACTGCCGTACGCGCCACCCGGCGCGCAGGGTGTCGGCGCCTCGACATGTCAGTGGTGTGTGATGAGATCTCGGTGTGGATCTCCTCCCCCCTCGTGCGCTGCACCTGTCACCGTCGACTGGGCTCGACACCGGCCCCGCGAGCACCCCCGGTGCGCTGGACCCGTCGCAGCAGCGCGCCCTCGAGGGGGCACGCGAGGCCCCGGTGGCGCTCGTCCTCGGTGCAGCGGGCACGGGCAAGACGACCCTCGCGCTAGAGCTCGTCGCGGCAGCAGTCTCTGACGACGGGCTGCGGCCCGACGAGATCCTCGTCTTGAGCGCGACCCGCCGTGGCGCCGGCGTGCTCCGCGACGCGCTCGCTGCGCGGCTGGGGATGACGGTGCGCGGGGCGGTCGTCAGGACGGCGCCGTCCGCCGCGTTCGCGATCCTCGCGAAGAGCGCGCAGTCGTTCGGCGACCCCGCACCCACCCTCATCACCGGTCCTGAGCAGGACCTCGTGCTCTCCGAGCTGCTCCTCGGCCACTCCCGGGGGGAGGGCATCCCGGCAGGCTGGCCCGCGACGATCCCGCCTGAGACGCTGGCCCTGCGCGGTTTTCGGGACGAGCTCCGCGACCTGCTCATGCGGTCGGCCGAACGCGGGGTCGGTCCCCGTGGGCTCGCTGAGCTCGGAGAACGGCACGGGCGCCCGGAGTGGGTGGCCGCAGCCGCGATCTACGAGGAGTACCTCGACGTCATGGCGCTGCGTGAGCTCACTCCCGATGCGGGTGCCCGGTTCGACCCGGCGGTCGTCGTCGACGAGGCCGCACGGACCCTCGCGACCTGGGACGGCGAGGACAAGCCTCGCTGGCGGCTGGTCGTCGTCGACGACTACCAGGAGAGCACGGCCGCGACCGCACGGCTCTGCCACCTCATGGCCGTGGACGGGGCACGGCTCGTGCTCCTCGCTGACCCCGACTCGGCGGTCCAGGCCTTCCGCGGCGCGAGCCCGGCGCTCGTGGGCCGTGCGGCGGCGGGTCGCCCTCCTGCTCCCGGGTCGCGTCCCGACGTGGGCGCTGCCGTGGGAGAGCTCGGTGCCGAGGTGTTCGTCCTCGAGACGGCGTGGCGTCACGGTCCCGAGATCCGTCGGGCGACGTCGCGCGTCACGCAAGAGATCGGTTCCGTGGTGAGTGCCGAGCACCGACGAGCACGCCCGGGAACAGTCGAGGGGGACGCCGTCGAGGTGGTCGTCCTGCCGAGCCCGGCCGGTGAGGAGGCGCTCGTCGCGCGCACCCTGCGGGCCGAGCACCTGTTGCGAGGGACGCCGTGGTCGCAGATGGCCGTGGTGGCGCGCTCCGGTGGCACGCTCGTCCGTCTGCGTCGGGCGCTGGCCAGCGCGAGCGTCCCGGTCGCGCTCTTGGGTGCCGACGTCCCGCTGCGCGACGAGCCAGCCGTCCGGCCGTTGCTCGCGGCCCTGCGTGCAGCGGTCACCGGTGACCTGACCGTCGAGGTCGTCGTCGACCTCCTCACGTCGCCGCTCGGGGGTCTCGACGCCGTCGGCCTGCGGCGTCTGCGACGGGCGCTGCGCGGCGAAGAGCTCGCGGCGGGTGGTGGACGATCCTCGGACACGCTGCTCGTCGAGCTCCTCGCAGACCCGGCGCACGCGGCCTCGCTGCGCTCTGACGTCGGCCGTGCGCCCCGACGGGTCGCCGCGATGCTTGCCGCCGGGCGCGCAGCCGTCGACGTCGACGGAGCGACCTCGCAGACGGTGCTGTGGGCCGTGTGGTCGGCAGCAGACGTGTCTGAGACGTGGCGCACGATCGCGGTCAACGGAGGGCCGGGGTCCGCGCGTGCGGACAGCGACCTCGATGCCGTCATGGCGCTCTTCCGGGCGGCAGAGCAGTTCGTCGATCGGATGCCTCAGTCACCACCGCTCGCCTTCGCGGAGTACCTGGAGTCACAAGACCTGCCGGCGGACAGCCTCGCCGCCCGGGCCGTCGCGGGTGAGACCGTCCAGCTCCTCACGCCCGCGGGCGCAGCCGGCGGTGAGTGGGACGTGATCGTCGTCGCCGGCGTCCAGGACGGGACCTGGCCCGACCTGCGCCTGCGCGACTCGCTCCTGGGCTCCCAGGCGCTCGTCGAGCTGCTCGCTGGTCGTGCTGACACCGCCAGCAGCGTCGGGCCCGAGGCGCGTCGGTCTGTGCTCGCCGACGAGCTCCGGGCCTTCGCCGTGGCCGTCTCCCGGGCCCGTCGTCGGCTCGTCGTCACAGCGACGCGGGACGCGGACAACGAACCGTCCGTGCTCGTCGACCTTCTCGCCCCGCCGTCTGACGACGAACCGGACGCAGACGCTGCCGGCGAGGCGCCCTCGCCGCTCCTCGCCGCCCCGCTCGACCTCCGAGGCGTCGTCGCCACCTTGCGGACGGAGCTTGCTGCCGACCTCGCCACCTCAGCACGCACCGGACACCCGGGTGAGGCTCCCGCGATCGGGGCACTCCTCGCGTCGCTCGCCCGCGAGGGCCTCCCAGAGGCCGATCCCCGGACCTGGTACGGATCGAGCGAGGTCTCCTCGACCACACCGCTCCGGGAACCCGAGGCCCTGGTCCCGGTCTCACCGTCGAAGGTCGAGCAGGTGCACCGGTGCGCCTTGCGCTGGGCGCTCGAGAGCGCTGGTGGTACCAGCGCCGACGCTCTCTCGCAGTCTGTCGGGACACTCATCCACGACATCGCGCGCGAGCTTCCTGCCGCCGGTCACGCGCTGCTCGCTGCCGAGCTCGACCGTCGCTGGGACGAGCTGCGGATGCCCGCCGGCTGGCCGACGGTCCAGGCCCGACGTCGCGCGGACGGCATGGTGCGCAGGCTCGCCGAGTACTACAAGGAGGTGACCGGCGAGGTCGTCGTCGAGGAGACGTTCGAGGTCCAGGTGGGGCGCGCCGTCCTGCGTGGTGCGGTCGACCGTCTCGAACTCACCGACGGTGGTGTGCGCGTGACAGACCTCAAGACCGGCAAGGGGATCCCGAGCGTCCGCGACGCCGAGACGAACGCGCAGCTCGGCGCCTACCAGCTCGCAGTCGAAGAGGGCGCGTTCGCGTCGCTGCCGGCCGGGACGCGCAGCACGGGCGCGCAGCTCGTCTTCATCAGCGAGGGCGTCCGTGCGACCAAGCGCGCTCAGGGCGCGCTCGGAGACCCCGAGACCAGCTGGGCGCGCGCTCTCGTCGAGGACGCGGCCGAGACGATGGCAGGGGCCGGGTTCTCGGCGGTCGAGAACGCGATGTGCTCGATGTGCGGGGTCCGGCGCTCCTGCCCGCTCCAGAGCGAAGGCCGCCACGTCATCAGCCTCGAGCCGGACGCGGTCGACGCTCCGGACGAGGCCGACGAGGCCGACGAGACAGACGAGACGGACGAACCGAGCCGGCCGGGCCCGCCGAGCCTGCCGGGCGTCGGCGACCGACGAGAGGAGACCACGTCATGAACGCACCTCTCCCAGGGGACGCGCCGACGAGCGCGGCACAGATCGCCGACCTGCTCGGTCAGCACCGTCCCACCCCCGAGCAGACGGCCGTCATCGAGGCACCGCTCGGTCCCATGCTCGTCGTCGCCGGAGCAGGGTCCGGCAAGACCGAGACGATGTCGGCGCGCGTCGTGTGGCTCATCGCGAACGGGCACGTCCAGCCCCAAGAGGTCCTCGGGCTGACCTTCACCCGCAAAGCGGCCGGCGAGCTCTCCGAACGCGTCACGAAGCGCTTGCGACAGCTGCGGCGCGCCCGCCCTGGCGCGGCAGCAGGTGCGCTCGACGCGCTCGACCGCCCGACCGTCTCGACGTACAACGCCTACGCGGCGTCGCTCGTCCAGGACCACGGTCTCCGGATCGGGCGTGAGCCCGGCGCGCGTCTCCTCACCGAGGCGAGCCAGTGGCAGATCGCGAGCACCGTCGTCGAGAGCTGGCACGACGACCTCGGCACGGACGCGGCAGTCTCGACCGTCGTGGGCGCTGTGCTCGACCTCTCCGGTGCACTGAGCGAGCACCTGCTCGACGTCGACGACGCACGCGCAGGTCTCGGCCGGCTCGTCGAAGCGATCGAGGCGACCCCGTTCGGCGGCCGTCGTACCTCGCTGCACGCCGACATCGTCAAGCTCGCCCAGTCGCTCATGGAACGTCACCGGCTGCTGGACGTGGTCGAGGCGTACCAGTCGCGCAAGCGCGCGTCGGATGCGATGGACTTCGGAGACCAGGTCGCTCTGGCCGCGCAGCTCGCCGAGGGAGTGCCCGCCGTCGCCGTCGGCGAGCGAGACCGCTTCAAGGTGGTCCTCCTCGACGAGTACCAGGACACGTCGTACGCCCAGATCCGGCTCCTGGCCGCGCTCTTCGGCGACGGTCATCCAGTCACCGCGGTCGGCGACCCCAACCAGTCGATCTACGGCTGGCGCGGCGCGAGCGCCTCCGGGCCGGCGCGGTTCCCGGAACAGTTCGTCACGGCCGACGGTGCACGCGCGCCCGTCCACCACCTGAGCACGTCCTGGAGGAACGACCTCGCGATCCTCCGCGTCGCCAACACGACGGCTGCTCCGCTCTACTCGGCCGACCCGGCGAACTCGCTCCCGTCTCTCGACGCCCGCCCCGCAGCCGGCATCGGCACCGTGCACGCGGTCTACGCAGCGACGCTCGAGGAGGAGGCCGAGGCGGTGGCCGACTTCGTGGTCAAGCACCGTGACGGCGGACGGGCCAGCGCTGCGGTCCTGTGCCGGGCCCGCAGCCAGTTCCCCGTCATCGAGGCCGCGCTGCGCGGGCGTGGCCTGCCCGTCGAGGTCGTCGGCCTCGGAGGCCTGCTCACCACGCCGGAGATCGTCGACGTCGTCGCGCTCCTCGAGGTGGTGCACGACCCCTCCCGGGGCGACTCGCTCATGCGGCTCCTCACCGGGCCTCGCGTCAACCTCGGAGCGAGCGACCTCCATGCGCTCGGCGCGCGTGCGAAGGAGCTGGCCCGCAGGCACACGACGGCCACCAGGGCCCAAGGGGACGCGACCGACGAGCGCTCCGTCATCGATGCGCTGGACGACATGCCACCCGCCTCCTGGCGCGGACCGGACGGCAGGTCGTTCACGGACGAGGGGTGGGCCAGGCTCCGGTCGCTCGCCGCGACCCTGCGCGAGATCCGGGCCGTGACCTACCTCTCCCTCCCGGAGCTCGTCGACCGTGCGGAACGGGCGCTCGGCCTCGACATCGAGGTGGCGCTCGCCGCCGAGCGGGTCTACGCCACCGGTGCGCCACGTCCTGCCTCGGACCCGCGAGGCCGCGCGCACCTCGACGCCTTCCGCTCGGTGGCAGCGTCCTTCTCCGACGCAGCCGAGACCGCGACGCTCGGCGCCTTCCTGGCCTGGTTGACGACCGCGGAGCAGCGTGAGCGGGGCCTCGGACGACCGGTGAGCACCCCTGACCCTGCTGCCGTCCAGCTCATCACCGTGCACGCCTCGAAGGGGCTCGAGTGGGACGTGGTCGCTGTCCCCGGGCTCGTCGACGGCGGGTTCCCGTCCACACGGACGAACAGCGACGCGGGCCCCACGTCGAGCGGGTGGCTGACCGGTCTCGGTGCGCTGCCGTTCCCGTTGCGCGGTGACGCGGGCGACCTTCCCGATCTCGAGCTCGCAGGGGCAGAGGACTCCGCCGACCTCAATGCACGGCTGGCCGACTTCCGTCACCGCTGCGGTGAGCACGAGGTGCTCGAAGAACGGCGGCTGGCCTACGTCGCGTTCACCCGTGCGCGGTCGCACCTGCTGCTCAGCGGCGCCTGGTGGCGCACAGCGCTCAAGCCCACGACACCGTCCGTCTTCCTCACCGAGCTTCAAGACGCCGGTGCGCTCGACGAGCTGACGATCACCGACGAGCCCGCACCCGGAGCGACCAACCCGCGCGACGACGACGTGCGGAACGCGTGGTGGCCACCAGGAGCCCCGACGAGCGAGCCGGGTGAGCAGGACCTGGACGCGCTCGACGACGACGACGCTCGCGTCTCGTCGCTCGATCTCGTGCGGTTGTCCCGCGATGTCGTGCTCGAGGCGCTCGAGCTCCCGGCCCCGGACCCCGACGCAGGCACGGCCCCCGTCCGCGGACGCGACGGCACCGATCTCGTCGAGCTGAGCGCGATCCTGCTCGCCGAACGAGCCGCGGCCCGCGGAGGGGCGCAGGGTATCGAGTTCCCGAGCCACATCTCGGCCTCCGGGCTCGTCGAGATCGCCCGCGACCGGTCTGCCTTCGCGCTGGCGCTGCGTCGCCCCGTCCCTCGGGAACCGTCCGTGCACTCCCGGCGAGGGACCGCGTTCCACCTGTGGGTGGAGCGCTTCTACGGGGCGACCTCGCTCTTCGACGTCGGCGACATGCCCGGCGCGGACGACGACCACATCGACGGCGACCAGGCGCTCGTCGAGCTCCAGCGAACCTTCGAGGCGTCGGTGTGGGCAAGCATCGAGCCTCTGGAGGTCGAGGTCGCCATCGACACGGTCATCGGCGACGTCATCGCGCGGACGCGGATCGACGCAGTCTTCCCCGATCCCGAGCGCCCACCTCGCGACGGGCACCCCGGCGGGGTCGTCGTGGTCGACTGGAAGACTGGCCGGGCACCGAGCGACCCGGACGCTCGGCGCGCCCGAGAGGTACAGCTCGCCGTGTACCGGCTCGCCTGGTCGCAGTGGGCGGGCGTGCCGCTCGACGACGTGTCCGCAGCGTTCTACTACGTCGCCGACGACACGACCGTCCGTCCGGAACGGCTCGCCGACAGGTCCGAGCTCGAGCGCCTCGTCCGCGGGGAGACAGACCTCCAGTGAGCCGATCTCGCGGTGAGACGGACCCGGGGTGAGGCCGACTAGGTTTCGCGCGAGCCGTCCTCGTTGCCATCGTGCTCGGCGGAGCGACCCGGCTCGTCGCCTGCGGGCTCGTCGCCGGTCTCCGCAGGACCGGGCGCGTCCTGTCCCACGACGGAGTAACTCGTGGTGGCGACGTCGCCCAGCGGCCGCGGCATGACCCGCTCGTAGTCCGGGACCGCGTACGGCTCCTCGTCGGGCAGCTCGTCGGGCTCCTCGTCAGCCGTCTCGTCGGACGCTGGTGCAGGGGTCTCGTGGGACTCCGGCGCGGGGTCGTCCCAGCCGGCGGACGCGACGCTGAAGGCACCGACCTCGGTGGCTGCCCGGTCGAGGTCCTTGAGCATCCCGACAGCGTCCTCGACGACGTCGGGTGCGTCGTTGCGGACGCCGTGCAGGAGCCAGCGTGCCAGGGCCAGCTCGCTCGCGAGCAGCGCACGGTCGACGAGGTGCGGGTCGATGAGCTCGGTGCGGCGGATCTGGTATGCCTCCATGAGGGAGTCGGCGGCCTCCTGCGTCGCGGAGACGAGCAACCACGCGAGGTCGTCGGCGGGGTCACCGACCTGCACCTCGAAGAAGTCGGTCAGTGCGCTGACCTGACCTGCTTGGACGAGGACGTTCTCCGGGCAGAGCGCCGTGTGGGTGATCGTCGGCCGGAAGCGCCAGACGGAGACGTCTTCGAGGGAACGTTCCCACCGGCGCAGGAGCGTCGCGGGGACACGACCGGTCTTCGCCGCTTCGTCGACCTCGGACAGCCGCCGTTGGCGATACTCCTCGGCGGAGTACGTCGGATGCCCCGATGCTTCGACGAGCGAGACGGGAAGCTCGTGGAGGGCGGCGACAGCACGGCCGACGCTCGCCGCCATACCAGGCCCAGGCTGCAGGCGGTGGACCTTCACAGGGTGGCCCGGAGGCTCCTCGTACACGACCGCCCGGCCGCCGTCGGGGAGCGCGACGAAGCCTGCAGGGCGCGGGACGACGAACGGGAGGAGCCCGGAGTCGACGTGCGCCTCGAGGCCCGCGAGGAACGCGGCCTCGGCCTCGAGCGCTGCGCCGGCAGCGGCTGTGCTCGGTGCGCGCACCACCCAGCGTCGGCTCTCGGAGTCGATGGCCACAGCGCAGTCGAAGCCGTCCGGGCCAGGGACCGGGAGCACGTGGTGCACGTCGAGCCCGGGGACGGCGAGGGTCGACAGGGCTGCGAGGGCGAGGGGAGAGCGGTGCACACACCAACGGTAAGCGGATCGAGCGCTGATCACGGCCAGGCTCCCCGCAGGGGTCCGTGATTGTGGCGTCCTCCACATCCGTGCGCGGCGCTGCCCGTTCGCGACACTCCGTAGGAGATCTACGGTGGTCACATGGGATTCATCGACTGGGACGCACTTCCACTCTCGCGCGCGGCTGTCGGACGTGATGCAGACCGCCGCACCGACCCCGCCGTCGTGCACGACGCGCTCCAGGACGCACGCACGCGTGTGGTCCTCGTCCACCGGAGCCGGCTCGCGGTCCGTGCGCAGGACGACGTCTCGGCCGACGAGCGGGAGCTCGCCTTCCTGGAGGCCAGCGAGGTCGACGCAGCGCTCGTCGAGGACGCGGCACCGGGCGCGCGGTCGCAGCGAGCCCTGTGGCTCTACCTCGGCCGTGACGCAGGCCCGACCGGGGTCGCCTACGTCGCCGTCGTCCTGCACGACGAGGGCGGCGCACAGCTGGACATCGAGGGCATCGCCCCGACGAGCCCGGTCACCGACCTGGTCGAGAGCCACGAGTGGGCGTCGCTGAGAGACATCGGCTCACAGCTGAGCGTGCGGGACGCCGGCCTCGCGACCCAGTCCGTCGGGCTGGCTGCCTGGCACGCGTCGCACCCGCGCTGCTCGCGCTGCGGGGAGCCGACCGAGGCGACGACCGGTGGTTGGGTCCGCCAGTGCACCAACGACGGCTCGGACCACTATCCGCGCACGGACCCAGCAGTGATCATGGCGGTCGTCGATGCTGACGACCGTCTGCTCCTCGGGCACGCTGCACAGTGGCCGCAGGGGCGGTACTCCACGCTCGCCGGCTACGTCGAGCCGGGGGAGTCCTTGGAGAACGCGGTCCGGCGCGAGGTGCTCGAGGAGTCGGGGCTCGAGATCGGGGCGGTCGAGTACCGCGGGAGCCAGCCGTGGCCGTTCCCTGCGTCGCTCATGATGGCGTTCGTCGCGCGGGCGACGACCACGGACATCACCGTCGACGGCGTGGAGGTGACCGAGGCCCACTGGTTCAGCCGCGAGGGCCTCGACGCCGCGATCGCCGACGGCTCGGTGCTCTTGCCGAGCTCGACGTCGATCGCACGGGCACTCATCGAGGACTGGTACGGCGCCGGGCTGACGGGCTCCTGGGGAGCCACGCCAGCCCGGTGAGACCTGTCCGGTGACCTGGGCCGGGGCGGCCCAGCACGCGTCAGAGGCCGAGGCGGGTCTTCACGTCGTGGAGCGACGGGTTGGTCGCGGACGAACCGTCGGGGAACACGACCGTCGGAACGGTCTGGTTGCCACCGTTGACCTGCTCGACGAAGGCGGCCGTCCCGGGGACCTCCTCGATGTTGATCTCGGAGTACCCGATGCCTGCGGACGTCAGCTGGCTCTTCAGCCGGCGGCAGTACCCGCACGTCGACGTCGAGTACATGACGATCGTGCCGGCGTCGGGGATCGTGGGGGATACGGCTGTCGTCTCGCTCATGGGTGGTGGTCCTCTCGTAGAGCCGGGGTGTCGAGGCGTCAACAGAACGCCTGGGCCCAACTATTCCCGACGGGGCGCACGCTCGAGGCGTGCGAGCTGTCGGTGCAGGCTGGGACACTGGAGCGTGATGTCTGTTCCTGACCCTGCACCTGGCCACCGCGCGGCGACGCGCACCCTGCTCACCGACATCCCTCGGTCTGCTGAAGCGATCCTCGACGCCCTGGACCCCGACCAGCGGGAGGTCGCCGAAGCCTTGACCGGGCCGGTCTGCGTCCTCGCTGGCGCCGGGACAGGAAAGACCCGCGCGATCACCCACCGCATCGCCTACGGCGTGCGCACCGGGGTCTACTCGCCGACGTCCGTCCTCGCCGTGACATTCACAGCCCGCGCCGCAGGCGAGATGCGGACCCGGCTGCGCGACCTCGGGGTCGCCGGAGTCCAGGCCCGGACGTTCCATGCCGCGGCGCTGCGGCAGCTGAGCTTCTTCTGGCCGCAGGTGGTGGGTGGGGCGCCGCCGCGGATCCTCGAGCACAAGGCGCAGATCATCGCCGAGGCCGCCCGACGGCTCGCTCTGAGCGTCGACCGCGTCGCCGTCCGGGACCTCTCCTCAGAGGTCGAGTGGGCCAAGGTCTCGCTCGTGACCGCCGAAGACTACGAGCGTGCGTGCACAGCCATCGCCCGGCCCTCGCCCGCCGGCTACGACCACCGCACCGTCGCACGGCTCCTGACGGCCTACGAGGAGGTCAAGACGGAACGCTCGGTCATCGACTTCGAGGACGTCCTGCTCATGCTCGGCGACATGCTCGCCTCGCAGCACACCGTCGCCGAGACGGTCCGTCGCCAGTACCGCCACTTCGTCGTCGACGAGTACCAAGACGTGTCCCCCCTCCAGCAGTTCGTCCTCGACCAGTGGCTCGGTGGGCGCGAGGAGCTCTGCGTGGTGGGCGACCCGAGCCAGACGATCTACTCCTTCACGGGCGCCACCCCGCACCACCTGCTGACCTTCAAGAAGTCGCACCCCACCGCCCAGGTGGTCCGGCTCGTCCGCGACTACCGCTCGACACCGCAGGTCGTCGAGCTCGCCAACAACCTCCTCGCGACGAAAGGCGTCCGGCGCTCCGGCGCCCACCCCGCGCTCGAGCTCGTCGCGCAACGCCCTGCCGGCCCGCCGGTCACCTTCACCGCGTACGACGACGACGAGGCAGAGGCCGCAGGGATCGCGTCACGCATCTCACGCCTCGTCGCGGCGGGTACCCCAGCGAGCGAGATCGCCGTCCTGTACCGCACCAACTCTCAGTCGGAAGGGTTCGAGCAGGCGCTCGCGGACGCCGGTGTGAGCTATCTGGTCCGCGGCGGGGACAGGTTCTTCTCCCGGCGCGAGGTCCGTGACGCGATCGTGCTCCTGCGCGGTGGCGTGCGTTCTGCGGAGCCGGACGTGCCGATGACCGAGACGGTCCGAGACATCCTGTCGTCGGCAGGCTGGTCGTCCGAGCCTCCTGCCGCGCGCGGTGCTGCTCGTGAACGCTGGGACTCGATGCAGGCGCTCGTGGGTCTCGCGGACGATCTCGCAGCGAAGGAGCAGGCGACCACGCTCGCCGACCTCGTCGCGGAGCTGGGGGAGCGTGCCGCGGCGCAGCACGCCCCGACGGTCGAGGGCGTGACGCTCGCATCGTTGCACGCGGCCAAGGGACTCGAGTGGGACGCCGTCTTCCTCGCCGGGATGAGCGAGGGCCTCATGCCGATCTCGTTGGCGGAGACGGACGAGGCGGTCGCCGAGGAGCGCCGTCTGCTCTATGTCGGGATCACCCGCGCACGCGAGCACCTCGACCTGTCGTTCGCACGGTCGCGCAACCCGGGCGGGCGGGCGACGCGCAAGCGCACGCGCTTCCTCGACGGGCTGTGGCCGGGAGAGGCTCCGGGCCGTGCACGCAAGGGCGCGGGGTCGACGGGCGGTGTCACGACGCTCAAGGTCTCGGGGAACTACGACGAGCTGCTCTACGAGGCCTTGCGCGAGTGGCGCGCGGCCGAGGCCAAGGTCATCGATCGGCCCGCCTTCGTCGTGTTCTCCAACGCGATCCTCCAGGTGATCGCCGAGGTCAGACCGACCACCGTTCCTGAGCTGGCACGCATCGACGGTGTCGGTCCGAGCAAGATCGACGCCTATGGATCGAGCGTCCTCGACCTCGTGAAGAGCTACGTCGACGGAACGCTCGATAAATAGGTTGCGTGCCGTGATCGCGCCGTCCTATGGTTCATGAGTCCCTGTAGGAGGGCGACGGCCGAGAGGCTCGAGCCCGAGACGAGAGGAGGTGGGTGCCCAGATGAAGAACCAGACGATGACCTCTGTGACGTGGCATGACCGCGGCGACGGCTCTGAGCTCCGTCCGCGCTCTATCGCGTACACCACGTCCTTCGCTACCCGGGACTCCGCCTCCAGGACCTGCTTCGTCTGAGAACCAGACCTAGCCTTCCAGGCCGCGGAATCCCCTCGGGATCCGCGGCCTTCGTGCTTCTTCAGCAGCTCCGGCGTCAGCGCCGTCGCCTCTGCGGCACGCAAGCTCCGTGCATCCCTCACGTTCTGACACGACAAGGGATCACCAGGAGGACAACGTGCGGCAGACAACACTGCTCGACACGATTTCACGGCAGGGTTCGGCAGGACAGACCGCCCAGACGCCACCCGCTGCACGACCCGCCGCACAGCTCGCGCTCAGCACGCGCGAGGGGCGGGAGTTCGACGATCTCGTCGCACGGATGGCGCCGTGCCGGTCCAACGACCCGGAGCTCTGGTTCGCGGAGCAGCCGGCACGGATCGACGAGGCGAAGGCGCTGTGCCGAGAGTGCCCTCTCATGGTCGGCTGTCTGACCGGGGCGATCGACCGGGCCGAACCCTGGGGCGTCTGGGGTGGCGAGGTGTTCGTCGACGGAGTCGTCGTGGCTCGCAAGCGAGGACGGGGCAGACCGCGCAAGGACGCGGTGGCTTGACCGGGGCGGGTGGTCATCGGGGCGAGACGTCGATGCACCCGCAGCCCGGGTGCATCTCCCAACTGCGCATCCGGGGCAGGGCATCGGGGATTGACATCTCGATGCTCGCCCCGGCTGTCGCGGGCCGGTACCCGTCGACCCGGGCCAGGACGTGTGCGGCCGCCATCGCACCGGCGAGCGCGGCGAGCGAGGTGTCGAGCCCGGCGGGTGCGAGCCGTCCGGCTCGTCGGAGCTGTGTCGCGAGCTCCGGCCAGAGACTGTCTTGATCGGTCCGGTGCAGGTCCAGGCAGGTCAGGCACGGGCTCTGCCCCGGGTCGACGAAGGGGCCGACCACGACGTCTGCCTCGCGGATCGTCACGGCGAGGTGCGGCACACCCTCGGCCATGAGGCGAGCGGTCCGCACGGGGTCCGCGGCTTCCTCGAAGACCATCACGACGACGTCTGGCGCATCAGCTCGCCCTGACCCTGTGCGGGTGCTCGGGTAGGCGCGCATCATCACCTCGGCGGCAGCCCGTGCCCGCGGCGCGCCGACGTCTCTCTCCCGGAAGCCGCCCACGCCGACGTCGGCGGGGCGCACGGGCCGGGTGTCGTCGAGGAGAAGGGTTCCGATCCCGCCCGCGGCGAGCGTGCCTGCCACGACCATCCCGAGCCGGCCGAGCCCGGAGACCGCCACGACGGCGTTGCGGCGGTCCGTGAACGTCTGAGCGCCGGGCGTGCCGGGGAGCGCGGTCTCGATGGCTGCCGCGTCGTCGAGCAGCGCGGAGGGCACGCGTGGCCCGTCGCCAGCCCGGGGAGTGCGGACGAGGAGCCCTGCCTCGTCGAGCAGGGCCAGCAGCGCGCGCAGCCGGTCTGCCGAGACCCCGCGGAGGGCGGCCTTGTCGATCAGCGTGCTGGTGCTCGGGCGGTCGGGGTCCCGGAGGCGGAGCAGCATCTCGCGCTCCGGCTCGGTCAGGTCGGTGAGGAGCATCGCCCACCGGGGGTCTGCTCCGAGCTGGAGCTGTCCGCGTCCGCGCTCGAGCACGCGGAGGTTCGATCGAAGTCTCATCCGTCGACCTTCTCACCGGACGGTCGGGCGTGGTCGTTGTCCACAGGTGCGCTACGGCGGGTTGCTGGCCTTGTCGCAGGTGAGCCGCTACGGTCTTGGTGTGCCCGAGGCTGGCGAGGGACTGCATGGTGCAGTCGAGGTCCGGCGCAGCCGGCGTCGCAAGACCACGGTGAGCGCCTATCGCGACGGGGACCGGACGATCGTGTCCATCCCCGCGCGGTTCTCGCGCGCCCAGGAGCGGGAGTGGGTCCAGCGGATGCTGGACCGCCTCGCGGACAAGGAGCAGCGTCGGCGCCCCTCAGACGAGGGGCTCGCCGCTCGTGCTGGTGAGCTCTCCGCACGGTACCTCGGTGGTCGTGCAGACCCGTCGTCCGTACGCTGGTCGTCCCGTCAAGGACGGCGCTGGGGCTCCTGCAGCCTGCCAGAGCGGTCGATCCGCATCTCCACACGGGTGCGCGGCATGCCTGGTTGGGTCCTCGACTACGTGCTCCTCCACGAGCTCGCGCACACGCTCTATGCCGGGCACGGCCCCCAGTTCTGGGCGCTCCTCGAGGCATACCCGCGGACTGATCGTGCCCGCGGGTTCCTCGAAGGCTTCGCTTTCGCGCAGGACGCCGGAGACCCTGACGCGGACCCGACCCAGGGGGACGACGACCTCGACCGTGCAGATCTCACGGCCGAGGGCGCTGCGGACCCGGCGCAGGGCTCACCGCCAGACTGCTAGGCGGGCGTCGTCGGGTCGTCGGGGCCGCTCTCGGGCTGCTCGCCGTCGACGGCCTCGGTCGGTGCGTCGTCGTCTGTGGTCCCTGCTTCCGCGTCGGAGAAGATCTCGGCCAGCGCCTTGTCGACGTCGGACTGCTCGGCAGTGACCTGGTCACGGCGGGCGAAGTACCCGGACGGGTCGTCGAGGTCGGCGGTGCCGGGCAGGAGGTCCGGGTGGTCCCAGACGCCGTCCCGGGCTGAGGACCCGACCTCACGGTCGATCGACGCCCAGAGGCTGGCAGCGTCCCTCGAGCGCCGGGGACGGAGCTCGAGGCCGACGATCGTCGCGAACGTCTGCTCGGCAGGGCCGCCCGCGGCTCGCCGGCGCCGGATCATCTCGCGCAGCGCGACGGCGTGGGGCAGGTGGGGGAGCGCGGCGCGTGCGGTGACCTCGTCGACCCAGCCCTCGACGAGGGCGAGGACGGTCTCGAGGCGCAGCAGCGTGGCCTTCTGCTCGTCGGTCGACTGCAGCCCGAACACCCCACCGGAGAGTGCTCCCTGGAGTGCCTCCGTGTCGGTCGGGTCGATCTCGCGCAGCGAGCTCTCGAGCGCGTCCATGTCGATCGTGATGCCGCGGGCATACGACTCGACGAGGCCGAGCAGGTGACCGCGCAGCCAGGTGACGTGCGTGAAGAGCCGGGCGTGCGCGACCTCGCGGAGGGCGATGAACAGACGGACCTCATCCTCAGGTGCGTCGAGGTCCTTCGCGAACTCGGTGATGTTCGAGGGCACGAGGACGGTGGCAGGCTCGGCGAGCAGCGGGACACCGATGTCTGTCCCGCCGAAGACCTCGCGGGACAGCGTCCCTGCTGCGGTCCCGATCTGCATGCCGAAGACGGCTGCGCCGAGCTGGCGGATGACCTGCGACGGGTCGAGCGCGCCGGCTGCCCCGAGGAGGCCTGCCGGGAACCCTTCGCCGGAGATGCCCAGGCCGAGCGAGTCGGGGAGCTGGTCCTTGAGGATCGCGGTGAGTGCGTCGACGACGGAGGCCGCGACGGGCTGGGCGAGGATGTTCCATGCGGGGAGGGTCCGCTCCACCCATTCAGAACGGCTCAGGGCAGACACCGTGCCGCCTGCTGGTGGAAGCTCTGTCGCGGCGTCGAGCCAGAGCTCAGCGACGGAGAGCGCCTCGGTCGCGACGCGGACCTGCTGGGCGGTCAGCGACGGGTCCCCCTCGGCGACGGCCACCTGCCGAGCGACGTCGTGGGCGACGTCGCTGTTCACCGGAGAGTCGCCGGTCGCGGTCAGCAGGCGTTTGACCTGGTCGAGGACGTGCTGGAACATCTTCGGGTCGTTCTGGAACGCGGCGCTGGAGGAGAGCGCCTGCGGGTCGAGCCCTTGAGCACGCAGCTGGCGCATGGCCTCCTCGCTGTCGGAGCCGAAGAGCGAGCGCATGAGCTCCTCCCACTGGGAGGGGCCCTGCTCGTCCGGCGCGCCGGAGGGGTCAGACGGGTCGCTGCTCATATGGTCTCCTGGGACGATGACTGTAGGCGTGGACGTCAGCTCGGACCACCGTAACCACAATCGACCAGCGTGGGAGGTGCGAGGGACATGACAGCGGCCCCGGTTCGCTCTGAGCGCACCGACGAGGAGCCGACGCAGATCGTCGCCGTGGTCGGCAGCAGTCCTGTCGCGCGAGGGATCCGTCATCGTCTCGGTGCGCGTGAGATCGACGTCGCGGACGAGGACGTCGACCGGTTCGCGGGTGTGGACGTCCTCGTGCTCGTCGGTCACGCCGGCGACTTCTCGCGGATCGGCGGCTCCGAGGCTGTCGAACGCCGGGCGGCTCTCGTCGCGGACGTCGAGAAGCACTATGTCGTCGCTCGTCTCGCAGGCGTCCGGCACGTCGTGGGCATCAGCTCGGCGATGGTCAACGGTGCCACGCCCGGTCGAGCGGTCATCGAGGACGGTGAAGACCCCGTCCTGGTGATCGACGACGGCTTCGCCGGAGACCTCGTCGTGTTCGAGGCCACGCTGGAGGCGCTCTCGGCCGACCCTGACAGGGCGCCGGTCTCGACGACCGTCCTCAGGCCGGCGGCGATCGTCGGTCCGGGCATCGACACCCTCATCAGCAGGCACTTCGAGGCTCCTCGTGTGCTGACCCTCAAGGGAGCCCGGCGGGACTGGCAGTTCGTGCACGTCGAGGACGTCGCAGACGCCGTGACCGCTGTCGTCGCGCACGGCCTGACAGGTCGGATCACGGTGGGCGCGCTCGTCGACGGCGAGCCGGACGTGCTCTCCACCGCGGACGTCCTGCGGATCGCCGGGATGCGTGCTGTCGAGCTGCCCGTGGCGACGGCGTTCGCCACGGCCGAGGGCCTCCACCGGGTCGGCATCCTCCCGCTCCCGGCGAGCGACATGACGTTCGCCGTCTATCCGTGGTCGGTCGGTGCATGCGCGCTCCACGGCGTGGGGTGGCGGGCGCGGTCGTCGAGCGAAGAGTGCTTGCGGTTCCTCGTCGCGCAGGTCCGGGGGCGGGTCGGCGTCGCCGGGCGTCGTGTCGGTGGGCGTGACGCCGCCGCGCTCGGGGCGGCGGGAGCCGCGGTGGCCCTCCTGGGCACCGCCGCGCTGTGGAAGCGGGCGCGCGGACTCCCCTGAGGCCGTCGCGCGACGCTCGGACCTGGCGTGACGTGGTCGTGGCGCCTCCGGGCGGGAGGTCTCAGTCCATGCTCAGGGTCGTCAGGGATGATGGTCCGGTGACGACCGACTCTCAGAACACGTTCTCGCCGCCCGAGGGGCCCGAGCTCAGTGCTCGTGCCGTGACGCTCGGCGTCTCGTTCCTCGCCAGCGTCCTCCTCCTCGCGGGGCTCGCGGTCGTCCCGTCCCCGTACGTGGTGAAGTCTCCAGGCCCCACGAGGGACACGCTCGGGTCGCACGACGACGAGGAGCTCATCAGCATCACGGACGCCGAGACGTACGAGTCGACGGGTGAGCTGAGGATGGTGACGGTCGGCGTGAGCGGCGGGCCCGGTTATGCCGTGTACGCGCCCCAGGTGGTCCAGGGCTGGATCGACGAGACGCGTGCGGTCTTCCCGGTGGAGGAGGTCTTCCCTCCTGACGCGAACAAGGAGACGGTCGACGCCGCGAACGCGGCAGACATGACCGACTCGCAGCAGAGCTCGGTCTATGTCGCGCTCGAGGCGCTCGGTTACGACATCCCCATCGATCTCGTGGTCGGTGGCACGTCGGAGGGCACGGGCGCAGCCGGGGAGGTGGAGACCGGCGACGTGATCCAGACGCTCGACGGGACAGCGATCACGGGATTCGACCAGCTCGTCACGGCTCTGGACGGCATCGATCCAGGAACGACGGTCACCCTCGGGGTGCTGCGCGACGACGACGAGGTCGACGTGACCTTCGCGACGACGGCGAAGGACGCCGATCCTGAGGCCTCCGACGAGGACGCTCAGGAGGGAGGCTCCCGGCTCGGGGTGATCATCGAGCAGCGCATCGGTGACCTCCCGGTCACCGTCGAGTTCCAGACCGCTGACATCGGTGGGCCGAGCGCAGGCATGATGTTCGCCCTCGGGATCCTCGACAAGCTCACACCGGAGGACGAGGTCAACGGTCAGGTCGTCGCCGGCACCGGAACCATCGACTCGGACGGTGACGTCGGACCGATCGGCGGCATCCAGCAGAAGCTCTACGGCGCGCTGCGAGACGGCGCCGAGTGGTTCCTCGCCCCGGTGGAGAACTGCGACGAGGTCTACGGCCACGTGCCCGACGGCCTGAAGGTGGTCAAGGTCGACACGTTCGGCGAGGCGCGCGCCGCGATGGTCGCGATCGGTGCAGGTGAGGGCGACAGCCTCGCCACCTGCACGTCCGAGGACGTGGCGACGGCGATCAGCTCCCGGTGACCTAGGCCGTCCCGCTCGGCCTGTCGCCGACGCCCCGACCCGCACCACCCAGCGGTGGTGGGCGCCCTCACTCGAAGGTCGAGAGGAGCCCTTCGATGAGTCCGGGTACGAGGTCCGCGCCCACCGCGACATCGTTGTCCGAGTCGTTCATGCGGGTCCGCACCGCGCACCAGGAGACACCGTCACGCAGCACCCCGACAGCCATGCGGACGTCCTGGCGGTCCGGGTGGCTCGAGAGGTAGACGAGCGCGGCCGCCGGGTCGTCGGGGATCTCCGTCTCCGCGGACGGCGGGAGGACGATCCGTTCGATGACGACGGCGGTGCCGATGACCGCTTCCGGCCACGTGATCGAGGCGAGGAGCTCCTCGAGCGCCTCGGTCGCGGGGAGCTCGTCCTGCTCGACAGAGGTGAGGTGGCTCGGGTCGTCGAGCGCCGCCTGGACGGTCGCTGCGGGGAGCTGCTTCGCGAGCTCGGGCTCGGCGAGGAGGGCTGCCTGCGTGGAGACGAGCGCAAAGACCCTGGGTGGTGCGTCCCAGCCTGTTGCTGCGACGTGACGTTCTACGTCGACCACTGCATCGGCGAGTGCTCGCTGGTTCTCGGTGAGGGAAGGTGCCACAGGCGATGTCATGGCACACAGGATCGCAGATCGGGGAGCGAGCGGCCAAGGACGCTCATCTGCGCCTCGTGAAGGAACTGTGGGAACCTTGAAGGGACCGTGAGCGTTGGCCAGGCAACGAGTGTCACCCTAGAGCGAGGATCTTCCGCCGTGTCTTTTGCAGCACCGCCTCGTCGTCCAGCCCCAGCAAGGGGCAGCAACGGACGACGACCCAGCCCTCTGGCGATCACCGTCGGCGCCCTCGGCGTCGTCGTCGTCGTCATCTTCCTCCTTGCGCAGTTCTGGACGGAGGTGCTGTGGTTCACGCAGCTGGGCTACTCCGACGTCATCTGGACGCAGTGGGCGGCTCGCGCAGGGCTCTTCGCCGGGGGCTTCGTCCTCATGGCGTCGGCCGTGTTCGTGAGCCTGTACCTCGCTCATCGCAACCGGCCGATCTATGCGCCCTCGACTCCTGAGCAGGCGACCCTGGACCAGTACCGTGAGGCTGTCGAGCCGCTGCGCCGGCTCGTCATGATCGCTGCGCCGGTGCTGCTCGGCCTCTTCGCCGGTGTGGCGGCCTCGTCCCAGTGGACCGCAGTCCTCCTCTGGATGAACTCGGTGCCGTTCGGGACCACTGACCCGCAGTGGGGCATCGACCTCTCGTTCTACGTGTTCGCGCTGCCGGCGATCCGTTTCCTCGTGAGCTTCGCGATGTCGGTCGTCGTCATCTCCGGGATCGCGTCGCTCGCGACCCTCTACCTCTACGGTGGCCTGCAGGTCGGCGGACCAGGCGGCGGAGCGCGCACGACGCACGCGGCGCGGATCCAGCTCGCGACGATCGCTGCGTTCCTCATGCTCCTCGTCGGCATCAACTACTGGCTCGACCGTTACTCGATCCTCAAGACGGGCGGCGACAAGTTCGCGGGCGCGTCGTTCGCGGACGTCAACGCTGTCATCCCGGCCAAGGCGATCCTCGCTGGCGTCGCAGCGCTCGTCGCGGTCCTCTTCATCATCACGGCGATCCGTGGCAACTGGCGACTGCCAGCGATCGGTGTCGGCCTCATGGTCGTCGCAGCGATCGTCGTCGGCGGCGTCTACCCGGCGGTCGTCCAACGTTTCCAGGTCGCCCCGAACGCTCAGCGCCTCGAGGCGGACTTCATCCAGCGCAACATCGACGCCACGCGGACCGCGTTCGGGCTCGACGACATCGAGACCTCGTCGTACAACGCGAAGACGACGGCCGAGGCAGGGGCGCTGCGCGAAGACGCGCAGACGACGGCCTCGATCCGCCTGCTCGACCCGACGATCGTCAGCCCGTCGTTCCGCCAGCTGCAGCAGAACCGTGGCTACTACAACTTCACCGAGACGCTGTCCGTGGACAAGTACGTCATCGACGGCGAGAGCCGCGACACGGTCATCGCCGTGCGAGAGCTCGACCTCAGCGGTCTCGGCACCGATCAGCGCAACTGGGTCAACGACCACACGGTCTACACCCACGGGTACGGCGTCGTCGCGGCCTTCGGCAACCAGATCGGCCCCGACGGGCGCCCCGCGTTCTACGAGGGCGGCATCCCGTCGGTGGGTGGCCTGACCGACCAGTCGGACGACGGCTACGAGCCGCGCATCTACTTCAGCCCGACGTCACCCGACTACTCGATCCTCGGTGCCCCTGAGGGAACCGATCCGTGGGAGCTCGACTACCCCACGGACGAGGAAGGCGGCCAGGTCGACACGACCTTCCCGACCGGGACGACAGACATCGGACCGGACGTCGGCTCGTTCATGAACAAGATGCTCTACGCGCTGAAGTTCCAGGCCGAGGAGATCCTCTTCTCCAGCCGGGTCACCTCTGAGTCGCAGATCGTCTACGACCGCGACCCGCGCGAGCGCATCCAGAAGGTCGCTCCGTACCTCACGCTCGACGGCCGGGTGTACCCAGCCGTGGTCGACGGCCGCGTCAAGTGGATCGTCGACGGCTACACGACGTCGAACGAGTACCCGTACTCGGCCTCCGAGTCGCTCGAGGACGCCACGACGGACTCGCTCACGGCGTCGTCCGCGAGCATCGCTGCCCTGCAGCCGCAGGAGGTCAACTACATCCGCAACTCGGTCAAGGCGACGGTCGACGCCTACGACGGTTCCGTGACGCTCTACGCGTGGGACCCGGAAGACCCGGTCCTCCAGGCCTGGCAGGGCGTCTTCCCCGGGACGGTGGAGCCCATCTCCGAGATCAGCGGAGACCTCATGAGCCACATCCGGTACCCGGAGGACATGTTCAAGGTCCAGCGCACGCTGCTGACCCAGTACCACGTCGACTCTGCCTCCGAGTTCTTCTCCGGCCAGGACTTCTGGCGCAACCCGGAGGACCCGACGGCCAAGACCGAGACCGAGTCGTTGCAGCCGCCGTACTACCAGACGCTGCAGATGCCGGGTCAGACGGAGCCGTCGTTCTCGCTGTCGTCCTCCTTCATCACCGGTGGTACCGGGGACCGCAACGTCCTCACCGGGTATCTCGCCGTCGATGCTGAGGCAGGCGACACTGCGGGAGAACCCGCCGAGGGGTACGGCAAGCTCAGGCTCCTCGAGCTGCCCCGCGGATCGACGGTGCCTGGACCAGGTCAGGTCCAGAACAACTTCGACTCGGACAACGACATCGCCCAGAACCTCAACCTGCTCCGCCAGGGAAACTCGACGGTGCTCAACGGCAACCTGCTGACGCTGCCCATGGGTGGCGGGCTGCTCTACGTCCAGCCCGTCTACGTGCAGTCGTCGAGCGGCACCCAGTTCCCGCTGCTGCGCAAGGTGCTCGTCGCCTTCGGTGACGAGGTCGGCTTCGCCGACACCCTCGACGGTGCGCTGGACCAGGTGTTCGACGGCGACTCGGGTGCGACAGCCGGAGACGCCAGCGAAGCGGACGAGGGGGACGTGCCGGTCGACGAGACGCCTACCGACACCCCGACCGACGATCCGTCGGCCGATCCGTCGGCCGATCCGACCGACGATCCGACCGACGACGCGACGACCGCCCCGTCGGGCGACAGCGCCGATGCCCGGACCCGGCTCGACGCTGCGCTCGCGGACGCGGGCGAGGCGCTCGTCGACAGCCAGGAAGCACTCTCCACGGGTGACTTCGCTGCGTACGGCGAGGCTCAGGAGCGTCTCCAGAGCGCCGTCGACGCGGCGGTCGCTGCCGAGGCCGAGCTCGAGTAGCACCTCGGGGCGCGCTCGTCCGCCCGAGAGCGAGCGAGCAGCCTGAACGACGGCGGTGGAGCACCTCACGGTGCTCCACCGCCGTCGTTCGTGCACAGCGACCGTGACCTGCGGGGGAGCGCACGGACGGTCGTTTGCTTCGCAGGATCGTGACCGAGGACGATGGGGCCCATGACGACGACGAATGACACTGTGCCCGACCAGCTGAGCTCGATCACCGACGGGGTGCTCGGAGCTCTGCCGACGAAGGTCCTCGTGCACGGTGCGAGCGGCGCACGCGCCGAGATCCTCCTCCTGGGCGCGACGGTGCTCTCCTGGCGTGCACCGTGGCACGGCGGGCTGGCCGAACTCATGGACGGGTACCTCGACGAGGAGGACGTGGTCCAGCAGCGGGGTGGACGTGCTGCGATCCTCTTCCCGTTCGCCAACCGTCTGCGTGACGACCGGTACACCTTCGACGGTGTGACTCGGGAGATGGGGCTGCAGTATCCCGCGGACAAAGAGGTCATCCACGGGGCCGCTCGTGTGGCGCAGTGGACGCTCGTCGAGGAGGACGTGAGCGACCCGCACGGGGTGAGCGTCACGCTCGCGTACTCGCTCCGTTCGGGGGACATCACCGGCTATCCCTTCTCGCTCGACGCGACGGCCCGTTTCTCGCTGACCGCTACGGGCCTCGATCTCGTCCTGTCGTTCCGCAACGTCGGCGACGTGGACGCTCCGGTCTCTGCCGGGTGGCACCCGTACTTCCGGTTGCCCGGTCACGCGTCCATCGACGGGCTCTCGTTGCACGTCCCGGCGCGGACCGCGATCGTCACTGACGAGACGCTCGTCCCGGTCCCGGGCAACGCCGCGTACCGGCCGCTGCCCGACGGGGTGCACGATGACCGTCTTGAGGGAGTCGTGCACGACAATGCGTGGGCCGACCTGGTCGCTGACGCGGACGGACGCGTGCGCACTCTCCTCAGCGAGCCGGGCTCTGGCGACGGCATCGCGGTCTGGCAGACGCGGGGGACGGTCGTCGTCTTCACGGGCGACACGGTGCCGCGTCCGCGTGAGTCCGTGGCGATCGAGCCGTTGGAGACGATGACGGATGCGTTCAATCGCCCGGAGCGTGACGCTGACGTGCGCCTGGCGGCCGGCGCAGAGCGGACGTTCGCCTGCGGCGTCGAGGTCGTGACGGGCCGCTGAGTCCAGGGTCACACCGCTCTCGGTTTGGCTCCCCTGTCGATGTGTCGTAGGGTGGAGATACCGACGCGGGGTGGAGCAGCTCGGTAGCTCGCTGGGCTCATAACCCAGAGGTCGCAGGTTCAAATCCTGTCCCCGCTACACAGTTCAGGCCCGGAATCCACGGATTCCGGGCCTGAAGTCTTTTGCGGCCCGATCGCTCCGCCCGCTAGATCCCTGGGGCTTCGGAAGGTCGGTCCGAACGCTCTTCCCTGCCGGTCGACGGCTCTCCATGTCCCTTTTCTCTCCAGGTGAGATGTGCGAGCGAATACGGTACCGTTCGGTACGGAACGTTGTGGACCTCGGGGCGCGTCTGCGCCCCGACCTCGGACAGAGAGAAGGACGTCATGAATCTCGCCAACCGCCACGGAATCGTTACCGGTGCAGGTCAGGGGATCGGCCAAGCGCTTGCTGTCGCGTTCGCCGCCCAGGGCGGGCATCTTCTGCTCGTCGGGCGCACCGAGAAGACGCTCAAGGAGACCGCACAGCTCGTCGAGTCGGCAGGGGGCACCGCTGAGGTCCTCGCGCAGGACCTCAGCGCGCCGGGTGCCGTCGACGCCGTCGTGCGGGCTGTCGAGTCCTGGGACGTCGTCGACCTGCTGGTCAACAACGCCGGCAACGTCCGGGCCGGTCGGCTCGAGCTGTCGAGCGACGACGACGTCCGGTCGATGATCGACCTCAACCTCACCGCACCGGTGCTGCTCACCCAGGCGCTCCTGCCGCACCTGCGAGCCAGCGGGGCCGATGCTGGCAGCGTGGTGCTCAACATCTCGAGCTCCATCGCGCTCGTCGCCATGCCGTTCTACGCGGTCTACGCGGCGACCAAGACGGGCCTGGCTGCGTTCGGGGAGTCGCTGCGACGCGAGCTGCACGGCACAGGAGTGCATGTTGCCACGGTCTACCCCGGCGCAACCGACACCGCGATGATGACGTCCAACAACGCGGGCTGGGAGACCAGCTCGGTGGCTGACGTCGTCGCTGACGTGATGGCAGCGCTCGCCGAGGGGGCGCACGAGATCAACGTCACGCCGCAGAGCGAGCGTGACATGCAGCAGCTCAACGCCAACGACCCCTTGGCTGTCGATGCGGCCATCGTGCCGAGTCTGGACGACTTCGAGGCCGGAGTCCGGGACCACCGCAGCATCTGAACGCCCTCGCACCATCCCCACCGAGGGTCCGCACCAGCGGGCCACGACTGAACGGAGCTATCGATGATCGACTTCCAGCTGCACGACGAGAACACCGCCCCCGAGGACAGCAAGCCGCTGCTCGCGCAGTCGAAGAAGCGCAACGGCAGGATCCCTGGACTTCACGCGGTGATGGCCGAGGCGCCGGGCCTGCTGGAGAGCTACCTGACGGCGCACGAGCTGGTCCTGAGCTCGAGCTTCGACAAGGACGAGATCACCGTGGCCTGGCAGACGGTCAACGTCGAGCACGAGTGCCACTACTGCGTCCCTGCGCACACCGGGATCGCCAAGGCCATGAAGGTCGACGACGCCATCACGGACGCGCTCCGCGACGGCACGCCCCTGCCCACCGCCCACCTCGAGGCTCTGCGGACCTTCACGCTGGCCATGGTCCGTGCGCGGGGTGACGTCGACGAGGCGGCGGTGCAGACGTTCCTCGATGCAGGCTTCACCAAGCGTCAGGTGCTCGAGGTCGTCCTCGTCGTCTCGCAGAAGGTGATGTCGAACTACACGAACCACCTCGCGCACACGCCGGTGGACGCGGCCTTCCAGAAGTTCGAGTGGAACGGCACGACCGCCACGGTCTGAGGCCTACCCGCAGGTCCGGTCGCTACCAGGTGTCGACGGTAGCGTGCATGGCCTGGAAGTAGCGGTGGATCTCGTCGGCTGCGGCGCCCGAACGGACGATGACCTGAAGGCCGAGCATGTAGGCGCTCAGGAGGTCGGTCCGCTGCTCGGCCTCGTCAGAGGTCGGGGCAGCGTCGGGCGCCGCCCGTGCGACGAGGACCCTGATCACGGCGTGCAGCGCGCGCCGGTGGGCGACCGCGAAGTCGTCGTAGCCCGGGGTCGTGCCGCGGAGCTCGTTGCTCGCCATGACCATGAGGCAGCCGTCTTTGCTGCCTCCGGAGACGGCGTCGGTCTCGAACAGGTCGAGGAACGTGTGCACCCCCTCGATCCCTGGCCCGGCTGTCTCGACGAGCTGGGCGAAGACTGCCATCCGGTCGTCGAGGTATCGGCGGAGGATCGTGGCGAACAGCTCTTCTTTGGTCCCGAACGTGCGGTAGAGGCTGGGTTTGTGGACGCCGCTGGCGTTGACGATGTCGGTCATCGACGTCTGGGTATAGCCCTGGCGCCAGAAGAGCATGGTCAGCTTGTCGAGCACGGTCTGTTCGTCGAACAGTCGCGGCCGGCCGATGGTTGCGTTCGGATGTGAGCCCACGACGCCAGTGTAGAGCTGTCTGGTCGCTATGGAACCTATCGGTAGCAAATTGGGTCTGTGGTCTTGCCGGGCTCGAGGTCAGGGCGCCGTGGTCTCGAGGGGTAGCCTGGATGGCGTAGGGTGGTGTTTACCGACGCGGGGTGGAGCAGCTCGGTAGCTCGCTGGGCTCATAACCCAGAGGTCGCAGGTTCAAATCCTGTCCCCGCTACTTGTGAAGTACAGCTACATATGAAGTACGCAGTCCAGAGGCCCCCTCGATCTTCGGATCGAGGGGGCCTCTGTCGTCGACCGATGACCCGCCTGGACTCAGCGGTACTCCGGGTTGGGGTGGTCGGGGTTGCTGAGGTCCCACTTGGTGGTGACGTTGCCGTAGGCGGGGATGCCGCCGTGGTCCTTGAGCCGCCGGGCGGTGTGGAGCATGTTCCATGCCGCGAAGACGGTGTTGCGGGTGGTCCAGTGATTCTGCGCGCCACGGTCGTCGTCGAGGTATGACGGGCCTGGACCGGCCTCGCCGACCCAGTAGGCGTCAGCCTGAGGCGGGATGGTGAACCCGATGTGGGAGAGGGCGTACAGCATCTGGGCGGAACAGTGCTTGCCCCCGTCCTCGTTGCCGGTGACCAGGACGCCGCCGACCTTGCCGTAGTAGGACCACTGGCCTGCCTCGTTGAGGTCTCCCGACCAGCCGTAGAGCCGCTCGATCATGAGCCGGGTCATCGACGACTGGTCGCCGAGCCAGATCGGCGTGGCGAGCACGACGATGTCTGCCGGCTCGATGAGCGTGCGATAGAGGTCGGGGAAGTCGTCGACGTCCCAACCGTGCGCGCGCATGTCGGGGAAGACTCCGGGCGGGATCGTGTGGTCGACGACCCGGATCGTGTCGACCTGTGCTCCGACGCCGCGCAAGACCCGGGTGGAGACGTCGATGAGGCCGTCGGTGTGGCTCGGCGCCGGGGAGCGCTTCAAGGTGCCGTTCATGATGACGACGCGAAGGTCGCTGAAGTCGGTCGGGTTCGCGGCCACCTCGGCGTCGATGAACGCCTGGACTGTGTCGGGAAGCATGGTGGTTCTCCTGGTCTGGTCGATGGATGCCACGGATCGTGGTGCGTGAAATATCAGTCGCGAACGGTGCGTGCCAGGCCCACGACGGTGGCGACCGCGGCGCCGACGGCTGCGAGCACGAGGGCTTCGGTCAGCGGCGAACCAGCTCCTGCCCAGATGGGGCCCTCGAGTCGTCCGACCGCGGACAGGAGCCAAGAGAGGGCGGCGGCGGACACGAGGCCGCCGGTGCCGGCGAGCACGATGTGTCGTCGAGCCGACGAGGCGCGGTCGGACGGGTCGCGAGCCGACGCAGCCTGTCCGACGGCCCAGGGCCAGGCCGCCGCGAGCATGAGCGGCACGAGGTGCCAGGTCGTCGTGGGGCGCCACGCGACGAGGACGGACCACACGGCTGCGACCACGAGCGTCCAGACGAGTCCCGTGGCGAGCCCGTTCGTCGCGACGACGGTTCCCGCGCGTCCTGCCGTCGGCGTCGGGACCGGCATGTAATCCGGGTCGACGGACCTGACCGCGTCGAGCACCTGGCTCACGGACGGGTTCACGAGCGCGCGGTCTCCGACGAAGACCGTGGGGACCGTCTCGTCGCCGCCGTTGGCTGCTCGCACCCGGGCCGCGGCGTCGGCCGACGACCAGATGTTGTGCTCGGTCGTCGCCACGCCGGCGCGGCTCAGCCCGCGGCGCAAGGAGCTGCAGAAGGGGCAGCCAGGCCGCCACATCACCTCGATGGTGGTGGTCATGGTGTCCTCACTGTCGTCGCGGGTGGATGGGTCGGTCTGACACGGGAACCCGATGGCCTCCTCGAGAGCATCCCGGAGCGCCCGATGCGGGTCTAGGCGTCTGGACCTCGGGTCCTCGGGACGAAGGTCCCTGCCGTGCGTCGCATGCCTTCGGATGATGGACGGTAGGTGTATTTGTATGGATTCGGACGATGGAGAGGGTGCGACCGTATGGACTTTGTAGCGATCGACTGGGAGACGGCGAGCGCTTTTCGCGGCTCGCCGTGCGCCGTCGGCGTGGTGACCGTGCGTTCAGGTGTCGTCGTCGAGGCGTGGGGGAGCCTCATGCGCCCGCCCGGCGCGCACGTGCACTTCGACGAGGCGAACACGGCTGTCCACGGGTTGCGCGAGGAGGACGTGGCGTCGGCATCGTCCTTCGAGGAGGTGTGGCCAGAGGTCGCGCGGCGGCTCGTCGGGCTTCCGGTCGTCGCGCACAACGCGCGGTTCGACATCGGGGTGATCCAGTCCGCGACCTGGACCGCGGGGCTGCGTTCACCGCAGATGACGTTCGGCTGCACGCTCGTGCTCTCGCGGCAGCACTACGACCTGCCGTCGTACACGTTGGACGCTGTCGTCGAGGCAGCGGGGGCGGTCCTCGACAACCACCACGAGGCGGTCGCCGATGCGATGGCGGCAGCCCAGGTGCTCTTGCGGGTGGGGGAGGACCTCGGGATGGACAGCGTCCAGGACGTCTTTGCGGCGTACGAGATCGAGCTGGGGCGTTCGGGTGGGCCAGACCCGCGCCCGTGCAGGGTCGAACGTCAGCGGGGAACGGCTTCGCGCGCGCCGGAGCCGGAGGGCGCGACCTTGTGGTGAAGCGGTCCGCGGGTGAACTCCACAGCTGTGCGATTGATACCCTTAGGGGTATGCGACCTACGTCCTGCGGGCCCGACATGGTCGCCGGATAGCGTGGAAGACGCCCTGCTGGTTCAAGAGATCGGAATACTCGTGAAGAAGATCGTCGTCGTCGGAGGAGTCGCTGCCGGCATGTCTGTCGCAGCCCGTGCGCGTCGCCTCGACGAGCATGCCGAGATCGTTGTCTTCGAACGAGGGCAGCACGTGTCGTTCGCCAACTGTGGTCTCCCGTACCACATCGGCGAGACGATCAAGGAGCGCGAGCGCCTCGTCCTGCAGACCCCGGAGAGCCTGCGTGACTCGCTCGACATCGACGTGCGCAACGGGGTCGAGGTCCTGGCCATCGACCGTGCGGCGAAGACCGTCCACGTGCGCGTCGTCGAGTCCGGCGAGGAGTACGACGAACCGTACGACGCGCTCGCGCTCGCACCCGGCGCGGCCCCCCTGCGCCCAGACCTGCCTGGGATCGATCTGCCCGCGATCCACGTGCTGCGCCGCATCGGCGACATGGACGTCATCAAGCGCGCCGTCGACGGCTCAGGCGGCCCAGACCGCGTCGGTGGCATCAAGCACGCTGTCGTCATCGGTGCCGGATATATCGGTCTCGAGATGGCCGAGAACCTCCACCACCGCGGCGTGACCGTCGAGGTCGTCGAGATGGCAGGGCAGATCCTCCCGCCGCTCGACCGCGAGATGACGACGTCCGTGGAGAACTACCTTCGTGCCCACGGGATCGGCCTCCACCTCGGCACGGCTGCCGCAGCGTTCTCCCCCCGCCCGGACGGACGGGTGCGCGTCGAGCTGCGCAGCTCGACGGTCATCGACACCGATCTCGTCATCATGGCAGCCGGTGTGCGCCCGAGCACCGAGCTCGCGGCTGCGGCCGGTCTCGACCTCGGCCCACGGGGCGGCATCACCGTCGACCAGCACATGCGCACGTCCGACCCGTCCATCTGGGCAGCGGGCGACGCCGTCGAGGTGCCTCACACCGTCTTGCCGGGCACCTGGCTCATCCCGCTCGCCGGCCCCGCGAACCGGCAGGGCCGGGTCGCGGCAGAGAACATCTGCGGTCGGGACACGGTGTACGAGTCCACGCAGGGGACCTCGGTCGTCAAGATCTTCGACATGGTCGCCGGTGCCACCGGAGCGTCGGAGAAGCAGCTCATCGCGTCCGGGGTCCCGTTCCGGACCGTCTCGGCCCACCCGCACGGGCACGCCGGGTACTACCCGGGCACAGCGATGATGCACGTGAAGATCCTCTTCTCGCCGACCGACGGGGCGCTTCTCGGTGCCCAGGTCGCGGGATTCGACGGTGTGGACAAGCGGCTCGACGTGCTCGCCACCGCCCTGCGCGGCGGCATGACGGTCTTCGACCTCGAAGCTCTCGAGCTCGCGTACGCACCGCCGTTCGGCTCGGCGAAGGACCCCGTGAACATGGCGGGATTCATCGCGTCGAACGTCCTCTTGGGCGACCTTGAGCTCTGGTACGCGGGGGACTACCCCGACGCGACCGACGGTGCCAGGATCATCGACGTCCGCGGACCTGACGAGTTCGAGCTGTGGCACCTGCCAGGTGCCGAGAACGTCCCGCTCAAGACGATCCGAGAGGCTCAGGAGACCTGGGACCGGACGACGCCGATCCGTCTCTACTGCGCGGTCGGCTTCCGGAGCTACCTCGCGTACCGTGCGCTCGTCCAGCGCGGCTTCACCGACGTGGCGACGCTGTCGGGCGGCATGACGACGTTCCGCGCTTTCCACGACATCGCGCCGACCGGGGTCGACTCGACCGAGCCCGTCATCTCCTACACGGAGAGCGCTCACGAGCCAGCC
This sequence comes from Sanguibacter antarcticus, assembly GCF_002564005.1. Lineage (NCBI taxonomy): Bacteria > Bacillati > Actinomycetota > Actinomycetes > Micrococcales > Sanguibacteraceae > Sanguibacter > Sanguibacter antarcticus. Next base: position 1,874,881 of record NZ_PDJG01000001.1, on the reverse strand, counting down.
GCCCACGAGACCGCCGCGCAGGGGAGCGGCGTGCTCGTCGACCTCGACTGTGCGGGGCTGGCGTGCCCTGGACCGATCATGAAGCTCCAGCAGACGATCGCCGGGCTCGCTCCCGGCGACGAGGTCCTCGCCCACGTCTCCGACCCAGGGTTCCGGCTGGACGCGCCCGCGTGGGCGCTGAAGAACGGCCACGAGGTCGTGTCGATGACTCCAGAAGGACCTGGGTTCGCTGCCCGGATCCGCAAGGGCGGCGGCCACGCACCTGTCGGCCTCGCCGCCGCGGGGAGACCGACGAAGGACAAGAAGTCCCTCGTCGTCTTCTCCGGTGACCTCGACAAGGTCCTTGCTGCGTTCATCATCGCCAACGGCGCGGTCGCGATGGGCGAAGAGGTGTCGATGTTCTTCACCTTCTGGGGGCTCAACGCGTTGCGCCGTCAGGACCCGCCCAAGGTGCGTCGCGCCCCCATGGTGCGGATGATGGGTGCCCTCATGCCGTCGGGCCCGGGGGCGATGAAGCTCTCGACGATGAACCTCCTCGGTGGTGGGACCGCGATGATGAAGAAGATCATGAAGGACAACCACGTGCCGAGCCTTCCGGAGCTCATCGCGTCTGCGCAGGCCGGAGGAGTCAGGCTCGTCGGGTGCACCATGACGATGGACCTGCTCGGGATCGCAGCCGAGGACCTCATCGACGGCGTGGAGCTGGGCGGTGTGGCGACCTTCCTCGGTGACGCCTCCGAGTCGAACGGCACGCTCTTCGTCTAGCAGCACCGACGACGAAGCCTCCTGGGACACCCAGGAGGCTTCGTCGTCTGCGGGCCTCCTCCGGCACCGGTCGTCGTGAGGAAAGGTGTGGCCGTCCCGTGCCGTCCTGGGCCGCACAGGGGACGAAGGTCCCTGGCGGTGCTGACCTGTTCCGCCTCCGCGGAGGTACCGTGGGGGGTATCGTTGGCCAACGGCCGCGCAGTGCGCGACGGCCCGAAGAGAGGCAGGACGATGGAGCTCGACCGAACCGAGATGACGAAGGTCATCAACCGGCTCAAGCGCGCGCAAGGCCAGCTGGCCGGCGTGGTGCGCATGCTCGACGAGGGACGTGACTGCGAGGAGGTCGTCATGCAGCTGTCCGCCGTCTCGAGCGCGCTCGACAAGGCAGGCTTCGCGATCATCGCCTCCGGGATGCGTCAGTGTCTCGTCGAGTCCGACGGAGACACCCAGGCTCTCGACGTCCAGAAGCTCGAGAAGCTCTTCCTCTCCCTCGCCTAGGCGAGCACGGCGCAGCCTCCGCCGGGCCTGCACAACCGCCGAGACCCGCGAGATCGTCGGTGCTGTCCCGACGTTCCTGCTGTCGAAGAGGGACATATGGGTCACTCACAGCATCGCGCCAGGTTGCTCGCAGACGAATCACATGTTCGAGGAACAGGGTCGAAGTATCTCGGCGACGAGCGCCGGGTACTCGAGGAGGAACGCATGTTCAGACGACGTATGGGCACGATAGCCACGACCGCAGCCGTCGTGGCGGCACTCTCCATCGGTGGTGCGAGCCTGGCGGCGGCAGCCACGGATCCCGCGACCCCGTCCGTGGAGAACCACGCGAGCGGTCGCGCGGCCGCAGGCTCGGACTCGGCCACGCGTGGACTATCCGGCACGGTCGTGACGGGTGACGACGCCGACGCGGTCATCGCTGCAGTCGCAGCCGAAGACGCGGACGCGGACATCACCGAGGTTCGGCTGGCTCCTGACGGCTCCTACCGGGCGGTCGGGACGTCGGGCGACGACCGGGTCGTCTACCAGGTCTCAGCCGACCTCGCGACGGTCACCGCAGCCACCGGCAGGGGCGAGCGCCCCGAGGGTGCTGGTCGGGGTGGGTCCGCTGATGGTGAGGGCAGGTCGGCCGCCACGGTCGTGACGGGTGACGACGCCGACGCGGTCATCGCTGCAGTCGCAGCCGAAGACGCGGACGCGGACATCACCGAGGTCCGGCTGGCTGCTGACGGCTCCTACCGGGCGGTCGGGACGTCGGGCGACGACCGGGTCGTCTACCAGGTCTCAGCCGACCTCGCGACGGTCACCGCAGCCACCGGCAGAGGCGGACGTGGCGACGGTGCCGGTCGAGGGCACGGCGGTCCGGGGGCAGGGGCTGCGGACAGTGCCGACGCGAGCGGCACGACCTCCGGCTCAGCCGGCTGAGCATCACGCTGCTGGGCAACCGGCACAGCTGAGCACCAGGCACTCAGGGGGGCGGGGCCGAACCGGACGCTGGCCCCGCCCTGTGGTGCTGGCAACCGGGAAGGTGCCCGCGCCGTCGATGGTGAGCGGGCGTATCATCCAAAATATGAGATCCGCCGAGTATGACGCTTTCGGCCCGTGGGTCGTCCCGGTCGACTCGCTCGACCTCGTTCCGCCGCTCTACAGGAACCATCCGCTGGACCTTGAGCGTGCCGTCATGGTCCTCAAGGTGCCGCGACAGATCACACGCCGCGACGCGACCCCGGAGATGGACCTCTACGACCACCTCGTCGTGGTGGACCCGGACAAGATCGAGCTCCTCAGCCGCTCCGCCAAGGGCTACGACCTCTTGACGGTCGAGCACTCGCAGGTCGCGGCCATCGACTACGGGGCTGATCTCCTCGACGGGTGGCTGACGCTCTTCACGGCCGGAGGCGCGAGCAGGACACCGGTGCCCGGGGTCTCGTCCACCGACGGTCCGAGACCAGCCCTCACGCTCAAGTACAACGCCGCGTCCGAGGGGATCATCGAGACGCTCGTCGCGACGCTGCGCGGGCTCGCCCTCGGAGTCTCGACGACCAGCGCAGGGCACGGAGCCGCCACTGACGGTGCGGTGCCCCACGAAACGCCTGGACAGACCAGCATCCACCGTGCGGCTCTCGGGCTGCTCGATCTCGGTGAGCGCGACGTCGGGCTCGTCACGGCGCAGCACGCCCTCGTGCGAGCCGAACCAGACGTCCGTGTGCTCGGGTTCCACGCTCGACGGACGGTCACGCCGCGTGGCAGGCAGGGGGCAGCCCGGTTCCTCGATCTGATCCTTCCCTCGACGCTCCACGCGGCGATCGTGTGCGCGAGCGAGAACGAGCTGCACGTGCTCCGCAGGCGTCACTGGGTGACGCGGTCGCGACGTCCTGAGCACTCGGTAGGGCACACGATCCTGCTCCTCGAGCGGTGCGGGGGAACGACGGTCCGTGACGACGAGCGCTTCGAGGGGACGCGGGTGTTCTCCGTGCCGGTCGGGGGTCTCGCCGTCGAGCTCGTCGTTCCTGTCGGATCGAGCTCCGAACGAGCACTGAGCGACGAGCTCCGGGTGCCGCTGGGCTGAGCCCGGGGAGCCTCGACACGTCTACGCTGGTCTCTGTTCTGCTGCGCGAGCGGCCTCGACGTGAGAAGGGTGGTCCGGTGGCGCGACCTGTCCATCTCGATCCCGCGCTCGTGCTGCTCGTCGCTGCGGGCGGTGCGCTCGGGACCGCAGCGCGCTACCTCCTCATCACGGCTGTCCCCCCGCACGACGGCTGGCCGGTCGCCACGCTCGTCGCGAACGTCACCGGGGCGTTCCTTCTCGGGCTGCTGCTCGAGACCCTCGTGCGCCGCGGCACCGAGACCCTGGGCGTCCGGCAGGTCCGGCTCGGTGCCGGGACAGGATTCCTCGGCGGCTTCACGACCTTCTCCACCCTCGCGGTCGAGACCGAGCGGCACCTCGCGGACGGCGCTGTCGGGCAAGGGCTGGTGTATGTGGCGGCCAGCCTCGTCCTCGGCCTGGGTGCCTGCCTCGGAGGCGTCGTCCTGGCGGCCGCTCGTCAGCGTCGGAAAGCCGACCGAGCCTCTCGTGCGGAGGCGTCGTGACGATCGTTCTCGTGGCAGTCATGGGCGGGGTCGGTGCCGCCACGCGTTTCGTCGTCGACGGGCTCGTCCGGAGCCGCACGCGCGGCGCGTTCCCGCTCGCGACCGTCCTCATCAACGTCTCCGGCTCGCTGCTCCTCGGGATCCTCACCGGGGCCGCGTTGTTCGGGGGCCTGGGGCCCACCGTGCTCCTCGCGTGCGGCACCGGGTTCTGCGGTGGTTACACGACCTTCTCGACAGCGATGGTCGACACCGTCAGGCTGGTTCAGGCGGGGGAGACCCGCCGGGCTGTGCTCAATGTCCTCGGAACAGCTGTGCTCGCTGTCGCGGCCGCGGCGCTCGGGATCCTCATCGTGCAAGCGCTGGTCCGCTGACCGGACGACGAGCCTGACGGACGACTGGCGGCCGGTCTGGTCGAGAAGTTTCGGGTGAATTGAGAAACTCTGCTGAACAGTGGTACGTGAAGGCTCACGTTCCGTCGGTAGGTGTCGATGTCTAGGGTGGCGCAACACCGCGCCACCAGCACCGTCTTCGGTACATCGACACCACGGAGTCCACCATGGTCGGCACGGCCGCTCACCACATCCGTTCGGCACGCACGGGCTGCAGGTGCGCGCGATGAGCGGCGCCGAGATCACCGCACAGCTTGCCCTCGGGATGATCTTCTTCATCCTGGGAGTCGGCGTGATCCGGTTCTACTCGTTCCTCCGCGGCGACCGGGACTGACGCCGTCCTTGTAGTTTTATGACGTATTCTTGAAGGAATGGTGCCTTTTCGGCGCCGCCTGAGGGAGTAGAGATGACCGTCCGGTCCTCGCAGCACCGCCGCCCTGACCACTGTTTCACGATCTCTTTGATCGAGTGTGCCCCGTGAGCGCCAGCACTGGTCTGACGCTCGGGATCATGGGTACCTCGAGCAAGGTCGACGAGCGCAGGCTGCCCATCCACCCGTCGCACCTCGACCGGATCGATCCCGGGCTCGCACGGCGGATCACCCTCGAGACCGGGTACGGAGAACAGTTCGGGATGAGCGACGCTCAGCTCGCCCCGTTCGTCGGCCGGGTCGCGGAGCGCTCCGAGGTGATCGCGGGCTCAGACATCATCCTTCTGCCGAAGCCGCAGGCGCAGGACCTCGCCCAGCTGCGAGACGGACAGACGCTCTGGGGCTGGCCGCACTGCGTCCAGGACCGCGAGATCACACAGATCGCGATCGACAAGCGCCTCACGCTCATCGCGTTCGAGGCCATGAACCACTGGACGAGCGACGGGGGATTCTGCCTCCACGTCTTCCACAAGAACAACGAGCTCGCCGGGTACTGCTCGGTGCTCCATGCGCTCCAGCTCTGCGGGGCGACAGGCGACTACGGACGTCGGCTCACCGCCGTGGTCATCGGCTTCGGAGCGACCGCCCGCGGTGCCGTCACGGCGCTCAAGGCTGTCGGCGTTCACGACGTCCGGGTGCTCACCCATCGGGACGTCGCCGCGGTGGGGTCCCCGATCCACTCCGCACAGATGGCACAGTTCGACCACGACGACGACGCGCCGTTCCTCAGCCACGTGACCACCGACGACGGCAGGGTCCCGATCGCCCCGTTCCTCGCTCGCAGCGACATCGTCGTCAACTGCACGCTCCAGGACCCGAACGCACCTCTGACCTACCTGGACGAGAGAGACCTCGGGGCGTTCCGCCCCGGCAGCCTCATCGTGGACGTCTCGTGCGACGAAGGTATGGGTTTTAGCTGGGCGCGCCCGACGACGTTCGCCGACCCGATGGTCGAGGTCGGCGACCACATCTCGTACTACGCGGTCGACCACAGCCCGTCCTACCTGTGGAATGCCGCGACGTGGGAGATCAGCGAAGCGCTCCTGCCGTTTCTCGGAGCCGTCCTCGGCGGGCCGTCGGCCTGGGCGATGGACGAGACCATCTCGCGTGCGATCGAGGTGCGCGACGGGGTCGTCGTCAACCCTGCGATCCTCGCGTTCCAGGAGCGGTCGGCGCACTATCCTCACGAGCCGCTCGCTCCGGAGCCGGTGCGCATCGCGTCCTAGCGCTGGTCGGCGCAGGGGCGGAGCCTACGACGGCTGGTCGTCGCCCTGAGCCGGGTGCAGGAGCTCGACACCGGTGATGTTGTCGAGGAAGTGCCGTCCACCGTTCTCGACGACGAGCTGGAGGTCGCTGCCGACCGGGAGGTGGTAGATGCTGAAGACCGCAGGCTCGATGGCTGCGACCGTCGCGAAGTCGAGCGCCACCATGTTGGCAGGGTCGCGTGCGTACTCGTCGTCATCGATCGCGGACAGGAACCTCCACCCGCTGTCTGCAGGGTGAGCCGGTTCTTCGCGCAAGAGCCACTTGATGCTGCCGGTCCCGTCGAGGATCCGACGGGACACGACAGCGCCGCCAGCGTGCGCGACGAACGTGGGGGCGCTGAGGTGATCGGTCACGGGCCGTGACGCTACCAGCAGGGCTGGGCGCCCGCTCGTCGGCCGTGCCCGTCGGCGCGATCGTCTCCCCGACAACGACAGAACCATCCGTGCACGAGCGTGGAGGCTCGTGCACGGATGGTTCGTCTCTCTGCCCGGAGAGGTGGTGCTTCAGCGAGACGACCGCGGGCGTGGACGTCGCTCGCTTGGTGCTGGGATCAGCTCGTGGAGCACACCGCGCCATTGAGCGTGAACTGCGACGGGACGGTGTTGGTCCCGGTGTGGGAGCCGTTGAAACCGATCTCGATGGTGGCGCCCGCCTGGAGCGTCCCGTTCCAGGACTGGTTGGCGACCGTGACGTCGGCCCCGGTCTGGCTGTAGATGCCGCTCCAGCCGTTCGTCACCTTCTGGCCGTCAGCGAACGTGAATCCGAGCGTCCACGCACTGAGTGCCGCGGTGCCGGTGTTCGTGACCTTGAGGGTTCCGGTGAAGCCGTCGACCCAGCTGTTGGCCGAGTAGGCGACGGTGCAGGTGCCGGCAGGCGTGGTTGCCGCGGCGGTCGTCGCCGTGACGGAGGTCGACGCTGCAGAGACGTTGCCGGCGGCGTCCTTCGCCCGGACCGAGAACGTGTACTCGGTCGCCGGCGCGAGGCCGGTCACCGTGTACTTCGGCGTCGTGCTGCTCGCGACCTTCACCGAGCCCTGGTAGACGTCGTAGCCGGTGACTCCGACCGCGTCGGTGGACGCCGTCCAGGTGAGCGGCACGGTCGACGTCGTGGTCGTTCCCGCCGCGAGAGCGGTCGGGGTGCTCGGCGCGACGGTGTCGGTCGAGGGCTCCGTCGGGGGATCAGTCGGCTCGGTGACCGTGCCACCGACCGCTTCGGAGAGGCTGATGCCGGTCGTCGACCCGGCGCCGCCGAGCGGGACCTCGTGGTCGAGGCTGACGAACGAGCCGTCCTGCGACCACAGGGCGGGCTCGAGGATGTCGTACTTCTCCTCGTCCCACGTCGCCCAGTCGTTGGTGAGGAGACCGCCCGTGTCGCCCGAGTTCGGGTTGAGGACCCAGAACGTGTGGTGCAGCCGGTTCTCGGCGATGAGGTCGCGGAGCGCGACCATCCACTTCTCGTTCGGTCCGTCGTCGAGGAAGCCGCCCCACTCACCGATGAGCAGCGGAGCGATGTCCTGTTTGTGGATGTACAGCCAGTTCGGGTCCCACACGTCCCTCTCGAGCGACTCGCGGTCCCAGTCCGTGCCCTCGAACCACGGCTGCTGGTAGACGAGGGGCCCGTAGTCGTGCGGGGAGTAGACGAGCTGGTCCTGGTGCTCGCCGAGGTCGATCGGGTGCTCAGCGACACCGCGGAGGTTTCCGCCCCACCAGTTGGTGTAGTAGTCGGTCAGGCCGGTCGACGTCCACTCGACGCCTTCCTTCGGGTAGATCTCGATGCCCTCGACGAGGATGAGGAGGTTCGGGTTCTTCGCGAGGATGCGTGAGGCTGCGGTCTCGGCAAAGTACTTGAAGTTGTCGATGTCGGTCGAGTCGTCCCACTTGGCCCGCTCGGTGGCGCCCTGCGTCCCGTGCGGCTCGTTCTCGAGGTCCGCACCGATGACCGTGTCGTTGTTCTTGTAGCGGTCCGCAAACCACTCCCAGCCCAGGTAGACGTCCTCGGTCGTGATGGCGTCTTTGTACCACATCGGGTAGACGTGGCCGGAGTTGTCGGCTTCGGCGCTGTGGGCGTCGAGGACGACCTTGAGGCCGTTCTGCTCGCAGAGGTCGAGCCAGTAGTCGAAGATCTCGAGGTTGTTCAGGCCGGCGAGCTCAGGGTTCGCGTAGGTGTTGACGTTCGGCATGATCGTCTCGCCGTTGCGCCACTCGAGGAGGAGCTCGCTAGAGATCGGCACGCGCACGAGGTTGATGCCGCGGTCGGCCATCGACTTCGTGATGCTGGTGATGTTTCCGGACCACAGTCCGTGGAACACGCGCTCGCTGGCGTTGAAGCCGAACCAGTTCACGCCGGTCATCCAGACCGACTTGCCGTTCTCGTCGACGATCTGGTTTCCCTCGACGTGGAGCCAGTCGGTCTCGTCGGACGTCAGGGCGGCGTGGGCCGGTCCCGCCTGGGCGGGGAGAGCGAGAGTCAGGGGCACTGCGACGAGCGTCGTCGTGAGGGCGACGGCGCCGGCGTGCCGGAGGGCTGAAGCAAAGAGCGGACGGGTCGGCTGCGGGAGCACGGGATCCTCCAAGGTCGGTGGGGGACCACGGTCGCCCGCGCCTCTCGAGGATCGAGAGGCACGGGCTCGCGTGGTCGTGCGGGTAGTGCGGGTGGTGCTAGCTGCAGGTGGTGCCGTTGAGGGTGAAGGTGCTGGGTGCTGTGTTGGTGCCGGTGTGGGTGGCGTTGAAGCCGATGTCGACGGAGGCTCCGGCGGCGAGGGTTCCGTTCCAGGCCTGGTTGGCGGCGCTGACGGTGGTTCCGGTCTGGGTGAAGATGGCTGACCATCCCTGGCTGATCTGCTGTCCGGCGGGGAAGGTGAAGGCCAGGGTCCAGGCGCTCAGTGCGGTGCTGGAGGTGTTGGTGATCTTCGCCGAGCCGGTGAAGCCGGTGTTCCAGTCGTTGGTCGAGTAGGTGACCTTGCAGGCTCCGGCGGGTGTGGTGGTGGCTGCCTTGGTGCTGGCGGTGACGGCTGCGCTGGCTGCGGAGACGTTGGCTGCTGCGTCCTTGGCGCGGACGGAGAAGGTGTAGGCGGTGTCAGCGGTCAGTCCGGTGACGGTGTAGCTGGGCGTCGTGGTCGAGGCGATCTTCACGGTGCCCTGGTAGACGTCGTAGCCGGTGACGGCGACGTTGTCGGTCGAGGCGGTCCAGGTCAGCGGGATGCTCGACGTGGTGGTGGTCCCGGCCGTCAGGCCTGCCGGGACGGTCGGCGAGCTCGTGTCAGCCGGGTCCGTCGTGGGATCCGTCGTCGGGTCCGTGGTGGGATCCGTCGTCGGGTCCGTGGTCGGGTCGGTCGTCGGGTCCGTGGTCGGGTCCGGCGTCGGGTCGACGGTGCCGTCGGCGGGGATCACCGGGTAGGCGTTGGCGACGAGCTGCTGGAACTGAGTCGAGAACCACTTGCCGGAGACCGGCGCTCCGGGGAGTGCCCCGGTGAGCTGGTTGCCGAGCTTGGCGGCCACGTAGGTCGGGTCGCACATGCGGTCGAAGCCCTTGCCCTCGTCGTTGGGGATCTCCGTAGAGGACCCGTCAGACTCGCCCGGAGGCTTGATCCAGACGAACGCGTCGAGGTGCGAGGCGGTGTAGCCGGAAGGCGATGCGACGGGGCGCTCACCGAGTCCGGCGCCGGCCGGGTTGCACCAGGCGCCGCGGTGGATGCGGCGGTCGATGCGTGACTCGTTGACATAGGTGTTGAGGTCGGTCGACGTGCTCACCGCGGTGGGTCGAGCGTCGCCGCCCCAGCCGTTGCGGGAGGTGTCGATGAGCATCCCGGTCGTTGCCGGGAAGCCTGCTGCGACGAGCTGGTTGTAGAGGTCGGCCGTCCAGTCGGCCTCGTCGAAGCTGAAGTTCCACTCGTAGTACTTCGCCGAGCGGATCGGCATGCCGTTGATGCTGGCTGAGGAGTCGGTGAGGAACGGCTCAGAGAGCGGCGTGGAGTTCGCGGTGTTGGTCACGAACCCGTCGATCGACGCGAAGCCCGCGATGGTCGACTGTGCGACCTCGACGAAGGTCTGGACGGCGCCGACCGAGTTGGTGTCCCATCCGAGCCATCCCGAGTGGGCGGCATCGACGTAGGTGTAGACGTTCGGGATGGCGTGCAGCTTGTCGAGCGCGTATGCCACGCCTGCCCGGTAGTAGGGCGCTGACTGCTGGCAGGCAGGTTCGCTGAGGTTGGTCGTGAGGTTCGGCAGCGAGTCGGGCTCGACCGTTGCCGCGATGCGGATCCCCGCGTACTCCGGGTTGTCCAGGAGGTCGGCGATCTCGTCGATGTACTCGGTCTTGTAGCGCTCGAGGCCCGCGTCGGTCGCCGGGAGCTCGCCGTTGGACGCGAGCGCGTAGCAGTCGCGGCCGGGGAGGTCGTAGATGACGACGTTGAGGACGATCGGGGTGCTGCCCGACTTCTGGGCGACCGCGGCGTCGAGGTGGTGCTTGAGGCCGGGGCCGTCGACGTTGCCCTCGATGGCGCCGATACGGTCCATCCAGACGGCGGTGGGTGTGCTCTTGATGGAGAGCATCTGCTGGGCGAGGGTCGGGTCCGTGGCTTCCACGGCCGCTGCCTCGGCGACGACGTTGGCAGTCCAGTCTGCGTTGACGTACTGCGTCGCGCCTGCGTACGGGTTGTCGACGTGCGATTCTGCGCCGACGGCGGTCGTGGTGGTGCCGAGGATCATCGGCGCCGATAGGAGCGCTCCCACGGCGACGGCTGACGCGCCAGTGCGCAGCCTCTTCGGGACTTGAGACACGGTTCCTCCGGGTGGTCGAACGGGTGCCGAGCACCCCGGACGCGCTGTGGGGGTCGGGTCGCAGCGGAGCTGCTGCAACAGGATCAACGTGACAGGTGGCACATCCTGGTGATACGCCGTGAAACGTTTAGGTATTGCGCCGTTACCAAATCGTGACATAAGTTCCTGTGCTATGGCATTCATCCCGAAATCGTCACCGTCCCCACGGGGCTGTCGTACCCCGGACCGTGAGCGGTCCCACCGAGACGACTCGCTCGATGCCGCGCTCTCCGTCCAGCATGTCGAGCAGCCCTTGGGCGGCCGCCTCGCCGAGCTCCGCGACAGGGGAGGGGAGAGTGGTCACCGACGGTGTCGCCAGACGGCACGACGCCGAGTCGGTGCCTGCCACGACCGACAGGTCCCACGGGACCTCGCGGCGCAGCCGGCGTGCCACGTCGAGCGCCGTCGTCGCGCTGAGGTCCGTGTCGAACATGATCGCGGAGACCGGGTCGGCGTCCACGAGGAGCTGACGGGTTGCGGACGCCCCCTCCTCCTGGCTCGCCCCGGTCGTCACGACGACCGCCGCGGCACCCTCCTGCTCGAGCGCAGCGCGCAGCGCAGCAGTTCTGCGGATCGACATGTCCAGGTCGGCCGGTCCCGTGACGACGCCCACCCGTCGGTGCCCCTGGCCTGCGAGGAACCGGCCGACCCGCCCGTAGGCCTCCTCCTCGTCGACGTGCACGGACGCGAGCCCTCGCGCCGCGCCAGGATGGCCGACGACGAGGCTCGGGATCCGTGCCGAGCGCAGCGCCTCGACACGTGGGTCGTTGACGCGCACGTCAGTGACGAGCAGGGCGTCGAACCGACGCTCTGCCCACCACGAGCGGTAGAGGTGCGCCGCGGTCTCGTGGTCGTCGACCGCCTGGAGCACCAGAGCGAGGCCTCGGCTCGCGAGCCGGTCCTGGATCCCGCCGAGCAGCGCCATGAAGGCTGCCGGGTGCGTGGTGGCGGTGTCGCCCCGGACGAGCGCGAGCCCTACCGCCTGGGCGCTCGTGCGCAGCGAGCGGGCCGCCGCGTTCGGCCGCCAGCCGTGCTCGTCCGCGATCCTCAGGACACGGTCGCGCGTCGCAGCGGAGACGCCCGGCCGACCGTTGAGCGCGTAGGACACGACGGCGATCGAGACGCCTGCAGCGCGGGCCACATCGGAGATCGTTGGACGTTTGCTGGGGGAATGCGTAAATTCGGGGGATGTCTCGCTCATCACGAGATCAAAGCATGCTCGACGTGGCGCGTGCGCGGGGCGGCGTCTTTCCGCCAGAGGGGGCAGGTTGTTGACGATGGCATGGGGACCTACAAGGACGTACGTCGGATGAACGCGCAGTGACCGTCAGCAGCGGACGCGGGTCGAGTCAAGGACCTTTTACCGTGGGAGTGCTCTCGCCGGTCGTCGGTGGCTTCTACTTCGGCAAGGTGCTCTCGGGCATCGGTCGGGCGATCCGGGCCGGTGGGCACCAGGTCGTCGCGATCCAGACCTATGCGGCAGACCTCGACCGCGAGAAGTTTCCGGAGCAGTCGGACTACGACTCGTGCGTCGGGCTCGATGCGGTGGACGGCGTCATCGTCATCACGTCGGCGGTCGACCGTGACACCTTGCGCGTGCTCGACAGGTCGGACAAGCCGCTCGTCGTGATCAGCGAGCAGGAGGCCGGGCTCCGGGCTCCGATCGTCACCCCTGACAACAGGGGCGGGATCCGCGCTGCGGTCGAGCACCTCCTCGACCACGGTCACAGCCGGATCGGGTTCGTGGGCAACCCTCAGCAGCTCGACATCCGCGAGCGCTACGAGGCATACCGCAGCACGCTCGCCGCGAACGGGATCGAGCCGCAGGACGAGTGGGTCGTCACGACTGCAGACAACCAGGAGGCGAGCGGGTCTGCCGCGGCGACCGAGCTGCTCGCCCGGGGGATGCCGACCACGGCGACGGTCGCGGCGACGGACCGCAACGCTCTCGGCTTCATGGCTGTCCTCCGGGCGGAGGGGATCGCTCTGCCGACCGATCATGCTGTCATCGGGTTCGACCACGCTGAGGGAGGCGCTCGGTCTCGGCCTCGGCTCTCGAGCATCGACCCGCACCACGACCGGGTCGGGGAGCTCGCTGCGGGGCTGCTCCTGGCGCAGCTCGTCTCGGACGACGTGGGCCCGGGCGCACACCTGTCGGAGACGACGCTCGTGACGAGGGAGTCGTGCGGGTGCGTCGACTCGACGCGTGCGGGGCTCTTGGTCGACGGGGTGTCTCGTGAGGGTGGCGGATCGGCTGCTGCGCAGCTGAACGAGCTGGCGTGCGCGGTCTTCTTCGGTGCCCGTGGCGGAGACTGTGCGCAGCCGGACATCAGCATGTGGGTGCGGTGCGTCGTGGAGAGTCTTGTCGTCGCAGCGCAGCGTGCTGCTGTCCCCGCAGGGGCCGCTCTGGGTCGGTTGGCCGACATGACGACGGCGTTGCACCCTCATCCGGAGGCTCTCGAGCAGATCCTTGTCGCGGTCCGTGCTGTCGAGTCCGAGGCTGCGCTCGGCCTGCCGCCGGGTTCGCCGTCGCACTCGGCCGCGTTGCGCAGCGCTGCGTCGGGGGTGACGGTCGCACTGACGAAGGGGTGCTCGCGCGGGCTGCTCGCTCGCTCGGGGCACCTTGAGCGGACGCTCGTCAACCAGTACGAGGTCGATCTTGCGCTCATGCGGCCTGACGGGGCGAGCCCGCGGACCCTCAGCTGGTTGCCGAACGCGCACCGCGGGTCTGCGTCGCTCGCGCTGTGGACGGGGCGCCGGACCGCGGACGGAGAGCGCGAGCTGGAGATCGTCGGGACGCGTGACGTCGGTTCGACGGGGAGCCGGCTCGTCGGGATGCGTCTGCCCGCGCGTGCGTTCCCGCCTCCGGCGCTCACCCGATCGGCGGGTGCGACGCGTCCTGACCTCACGTTCGTCATCCCGGTGACGTTCGCGGCGAGCGACTGGGGCTATCTGACGATCGGTGGCCCGGTCGATACGCGTTCGACGAGCGCGCGCGACAAGTACAACCACTGGGCGGCGATGCTCGCGATCGCGCTCGACCAGGAGCAGACGCTCGCGTCGCTGCGGGAGCAGCGCACCGCGCTGCAGATCTCTGCCGAGCGGGAGCGGGAGCTCGCGACCGCGGTCCGGGCGAGCGAGGAGCGCTATGCGCTGGCCTCGGCGGCGCTGTCTGACGGGATGTGGGACTGGGACGTGCTGTCTGGCTCGGTCTACTACTCGCCTCGGTGGAAGAGCGTTCTCGGGTATGCGGAGAACGAGGTCGGGACGTCGTTGGACGAGTGGACGGACCGGGTGCACCCTGATGACCGGGACGAGCTGTCGATGGCGATCGCGGCGCAGCTGGCCGGTGTCGAGCAGCCGCTCATGCTCGAGCAGCGGATCCGCACGGCGAGCGGTGCTTATCGCTGGGTCCTGTGCCGTGGGGTGACCGTCCTCAACAAGGCGGGCTGCCCTGCCCGGATCGTCGGTGCGATGACGGATCTCTCGGAGACGAGGCGCGAGGAGCAGGCGATGCGCCGGTTCGCGGTGCGCGACGCGCGGCCTGGGCTCGTCCACCGGGATGTGTTCATGGACCGGCTGGCGGCGGCTGTGGAACGCGCCGGGCGCATGGAGGGCTACGACTGTTCTCTCGTGCTGCTGCGGGTGGTTCCTTCCGGCGGCGGTGCGTCGTCGGGGGAGCTCACGGAGGGTGGCGCCACCGTCGGTGAAGGTGTCGACGCGGGTGTTGATGCGGTCGTCGAGGCGGTGCGCACGATCATGGGTCCGGGGGACAGTGCGACGTTGCGCGCGCCCGACGAGGTCGCGGTCCTCGTCGACGGCGTTCCGGGGTTCGGGGCGCCGCACATCGATGTCGTGGAAGGACTCGTCGACGGGCTGGCGCAGGTCTGGGTGGTCCAGAGCCTGAAGACGTTCGCCGACGCTGACGCCGTCTTCCGGGATGCCGACATGAGCGTGCTCCGGGGGATCGCGCGGAGCGCCGCCGCTCGCTGACGGTCAAGACGGCTGGGCGAGCTGTATCCGCACCTGCGAGGCGATCCTCTCTGACGTCCCGCGAAGACGGCAGAACACGAGGTTCTCCGCCGCAGGTGCGGCATCGGCTACGCTCGTCTGATGACTGTGCACACCTATCGGGTCCGCGAGGCGAGCGAGCTTCTGGGCGTGAGCGACGACACGATGCGTCGGTGGATCGAGGCCGGACGGATCGATGCGGTCAAGACCGACGGACGCACGGTCGTCGCCGGCGCAGACCTCGCGCGCCTCGCTCAAGAGGTCGCGCGCTCGGCTGTCGCACCAGCAGGCGGCAGCACCGGCTCACGGTCTGCGCGAAACTCCTTCGCCGGGCTCGTCACCCGTGTCGTGCGCGACACGGTCATGGCGCAGGTCGAGATCCAGGCCGGACCGCACCGGGTCGTCTCGCTCATCAGCAGGGAGGCAGCAGACGAGCTCGGGCTCGAGCCCGGGGTGCGGGCGGTCGCGTCCGTCAAGGCCACCGACGTCGTGATCGAGGTGCCCGGTGCGCGGGCGTAGTGCACCGGCCGTCGGAGGCCTCGTCCTCGCTGGGCTGCTCCTCGCTGCGTGCATGCCGGACGCTCCGACCGAGACGCTCACGATCCTTGCCGCGGCATCGCTGACAGAGCCCTTCACGCTCATCGGCGACGCGTTCGAGGAGGCTCACCCCGGTGTCGAGGTCCGTCTGAGCTTCGCCGGCAGCTCGGAGCTCGCGCAGCAGGTCCTCGCGGGGGCGCCGGCAGACGTCTTCGCGTCCGCGAGCCCCGCGACGATGGCGGTCGTCACGGACGCCGGTGGTGCGCACGACCCTCAGACCTTCGCGACCAACGCGCTCGCCATCGCCGTCCCGGCGACGGCGTCGGCGTCGGCATCTGCACCGGCAGTGACGACCATGGCCGACCTCGCGCGCAGCGACGTCGACGTGGCCCTCTGCCAGATCGACGTCCCGTGCGGTGCTGCAGCAGCACAGATGCTCGAGCGCGCAGGGCTCGACGTCCAGCCGGTGACGCTCGAGCCGGACGTCCGCGCCGTCCTCACGAAGGTGCGCCTCGGCGAGGTCGACGCAGGCGTCGTCTACACCACCGACATCCGGTCGGCCGACGGCGACGTCACCGAGGTCATCGTGCCCGACGATCTCCAGGTTCCCGTCTCCTATCCGATCGTCGCGCTCGCCGACGCCTCCCCGTCGGCGGCCGACTTCGTCGACCTGGTCCTCGGTCCTGTCGGCAGAGGCATCCTCATGGACGCCGGCTTCGGCGTGCCGTGACCGCCACGACCACCGACGAGAGCCCGCATCCCGTCACGCCAGCACGCCGCAGCAGCCGTCGGGCGGCCCGCGCGCGCGTCCAAGGACGGTTTCCCGTCGTCCTGTGGATACCGGCCGCCCTCGGGATGGCCTTTCTCGTCCTGCCGCTCGCAGCCCTCGTCGTGCGTGCTCCGTGGGCCGCGCTCGCGGGCATCCTCACCGACCCGCTGACGCGGTCGGCGCTGCTCCTCTCGCTCGGCACCGCGACGGCAGCGACCACCGTCGCCATCGTGCTCGGCGTGCCGCTGGCGCTCGTCCTCGCGCGGGCACACCTCCCGGGGCGCAGGCTCCTGCGCACGCTCGTCACCGTCCCGGTCGTCCTGCCGCCCGTCGTCGGAGGGGTCGCGCTCCTCCTCGCGTACGGCCGCACCGGTGTCGCTGGGCAGTACCTCGAGCTGTGGTTCGGGCTGAGCATCCCGTTCACGACGGTCGCAGTCGTGCTCGCACAGACCTTCGTCGCCATGCCGTTCTTCGTCCTCGCTCTCGACGGTGCGCTCGCGACGGTCGACGACTCTCTCGCCGAGGCCGCAGCCACCCTCGGCGCCTCGCGGCTGCACATCTTCCTCCACGTGACCCTCCCGACGCTCGCGCCCGCGCTGCTCGCCGGCGCCGTGCTCTGCTGGGCCCGAGCGCTCGGCGAGTTCGGTGCGACCATCACCTTCGCCGGCAACCTTCCCGGCTCCACCCAGACGATGCCGCTCGCCGTCTACCTGGCGCTGCAGTCCGACCCGGACACGGCGGTCGCCCTGAGCCTCGTGCTCCTCACCGTGGCCGTTCTCGTGCTCGTGCTGCTCCGCGACCGGTGGCTCCAGGGGGTCGTCCGGTGAAACCTGCTCACGGGTCTGCGCTGCACGCCGACGTCCACGTGGTCCGGGGCGCCTTCCACCTCCGTGCTGCGCTCCAGGTCGAGGCCGGCGAGATCGTCGCGGTCGTCGGTCCGAACGGCGCGGGCAAGTCGTCTCTGCTGAGGGCGCTCGCGGGCCTCGACCCTGTCGACGCCGGACGGATCGTCCTCGGTGACCGGGTGCTCGACGACGCCGCGTCCGACACCTGGGTGCCGGCAGCTCGGCGCCGCGTGGGGATGGTCTTCCAGGACTACCGGCTCTTCGGCCATCGCAGCGTCCTGGACAACGTCGCGTTCGGTCCCCGAGCAGCCGGGCGGTCGGTGGCCGACGCGCGGCGGGCGGCTGCGGAGTGGCTCGCGCGGCTCGGGATCGCGGATCTTGCCGACCGACGCCCGGGCGCGCTGTCGGGCGGGCAGGCGCAGCGCGTCGCGCTCGCGCGCGCTCTCGTGACGGAACCAGACCTCCTCCTGCTCGACGAGCCGTTGTCCGCGCTGGACGTCGACGTCCGTGCACGAGTTCGGCTCGAGCTCGCCGTCCACCTGCGCGAGGCCGGAACCACGACGCTCGTCGTGACGCACGACCCGCAGGACGCCCAGGTCCTCGCTGGTCGCACGGTCCGGCTCGAGGCCGGGAGGGTCGTAGAGGTCCCGTCTCCTACCCCGTCCGTGACGGATAGGGTTGGGGGATGAGTGATGACGCATGAACGAGCTGTCCCATGTCGACGCAGACGGCCGGGCCCGGATGGTGGACGTGAGCGGCAAGACCTCCACCGCGCGCCGGGCTGTGGCCGAAGGTCGCCTGCGCACCACCCCAGAGGTCGTCGCCATGGTGCGGGCCGAGGGCCTGCCGAAGGCTGACGTCCTGCCCACCGCGCGCATCGCCGGGATCTCGGCGGCGAAGCACACGTGGGAGCTCATCCCGCTGTGCCACCAGATCCCGCTCTCGGGCGTGAGCGTCTCGTTCGAGCTCGAAGGATCCTCGATCCGCATCGAGGCGGCTGCGAAGACCACGGCACCGACCGGCGTCGAGATGGAAGCGCTGACTGCCGTCGCCGTCGCCGGGCTGACGTTGCACGACATGATCAAGGCTGTCGATCCCGCTGCGGTCCTCGGTGACATCAGGCTGCTCACGAAGACGGGCGGCAAGAGCGGCGACTGGCGCCGCCCGGACGAGCCTGCGGGCCACGAGTCTCAGGACGTCGCGCCTGCTGTCGGCACGGCTGCGCCCGAGGCCCCGGGCACCCCTGAGGCCCCGGGCACCCCTGAGGCGCCGGGGGCGTCTGAGGCTCCGGCCTCGCAGGGGCGCGCGACCGTCATCGTCGCCTCCACCACCGGTGTCCGCGGCGAGCGGACCGACACGACGGGACCGGTGATCGCCGAGTGGCTGACCCGGCGGGGGTTCGAGGTCTCGGGCCCGCTCGTCGTGGCGGACGCGGCTGTCGCCGCAGCGCTCAGGGCTGCGGCGGCCGGTGAGCCTCGCGTCATCATCACGACCGGCGGCACAGGCGTCTCGCCCTCTGACGAGACGCCGGAGGCGACCCGCGCGCTGCTCACCCGTGAGCTGCCCGGGATCGCGGAAGAGATCCGGCGTCGCGGGATGACGACGACCCGGACGGCTGGGCTGAGCCGCGCGCTCGTCGGCCTCGCGGGCAGCACCCTCGTGGTCAACCTCCCAGGCTCGCCCGGGGGAGTGCGGGACGGGCTCGACGTGCTCGGCGACGTCCTCGAGCACGTGCTCGACCAGGTCGGGGGAGACTCCCGTCATGAGCACTAGTGCGGTGACCGTCGCGTCGGTCACGGGAGACGTGCTCGACGCGTCCGCCGTCGAAACGATCGAGGCGTCTGTCGAGGCTGCGGAGTGCGGGGCCGTCGTCACGTTCCGCGGCGTCGTCCGGGACAACGACTCGGAGCGGGCCGTCACAGGCCTCGACTACGAGGCGCACCCGCAGGCGCAGGAGTTTCTCGCTCGCTGCTGCGCGGACGTCGCACGCGAGACAGGTCTGCGGGTCGCGGCCGTCCACCGTGTGGGGGAGCTGAGGATCGGGGACGTCGCGCTCGTGGCAGCCGTGTCGAGCGGTCATCGTGCCGAAGCGTTCGCCGCCTGCTCGGCGCTCGTCGACCGCATCAAGGTGGAGGTGCCGATCTGGAAGCGGCAGCACTTCACCGACGGCGTCTCCGAGTGGGTCGGGCTCTAGCCGCTCGTCCGCTCGTGCGGATCGAGCAGGTGGATCATCCGCCGGCGAACGGCGGCAGGACGTCCACGGTGAGCCCGAGCACGCGGGAGTCGTCCCGGCTGATCCGCGCGTCTGCGAGGAACGACGCGGACGCGAGCACGCGAGCCATCGCGTCACCGTACGTCTCGACGAGGAACGCCTTCAGGTCGCCGACGGTCGCGGCAGCGGGCAGCGGCACCTCTTCCTCCTGCAGCCCGGCGGCGTCGGCTGCTGCTGCGTAGTACCGCACGGTCACCAGCCGGCTCGTCGTCTCAGCCACCGATCGCTCCCATGCTCCGGCTCGACGGGGCGAAGTCCTCGGTCGTGGCGAGAGCCGTGGTCGGCCGCGTCCCTGCTGGTGCGTCGAGCCCGTGCGCGAACGGCTTGGCCCACATCGTCGACTGCCAGGCGTGCACGAGGTCGTCGTCGGTCGCGCCCTCGCGCAGCAGCGTGCGCAGGTCGGTCTCCTCGGACGAGAACAAGCACGAGCGCAGGGTGCCTTCGGCCGTGAGGCGTGTGCGGTCGCAGTCCCCGCAGAACGACCGTGTGACGGAGGCGATGATGCCCACGGTCGCGGGCCCGCCGTCGACCGACCACTCCTCGGCGGGCGCGGACGGGTCGTCGCGGCCCACGGCAGCGAGCGTGAAGCGTTCGGAGAGCACAGCCAGGAGGTCGTCCGCCGTGACGAGCGACTCGCGCGTCCAGAGATGGTCCGCATCGAGCGGCATCTGCTCGATGAAGCGCAGCCTGCAGTCGTGCTCGATCGCCCACGCGAGGAGGTCGGTCGCGCCTGCGAGCGTCTCCGGCATGAGGACGGCGTTGATCTTCAGCGGCGTCAGGCCCGCGTCGTGCGCGGCGGCGATGCCGGCGAGGACGGTCGGGAGACGGTCTCGTCGGGTGAGCTCGGCGAAGTGCTGGCGGTCGACGGTGTCGAGCGAGATGTTGACCCGGGTGAGGCCGGCGGCGACGAGGCTGGCGACCCGCTTGTCGAGGCCGATGGCGTTCGTCGTCATCGAGAGCGGGACGCCGGGGGCGGCCTCGTGGGCCAGCCGGATGATCTCGACGAGGTCGTGGCGCACGAGGGGCTCGCCGCCCGTGAAGCGGATCTCTTCGATGCCGAGGCGGTGGACGGCGACCCGGACGAGACGGGCGATCTCCTCGGGGGTGAGGAGCGCGCTGCGGGCGATCATCGGCAGTCCTTCGGCCGGCATGCAGTAGGTGCAGCGCAACGAGCACTTCTCGGTGATCGAGATGCGCAGGTCTCGGGCGACCCGGCCGAAGCGATCGACGAGCGCATCGGTCATCGGACGCTGACCCGGTTGGTTCCGGCTGTCAGCGTCGCTCTGCGGGCTCGAGGGCCCGGTCGGCTGCGACCGCGAGGTCGGCATGCCGAGAGCCACGGTACTCACGCCTTCGATGCTACAGGGGTGCGTGTCTGCCACCGACGTGCGACCGGGGTACGGCAGACTCGTCACAGAGAGGTGCACCACCGTGTGAGGATGACGACGTATCGCCGAAACACTCGACCCGTCGGTTCGTAACCTCCGATTTGTACGCTGAGACCAGCGGCAGGGTCCCGATCCCTGACATCGCTCTTCGCCGTCCCGACTGCAGCCTCGACGAAAGTGAGCCGATGAACGCTCCTGTAGGCCAGCCCATGGCCGGTTGTGCGGTCCTCATCACGGCAGACCGCCGCTCCGGAGAGCTGGGCGCCGCGCTCTCGCGGCGCGGCGCGGTCCCCCAGTTCGCGCCAGCGCTGAGCATGGTGCCCAACCACGACGACGCCCAGCTCGTCGCCGACACGCGTGCCGTCATCGCGCACCCGCCGGACGTGGTCGTCGCGACGACCGGTATCGGCTTCCGCGGGTGGATCGACGCGGCAGACGCGGTCGGCCTCGCGGCGGAGCTGCACGAGGTGCTGTCTCGGGCGCGGATCGTCGCGCGTGGTCCGAAGGCGCGCGGTGCGGTCCAGCAGGCGGGCCTCCAGGCGGACTGGGTGGCTGAGTCGGAGACGTCCGCAGAGGTCGCCGAGTACCTGCTCGACGAAGGCGTCGACGGGCTGGACGTCGCTATCCAGCACCATGGTGCAGGCTCCGACGGGCTCGACCAGAGGTTCCGGGAGGCCGGTGCGCGGGTGCAGAGCCTCGTGGTGTACCGCTGGGGGCCGCCGCCGGACCCGCAGGCGCTGGCGGCGTCGGTCCGGGCGACGGCCGACGGTGACATCGACGCGTTCGTCTTCACCTCGGCGCCCGGCGCGGCTGCATGGCTCGAGGTCGCCCGGGACGAGGGCTCTGTCGACGCGATCCGGGCCCGCACGCAGGCGGGGTCCCTCCTCGCCGTGGCCGTGGGACCGATCACGGCGAAGCCGCTCCTCGACGCAGGGATCGTGCCGCTCGTCCCCGATCGTGGGCGGCTCGGGTCGCTGGTCCGGGTCATGATCGCGCACTACACGGCGGAGGGGGAGAAAGCGCTGCGCACGATCGCCGGCGACCTCCAGGTCCGTGCGACGACCGTGGTGCTCGACGAGAAGGTCATGCCCCTGGGGCGCGGCGGCGTCGAGGTGATGCGGGCGCTCGTGGACGCGAACGGTGGGGTCGTCCCGCGGTCCGAGGTGCTCCGTGCGCTGCCCGGTGCGTCGCAGGACCCGCACGCCGCAGACGTCGCGATCGCACGGTTGCGTGACGCGATGGGCGACCGTGGGCTCATCCGGACGGTGGTCAAGCGCGGGTACCGTCTCGAGCTCGCCCCGGCAGAGGTGCCGGCCGGGGCAGGTGAAGCGCGCTAGCGGGTGGCCCGGATGACGAGGACGGGGACGGCCGCGTCGAGCAGGACACGCTGGGTGGTGCTGCCGAGGAGGAACTTGCCGACCGGCGTGCGCTTGCGCGATCCCATGACGATGATCTGAGCGTCGACCTTCTCTGCGTGGTCGAGGATCGCGTCGGCGACGTCGATGCGGTCGCTGCGGAACGCCACCTTGACCGTGTCGTCCGGGCCAGCGACCGTCTGGAGCAGGTGCACGAGGTGCGAGGGGATCGGGGCGTCGTCAGGCTGGGGCGTGAGGACGAGCACCGTCAGGGACGTGCGGCGGCGGGCCGCTTCGTCGACGGCTGCAGCGAAGGCGGCTTCCCCTTGGGGTGACTCGTTGTATGCGACGAGAACCGTCATGACGTCCTGCTTTCTCTTGCTCGCCCCTGGGAGCGAGTCTGGCGTCTGGTGCTGATGACACCCTATGGCCAACGGCGACGTTTCACGGGCTGGGCGCGTCGCGGCCTGCCACGATCGCGTCGGGCAGGTAGATCCCTGCGGGGAGGTGGGCCGGCACAGCGTGCGCGAACGCCGCGACGAGCTCGCGGTGCCGTGCGGGCGTCATCCTCTCCGACGGTGCGGTGATGCTCATCGCGGCGACGGGGACGCCGTCGCGCAGGAGGGGGACTGCCAGGCAGCTGATGCCCTGCTCGTTCTCCTGGTCCTCTGTCGCATACCCGTGGGTCCGTGCTGTGGCGAGGACGTCGAGGAGCCGTTCGGTCGGCATCTGGGTCCCGGCGTAGAGGTCGACCGAGACGCGGTCGAGGTCGCGGTGGGAGAGGACCGCGCGTCCGAGCGCGGTGGTCGCGGCGGGCTGCCGACGGCCGACGGCCGACCACACACGCAGCGACCGTGCAGGCTCGACCTTGTCGACGTAGAGCATCTCTGCGCCCGAGAGCACCCCGAGGTGGACGAGCTCGTCGGCTTCGCGGCTCAGTGCGACGACGGCGGTGTGCAGGAGCCCGGGAAGGTTCTCGTCGGCGAAGAAGGCCGACGACAGGGCGGCCGCTGCGGCGCCGAGGACGTAGTTCCCGGTCTCCGGGTCCTGGTCGACGAACCCGCGGTGGCGCAGGGCTGCGAGGGTGCGGTGCAACGACGTCTTGTTGAGTCCGAGATGGGTGGCGAGAGTGCTCAACGACAGGCCTGCACGGCCGGCGCGGCTCAGGTCCTGCAGAGCGAGGAGGGCCTTGTCGACGCTGTTCATGGGGGACCCGGAGCCGGTCGTCGGCGCGGGCTCGTGCGTGGAGGTCATGCAGCTCTCCGGGGATGTCGTCACACGCGGTCGTTTGCTATGGTTGTTTCGTATTCAGAAACCATGGTTCACCATGGCGAAACTCTAGCAGAGATCACAGGCGATCATGTCCACAGAGCAGCAGATCACAGAGGCACTCGAAGCCGCACGCATCGTGCCCGTCGTCGTCATCGACAACCCCGAGCACGCAGTCCCCCTCGGACGCGCGCTCCTCGAGGGTGGCCTCGCCATCATCGAGGTCACCTATCGCACCGCCGGCGCCCAGGCAGCGCTCACCGCGCTCAAGGAGCTCCCCGAGCTCATCGTCGGAGCCGGCACGGTCGTCCGCCCCGACCAGGTCGACTCGGCAGCCGCAGCAGGCGCCCAGTTCCTCGTCTCCCCAGGGCTGAACGTCGACGTCGTGCGCCGCGCGCAGGCCGCCGGGCTCCCCATCCTTCCCGGCGTCGCGACCCCGTCCGACATCATGACCGCGCTCTCCCTCGGACTGGGCACCGTCAAGTTCTTCCCCGCAGCCACCCTCGGCGGTCCGTCCGCCATCAAGGCGATGTCCGCACCGTTCCCCGGCCTGCGCTTCGTCCCCACCGGCGGCATCAGCGCCGCCACCGTCGGCGACTACCTCACGATCCCCGCAGTCATGGCTGCCGGCGGCTCCTGGATGGTCGACCGCGCCCTCATCGAGGCCGAGGACTGGGCCGAGATCACCCGCCGGACGGCTGAGGCCGTCGCCCTCGCCGCACAGATCGGAGCCTGACCATGGCCGAGCAGACTCGTTCCCTCACCGTGAAGAGCGCCGCCGAGTGCGACTTCGACGTCGTCTCTCTCGGCGAGGTCATGCTCCGCCTCGATCCCGGAGAGCGCCGCATCAAGACCGCTCGCAGCTTCGACGCGTGGGAGGGCGGTGGCGAGTACAACGTCGCCCGAGGGCTCCGCCGCTGCTTCGGTCTGCGCGGGACGATCGTCACCGCGCTCGCCGACAACGAGGTAGGACGGCTCGTCGAGGACTTCATCCTCACCGGTGGGCTCGACACGAGCTACATCCAATGGATCGACTACGACGGCATCGGCCGCAACGTGCGCAACGGACTGAACTTCACCGAGCGCGGTTTCGGCGTCCGCGGTGCGGTCGGCGTCTCTGACCGTGGCAACACGGCCGTCTCGCAGATGCAGCCCGGCGACGTCGACTGGGACGACCTCTTCGGCCGTCGAGGCGTGCGCTGGCTCCACACCGGAGGGATCTTCGCGGCACTCTCCGAGTCGTCCGCGGACGTCGCCGAGGCCGCCATGCGCTCCGCCCGCGAGCACGGCACGATCGTCTCCTACGACCTGAACTTCCGTCCCTCCCTCTGGAAGGGGATCGGTGGCTCGGCCCGCGCCCAGGAGGTCAACAAGCGCCTCGCGCAGTACGTCGACGTCATGATCGGCAACGAGGAAGACTTCACCGCGAGCCTCGGCTTCGAGGTCGAAGGGGTCGACGAGAACCTCACCGACCTCGACACCGGTGCCTTCCGCGCGATGATCGAGACGGCAGCGGCCACCTACGACAACTTCCAGGTCATCGCGACGACCATGCGCGGCGTGCACAGCGCGAGCGACAACGACTGGGGTGCGATCGCGTGGAGCCGCCGGGAAGGCTTCGCGGAGTCGACCCACCGCCCGCACCTCGAGATCCTCGACCGCGTCGGCGGAGGCGACTCCTTCGCCTCCGGCCTCGCGTACGGGCTCATGGAGATCGGTGACATCCAGTCCGCGGTCGAGTACGGCGCTGCGCACGGAGCGATCGCCATGACCACGGCCGGAGACACGTCGACCGCCAGCCTCGCCGAGGTCGCCAAGCTCGCCGGCGGCGGGAGCGCGCGCGTCCAGCGCTGACACCCCGGACCCGGTGCGCGCACAGCATGCCGCACCGAGCACCGAGCACCGAGCACCGTGCACGACCAGAGGGCCACGCGGGATCACCGCGTGGCCCTCTGGGCTTCCGTGCTGCAGGTCAGACGACCTGCTCGGGCGACCTGCTCAGTCGACGTCGGAGCCGACAAGGTGCTGCGTGTACGCACCGATCGTGAGGAACGTCGGGAAGTCCTCCGTGAGAGCCACCTGACGGAAGACGTCGACCGCCGCGTCGACACGATTGCCCTCCGGGCGCGGCAGGCTCCCGGCGATCTCGGTGAGCAGCGCCTCGACCCGCTCACGGGTGATCGGTGCGCCGTCCTCGGTCGGTGTGGAGGTGTAGATCCACTGCCAGACCTGTGACCGGGAGATCTCGGCGGTCGCCGCATCCTCCATGAGGTGGTCGATCGCTGCCGCACCGACCCCGCGGAGCCACGACTCGATGTAGCGCAGCCCGACAGAGACGTTGGCTCGCAGGCCCGCGCCGGTGACGGTGGTTCCGTCCGGTGATGCGGACGCGACGTCGAGAAGCTGCGCCGCCGTGACGTGGACGTCGTCCCGCCGCCGGTCGATCTGGTGCGGGCGGTCACCGAGGACCGCAGCGAACTCCTCCCGGGCGAACGCGATGAGGTCCGGGTGAGCGACCCACGTGCCGTCGAAGCCGTCCGTGACCTCGCGTCGCTTGTCTCCTCGGACCTGCTGCTCCGCCCGCATGCTGACCTCCGGGTCACGGCGGTCGGGGATGAAGGCGGACATGCCGCCGATGGCGTGAGCCCCGCGCCGGTGGCACGTCGAGACGAGCAGCTCCGTGTAGGCCCGCATGAACGGGACCGTCATGGAGACGGCCGAGCGGTCAGGCAGGACGAACCGAGGCCCCCGGGTGCGGAAGCTCTTGATGACAGAGAACAGGTAGTCCCACCGTCCGGCGTTGAGACCAGCGCAGTGGTCGCGCAGCTCGTAGAGGATCTCCTCCATCTCGAAGGCAGCGGGCAGCGTCTCGATGAGGACGGTCGCACGGACGGTTCCCTGCGGCAGGTTGAGGTAGTCCTGGGTGAAGACGAAGACGTCGTTCCACAGGCGTGCCTCGAGGTGCCCTTCGAGCTTCGGCAGGTAGAAGTACGGTCCTCTGCCACGGGCGAGCAAGGTGCTCGTGTTGTGGAAGAAGTACAGCCCGAAGTCGACGAGGCTCGCCGACGCCGACGCGCTCACACCGGCCCGGTCGACGAAGCGCAGGTGCTTCTCGCACAGGTGCCAGCCACGGGGCCTCATGACGATCGTCGGCAGGTCCTCCAGGTGCGGGGAGGTCATCCGGTACGACTTGCCCTCAGGAGACGTGAACTCGAGGCGACCGCGGATCGCGTCGAGCAGCGAGAGCTGACCGCCGATGACGTTGGTCCAGGTCGGAGACGTCGCGTCCTCCTGGTCGGCGAGCCAGACGTCGGCCCCGGAGTTGAGCGCGTTGATCGCCATCTTCGGGTCGGTCGGACCGGTGATCTCGACGTGTCGTCGCTCCAGGCCCGGACCAGCTCCGGCGGCCCGCCACGAGCGGTCCTCGCGGACCGCCCGCGTGGACGGCAGGAAGTCGGGGGTCATGCCGTCCGCGATGCGCTGACGGTTGTGCTGGCGGGCCAGCAGGATCTCGTGCCGCGGGGCGACGAAGCGCTCGTGCAGCGCCGCGACGAACGCGAGCGCCTCGGGCGTGAGGATCTCGTCGTAGCGCTCGCGGACCGGTCCCGTGACCGTCATCGTGCCCGAGGTCGGTGCAGGGGGAGCAGTCGGCCGGTCGCCGGTCGAGGTGGGTGGGTCGGTCAGAAGGGTCGTGGTGGTCATGGTCGTCTCCCAGCGGGTCAGGTGAAGAAGTGCGTCTAGTGGAACTGCGAGGCCTCGGTCGACCCGGCGAGAGCGAGGGTGGCGCTCGTCGGGTTGAGAGCCGTGGCGACCCGGTCGAAGTAGCCGGTGCCGACCTCGCGCTGGTGGCGCGTGGCCGTGTAGCCGTCGGCTTCGGAAGCGAACTCGGCTTCCTGCAGCTCGACGTAGGCGCTCATGCCGCGGGCCTCGTAGCCGCGGGCGAGCTCGAACATGGAGTGGCTCACGGCGTGGAAGCCGGCGAGCGTGATGAACTGGAACGTGTAGCCGTAGGACGCGAGCTCTTGCTGGAACCGGGCGATCTCGGCGTCGCTGAGGTGCTTCTTCCAGTTGAACGACGGGGAGCAGTTGTAGGCGAGCTTCTGGTTCGGGTGCTCGGCGTGGATGCGCTCGGCGAACGCCCGGGCCAGCTCGAGGTCGGGCTCACCGGTCTCGACCCAGATGAGGTCCGCGTACGGGGCGTACGCGAGGCCGCGGGAGATGACCGTCTCGTAGCCCGGCTTGGTCCGGAAGAACCCCTCGACCGTGCGCTCGCCCGTGAGGAACTCCTGGTCGCGCGGGTCGACGTCGGACGTGATGAGGTCCGCTGCGAGGGCGTCGGTCCGGGCGATGACGAGGGTGGGCACCCCCGCGACGTCTGCGGCCAGGCGGGCCGCATTGAGCGTGCGGATGTGCTGGGCGGTGGGGACGAGGACCTTTCCGCCGAGGTGGCCGCACTTCTTCTCGGACGCGAGCTGGTCCTCCCAGTGCACCCCGGCAGCGCCTGCCTCGATCATCGAGTGCATGAGCTCGTAGGCGTTGAGCGCTCCTCCGAAGCCTGCCTCGGCGTCGGCGACGATCGGGGCGACCCAGTCGCGTCGCTCGCCGGTCGCGTCCTCGGCGAACTCGATCTGGTCGGCGCGCAGGAGAGCGTTGTTGATGCGGCGCACGACGGCCGGGACCGAGTTGACGGGGTAGAGGCTCTGGTCGGGGTACGTCTGGCCGGAGAGGTTCGCGTCGGCGGCGACCTGCCATCCGGAGAGGTAGATGGCCTTGAGGCCGGCGCGGACCTGCTGGACGGCCTGGTTGCCGGTCATCGCGCCGAGCGCGGCGACCCAGCCGTCGGCGTTGATGAGCTCCCAGAGGTTTTCCGCACCGCGGCGGGCGAGGGTCCGCTCTTCGCGGACCGCACCGCGCAGGGCGATGACGTCCTCGGCCGTGTAGTCGCGGGTGACGTCCGCCCAGCGGGGGTCGCTCGCCCACTCCTGCGCCAGCTCGGCGGCGGTCTGGCGCTGGTCTCCCGGACGCACGGGAGCCTTCTGCGAGCGGGTGGCGGAGCGGCTGATGATGGTCGGCGTGGTCACGGTGTCCTCCAGGGCTGTGCAGTGGATCTGCGTCTCCCGCAGCGGCGGTGCTGCGGTTGTTCTCAACCTTCTTCGACGTGCAACCCCTAGACAACGGTCTCTGGGGGAGAAGAAGTCGCGTTCTTCTGTTGCCCGCAAGAAGTGTCCTGTGTCACAGTCAGGCATGGCCATCCAGAGCGAGATCGACCACGACACCGTCGCGCACGGCGAGCCCGACGCCCTCATGATCGGACGCCGCATCCGGCACCTGCGCACCGAGCAGGGGATGACCCTCGACAGCCTCGGCGCCGCGATCGGCCGAGCACCCTCACAGGTCTCCATGCTCGAGAACGGGCGACGCGAACCCAAGATCTCGCAGCTGGCGCTCGTCGCGAGAGCACTGGGCACCACCCTCGACGACCTGCTCACCGCATCAGCGCCCTCGCGCCGCGCCGGCCTCGAGGTCGACCTCGAGCGCGCCCAGCGCGGGCCCATGTTCACGTCCCTCGGCCTGCCCTCCGTCCGCGTGAGCAAGTCCCTGCCGACCGACGCGCTCGAGACCATCGTCGGGCTCCAGCGCGAGCTCGAACGCCTGCACAACGAGCGAGCCGCCACACCGGAAGAAGCCCGCCGAGCCAACACCGAGCTCCGCGGGACGATGCGTGCGCAGGCCAACCACTTCCCGGACCTCGAACGCACGGCACGCGAGCTGCTCGACGGTGTCGGGCACACGCACGGTCCGCTGTCACAGCGCGTCGCCGCCGACCTCGCCGGGCACCTCGGCTTCTCGCTGCACTACGTCCACGACCTGCCGCACTCCACCCGGTCCGTCACCGACCACCTCCACCACCGCATCTACCTGCCGAACGGAGCCCGGGCGTCGAGCGACCCACGCTCCACCCTCCTCCAGGCGCTCGCCAGCCACGTCCTGGGCCACGAAGAACCACGCGGCTACGGGGAGTTCTTGCGCCAGCGTGTCGAGGCCAACTACCTCTCGGCCGCGCTCCTGCTCCCCGAACGAGACACCGTCAAGCAGCTCCGCGAGGCCAAGGACGCCCGCCAGCTCTCCGTCGAAGACCTGCGAGACGCCTTCGCCGTCTCCTACGAGACGGCCGCCCACCGGTTCACCAACCTCGCCACGACCCACCTGGCCATCCCGGTCCACTTCATGAAGGTCCACGAGTCCGGGATCATCCACAAGGCCTACGAGAACGACGGGGTGCGCTTCCCCTCAGACGCGCTCGGCGCCGTCGAAGGACAACCGGTCTGCCGCAACTGGACCGCACGGACGGTGTTCGCCGTCGACGACCGGCTCAGCCCCTACTACCAGTACACAGACACCCCCTCAGGGACGTACTGGTGCACCTCACGCGTCCAAGGGTCCGACGACGGCGAGTTCTCCGTGAGCGTCGGGGTCCCGTTCGCGCACGTCAAGTGGTTCCGCGGACGCGAGACCCCTGAGCGCGCCGTCTCACGCTGCCCCGAGGTCACGTGCTGCCGACGCCCGTCGGGCGCGCTCGCAGAACGGTGGGCGGACCAGGTGTGGCCGAGCGCGCGACCGCACGCGAGCATGCTCGCGGCGATGCCCGTCGGGGCGTTTCCGGGTGTGGACACCTCGGAGGTCTACGCCTTCCTCGAGGACCACGCACCGCGCTGACCAGGATCGCGGTCCCGCGACGAGGTGCTCAGTCGCGCGCGGCCGCGAGCGCGTGGAGCTTGAGCACGGTGCTCCAGCTCCGTGCGGTCCCCTCGCTGCCGAGCGCCCGCTTGAGCACGGCCGGCGTGAGCCTGGACCGACCGACACCCTGGGGGTAGTGGGTGTAGCTCACGCCCGCAGCCCACGCCATGCGCTCGGGAAAGGTCGAGGTGTCGAACGCGCGGACCCGCTCCGCGTCGGGCGGCTCCGCGCGGAACGTCACGAGCAGGTGCGACGGGTCCGACAGTGCCACGTCCGGGAACGGGTTCGCTGCCACGACCTCCGCGAGCGTGGCTGCGCTCACCGCGACCACGTCGACCTCCAGGTCGAGGCGAGCGAGCAGGCCGGCGCGGATCGCTGCGGCCACCTGCGGCGCACCGGTCGTCGTCCCCGGAGCCGTGAAGACGACGTTCCCGCTGTTGAGGACGGTCACGGCGTCGGTGAAGCCGGCGTCCTCGGCCACGGAGCGCAGGTCGGCAGCAGGGACGCGGCGGTGCCCGCCCACGTTCACACCGCGCAGGAGAGCGACGAAAGCGGTCATGGTGTCACCGTACGGTCAGGCATCGCGAGCAGGCAACGGATCTCGGTGGTGCAATAGACGCTCCTCCATCACGCAAGGACACACATGAGCGCCACCACCGCTGCGGCTCCCACGGGACCGGTCGACCTCCACGGCCGCACCCCGTGGAGCATCCTCCCCGCACTGCTTCTCGGCTTCTTCATGATCATGGTCGACACGACCATCGTGAACATCGCCATCCCCACGCTCGTCGACACGTTCGACGTCGGCCTCTCGGCTGTCGGCTGGGTCACGAGCGCGTACCTCCTGACGTACGCCGTGCTCCTGCTCGTCGCCGGGCGCCTCGGGGACCGCTACGGCCCCAAGCAGGTCTTCGTGCTCGGCCTCGTCGTCTTCACGCTCACGTCTGCGTGGTGCGGGCTCTCGGGGAGCATCGGCATGCTCATCGTCGCTCGGGCCGCCCAAGGAGTCGGCGCCGCGCTGATGACCCCGCAGACGATGGCGCTCATCACCCGCGTCTTCCCGCCTCAGCAGCGCGGCGCGGCCATGGGGACGTGGGGTGCCGTCGCAGGTATCGCGACGATCACCGGTCCCGTCCTCGGCGGGCTCTTCGTGGAGAGCTGGGGCTGGGAGTGGATCTTCTTCGTCAACGTGCCCGTCGGGATCGTCGCTCTCGTCTTCGCGTTTCGCACGCTGCCGAACCTTCACACCGACAAGAGGTCGTTCGACGTCCTCGGTGTGGTTCTCTCGGTCGTCGGGCTCAGCGCCCTCGTCTTCGGGCTCCAAGAAGGCGAGACGTACGACTGGGGAACGGTGTGGGGACCGGTCAGCGTCCCCCTCCTGATCGCAGCAGGCCTTCTCGTTATCGGGGTCTTCCTCGTGTGGCAGCACCGGCAGGGCCCCGCCGCGCTCTTGCCGCTGAGCCTGTTCCACCACCGCAACTTCTCCCTCGCGAACGTCAGCGGCATGAGCGTCTCCTTCGCGATGATCGGCATCTTCTTCCCCTTGACGATCTTCCTGCAGTCCACCCTTGGGCTGTCGCCTCTGCACGCCGCGCTCGTCGGGCTGCCGGGGTCGTTGGTCTCCGGCGTCATCGCACCCGTCGCAGGCCGGCTGTCTGACAGGTTCCCCGCGAAGTGGATCATGGTGACGGGCTTCGCTGCCCTGGCAGCGGCCGCTCTCTGGCTCGACCTCGTCATGGAACCGGGCACCGACCCGTGGTCGGTGGTCTTCCCGATGCTTCTCTTCGGCGTCGGGACCGGCTGCGTTTTCTCGCCGATGGCGAGCCTCGCGACCGCGGGCCTGGACCACACGACCGCCGGTGCGGGCGCGGGCGCCTTCAACACGACCCGTCAGGTCGGTGGCGTCATCGGTTCGGCAGCGATCATCGCCATGCTGCAGGCACGCCTCGCGGTGACGCTGCCTGCCGCCGCGGCGGAGGCGGCGCAGGGGCTGCCGGCGAGCGTCCGGCAGGGCTTCGTCGACGGGTTCGACGGTGCGGGAGCGTCCTTCACGGGAGCCGGGGGAGCCGTGGACGTCCCGGCCGGGGTTCCTGCCGAGCTCGCCGACAGCATCGCGGCCGCTGCCACGACAGCCTTCAACGCGGGCTTCGCCGAGGCGGCTGGTCAGACGATGCTGCTGGTCGTGGCGGTGCTCCTCGTGGGGCTCTGTGCCGGGGTCGCCATGCGGCGCCGGTCGGGGCACGTCGCGACCGCCGGATGACCCAGACGGTGCCCTCGGGAGACGGCACGTGACGGTGAGGTTAACGTCTCGTGACGACGCCAGGACAGGTCGTGTCGGGTGATGACACGAGCAAGATCTCGGGCGTACGTTGCATGCCATGAGCAACACGTACGTTGCTCACGGGAGGCCAGCCCATGGAGTGCATGCTCCGAGCAGGGAGGCCGGTCCCGGCTCCGCTGCTCCGTGGTGGACCGGCAGACCGCTCGACCCACTCGCCTCGTGTCGGCAGCGCGCTCGGCGCCGCTGACATGAGCACCTAGACGCGCAAGCGTCGAAGGGAGCCTGTCGTGGACACTCACCGCACCTTCGTGCTGGACACCTCGGTCCTGCTCTCGGACCCCAAGGCGCTCGTGCGCTTCGCAGAGCACGACGTGGTTCTGCCCATCGTGGTCATCACAGAGCTCGAGGCCAAGCGGCACCACCCGGAGCTGGGCTACTTCGCCCGCAGCGCGCTCCGGATGCTCGACGACCTGCGCATCGAGCACGGCGGGCTCGACGCCCCGATCCCGGTGGGCACGGCTGGAGGCACGCTCCGCGTAGAGCTCAACCACACCGATCCGAGCACGCTCCCGGACGGGTTCCGGCTCGGCGACAACGACACGCGCATCCTCGCTGTCGCAGCGAACCTCTCCGCCGAGGGCGCGGCGGTCACGGTCGTGTCGAAGGACCTGCCGATGCGGGTCAAGGCGTCGGCCGTCGGGCTGAAGGCGGAGGAGTACCGCGCGGAGCTCGCCGTCGACTCCGGGTGGACGGGGATGGGGGAGCTCTCCCTCACGGAAGGGCAGATGTCCTCGTTGTGGGAGCACGAGTCGCTCGAGATCGCCGAGGTCGATGCCGAAGCCGTCGAGGCGGCCGGTCCGATGCACTGCCACAAAGGCCTCGTCCTGCAGTCCCCGCGAGGGTCGGCGCTCGCACGGGTCACGCCCGACAAGCACCTGCAGCTCGTCCGCGGGGACCAGGACGTCTTCGGGGTCCACGGCCGTTCAGCCGAGCAGCGCATCGCGATCGACCTGCTGCTCGACGACTCGATCGGCATCGTGTCCCTCGGTGGTCGTGCCGGCACGGGCAAGTCTGCGCTCGCGCTCTGTGCTGGTCTCGAAGCGGTGCTGGAGAAGCGCAAGCACCGCAAGGTCATGGTGTTCCGGCCGCTCTACGCCGTGGGCGGCCAGGACCTCGGGTACCTTCCGGGCTCGGAGTCGGAGAAGATGAACCCGTGGGCCCAGGCGGTGTTCGACACCCTGGGGGCGCTCGTCGGCAAGGA
This sequence comes from Sanguibacter antarcticus, assembly GCF_002564005.1. Taxonomy (NCBI): domain Bacteria; kingdom Bacillati; phylum Actinomycetota; class Actinomycetes; order Micrococcales; family Sanguibacteraceae; genus Sanguibacter; species Sanguibacter antarcticus. The sequence goes on along the minus strand of NZ_PDJG01000001.1, from coordinate 1,841,401 downwards.
GATCATCGAAGAGGTCCTCGAGCGAGAGATCCTCGAGGTGCTGCCGCTGACGCACATCCGCGGACGCTCTCTGCACGACGCTTTCGTCATCGTCGACGAGGCCCAGTCGCTCGAGCGCAACGTGCTGCTCACGGTGCTGTCCCGGATCGGCCAGTCGTCCCGGGTGGTGCTCACGCACGATGTCGCGCAGCGGGACAACCTGCGCGTCGGACGCCACGACGGCGTCGCGGCGGTGATCGAGGCGCTCAAGGGGCACCCGCTCTTCGCGCACGTGACGCTCACACGCTCCGAGCGGTCCCCGGTCGCGGCCCTCGTGACGGAGATGATGGAGAGCATCGAGGTCTGAGGGACGTCTCGGGGGCCGGTGGCCCGGCCCCCGAGAGGTGCTCAGGCCTGCGGCGGGCGCGTCATCGACAGGACGTCGAGCGCCGAGTCGAGCTGAGCCTCGGTGACCTCGCCGCGCTCGACGAAGCCGAGGTCGACGACCGCCTCGCGGACCGTGAGGCCCTTCTTCACGGAGTGCTTCGCGACCTTCGCGGCCGCCTCGTAGCCGATGACGCGGTTGAGCGGCGTGACGATCGACGGTGACGACTCGGCGAGGGCGCGTGCGTGCTCGACGTTCGCGGTGATTCCCGTGACGGTCTTGTCGGCGAGCGCGACGCTCGCGTTGGCGAGCAGGCGGATCGACTCGAGGACGCCGAGCGCGATGACCGGGATCTGGACGTTGAGCTCGAACGAACCGCTCGCGCCGGCCCAGGCCACGGTCGCGTCGTTGCCGATGACGCGGGCCGCGACCATGAGGACGGCCTCCGGGATGACGGGGTTGACCTTGCCCGGCATGATCGACGATCCCGGCTGGAGGTCGGGGATGGCGATCTCGCCGAGTCCCGTGTTGGGGCCAGAGCCCATCCAGCGCAGGTCGTTGCAGATCTTCGTCAGGGAGACGGCGATGGTCCGCAGCGCGCCGGAGAGCTCGACGAGGCCGTCGCGCCCAGACTGTGCCTCGAAGTGGTCGCGTGCCTCGGTGAGCGGCAGGCCTGTGTCTTCGACGAGCAGCGCGATGACGCGCTGCGGGAATCCTGCCGGGGTGTTGATGCCGGTGCCGACCGCCGTGCCGCCGAGAGGCACCTCCGCAGCGCGGGGCAGCGCGCTGTGCAGGCGCTCGATGCCGTACCGGACCGCCGCGGCGTAACCGCCGAACTCCTGGCCGAGGGTGACCGGCGTGGCGTCCATGAGGTGCGTGCGCCCGGACTTCACGACCGTCGCGAACTCGGTGGACTTGGCCTCGAGCGCCTCGGCGAGGTGCTCGAGCGCAGGGACGAGGTGCCCGACGACGCCCGCGGTCGCCGCGACGTGCACCGACGTGGGGAATACGTCGTTCGACGACTGGGAGGCGTTGACGTGGTCGTTCGGGTGGACCTCACGGCCCAGCGAGCGGGTGGCGAGCGTCGCGAGGACCTCGTTCGTGTTCATGTTCGACGAGGTGCCGGAGCCGGTCTGGAAGACGTCGACGGGGAAGTGCTCGTCGTAGCCGCCCGCGGCGACGGCATCTGCGGCGGCGACGATCGCCTCCGCGATGTCGGCGTCGAGGACACCGAGCTCCGCGTTCGCACGGGCTGCGGCCTTCTTGACCCGGGCGAGCGCCTCGATGTGGCTGCGCTCGAGCGGGGTGCCCGAGATGGGGAAGTTCTCGACGGCCCGCTGAGTCTGTGCACGGTAGAGCGCGGACGCGGGGACGCGGACCTCGCCCATCGTGTCGTGCTCGATGCGGAACTCGCCGGTGACGTCGGTGTCAGGTGTGGAAGTCATGGGAACCATCGTGCCCCACGTCACGCCCCGAGATCGAGTCTGGTGGACGTGACGTGGAGCGCAGAACGAGCGTCGTCGGCGTGCAGGTCAGGCGTCGAACGTCACGTCGCCGATGTCGCCGATGGCCTCGATGAGCCGGGCGTTGCCGTCCGCGAGGTCGTACTCGACCCCGACGATCGCGCAGCGACCCTCGTCGATCGCTCTGGCGAGGCCCGCAGAGTAGGAGTGGAGCATCGACACGGTGTGCCGCACGTGCTCGCGGCGCAGGGTGTCGGCGTCGACGGACTTGAAGCCTCCGCCGTTCGCGGACGTGATGTTGACGATCGACGGGATGACCCGGTCGACCACAGCACGCACGAAGCCCGTCTGCTGCTCGCCCGTCATAAGGGTGTGGGCTGCAGCGGCGACCGCGCCGCAGGAGTCGTGGCCGAGGACCACGACTAGAGGCGTGTCGAGGAGCTCGACCGCGTACTCGATCGACCCGATGACGGTCGTGTCCAGCACGTGTCCGGCGGTGCGCACGACGAAGACGTCACCGAGGCCCTGGTCGAAGATGATCTCGGCAGCCACACGGGAGTCGGAGCAGCCGAACACGACAGCGAAGGGGTGCTGAGAGACCTTGAGCTCGGCTCGACGGTCGAAGCCTTGGGACGGGTGGATCATGGCGTCGTCGACGAAGCGGCGGTTTCCGGCCTTGAGATCGATCCAGGCTTGCGAGGGAGTGAGGGTGTGCGGCACGAGGAATCCCATCGATCGATGTCCGAGGACACAGCGTCCGAAACCGGGCGGCGTGCGACCGGGGCGACCGGAGGTCGCGTGCTGCTGAGGATATTGCAGTGTTCGAGGCCGGTCCTGCCGGTGTCCATGCGCGTCCGGACACCAGCAGGACCGTTCCCTCAGAGAGCGAGCTCGCGGCGCCGTGGCGGGTTGGCACCGGGCCGTGACACGGTGATCGCTGCGACCTGGACGCACTGCTCGAGCACCGTGGTGAGCGTCTCGGTCGAGATCGTGGCGAGCGCGCCGCGCTGGCTCGCCCCGAGGAGACCAGCGCTCCACAGGCCGTCGATGAGAGCGCCCATGAACGAGTCGCCCGCCCCGACGGTGTCGGCGACCGTGACCGCCGGTGCCGCCACGTCCACACGGCCTCCCGCCGTGTACGCGTGCGCGCCCTCGCCGCCGTAGGTGACGACGACGAGCGCGGGACCCGACTTCTGCCACCGGGTCGCGATCGACCCGAGGTCGGCAGCGGGATAGAGCCACCGCAGGTCCTCGTCGCTCACCTTGACGACGTCCGACAGCCCCACGAGCTCCTCGACCCGTGGACGCACCGCGGTGGCGGTCCCCATGAGGCTCGGACGGATGTTGGGGTCGTACGTGATCGTCGCGCGCGAGCGGGCCGAGCCCAGCACCCGGCGGACGGCGGTCGCGCCTGGCTCGAGAACGGCAGCGATCGAACCGGTGTGCGCGACGATCGTCCCCTCGGGGACCTCCGCGGTGCGGCAGAGGTTCCAGTCGAGGTCGAACTCGTACGTCGCGCCGCCGTCCGCGCCGAGCCGTGCGACAGCCAACGACGTGGACGACGCCCCGTCGCTCCCCGGCGCGATCGACACGGACGAGCCGGCGAGCCACTTGCGCACGACGTCGCCGTAGACGTCGTTGCCGATCCACGTGAGGAGCTCGACAGGGCGCTCGAGCCGGCCGAGGGTGAGCGCGACGTTCGCGGGGCTCCCGCCGGGATGCTCGCTCGTCGACCCGTCGGTGCGGTGCACCACGTCGATGAGCGCCTCACCGATGACGAGGGCCAGGTCAGGAGCGGTGGGAAGAGGGCGGCTCTTGGGCATGGTGGTCCTACTCGTCGTCGAGGGAAGGTGCAGGGACGCGGGTCGCGTCCAGCCGCTCGCGGGCGCCGTCGAGCCATTCCTGGCACCGTGCGGCGAGCGCTTCGCCGCGCTCCCACAGCGCGAGCGACGCCTCGAGCGGCTCGCCGCCGGCCTCGAGCCGGGAGACGACCTGGACGAGCTCGTCGCGCGCCTGCTCGTAGCTGAGGGACGCGAGCTCGGGCGGGACCGAGACGGTCTCGTGGATGGGCTGTTCGGTGGGCATGGGAGAAGTAAACCAACTTTCCTGGTGGGGCCGTCTAGCGGGTCGTGGCGGTGATCTCGTCGTGGGCCAGCCGGATGCGCAGCACGTCGCCGCTGGCCACGTCGTCAGGGGAGCGGACGACCGCGCCTGCTGGACCTTGGACCACGGCATACCCGCGCTCGAGCGTCGCCGCGGGCGAGAGCGCGCGGACCTGCGCCCCGAGGCTGTGCACGGCGGCCTCCGCGTCGAGCAGGACACGCTCGAACCGGCGTCGCGCGGCGTCGCGCAGCCCACCGACCCTGTCCTCGTGCGCGGCGATCATCGTGTGCGGCGTGGCGAGGGCAGGGCGTGAACGGATGCTCGCCAGCCCGGCGCGCTCGCGGTCGACGAGGTGACTGATCGCGGCACGCGTGCGCGAGCGCATCTGCACGATCCGTGAGCGCTCCTCGCTCACGTCGGGAACGATGCGCTTGGCCGCGTCTGTGGGGGTCGACGCACGGTAGTCGGCGACGAGGTCGAGCAGCGGGGCATCGGTCTCGTGGCCGATCGCACTCACGAGCGGCGTCCGGCACGCGGCGGCGGCGCGGACGAGCGACTCGTTGCTGAACGGCAGGAGGTCTTCGACCGCGCCGCCACCGCGCGCGACGACGATGACCTCGACGTCGGGGTGCGCGTCGAGCTCGGCGATGGCCGCGCTCACCTGGGGGACCGCGGAGGTGCCTTGGACGGCGACCTCTCGGATCTCGAACCGGACCTGGGGCCACCGCGCCTGCGCGTTGACCACGACGTCGTGCTCGGCCTTGGACTCTCGGCCGCACACGAGCCCGACGACGCGCGGCAGGAACGGCAGCGGCTTCTTGCGGTCGAGGTCGAAGAGCCCTTCGGCTGCGAGGATCCGCTTGAGGTGCTCGATGCGCGCGAGCAGCTCGCCGACCCCGACGGGGCGCAGCTGGTCTGCCTGGAGCTGGAACGACCCGCGCTTGGCCCAGAACGTCGCCTTGGCGTGGACGACCACGTGCGCGCCCTCCTCGAGCGGCGCCGTGACGGCGTCGAGCACCTTCGAGTACACCGACACGGACAAGGACGTGTCTGCGTCCGAGTCGCGCAGGGTGAGGAAAGCCATGCCCGCGCCGGGACGACGGTTGAGCTGGACGACCTGCCCCTCGACCCACAGGGGAGACATCCGGTCGATGTAGTCGGTGATCTTTGCCGAGAGCAGCCGGACCGGCCACGGGTTCTCGGCGGTCGTGTCGCCGGCGCGGGCCGCCAGCGCTGGGCGCGGCGAGCTCGTCGGAGGTGGTGTGGGGGGCGTCGTCGGTGAGGGCACGTCACCAGCCTGCACCATCGCGGTGACATCGTGTGGATGTGGTGGAGCGCCCCGGGCGACCAGGTGGCGTGCTGCACCTGTCACCTAGACTGGCCAGGTGAATCTCTACCCGCCCGAGACGGCCCCCGACGCTGCCCCTGTACCCACCGGCAAGCGTGTCCTGCTCGCTGCCCCGCGCGGCTACTGCGCCGGCGTGGATCGTGCGGTGATCGCTGTCGAGAAGGCGCTCGACCTTCACGGTGCACCCATCTACGTCCGCAAGGAGATCGTCCACAACAAGTACGTCGTCGAGACCCTCACCGAGCGAGGAGCGATCTTCGTGAGCGAGACGGACGACGTTCCGGAGGGCGCGCGCGTCGTGTTCTCGGCCCACGGAGTCTCGCCGGCCGTCGTCGAGGCAGCCGAGGCACGGTCGCTCGTGACCATCGACGCGACGTGCCCGCTGGTGACGAAGGTGCACAAGGAGGCTGTCCGCTTCGCCGACGAGGACTACGACATCCTTCTCATCGGCCACGAGGGCCACGAAGAGGTCGAGGGGACGGCCGGTGAGGCGCCCGAGCACATCCAGGTGGTCAACTCACCGGAGGACGTCGACTCGGTCACCGTGCGCGACCCGGACAAGGTCGTGTGGATCTCGCAGACCACGTTGTCGGTCGACGAGACGATGGAGACGGTGCGACGGCTGCGCGAGCGCTTCCCGACGCTCCAGGACCCGCCGAGCGACGACATCTGCTACGCGACGCAGAACCGTCAGGTGGCGGTGAAGAAGCTTGCGCCCGCGTGCGACCTCGTCATCGTCGTCGGGTCGACGAACTCGTCCAACTCGGTGCGGCTCGTCGAGGTTGCCCTCGACGCCGGCGCCCGGGCGTCGTACCTCATCGACTACGCGAAGGAGATGGACGAGGCCTGGCTCGACGGGGTGAGCACCGTCGGCGTGACGTCGGGAGCCTCCGTGCCGGAGATCCTCGTCGACGACGTCCTGAAGTTCCTCGCGCAGCGTGGCTACAGCGATGTCCAGGAGGTCCGGACCGCGACCGAGGACCTCATGTTCTCGCTGCCGAAGGAGCTGCGCGCCGACCTCAAGCAGGCCGGGGTCGAGGCCGCTCGGCCGAAGCGCGCGGGGCGCACGACGCTCGCCGTCGAGGTGCTCTAGAGGTCTCTTGTGGAGCGGGCCGGCTCGCTCACGCGGGTCGGCTCGCTCACGCTGGGAAGAGGCCCGTGGACAGGTAGCGGTCTCCGCGGTCGCACACGATGAACGCGATCGTGGCGTCCGGGACCTCGGCAGCGATCTGCAGCGCGATCGTCGCAGCGCCGCCGGAGGAGACCCCGGCGAAGATGCCTTCCTCACGGGCGAGCGCCCGGGCACCCTGCTCGGCGTCGGCACGGCTGACGAGCCTGATCTCGTCGACCACGCTGCTGTCGTAGATCGAGGGCAGGTACGCGTCCGGCCACTTCCGGATGCCGGGGATGCGTGATCCTTCTTCGGGCTGGACGCCGATGATCTGGACTGCGGGGTTGCGCTCGGCGAGGTAGCGGCCCGTGCCGGTGATCGTGCCGGTCGTCCCCATCGAGCTGACGAAGTGCGTGATCTGTCCGCCGGTGGCGTCCCAGAGCTCTGGTCCGGTGGTGCGGTAGTGGGCGAGCGGGTTGTCGGCGTTGGCGAACTGGTCGAGCACGTGCCCCTCGCCCGCGGCGGCCATCGAGCCTGCGAGGTCTCGGCAGTGCTCCATCCCCTGCGCGGTCGGTGTGAGGATGAGCTCGGCGCCGTAGGCACGCATCGTCTGGGCGCGTTCGACCGAGAGGTCGTCGGGCATGATGAGGATCATCCGGTAGCCCATGATGGCGGCGGCCATCGCGAGCGCGATCCCCGTGTTGCCGCTCGTCGCCTCGACGAGCGTGTCGCCCGGCCGGATCTCTCCGCGTTCTTGTGCGTTGCGGATCATGAGGAGGGCCGGGCGGTCCTTGACCGACCCGGCGGGGTTGTTCCCCTCGAGCTTGGCGAGGACGGTGGTCCCGGGGGCGGCGCCGTCAGCGAGACGCTGCAGGCGCACGAGCGGCGTCCGGCCGATGGTGTCGGCGACGGTCGGGTACGTGGGATGCTCGGACACAAGGCTCCTCGGACAGCAGCGGCTCGGCAGCCTGGCTGCCGGGTGGGGCTCCTCAGGCTATCGGGCTGCTCCGGGCGCGGCAGGTGCGGGCCGTTCTCGCGGGTCAGGCGCGGGTCAGGAGCGAGTCAGCTGCGGCGGCCGTCGCCGATGTCGACGAACGTCTCGTCGACGGACGCGAGGAGCTCGGGGGAGCTGAGCGCACTGAGCTGGGGGTTGACCGGGGTGGGGGACTCGAGCGTCTCGTCGACGATGTCGAGCTCTGCGAACCGTCGGGCGCTGACGAGGACGCGCGTCTCGAGCGACGCGACGGTCTTGTTGTACGAGTCGGCTGCTCCTTGGATCTGCCGGCCGAGCCGGTTGAGGTGCATGCCCATCGTCGCGAGACGCCCGTGGAGCTCCTTGCCGATGGTGAGCACCTTCTGTGCGTTCTCAGCCAGCGCGTCCTGGCGCCAGGCGTAGGCGACCGTGCGCAGCAGTGCCATGAGCGTCATGGGCGTGACGATGACGACGTTGCGGCCGAACGCGTACTCGAGGAGCGACGGGTCCTCGTCGACCGCGGCGGAGAGGAACGACTCGGCCGGGATGAACATGACGACGAACTCCGGTGCGGGGCTGAACTGGTCCCAGTACCGCTTCCCGGAGAGATCGTCGATGTGCTTGCGGACGTGGCGTGCGTGCGCGGCGAGGCGCTCGGCACGGCGCACCGGGTCGGACGTCTGCTGGGCATCGAGGTACCCGAGGAACGCCACCTTCGCGTCGACGACGACGCGCTTGCCGCCAGCGAGGTGGACCACCATGTCGGGGCGCAGGTCGCCGTCGTCGGTGTGCACGCTGCTCTGCTCGACGAAGTCGACCCGGTTGAGCATCCCGGCCGCCTCGACGACCCGGCGCAGCTGCATCTCGCCCCACGCACCCCGGACGTCCGAGGCCCGCAGTGCGGTGACGAGCGTGCCGGTCTCGGTGCGCAACAGCTCCGAGGTCTCGCGCATGCCGCGGACCTGCTCACCGAGGGCGGCCGCGCTCGCGATCCGCGCCTCCTCTGCAGCGACCATCTGCTGACGCACGTCCATGAGGGTTCGCGTGAGGGGCTCGACCATCGCGTTGACGGCCTCGGCGCGCTTGGCCATGTCGGCCTGACCAGCGACCTGCGTGGAACGGAGGCGGTGCTCGGCGAGGCCGAGGAACTGCTCGTTGTTCGCGGCGAGGGCGTCGGCCGCCAGCGCACGGAACTGGTCAGAGAGCCGGTCGGAGTCCTCCTGGAGAGAGCGCAGCCGCTCGGCCGCACCGCGGCCCTGTGCGCTCAGCTCGGCCTCGGCGCGCGCCACCCGCACCTCGGCCGCGTGCAGCCGCGAGCTCGAGCGCACGACGGCGAGCAGATATCCGACGACGAGGCTCACGACGCCCACCCCGACACACCACACAAGAGTTCCCATGAGTTCCACCCTGCCCTGACCCACCGACATCGAGGGTCACCGGCTACCGTGTTGCCATGACGGACGCCCTCGAGGAACCGGCGACCGTGAGCACGTCGGCGCCGCCCCCACCACCTGCGGCGCTGTCGCTGCGTGGTCTGTCCAAGCGGTTCGGCCGGACCGTGGCGGTCGACGGGATCTCCCTCGACGTCCCGGCAGGGTCGTTCTACGGGGTCGTCGGGCCCAACGGTGCAGGCAAGACGACCATGCTGTCGATGGCCACCGGCCTCTTGCGCCCCGATGCAGGAACAGCAGCGGTCTCCGGGGCCGACGTCTGGACGGACCCGACCGCGGCCAAGCACGCGATGGGCGTGCTGCCCGACGGCGTCGGGGTGTTCGACCGGCTCACGGGTGCGCAGCTCGTCACCTACGCGGGCCTCCTGCGCGGGATGGACCGCCCGACCGTCACCGCCCGGACCGACGAGCTCCTCGCCGCGCTCGACCTCGAGGACGCCCGTGACACGCTCGTCGTCGACTACTCGGCGGGCATGACGAAGAAGGTGTCGCTCGCGGCGGCGCTCATCCATGCGCCGCGCCTGCTCGTCCTCGACGAACCGTTCGAGTCCGTCGATCCCGTCTCGACCTCCCGCATCCGGCAGATCCTCGCGGGCTACGTCGCCTCGGGCGGCACCGTCATCGTGTCGTCGCACGTCATGGACCTCGTCCAGCGCATGTGCGACCACGTCGCGGTCGTCGCCGCCGGGCGCGTCCTGGCCGCAGGCACCGTCGACGAGGTGCGCGCGGGACGCTCGTTGGAGGACCGGTTCGTCGAGCTCGTCGGAGACCCCCGTCGTGCAGAAGGCCTCGCGTGGTTGCGCACCTCCTGAGGCTCCGTCTGCTCATGCTCGGCAACTCCTTGCGCCGCAGCGTCTGGCAGATCGTCGGTCTCGGCGCAGCACTCCTCTACGGGACGAGCGTCTTCGCCGCGGTCCTCTTCGGCCTCGCCTACCTCGGGCGACGGGACGTGGAGCTCGCCGGGACGATCCTCGTCGGGGTCGGGAGCCTCGTCGCCCTCGCCTGGTGGTTCCTCCCGCTCGTGGCCTTCGGCGTCGACGGGACCCTCGACCCGCACCGGCTCGCCGTCTACGGGATCCGGCGTCGTGACCTCCTCGTCGGGATCGCCCTGTCAGGCGTCGTCGGGGTACCCGGGCTGGTGACGCTCTTGGCCACGGTCGGTACGGCGCTCGTGTGGGTACGCGTGCCGGGAGCGTTCCTGGCCGCGCTCGTCTGTGCCCCCCTCGCCCTCGCCACGTGCATCGTCGGAGCGCGCGCGACCACCACGGTGCTGGCCCCGCTGCGGGTGTCGCGCCGGTTTCGTGAGGTCGCCGGTATCGTCGTGTTCCTGCCCGTCATCGCGCTCGTGCCTGCCCTGAGCTGGGCCTCGGGACAGCTCGACACGGACCGGCTCACGGTCACGCAGCTCGGGCAGGTCGTGGGCTGGCTGCCGTTCGGAGCAGTGTGGTCGGTCCCCGGGACCGTCGCCGCCGGCCGACCGGTGGAGGCGCTCGCCCGGTTCGGGGTCGCGGCCGGCGTGCTCGTCGCGCTGATCCTCGTGTGGGCCTGGTCGCTCGAACGCCAGGTCAGCGCGCCCTCCCGCGGCGGGCAGCGCGGGTCGCGCGCACGCGGGCTGGGGATCCTCGGCGTCCTGCCTGCCACCCCTGCCTGGAGCGTCACAGCGCGATGCCTCGTCTACTGGGCCCGCGACCCGCGCTACGCGAGCTCGCTCGCCGTCGTCCCGCTCTTGCCGTTCCTCTTCGGCTTTCTCGACCGTGGCGACGGGACCGTGCTCCTCATGCTCGCCCCGGTCACCGCGTTCATCGTCGGGTGGATCATCTCGGCCGACGTCGCCTACGACCACAGCGCCTTCTGGCTGCACGTCACGTCAGGCATCAGCGGCCGCGACGACCGCACCGGACGGGCGGGCGCCGCCGCGATCATCGGGCTGCCGCTCGTCGTCGTCCTGGCCGTCGGGTCAGCCGGGTACACCGACCGGTGGGACGACCTCCCCGCCGTCCTCGGCCTCGGCCTCGCGGTGCTGCTCTGCGCGCTCGGGCTCTCCAGCGTCGTCTCGGCGCGCTTCGTGTACCCGGTCCCGCGCCCGGGCGACGGCCCGTTCGCCGCACCGCAGGGCTCAGCGATCGCGAGCCTCGTCATCCAGGGGATCGGGTGGCTCGTCCTCGTCCTGGCCGTCCTGCCGACAGCGGTCCTCGCAGGCGCTGCTCTCGCAGCGAACAGCGGCCTGCTCGACCAGCTGGTCCTGGGCCTCACCACCCCCGGGGGCGTGCCGGGCGGGTGGTTCTACCCGACGAGCGAGATCCGGGACGACGCCGGTGCGCGGCTCGCCTGGTTGGCGCTGGCTGCGGGCCTCGGCTCGGGGATGGTTGCGCTCGTCGTCGGGGTCCGGGTGGGCGGCAGGCTCTACGACGCGCGGTCGGCTGAGCTCATGCAGCGGGTCCTCGCGAACCGTTGACGGCGAGGGTCCCACGTAGACTCTTCTCTCGTGGCTCTCACTATCGGTATCGCCGGTCTACCCAACGTCGGCAAGTCAACCCTGTTCAACGCGCTCACCCGCGCCTCGGTTCTCGCTGCGAACTACCCGTTCGCGACGATCGAGCCGAACATCGGGATCGTGCCGCTGCCTGATCCGCGGCTCGCGAAGCTCGCTGAGATCTTCGGCTCCGAGCGGATCCTGCCGGCGAGCGTGTCGTTCGTCGACATCGCCGGCATCGTGCGCGGCGCGAGCGAGGGGGAGGGGCTGGGGAACAAGTTCCTCGCGAACATCCGTGAGGCTGACGCGATCTGCCAGGTGACGAGGGCGTTCGCCGACCCGGACGTCGTCCATGTCGATGGCAAGGTCTCGCCGAAGGACGACATCGAGACGATCAACACCGAGCTCATCCTCGCTGACCTCCAGACGCTCGAGAAGACCGTCCCGCGCCTGGAGAAGGAGGTCCGGATCAAGAAGGGCGACGCAGCCCTGCTGGCGACGGCGCTCGAGGCCCAGAAGCTCCTCGAGGAGGGGACCACGCTCTTCGCCGGCGCAGCGAAGGCGAAGCTCGACCTCGACCAGCTGGCGTCGCTCCAGCTCATGACGGCGAAGCCGTTCATCTACGTGTTCAACACCGACGACGCGGGCTTGGCCGACGAGGCGTTCCAGGCCGAGCTGTGCGAGCTCGTCGCCCCCGCGCACGCGATCTTCCTCGACGCGAAGTTCGAGTCCGAGCTCGTCGAGCTCGAGCCCGACGAGGCCGCCGAGATGCTCGCTGACTCCGGCGTCGACGAGCCGGGCCTCGACAAGCTCGCCCGCGTCGGTTTCGAGACCCTCGGTCTGCAGACCTACCTCACGGCAGGGCCGAAGGAGTCGCGCGCCTGGACCATCCACACGGGCTGGACGGCTCCTCAGGCTGCCGGTGTCATCCACACCGACTTCGAGCGCGGCTTCATCAAGGCTGAGGTCATCTCGTTCGACGACCTCGTCGAGACTGGTTCCATCGCTGCTGCCCGCTCCGCGGGCAAGGCCCGCATCGAGGGCAAGGACTACGTCATGCACGACGGCGACGTGGTGGAGTTCCGGTTTAACGTCTGAGTTGAGGGCATCGCCGCGGGTCAGTGGCGCTTTAGACCCCGCCGGTCCGCACGCAGTCCGCAAAAGATTCATCGACTCTCCAGGTTTGACAGTCAAAGTTCCGATTCATTTATTGCGATTACTGCACTTGTTTCGTTTGGAGTAGGCCAGGACTGCGATGCTGTCAGTTCTCCCCGAGGCAAGGGATGTCGAGTTCGCGCGCGCCGCTTTGAGGGTTCTCGCTGGAGCTGCTCACCCCGGTGCCGACGCGCACACGCCGGTGACTCTGACGCTTTCCGAGTCCGGTGAGGAGGTCATCGTCCCTAATATTGTGCTCGACCCGCTCGGCGGAGCGCTCGCCAACGTCGCCAAGGGGGACGGGGACGGGTTCACTCTTGTGCCCGCTAACCTCGGGCTTTCATGGCGGGGCGGTCTGATACCCGTGTCGTGACGCAAGAAAGTGCCCCTGAACTGGGAGAATGTGGATTGTCTGGATACACATTGGTCCAGTTCGATGAGCACCTTCAAGGTGAAGAGTACCGTCGTCTATCCCCGTCTGGACATCGCCACGTCAACGACTGCTGCGGTCAGTCAGGCTGGCGGTGTGCTGCTCACCGAGACGATCCGCGCGAGCGGCTTGGACCGGGCGCTGGGAGAGGCGTTGTTGGCGTGGCGGAAGCCGACCGCGGTGCACGACCCGGGCAAGGTGATCCTGGATCTGGCGGTCGCGTTGGCGCTGGGCGGGGACGCTCTCGCGGACATCGCGGTGCTGCGCGCCGAGCCTGGTCTCTACGGGCCGGTGGACTCGGATCCGACGGTCTCCCGGGTGATCGCGGCGTTGGCTGCGGATGCCCTGGCGGCGCTGCGGGCGATCAACACCGCCCGAGCGAGGGCACGCTCGGCGGCGTGGCGCCTGGCCGGGGGCACGCCCCTGATCACGCCCGCGATGTGAAGTCCCCGCTGGTTGTCGACCTGGACGCGACGCTGGTCACGGCACACTCGGAGAAGGAGTCGGCGGCGCCGACGTTCAAGCGCGGCTTCGGGTTCCACCCGCTCTGCTCCTTCCTTGACCACGGTGGCGAGGGTACTGGGGAACCGCTGGCGATCGGGCTGCGCCCGGGCAACGCAGGGTCGAACACTGCTGCCGATCACATCGCAGAGGCCCAGGACGCCCTCGCCCAGCTCCCCGGGCACAGTGGGCGCCGGCGAGGAACGAAGAAGATCCTGGTCCGCACCGACGGCGCCGGAGGCACCAAAGCCCTCATCGAGCACCTCACCGCCGGGCGCCTGGCCTACTCGATCGGCTTCACCCTGCCCGAGAACACCCCCGACCTGCTCGCCCTCATCCCGCCGAAAGTCTGGGCCCCGGCGTTGGACGCCCACGACGAGATCCGTGACGGCGCCGGGGTCGCTGAGCTCACAGCCCTGATGGACCTGACCGGCTGGCCCAAGGGCATGCGCGTCATCGTCCGCAAAGAACTGCCCCACCCCGGCGCGCAGCTGCGTTTCGACGACGTCGACGCCATGCCCATCACCGCGTTCGTGACGAACACGCGCACCGGCCAGCTCCCTGACCTCGAGCTACGCCACCGCCGCCGCGCCAGATGCGAAGACCGCATCCGGATCGCCAAAGCTCCCCCGCGCGCTTCGCTTCAAGCGAGAGGTTCCCCCCAGCCGGACTGCGGAACCGGCCACTCAAAGCCTTCGCCCAGAACCAGATCTGGTGCGCCATCGTCGCACTGGCCGGCGACCTGCTGGCTTGGATGGGAATGCTCTCCCTCGCTGGCCACGAGGCCCGCCGCTGGGACCCCAAGAGACTGCGGCTGCGTCTGTTCACGATCCCCGCGGTTCTGGCGCGAACCGGCCGGCGAACCTGGCTGCGCCTGGCCGACCGAGCGCCCTGGGCGGCCCTGGCAGCACGAGCAGTCTCCGCTCTCAGAGTTCGGGCCGCGCCCTCCTGATCACCAGCAAGGTCCCTGCCTCAACGACTCCCGAACGACCACTCGACCATGGAACCGGCGCCCACCCCGACGATAGGGGGCCATTTGTCATACCCACACGGCAAAATCACGGCCACACAGGCGCGCCGACGCCCAAGCGCCCGAACTCAACTGCTCGATGAAAGATCGAGGCTAGGCGCAATGCCGTTCAGTTAGTGACTGTGGCGTGGTAGGTGGGTGAATCGCCCTGGGTTCGGTGGAGTCGCCTGAGCTTGGGAACGAGGATGGACTCATGCCGAAGGAACAGAGTGCGGGGAAGCCGACCATGAGGCGGTACTCCGATCAGGAGAAGTCTGCCGCGGTCCGAATGGTCCGCTCGCTGCGAGCAGAGCTGGGGACCGAGCACGGCACGGTCCATCGAGTCGCGACACAGCTGGGCTATGGAGTCGAGTCGCTCCGGGTCTGGGTCAAGCAGGCCGACATCGACGAAGGCGTCACCCCGGGTGTGACGACCGACGAGGCTGCTCGGGTGAAGGCCTTGGAGCAGGAGAACCGGGAGCTCAAGCGCGCGAATGAGATCCTGCGGCGAGCAGCCCATTTCTTCGGGGCGGAGCTCGACCGCCAGAACAAGTAGCCGCGTTCATCGACGCCAACCGCGAGGACCTCGTGGAAGACAGTCGTTTGGGAGTCGAGCTCATCTGCACGGTGTTGCAGGTGGCCCCCAGCACCTACTACGCCAGAAGGAGCCGGCCGCCCTCGGTTCGCCAGGTCCGTGATGCTGTCAACGGGCCTGCGTTGGTGGCGCTGTGGGAGGCGAACTACCAGGTCTACGGGGCACGCAAGCTCTGGAAAGCAGCGGGTCGGGCCGGGATCGACGTCGGCCGGGACCAGATCGCCCGCCTGATGCGGGCCGCGGGGATCGAGGGCGTGCGCCGGACCAAACGGGTGCGGACCACCCGGCCTGACCCGCGCGCGGCCCGACACCCCGATCTCGTGGGCCGTGACTTCACTGCCAGCGCTCCGAACCAGCTGTGGGTGACGGACCTGACCTACGTACCGACCTGGGCCGGGGTCGCCTACGTCTGCTTCATCATCGATGCCTACTCCCGGATGATCGTGGGCTGGCGAGCGGCCCCGACGATGCGGACCGAGACCGTCTTGGATGCGATCGAGATGGCCCGCTGGTCACGCGGGGCGAACCTGCCCGGCCTGCGATGTCACAGCGATGCCGGCAGTCAATTCACCTCGATCCGATACGGGGAACGTCTCGCCGAGATCGGAGCGACCCCGTCGATCGGAACCGTGGGCGACAGCTATGACAACGCGCTGGCCGAGACCGTGAACGGCTACTACAAGGCCGAACTCATCCGTGGACCCGCTCGCCAACGGCCCTGGAAGACAGTCGAGGACGTCGAGCTCGCCACCCTCGGGTGGGTCCACTGGCACAACACCCAGCGCCTGCACGGCTACCTCGGCGACGTCCCACCCGCCGAGTACGAGCAGGCCTTCTATGCTGATCGAACCGACCGCCACCAGGTCGTCGGAATCCAATAGCGCGACTCTCCATCAGCCCCAGGGCGATTCAAACACCCGAACGCGCAACTCCTCGACTACTGCCGAAGCGCCAGTCCCGAGCCCCCACTAAACCCGGTACGAGACACACACGACCGTCGAAGTCGTCTACGTCATCCCCTCGATCACTTCCACCGAAGCATCATCCGATCAGATCGCGACCTGGGTGCAGGGCCGCTGGCGCATCGAGAACCGCCTGCACTGGGTCCGCGACGTCGTCTACGAGGAAGACCACTCCACCGTCCAGACCAGCAACGCACCCCACGCCATGGCGACCTTGCGCTCGACCGCGACCAGCCTGCTACGCCTGCCCGGATGGACGAATACCACCGCAGGACTGCGCCACTACGTCCGACACGACCAACCCGTCGCAGACTTCGCACTCCCCGCATGGACAGTGGCCTTGCCGGAGCCCTGGCACTCAGAGGGCAAGGCCCCGCAGTTCTCGTACTACTCCACCTTCAACAGGAAGACGGGTAGACACGCCGGTCATAACGCCTCATTGACGCCATATCGCCCTTACTATATTGTCGACGCGTTGGGGCATTTAGCCCTAACGTGTCGAATCGGGGGGATAGACTCAAATGAATCGTTTGAAGACTTGCTTCGCGGCGCTGGGCATCGTTGCCAGCCTCGGACTTGCAACGGCTTCGGTGGCCAGCGCCACCGCCTCAGGTGTGCCAGTCAACGGCTGCCAGGGCCAGTACTGGAACACCGCGTTCAACTCGTACTGTTCTGCTGTGACAGTCGCGGCGAACTATGCAACGACGGGGACCTGCTCGTCCCAGTCAGCGGTAACCACGGGCTACACCTACAAGACCAGTGGATACGTGGGGTACCTCCAGGGCGGCGAGTGCACATATAGCGTGTCCTACGCACAGACCGCGATCAAGTAGTTCAAGCCTGAGGTGCTGGCCGCGACTCTCTCGCCGCGGCCAGCACTTGCCATGCCACAACTGACAGATAGAGACATGCTCACAATTTTTGCTATCGAGCTGCGAAAGTCTCGCATGCGGCTGTGGAGTCTTGTAGGCACCGCGGTCTGGCTCGCGGTTCTCCTGCCTGCTCACAGTAGATGGATCCAAGACTGGCCTGAGGCCGCACTTTGGGCTTTCTCGCCTTTGTTGTACGTAGGACCGCTTCTTGGTGCAGGCGCCGCCGATACCGCCAGGCTTCGCACCGAGAACGCCCCTTGGGACAGCGTCAACATCACGCGGTGGCAGTACGTTGCCGCCGCGGCAGCTCACCTTGGCGCGACTGTCGCTTGGGCTCTGTTGCCTCCGCTCTTGTCGATGGTCACCGTCAGTGTTGTCAGCTGGACGGCTCATGGGCCCGGTGTGCCGATCTCAGGGTTCACCATCATTGGCCTTCTGGTGGTCATCACGCTGGTCTTGTGCGGGTATACCGTGGGGACGCTCTTTTCATCGCCCATGCTCGCCCCCGCCCTGGCGCTGTTTGTGACGTTCGCGCTCACCACGAACTCGCCGACTTTGCCCGCCAGCGACCAGCCCTGGTTTCAAGCGAGCACTCCAGTGATGTTCCTATGGGCAGCGTCGGCATCAGTTCTGGCAGTCGCTGCACTCCTCGCACAGAGTCAGCCTCGTCACGACACGAGGCGCCGAACACGAGTTGTCTCCCGCGCGCTGCCTGCTTCGTTGTGCCTCGTAACATTGGTCTTCGTCATGACACCACCTTTCTTGTCTGCACAGCTGGCCATCGGCGGTTCCTGGGCAGGTCTTGACCATGACGCACTCAGCGGACGCTCGAGGAGCACCCCACCGACCGACCCTGCTTGCGCGACGACAGCCCATGACACCACGGTCTGTGTCTGGCCTAGCGAGGCAGACCGGTATCTGCTGGACTTCACCGAGTGGGCGGAACGTTTCGACGTCCTCCGGGCAGCCATGAACTCCACTGGCGCGGTCACCATCGGTCAACCCGGTCTCGTAGACGAGCGAGATGCCCAATCGATCCTCGTGGAAACGTTCGGAGACGGCGACGGACTGTGGCTGGCGGTCGGTCCTATCGCCTCGTGGGCGCAATATGCGTCCGAAGATTTCGCCATAGGACGCTGCGACTACTTCTGGTCGAGCCCCGAGGATCAAGACCTTGCCTGGACTCTGCACCTCGTGTCGAGTGCCTACGTCTTCGGTGCGGACATGCCATCCACGGTTCACCACCCTGGTAGCAGCGACAGTGCCGAGGCGACGGTCGCAGATATTCGATCCCGCCCTGACGACGAGCAGCTCGCCTGGATCGTCGAGTCCAACGACACACTGCTCGCACCTTGCCTCGAAGAACTCAACGCTGAGGAATAGTCATGCTCGAACTCACAACGGTCACTGCGCGCTACGGTCGCCGTACGGCACTCGACCAGGTCACCTTGACACTCACTCCGGGCATCACCGCGCTCGTCGGGCCCAACGGCGCAGGAAAGAGCACCTTGATGCGCATCGCCACGACGCTACAACGTCCATCAAGTGGAACCCTTCACCTCGACGGACACCCCCTGATATCCCGCGCAGACAACCTGAGAGCCCGCGAACGCATCGGCTTCCTCCCACAGGACTTCAAGTCAGACCCACGGTTCTCCGTCACAGAACATGTGACCTACCAGGCATGGCTACGCGGTGTCCCACGCATGGCATGGGACTCAGCCGTACGTGAGGCCGTCGGCAGGGTCAATCTCGAAGATCGTGCCGACGATCGGATGGGCCGGCTCTCCGGAGGAATGCGCCAACGCGCGGGCATCGCCGGGGCCATCGTCGGCAACCCAGACATACTCATCCTGGATGAACCCACGGTCGGCCTCGATCCGTCCCAGCGCATCGAGTTCCGCGCCACTCTGACCAGCCTAGACAGCACATCCATCCTGCTGAGCACCCACCTGATCGAAGATGTCTCGGCGACCGCGGAGCGCATCATCATCCTCAATGAAGGTCAGATCGTCCACGACGGACCTACCTCGGCACTTCAAGAGCAAGGGGTGGAGAGTGCAGGAGTCTCCCGCCTGGAAGATGCGTACATCTCGACACTGCGACCGTCGGTGGCCGATGCCTGACACATCGCCTTGGCGCCTCTTCACCAAGGCCCACCGCACCGCAACCGCTCTAGCAGTCCTGACCATCCTGGGAACAGTCATGGTCCCGTTCACAGGAGTAGCCAGCGGCCTGGGCGGGTACAACCATTCTGCCTCGACACCCCTGGCGCGCGCTGTCCCCGCAATCCTGGCAATCGTGACAGTGAACGCCTCCTTTCCGCGATACCGCGACGTCGAGCTCCTAGCGACCCGACGGGTGATCACGGCACGACGACGCCTGCTCGCAGGCCTCACGACCTACGCGACCCTGGTGGCAGCCACGACCACGATCATCGGCAGCCTCATCGCAGGTCTTCCCGTAGGAATCAACGTACTCACTCCAGCCAGAGGCGTCATTGCCTGGATTGCACTCGGCATCCTGGCAACTGTCCTATTCGGCGCAGGCGGCGGATGGTTCGGCGTCGGCGCAACGATGGGACTCACAGTGTTCTACGGGTACGACTGGTCCTCGCAACCCCGATTCTGGAACATCATGGCTGCCGACGCTGACAACGTCTCGACCTGGTCGTTGACGGCCGGACTCGTGGTCGCCGCACTGATCGCAGCGCGCATCTCCCCACAGCGCTCAGGCCTCGCCTAAATAATCTGTGTCATGACGTTGATGGCTGTGCGACCACTGTCTCGTACCGGGTTTGGTGGAGGCTCTGGATCGGGCTGGGTTCACGGGTGAGTTGGTGGTCGAGACGACGCTTTGGTCTCTCATGAGCGTCGTGCAGGAGGTCGTCGCGTGGGTTGTCAGGTGAGCCGGTGGTCGAGAGCCCCGGTTGAGGACTGTGAGCTGGCCCGCGTGCACGGCGCTGGTGCTTGAAGGTTATGCGGGTGCCTCGGGCGGGGCGTTGTCGGGTGGTGGGGTTTGGGCTGGTGGTGGTTCGGTGTTGATGCCGGTTTTGCGGGCGTGGTGGAGGGTGGTGGCGACTCCGCCTTTGGTCATGCCGACCTGGGTGGCGATTTGTTGGTAGGTGAGTCCGGTGCGTCGCAGGGTGATGATGAGTTCGCGTCGTTGGGCTGCTCGTGCTTCGTACTGGGGCCGTGGTTCGGCGATGATGTTGCGCACGGTGCGCGGGGAGATGCCCATGCGTTGGGCGGTCTCGCGGGCGGTCAGGGTGCGCCGGATCGGGTGTTCAGCGGCCACCGGTAGCCACCTCCAGGACGCTGGCCCGGTCGATCGTGAGGCCTTTGAGCATGGCGATGGCTCGTTCGCGTCCGCCTGCAGCTGCTGTTGCGTGTCCGCCGCGTTGGCCTCGGAGGGCTTGTTCTTCGGAGAAGGTGCGCAGCATCTTGCGCCAGGTCCAGCGGGCGATGGAGCGCGAGACGTGGGCGACTTCTTGGGCGGTGAGGGGTCCGGTGGTGAAGTCGTTGGCGATGATGGTTTCGTTGGTCTGCCAGGCGTGGGCGAAGACGGCTCGTTCCCAGGTGTTGGGGTGGGTGTGGTCTCCGCGGCGGCGGTAGGACCAGCGCCGGACCATGTCGAACAGGGCGACGTTGCGTCCTACGGCTGAGGATGAGGTGTTGCGGCGGGGGTGCCCGGCGCTGGGCAGTGCGCCGAGGTCTGCTAGTGCGCTGGCGAGGTCTTTGAGGCCGTAGAGGGCTTGGGTGCTTCCCCATAGGGCGAGGTGGTCTTGGACGTGGTGGGGGTTCTTGGTGATGCGCCCTGAGTAGGCGACGTCCCCGCCCAGGACCTCCACGAGGCCGTGCTCGATGCGTGCCAGGAGGTTGACCGGGGGCCGGCGGGCGGCATCGGTCAGGCAGACGGGGCTGCGCAGGGCGTAGACGATGTGCCCTGCTCGAGTGCGCGGGTTCAACGCCACGTAGGACGGCTCGGGCAGGCCAGTGAGGCCCACGATGTGGTCGGCGTCGCTGCCGTCATGATCAGTGATGACGAGTGAGCGCATGACCAACGGGTTCGCCTCGATATACGGCAACGTCAACGCGACCGAGCGTGAGTGACGGCGCATCCCTG
Source organism: Sanguibacter antarcticus (assembly GCF_002564005.1). Classification (NCBI taxonomy): domain Bacteria; kingdom Bacillati; phylum Actinomycetota; class Actinomycetes; order Micrococcales; family Sanguibacteraceae; genus Sanguibacter; species Sanguibacter antarcticus. Next base: position 1,820,466 of record NZ_PDJG01000001.1, on the reverse strand, counting down.
GATCCTCGGCGTCCTTGACGTTCCCCGCCAGGGGAGCTCGAGGAAGCCAGTGCTCGTCCCATATGTCAGCAAAAGTCACACCCCGACTCTAGCCCCCACAGACCCTCAGGGTTTAACTCGGCACACCGAGCCTAATCAGATACTTCGCTCTTCAGGCCCTCCAACGACTGTTTGCTACGACCATCACGCACCTGTGGTGGGCCCTGCTGCAGCGCCCATGACGTCGACTGCAGGGAGTGGCTGTCACCGTGCAGACCTCCGCGGCACCACGGCCTGGCTACCGTTCCCTCGAGCGTGGTCGACCGCTCAAGACTCCGCGAGATGCTGACCTGTCGCGGCGAGCAGCTCTTCGACGCCGGCACCACGCGCTGAAGCCGTCGCGTGCAGGACAACGCGCGTCGCACGCAAGAAGTACGCCAACGCCCCCAAAGCGCGCGTGCCATCAGCCGCGACCTCACCGACCAGGCGAGTGCTGATCGCCTCACCGCCCGTAGCCTCAAGCTCCTCATCGAGCTCGCGCGCCAGACGCAACGCACCGGGGAGCATCGCGAAGTCCTCACCGGCCACCTGCCGGCTCTCAGAAATGATGCCCTCGAGGTCGTCGTCACGGGCACCCGCGACGCCCATCAGATGCCACAACGCCCGACCAGCAGCCAACGTACGCACACGGCCGGCGAGATCGAGCTCGGTGAACTCCTCCACGTACCCGTGATTCGAGTCAGGCAACAGCACATAACCCGTGAGCATCCCGAACACCCGCCGCAGATCACCGGTGTCCACATCGAGGTTCAGCACATCGTCATCCATCCCGGCAGTCTCCCAGGACCACCCCACACGCGCGGGCGCCTCTCAGTACTGCGCCGGGGTACCTGGGGGCCTGGTCGTCGTGACGATCCATCTGTAGGGGCATCGCTCAGCGAGCGGCTTCTCTCGCATGCTGATGCACTGCGGCCGGTGCTCGTCGCGACCTCCCAGGTGTGCCTGGTGCGATGGATCACGCACTGTTACAGGAGTGATATTGTCCGCCTTGTGCACATAATGAAGGCTTTGTCTCCTGTACTTGTTGCCAGTTTGGTTGCCATGGCGTTGAGCGGGTGCGAAGGCGTCCAGGCAGAGGTCGACGGGACGACGGCGACTGTTGCGCCGAGTTCGGAGCGTGACAAGTCCACGCCTGAAGCGGCTCCTGCTGCGACCATCGCGCCGAGCCTAGAGCGTGATAACTCCACGCCTGAGGCGGCTCTTGCTGCGATCTTCGCGGAGCTGCACGAGCGTGACATCGAGGGCGCGTGTATGTATTTCGACCCGACCTTTGAGCGGACTTTTCTTAGCGACGGCGACTGTGAAAAGACTGTAAAGTATGTTGATGAAGTTAATCTTGATTTGATGGGTGATGTAGAAATCACAAGCAAATATACCATCTACCTGGAAGAAGATGGTACGGCGTTTATTCCCGCCGCCTCCTTGTTTTGGCCGGACGGAGGACCTGAATGGAATGGGGGCTTGTTTATCGAGCGTGAGAACGGATGGTTCAAGACTTTTGACCCGGAGGGAGAGTCTTGACTTGTCTGGTGCTTCGATAATTTGATCAAGCGTGCTGAGAGGTGTTCTCACCAGGAATTTCACCGGGTGCCGCGTTTTAGGTGGAGCAGGACGAAGACTGCGGCGGTGGATAATTCTGTCCGTAGATCTCCTCGACCGCGGACAGGCCCATCGACAAGGACGCGTTCTTGTCCGGTAAACGATCAAAACAGCTCAGCAAATCTATCATCACACGCCGTCGTAGAAAGCAGGGTCTCCATGATCGAGCCACCATCAAACGTCGCTGTACATATGGAAACCGCGCTCGTCGGCAAACCGAGCTCCGTGTTTTTGGTGCTCTCTGGTCCCGGTGGGACAGGCAAGAGCTCGCTGATCCGCATGTGGCGGGACGCCGAACCGGACCTCGGCTACGTGAAGAATGTCACGACGCGCGCACGCCGCGCTCCGGACTCGAGGTCGGGTGTGGACGACGAGGACTTCTTCGACTTCGTCACCCGCGAGGAATTTCGTCGGCTTGTCGAGGACGGTCAGCTCGCGCAGTGGGTCAACCCTCAGGAGGGCTATTACAGCGGGACACCGCTGGCGCCGCTGCTTGCCGCAGTTGCAGAGGGCCGGGACCTCGTGTTCGATTACACCCCCCAACTCTTTCTGAACCTCCAGCGAGCCTTTCCCGAACAGGTCGTGGGTGTATTCGTTGCACCGCCGAGCATGGAGATCCTGCGCGACCGGCTCTCTCGCCGAGGGGCCGAGGAGGGCGCGAACCTGCAGCTGAAGTTCAATATGGGTGCTCAAGACATGACGTACGTCGACATGCACGAGTACCACGTCACCAACACCGACCTACCGTCGACGCTCGAGGCGTTACAGAGCATCCTGCGCGCCGAGAAGTCGCGCCTGCGCCGGTCCGCGAACCTCACCGAGATCTACGGTTCGATGCGCGACCCGCGGCAGATGCTCTTCTACTACGACCCTACGCACACCCGTGTCTCCACGATCTCACCGCTATGACCAGGAGCCAGGTCATCGACTGACCGCAAACTGGCTCTTCGCAGATGAGGGTGTAGTGGTCGGCGCGTCGGTGTCCGGGTAGGGGTCAGGGCCCCGGAAAGGTCTGGTGCTGGGGCTGTGACCTGCGGGAACGTGATGGTGTGAGCGGCGTGGCGTGTGGGCGGATGGGGCCGGTTGGGCTGAGATGGAAGTTCTCACGCTCACCGTCTCGCGCAAGGACCCCATCCGCTCGTGTCATCTTCCCAGGTCGTCCCTGCCCGCATGCGTCGTGGCGACGAAGACCTGCTGCGCGTGTTGGGCGGGGTGCCTGATCCTCGTGATCCGCGCGGGGTGCGCTACCCGTTGGTCGGGGTCCTGGCGGTCGAGGTCTGTGCGGTCCTGGCCGGCGCCCGGTCGTTCACCGCGATCGGGGAATGGGCCGTGGACCTGAGCGTGGAGCAGCTGGCCCGTCTCGGGCTCGAGTGCGCTCCGGTCGAGTCGACCATGCGCAAGCTGTTCGCCCGGCTGGACGCGGTCGCGGTAGATCGCCAGCTCGTAGTGCTGGCGTGGTGCCGGACCCGGCACATCGGCGGGCGTGGGGTGATCGCGATCGACGCCAAGACCATGCGCGGGGTCAGGACCACCACCGCCGTCGCGCCACACCTGATCGCCGCGCTCGATCACACCACCGGCGTCGTCCTGGGGCAGAACGCGGTCGCCGCGAAGTCGAACCAGATCCCCGCAGTGCGCGACCTCCTGGCCGGTTTCGACCCACGTGACCTGGAAGGATGCGTCATCACCGTCGACGCGATGCGCACCCAGGACCAGACCGCCAGGGCGATCCTGGCCGGCGGCGCCGACTACGTGTTCACGGTCAAAGGGGCTCATCGCAAACAAGGGTGTAGCTGGGTGGGCGCGTCGTTGCGGGATGAGGGTCGAGGTCTTCCGATGATGGAGGTTCCTACGCCGCCCACCTGAAAGACCTCGACGTGTCTGACGCTACCTTCACGCGCCCCGATCTGACCACATTCTGCCGTCTTGACGAGCTGGGCCTGGAGGCGATCGGGCAGCGCCTGGAGCCTGATCGGGCTGTCTTGGCGTGCCGGATCACCGAGCCGGACAACTGGTGCCGGCGGTGCGGGTGCGAGGGGATCTTTCGAGACAGTGTCACTCGTGAGCTCGCGCACGAACCTCTGGGTTGGCGGCCGACCACGCTCGTGCTCACGGTGCGCCGCTACCAGTGCACGGGCTGCTCTCATGTGTGGCGCCAAGACACCAACGCCGCGGCCGAGCCGCGTTCGAAGATCTCCCGCCGCGGCCTGCGCTGGGCGCTGGAAGGCCTGGTCCTCCAGCACCTCACGGTGGCCCGGATCGCCGAAGGCCTCGCGGTCGCTTGGAACACCGCCAACGCGGCCGTCTTGGCAGAAGGCCGCCGTCGCTTGATCGCCGACCCCCGCCGTTTTGAGACGGTGACGACGATCGGGGTTGATGAGCACGTCTGGCGCCACACCCGCCACGGCGACAAATACGTGACCGTCATCATTGATCTCACCCCGATCCGGGGCGGGACCGGCCCCTCCCGGCTCCTGGACATGGTCGCCGGCCGCTCCAAGCAGGTCTTCAAGACCTGGCTCTCTGGCCGCCCCCAGGACTGGCGCGACGGGGTCGAAGTGGTCGCGATGGATGGGTTCACCGGCTTCAAGACCGCCGCCGCCGAAGAGCTCCCCCAGGCGGTCGCGGTGATGGATCCGTTCCACGTCGTCCGTCTCGCCGGGGACGCCTTGGACCGTTGCCGGCGCCGCGTTCAGCACGACCTGCACGGCCACCGCGGCCGCCGAGACGACCCGCTCTACCGCGCCCGCCGGACCTTGCACACCGGCGCCAGTCTCCTCACCCAGAAGCAGACTGCCCGGATCGCGGCACTGTTCGCCAGTGACGAGCATGTTCAGGTTGAGGCGACCTGGGGCATCTACCAGGCGATGGTCACCGCCTACCGCGAACCCGACCGCGCCAGAGGCAAAGCGGCTCTTCAGAGTTGTGGTGGGAGGAGCAGTCCGCCAGCGACCAGGAGCATGCGTAGTCGGTAGTGGTCGCGGTTGCGGTAGCCGCGGGCGATGCGCCGGTGCAGCTCGATGATTCCGTTGATCGCCTCCGTGCCGCCGTTGTTGGCACGGTTGGTCGTGAAGTAGCCCAGGAACTCCTTCTTCCAGCGTCGCAGCGTCCTTCCAAGGCGGGCGATCTCGGGGATCGGGCAGGTGGAGAACGCATCCAAGATCTTCTCCGCCGACGCCTTGCCCTCGGCAGTGTCCTTGGCTTGGTAGGCCGCCCGCAGTTGCTGATAGCACTGCCAGGCGACCTGTACTTCGTTGTCGGGGTCGCCGTCGGCGAGGCACTGGTCGAGGCGTTCGCCTTGGCGCGGGGTGAGGTGCTCGAGCCCGCGGTGCAGGATGTTGCGGATCCGGTAGAGCGGGTCCTTGGCATGACCACGGCGGCCCAGAGTGGTTTGCTGAACTCGGCGGCGGACGTCGTCCAGCGCCTGCCCTGCGAGTTTGACGACGTGGAACGCATCAAGGGCCGGGACGGCTTCGGCGAGGTGGGTGTCGATGGTGTTGGCGTAGCCGCGGAACGGGTCCAGGGTGGCGATCTTCACCTCGGTGCAGAACACCTCACCGCGGCCGGTGAGCCAGTCTCCGAACACCTTCCCGGTGCGCCCGGGGACGAGGTCCAGGAGTCGGGCTCGGGTGCGTCCGCCCTGGTCACGAGTCAGATCCACCATGCCCGTCAGCATCGTGGGGCCCTTCAACGCAGCGCGGTGCGGGGTGTGGTGCCACACGTGCTCATCGACCCCGAGGGTGGTGACGCCGTCGAAGCGGGACTCATCACGCGCCAGCTCGGCCAGTCGGGGTTCGACCACCCGCCAGAGCGTGTTCCAGGTGACGCCGAGCTGGCGGGACAGGCCCTCGATGGTCGCGTGCTCACGGCGCAGCTGGCCGATCGCCCACCACACCGCGCGCGTCGTGAGCACTGCCCGCCGGCTCGCCAACGACGGGAGCTCCTCGGTGAACGTCCCCGCCGGACAGGCATCGTCCGGGCAGGCCCAGGTCCGCTGCCGCCAGGCCAGCACCACCGCCGACCCCGAGCACGGGACGTCCCGCAGCAAGCGGGTTCGACGCCCGTGACTGAGCGCCACCACCCCGCACCGCCGACACCCTTGCCGCTCACGAGGTGTCTCGATCGTCAACGTCACCTGGCCGCCCGAACGGGCCACGGCGATCACATGGACGCCATCCAGGTCCACGAGGGTGTCGATGCGCGAACAGTACGAATCAGGCGTGGCACAGCAGAGCGCAGTAGGCCTGGTCATAATCGAGGTCCTCGTGGAGCAGTGGCTTAGTCACTACTGATCCTGAGGGCCTCGACCTATCTCACCACGGACCCGCGGCGCACCGGCGCGTCACGCTCCTCCCACCGCAACTCTGAAGAGCCGGCAAAGCCCTGATGGAAACCCTGATCACCTCGGTCACCTCCGGCGTTCCGGCCGCCCTGACCGAGATCATCACCCTCGGTCGAACACTCAAGAAACGAGCCATCGACGTCCTGGCCTACTTCGACCGCCCCGGCACCAGCAACGGACCTACCGAAGCCATCAACGGCCGTCTCGAGCACCTGCGCGGCTCGGCCCTCGGCTTCCGGAACCTGACGAACTACATCGCCAGATCGCTGCTCGAAGCCGGCGGCTTCAGACCGCTCCTACACTCTGGATTGCGATGAGCCTTGCAGGCTCATCGCAATCCAGGGTGTAGTCGTGGTCTGAAGCCGCCGGTCTCGAGGAGGCTGCGGGCTATGTAGTTGGTGAGGTTGCGAAAGCCCAGGGCGGAGCCGCGTAGGTGTTCGAGGCGCCCGTTGATCGCTTCGGTTGGGCCGTTCGATGTTCCGGGGCGATCGAAGTAGGCCAGAACGTCGGCGGCGCGCTTCTTCAGGGTCCGCCCGAGTGTGATGACTTCGCTCAAGGCTCTCGGGACGCCCGTGCTGACCGCGGTAATGAGCTGCTCCATCAGTTCGCGCCCCCCCGGGTCCGGTCGGGTTCTCGGTAGGCAGTGATCATGCGCTGGTAGATGCTCCAGGTGGCCTCGACCTGGACGTGCTCGTCGAGGGCGAACAGCGCCTCGAGGCGCGATTGCTGCTTGTCGGTGAGCAGGTCGGTGCCGGTGTGCAGGGTCCGTCGGGCCCGGTAGAGCGGGTCTCTCGCGCGGCCCCGGTGACCGTGCAGGTCCTGCTGGACGCGGCGCCGGCACCTGTCCAGGGCGTCCCCGGCCAGGCGCACGACGTGGACGGGGTCCATCACCGCGACGGCATCGGGCAGCTCTTCGGTGGTGGCGGTCTTGAACCCGGTGAACCCGTCCATCGCGACGACCTCCAAGCTCTGTCGCCAAGGCTCGGGGCGGTCCGCGAGCCAGGACTTGAACGCTGCCTTGGACCGGCCCTCGACCATGTCCAGCAGCCGTGCGGGGCCGGTGCCGTCGCGGATCAGGGTCAGGTCGATGATCACGGTGACGCACTTCTCGCCGCGGCGGGTGTGCCGCCAGACGTGCTCGTCCACGCCGATCACGGCGACGCCGTCGAACCGGGCCGGGTCATCGATCAGGACCCGGCGGCCTTCGGCCAACACTGCGTCGTTGGCGGTGTGCCAGGACACCGCGAGGCTCTCCGCGATGCGGGCGATCGTCAGGTGCTGGACGCCGAGCCCTTCCAACGCCCAGGCCAGCCCGCGACGCGACAACTTCGAGCGAGGCGCCGCCGCGGCGGTGGTGTCCTGACGCCACACGTGCCCACACCCGGTGCACCGGTAGCGACGCACCGTGACGAGCAACGTCGTGGGACGCCAGCCCAGCGGCTCGTGGGCGAGCCGGCGAGTCACGCTGTCTCTCGGACTGCCCTCGCAGCCGTAGCGTCGACACCACCCGTCGTCCTGCACGACCCGGCAGGCCAGGACCGTCCGATCGGGCTCGAGGCGCTGCCCGACCACTTGCAGGCCGAGCTCGTCCAAGCGAGCGAACGTGGTCAGGTCAGGGCAAGCGAAGGTAGCGTCGGGCACGTCGAGGTCTTCCCGATGGGCAGCGTCAGAACTCCCATCATCGGAAGGCCTCGACCCCTACCCAGCCAGCGACGCGCCCACCAGCCTCACCGACTCGCTACACCCTCGTCTGCGATGAGCCGCGAAACCGTCCATCGCGACGACCTCTACCCGATCGCGCCAGTCCTGGGGGGGGCGAGCGGCGAGCCAGGTCTTGAACATGGCCTTGGTGCGGCCCTGGAGCATGTCCAGCAGCCGCGAGGGACCGGTCCCGTCCCGTCCCGGATCGGGGTGAGGTCGATGTTGACGGTGACGTACGTGTCCCCGCGGCGGGTGTGGCGCCACACGTGCTCATCGACCCCGAGGACGGCGACCCCCTCGAAACGGTCAGGGTTATCGATGAGACGACGTCTGCCTTCGGCCAGGACGGCGTCGTCGGCGGTGTCCCAGGCGACCCCGAGTCCCTGCACGATCCGCGTGAGGGTGAGGTGGCCGACAACAGCGCCTCCAACGCCCACCGCAGTGCCCGGCGTGAGAGGCGGGCGCGGTGCTCGGCCGCCGCAGTGAGGTCTTCACGCCAGAGTCGGCCGCAGCCGGTGCATCGGTAGCTGCGCAACCGGACCAGAAGAAGGCGTGGGGCGCCACCCGAACGGCTCATGGGCCAGCTGTCGGATCACGGTGTCACGCACCACTCCCACGCAGCCACATTCCTGGCACCACGGATCAAGGTTCGCGACCCGGCAGGCCAGGACCGCTCAATCGGGCTCCAGTCGTTGCCCGGTCGCGACAAGTCCCAGCTCGTCCAGGCAGCAGAACGTCGTCAGGTCAGAGGGCATGAAGGCAGCGTCAAGCATGTCGAGGTCTTCCAGATGGCGAGCGTAGGAACTCCCATCCTCAGGGAGGCCTCGACCCCTACTTCCCAACGCCTCACCCGTCGAATCAGACCGGCACTACACCCTCATCTGGGAAGAGCCGGTATACGCCGCGGTGCGAGTGTTTTCCACGCATGGTCCGGGTTCGGCTCAGGAGAGCTGACGGGCGTGGGTGAGCTGTGCGGATGGTCCCCGGAGACCTGTCGTCCACCGCGCCGGGACCGCATTCGAAACAAGGCTCTAGGTTACTCAGGATGGCTCGTGGACCACGGGATCCTCGGTTGCACGAGTGTCTCGATTCCAAGATGCACTGGTTGGCAACCGAGAGTCTGAGCTCGAAGAGGTTCTGCGCTGCTGCCCGCTACAGGATGATCGCGACCCACACGTCACCTGTCGATCCAGAGGTTGTTCTGTGACGGAACGTGGTGGAGTTCCGCTTCAACGTCTAGATCTTGCGCCCCCGGCGGCTCCTATTCCGGTACACCTCTCAGAACAGCGGCCAGGGAACCGCCGGCATCTCGCCGGAGGGAGCCGGAAGCTGCCCGTCCGAGCGCAACGCGGAGCAGCGAGCGGTGAGCGCGGCGATCTCTCGGGCACTGAGCAGCTCTGCGAGGTCGCGTCCCAGGTCTCCCTGCAGCCCTTCGCTGACGCGATCGATGCCGTCGAGCTCGTCAGCAGCCAGAGACTCTCCGAGCCATCCCCACAGGACCGTGCGCAGCTTGTGGTCACGGTGGAAGGTCAGCCCGTGGTCCACGCCGTGCCGGTGGCCGTCCGGCATGGCGAGGATGTGGTCGCCCTTGCGGTCGGCATTGTTGACGATCACGTCGAACACTGCCATATGCCGGAGTGCCTGGGAGTCTTCGTGAACGAGGGTGACCAGCCGTCCGCTCTCGTCTTGTCCCTCGAGGACGTGCTTCCAGCCGGTGCTCGGCACCTGCTCTGTCGCGATGAGGTCGACGGCGCTCTGGTCAGCGTCCGGTTCCTGCCAGAGCTGGACCATTCCTTCGCCGAGGGGACCGTCGCGCAGCCAGGTGTGCGGTACCACGCCCCAGCCGAGTGTCTGCGAGACCAAATAGGCGGCCACTTCACGGTGCGCCAGGTTGCCGTCGGGAAAGTCCCACAGCGGACTCTCTCCGGCTATCGGCTTGTAGACGACGGTCACGTCGCCGATGGTGCCGAGAAAAGTGGCGTTGGACGCCGTCCTGATGCGGCCGGTGATCGTCAGCTCGGTGGTCACCAGGTCGGTTGCCGGCATCAGTCCTCGGGAGGGGTGCAGATGTGCCCGTCGGGGTCCATCGGGTAGCCGCAGGCTGGGCATGCTGGGCGCCCGGCACCCACGATCTCCCGGGTGCGCTTGGCGAACGCACGGGCGGTGCCCACCGGCATGCGCACCAGAAGCATCTCGGTCTCGTCAGAGTCGTCCTCGTCAGGCATCTCGACGATGGCATCTTCATCGGCGTCCGTGATGGGGTAGGCCTCGAGGACGACCTGGGCTGTCGTCGGGTCCCAGCCGAGGCTCATGGCGCCGGTGCGGAAGGTCTCCTCGACGGCATCGAGCTGATCGTTGTCGACGAGCTCCGGGGGAGTGCCAGTAGGAACGCTGAAAGGATTGCCCTCGACGGTGATGAGCTGGTCGAGGATCTCGTCGATCTTCTCTGCGAGCAGGGCCGACTGCTGCTTCTCCAGGGCGATGCTCACCACCCGCGTCCCCGAGCGCACCTGCAGGTAGAACGTGCGCGCCCCGGGAAAGCCGATGGTGCCGACGACGGCCCGGTCGGGCCAGTCGAACTCGTGAACGTGTGGAGGCATGTCAGTAGCCTAAGCGCCTGTGGTTGACGGCGCCCTGTGCCCTGCGCCACCACCCACCGGTGCATCGCCGGAGCGGATGCCCTTCGACAGCCACGACAGGTCACCCGCCTCCGTGTTGGTCGCATGGACGCTCGGCCGGCCAGCGCCATAGCGCACGATCGATACGGATGCTGGACTTACGGCGATGCGCTGGAACAGATCGAGGTGCATACCGAGCGCGTCGGCGAGTATCGACTTGATGATGTCGCCATGGCTGACCGCAACCCACACGGCCTCAGGCCCGTGCTCGGCTTCGACGGCTGCATCGTGACGGCGGATCGCTGCCACCGACCGAGCCTGCATCGCAGCCATGGACTCCCCGTCGGGAAAGACGACCGCAGATGGTTGCGACTGCACCAGCGGCCACAGATCCTCGGTTGCGAGCTCGGAGAGCGTGCGGCCCTGCCACCGCCCGTAGTCGCACTCGATGAGATCGGAATCGACCGAAGCGACCGGTGTGCCCGTCTGGCGCTCGAGGATGTGCTGAGCGGTCTGCTGACAACGCTCGAGAGGGCTCGACACCACCGCGACCAGGGGAACGGCCGCGAGCCGGTCTCCGGTGAGAGCAGCCTGGTCGCGGCCGATCTGGTCGAGACCGACGCCGACGGCCCTCCCGGCCAGCAGCCCGGTGGCATTTGCTGTGGTGCGGCCGTGCCGCACGAGAAGAACTGTCGCCATCCAGCCAGCCTAACCACCCCGGTGAGCAGCGCCGCGCGCAGGCAGTGGCAAGGTTCTCGTGCCGCCTTATCCACAGGGACGCTGCTCAGGCGCCTGCTCACGCGTCTTACGAATTGGTGCTCGGCTACGGAACGCGGTCGAGTTCCGCTTCAACGTCTAGAACAGCGAGCAACAGCTAGCGCGGAACCTCGACCGTCACCGTCGCGCCGCCGTACCCGTTGTCTTGATCGCGCCCCTCGACGGTGACCTCGTCGACGTCGTCGGGGATCGCGAACGCGCTGCTGGTCCGGGTGAACGGCTGCTCGCTGGCGTGGTCGTGCCCGAGGTCGTGCTCCGCGAGGAGGTCGCCGTCGGCGTTGAGCACCCGCCACCCGTCCGCGTAGCGGTCTGCGCTGTCATACGGGGACGAGATCGTCACTGCGATCGTGAAATCGTCGCCGCTGGCGGTGAGGACGGCGTCGACGACGTCGGGATACTCCTGCGAGTCTGCATCCTGCGACGTGTCGTCGGTCGAGCTGTCGCTGCTGCTCGACTCGGCTGCGGCCGGTGTCTGTTCAGGTTCGGAGGTGTCGGCGCACGAGGCGAGAAGCGCTGCCGTCAGCACGACGGTCGGGACGAGTGCGATCTGGCGTCTCATGAGAACCGACGCTATCAGCCGGGTCTGGACACCGTCGTCGACCCAGCCCAGCGACAGAAGAACCCGCCCCGCGCACGGCGGTCGGTGCCCTCAGACTGCTGAAGGACGTGCAGAGAAGTAGTCGTCCCATCCGTGGTGCGGTCGTCCGGCAGCCTCTGCGAAGTCGCTCGGTTGGTCGTGGGCTCCGGTACGGATGCCTTCGTAGATCCCGGCGATCACCGACCCCATGAACCCGCCGAGCGCTGCGACGCGGTCCTCGCGGTACTCCTCGACGGTCATCGAGCGGTAGACGAGCTGCGTCCCGAACGCGCTGTTGAGATGGGCGACCAGCTGCGCCTGAGTGATGGGCTCGCCATGGAGCATGTACGTGCGCTGGTTGTGCGCCGGCTGGACCAGCATCTGGGCATAGGCCTCGGCCAGCTCCGACCGGGTCGTGTAACCGCACCTCGCGCTGCCAGCGCAGTTCGCGACCTCGCCCGCCGCCACATAGGCGTCGATGCTCTCCACGTCCGGCTCGATGTAGATGCCGTTGCGTCCTATCGCCCAGTCCATCCCGCTGTCGCGGACGTCGGCCTCGGTCTGGCGGTTGCTCTGCACGACAGGAGAGAACGCTGTGCCCTCCTCCGCTCCTTGCACGCTGGTGTACACGACCTTGGTCACGCCGGCTGCCCGGGCGGCATCCAGAACGTTGCGGTGCTGACGGACACGCTTCTCGGGCTGCTCGTTGCCTGACACGAGCAGCAGCGTCTCCACGCCCTGCAACGATCTCGACAGTCGGTCGATGTCCGAGTAGTCGCCTGGGCGGACGTCGATACCCAACCCGTCGGCGCGCTCCGGCGTGCGAGCGAGACCCACGATCGTCTGAGCGGGATCCAGGCGTGCGATCGCTCCCACGATGGAACGTCCTAGCTGGCCTGAGACGGCAGTGACGGCGATGGTCATGGCGTCCACACTAGCCTCGGGCTTTCATGGCGGGGTGGGTCTCAGTAGGTGTCATGACGCAAGAAAGTGCTCCTGACCTGGAAGAATACGGTTTGTTGAGGACCGATTCTGACTAGTTCGAGGAGCACCTTCAAGGTGAAGACTACCGTCGCGTATCCCCGTCTGAACATCGTCACGTCGGCGACGTCCGCGGTTGGTCAGGCTGGTGGGGTGCTGTTGACCGAGACGGTCCGGGCGACGGGTCTGGATCGGGCGTTGTCGACGGGCTTGGCGCGGTGGCGTAAGCCGACGGCGTTCCACGACCCGGGCAAGGTGATCGTGGACCTGGCGGTCGCCCTGGCGTTGGGTGGGGACGCGTTGGCGGACGTCGCGGTGCTGCGCGCCGAGCCCGGTGTCTATGGCGCGGTCGCCTCGGATCCGACGGTTTCGCGCACGATCGCGGCGTTGGCCGCTGATGCCCCGGCAGCGTTGGCGGCGATCAACACCGCCCGAGCTGCGGCCCGTTCGGCGGCCTGGCGCCTGGCTGGTGAGCGCGCCCCCGACGCGGGCGCCAGCGCGGTGGACCCTCTGGTCATCGACCTCGACGCGACGCTGGTCACGGCGCATTCGGAGAAGGAGAACGCGGCGCCGACGTTCAAGCGCGGGTTCGGGTTCCATCCCCTGTGCGCGTTCGTCGACCACGGCGGCGCCGGGACCGGGGAACCGCTGGCGATCATGCTGCGGCCGGGCAATGCCGGGTCGAACACCGCCGCCGATCACATCGCGGTTCTCCGAGATGCTCTGGCTCAGCTCCCTGGTCATGGCGGGCGGACGCGGGGCAGTAAGAAGATCCTGGTCCGCACCGACGGCGCAGGCGGAACCAAAACCCTCATCGAATGGCTCACGACCCACCGCCTGGGCTACTCGGTCGGGTTCACGCTGCCTGGCAACACCCCCGACCTGCTGGCCCGCATCCCCGAGACCGTCTGGGCCCCGGCCCTGGACGCTCACGACGAGGTCCGTGACGGCGCCTGGATCGCTGAGCTCACCGACCTGATGGACCTGACCGCCTGGCCGGCAGGCATGCGCGTCATCGTTCGCAAGGAACGACCCCACCCCGGGGCCCAGCTGCGCTTCGAGGACGTTGACGGGATGCGCATCACCGCGTTCGTGACGAACACGCCCGCCGGTCAGCTCGCTGACCTCGAGCTGCGCCACCGCCGCCGCGCCAGATGTGAAGACCGCATCCGCATCGCCAAGGACACCGGTCTGCGCAACCTCCCCCTCAAGGCCTTCGCCCAGAATCAGATCTGGTGCGCGATCGTCGCCCTCGCCAATGACCTCCTGGCCTGGATGGGCATGCTCGCCCTCACCGACCACCAGGCCCGCCGCTGGGAACCCAAACGCCTGCGCCTACGCCTGTTCACCATCCCCGCCGTCATCGCCCGCACCGGCCGGCGCACCTGGCTCCGCCTCTCCAACCGAGCGCCCTGGGCAGCGCTGGCCGCTCAAGCAGTCCAAGCCCTGCGAGCCCGACCCGCACCCGGCTGAGCGCCAGCACACCCTTGACTCAACGACCCCCGCGCGACCACCCGGACCTGGAACCGGCGCCCAACCCGACGACACGGGACCATCTGTCATACCCACAAGGCAGAATCACACCCGAGTAGGCGCCCTGACGCCCAAACGACCCACCTCATGAGCCCGATGAAAGATCGAGGCTAGGTGACCATTCGAGGGCCGTCACGGGTTATCGCTCAGGGCGAGTCCGGTCAATCCATGCTGTTGTCAGGAGTGACGGTGGATCCTCAGGTGATCCACAGGTGAGCCCTAGGGCCCGTTCAACCTGCTGGTCGACTCTGTGAGCATGATGATTGCTGAGACATTCCCGACGAACGAGACAGACCCGCGGACTCAGCCGCAGGCCGTACTCCCAGGAACGGGCCCCGTGCTCGACCTGGTCATCCCGGTCTACAACGAGGCTGCTGGCCTCGAGGACTCCGTCCGCGCCGTGTGCGCCTACCTGACCCGAGAGCTGCCGTTCTCCGCTCGGGTGACCATCGCCGACAACGCCTCGACCGACGGCACCCTGGCGGTGGCCGAACGGCTGGCCGCTGAGCTGCCGCAGGTGAAGGTCGTCCACCTGGACGCCAAGGGGCGGGGCCGTGCGCTGGCTACCGTCTGGTCGACCTCTGACGCGCAGGTGCTCGCCTACTGCGACGTCGACCTCTCGACCGACCTGTCCGCTCTTCTTCCTCTCGTCGCGCCGCTCGTCTCCGGGCACTCGCACGTCGCGATCGGCACGCGCCTGGCGCGCTCGTCCCGCGTGGTTCGCGGCACGAAGCGCGAGTTCATCTCCCGCTCCTACAACTTCTTGCTACGAACCTCTCTCGCCGCCCGGTTCTCCGATGCCCAGTGCGGGTTCAAGGCGATCCGGGCCGACGCCGCGCGGGAGCTGCTCCCGCTCGTCCAGGACACCGGCTGGTTCTTCGACACCGAGCTGCTCGTGCTCGCCGAGCGGGCCGGGCTGCGGATCCACGAGGTCCCGGTGGACTGGGTCGACGACCCGGACTCTCGGGTCGACATCGTCGCGACAGCGATGGCCGACCTCCGAGGAGTCGGCCGGGTCGGCCGTGAGCTGATGTCGGGAGCGCTCCCACTGAGCGAGATCCGGGAGCACCTACCGCTCGTCGGAGACTCCCAGACCCGTGTGGTCCAGGGAGTCGTCGAGCCGGCCGACGCCCCCGCGCGGTCAGCGCTCCTGCACCAGCTCGTCCGCTTCATCATCGTCGGTGTGGCCTCCACACTCGCTTTTGCCCTGATCTATCTGCTGCTCCGCCAGCCGCTGGGCGCACAAGGAGCCAACGTCACGTCGTTGCTCATCACCGCGATCGCCAACACGGCTGCGAACCGGCGAGTCACCTTCGGGTTCCGCGGCTCGACGAACGCCGCGCGCCACCAGGGGCAAGGCCTGCTCGTCTTCTTCTTCGGCTGGGCATTGACGTCCGGTTCGTTGGCCCTCGTCGGGGTCCTCGCACCGACCGCACCGCACTCCGTCGAGCTCGCGGTCCTCGTCGTCGCCAACCTCGTGGCGACCGTGCTGCGATTCCTTCTCTTCCGGCACTGGGTCTTCCGACCACGTGCCGGCACCGTCCCCGATACCAACGGAGCCACCGTCGTAGCCGATGGCCTCACCGAAGGAGCACGCCCATGACCGTCCCCCCGAGCACCGAGGTCGAGGACGGGGTGACCAGCCCGTCGGCGGTCCCCATACCTCCGACGGTGCCCCCGACGAGTGCGGCCGCAGACACGTTCGTCCCCGCCCCGCGCGAACGGTGGGAGCGCCCCGCCCTGATCGCCCTCCTGGTGACCACCGGTGTGCTGTACCTGTGGGACCTGTCCGCCTCAGGCTGGGCCAACTCCTTCTATGCCGCCGCAGTCCAGGCGGGCTCCGTCAGCTGGAAGGCTTTCCTCTTCGGAGCGTCTGACGCTGCTGCCTCGATCACTGTCGACAAGCCGCCAGCCTCCTTGTGGATCATGGCACTGTCGGTGCGGATCTTCGGCTTGAACTCGTGGGCGATGCTGGTGCCGCAGGCTCTCATGGGGGTCGCGACCGTCGGCATCGTCTATTCCTCGGTCCGCCGCTACTTCAGCGCCCAGGCCGGCCTCATCGCCGGTGCGGTCCTGGCGTTGACTCCCGTCGCCGCCCTGATGTTCCGGTACAACAACCCCGACGCCCTTCTCGTGCTGCTCCTGACCCTCGCGGTCGCGCTCACGATCCGGGGGGTCGAGGATGGGCGCACCCGCTGGCTGGTGATCGCCGGCGCCCTCATCGGCTTCGCCTTCCTCACCAAGCAGCTCCAGGCAGTTCTCGTCCTCCCGGGCATCGCCGTCGTCTACCTCGTGGCTGCGCCCATCTCGATCTGGCACCGCATCCGCGACAGCCTGCTCGCGCTCGTCGCGATGGTCGTCACTGCCGGATGGTGGGTCGCGATCGTCGAGCTCACCCCCGCAGCGGATCGCCCGTACGTCGGGGGATCGACGAACAACTCCTTCTTCGACCTGACCTTCGGGTACAACGGGCTCGGTCGGATCTTCGGCCGTTCCGCGGGCACGGCTACCGGTACCGCTGGTACCGGCGTCGGTGCAGTCCCCGGTGCTGCGGCCACCGGCGGTGCAGCAGCAGGCACCGGGCGTGCCGCAGACGCGGCAGGGAACGCGGTTGCCGGCGCCAACGCTGTCGGAGGTGGCGCACCGGCCGGCGGCGGCGGTGGCGGGTTCGGCTCGAACGTCGGCGTCTTGCGGATGTTCAGCGGCGACCTCGGAGGGCACGTCTCGTGGGTCATCCCCGCAGCGCTCCTCCTCGGCCTCTTCGGCCTGTGGATCCTGGGCCGGAAGGTACGGACCGACGTACGCCGTGCAGCGCTCCTGCTGTGGGGCGCGACCCTCGTGGTCTCTGGTCTGACGTTCTCGCTCATGGACGGGACGTTCCACCAGTACTACACGGTCGCACTCGCGCCCTCGATCGGCGCAGTTGTGGGGATCGGAGCGTGGCTCTTGTGGACACGCCGGACAGAGACGTGGGCTCTGCCGCTGCTCGCGGCCGTCTCGCTGGTCACCACCGGGTGGGCCTTCATCGTCCTGGCGAGGTCTCCTGAGTGGAACCCGTGGCTCCGGTGGGTCGTCCTCGTCGTGGGCCTGCTCGCCGTGGCTGGGCTGCTGCTCGGCCGCAGGTTCGGTCCTGCGGTGCTCCGGACCGGCGTCGTGCTGGCTCTGGTCGCCGCGTTCGCCGGCCCGACGTCGTGGACGGTGCAGACCGTCCTGACCCCGCACACGGGTGGCGCGGTGACGACAGGCCCCGCCGTCGAGGGCTCCGCCTCAGGGGCTCGGGGCGGCGCGGCCGCCGGTGCCGGTGCGCTCCCTGGAGGCGCAGGCGGCCCAGCCGCCGGGCAGGCGCGCGGTGGGCAGGGCGCTGCTGGGGAGCTGCCTGGTGGTGAGGCGCTCGGTGGCCAGGATGCTGCTGGGCAGGCTGCGGCCGGTGCCCAGGGCGCTGGGGCGAACGGACGTGGCAGCACGACGGTCAGCGACACGATCGTCGAGATGCTGCTCACCGACGCAGACTCCTACACCTGGGTCGCTGCGACCACAGATGCGCAGAGCGCCGCGAGCTACCAGCTCCCTACGGAGAAGTCGGTCATGCCGATCGGCGGCTTCAACGGGGGAGACCCGTCCCCGACGCTCGAGCAGTTCCAGGCCTACGTCGCCGACGGTGAGATCCACTATTACATCGCCAACGGCTCAGGCGCCGGTGCCGGTCTTGGCGGTGGTCGGGCGTCGGAGGAAGGGACCACGACGATCGCTACCTGGGTGAGCGAGACGTACACCGCCGAGACGGTCGACGGGGTGACGATCTACGACCTCACGGTGCCGATCGGCTGATCCCGATCCGGAGGGCCGGCGGGGCATGTGCCCCGCCGGCCCTCCGGCGTCTCCGTGGATCGACCACGGCGGGGAGACGACAGCCGGGGTACAGGACGCTCACACCGGGCTCACAGACCGCTCGGACAGCATCTTTGTCTGTCGGCGCGCACCGCGCACCGCTCACAGCACGGCGTCCCGTCCCTTGTCTCCAGGAGCGTACTCAGATGTCTACTCAGCTCTACGCACCGCGCAGACCTTCTCGCCAGGCCGCACGCCTCTTCGTGTCGGCCGCTCTCGTCTCGGTGCTGGTGGCAGCCGGGTGCAGCGTCGACACCTCGACGGAGGATCCTGCCACCAGCTCGTCCGACACCACAGACGACACCACAGACACCACCGTGGATGCCGAGCCCTCGGCAGACGCTGCCACAGGCAGTACTGCAACCGGTCTGACCTGTGCAGAGACAGCGGCGCTGTTCGTGACGCGGGGGTCGGCGAACGCGGACCTCGACGACCCGGAGGTGAGCGCTACCTGCGAGGGCGACGACCTCGCGATCACCAGCAACGGGATCCCTGACTACACCTATGTCGAGACCTCGCCGGGCTCGCCCCAGGCGGCGGACTACTCGTTCACCATCACCTCCACACCGACGATGGCCGACGAGGTCACCGCCGTGCCGGACCTCGGGATCGCGGCTGTGGCGCTCGACGGTGTTCCGATCTACGGACCGACCGAGGGGACCGGCGGCGACGTCAACTCGCTCGAGGGAGCCTTGTCGGAGTGCGGGAGCCACAACGGCCCGACCGGCTTCCACATCCACCAGGTGCTGTCGTCGGACAGCACAGACTGCCTCTTCACCCCTGCGGAGGTCGCGCAGGAGCCGCAGCTGGTCGGCTATGCCCTCGACGGCTACCCGATCTATACGGGAGCCGACCAGTACACCTCGTCGTGGGAGCTCACCGACGAGTCGCTCTTCGCGTCCGACACATGGGCTGCGCACTCCTACGTCGAGGGGTCCGGTGATCTCGACCAGTGCAACGGTCTCACCGACGCTGACGGCACCTACGCCTACTACACGACGGCGACCTTTCCCTATGTCATCGGATGCTATGCCGGGGTCGTCGACGTGAGTGCAGCAGGCGGCGGCGGGGGTGGCCCGCGGTGACCCGTCCGTCCTCGTCCCGACGTGGGTTCCTCATCGCGGGAGCCGTCGGGGCGCTGGGGTTCGCCGGTGGGGCTGCGGTGCAAGCGGGGGCGTCGTCGGACAGTGCCGCTGAGGAGGCAGAGGAGACCTCGCCGAGCGATACCGACGCCGGCTTCTGTGCCGACATGACGCTGCACCATGTTCAGGCTCTGGCGCTGTGTCAGCGGGTGCTGGGTCGGGACACCGGTGACCCGGTGCAGGCGGCAGCGGCCGAGGTCCTGCAGAACCAGGCCATCGAGGTCGGCATGATGCGGGCGTGGCTGGCGGACTGGGGGCTGTCCACCGCGGCGCCCACGACGACGATGGCGTGGATGGGCATGGGGGCCGGTATGCCGGCTGCCACGATGCCTGGGCTCGCCACGGCTGAGGAGCTGAGCGCGCTGTCTGCGGCCACTGGTGTGGATCAGGGCCGGATGTGGATCGAGCTCATGCGGGTTCACCACGTCGGCGGTGTCTCGATGGCGGAGGCCGCGACCGAGCTGGTGAGCCTGGACAAGGTCCGTCGACTCGCGAGCATCCAGGTGAAGGTGCAGACTTTTGAGATTCGCCAGTACGACGAGCTGCTGGCGACCGTCTACACGTGAGAGGCGACGTGCGGCCCTCCCGAGGCCGATTTCTGACAACAGTACCCAAACCGCCGCCCCTGGGTGGGTTGGTGTCCCGTGGAGGTGCGGCTCGGAAAACTCTTTCCCTCGATGTGTGACTCCTGATAACTCTGGCGCCGATACCGTCCCGAGATATGCGCGCGGCCTGCTATCGCAACGTTTCGTCAAGAGCATGTTCACTATGTGAACGCTGCGTAACCAAAGTTACCGTGCAGTATCAACTCGGTAACGATCGAGGCCTGAGGGGCCGAAGTGGTTCGCAGCACATCTTGCGCTGCGTAGTTTTCTGTCTAAGCAAGGACGCCCGAGGCATCTCCGTGCCCCGTCGAGATACGACGAGGTCACGGGCTGCCGGGATCCACAGGGTGCTCCAGTCCCTCGGGAGGAACATTGAAGATCAGGAAGCTCAGCCGGATCACCGCGTTCGCGGCGGTCGGAGCGCTCGCGCTCACGGCGTGCGGCAGCAGCGACGACGCCGGCGACGAGGCAACCGCCAGCACGTCCGACAACGTCTTCACCATCGCCTACAACGGTGACGGCGGACACCAGGCCTGGGTCGACGCGACGACCAACAGCATCAAGAACACCCTGGGCATCAACGCTGAGGGACAGAACTACGCGACGTTCGCCGAGCTTCGTTCGGACGTCACCGAGCGCAAGATGACTGGCGCGTTCCGCACCGGATGGCAGGCTGACTACCCCAGCCTCTACAACTTCCTCGGCCCGATCTACGGCACGGGTGCAGGCTCGAACGACGGCGACTACTCGAACGCAGACTTCGACTCCCTCCTCAGCCAGGGACAGGCCGCAGCGACGCTCGAAGACGCCAACGTGATCTTCGACCAGGCTCAGGAGGTCCTGTTCCAGGACCTTCCCGCGATCCCCCTCTGGTACTCCAACGTCACCGGCGGCTCCTCGGAGAACGTCGCTGACGTGGCCTTCGGCTGGAACAGCGTCCCGCTCTACTACGCGGTGACCAAGGCTGACGGAACCCCGGTCCTCGTCAACGGCTCCGAGCCTGCGAACCCTCTCGTTCCCACGAACACGAACGAGACCGGTGGCGGAAAGATCACCGACCTCATCTTCGCCGGGCTCGTCTCCTACGAGGCTGACGGCACTCCCGTGAACGAGCTGGCCGAGTCGATCGAGACGACGGACAACCAGCTCTACACGATCAAGATCAAGGGCGGCACCACCTTCACGAACGGCGAGCCGGTCACCGCCGCCTCGTTCGTCGACGCCTGGAAGTACGGCGGGCTCCTGAGCAACGCTCAGCTGTCCTCGTACTTCTTCGAGGGCATCGAAGGCTTCTCCTACGACGAGGAGTCAGAGCTCACCGGCCTCAACGTCGTCGACGACACGACGTTCACGGTCCAGCTCCAGCAGCCTGAGGCTGACTTCCCGCTCCGCCTCGGCTACACCGCGTTCATGCCGCTCCCGGCCGCCGCCTTCACGGACATGGCTGCGTTCGGCGAGAACCCGATCGGCAACGGCCCCTACATGGTCACCCCCGGCTCGTGGGAGCACAACGTCAGCATCGACCTCGAGCCGAACCCGTCCTACAGCGGAGTTCGTAAGCCGGCGAACGCCGGCGTGACGATCACGTTCTACGACAACCAGGACTCGGCGTACAACGACCTCCTCGCGAACAACCTCGACGTGCTGGACGCCGTCCCGGACAGCGCCTTCGGGACCTACGAGGACGACCTCGGAACCCGCGCGGTCAACCAGCCGTCCGCAGTGTTCCAGTCCTTCACGATGGCTCAGAACCTCGAGCACTTCGAGGGTGAAGAGGGCAACCTCCGTCGCCAGGCCATCTCTATGGCGATCGACCGTCAGTCGATCACGGACACGATCTTCCAGGGCACACGTACCCCGGCGAAGGACTTCACGTCGCCGACGATCGCTGGCTGGAACGAGACACTGGCCGGCTCTGAGGTTCTCGAGTTCAACCCCGAGAAGGCCAAGGAACTGTGGGCAGAGGCGAACGCCATCAACGAGTGGTGATCTGCACCGCTTAGACTGACCGCTTCATCGGTGGGGTGAGGGCCCTCATGGGTCCTCACCCCACCGTCGTGTGTGCCTCCTCGTATGTACTCCCGTTACAGTGGCCGACGGACGAGCCGCGTTCCTCGCCGTCGGCTCGAAGGAAGGATTGACCTGATGGTCCGTTATATCGGACGCAGACTGTTGCAGATGATCCCGGTGTTTCTCGGGTCGACTCTGCTGATCTATGCAATGGTCTTCGCTCTTCCTGGAGACCCGATCCAGGCTCTCGGCGGCGAGCGTGGGCTCTCCCCAGCAGTCGCCGACCAGATCCGCGCGCAGTTCAATCTCGACCAGCCGTTCTTCATCCAGTACCTGCTCTACCTCAAGGGCATCTTCACGCTCGACTTCGGGAACTCGTTCTCGGGTCAGCCGGTGATGGACGTCATCGCTCGCGCGTTCCCCGTGACCTTCAAGATCGCGATCCTCGCGATGGTCTTCGAGTCGGTCCTCGGCATCGGCGTCGGCCTCATCGCCGGGCTCCGCAAGGGCGGCATCTTCGATGCGAGCGTCCTCGTCGTGAGCCTCATCGTCATCGCCGTCCCGACGTTCGTCATCGGTTTCGTCATGCAGTTCACGTTCGGCGTGAGGCTCAACTGGCTCCCTCCGACAGTCGGAGGGAACGAGGACTTCGTGAGCCTGCTCATGCCGGCAGCGGTGCTCGGAGCAGTGTCCTTCGCGTACGTGCTCCGGCTCACCCGCACCTCGGTCGCAGAGAACCTCACCGCTGACTATGTGCGGACAGCGACTGCGAAGGGGCTGTCCCGGACGCGCGTGGTCAACGTCCACGTGCTGAGGAACTCTCTCATCCCCGTGGTGACGTTCCTCGGAGCCGACCTCGGCGCCCTCATGGGCGGCGCCATCGTGACCGAGGCGATCTTCAACGTCCCGGGTGTCGGTGGAACTCTCTACCAAGCCATCATCCGCGGAGAACCGACGACGGTGGTGACCTTCGTGACGATCCTCGTGATCGTCTACATCATCGGAAACCTGCTCGTCGACCTCCTTTACGCCGTCCTCGACCCGAGGATCCGTTATGTCTGAGAGCGTGAACCCAGTGCGCAAAGACCTTTCCGGGGCGGCCACCACCGCGCGTCGCCCCTCACAGGCACACTTCGTCGCCGACCTGAGCGAAACACCTCTCGCTGTCGTCGACAAGGTCAATGAGAACGAGGCACCGAGCAGCCTGTGGGGTGACGCATGGCGCGACCTGCGTGGCCGTGCACTGTTCTGGGCCTCCGCAGTCCTGATCGTGCTCGTGCTCGCCGTGGCGTTCTTCCCGGGTCTCTTCACCTCCGTCGACCCCAGGTTCTGCGAGCTCCGCAACTCCCTCGGCCAGCCGCAGTCCGGTCACCCGTTCGGCTTCGACCGGCAGGGCTGTGACGTCTACTCCCGAGTGATCTACGGCGCGCGCGCCTCCGTCACGGTCGGTATCCTCACGACGCTCGGCGTCGTGCTCCTCGGAACCGCGATCGGTGCGATCGCTGGCTTCTACGGTGGATGGTTCGACACGATCCTCTCGCGAGTGACCGACATCTTCTTCGCGATCCCGCTCGTGCTCGCAGCGATCGTCTTCGGCCAGGTGTTCCAGGACAGCAAGACGGTCCTCAACGTCGTCGCTATCCTCTCCGTGTTCGGATGGCCTCAAGTAGCACGCATCACCCGTGGTGCGGTGCTCGCCGTGAAGAACAACGACTTCATCACCGCCGCGAAAGCGCTCGGTGCCTCGAAGTTCGAGACTCTCCTGCGCCACGTCATCCCCAACGCCGCAGCGCCGATCATCGTCATCGCGACCGTGTCGCTCGGGATCTTCATCGTCGCCGAGGCCACGCTCTCCTTCCTCGGGATCGGGCTGCCGCAGAGCGTCCTGTCGTGGGGGCATGACATCTCTACGGCCCAGACCTCGCTCCGGACGAACGCCAGCGTGCTCTTCTACCCCTCAGCAGCGCTCGCTATCACCGTCCTGAGCTTCATCATGATGGGCGACGCCGTGCGTGACGCCCTCGACCCGAAGGCGCGGAAGCGATGACCGCCGTGAACGACCAAGAGCCACTTCTCGAGATCCGCGACCTCGACGTCAGCTTTACCACCCTCGCGGGTGAGGTGCCGGCCGTCCGCGGTGCGAACTTCACCATCTACCCGGGCCAGTCTGTCGCCATCGTCGGTGAGTCCGGGTCCGGAAAATCGACCAGCGCCCACGCGATCATCGGCCTCCTGCCGGGGACGGGCCGGGTGACCGGCGGGTCCATCTGGTTCGACGGCGTGGACATCACCGAGGCTTCTAGCGATGAGATGGTCGCTCTGCGCGGCAGCTCCATCGGCCTCGTTCCACAGGACCCGATGTCCAACCTCAATCCCGTCTGGAGCATCGGTTACCAGGTCAAGGAAGGCCTGAAGGCCAACGAGATCGACGTGACGCGTCGGACCCAGCACGGGCTCGGTGCGAGCGGTGAGGGAACGTCCGACGGGGATCTTCTCATCGGTCGTCGTGCGAAGGCGACCCTCCTCGGGGTGGTGCGTGAGAAGTCGAATCTTCCGCGCGCATCGCTGCCCGCCGCGTTGGCGGTCGTGGAAGACCGGCTCGTCGTCGGGTCCACCACCAGGTCCGAGGCGGTGACGATCCTCTCGGAGGCCGGTGTGCCGTCCGCGACGAGGGTGGTCTCGTCGAAGGCCGGGACAGCCGACATCGACGACCGGGTCGCGGGGCTCCTCGCTGAAGCGGGCCTTCCTGACGCGGTCCGGCGTGCGAAGCAGTTCCCGCACGAGTTCTCTGGCGGTATGCGCCAGCGTGCGCTCATCGCGATCGGCCTGGCAGCGCGCCCGAAGCTCCTCATCGCCGACGAACCGACGTCTGCTCTCGACGTCACTGTCCAGCGCACCATCCTCGACCACCTCGAGGAGCTGACGCAGGAGCTCGGGACTGCTGTCCTGTTCATCACGCACGACCTCGGCCTCGCAGCCGAGCGTGCCGAGCAGCTGGTCGTCATGTATCGCGGGCGGGTCGTCGAGTCCGGTCCGTCCCGCGAGATCCTCGCCAACCCGCAGCACCCGTACACGCAGCGTCTCGTCGCGGCTGCCCCGTCGCTGGCATCGAAGCGCATCCAGAGCGCAAAGGCTGCGGGCATCGAGTCCAAGGAGCTGCTCGCGGCGACACGCGGACAGGGAGACGACCACCGCGAGGACGTCCTCATCGTGGAGAACCTCACCAAGGTCTTCCAGATCCGTGGATCCGGCAAGCACCAGGACTTCAAGGCTGTCGACGACGTGTCGTTCCGGATCAAGAGCGGGACGACCGTCGCGCTCGTGGGGGAGTCGGGCTCCGGCAAGTCCACGGTCGCGAACATCATGCTCAACCTGCTCGACCCGACCGAGGGAAAGATCTTCTTCGACGGCGTCGACCTGAGCACGCTCGACAAGAAGGAGCTCTTCGACTTCCGTCGGCGGGTCCAGCCGATCTTTCAGAACCCCTACGGTTCGCTTGACCCCATGTACTCCATCTTCCGGACGATCGAGGAGCCCCTGCGGATCCACAAGGTCGGCTCGAAGAAGGAGCGGGAGATGCGCGTGCGCGAGCTCCTCGACATGGTGGCGCTCCCGCAGGCCACCATGCGCCGGTTCCCGAACGAGCTCTCGGGCGGCCAGCGGCAGCGCATCGCGATCGCGCGTGCTCTGGCACTGCGACCTGAGCTCATCGTGTGCGACGAGGCAGTCTCGGCACTCGACGTCCTCGTCCAGGCGCAGATCCTCGAGCTTCTCAACGATCTGCAGGCCGAGCTTGGGCTGAGCTACCTGTTCATCACGCACGACCTCGCGGTCGTGCGGCAGATCGCGGACCAGGTCTGCGTGATGAAGAACGGGCGGATCATCGAGGCCTCGTCCACGGACGAGGTGTTCGACTACCCGCAAGAGGAGTACACGCGTGAGCTCCTCGGGGCGATCCCAGGCTCACGCCTGGACATCATGCCGTCCGGGCCGGGCTCGTACTCCGACGTGTGACCGATGACGGAGGGGCGGCGGCACATGGTGCCGCCGCCCCTCCGTCGTGCTGCCCGGCCCTCCAGGATCTCGGACATATCGGGAGCGAGAGGGCTGCGCGACACGACGTTACCGGTCAGTAACATCCGCGTCTCATGATGTTACCGATCGGTATCAGAAGAGCAACAATCCTCTCTCATCGGGTGTTCCTCCACAAATGCACCGCTTTCTGTGCGTACCGTCAGATCCAAGCAGGGGGCACCTGCCGACGGCCTCACGTCGCCGGCGGGATACCTGTGTAGGCACAGGCGCCCCCGATCTGGTCGGGGAGGAACATTGAAGTTCACGAGAAGGGCAGCGCCCGTCGCGCTGCTGACGAGCGGGATCTTGATGGTCTCGGGTTGCTCGGGCGGGACCGAAGAGGTCACCGAGACCGATACCGCAGCGAGCGGCGTCTGCTCCATGAGCGCCCACGACGACTCCGTCTAGGCAGCTGAAGAGGGTGCACCCCTCACACCAGAGGAGTTCCCGACGACCGGCGGCACCGCAAAGCTGGACCTGCCAGCGGCCGAGACCGCTGACGACGAGATCTTCTACTCCGTCGGGCAGGACGAGTGGGCCGGCTACAACGGCTCCATCCCCGAGAACTATGACGTGTACACCTCCGTGGTCAACAGTCGCACCAGCACGTCGTTCGCGTACTTCGGGACCGACGGGACGATCTACAGCAACCCCGAGTTCGGCACCATCGAGAAGCTCGCCGACGATCCGCTCACCGTCCGGTACACGATCAACGAGGACGCGGTGTTCTCGGACGGCAACCCGATCGACTACGACGACATGGTCCTCGACTGGGCGATCCAGACGTACACGAGCGGGAACACGCTCTACGCCGAGAACCCGGAGTGCCAGCTCTTCAACAGCGTGAGCGGTTCCTACGGCGAGTACGTGCCGAACGGCCCCGAGGGCGAGCTCGGCGGCAAAGAGTTCGTCGTGACGTTCAAGAACCCGTACGCGGACTGGAAGCTCCTCGTCGGCGGGCTCGGGCAGTGGTACCCGGCACACATCGTGGCCGACCAGGTCGGTCTCGGTGAGGACGAGCTCACCCAGGCGATCCTCGACGAGGACTTCGAGACCATCCAGAAGGCCGCAGAGTTCTTCAACACCGGGTGGCAGAACCCGTCACCAGGAACCCTTCCGGACGCAGCGCTCATCCCGGTCGCCGGGCCGTACACGTTCGGGACGTGGGTGGCAGGGCAGTCCATCACCCTCGAGGCGAACGACGCGTACTGGGGCACGCCGGCGGCGACCCAGCGCCTGACGTTCCGTTTCGCTGATCCCAGCACGCACGTCCAGGCGCTCGCCAACGGTGACCTCAACGTCATCGAGCCGCAACCGACCGTCGACACCCTCACCCAGCTGCAGGCCGTCCCGAACGCGACGATCCTCACCGGTGACTCGCTCACCTGGGAGCACCTCGACCTGAACCAGAAGAGCGGGCCGTTCGCGGACAACCTCGCGGTCCGTGAGGCGTTCGCGATGTGCGTGCCGCGCCAGCAGATCGTCGACAACCTCGTCAAGCCGATCAACCCGGACGCCGTCGTCATGAACGCACGCGAGGTCTTCCCGTTCCAGGACACCTACGACGAGGTCCTCGCCACGTCGTACGACGGACGCTACGACGAGGTCGACCTCGACGGCGCGCGCGCCAAGATCGAAGAGTCCGGTGTCGAGACGCCGATCGAGGTGCGCATCGGCTACTCGGCCGGGAACGCCCGTCGTGCCGACGAGGTCGCGCTCATCAAGTCGAGCTGTGACCAGGCTGGCTTCACGATCGTCGACGCGAGCTCCTCGACCTTCTTCGACGAAGGTGGCGAGCGGTCGAAGGGCGACTTCGAGGTCGCGCTCTTCGCGTGGGCCGGATCCGGTCAGATCGCCTCGGGCGGCAACATCTACGCCACGGACGCCCCGCAGAACTGGAACTGGTACTCCAACAGCGACGTCGACGCCGCCTGGAAGACGCTCGAGGCGTCGGTCGACCCGGCCGTGCACCTCGAGCAGACGAAGATCATCGAGAAGGCGCTGTGGGACGACCTCCACGGCATCCCCGTCTTCGCCCACCCGGGCCTCGTCGGCTTCGACTCGTCGATCCAGAACGTCATCAAGACGTCCACGCAGGACCAGTCCGTGTGGAACGCCGAGCAGTGGGTCCGCTGACCTGCTGACCTGCTGGCCCTGACGGGTCAGACAGCGCCGGTTCAGGTCACGCCGCTCGCGGCGTGCGGGAGCGGGACAGGAGGTCACCACCTTCCGTCCCGCTCTCGCTGCGCCATCCTTCTCACGTAGCAACGAAGGGTTCTCACGTGCTCAGATTCACTCTCCGACGGGTCGGCATCTCGCTCCTCGTCATGCTCGGCGCGTCCGCGCTGCTGTTCTGGCTCGTGACCCTCTCCGGCGACCCCCTCGCGGACCTGCGGGAGTCCAACGCCGAGAACCGCGCGACGCTCATGAACGCGCGGATCGAGACCATGGACCTCGACGTCCCGTGGTGGACGAGGTACGGGAGCTGGCTCCTCGGCGTCGGTCGCTGCTTCGCGCTGAGCTGCGACCTCGGTACCACGCGCAACGGCGTCGACGTCGTGCAGCTCATGGGCAACGCCGCCGTGACGACGCTGCGGCTCGTGGTGCTCTCTACCCTCCTCGCGATCGTCGTCGGCGTCGCGGTCGGCATCCTCACCGCCATCCGGCAGTACTCCGGCTTCGACTATGCCGTGACGCTGCTGGCCTTCCTCTTCTTCTCGCTCCCCGTCTTCTGGGCGGCCGTCCTCCTCAAGGAGTACGGAGCGATCCGGTTCAACAACTGGATCGCGGACCCAGACATCAGTCCCTTGACGATCGTGCTCGTGGGCCTGGGCGGCGGTCTGCTCCTCCAGGCGATCGTCGGAGGAACGCTGCGTCGTCGTCTGCTCACCGGCGGAGGGGGCGCGCTGTACGTCGTCACGACGCTCGCCGTCTTCAGCGCGAACGGCTGGTTCCGCGAACCGCCGGCCGGGGTGGTGCCGGCAACAGGCCTCCTCCTCGTCGGTGGGGTGGCGTGCGCTGTGCTCATGACCGCACTCGTGAGCGGCCTGGCGAACAAGCGGGTGCTGGCAGCGTCGCTGACCACCGCTGTCGTCGGTGTCGTGGCGACGCTCGTGCTGCGCGACGTCATCGACGACCCTTCCCACCCGATCGTGCTCCTCGGCCTCGGTGCGCTGTGGGCCGGTGTCGCACTCGTCATCGGCAGGCTCATGGGCGGGTACTCCCGCAAGCAAGCGATGCTGGTGTCCTTCGTCACCGCGACAGTGTTCGCAGTCCTCGTCGGAGCGAGCAAGGTCGTCGAGTACTGGGGGTCCTACCTCGCCCTCCAGGCGCGCCCCATCTCGACGATCGGCGCGTCGACCCCAGGGTTCGTCGGCACGTTCTGGGAGGACGCCATCGACAAGGGCACCCAGCTCCTCCTCCCGACGATCCTGCTCACCCTCATCTCGGTCGCTTCGTACAGCAGGTACACGCGGTCCTCGATGCTCGACGTGCTCGAGCAGGACTACGTCCGCACGGCACGGTCCAAAGGACTGAGCGAGCGCACCGTCATCACCCGGCACGCCTTCCGCAACGCGCTCATCCCCATCACGACGATCGTCGCGTTCGACTTCGCCGGCCTCATCGGAGGCGCCGTGATCACCGAGCAGGTCTTCGGGTGGAAGGGCATGGGTGAGCTCTTCAAGACGGGGCTGACCCAGGTCGACCCCGTACCGGTCATGGCGTTCTTCCTCGTCACAGGATCAGCGGCGATCCTCATGAACCTGCTCGCCGACATCGCCTATGGCTTCCTCGATCCCAGGATCAGGCGGTGAGCGCCGTGCCGCGCGCGTCGTCCGTCCGCCTGCCCGTCCCGTCGTCCGTCGGAGGCACCCATGCCTGATGAGCACCAGCCAGAACCGTCCCAGGACGACTACGTCCCGTCACCGACAGCCGCCGGGATCTCCCCGGTCCCTGGCCACGTCATGCCGCTCGCGGCGCCCGGGCGCCCGGAAGAACGCTCCTACACCCAGGGTCAGCTCGTCCGACGGCGCTTCTTCCGGCACACAGGGGCGATGGTCTCGCTCGGGGTCCTGCTCTTCGTCGTCCTGCTCGCCTTCACCTCGATCGGTGTCGGACCCCTCCCCGGGTGGTGGGACAAGGACTTCGGCCGGGCAGCCGACCTCGTCGACGGCGGCGCGCCCACGCTCTCCCTCGTCCCGCTCGCCTGGGGAGAGCACCCCTTCGGACAGGACAACGCCGGCAAGGACTACTTCGCGCTGACGATGCGCGGGACGCAGATCTCGCTCATCATCGCCTTCGTCGTCGGCATCGTCAGCACGCTCCTCGGGACGATCGTCGGAGCGCTCGCCGGCTACTACCGGGGGATCGTCGAGGCGGTCCTCATGCGCCTGACCGATCTCTTCATCGTCATCCCGCTGCTCGTCCTCGCGGCGGTGCTCGGCCAGATCGCGTCCCGGTCTGGCGTCCTCGCGCTCGCGGGGATGCTCGGTCTCGTGACGTGGACGGGTCTCGCGCGACTCGTGCGCGGCGAGGTGCTCTCGCTCCGTGAGCGCGACTTCGTCCTGTCGGCGAGGGCGATCGGGACGAGCGGTCCCCGGACGATCGTCAAGCACATCCTGCCGAACTCGATCGGGGTGATCGTCGTCTCAGGCACACTGGCGATCGCCTCGGCGATCCTGCTCGAGACGTCGCTGAGCTTCCTCGGCTTCGGCGTCAAGCCGCCGGACGTGTCGCTCGGTCTGCTCATCAGCAACTACCAGAGCGCGTTCACCACCCGTCCGTGGCTGTTCTGGTGGCCAGGACTCTTCATCCTCACGATCGCACTGTCCGTCAACTTCATCGGCGACGGGCTGCGCGACGCCTTCGACCCCCGCCAGAACAGGAGCACGAGCTCATGACGACTCTCGCCGACGACCGCGCCGGCATCGGCGCGGAGTCCGAGGACCCGCAGGTCCTCGCCTTCGAGGATCTCTCCGTGACGTTCACGACGCAGTTCGGCGACGTGCGTGCGGTGCGAGGAATCACGCTCGACGTCCGGGCAGGCGAGGTGGTCGCGCTCGTCGGAGAGTCCGGCTCCGGGAAGTCCGTCACGTCCATGACGGCGCTCGGCCTCCTGCCGAAGAACGCGCGCACGACCGGGGTGGTCCGGGTCGGGGACACGGCTCTCGGCGATCTCGACGCGCGAGGTCTGCGCCGGATGCGCGGCCACGACGTCGCGATGGTCTTCCAGGAACCGATGACGGCGCTCAACCCTGTCTTGACGATCGGCCTCCAGCTGACCGAGGCGCTCGAGCTGCACGGCATCGCTCTCGGTGCACAGGCCGAGGCCCGGGCCGTCGAGCTCCTGCGCACCGTCGGGATCCCCGAGCCGGAGCGTCGGGTCAAGCAGTATCCCCACGAGCTGTCGGGCGGGCAGCGTCAGCGTGTGGTCATCGCTCTCGCGATCAGCTGTGAGCCGCGGGTGATCATCGCCGACGAACCGACCACGGCTCTCGACGTCACCGTCCAGGCGGAGATCCTCGACCTCTTGCGCTCGCTCAAGGACACGCTGCGCACGGGAATCCTCCTCATCACGCACAATATGGGGGTCGTCGCGGACATGGCCGACCGTGTGGCGGTCATGCTCGAGGGAGAGATCGTCGAGGTCGGGAGCGCGCAGTCCGTGCTGACGGACCCGCAGCACGAGTACACGCGCAGGCTCCTGGGGGCTGTCCCACGGCTCGGTGCGAGGATGGGAGAGGTACGTACGACGGGGGAGCCCACGTCGGTGGCGCCCGTGGTCGACGGCTCGCCCCCGGTCCTTGCGCTGAACGACGTCGTCATCGAGTACCAGAGCCTCGGCAAGCGAGCCTTCCGTGCGGTGGACTCCGTGTCCTTCACCGTCGAGCCGGGGGAGATCGTCGGGCTCGTAGGGGAGTCCGGCTCCGGGAAGTCGACGATCGGGCGCTGCACCCTCGGGCTCATCCCTGCCGCGAGCGGGACCGTCTCGGTGTTCGGCGAAGACCTCGGGTCCTTGCGACGCCGGCCGCTCAAGGCCCTGCGCAAGCGCATCGGCGTCGTCTTCCAAGACCCGGCCGGATCGCTCAACCCCCGGCTCCCCGTAGGAGACTGCATCGCGGAGCCGCTCGTCGTCCACGGCGAGCGGTCTGCCCAGAAGCGGCTGGCCCGTGTGCACGAGCTGCTCGATGCCGTCGAGCTCCCACGATCGGCGACGAACCGCTACCCCCACGAGCTCTCCGGCGGACAGCGGCAACGGGTGAGCATCGCTCGTGCGCTCGTGCTCGATCCTGAGCTGCTCGTCGCCGACGAGCCGACCTCCGCGCTGGACGTCTCGGTCCAGGCCAGCGTCCTCGCGATGTTCACCGCGCTGCAGGAGCGCTACCGCTTCGCGTGCCTCTTCGTCAGCCACGACCTCGCCGTCGTCGACGCGCTCGCGCACCGGGTGGTCGTGCTCCAGAACGGTCGGGTCGTCGAGCAGGGGCTGCGGGAGGAGGTGCTGCACGCGCCGCAGGAGGAGTACACCCAGAGGCTCCTCGCCGCAGCCCCGGTTCCCGACCCGGTCGAGCAGCGTCGGCGACGCGAGGCGCGGCACGCCCTGCTGGCCCGTCTGGGCGACGAGGTCACCGAGCTCAAGGGAGCCGGTGCACTCTTCGGCGAGCGGTCGGGAGGAGACGTCTAGGCGCTCTTCGCCCCAGGATGTGCACCGAGGAGGTAGGATCGCCTAGGCCAACGTCGTCCGCATGCCGGTAGGTACGAGCGTGAATGCGAGAGCTTCCCGCTCCGACCTGCACCGGATGCTCGTGAAGACGTACCTTCTTGGTGACCAGCGGTGCGCGCTCGCGCGCAGTGCCCGTTCCTCTCCCACGGTGAAATGAGTTTCTCTATGTCTGTGCGCTCCGACCTGCGCAACGTCGCGATCGTCGCCCACGTTGACCATGGCAAGACCACCCTCGTCGACGCCATGCTCAAGCAGTGCGGCGCCTTCGGTGCGCACGCGCACGTCGACGAGCGCGCGATGGACTCCGGTGACCTCGAACGCGAGAAGGGCATCACGATCCTCGCGAAGAACACCGCTGTGCACTACTCGGGTCCTGCTGCCCTGGCCGCCGGTCAGACCGACGGCATCACGATCAACGTCATCGACACCCCGGGCCACGCGGACTTCGGTGGCGAGGTCGAGCGCGGCCTGTCCATGGTCGACGGCGTCGTCCTCCTCGTCGACGCGTCCGAGGGCCCGCTGCCCCAGACGCGCTTCGTGCTCCGCAAGGCGCTCGTGGCCAAGCTCCCCGTGATCCTCGTGGTCAACAAGGTGGACCGCCCCGACTCCCGCATCGAGGAGGTCGTCGCCGAGGCGACAGACCTTCTCCTGGGCCTCGCGAGCGACCTGCACGACGAGGTCCCCGACCTCGACCTCGACGCGATCCTCGACATGCCTGTCGTCTACGCGGCCGCCAAGGTCGGACGCGCGTCCATCAACCCGCCCGCTGAGGGCGGAGAGCTCGACAGCGAAGACCTCGAGCCGCTCTTCAAGGTGATCCTCGAGAAGATCCCCGCGCCGACGTACGACGAGGACCACCCCCTCCAGGCGCACGTCACCAACCTCGACGCGTCGCCGTTCCTCGGACGTCTCGCGCTCCTGCGCGTGTTCAACGGAACGATCCGCAAGGGCCAGACCGTCGCGTGGGCCCGCGCCGACGGCACGCTCCAGAACGTCAAGATCACCGAGCTGCTCGAGACAAAGGCGCTCGACCGCGTGCCGACGGAGTCCGCAGGCCCCGGCGACATCGTCGCCGTCGCCGGCATCGAGGACATCACCATCGGTGAGACCCTCACGGACCCGGACGACCCTCGCCCGCTCCCGCTCATCACGATCGACGACCCCGCGATCTCCATGACGATCGGTATCAACACCTCCCCGCTCGCGGGCAAGGGCGGCAAGGGTCACAAGGTCACCGCCCGTCAGGTGAAGGACCGCCTCGACAAGGAGCTCATCGGTAACGTCTCCATCCGCGTGCTCCCGACCGAGCGTCCGGACGCCTGGGAGGTCCAGGGACGTGGAGAGCTCGCGCTCGCCATCCTCGTCGAGCAGATGCGTCGTGAGGGCTTCGAGCTCACTGTCGGCAAGCCTCAGGTCGTCACCAAGACGATCGACGGCAAGCGAAACGAGCCGATGGAGCGCATGACGATCGACGTCCCCGAGGAGTACCTCGGCGCGATCACGCAGCTGCTCGCCCAGCGCAAAGGCCGCATGGAGACGATGTCCAATCACGGCACCGGCTGGGTCCGCATGGACTTCGTCGTGCCGGCTCGCGGTCTCATCGGATTCCGTACCCGCTTCCTCACGGACACCCGCGGGACCGGGATCGCTTCCTCGATCGCCGCTGGGTACGAGCCGTGGTTCGGCCCGATCGACACGCGCATCAACGGTTCGCTCGTCGCCGACCGCTCGGGCGTCGTCACGCCGTTCGCGATGATCAACCTCCAGGAGCGCGGCTCCTTCTTCGTCGACCCCACGCAGGAGGTCTACGAAGGCATGATCGTCGGCGAGAACTCGCGCAACGAGGACATGGACGTCAACATCACCAAGGAGAAGAAGCTCACGAACATGCGCGCTGCGAGCAGCGACACGTTCGAGAACCTCACCCCGCCGAAGCACCTCACCCTCGAGGAGTCGCTCGAGTTCGCCCGCGAGGACGAGTGCGTCGAGGTCACGCCGGACGTCGTCCGGATCCGCAAGGTCATCCTCGACCAGTCGGAGCGTGCCCGCGCGTTCTCGCGCCAGAAGAAGAACTGACGCACCACCTCACCCAGCAGTGCACCCGAGTGCATGGTCTGTGGCTGGTCGCTCCGGCGGTCCGGCCGCAGGTCATGCACTCGTCTGTCTTTCCCCCGAGGAGATTCCTGTGACAGACCCGTCGCCCGCACCGGTCGTGCCCCACGGACGGCTGCTCGTGGTTCACGCTCACCCGGACGACGAGACGCTCGCGACCGGGGGGCTGCTCGCTGCCTGGGCCGCGAGCGGGGAGCCCGTCACCCTCGTGACCTGCACGCGCGGCGAGCGCGGCGAGGTCATCGGTGACGAGCTGGCTCATCTCGAGGGAGACGGGCCTCGTCTCGCGGCACACCGCGAGACCGAGCTTGCTGCGGCGCTCCGAGCGCTCGGCGTCCAGGACCACGCGTTCCTCGACGAGCTCCCTCCACCTGCTCTGCCGCCCGCTGCTCTCGCCGCGCGCTACGAGGACTCGGGCATGGCGTGGGTCGGCGCAGGCGGTGCAGGGCTCAGCGGACGAGCAGGAGCCGCGGAGGTCGTCCCGCCAGACGCGCTCGTGGCAGGGGCGCTCGACGAGCAGGGCTCGCGCCTCGCAGAGCTGGTCCGGGTTCTGCGACCCAGCACGGTCGTGACGTATGAGCCTGGCGGCGGGTACGGCCACCCGGACCACGTCCGCGCTCACCAGATCGCGATGCGTGCGCTCGAGCTGGCGTCCGAGCCGTCTGAGACGTCGCCGGGTCATCAGCCTGCTGACGTGTGGTGGACGGTCGTCCCTGCTGGTGTGCTGCGTCGCGGCAGAGCACAGCTCGTCGATGCGGTGGACGCGGGCCTGGTACCGGCCGGTCCTGCGACGCTCGTCGACCCCGACGGCCCGCTGCCTGCCGTCGCCGCAGGCGACCATGCCGTCGTGGCCGTCCTCGACGCTCGACCGGTGCTCGACCGGGTCGAAGGAGCGTTGCGTGCGCACGCGACGCAGGTCCACCGCCTCGTCCGCGTCCGCCACAGCGCCTCGGGCGACGACCACGTGCTCGTGGGTGCGTACGCGTTGAGCAACGACGTCCTCGTGCCGTGGCTCGGCACGGAGTTCTACGCCCGTGCGACCGGTCCGGACGCTGGTCCGTCACAGCCTGTGCCCAGCGTGGAGAGGTAGCCTCACGATCATGTCTGCCCGTCCCCGCTTCTCAGCCGTCACCGTGCTCGCGTACATCGGCGCGCTGGCTACCGGTGCTCTCGTAGGGCTGCTCGGCTCCGTCGCGCACCGGCAGTGGATGCCGTGGATCCTCGTCGTGGCTCTTGTCGCCGTGGGTGTCGCTGGGATCCTCGTCCGTGCATGGCTCGGTGGAGCAGGCATCGCCGCCTACGGCGTCGGGTGGCTTGTCGTCGTCCAGGTGCTGGCGCTGGTGGGTCCGGGCGGAGACATCCTGCTGCCTGCTCAGACCAGCACGTACGTGTGGATGATCGGTGGCATAGCGATGATCGGTCTCGCCGCGGTCGCGCCCCGCAAGTGGTTTCTCGACTGATCACGTCGTCCCTTTCGTGGACCTAGGGCCACGTAGACTGAGCCTGCGGGGGCTACCGCATCCAACTCATGTCCCGGGGGCTTCCCCGGCCTTCTTCGCGAGTGGAGCGAATTGATGAGCAGTACCGACGGGAAGTCTCAGACGTCTGACGAGACGCAGGAGACACCGGACGCGGTGGAGCCGCACGAGACGAGCGGCACGACCACGGGAGCAGACGACGCGCCTGCCGAACCAGCAGTCGTCGAGCCGGCAGGTGCGGCGGCATCAGAACCGGATGAGTCGGTCGTCGAACCCACGGCTCCGGCCACGTCCTCGGCTGAGTCGTCGGACGAGCCCGATCCTGTGGCCCCGGAACCAGCGACAGCTGATGAGCCCGAGCCGGAGCCAGCCGCCGTCGTCGAACCTGAGGCCGCAGCCGCAGCCGCAGCCGCAGCCGTGCCCGAGCCTGAGCCTGAGACCGAGGTGGCAGCGGCGCCCGAGCCTGAGGTCGCAGACGCGCCTGAGCCGGATGCGGTCGTGGCGGCCGAGGTCGTGCCTGAGCCCGCAGCCGCAGCCGCAGCCGCAGCCGTGCCCGAGCCTGAGCCTGAGACCGAGGTGGCAGCGGCGCCCGAGCCTGAGGTCGCAGACGCGCCTGAGCCAGATGCGGTCGTGGCGCCTGAGGTCGAGCCGGAGGCCGCAGCAGCGGCTGCTGTCGTCGCGCCCGAGCCTGAGGCTGTGCCGGAGTCCGTGGCAGTTCCTGAGCAGCCTGCAGTCGTGGAGCCAGAGCCAGAACAGGCACCTGAGCCTGACGTCGACGTCGCAGAACCGGTCGAGACCGTCGTGCCTGTTGCCTCGTCTGCCCCGGCCGTAGAGCTCCCGATCATCCTGCGGACAGCGCCTACGGCTGACGTGGACACGGACGCGGACGCGACGGATGCCGCACCTGCGGACGCCGCGATGATGCTGCCACCACGTGAGCAGGGCCCCGAGTCGACCGATGCGGCAGACGCCTCGCCGGTGGCGGAACAGCTCGCTCCCGAGACCACTCAGACGGACGCCGGAGACCCGACAGTCGTCATCCCTGCTACTGCCCCGGCTCCTGCGAGCGTGGAGCCTGCGGGTACTCCTGAGGCGTCGGGGCCGAGCACATCAGCCCCCGCCGCACCTGTGGCTGCGGCTCAGCCGGAGGCGGTGCAGGCCGAGACGCAAGGATCACCGCTCAGCGTCTTCGACGGCCCGGCGGCTCCGAGCCGTGTGCCTCGGGTCCTGCTCTGGTCCGGGCTCGGTCTCCTCATCGCGGCCGGCGCCTACCTCGGTACCCAGTGGTACTTCGCTGACCAGATCGCGCGCGGCACGACGGTCGCAGGCGTGGATATCGGAGGGCTCGACCCCGACGAGGCGACCGCGCTGCTCACGTCAGAGCTCGGCGGGATCGCGAGCCAGCCCGTCCCCGTCACAGCAGGCGAGGCGGCAGGGACCATCGACCCCGTGACCGCCGGTCTGACGTTCGACGCGGAAGAGACCGTCGCTGGGCTCACGGACTTCACGCTCGATCCAGCTCGGCTGATCGCCCAGATCGCCGGCGGCGACGCCGTCGAACCTGTCACGGTCGTCGACGACTCGCTGTTCGACGCCGCGACAGAGGCGCTCACCGTCGACCTCGAGACGCCAGCGACGAGCGGTACGGTGTCGTTCGTCGACGCAGCCGCTGTCCAGACCCCTGCCGTCGAAGGGACGTCGGTGGACCACGACGTCCTCCGGGAGCGGATCGTCGAGACATGGCTCACAGCCACGCGGCCGATCGAGCTCGATACCGTCCCGCTGGAGCCTGAGATCACCCAGGCGGAGACAGACGAAGCCTTCACCGAGGCGCAGCGCGTCGCCGCGGCACCGGTCTCGGTCGCTGTCTCCGGCCAGGTAGCCGAGCTCCCGGTCGACGCGCTCACGGCTGGTGCGACGTACGTCCCGGTCGACGGGGCGCTCGTCTTGACGTTCGACGGACCGACGCTCGTCGAGGCCGTAGTCGCGCGGACGAACAACCTGCTCGCGAACGCAGCCGACGCCAGCTTCGAGTTCGTCAACGACGTGCCACAGATCGTGCCGGGCACGCCTGGGACCACGCTCGATCCGACAGAGCTCGCGGAAGCCGTGCAGGAGGCAGCCCTCGGAGACGACCGGACAGCGACGCTCGAGCTCTCGGCGAGCGACCCGGCACAGTCCACCGCGGCGCTCGAGGAGCTGGGCGTCCGAGAGATCGTCAGCGAGTTCTCGACCCCGCTCACCAACGAGCCGGACCGGACGGAGAACCTGCGCATCGCCGCCGAAAAGGTGACCGGGACGCTCGTCCGCCCCGGCGAGACGTTCTCCTTGCTCGACACCATCGGACCGATCACGACGGCGAACGGCTACCTCCAGGCGCACGTGATCGTCGACGGCGAGATCACGAACGGGACCGGCGGAGGCCTGTCCCAGATGTCGACGACGACGTACAACGCCGGATTCTTCGCCGGGATGATCGACGTCTCCCACACCCCGCACAGCTACTGGTTCAGCCGGTACCCAGAGGGGCGCGAGTCGACGCTGTACGAAGGTTCGATCGACATGCAGTGGCGCAACGACTCGCCCTACGGTGTGCTCATGCAGTCGTGGGTAGCGGACGGTCTCGTGCACGTCGCAGCCTGGAGCACCCCGTACTACACGGTCGAGACCAGCACATCGGCTCGGTCTAACGTCGTCGAGCCGACCACCCAGCACAAGAGCGGCCCCACCTGCAGCCCGCAGAGCGCCGGATCGTTGGGATTCTCCGTGTCCGTGTGGCGCAAGGTGACGGTGACCGAGACCTCCGAGGTCGTCGTCGACGAGACGAACTCGTGGCGCTACAAGCCGCAGAACGCGGTCGTCTGCGACCCGTGACCCCGAGGGGCCGGTGCCGGCCCGTCGCCCCGCCCCATCCATGCCCGTCCCATCCACGCCCCCAGATGAGGTAGACCCATGCTCGGCAAGAGCGGACGCGAGTCCGGACCCCACGCAAGCCTCGCTGCGTCCGTCGGAGGGTGGCCAGGGGGAGGATCCGAGCTGCTGGACCTCGGGTCGACGAGCCAGACCCTCGCGACGGTCGCGAGCATCGAGAACCTCTCAGCAGTCGTGCACATCGGGCACCCGGCGCAGCCTGCACCCGAGCTCGAGCGCACGCTCCTGTCAGCAGACCGGTCGCTCGTCCTGACCCAGGCGGTCCCTGTCCCGTCCGAGTGGACGTGGGTCGGCCGCACGGCGGACGCGCACGGGGCGGCAGTCGTCGACGAGGCAGGCATGCGCGACTGCAGGCACGTCCTGCGTGCGATGGGTCTGAGCCCGCGGCTCGTCCCGACCATGACGTCCTTGGCCGAGCGCATCCAGGTCGCGGGAGACTCCGGCACGCTCGTGGTCGAGCGCTCCGCGATCCCTCACGGTTTCCAGGAGCTCGCGGGGAGCGACCGGCTGCAGCAGATCCCGCTCATCTGGTACGGACTGCTCGAGACCGCAGGGACGCCGCAGGAGTTCTCGAACCCCGCGCAGGTCTGGCTCGCGTTCGGCCCGCGGGACGACCACCGCGGGTCTCTGCAGGAGACGCTAGGCGTCATCTCCGCTGCGGGCATCGACCTGCAGCACCTGCGCAGCCAGCGGTCGCAGGACGGGCCGCACGTCTTCCTCACGTCCTTCACGTGCAGCGACTCTGGCGCTCTGCACCAGCTCTTGGGCGAGTTCCGTGCGCGGGGCGTGGCGCTGCGGGTGCTCGCCGTGCTGCCCGGGCAGGAGTTCATCCCCGGACCTGACGCACTGACCCCGTTGTGGGCACCGTCTGCGGTCGTCGGACGCTGAGCGACCGGTGACCACGCCGGACGCGGGCTCGCGGCTCGCCTACCTCGGGCCCGACGGGACCTTCACGCACGAGGCCGCGCTGCGGTGGGCCCAGGCTCCCGGCGCGCACGGTATCGGTCTCGAGGCCGTCCGGACGGTCGCTGAGGTCTACGACGGCGTCGAGTCAGGTGCGTTCACGCACGGCGTCGTGGCGATCGAGAGCTCTGTCGAGGGATATGTGGTGCCGTCGCTCGACGCGATCGTCAGTGCCGAGAACGTCGTGGCGGTGGACGAGACCTTCGTCGAGATCGCCTTCGACGCCTTCGCACGGCCAGGGGCGACCGAGCAAGTCACCCAGGTGACGAGCCATCCCCACGGTCTGGCCCAGTGCCAGTCCTTCGTCACCGGGAGGGACCTCCTCGCCGTGCCTGCGGCGTCGAACGCTGCGGCCTGCCGAGACGTGCAGGCAGGGCAGCTCGCTCTCGGCCCGCGCATCTGCGGCGAGCTCTACGGGCTCCAGACCGTTGCACGCGGCGTCGAAGACTTCCACGGCGCACGGACGCGGTTCCTCCTCGTGACGAGCCGAGACGTCGCCGCTCGTGCACGGCCTGCTGCGCTGGACGGCGACGCCTGGCGGACGATGCTCGCGATCACGCCCCACGCCACGGGCCCTGGCGTCCTGGCGCGCATCACGCAAGCGTTCGGCGCGCTCGGCGTCAACCTCTCGAGCCTCATCACACGCCCGGTGAAAGCGCTCGAAGGACGCTACGTCTTCATCGTCACGATCGACGGCGCGCCGTGGGACACCGGGGTCCGCGGGGTCCTCGAGGGACTTCTCGCAGCCGGGGACTCGCTGAAGACGCTCGGGGTCCTCCCAGCGCGTGGCGAGCTCGACGGCACGGTCGACGCCCACCGCGTGCCTTCCGGGAGCGTGCGCGTCGACGCGTCGGATGCAGTTCTCGACCGTGGGCTCTTGTGGTCGCCCGCCGTGACCGACGGGGTGGTCGGCTCATGACGCTTCCGCAGGGGCCCGTCGCGGTCGTCGGGCTCGGTCTCATCGGCGGGTCCTTGGCCCGGGCGCTGGTCCGCGCAGGGATCGACGTCGTCGGCTGGGACCCGGACCCTCGGACGATGGTGGCAGCGGAGGCCGCCGGCGTCCGTGCGGTCGAGTCCATCGAGGAGGCGTGCACGGCGCAGCCGTGGCTGATCGTGCTCGCCGTGCCCCTCGTCGTCGTCGAGCAGACTGCGCGCGCCGTGGCGCTGGCAGTCTCGCCCGGCGCCGTCATCACCGACGTGGGCAGCGTCAAGGGTCCTGTCCGTGACGCGATGGTCGCCGCAGGTCTGGCCACGCAGTTCGTCGGGGCGCACCCGATGGCGGGCACCGAGCACAGCGGCTTCCACGCGTCTCACCCAGACCTGCTGGTGGGGGTGCGCTGGGCCGTGACCCTCGACGACACGACTCCGCTGGACGGGTTCTGCTCGGTGGTCGAGCTCCTCGTCGAGGTCCTCGCGGGGACGGTGCACCCGCTGAGCGACAGCGCGCACGACGAGGCGGCCGCACTCATCAGCCACGTCCCGCACGTGGTGGCCACCGAGCTGCTCAACATCGTGGCGCACTCGAGCATCAGAGACGTCGCTGTCGGGCTCGCGGCGGGCAGCTTCCGTGACGGGACGCGCGTCGCACGGACAGACCCGGCGCGGACGGAGGCGATGATCGTCGAGAACGCCGGCTGGGTCGCTCCTGCGCTCCTGCTGGCCGCCCGTGACCTGGAACGACTGGCTCAGGACCTCGAGTCGAACGCGCCGACAGGCTGGTTCTTCTCGCGAGGCGACGCGCTGCGCTCCGGCGGTGCGGACCTGGGATCTCAGGCGCTGCGGACCATGGTGCTCCGCGCGGACGACCGTTGGCAGTCGGACCTCGCGTCCTGGGGAGCGCGTGGCGGTCGGATCACGGGGATCGGCGAGGCATCGAGCCTCGTCGTCGAAGACCCGCAGGTGTGACGGCAGGGGCTCCCGGTGGGATCACCCCCGGCTGCGTCGCACGGGTGGTGGGGGGACCTGCTTGCCCAGCGCGATCTCGGACGCTGGGACGTCCACCGGACCAGACCGCGTCTCGAGAGTGACTCCTGTC
The DNA here is from genome assembly GCF_002564005.1 of Sanguibacter antarcticus. Lineage (NCBI taxonomy): Bacteria > Bacillati > Actinomycetota > Actinomycetes > Micrococcales > Sanguibacteraceae > Sanguibacter > Sanguibacter antarcticus. The sequence continues at coordinate 1,778,340 of NZ_PDJG01000001.1, read as the reverse complement.
ACGTCCGTCCTCGTGATCGTGCCGATGACGTCGCTGAAGAGATGCGTCGCGTCAGCAGGCAACCTGCGGCGGATCATCACGCGAGTCCCGGTCTCCCAGGAACGCCAGGGGGGACCGTCAGCCTCCGGTCGTGGCTGGGTGATGTCGTCGACCATGGCCGGTAGTCCTTCCACACAGTGGGCACGCGGGATCAGGCGCGCGTCGTCTAGGCGATAATAGGAGCCGTACGCCGTCTGGCGTGCTGATCGTCTGGACTGGAGTCCGGGAAGGACCTCGAAGTGACCTACGTGATCGCTCAGCCTTGCGTCGATGTCAAGGACAAGGCGTGCATCGAGGAATGTCCTGTCGACTGCATCTATGAGGGAAAACGGTCCCTCTACATCCACCCCGACGAGTGTGTGGACTGCGGCGCCTGCGAGCCTGTCTGCCCCGTCGAGGCGATCTACTACGAGGACGACGTCCCCGAAGAGTGGAGCGAGTACTACAAGGCGAACGTCGAGTTCTTCGACGACCTCGGGTCTCCCGGTGGTGCAGCGAAGATGGGCGAGATCGACAAGGACCACGCGGTCATCTCTGTTCTGCCACCGCAGGTCTGAGGAGCTCGCCCGCCGTGGGGTTCGCCGACCTGACAGACCTCGTCTTCCCCTGGGACACGCTCGTGCCGCTGGCCGACCGTGCGCGTGCGCACCCGGACGGCATCGTCGACCTGTCGGTCGGTACTCCCGTCGACCCGACGCCGGCGGTCGTCCAGGCTGCTCTCGCGGCGGCTGCTGACGCGCACGGGTACCCGACCACGCACGGATCACCTGCGCTGCGCGAGGCCGTGGTGGCGTGGTTCGAGCGCCGACGCTCGGTCTCGGGGCTGGACCCGGCGGCAGTCATGCCGACGATCGGCTCGAAGGAGCTCGTCGGGCTGCTGCCGTCGCTGCTCTCCCTCGGGCCGGGCGACGTCGTGGTCCATCCGGAGGTCGCGTACCCGACGTACGACGTCGGGGCTCGGCTCGCCGGTGCCACGCCGCTGCCCGCTGCGGGCGTCGACGACTGGGCGGGGAGGTCCGACGTGCGGCTCGTCTGGGTCAACTCGCCAGGGAACCCGTCAGGCACGGTGCTCGGCGTCGACGCTCTGCGAGAGATCGTGGACGCTGCCCGCGCGATCGGTGCTGTCGTCGTGAGCGACGAGTGCTACGCCGAGCTCGCGTGGACCGAGCCGTGGGCGTCTGAGGGCGTGCCGAGCATCCTCGACGCTCGCGTGAACGGTGGGTCTCACGAGGGTCTGCTCGCCGCGTACTCGTTGTCGAAGCAGTCCAACCTCGCGGGCTACCGGGCTGCGCTCGTCGCTGGTGACCTCGCTCTCGTGACGCGCCTCGTGGGGCTGCGCAAGCACCTCGGGATGATCGTCCCCGCACCTGTCCAGGCCGCGATGATCGCGGCTCTCGCCGACGATGCGCACGTCGCCGCCCAACGAGAGGTCTACCGCAGGCGCCGCGAGGCGCTCGTGGCTGCGCTCTCTGCGACCGGTCTCGCGATCGACGGCTCCGAGGCGGGTCTGTATCTCTGGGCGAGGTCTGCTGACGACCCGGGACGCTCTGGCTGGAGCATCGCCGCCGAGCTCGCGGAGTCCGGTGTGCTCGTCGCGCCCGGCGCGTTCTACGGCGCGGCCGCGGAGCGGCACGTCCGCGTCGCGCTCACGGCGACGGACGAACGGATCGACCAGGCGGCACAGCGGCTGGGCGTGCGCTGACGGGTGCACGACGCCCCGCGTCGATGTGGTGTGATTTGTCTCACTGTCGAATGTTGGTCGCCGAACCTTCATCAATTGGGCACGAACCGGTAGAGGCGGTACCGTCACCTTGGGCCGACGTCGACTTCTCTGAAGGATCGACTGTGGTCATCCGCGGCGCCGACAGGGCCGAACAGGAGGAGCACCGCTCCACCCGACCGGGTGAGACGTGCAGCAGGAAGGGAAGATATGCCGGACACCCAGCAAGCAAGGGTCACGCTCAGCGTTGGCGACGAGTCCCAGGTCCTCCCGGTCGTGCAGGCTACCGAGGGGAACGACGGGATCGTCGTCTCCTCGCTGCTCAGCAAGACCGGTATGGTCACGGTGGACCCCGGGTTCATGAACACGGCGTCGTGCGAGTCTGAGATCACCTACATCGACGGAGATGCGGGAATCCTGCGGTATCGGGGATACCCGATCGACCAGCTCGCAGAGAAGTCCACGTTCCTCGAGGTCGCGTACCTCCTCATCCACGGCGAGCTACCGACCCCGGTCGAGCACGACGCGTTCGTGGAGCGTGTGAACCGTCACACCCTCGTCCACGAGGACTTCCGCACGCTGATGGGGACGTTCCCCCGCACCGGGCACCCGATGGCGGTGATGGCGTCTGCCGTCAACGCCCTCTCCACCTTCTACCCCGAGTCTCTCGACCCGTTCGACGACGAGACCATCGAGCTCGCGACGGTGCTGCTCCTGGCGAAGTCGCGGACCATCACCTCCTACCTGCACCGTCGCCGCGTCGGAGAGCCGCTGCTGTACCCCGACTACTCGCGCGGCTACGTCGACGACTTCTTGCGCATGACGTTCGCGGTCCCGTACCAGCAGTACGACTCGGACCCCACCGTCGTGGACGCGCTCGAGAAGCTCCTCATCCTCCACGCCGACCACGAGCAGAACTGCTCGACGTCGACGGTCCGCATCGTCGGGTCGAGCCAGGCGAACGTCTACGCGTCCGTCTCGGCCGGGATCAACGCGCTCTCGGGTCCGCTGCACGGAGGCGCGAACGAGTCGGTCCTCAAGATGCTCACCGAGATCAAGGGGTCGGGGACCGGTGTCCACGACTTCATGAAGAAGGTGAAGGACAAGGAAGACGGCGTCCGGCTCATGGGGTTCGGCCACCGCGTCTACAAGAACTACGACCCGCGTGCCGCGATCGTCAAGAAGAGCGCCGACGCGGTGCTCTCAACCCTCGGCAAGCGGGACGAGCTGCTCGACATCGCGATGGAGCTCGAGGAGATCGCTCTGAGCGACGACTACTTCATCGAGCGCAAGCTCTACCCGAACGTCGACTTCTACACCGGCCTCATCTACAAGGCGATGGGCTTCGAGCCCGCCATGTTCACGCCGTTGTTCGCCCTGGGCCGCATGCCGGGCTGGATCGCCCAGTGGCGCGAGATGATGCGGGACCCGCAGACGAAGATCGGTCGCCCACGTCAGATCTACACGGGTGCGACCGCGCGCGACTACACGGACCTCTCGGCCCGCTAGCGCACCATTGAACCGCGCCGCACCTGAGCGGCGTCTGACGAGAGACCGACGGCGGGGACTCCTGGTCCCCGGCGTCGGTCTCTCGTCGTCTGTGGCGGGACTGCCCTGGCGTGCGGGCGGGTCGTCAGGCGGACGCGAGCCGGAGCCGGACGGCTCCTGCCGGGATGTGGGATGCAGGATCCACGACCGCGGTCCACTCGCGGGTGGCGCGGGTCCAGACCTGGTCTCCGACGAGCACCGCGTCGACCTCGGTGGCACGAGCTGTCGCCACCGCCCACTGCGCGACAGCCCACGAGACGCGGGACTCCTGCTCGGGCTCCGGCGCGAGCGGTGCGACCTCCACGAGGACAGAACCTGTCCCGAGGTCGGCAGTGACCGGAAGGTCACCGAAGTCGCGGAGGATCCGAGCACGCACGACCTCGAGCGCCGAGGCAGTACCCGCCTCGTCGGTGAGGTCGGTGTCCTCGAGCGGGTCGAGGGTGCACGTCACGGCAGCCGCCGAGTTGCCCGTGAGGGCCGAGGCCCACGCCCGGGAGCGGTTCTCGTGCTGAGCGTAGGCATCGGGGAATCCGGACCGCTGGACCGCCTGGGCCGCCTCGGTGACCGGAAGCTCCGTGTATCCGGCGATCTGCTCCAGCCCGTCGAAGAACGCGTTGGTCGAGTAGACCGGGTCCATGATCTGCGCGATCGTTCCCCAGCCCTGGGACGTGCGCTGCTGGAAGAGCCCCACCGAGTCCCGGTCGCCGTAGTCGATGTTCACGAGCTTCGACTCCTGCAGCGCGGTCGCGAGGCCGATCGTGGCAGCCCGGGCAGGCATGGTCCGCTTCACCGTGACCGCGGCGATGAGCGCGGCGTTGTCGGCCTGCGCCGCTGAGAACGACCAGGTGGTGCCGTCGACCTCCACCGAGCAGGCTTCACGGCGGGGGATCACCGGTACCGTGCGGTCCAGCAGCAGGACGACCCCGGTCACCGCGAGCGCTCCCACCACGCTCACGACGATGACGCGACGCAGGGCTCCCCGCGAGCGGGAGCGCCGGGGCACGCCGCGCCTCAGTTCGCGTGGAGAGCTGCGTTGAGCTCGATACCGACGCCTGCGCGCGACACCGCCTCGACGCCGCCCGTGAGCGAGTTGCGACGGAGCAGCAGGTTGTCCTGGCCGGCGAGCTCGCGCGCCTTGACGACCTGGTCTGCACCGTCGCCGACGCCCGACCCGACGACGACGACCTTCGTTCCTGCAGTGACGTACAGCCCGGCCTCGACGACGCAGTCGTCGCCCAGCGGGATCCCGATACCGGCGTTCGCGCCGAGGAGGCACCGCTCACCGAGGGCGATGACCTCACGCCCGCCGCCGGAGAGCGTCCCCATGATCGAGGCCCCGCCACCGACGTCGCTGCCGTCGCCGACGACCACGCCTGCCGAGATGCGGCCCTCGACCATCGAGGTGCCGAGGGTGCCGGCGTTGAAGTTCACGAAGCCCTCGTGCATGACGGTGGTGCCCGACGCGAGGTGGGCTCCGAGACGGACCCGGTCGGCGTCAGCGACCCGAACACCCGACGGGACGACGTAGTCGACCATCCGCGGGAACTTGTCCACACCGATCACGGTGACGGGGCCGCGTGCGCGCAGCCGTGCGCGGACGCTCTCGAAACCGTCGACCGCGCACGGGCCGTGATTGGTCCACACGACGTTCGCGAGCACGCCGAAGAGTCCGTCGAGGTTCTGTCCGTGGGGGGCGACGAGCCGGTGCGAGAGCAGGTGCAGGCGCAGGTAGGCGTCGGCGGCGTCGGCCGGGGCCTCGTCGAGGTCGATCTGGGTGAGCACGACGACGACCTCGACGTCGCGCGCGGCGTCGGAACCCGCCAGTGCACTCAGGTCGGCAGGTGCCTCTGCTCCGGAGGGCGCGCTCCCCAGCGCGGGGGAGGGGTACCAGACGTCGAGGGTGGTGCCGCTGGTCGTGACGGTGGCGAGGCCGTATCCCCATGCGGGGCGCGAGGTCGTGGAAGTCATGGTCCAACACTAGGCGGCGCACGCTGCGAGCACCGCATCCCACGATCGCGCTGGACGTGCCGAAGGACCCTGGGCAGGAGCGATATGGTCGACTCATGCTTCCAGCCGATCCCACCGACGTGCCCGTCCTCCGACTGACAGGCGACGTCGTCGCGCTCGCTCGCGACCTGTGCGACATTCCCTCGGTGAGCGGGGACGAGGCCACGATCGCTGACGCAGTCGAGGCTGCGCTGCGTCCCTACGAGCACCTCGAGGTGACGCGCAACGCTCACGCGGTCGTCGCCCGGACGGTCCAGGGTCGTGCCCAGCGGGTCGTCGTCGCGGGCCATCTCGACACCGTGCCGATCGCGGACAACCTGCCGGTCCGCATCGTCGGTGAAGGGATCCACCGCGAGCTGTGGGGACGCGGCACGGTCGACATGAAGGCCGGGGTGGCGGTGCAGCTCGCGCTCGCGGCAGAGCTCGTCGCGCCGTCGCGAGACATCACGTGGATCTTCTACGACAACGAAGAGGTCGCGTCCGAGCGCAACGGGCTCGGTCGGCTCGTGCGAGAGGCCCCAGAGCTGGTCCAGGGCGACTTCGCCGTCTTGTGCGAGCCGACGGCGGCCGGGATCGAGGGCGGCTGCAACGGCACGCTGAGGGTGCACGTCCGTGTCCCTGGGGTAGCCGCCCACTCGGCACGGGCATGGATCGGGGTCAACGCCATCCATGGCGCGAGCGAGGTGCTGCGGCGTCTCGCGGACTACGAGCCCCGGTCGATCGAGGTCGAGGGCCTCGTGTACCGCGAGGGGATGAACGCCGTCGGGATCCGGGGAGGTCTCGCCGGGAACGTCATCCCGGACGAGTGCGTCGTGACGGTCAACTTCCGGTTTGCTCCTTCGCGTACGCCCGAGGAGGCGCTCGAGCACGTCCTCGAGCTCTTCGACGGCTTCGAGGTGACGGTCGACGACCTCGCAGCAGGGGCACGTCCGGGGCTCGACGCGCCGATGGCTGTCGAGTTCGCCGACGCGGTCCTCGGACTCACCGGCGGGGTCCCCGCACCGAAGTACGGCTGGACCGACGTCGCACGGTTCGCCGAGCTGGGGATCCCTGCTGTGAACTTCGGTCCTGGCGACCCGCTGCTGGCGCACAAGGACGACGAGCGCTGCCCGGCGTACCAGATCGAGGTCTGCCATGCTGCGTTGCTGGCCTGGCTCGCGGCGTAGCCCGGCGACCAGCGAGAAAGAGTAGGCCGTCCCATGAATGTGGACCTAGGCTCGGAGCCATGACAGACGAGGGAATCGCACAGGTCGGCAAGGGCTACCGCAAGGGTCCGGTGATCCTCCGAGGGCACCAGATCCCGAAGGAGACGACCGACCAACGGTTGCTCGACCGTCAGGACGACACCGACTGGGTGCACGGCGATCCCTGGCGCGTCATGAGGATCCAGAGCGAGTTCGTCGAGGGGTTCGGCGCGCTCGCCGAGGTCGGGCGCGCCGTGAGCGTCTTCGGTTCGGCGCGCACGCAGCCGGACCACCCGGACTACGCGCTGGGCGAGCAGGTCGGGCGCGGTCTCGTGGAGAACGGGTATGCGGTGATCACCGGTGGTGGCCCCGGCGTCATGGCGGCCGCGAACAAGGGCGCCAAGGAGGCCGGCGGGCTGTCCATCGGTCTCGGGATCGAGCTCCCCTTCGAGCAGGGCATGAACGAGTGGGTCGACCTCGGCGTGAACTTCCGCTACTTCTTCGCCCGCAAGACGATGTTCATGAAGTACTCGAGCGGCTTCGTCGTGCTGCCTGGAGGGTTCGGCACGTTCGACGAGCTGTTCGAGGCGCTGACCCTCGTCCAGACGCACAAGGTCACGGAGTTCCCGATCGTCCTCGTGGGAGCGGCGTACTGGGGAGGCCTGCTGGACTGGATCAAGACCGCTGTCGTCGACCGCGGCATGATCAACCCCATCGACCTCGAGCTCCTCAAGGTGGTCGACGACCCCGACGAGGCGGTGCGGATCGTGTGCACCCACAACGAGGCGCTCCGAGCCGCCGCAGACGCCGAGGCGTGAGACCAGCGGGGCCCGACGGCCGGACCGAGGCAGAGCCCGGAGCGAGCACCGACCCCGGCGTGCGCGGCGACCCCGTCCCACCACGGGCTCCTGCGCTCGTCCTGCGCGGGCGGGCTGTCGGCGCCAGCTCACCGGCCGTCATGGCGATCATCAACCGGACCACCGACTCGTTCTTCGCCGGCGCCCGACAGATGGACGAGGACGTCGCGCTCGAGGCGGTCGCCCGCGCGGTGGCCGACGGCGCCGAGATCGTCGACGTCGGCGGTGTCCGTGCGGGAACAGGCGAGCCGGTCACGGTGAGCGAGGAGATCCGACGCACGGTGCCGTTCGTCGCGCACGTGCGTGAGGCATTCCCTCAGGTGCTCGTGAGCATCGACACCTGGCGCTCCGAGGTCGCCCGTGAGGCGGTGCTCGCCGGCGCCGACCTCATCAACGACACGTGGGCCGGGCACGACCCGAAGGTCGTCGAGGTCGCAGCCGAGACCGGCGCGGGGATCGTGTGCTCGCACACCGGGGGAGCCATCCCCCGGACGGACCCGTTCCGCGTCGCGTACCCGCTCTCCGGCGACGCCCCCCAGGGCACCGACCCGCGCGACGGGGTGGTTCTCGACGTGATCGCGACACTCCTGCGCGCTGCGCAGCGCGCCCGGGCGTGCGGTGTGCCGCCGGAGTCGATCCTCGTCGACCCGACGCACGACTTCGGGAAGAACACGTGGCACTCCCTCCACCTCGTCCGGAGCACGCAACGTCTCGTAGAGCTCGGGTACCCGCTCCTCATGGCGCTCTCGCGCAAGGACTTCGTCGGCGAGACCCTCGGGCTCCCCGCGGAGGAACGGCTGGAAGGCACGCTCGCGGCGACCGCGCTCGCGGCCTGGATGGGAGCGAGCGTCTTCCGCGCGCACGACGTCCTCGCCACGCGCAGGGTGCTGGACATGGTGGCGGCGGTCCGGGGGGACCTTGCGCCGCTGCTCGCGGTGCGCGGGATGGAGTGAACGTGGGTCTCGTTGCTCGGATGGCTTGAGCACGTCTGCGGGTGAAGAAAAGCCGCTAATCGGACATCAGTGGATGAAGTCTTTGCCGTTCCTCGATCTCGGAAGCCCGTGCACGTAGCGTCGACGTGACCGCATCGTGGCTTCCCGACGTGCCACATGCTCTCTCACCTGCGCGGTCGTTGGCGAAAGGCGCTCATCCCATGCTCCACCCCGCTGCTGCGCGGTCCACGGTCGTTCACCCGGCGCTACGGACATTGTCCGCACGCCTCGTCGCGCTCGTCACCGCTTTCGCGTTGGCGGTGCTCGGAGCTCTGGTGGTCGCGCCGGCCGCCCACGCGGACGGGGTCCTGGAGTTCACCGCATCGATCGATGCACCGGCATCCTCGCTCCAAGGAGCGCCGATCGAGGTGACGCTGACGGCACAGAACCCGGGCGCGACGCCGGCATACAACACGTCGTTCCGGCTGGTGCTGCCGGCGGGGGTGTCGTTCGGGACGTCGACGCCGGGCGCAACGTCGTCGACACCAGGGCCGGGTGCGGGCGAGACGACGGTCGTGTGGGAGAACGTCTCCGACCTGCTGGGGGGCACGCCTGGTCCGCTCGTCTCGCTGCCGGTGACACTGAACGTGGCCGGGTCCGTAGCGCTCGGCGACATCACGTTGAACGGCCAGGCCTACGCGAGCACCGAGGCGCGCGACATGTCTGAGTTCGACGCCGCCGGGGTGGCGACCGGAGCCAACACTGCGTCGGAGCAGATCTCCGCTGTCGTCGCGCTGGTGCCGTTCACTGTCACCAAGGCGCTCGACACCGATGAGAACGAGCTCTTGCGTGGCGTTCACGAGCACCGCGCACGGGTCGACCTGACCCTCGACAACAACCTGGTCGCAGGATCCACCGACTTCGAGATCGTCGACTACATCCCGGCGGGCCTAGAGTTCCTCGGTTGCGGTGAACCCGGCGTCGACGGCGACACTGACATCGACGGTGACAACTCGGCTGCCGGGACTGAGGAGTACGCGGGATCCGGACGTCTCAACGCTTCCTCGTTCGGCGTTGCTGCGGGCACCTGCCCGGAGCCGTCGTCCGTCGTGACGCAGACTCTCGACCCCGACGGGCCTGCGGGGCCGCTGCCTGACGCTGTCTACACCGTCGTCACGTGGAGCAGCGCGGCTCTCGGTACGGCTGCTGGGACGAACCTCACTTCGGGCGGGGGCCTGGGCGCCGGTGGGTCGGCGACCATCTCCTATGTCGTCGGCATCCCGGAGAACGCGAACACCGACACCTTCGCCGGCACCGTCGACCAGGTGGGCGAGCAGGCCTCGAACCTCGACAACAACACCGGTGGCTCGACCATCGAGCTCGATGCCGACGAGCAGAGCGTGACCAATCTCGCGATCCTCACGGGCAGCTATGACGACCCGAACGCCGGTGGTGGAGTCCAGTCCTACTCAGACAGCGGCACCGAGCAGACCTATCTCGAAGACGTGTCGATCCACAAGACGGTTGACACGAGCGTCATCTCGCAGGGCCAGACCAGCACCTGGACGATGCTGGTCGAGGCCAGCGAGTACTCGACGGGAGCGACCGGGGTCGTCGTGACGGACACTGTCCCGGACGGCCTCCAGGTCACTGCCACCCGCCCGGCGGCCACGGTCGTCGAGCAGGCCGACGGTACGACGGTCGTCACCTGGGCAGGCGCCGCTGCGGACGACCTCTTGGCGAACGGCACCTCGACGTACGAGGTCGACACGCTCACCCGGAACTTCTATCGTGAGAACCTGGCCGACGACACCGGCAACCCGGTCCGTGCGAACGACGCGTGGACGAACGCCGTCGAGCTGCAGGCGCGCACCATCGACCGCGACGGTACGGACCGTGACGTGCAGGACTCGTCCTCCGCAGGGCAGTCTGCCGGCGCCATCGGGCTCGTGAAGACTGTCGCAGCGCCGACGGGCGGGGCGGGAACGTGCGGGGATGGATCAGGTCTCGGCTGGTCGTCGACGCCACCTGTCGGCGGGTTCGCTCCCGGTGACTACGTCTGCTGGAAGATCGACATCGTCACACCAGCTGGGCTCGACACCTCCAACGGGTCCCTCGTCGACTTCCTCCCGCCTGGCTACGTCTTCGTCAGCGCGGAGGACGGTGCGTCCAGCGCGATCACGTTCCCGACGCCGACGGTGGACGGGGCCGCAGTGACCTGGACCTTCGGTGCAGGCGACCGAGACCTCGTGAGCGGCTCGACCGGGTCGGTGGTCCTGCGGACGCAGGTCGTGGACGAGAGCGTCGCGCAGGACGGGGACGTCGTCGGAAACCTTGCCAAGCTTGCCTATGAGAACACCTCCGGTGACGTCTATCAGCTCCGGGACAGCGTCGACGTGAGCTGGGCAGAGCCGCAGCTGACGCTGGCGAAGTCGGTCAGCCCTGCTGGACCGGTTCTGGGCGGCGAGACGCTCACATACACGATCGAGGTGCTCAACGACGGTTCCGTCGCTGCGAACGACGTGGCGGTCCGGGACATCCTGCCCTCACAGCTTGCATGCACCGATGTCGTCGCCGCGAGCTACACGGTGACAGGAACCACCGCAACGACGCCGTTCAGCTGTGCGGGTGGTGTGATCGACGGGACCCTGGACGGTGTCCCCGCCAATGGTTCGGCAACGGTGGTCTTCACCGTCGTCGTGCCCGTGACAGCCGTCCCAGGAGCGACGCTGACCAACACTGCCGGCGTGCGCGCATATACCGGCGCGGCGAACGACGGGACCCCGTTCCCGTACGTTCCTGAGGACAACATCGACCCGACGGCGGTGCCGAACACGGGTCCCGCCGGAGACACGGCGGCAGTGGACATCGAGTCTGCGACGGTCGCCAAGTCGTACACGACCAACGTCGACGAAGCGGGCAACAGCCTGGCACGGGCGACCATCGGTGAGGTCGTCAGCTACACGGTGGTGACCACCCTCCCCGAGGGAACGACCCTCACTGACGCGACGGTGACAGACAGCATCGACTCCCAGCTCCTGCTCGACGAGTCGACGGTCGAAGGCGAGCTGACGGTCGGAGCGGGACTGTCTGCCTCGCTCCCTGTGGGCTGGACGATCGTGACGGATGCGGACGACATCACCGTGACGCTCCCGAGCCCCTACACGGTCCCTACCGGAGGGGCGGTCATCACGGTCACCTACGACGTGACGGTCAAGGACGTTGACGGACCTGTCGCGGGAGACAACGTGCCCAACAGGGCGTTCCTGACAGCGACCGGGATGTCGAACGTCTCGGACCGCGTGACCACAAGGATCGTCGAGCCGCAGGTCACGATCACCAAGACGGATGCAGACGTCGATGGCGTCGTCGATCCGGGCGACCTGATCGACTTCACTGTCACAGCCGGAAACGCCGCGGGCGCATCCACCGCGCACGACGTCGTGGTCGTCGACACGCTCCCGTCCTCGATGTCTCCGACCGACGGCGCGGGCACCGTTCTCACGGACGGTGATTCCGTCCCGAGCGGGGGCCTCTGGGACAGCTCTGCTCGGACGCTGACGTGGACCTCGGTCGCCACCCTGGCACTCGAGACGATCGATCCTGGATCCACCGTCTCGCTCGCCTACGAGGTGAAGGTCGCCAGCCCGATCCCGGCTCCGACCGACTTCACCAACACGGCAGAGGCCACGACCCGGAGCCTCGACACGAGCGTCGCCGGGGAGCGTGGTCCCGGCGGGCTCAGCCCGACCAGGTATACCGCGAACGCTGAGGTGACCCTCGACGGCCCAGCGGCACCCATCACGAAGTCAGCAGACAAGACCGAGGCGACGATCGGCGAGATCGTCACCTACACGCTCGTGGGGACCATCCCGGCGAACGTGACGACCTTCGATGCGACGATCTTGGACACGCTGCCAGCAGGCATGGTCTTCGTGGACGCAGATCCTGCGGTGTGCACCGTGCCAGGGCCGGCGCCCACGCCGGCGTGCGGGCTTCCTGAAGGTCCGCAGGCATCGATCATCGCGCTTGCTCCCGATGGCCAGCAGGTTGGATGGTTCATCGGCGACGTCCAGACGTCGACGGCGTTCGATCGCCGGGTGACGATCGTCTACAGGGTTCGTGTCGCAGACGTGACAGCGGCCGCTGACGGTGCGACGCTGACCAACTCGGCAACGATCGACTCGAACCTCCTCGACACGGTCCTGACGACGCCCGTCGATGTGACCGACGTCCTTCCCTTCGACGTCGAGAGCGACCCTGTCGCCGTAGACGTCGGAGTCCTCGAGCCGCACGTCGTCCTGACCAAGGAGGTCGAAGACGACGGGAGCTGGCTCGAGTCTCGTCACATCGCGTCCGAGCAGACGGTGACCTACCGGGTCACCGTGACGAACGACGGCACCTCGGCGGCCAACAACGTGGTCGTCTCCGATGCCTTTGATGCGCGGATGACAGACTTCGCACTCACCCCTGGGCAGGGCGCGGTCGTGACCGCGACCTCCGACACAGACAGTGCGACGTTCACGCTCCTCGACCCGCTCGCGGTCGGTTCATCGGTGACGATCACGTACACGCTCACCGCCCCTGAGCTCGGCCCGGACGACGAGGTCGTCGGCCCTGAGGTCGTCAACACGGCGGACGCGACATACTCCTCGCTCCCGGGCACGCCTACGGGCGAGCGTCAGTACGACGACGTCGTCGAGGACACCGTTGGCCTCGAGGCAGACCTTGGCGTGATCGGTGACACCGTCTGGTTCGACCTCGACGGCGACTCCACGCAGAGCGCCTCGGAGCTCGGTGTCTCGGGCATCCCGGTGACCGTGTTCTCTGCAGGGCCGGATGGAAATCTCGGAACCCTTGATGACGTCGAGGTCTTCGCCGGAACGACGGACGCAGACGGCATCTACCTGGCCACGGGGCTCGACAAGGGGGAGTACTCCGTCGTCCTCGGAACGCTCCCGGCAGGGACGAGCGTCGTCTTCGACGAGGACGACGGGCGCGTGAGCCCGGACGGCCGGACCGAGGTGACTCTCACGGAGACAGCCCCCGAATATCTCGACGCCGACTTCGCCATCGCCGGCACGGGCACGGTCGGCGACCTGGTCTGGCTCGACTCGGACGGTGACGGGGCGCAGGCTGTCGACGGTTCCGAGCCCGGCCTGGCCGGGATCGGCGTCACCGTCCTCTGGCACGGTCCGGACGGCGACGTCACGTTCACGACGACCACCGGTCTGGACGGCTCGTGGTCCCTGCCTACCGTGCCGGCGGGTGACCTCACGGTCTCTCTCGACGCAGCGACCTTCCCGCTCGGTGTGACTCCCGTCTCCGAGCGGGACGCCACGGTCGACGGTTCGGTGGACCTGACCTTCGACGGCGTCGAAGACCTCGACTACGACTTCGGTCTGCGAGGCGCAGGCTCGCTCGGCGACCTCGTCTGGCTCGACGTCGACAGCGACGGCACCCAGGCGACCGACGGAACCGAGCCAGGTATCGCCGGCGCGACCGTCGAGGTCGTGTGGACGGCGCCGAACGGCGGAACAGGCGCCGTGTTCACGGTGACCACAGGTCCGGACGGCGAGTACGCCGTCGGGAACCTCCCGCTCGGTGACTACACCGTCGCGGTGATCTCGCTGCCGACGGCGCTCGCGCCGACGTACGACCTCGACGGCGGCGTCGACACCCCGAACGGGACGACCGTGGTTTCCCTGACGGAGCTGCGCCCCGACGAGCCGAACGCTGACTTCGGCTATGTTGCCGAGACCGGCGTGGGAGACACCGTCTTCCTCGACCTCGACGGGAACGGCTCAGAGGATCCGGGCGAGCCGGGGATCGCCGGTGTCGAGGTCACTGTGACCTCAGGTGGCCCGGACGGTCTGCTCTCGACGCCCGACGACAACCTCACGGTGGTCACGACGACCGACTCTGACGGGCACTACCAGGTTCTCGGTCTTCCGGCGGGGGAGACCCGTGTCGAGATCTCGGGAAGCCTGCCCGGCGGCCTGACACAGACCTACGACGCCGACGGCATCGGGTCGGTGGGCTCGAGCGAGACCGTCCTCCTGCTCGACGCCTTCAACAGTCTGCAGGACTTCGGGTATGTGGGTGCGAACAGCATCGGTGACCGGGTGTGGGTCGATGTCGATGCGGACGGTGTGCAGGACGCCGGAGAACCGGGCTTGCGTGACGTCACGGTCGAGATCCTCTGGCTCGGGCAGGACGGCGTCAGAGGTGGGGGCGACGACATCGTGTTCGTCGCGGTCACCGACGGCGACGGCAGGTATCTGGTCGGTGGCCTTCCTGACGGCAGCTACGAGGTAGCTGTCACGGGTGGTGTGCCGGCGGGCTATGACGAGAGCTTTGACGAGACCGGTCGGCTGGACCGGTTCTCTGTGGTCGACGGTCTGGGTTCGGACGGGCCTGAGGACTACCGCACTGCGGACTTCGGGTTTGCGGGGACGGGTGCTGTGGGTGGGACGGTCTGGTTGGAGCGGGCTGTGGATGGTGTGTTGGAGGTTGGGGTTGAGGTGGGGTTGCCTGGGGTTGTCGTCGTGGTGACGTGGGGTGGTCCGGATGGTGTTGTGGGTTCTGGTGATGATGTGGTGATCTCGGCGGTGACGGGTGCTGGTGGTGTGTGGTCGGTTCAGGACATGCCGCCGGGTGCGTTCACTGCGGTGGTGGATTCTTCGACGGTGCCGGCGGGGACGTCGGTGGTGTGGGACCGGTCGAACGGGGTGAGTGGTCCTGATGGTGTGTTCGTGGGGTCGTTGGGTGCTGGTGAGGTGATCTCGGACATCGATACGGCGGTCATGGGGACGGGGTCGATCGGTGATCTGGTGTGGGTTGATGTGAACGAGGACGGGGTGCGTGGTCCTGGTGACGTGGGTGCTCCTGGGGTGCGTGTGGTGGTGACGTGGCTGGGTGGTGATGGTGTGCTCGGTGGCGGTGATGATCTGGTCGTCGAGGTGCGTACCGATGCTGACGGCGTCTATCTCGTGGAGGGGTTGCCTGCGGGGGAGTATGTGGTGGCGTTCGACAGGTCGACGTTCCCGAAGGGGACGGTGGCGTACTCGGATCTTGATGGTGGTGATCTGTTGGTGGCGTCGGTGACCTTGGGGGCTGGGCAGGATCGTACGGACGTGGATCTGGTGCTGCGCTCGAGCGTGTTGGCTCTCACGGGTGCCACGATCGGTGGTGTCGTGGCGGTCGCGCTGATCCTTCTGGGCACGGGTGTGTACCTGCGCCGACGGGTCTGGGTCCTGGGAACCCGCACCGCCTGACACCCACCGTGGAGGGCCGAGGCGCGCAGCGCCGTCCGCCTCCATTGCCCCGCGTGAATTGTGTATTTGCGGGCGCTCTATGTGCGGCACGAGCAACACCTGGGGTGAACTAGAATATTCATCGAAGACTATCGGCGGTATCGACGGAAATGGAGAGCCACCAATGGCTGCGATGAAGCCACGGACGGGTGATGGCCCACTTGAGGTCACCAAAGAAGGGCGCGGCATCGTCATGCGCGTCCCCCTCGAGGGTGGCGGCCGTCTGGTTGTCGAGCTCAACGCGGTCGAGGCGAGCGAATTGGGCGAGGCGCTCAAAGCGGTCGTGGGCTGACGTTGCCTCCTCGGACTGTTCGAGCCTCGGTCGGTGACGCTGCGACAGCCGCGATCGGGCGTGATGTCCCTGAGGTCGTGGTCTCTCGCGGCCGGATCGCACAGTGTGTCTTCCTCGAAGACGGTGACGTCGATGCCATCGCTGTGGCAGTCGGCGCGCCCGTCGAAGGGGACGACGAGCTCCAGCCTCGTGCAGGTGCCGTAGACGCCTCGGCGCGGTACGGCATCGACCTTGCTGAGCTCGCTGAGCGTGCGTCGTTCACAGGTGCGGCCGGCACGAGCCACACGGTCGACCTCCCTCGCTCCCACGGCCGAGCCGTCGGTCCGCTCCCGTGGTCAGACCTGCCTCACCGCATCATCTTCGTGGGGACCGGGCACGGCTCGGCGCAAGACCTGCGCCGAGCAGGCGCGGCACTCGCACGCGCGACGGTGGGGCTCGGTCGGGTCGTCACGACGGTCGCAGCGGGCACGCAGACAGAGACTGCGCGCGGCTTCGTCGAGGGGTATCTCCTCGGCGCCTACCGGCAGCCCGCTCTCTCGCGCTCCGGCGCAGGGCCGCGCCCCGCACACCAGCTCGTCCTCCTCGGCTCGACTCCCGAGAGCGTGGTCGAGGCAGCGTCGCGCAGCGCGTGGGCCACGTGGCTCGTCCGCGACCTCACGTCCGTCCCGTCGAACATCAAGACGCCCGAGTGGTTCACGCGTCGCGTCACCGAGCTGGCTGACGCGGAAGGGCTCGAGTTGTCGGTCCGCGGTCCCGAGGAGCTGACCGCTGAAGGGTTCGGCGGCCTGCTCGCCGTCGGCAGCGGATCGGTCGACGGGCCGCGGCTCGTGACCGTCACCTATACGCCGTTCGAGGAGGAGCCCGCCCGCGGGTCGAAGCACGTCGTGGTCGTCGGCAAGGGCATCACCTTCGACACCGGTGGGCTCTCGATCAAGCCTCGTGAGGCGATGATCCCGATGAAGACCGACATGGCGGGAGCGGCGGTCGCACTCGCCGTCGTCGTCGGTGCGTCGCGTGCACGCTCCAAGCACCGGGTGACGGCAGTCCTGCCGCTCGCTGAGAACCACTTCGGAGCCAGCTCCTACCGTCCCGGTGACGTCCTCACGCTCCGTGGAGGAACGACCGTCGAGGTGGCGAACACCGACGCCGAGGGCCGGCTCGTTCTCGCGGACGCGATGGCGTACGCAGACGACTCGCTCGACCCGGACATCCTCATCGACGTCGCGACGCTCACCGGGGCTGCGAGCCAAGGTCTCGGCCGCGGGCACGGCGCGCTGTACTCGGCGGACGAGCGGCTTCTCGCCGGGTTCGAGGCCGCGGCTCAGGTGAGCGGGGAGAAGGTCTGGCACATGCCGCTGGTGGAGGAGTACCGGTCGGCGCTGAGATCGACCGTCGCGGACCTGCGCCACGTACCGATCGACGCGCCTGGCGGCGGGTCGATCACCGCGGCGCTCTTCCTCCGAGAGTTCGCGGGGGAGCGCCGGTGGGTGCACCTGGACATCGCCGGGCCGGCACGCTCGACGACGACGGCGCACGAGGTGCCCAAGGGCGCGACCGGCTACGGTGCGCGCCTCGTCCTGCGGTTCCTCGAGAAGCTGCGCTGACTCGTGCTGGCCGCCGCCCGCGCGACGTGTTCGCGGGCAGCGGGTCAGCGGCGGACAGCGACGAGCAGGCCGGTCCCTGAGGTCAGCAGCGCCGTGACGACCCGGTCGTCGTCACGGAGGTGACGGCCGACGTCTCGTACGGTCGTCGTCATCGCGTCACGGCGTGCGGGGTCGGCGACCTGCCCGTGCCAGAGGGCATCGTCGACCACGAGGACGCCGCCGGGCCGCAGCAGCCGCAGTGCCTGCTCGACGTAGGCGGGGTAGCTCTCCGTGTCGGCACCGATGAGCACGAGATCGTAGGCTCCGTCGGTCAGGCGGGGCAGGACGTCCAGCGCGCGGCCAGAGATCGCCCGGGCACGTGTCAGCCGGATGCCTGCCTCGACGAGCGCCTCTTTCGCAGCACGCTGGTGCTCCATCTCGATGTCGATGGTGGTGAGGACGCCGTCGGGCTGCATCCCGCGCAGGAGGTAGAGGCTCGCGACACCCGTCCCCGTCCCGATCTCGACCACGGAGCGGGCGGCCACCGCTGCAGCCAGGACGCTGAGCGCAGCACCAGCGCCGGGCAGGATCGACGAGCAGCCCAGCTGCGCGGCTCTCTCGCGGGCGCGCAGCAGGACGTCGTCCTCGTCGATGAAGTCTTCGGCGTACGCCCAACTCTGAGACGTGTCAGCGGAGATGGTGCCCTCCAGGGGTCGTGCGGTCGTCATGGTCTGAGCCGATGGTACCGCTGAGACCTGATCGAGACCGGACGACCGACCGGCGGTGTCCGCTCTGCGTGAATGTTCCGTCACGGAGGCGACATCACGCTGGCGATCCTGGGAGAATGGCGCGATGCGCGACTCTGACCATCCGGCCTCGTCCCTCTCTCCTGAGCCTGTGCGCGCCGCTGCGCCCGAGGCGGGAGCCCCCGCGTGGGAAGCGCCGAGCTGGGAGTCGATCGTTCAGGACCACTCCGCACGCGTGTACCGGCTCGCATACCGGTTGACCGGCAACCAGCACGATGCCGAAGATCTCACCCAGGACGTCTTCGTCCGCGTGTTCCGCTCCCTCAAGGGGTACACACCGGGCACCTTCGAAGGCTGGCTGCACCGGATCACGACGAACCTCTTTCTCGACCAGGTCCGACGCAAGCAGCGCATCCGCATGGACGCGATGGGGGAGAGCGACGTGCAGTATGCCGCGAGCGGTGAGCTGCACGATCCCGAGCGCGGCTACGAGCACGCCAACCTCGATCACGATGTCCAGCGTGCGCTGGACTCGCTGGTGCCCGAGTACCGCGCCGCTGTCGTGCTCTGCGACATCGAAGGGCTGTCCTACGAGGAGATCGCCGTCACCCTCGGTATCAAGCTGGGGACCGTCCGGTCGCGGATCCACCGTGCGCGGTCCCAGCTGCGGGTGCTCTTGGCGCACCGGTCACGTCGTCCAGCCGGTGACGTCACCGGGACGGGATCGCTCGCGCTCCTCGAGGCCCTCGCGACCGAGAAGGCCTCGTGAGCCCCCATCTCGGCTCGCAGGTGAGCGCTCTGGTCGACGGCCAGCTGGACGCGGCGGCGCGCGACCGGGCGCTCGTCCACGTGGCCGGGTGCTCGCGGTGTGCGGGTGATCTCGTGGCTGCGCGTGATGCACGACAGTCCCTCCGGGGGCAGCTGACCGAGGTTCTGCCGGCCCCGGAGCTTGTGTCGCGGCTCCTCGCGCTGAGCGTCGACGACGGGCCGGGCGCACAGCGGATCCCGTGCCCGCCGGGAGCGTCGTCCTCGTGGTCGGGCGAAGACCTGCCGCCCCGCTCGCTCGCGCTCTGCGGTGACCTTCGCGACGGTGGCCTGCCTCGGTGGGCCCGCGCGGGCGCGCTCAGCGCACTCGCAGTGACGGGGATCGCGGCAGCCGGTCTGTTCGTGCTCGGTGCGCGCCCTGTGGTCGTGCCGTCCCGCGCGACGACCGACGCGCTGTCTGTCCTGGCGTCCGCGCCGCTTCCGCTCCGATCGACCGACGGCCCGGCACCCGTCGTCCTGGAGATCCCGACGTCGGTCGGAGCAGCACCCACGGACGACGTCTTCGGGTGGTTGGGCGAGCACGGCTGGGAACGGCCGGCGACACTCCCCGACGGCGTCCGACTGACTCAGGTGCGGTTCGCCGGAGACAACGACGGAATCCTCGAGGTCGACCTCGAGAGCCCGCTCGGACGCGTGGTCGTGCGCGAGCAGAAGGGCAGGCTCGACTCGACCGCGCTCGACGGCACCGCGCAGAGCATCGGGGGCAACCCGGTCTATGTCGTCTCCGAGACGCCGGTCCACCTCGTGTGGCAGTCCTCGGACACCGTCATCGACGTCGTCTCGGAGATGGACCTCGAGGACGTGCTACAACTTGTCTCCACGTTCACCGTCGATGAGTTCGACACCGGATTCCAGGCGCGTGTCGAGCGCGGCTGGTCCACTCTGACAGGAGTCCTCTAGGTGCATGAGAACGCCCCCGAGGGCTTGGTCCCCGGGCACGGTCCTGTTCCCCCGCCTCCTGGTGACGACGCTGCTGTCCCGGTCGCCGCCCCGTCCAGCCAGGAGGCTCAGCTGCCGGAGCCAGACGGGTACCTCCCGGACGCCGACGCGTTCGTGCTTCCGTGGCAGCCGCTGCCCCGTCCTGCTCGGGAACCTGTGCGTGGGCTGGGGCCAGGTCTCGTGGTGGTCCTCCTCGTGGGAGCTCTCGTGGTCGGAGCGCTCGGCGGCGTGCTCGCACCCGTGGCGCTGGACGCGGTGGCGGGTCGTCCGGACGACGCGAGCCTTCCGACGGTCGTGCCGTCGGACGACCTCACCCGGCCGGACGGCTCGATCGCCGACATCGCGGCCACGGTCGCTCCGAGCGTCGTGTCGATCCAGGTCTCTGGTGCGGACGGTCAAGGAACAGGTTCCGGCTTCGTCCTGCGGGAGGACGGGTACATCCTCACGAACAACCACGTCATCGCCGGCGCGGTGCCCGACGGCCGGATCCGGGTGACGTTCGCCGACGGCACCGAAGACGACGCGACGCTCGTGGGGCGCACGGCGGACTACGACCTGGCGGTGCTGCGGGTCGAGCGCGAGGGCCTGGTCCCGCTGGTCCTGGGAGACTCCGACGGTGTCGTGGTCGGCGATCCTGTCATCGCGATCGGGGCACCCCTCGGGCTCGACGGGACCGTGACGTCCGGGATCATCAGCGCGCTCAACCGGCCTGTCTCGGCGGGGGACGTGACGGACACGGCCTTCATCAACGCGCTCCAGACCGATGCAGCGATCAACCCCGGCAACTCTGGTGGCCCGCTCGTCAACGGGGCCGGCGAGGTCATCGGCATCAACTCGGCGATCGCCCAGCCGCCAGGACAGCTCTCAGCGTCCGGGAGCATCGGGCTCGGTTTCGCCATCGGGTCCAACCAGGCACGCCGCACGGCGGAGGAGCTGATCGAGACGGGCGTCGCGAGCTACCCGATCATCGGCGTCCTCCTCGACTCGACGTACGACGGCGAAGGCGTCCGCGTGTCTGAGGACGACCAGGCAGGCCAGGCTGCGGTCACCCCCGGCGGGCCTGCTGACGGGGCCGGGGTCGAGTCGGGTGATGTGATCGTGTCGATCGACGGACGTCCTGTGACACAACCGGACGAGCTCATCGTCGCGATCCGTGCCAAGGCCCCCGGTGACACGGTCGTCCTGCGCGTACGCTCAGGGGGCGATGACCGTGACGTCTCGATCGTCCTCGACAGTGCGACGAGCAGCTAGCGGCGCGAGACCAGCCCACCCAGTGCCTGACGACGAGAAGTGGACGAACCGTGTTCGGAATCAACGGCGGCGAGCTCATCATCATCCTCGTCCTCGCAGTGCTCGTGATCGGGCCTGAACGGCTCCCCGGGTACGCGGAGCAGCTTGCGACCCTCGTGCGCAGGGGCAAAGGCTTCCTGGCCGAGGCCAAGGTCAAGGTCACCGAGGAGCTCGGCCCCGAGATCGGTGACGTCGACTGGGCCCAGCTCGACCCGCGCCGCTACGACCCGCGGCGCATCGTCCGAGACGCCTTGCTCGAGGACACAGTCCTCGATCCGCGGACCAAGAAGACGAAGACCGGTGCGGGTCCCGCCGGGGGAGCAGCCGCGGCGGCGACGGGCGTCGGACTGACGAAGGCTGCGGCGCGGCCTGCGCCTGAGCAGCGGCTCGAGGCCGGAGCGCCTGCCCCGTTCGACGCCGAGGCGACCTGATCCAGGGGCCCTGCCCAGCGGCGCGGAGCTGATTCGGTATTGACCGTCCTTGCTGCCAGAATGTGGGGATGGCCACCGATGCACCGCGTCCCAGGATCCTCTCCGGCATGCAACCGACCGACGACTCGTTGACGCTCGGAAACTACATCGGTGCTCTCACCCAGTGGGTGGCCCTCCAGGACTCCTACGACACGCTGTACATGATGGCCGACCTGCACGCGCTGACGGTCAACCCCGACCCGGTGAAGCTGCGCGAGCGCACACGCCGGACCCTGGCCCAGTACCTGGCCGGTGGCGTCGACCCTGAGCGGTCGACCCTCTTCGTCCAGTCGCACGTGGCCGAGCACGCACAGCTCGCGTGGATCCTGTCGTGTCAGACGGGGTTCGGCGAGGCGAGCCGGATGACCCAGTTCAAGGACAAGTCTGCAAAGCAGGGGACCGAAGGCACGACTGTCGGGCTCTTCACCTATCCCGTCCTCATGGCGGCGGACATCTTGCTCTACGACGCGGCCCGCGTCCCGGTCGGAGAAGACCAGCGCCAGCACCTCGAGATCACGCGCGACCTCGCTGAGCGGCTCAACACGCGGTTCGGCGCGGGCACGGTGGTCGTGCCGGAGGCGCACATCGTCAAGGCGGTGTCGAAGATCTACGACCTCCAGGAACCGACGGCCAAGATGAGCAAGTCGGGGACAAGCAAGGGCACCATCTGGTTGCTCGACGACCCGGCCGTCTCCGCGAAGAAGATTCGCTCGGCCGTGACCGACGCCGGCTCGGAGATCCGCTTCGACCCGGCGACGAAGCCTGGCGTCTCGAATCTGCTGACCATCTTCTCCTCCCTCACGGGCCAGACGGTCAGCGAGCTCGAGACCGAGTATGCGGGTAAGCAGTACGGCAACCTCAAGGTGGACCTCGCGGGCGTGATGGTGGACTTCCTCACGCCGTTCCAGGCCCGCGCGAACCAGTACCTGGCTGACCCTGCTGAGCTCGACCGGATCCTCGCACGCGGTGCTGAGCAAGCCAGGTCTGTCGCGCGAGAGACGATCGCCCGGGTCTACGACCGTGTCGGGCTGCTCCCTGCTGTGGTCGAACCCCGGTGAACGTCCCCGACCGTCGAGGCGACCAGCGCCGCGTGGGCATCGCTATCGAGGTGCCACCACCGTTCGGTCCGGAGCTTCAGGCTGCGCGCCAACGGTTCGGCGATCCCTTGGCTGCTCTCATCCCGCCGCACATCACGCTCCTCGGGCCGACGGTCGTCGAGCAGGAAAACCTCGACTCCGTCTACGCGCACCTTGCCGAGATCGCAGCGTCGTCACGGTCCTTCGTCGTCCACCTGCGGAGCTCGGCGACGTTCCGTCCGGTCTCGCCTGTCGTCTTCGTCCAGCTGGCGCAAGGGATCGTCGAGTGCGAGGCCCTCGAGCGTGCGGTTCGCTCGGGCCCGCTCGAACAGCCGTTGCGCTTCAACTACCACCCTCATGTGACCGTCGCTCACGAGGTGCCTGACACTGCTCTCGACGTGGCGTTCGACGAGATGGCCGACTTCGAGGCGACCTTCGAGGTGCATGCCATCTCCCTGTACGAGCACGGTGACGACGACGTGTGGCGTCCTGTGCGGGACTTCCCGCTCGGCTGACTGCTCCGTCCTCCACGAGCTGGAGACGACGAAGGCCCCCAGGCTCACGGGCCTGGGGGCCTTCGTCGTCGTGCAGGTGGTCAGAACGCGCGCGTGATCATCGCTCGCTTGACCTCTTGGATGGCCTTGGTGACCTCGATGCCACGAGGGCAGGCCTCGGTGCAGTTGAAGGTCGTGCGGCAGCGCCACACGCCTTCCTTGTCGTTGAGGATCTCGAGCCGCTGCTCTGCGCCGTCGTCGCGGGAGTCGAAGATGAAGCGGTGCGCGTTGACGATCGCCGCCGGACCGAAGTACTGGCCATCGGTCCAGAAGACCGGGCACGAGGACGTGCACGCGGCGCACAGGATGCACTTTGTGGTGTCGTCGAAGCGCTCGCGCTGCTCAGCAGACTGGATGCGCTCCTTGCTCGGCTCGTTGCCTGTCGTGATGAGGAACGGCATGATCTCGCGGTAGGACGCGAAGAACGGCTCCATGTCCACGACGAGGTCCTTGATCACAGGCAGACCCTTGATGGGTTCGACGGTGATGGGCTTGTCCGGGTTGACGTCCTTGAGGAGCGTCTTGCACGCGAGCCTGTTGCGGCCGTTGATGCGGACAGCATCCGAGCCGCAGACACCGTGCGCGCAGGAACGGCGGAAGGTCAGCGAGCCGTCGTGCTCCCACTTGATCTTGTGGAGCGCGTCGAGGACGCGGTCGGTCCCGTAGGCCGTGACCGTGAAGTCTTCCCAGTACGCTTCGTCGCCGTGCGACGACTCGGGAAGGTACCGGCGGAGCCGGATCGTGACCTCGAAGCTCGGGATCGCGCCCATCTCTGCCTGAGGTGCCTGTTCTATGGTTGCAGTCATCAGTACTTACGCTCCATCGGCTCGTACCTCGTCTGTGTGACGAGCTTTCCGCCCAGCACGACCTTGTAGTTCTCGAAGACGCTCTCTTCGGAGAAAGAGCCCTCGGTGCCGTCCGCGCTCACGACGGTGGTGTCGCCGATCGGTCGGCGGTACGCCATCGTGTGCAGCATCCAGTTCGCGTCGTCCCGGTCGGGGTAGTCCTCTCGGAAGTGTCCGCCGCGCGACTCCTTGCGGTTGAGCGCACCGATCACGACGACCTCCGCGATGTCGAGGAGGAAGCCGAGCTCGAGGGCCTCGAGGAGGTCGGTGTTGAAGAGCTTGCCCTTGTCCTGGACGGACACGTTCTCGTAGCGTGCCTGGAGCTCCCTGATGTCGGCGAGGGCCTGGCGCAGGGAGGTCTCGGTCCGGAACACCTGGGCGTTGAGGTCCATCGACTCCTGCAGTGCCGTCCGCAGGTCGGAGACGCGCTCGCCGGTCGGACGCTCGCGCATCTCGTCGAGCTGTGCAACGACCGCGGAGGTCGCGTTCTCCGGGACATCGAGGTAGTCGACCGTCTTGGCGTACGCCGCCGCGGCCCGCCCGGCGCGCTTGCCGAACACGTTGATGTCGAGGAGCGAGTTGGTGCCGAGACGGTTCGACCCGTGGACGGACACGCACGCCACCTCACCGGCTGCGTACAGGCCGCGGACGGTGTCAGTGTTGTTGCGCAGGACCTCGGCGTCGACGTTCGTCGGGATGCCACCCATCGCGTAGTGCGCGGTGGGGTAGACGGGGATCGGTTCCGTGTAGGGCTCGATGCCGAGGTACGTGCGCGCGAACTCGGTGATGTCAGGGAGCTTGGCGTCGATGTGCGCGGGTTCCAGGTGCGTGAGGTCGAGCAGGACGTAGTCCTTGTTCGGTCCGCACCCACGACCTTCACGGACCTCGAGCGCCATCGAGCGGGCGACGATGTCGCGCGGGGCCAGGTCCTTGATGGTCGGGGCGTAACGCTCCATGAAACGTTCGCCGTCGGAGTTGCGAAGGATCCCACCTTCTCCGCGGGCTGCCTCGGAGAGGAGGATGCCCAGGCCGGCGAGGCCTGTCGGGTGGAACTGGAAGAACTCCATGTCCTCGAGCGGGAACCCGCGCCGCAGGGCGAGCGCCATCCCGTCACCGGTGAGGGTGTGGGCGTTCGAGGTCGTCTTGAAGATCTTGCCGGCGCCGCCGGTCGCGATGATGACCGACTTTGCCTGGAACACGTGGATCTCACCGCTCGCGAGGTCGTAGGCGACCACGCCGGTGACGTTGACGGCCTCGCCGTCCGGGACGTGCCCGGCCGAGAGGTCGTGGTCGACGAGGAGGTCCAGCACGTAGAACTCGTTGAAGAACTCGACCTCTTGCTTGACGCACTGCTGATAGAGCGTCTGGAGGATCATGTGTCCGGTGCGGTCCGCCGCGTAGCAGGAGCGACGGACGGCCGCCTCGCCGTGGTTGCGGGTGTGCCCGCCGAAGCGGCGCTGGTCGATCTTGCCCTCAGGCGTGCGGTTGAACGGCAGGCCCATGCGCTCGAGGTCGAGGACCGCCTCGATCGCTTCCTTGGCCATGATCTCGGCAGCGTCCTGGTCGACGAGGTAGTCGCCACCCTTGACGGTGTCGAACGTGTGCCACTCCCAGTTGTCTTCTTCGACGTTGGCCAGCGCGGCGCACATCCCGCCCTGCGCAGCACCCGTGTGCGAGCGCGTCGGGTAGAGCTTGGAGATGACGGCGGTGCGCACCTCGCCGGATGACTCGAGGGCGGCGCGCATGCCTGCGCCGCCCGCGCCGACGATGACGACGTCGTACTGGTGGGTTTGCATCGTGGGCGATGCCTCCTCGAGGCGAGTAGGAAGGTGGGTCAGGCCGTGCAGATGGACGGCAGCAGGTCTGCCGGAGCGCCGGCCGGGCACGGGGTGAACGTGAAGATCACGAGCGTGCCGAGCACGGTGACGAGGACGAACGCCACGTAGAGCGAGAGCTTGAGCGTGAGCCTGACGGCGGGGCGCTCGGCGTAGTCGTTGATGATCGTCCGCACGCCGTTGGTGCCGTGGGTCATCGCCAGCCAGAGCATGAGGAGGTCCCAGAGCCGCCAGAACAAGGAGGTCCACTTGCCACCGACGAACGCGAAGTCGATCGCGTTGACGCCCTCGCCGACCATGAGGTTGACGAAGAGGTGACCGAAGATCAGGACGAGGAGCACGGCGCCTGAGGCGCGCATGAAGACCCAGCCGTAGAGTTCGAAGTTCGAGCGGCTGGCCGCGTTCCGCTTGTAGGAGTCACGCGGGTTCGCGATCGTTGGTGCCGAGCTCATCAGTTCCCCCCGAAGACGTGCATGAGGTGGCGCGGCAGGAACCCGGCCATGGTCACGACGAAGAGGCCGACGACGACCCAGAGCATGACGCGCTGGTACTTAGGACCCTTGACCCAGAAGTCGACCAGGATGATGCGGATACCGTTGAAGGCGTGGAACACGATCGCCGCGACGAGGCCGGCTTCGCCGAGTCCCATGACGGGGGTCTGGTAGGTACCGATCACCGCGTTGTAGGCCTCGGGCGAGACTCGCACGAGCGCGGTGTCCAGCACGTGGACGAGCAGGAAGAAGAAGATCAGCACGCCGGTTACGCGATGCGCAACCCAGGACCACATACCTTCGCGGCCGCGGTACAGCGTGCCAGCAGGTGCACTGGGCACTTTGGCGCCTCCTGTGGCGAGTCAGGGGGGCGGAACTAGCGAGTCCGGTGCTCCCGTTGAAGTTCCAGGCATCGTTGCCCAGACCGTTTGTCACTGTTCACTCTAGTGAGTGTTCGGTGGTGGTTGCGCCCGGGCGGACCTCCTTCGGCAGGTGTGTTTCCGTTTTGTGACGCAATCCACAGGCGGTTCGTTGTTTATGCTCAGAGGTATGTCATCGACCTCCTCCGCCCGTGTGCCCAACTTCTATGCGGTCATCCCGGCTGGCGGAGCGGGGACGAGGCTCTGGCCGCTGTCGCGCTCCGGTGCGCCGAAGTTCCTCCATGACCTCACCGGATCCGGTCGCTCGCTCATCCAGGCGACCATGGACAGGATCGTGCCTCTGGCCGGAGAGTCCGGGGTCGTCGTCGTCACGGGTGTCGCGCACGTCGACGCCGTGAGCGCGCAGCTCCCCGAGATCGATGCGCAGAACCTCCTTGCCGAGCCGTCGCCGCGAGACTCGATGGCTGCCATCGGTCTTGCTGCCGCGGTGCTGTCAGAGCGTCACGGCGACGTCGTCATCGGGTCGTTTGCGGCGGACCAGGTCATCGCGGGCAAGGAGTCCTTCGAGCAGGCCGTCCGCGAGGGGGTCCGAGCCGCCGAGGAGGGGTACGTCGTGACGATCGGCATCGCGGCGTCGCGGCCGTCCACCGCGTTCGGGTACATCCACAGCGGCGAGCCGCTCGGGCTCGAGGGCGCACAGAGCGCGCGGCACGTCGTCGGCTTCACGGAGAAGCCCGACGCGACGACTGCACAGCGGTACCTGGCGACGGGGGAGTACCGCTGGAACGCGGGGATGTTCATCACGCGGGTGTCCGTGCTCCTCGACCACCTCGCGACCCAGCGTCCGACGCTGCACGCCGGGCTCCGGACCATCGCCAAGGCCTGGGACACGCCCGAGCGTGACGAGGTTCTCGCAGAGGTCTGGCCGGGCCTCGAGAAGATCGCGATCGACCATGCGGTGGCCGAGCCGGTGGCGGACGCGGGCGGCGTGGTCGTCGTGCCCGGCAACTTCGGCTGGGACGACGTCGGCGACTTCAACTCCCTCGCGGCGCTCCTGCCCGCAGCCGACGAGTCGGGGTCGAAGGTCCTGGGCGACGCGGGCTCAGTCGTGCGGGTGCAGAGCGCCGGCTCGGTGGTCGTCCCCGCGAGCGGTCGTGTGGTGACGATCCTCGGGCTGGACGACGTGGTCGTGGTCGACACCCCGGACGCGCTCCTCGTCACGACACGTGCCCGGGCGCAGCAGGTCAAGGACATCGTGACCGAGCTGCGCGAGCGCGGGATGGAAGAGCTGCTGTGAGCTCGTCCGTCACGGCCGAGCGCATCAGAGGGCTCGTCGACGGGTTCCACGACGAGCTCGTCGAGATCCGTCGTGACCTCCATGCTCACCCGGAGACTGCGCGCACCGAGACCCGGACGACCGCGCTCGTCGCGGACCGTCTCCGGCGCGCGGGCCTCGAGCCTCGCTTGCTGACCGGCACGGGGCTCACGTGCGACATCGGCCCCAGCGCTGCGCTGACCGGTCAGCGCAGGCTAGCGCTGCGCGCGGACATCGATGCGCTGCCGCTCGCTGAGACGTCCGGCGTCCCGTTCGCGTCGACGGTCCGTGGCGTCGCGCACGCCTGCGGGCACGACGTCCACACGACGATCTTGCTCGGCGTCGGCCTCGTCCTCGCCGAGCTGCACTCCGCAGGTGATCTGAACCGTGCAGTCCGCCTGATCTTCCAGCCGGCCGAAGAGGTCCAGCCCGGGGGAGCGCTCGATCTCCTCGACCAGGGCGTGCTCGACGGCGTGGGCGAGATCTACGCGCTGCACGTCGACCCGAAGGTCGACGTCGGGACCATCGGCACCCGGATCGGTCCGATCACGTCCGCGTCAGACGAGGTGACGGTGACGGTCACGTCGAGCGGAGGGCACACGTCTAGGCCGCACCTCACCGGTGACGTGGTGTTCGCGCTCGGTCAGGTGATCACCCAGGTGCCCGCGATCCTCGGACGGCGTCTCGACCCACGATCCGGGGTCAACCTCACCTGGGGTGCCGTGCACGCGGGGGCGGCCCACAACGCGATCCCGACGACGGGCACGGCCAAGGGAACCCTGCGGTGCCTCGACGTACGCGCCTGGGAGCACGCCGCACAGGTCCTCCATGATGCTGTCGCGCAGGTCGCCGAGCCGTACGGCGTCGAGGTCGAGGTCCACCACCAGCGCGGGGTGCCGCCCGTGGAGAACGACGGCCGCTGCACAGGTGTGCTCGAGGCGGCGGCGCACGCAGTGCTCGGTGACCGCTCGGTGGTCCTCACCGAGCAGTCTCTCGGGGGCGAGGACTTCGCCTGGTACCTCACGAAGGTGTCCGGAGCGCTGGCCCGTCTCGGGACACGGTCGCCGGGCGGGCACACCTTCGACATCCATCAAGGAGACCTGCAGATCGACGAGACGGCGATCTCGGTGGGGGTGGCGCTGCTGTCACGGGTCGCCACGAGCGGCGGGGTCCTCAAACCTCGAGAGGATGCCACGGCGACCGTCCGCGACGCTCGAGCACCGTAGATCCCGAGGCGTGGACCCCCAAGTCCCAGGGATCAGACCGAGGTTTGCGCTTTGGTAACGAAGCGACGCTGTTACGCCCTAGTAACCTCGACGTGACCGAACGAACCGTATTCTCGTGGGAACACGACCCGTCCGACCGCTAGCCAAGGGCACTCGCCCGATCCGGTTTCACCGGGCTGGTACCTCATCGAGATCAACAGGAGTTTCACGTGAAGAGAGTTGCTCAGTTTGCGGCGACAGGCGCCATCGCGGCCCTGGCGCTGACCGCTTGTGGCAGTGCACCGGACGAGACGACCGACAGCGGCGCGACGGCAGCCCTCGGCTCCGACTACCGCCCCTGCATCGTCTCCGACGCCGGTGGCTTCGACGACAAGAGCTTCAACCAGCTGAGCTTCGACGGCCTGGTCCGGGCGTCCGACGAGCTCGGTGCCGAGCACGCCGAGGTCCAGTCCGACTCTGAGACAGACTTCAAGAACAACCTCGAGTCCCTCGTGTCCGAAGGCTGCGAGACGGTTGTCGCGGTCGGCTTCGCGCTCTCCGCCGCGACGGTCGAGTCGGCACTCGCGAACCCGGACATCGACTACGTCCTCGTCGACGACGGCGCAGACAACGACTTCGACGGCGAGAAGGACGCGGCGAACATCAAGCCGCTCCTCTACGACACCGCGCAGGCAGCGTTCCTCGCTGGATACATGGCGGCGGGCTACTCGGAGGCCGGCAAGGTCGGAACGTTCGGCGGACAGCCGTACCCGACAGTGACGATCTTCATGGACGGCTTCAAGCAGGGCGTCGACTACTACAACGAGGTCAAGGGCACCGCGGTCGAGGTCGTCGGCTACTCCGGCGCCGACCAGGGCTCCTTCACGGGTGGCTTCGAGGCCAACGACACCGCTAAGGGCATCGCAGCGGGCATCATCGACCAGGGCGTCGACGTCATCCTCCCCGTCGGTGGACCCATCTACCAGTCGGCCATGGACGCGATCGACGACTCCGGCCGCGACATCGCACTCATCGGCGTCGACGCTGACGTCTTCGTGACGGACCCGAGCACGGAGGACATGATCCTCACCTCGATCCTCAAGGAGATGGACGTGTCGGTCTACGACACCATCATGTCCGCGGGCAGCGGATCCTTCGACTCCGAGCCGTACGTCGGAACCCTCGAGAACGGTGGCGTCGGCCTCGCCGACCTGCACAACTTCGAAGGCAAGGTCGACTCTGCCCTCGTCGAAGAGGTTGACGCGCTCAAGGAATCGATCATCAACGGTGACGTGACAGTCACCTCCTACCTCAACCAGTGACCGTCTGACGCTCTCCCCGTGGAGGACCTGATCCTCAACGGGGAGAGCGTCGTCGTGTCTCCATACATTTCTGCTCGCAAGGATCGCGGTCAATGAAGCTCGAGCTCCGTGGCATCACCAAGCGTTTCGGCGCCTTGGTCGCCAACGACAACATCAACCTCACCATCGAGCCCGGTGAGGTGCACTGCCTCCTCGGTGAGAACGGTGCGGGGAAGTCGACGTTGATGAACGTCCTCTACGGCCTGTACACCGCAGACGAGGGCGACGTCCTCCTCGACGGGGTGGTCCAGCACTTCAACGGCCCCGGCGAAGCGATGGCGGCAGGGATCGGGATGGTGCACCAGCACTTCATGCTCGTCCCTGTCTTCACAGTCGCCGAGAACGTCATGCTCGGCCACGAGCAGACCCGAGGTCTCGGCCGGCTCGACCTCGACAGCGCACGGACGAAGGTCGTCGAGATCGCTGCTCGGTTCGGCTTCCATGTCGACCCCGATGCCGTCGTCGAAGACCTGCCGGTCGGCGTGCAGCAGCGCGTCGAGATCATCAAGGCACTCTCGCGCGACGCAAAGGTCCTCGTGTTCGACGAGCCGACGGCCGTCCTGACACCGCAGGAGACCGATGAGCTCATGGGCATCATGCGCCAGCTCCGCGACGCGGGCACGGCGATCGTCTTCATCACGCACAAGCTTCGTGAGGTCCGCGCGGTCGCTGACCGCATCACGGTCATCCGCCGCGGTGCCGTCGTCGGTGAGGCCGAGCCGACCTCCACCGACGCAGAGCTCGCTGCGCTCATGGTGGGACGCGCTGTCGAGCTCACCGTCCACAAGGACGCGCCGCAGTACAGCAAGGCGGCGCTCGAGGTCGATCACCTGGAGATCACCGACCCCGCAGGCTCGGTCCTCGTCGACGACGTGAGCTTCACTGTGCGCGGCGGCGAGGTCCTCGTCATCGCCGGTGTCCAGGGCAACGGCCAGACCGAGCTCGCTGACGCGCTCCTCGGGCTCGTCCAACCGTCCGGCGGGAGCATCCGGCTCGACGGTGCAGCACTCGACGGCGGGTCGGTCCGCAGCTTCCTCGACGCAGGTGTGGGCTTCGTCCCCGAGGACCGCAACGTCGACGGGCTCGTGGGATCGTTCTCCGTCGCCGAGAACCTCATGCTCGACCGTACCGACGGACCCCCCTTCGTGCGGCACGGCATCCTCCAGCTCAAGGCACGCGACGAGTTCGCGCGTCATGCTGTCGAGGAGTTCGACATCCGCACGCAAGGGATCGACGCGCCTGCCGGCAGGCTCTCCGGTGGAAACCAGCAGAAGGTCGTCTTGGCCCGTGAGCTCTCGCGCGACCTCCGGCTGTTCGTCGCCTCGCAGCCGACGCGCGGCGTCGACGTGGGATCGATCGAGTTCATTCACAAACGTATCGTCGCGACGCGTGACTCGGGCGTGCCCGTCATCGTCGTCGCGACAGAGCTGGACGAGGCGGTCGCTCTCGGCGACCGCATCCTCGTGATGTACCGCGGACGCGTCGTCGGCATCGTGCCGTCGACGACGCCCCGCGACGTGCTCGGCCTGATGATGGCCGGCATCGCACCTGAAGGGATGGACGCGGCATGAGTACGCCGGACGAGCGGAACCAGTATGCCGCCGACGCTGACAACGAGGCCGTGGAGGCGACGCACCAGCCTGCTGACTCCACAGTGACCACGACGCCCGCGCGGGAGAAGAGCGCCCCTCCGCGTGACGACGACGACGAAGCACGGTGGTCCGAGGCCTTCCGACGGATCGTCTCAGGCAACTGGCTCGTGTCTGTCGGAGCGATCGTGCTCGCGATCATCGCCGGCTCGATCATGATCGCCACGACCGACGAGAACGTCCAGGCCGCGGCAAAGTACTTCTTCACCCGGCCCGGAGACACCTTCTCTGCTGTCGGCACCTCCGTCGGAGAAGCCTACGCAGCACTCTTCCGCGGAGCCGTGTGGAACTATCGCGCAGACGGTTTCGTGAGCGGCATCCGTCCGCTGATGAACTCTCTCAACTACGCGACACCGCTCATCGGCGCGGGCCTCGGCCTCGCGCTCGGCTTCCGCGCGGGTCTGTTCAACATCGGTGGACAGGGCCAGATGCTCGTCGCCGCGATCGCTGCAGGCTGGATCGGTTTCGGTCTCGACATGCCGTGGCCGCTGCACATGCTCGTCGCGATGATCGCGGGTATCGCAGCCGGTGCGCTCTGGGCCGGCATCGCCGGTCTCCTCAAGGCCTTCACCGGTGCACACGAGGTGATCGTGACGATCATGCTCAACTACATCGCCTTCTATGCGTTGTCCTACCTCTTGGCGACGCCGGGTCTGCTCCAGGCGGCAGGGTCGTCGAACCCCAAGACCGCGCCGATGAAGGAGTCGGCGATCATGCCGAAGATCCTCGGTGACCAGTTCCCTCTGCACCTCGGCTTCGTCTTCGCGCTCGTCGCAGTGGTGTTCACCTGGTGGCTCTTGCAGCGGTCTCGGGCAGGGTTCGTCTTCCGTGCGGTCGGTGAGAATCCCGAGGCAGCCCGTGTCGCCGGCATCGACGTCCGGCGCACCACGGTCTACGTCATGCTCGTCGTGGGTGGTCTCGTCGGCCTCGCTGGTGCCACCCAGGTGCTCGGCACGGTCACGACGGGCTTCAGCTCCGACATCGACGCCGGCATCGGCTTCGACGCCATCACCGTCGCTCTCCTCGGACGCTCCTCACCGTTCGGCGTGCTCGCTGCCGCCATCCTCTTCGGCGGGTTCAAAGCCGGTGGTGCCGTCATGCAGACATCGCAGGGCATCCCGATCGAGATCGTCTCTGTCGTGCAGTCGCTCATCGTCCTGTTCATCGCGGCCCCGCCCCTCGTGCGTGCCGTGTTCCGCCTCCCGCAGCCTGGCGCGAAGCGCCGCCCGCGTCGTGACAAGAAGGAGGTGGCCGCATGACCGCCGTCCATGCTGCACTGGTCCCCAGCGCAGGGTCGGTCTCCGACCAGCCCAGGCGAGTCGTCGTCACGAGCAACAAGGCACCGATCGCCTTCTCCATCGTCACCGTGCTCATGGTGCTGCTCGTCGCTCTCTCTCCGCGTGAAGGAAAGACCAAGTTCCGCTTCTCCTCGGACGGAGACTTCTTCCAGATCCCCGACATCGCGGTCCCTGGCACGGGAGTCGCCTGGGCCTGCATCGTCGTGCTCGTCGTCCTCACGCTCCTCGCGTTCGTCAGGGTGCGCACGAACAAGCCGGTCCCCGTGCTCGTCTCGGTCCTCTTCGCGGTTCTCGTTCTCGTCGCCTTCCTCTCCTGGGCAGGCGCTGGCTCGCTGCGCGACTTCCCGGTCGTCCGCCTCATCGGCGGTGCTGTGCTCCTCTCCGTGCCGATCGTCTTCGGTGCTCTCGGCGGCGCCATCGGCGAGAAGGCCGGCGTGGTGAACATCGCTATCGAGGGCCAGCTGCTCGCCGGAGCCTTCTGCGCCGCGATCGTCGGGTCGATCACCCACAGCCCGTGGATGGGCCTCGTCGCCGCGATCGCCGCTGGGGCGCTCGTCGCCCTCGTGCTCGGTGTCTTCACGATCACGTACCGCGTCAACCAGGTGATCGTCGGTGTGGTCCTCAACGTGCTCGTCGTCGGGCTCACAGGATTCCTCTACTCCCAGGTGCTCGTCCCACAGGCGTCCACGCTCAACAGGACGACCCGGTTCCCGACGGTCCACATCCCGTTCCTCGCGGACATCCCGATCATCGGCCCGGCGCTGTTCGACCAGTCGATCCTCGTCTACCTCATGTACGTCACCGTCCCGGCCGTCTGGTTCGCGATGTACCGGACCCGGTGGGGTCTGCGCGTCCGCGCGGTGGGAGAGCACCCGAAGGCCGCAGACACGGTCGGTATCAAGGTCCAGCTCGTCCGCTACCGCGCCCTCGTCATCGCTGGCGCGATCGTCGGCGTCGGCGGTGCTTTCTACACGGTCGTCTCGGTGTCGTCGTTCGGCAAGGGCATGACCGCAGGCGCAGGGTACATCGCGCTCGCTGCGGTGATCTTCGGCAAGTGGGACCCTGTCCGTGCAGCGCTGGCGGCGCTCCTCTTCGGCTTCGCGTCCAACCTCGAGGGTGCGCTGAGCATCGTCGGAGCGCCCGTCCCCAGCCAGTTCATGCTCATGCTCCCGTACGTCGTGACCCTGCTCGCTGTCGCGGGCCTCGTCGGACGCTCGCGGGCACCCGGTGCGTCCGGCCTGCCCTACGTGAAGGAGTGACCATGGCTGACACCTCACAGGGACCTCCGCAGGGACTCAGCGACGGGGCGCCGGTCGAGATCGACTGGTCGGCCTTGCGGACCGCCGCGCGAGAGATCATGACTCGCGCGTACGCGCCCTACTCACACTTCCCCGTGGGCGCAGCAGCGCTCGTCGACGACGGCCGTGTGGTCGTCGGGTGCAATGTCGAGAACGCCGCCTACGGCGTCGTCCTCTGCGCTGAGTGCGGACTCGTGTCGTCGCTCGCGGCGACAGGGGGCGGTCGCCTCGTGGCGTTCACCTGCGTCGACGGCCACGGAAACACCCTCATGCCGTGCGGGCGGTGCCGCCAGCTCCTCTGGGAGCACGGTGGCCCGAACCTGCAGGTGGAGACGACGCGCGGTATCCGACCCATGAGCGAGGTGCTGCCCGACGCCTTCGGCCCGGACGACCTCGTCGAGCGAGCCTGAACGATGAGGACGAGACGATGAGCGACATGACGAGCAAGCACACCACCAACCGGGCCGAGGCCTTCGACGCGGTCGACGTGATCCGCGTCAAGCGTGACCACGGCACCCTGACCCCGGAGCAGATCGACTGGGTCATCGACGCGTACACCCGTGGTGTCGTCGCCGAAGAACAGATGGCCGCGCTCAACATGGCGATCCTGCTCAACGGGATGGACCGCGCCGAGATCGCGCGCTGGACCTCAGCGATGATCGCCTCGGGCGAGCGGATGGACTTCTCGTCGTTGTCCAAGCCGACGTCGGACAAGCACTCGACCGGTGGTGTCGGTGACAAGATCACGCTGCCGCTCGCTCCGCTCGTCGCCGTGTTCGGGGTCGCTGTCCCGCAGCTCTCGGGCCGTGGGCTCGGGCACACCGGCGGGACCCTCGACAAGCTCGAGTCGATCCCGGGCTGGCGCGCCGCGCTGAGCAACGCCGAGATGATGGCTCAGCTCGAGAGCGTCGGCGCAGTCATCTGCCAGGCAGGCTCCGGGCTCGCGCCCGCCGACCGCAAGCTCTACGCGCTGCGCGACGTCACGGGCACCGTCGAGGCGATCCCCCTCATCGCGTCGTCGATCATGAGCAAGAAGATCGCCGAGGGAACCGGCGCGCTGGTGCTCGACGTCAAGGTCGGTTCTGGCGCCTTCATGAAGGACGAGGCGCAGGCCCGCGAGCTCGCACGGACGATGGTCGACCTCGGCACCGACGCAGGCGTCCGCACGGTCGCCCTCATCACGGACATGTCGACACCGCTCGGGCTCACCGCAGGCAACGCCCTCGAGGTCCGTGAGTCCGTCGAGGTCCTCGCTGGCGGCGGACCGGCCGACGTCGTCGAGCTGACCGTCGCGCTGGCGGTCGAGATGCTTGCTGCTGCAGGCCGTGAGATCGGTGCGGACGAGGTGCGTTCAGCGCTGGGCGACGGCCGCGCCATGGACCGCTGGCGCGCGATGATCTCCGCCCAGGGCGGAGACGTCGACGCGCCGCTGCCTGTCGCGACCGAGTCCGAGCAGATCCTCGCCGAGTCCGACGGCGTCCTCGCGACGCTCGACGCGATGGACGTCGGGGTCGCCGCATGGCGCCTCGGTGCAGGCCGAGCCCGCAAGGAAGACATGGTGCAGGCAGGCGCAGGCGTCGAGATCCACGCTCGCCCTGGTGACCGGGTCGTCAAGGGACAGCCACTCCTCACGCTCCACACGGACACCCCTGAGCGGTTCGCTCGGGCGCTCGAGTCCGCGCGCTCGGCCGTGACGATCAGCGACGGGCCCGTGGTTCCTCGTGACATCGTCCTGGCTCGCGTGGACTGACATGTCCGACGATCGCCGACCACGCTCGGTGTACAGCCACGGCGACGAGCCTGACATCCGCTTCTCGCTCGCCAACGAGCGCACGGCGCTCGCGTGGGTGCGCACCGGGCTGGGGCTCGTCGCAGGTGGAGTGGCGCTGACGTCGTTCGCGACGTTCGCCGAGCTGCCCCTCGTCCTCGACCTCATCGCGGCGATCGCCTGCCTCGCGGGCGCAGCGCTCGCTCTGTACGCGATGCACACGTGGCGCCGCAACGAGCTGGCTCTGCGAACGGGTACCCCGTTGCCTGCGCCGACGGCGCTCCCGGCCCTCGTCGCAGGCGTCGTGGTCATGGCTCTGTTCCTCTCCGTGTACGCCGTGTCGTCGGCCTTCTAGGGGCGTTCGATGAACGCCGTCCCGGACGACGCAGCCTCGTCGGCACCGCTCCCGCCGGGCGCCCAGCACGAGCGCACCGCGCTCGCCTGGCAGCGCACCCTCATGTCGGCAGCCCTGGGCGGGATCCTCCTCACCCTGACGGCTATCCGGACCGACGCCACGCTCATCGGTGGCGCCTCCGGTGCGCTCGTCGTCTACGTCGCGTGGCGGCTCGGGCACCGCGGTCCCGCGCACGAGCTGCGTGGCGGGCGCCGCACAGCGATCTCCGACGGGCTCGTGCGCATCGTCGGGGTCGTCGTCGCGCTGGCGCTGCTCGGAGCGGCGATGGCGCTCGTGCACGCCACCTCAGGGACCCGCTGAGGAGAGTCGGCCTGATGCTGCAGCCTCCGGCGGTACCGTTGACCTATGACGTCTCAGCTCCCCATCTCAACACTGCCCAAGGTCCTCCTGCACGACCACCTCGACGGTGGCCTGCGGCCCCAGACCCTCATCGATCTCTCGCTCGAGATCGGTCACGAGCTGCCTGCGACGACCGCTGACGCTCTCGCAGAGTGGTTCGTCGATGCAGCGAGCTCAGGTTCTCTCGTGCGCTATCTCGAGACCTTCGACCACACGATCGCCGTCATGCAGACGGCCGAGGCCCTCCAGCGGGTCGCCCGCGAGGCCGTCCTCGACCTCGCCGCCGACGGCGTCGTCTACGCCGAGCAGCGCTGGGCGCCCGAGCAGCACCTCACCGGTGGCCTCACGCTGCAAGAGACGGTCGACGCCGTCCAGGCGGGGCTCGACGAAGGCGTCGCGCTCGCCGCCGAGCGCGGCCAGGACATCCGCGTCGGGCAGCTCCTCACAGCCATGCGGCACGCTGACCGCTGGGAAGAGATCGTCGAGCTCTCGCTCGCGAACCGCGACCGCGGCGTCGTCGGATTCGACATCGCCGGCGCGGAGAACGGCTTCCTGCCCTCACGGTTCCCGGGCACGTGGCGAACCCTCAACGACGCGTCGTTCCCCGTGACCATCCACGCGGGCGAGGCCGCCGGTGTCGACTCGATCGCCGAAGCCGTGCACCTCGGCCAGGCGAGCCGCATCGGCCACGGCGTGCGCATCGTGGAAGACATCGAGGACCTCGGCACGGACAGCCCGGTGTTCGGGCGCCTCGCCCACTGGATCCGGGACAACCAGATCCCGCTCGAGCTCTGCCCCTCGTCGAACCTCCAGACCGGAGCAGCCGTCTCGATCGCTGAGCACCCGATCTCGCGTCTGCGCGACCTCGACTTCGCTGTCACGATCAACACCGACAACCGGCTCATGTCGGGAACCTCGATGACTCGTGAGATGACCCTCCTCGTCGACGAGGCAGGATGGACGCTCGACGACCTGCGGGACGCGACGCTCGCTGCCGCCTGGAGCGCGTTCATCCACCACGACGAGCGCCACGCGCTCGGCGAGCGGATCATCGAGGCCTTCGCCGCGCACGCCGCGCTCTGAGCAGAACCACCCCCTCGGCGTGCGGTGACCTGCACGCCCTACCCAGCATGCCCCGACCGATGGAGAAGAACATGAGCCACACCACCATGGATGCTGACGAGCTGGCTCAGCTCGTCGACCACACGCTGCTCAAGCCCGAAGCGACCTCCGCGCAGGTCGCCGCGCTCGCGGAGGAGGCGACCCAGCTGGGGACCTACTCCATCTGCGTGTCTCCCTCGATGCTCCCGCTGGCGCTGCCGGCCGGAAGCAGCGTGAAGATCGCCACGGTCTGCGGTTTCCCGTCCGGTGCGCACACGAGCGAGGCCAAGGCGTCCGAGGCAGCGCAGGCGGTCGCGTCTGGTGCGCACGAGGTCGACATGGTCATCAACCTCGGTGCGGTCAAGGCCGGCAGCTGGGCGTACGTGGAAGGCGACATCGCCGCCGTCCGTGGCGCAGCGCCGAGCCCGATCGTCCTCAAGGTGATCATCGAGTCTGCTGCACTGACCGACGAGGAGATCGTCTCTGCGTGCCAGGCCGCCGAGTCCGCAGGTGCAGACTTCGTCAAGACGTCGACAGGCTTCCACCCCGCCGGAGGCGCCAGCGTGCACGCCGTGGCGCTCATGGCACGAACCGTCGGGGACCGGCTGGGCGTCAAGGCCAGCGGTGGCGTCCGGACGGCGTCAGACGCGCTCGCGATGGTCGCCGCCGGCGCCACACGGCTCGGACTGTCCGGTACGGCAGCCGTCTTGGCAGGCCTGGACGGTCTCGACACGGCGGAGCTCTTGGGCGGTGGCGGACGCAGTGACGGCGAGACACCGGCCGGTCCCGGGGACGTCAAGGTCAGTGACGGCGCCTACTGAGGCGGCGCGTACGGAGGAGATCTGGTGACGTCCACACCCTCGAGCCCGGTACCTCCGAAGAAGGAACGGCCTGTCACCCGGGTGACGGTGGTCCGCACCGAGCGGATCGCCGCGCACATGGTGCGTCTCGTCTTGACCGGAGAGGCGCTCGCGAGGCTCGACCCGACCGAGTTCACCGACCGATACGTCAAGCTGCAGTTCGCTCCTGAGATCGAGGGGCAGCGTGCCCGGTTGCGGACGTACACGGTCCGTACCTGGGACACGGTTCGGGGTGAGATCACGATCGACTTCGTCGTGCACGGCGACGAGGGGATCGCCGGGCCGTGGGCTGCCCGGGCGACGCCGGGGGACGAGATCTCCTTCGTCGGTCCCGGTGGTGCGTACGCACCGGCGCTCGACGTTCCGTGGTACCTGTTCATCGGTGACGAGAGTGCTCTGCCAGCGATAGCGGCAGCGCTCGAGGCTCTTCCGGCGGGTGCGCGCGCGAAGGCGTTCGTCGAGGTCGCGACGACCGCGGACGAGGTCCCGCTGAGGACGCCCGCGGAGGCCGTCGACGGTGATCTCGTCACGTGGGTGCACAGGGACGCCAGCCTGCCCGGCGCAGGGACAGAGCCGGGGATCGTCGAGAGCGTGTCGGCGTGGGAGCTCCCCGCCGGTGTCCCGGACGTCTTTCTTCACGGTGACGCCGGGATGGTCCGTGATCTCCGACGGCACCTGCGCGTCGAGCGCGCAGTCCCTGCGGCACGCCTGTCGGCTTCTGGGTACTGGCGGCGGGGGCGCAGCGAAGAGACGTGGCGCAGTGAGAAGAGTGCCTGGAAGGCTGCGGTCGAAGCGGACGAGGCAGGCTCCGCCGGCTGACCGGCTGACCGGCGGGTCTCTGGTCGGCCTGAGGCACGGGGGCAGCACGCCCTCCCTGAGGTGGCGTGCCTCAGGGAGGGCGCCTGCTAGACCTCGAGCGCGGCAGACATGTCGGCGCGGACCGCGTCGAGGCGGGCTCGTGCCGTGTGCCGTGCGGACGCGACCTGCTCGTCGGTCGCGGTCGTTTCGAGAGGCACGATCACCTCGAGGTAGCACTTGACCTTCGGTTCTGTCCCGCTCGGACGCACGATGACCCGGGTGCCGTCCTCCGCGACCAGGCGCAGACCGTCCGTCGGGGGGAGGAGCGCACTTCCCTCGGCCAGGTCGACGATCTCCGTCACCGGTGAGCCTGCGAGGGTGGTGGGCGGCGCTTCGCGCAGCCGGGCCATCGTCTCAGGGATCCTCGCGAGGTTGGCGAAGCGCAGCGACAGCTGGTCGGTGAGGTGCAGGCCGTGGATGCGTGCCAGCCGGTCCAGCTCGTCGACGAGCGTGCGTCCACGGGCCTTGAGCCGGTCGGCAAGCTGCACGAGGAGCAGCGCGGCGCTCAGCCCGTCCTTGTCACGGACGGAACCTGGGTCGACGCAGTACCCGAGGGCTTCCTCATAGCCGAAGACCAGGCCGTCGACCCGCGAGATCCACTTGAAGCCGGTCAGCGTCGACGCGTACTGCAGCCCGTGAGACTCGGCGATCCGCGCGAGAAGGCGCGACGACACGATCGAGCTCGCGAGGAACGCGCCCGGGGTGTTCGCGGCCTCGGCAGCGACCAGCTCACCGAGGAGCGCACCGACCTCGTCGCCGTGGAGCATCCGCCACCCCTCAGCACGCGCGGTGTCGCTGCCGGAGTTCTTCTTGAGATCCTGGGCGGCACGCGGGTCCCGGACAGCGATCGCGCAGCGGTCCGCGTCGGGATCGTTCGCGACGACGAGATCAGCGTCGAGCGTCTGGGCGTAGGCGAGGGCCAGGTCGATCGCACCAGGCTCCTCGGGGTTGGGGAACGCGACCGTCGAGAAGTCCGGGTCCGGCTCTGCCTGCTCAGGGACGAGCACGAGCTCGCGGTACCCGGCGGTGTGCAGCACGCTCTGGAGGACGGCGCCGCCGACACCGTGCAGCGGGGTCGCGACGATCGACAGGTTGCGCGGAGCGGCATCGTCCGCGAGCCGGCCGACAGACGCGAGATAGTCGGTGAGCAGGTCTGGTCCGACGACCGTCCACCCGTCGGTGGAGCGCGGGACCGACGCCACGGAGTCCACGGCCGAGATGCGCTCGGCGATCTGAGCGTCGAACGGAGGCACGATCTGGGCTCCCCGGCCGGAGCCGACGACCACGCGTCCGCCCAGGTACACCTTGTAGCCGTTGTCGGCCGGAGGGTTGTGGCTCGCAGTCACCATGACGCCCGCGTCGGCGGAGAGGTGCCGCACAGCGAACGCCAGGACAGGTGTCGGCAGCGCATGGTCGAGCAGCAGGGCCTCGATCCCGGCAGCCGTGAGCACCGCAGCGGTGTCGATCGCGAACGCGTGCGAGTTGTGCCGTGCGTCGTAGCCGATCGCGACGCGAGGCACGGCGTCCTCGTCGCCGGTCACGGTGCGGACCTCGGTGAGGAGGTACGCAGCCAGGCCGGCTGCAGCGCGGATGACGACTGCGCGGTTCATCCGGTTCGGGCCGGCCGCCATCGCGCCCCGCAGCCCTGCTGTGCCGAACTGGAGCAACCCCGAGAACCTGTCCTCGAGCTCGAGGAACGCCTGGGCGCGCGGTTCGTCGAGCTCGTCGTCTGGCGACCCCGCGGTATGCAGGAGCGTGGTCAGGTCGGCGCGGGTCTTCTCGTCGGGGTCGTCAGCGATCCACCGTTCTGCCTGCTCGATCAGCTGGTGCAGGTTGTGCGTGCTCATCTCATACCCTCTTCGTGATCTCGGCCAGGAGCGCGCTGATGCGCGGACCAGCGGCCTGTCCAGCCTCGATGACCTCAGCGTGCGAGAGCGGCACCGGGCTGATGCCCGCAGCGAGGTTCGTCACGAGCGAGATCCCGAGGATCTCCATGCCCGCGTGTCGTGCAGCGATCGCCTCGAGCGTCGTCGACATCCCGACGAGGTCTCCACCGAGACGTCCAGCCATCCGGACCTCGGCAGGGGTCTCGTAGTGCGGGCCGGGGAACTGGACGTAGACGCCCTCGGCCAGGGAGGGGTCGACCTCGCGGGCCACCGCGCGCAACCGCGCTGCGTAGAGGTCCGTGAGGTCGACGAACGTCGCGCCCTCGAGCGGCGAGGTCGCTGTGAGGTTGATGTGGTCGGAGATGAGGACCGGCGTGCCCGGTGCCCAGTCGGTGTTGAGGCCACCGCAGCCGTTGGTGAGGATCGCGGTCCGCACACCCGTGGCGGCGGCCGTACGCATCCCGTGCACGACGGCCCGCACGCCCTTGCCCTCGTACAGGTGCGTGCGCGAGCCGAGCACGAGAGCGTGCTTGCCGGTCGCCTCGATCTTGATCGAGCGCAGCGTCCCGACGTGCCCGGCGACAGCGGGCTTGCTGAAGCCCGGGACCTCGTCGCTCGACAGCTCGGCGACGGTTTCGCCGAGGAGGTCGGCCGCCCCGCCCCAGCCAGAACCGAGGACGAGAGCGATGTCGTGGGAGGCGACGCCCGTCGCGCGGGCGATGTGTGCCGCGGCGTCGCGGGCGAGGTCGAACGGGTCGACGGTGTCGTGAGAGGTGGAGAAGGTTGTCATGACACGAGGCTATCTGGGTCTAGGGCCGTCCACGAGCACGCGCGCCCCGGAGACCGACGGTACGGAAGATGATGCTCCGGGGCGTTCCTGGGATACTTGGCCCGTGACTGAGACCCAGACCCCGCCGCCCGTCCCCAGCCCCGCCGGACCGACCCCCACCCAGGACCTCCAGGCGACCCGCATCGTCATCCTCGGAGGTGGCCCGGGAGGCTACGAAGCAGCGCTCGTCGCCCGGCGCCTCGGCGCCGACGTCACCGTCGTCGAACGCCAGGGCCTCGGCGGCGCGGCCGTGCTCACCGACGTCGTCCCCTCCAAGACGCTCATCGCGACAGCGGAGTGGATGGCCGTCGCACGGACGGCCTCCGAGCTCGGCATCCGCACGGTCGATGCAGACGGTGACGCCGCCCATCGTCTCGTCGTCGACCTCGCAGCCGTGAACACCCGGGTCATGGCGCTCGCTGCGGCGCAGTCCGCCGACATCCGTGCCCGGCTCGAGCGCGAGAACATCACGATGCTCATCGGTGACGGTCGCCTCGACGGGCCGTCGCGCGTCGTCGTGACCCCCGAGGGGACGGGAGCCGACGAGATCGTGCTCGACGCCGACGTCGTCCTCGTCGCGACCGGTGCGACGCCCCGGGTGCTCCCCGATGCCCAGCCCGACGGCGTGCGCATCCTCACCTGGACCCAGCTCTACCGTCTCGATGCCCTGCCGACCAAGCTCGTCGTCGTCGGGTCAGGCGTCACCGGAGCGGAGTTCGCCGGGGCCTACAACGCTCTCGGGTGCGAGGTGGTCCTCGTGTCCAGCCGCGACCGCGTCCTGCCGGGCGAAGACGCCGATGCGGCAAACCTCATCGAGGACGTCTTCCGTTCGCGCGGGATGACAGTCATGTCCCGCCAGCGCGCCGAGGCTGCCCGGGTCGTCGGCGAGGGCGAGGACGCCCACGTCGAGGTCGTCCTGTCCGACGGCACCGTCGTCACCGGATCGCACGTCCTCATGGCTGTGGGATCGATCCCCAGCACCCGCGGGATCGGCCTCGAGGAGGCCGGCGTCCGCCTCACGGAGTCCGGCCACGTCGAGGTCGACAAGGTCTCCCGCAC
Organism: Sanguibacter antarcticus; assembly: GCF_002564005.1. Taxonomy (NCBI): domain Bacteria; kingdom Bacillati; phylum Actinomycetota; class Actinomycetes; order Micrococcales; family Sanguibacteraceae; genus Sanguibacter; species Sanguibacter antarcticus. Next base: position 1,734,170 of record NZ_PDJG01000001.1, on the reverse strand, counting down.
CAGCGTCCGCGGCATCTACGCAGCAGGTGACTGCACCGGGATCTTCCCGCTCGCGTCCGTCGCCGCCATGCAGGGCAGGGTCGCGATGTCCCACGCGCTCGGCGACGCCGTCCAGCCGCTCAAGCTCCGGACGGTCGCGGCGAACATCTTCACCGCGCCAGAGATCGCGACCGTCGGCTACAGCGAGAAGGCGCTGCGCGAGCAGAGCTCGAAGTACTCGGTGACGATCCTGCCGCTCAACCGCAACCCGCGCGCGAAGATGCTCGGCATCCGGGAAGGCTTCGTCAAGATGTTCGCCCACCCTGAGGCGGGCGTCGTGCTCGGCGGGGTCGTCGTCGCGCCGCGTGCGAGCGAGCTGATCTTTCCGATCACGCTCGCTGTCGCGCACCGCCTCACGGTCGACGACGTGGCCGAGGCCTTCACCGTCTACCCGTCGCTCTCCGGATCGATCGCCGAGGTCGCGCGGATGGGGCACCACCGGATCGGGTAGCCCGAGAACGGGGTGACTACCGCAAGCGGACGTCGCCGACGGTCGCCGAGGCGTGCACCGCACCGTCGCGCACGGCGAGCGCCGTGAGCGTGATGCCGTCGACCTGTGCGGCGACCGCGTCCCGGACCCCGATCGCGAGGACCGGCTCGCCCGTCCCCTTGCGGATCTCGACGAGCCCGTCGGGCAGTCCTTCGGTGGTGAGCGCCCGGTTGATCGGGCCGACGAGGTAGTTGAGGAGCTTGTGCGCAGGGAGGGCGCGAGCCTGTGCCGACACCTCGAACGTCGCGACCGCTCCGTCGAACGCGAGGAACCGCAGTGCGACGCTCACGGTTCCGAGAGCGCTCGCGGCCAGGCGCAGCGCGGTGGGTGGGTCAGGTACGGCCCTCAGGTCGATCTCGGCGTGGATGGTCGATCCGTCGGCGACGACGGACCGCAGGACGGTGGGCAGGGGCCCGCGGGCGAGCGCGAGCGAGAGGGCTTCGGACACAGAGACGACGAGCTGCATGGTGGTCCTCGGTTCGACGGGTGCGTGCGGGGCGGGCCGCGTGCTGGGCGGTCAGGGAGGTCAGGGGGCGACGCTGATCGTCGCGACGATCGGTCGGTGGTCGGAGACGGAGGTCGCGATGACCTCGACGTCGCTGAAGGAGACGTCGGAGCCGTAGACCCAGTCGATGCGCGAGTCTGGCGACGTGCTGGGGAAGGTGAGCGCTGTCGGCTGGCCGGCCTCGTCCTGCGCGCTCACGAGGCCTGAGCGTTCGAGGAGACGCGTCTCGGCCCATCCTGGTTCCGCGTTGAGGTCGCCGGCGAGCACATAGGCACCCTCGACGGGCTCGGCGGCGAGGAGGGTCTCCAGCTGGTCGATGCGGGTGGGGGTGTTCTGCACCCGGTGCTGGAGATGGACGGAGGTGACCCGCAGCGCGGTGCCGTCGATGTCGAACGTCGCGGAGACTGCGGAGCGCTTCTGCGGTCCCATCCCGAAGGGGAGCCCGGTCTGCTCGACGTCCGACACGTCACCGAGGTGGGGCTTCCAGAGGATGGCGTTCCCGAACTGCTGGTCGGCTGCCGGGGAGTACACGTAGTCCATCCCGAGCTGGTCTGCGAGGTACGCAGCCATGTCTGCGCCGCCTCCCATGATCCATCCGCGCGAGACCTCCTGGAGGGTGACGAGGTCAGCCCCTGAGGCGTCGATCACCTGGACGATCGCGTCGAGGTCGACACCGGGCTCCGCGTTGACGCCGTAGTGGACGTTCCAGTCGAGGAGCCTGACGCTCGTGGGGTCCTCGTCTGCGGCCTCTGCCGCGGACGAGGGCACGGCTGCCACGACGGTCCCGACGACCGCGAGGAGGCCGACGAGCGCGGCGACGGGACGGACCGTGCCGTGGGTGAGCGGCTGGGCGACGACGCTGATCTCGTCTTGCAGCGCGCGGGCGAGGCGTCGGGCACGCAATCCCATGACGGCGAGGATCAGCGCGACGAGCACGGGCACGAGAGCGTTCGGCACACCGAGAGGCACCTCGTAGTCGAGCTGGTAGACGAGGAGCGGCAGGATGACGCCGAGCCCGGCGCACGACGCGCTCCCGCCTAGGCGCAGCGCTGTCTGCCGGTGGACCGGGCGGGTGAGCGCCTGAGCGAGCGCGACGGTGGCGCTCGTGCCGAGGAGGACGACACAGACGAGGACGAGCACCGACACCGCCGGGGACGCTGCTCCGGGCCAGTCGCGCGCGAAGAACAGCCCGACCGGGGCAAGGACGAGAACGGCGACGAGCGCTCCGTCGAACCGGCCGGGGATGGCGGAGACGTCGACGAGCGAACGGGTCATGAGGGTCGTGACGCCGACCGTCGTGATGACGATCGTCAGCCCGGCGAACGCCAGGTGGGCTCCCGACTGGGAGGCGATGAACGCAGGGTTCGCGAAGGTCGACACGGCGAGCGAGAGGAACGGCCCGAGGACCCACAGCCCGCGCACGGCCGGGGCCGCGGGCAGCGCGCGCAACCGCCATGCGAGGACGAGCGACGTGAGCGCGAGGACGACCGGGACCGCCCACCCGACGGGACCGGTCCGCCACACGGCGTCCCACGTCGCCAGGAGCAGGTTGAGTGCCGCGGAGCCCAGAGCACCTCCCGCGACGGCCACCGCGACAGCCGTCCCGGAGACGCGTCCGACGACCGACGCGGCGACGAGGACGACGGCGAGCGACAGCGCGACGGTCGCGAGGGTGATCCCGTAGCGCAACGGGCCGTCGAGCGCCTGGGAGGCGAGCCTGCCCACCGCGAGGGCCGTCACCCCGAGCAGGAGGACGCGCCCGTCGAGGGGCCGGCGTGCGGCCAGGACGAGCACGAAGACACCAGCGGCGACGAAGGTCCCGAGGGCTGTGATCGCTGCTGTCGCCAGGCCGGACGAGAACGCCAGGTCGATGAGCGGTCCGCTCGTGCGGACGAGCTCCAGACAGGTCGCGGTGAGGACTGCGAGCAGTGCGACGGACGCGCCGACCGCTCCGGGCGTGACCGGGCGGTCCTCGAGAGCAGGGTGGGCGACCATAGGGTGACGCTACCCTGCTACTCCTCGAAGAGCGCCTGTCCGACGAACACGCCGTCCGTCCCACCGGTGGTCGAGCCCGTGGGGACTCCCGCGGGGACCGCCCAGAGTCCTGAGCCCGTGTGCCGCAGGTACTCGCTCATGAGGTCGTCGCGCGCGAGGGTGTTCTGCACGGGGATGTACTGAGTGGCGGGGTTGCGGACGTAGGCGATGAAGAAGAGCCCGGCGTCGAGCCTGCCGAGGCCGTCCGAGCCGTCGGTGTAGTTGTAGCCGCGGCGGAGCATGCGTGCACCGCCGTTGGCGTCCGGGTGCGCGAGCGCGACGTGCGAGGCCGGGTCGATGAGCGGTTCGTCGCCGCGACCTGTGAGAGCGAAGTCGGGCTCGGTGAACTCGTCCCCGCCAGAGAGCGGCGCACCGGTGTGCTTGGTCCGGCCGACGATCGTCTCCTGCTCGCGCAGCGAGGACCTGTCCCAGGTCTCGATCGTCATGCGGATGCGTCGCGCGACGAGGTAGGAGCCGCCGGTCAGCCAGGCGGAGTCGTGCTCGTCGGTGCTCGTCGCGTCCTCGGGCTGGACCCAGACCTGGTCCTCGACCGCCTGGGTCTCTTCGGACTTGATGTTCGACGTGCCGTCCTTGAACCCGAAGAGGTTGCGCGGCGTCACCTGCTGGGTGGAGGTCGACGAGGTGCGGCCGTAGCCGAGCTGGCTCCATCGCACAGAGGCCTTGCCGAAACCGATCCGGGCAAGGTTGCGGATCGCGTGGACAGCCACCTGGGGGTCGTCGGCACACGCCTGAACGGCGATGTCGCCCCCGCACCGGGCGTCTTCGAGCGCGTCCGCGGGGAAGTGGGGCAGGTCGACGAGGAGGTCGGGCTTGCGGTGCGCGATGCCGAAGCGGTCCTCGCCTCCCGCGTCGGTGAAGAGGGACGGCCCGAACCCGAAGGTGAGGGTCAGCCCGGACGCGCTGAGGTCTTCTGCCTCGCCGGTGTCGTCCGGGGGAGCGTCGTACGGGCCGGACGTCGTGCCGAGCTCGCCGGCGGGCTCGCCGCGCGTCATGCGGCGGGCTGCGTCGGTCCAGTCGCGCAAGAGCTCGACGAGCTCCTCGCGCGAGTCGGTGACGATGTCGAACGCGGCGAAGTGGACGCGGTCCTGAGCAGGCGTCGTGATGCCCGCCTGGTGGGCCCCGGTGAACTCGTAGACGTCGCTCGCCGCCGCGGCGGTCGGGTTCTCCGTCGCGCGCGCCGTGGCGAAGCCGCCTGCTGCACCGGCGCCGATGGCGGCGATCCCGGCGCCGGCGAGGCCGAGCAGCCCCCGCCGCGTGACTTGTGGTGCCCGAGCGGGCTCGGGGGGAGCGGTCACAGGACGACCGCGGCCGTGAGGCGGGAGAGCGGCTCGCCCAGAGCGTTCACGGCGTCGGCCAGCTCGCGGACCTCCGTGGTGCTGAGGTCGGTGTAGAGCCGGAAGCCGTCACCGTCGCGCTGGGCGTCGAGCAGGCCCTGGATGGTCTCGAACTGGGCGTCGAGCTCGCCGGCGAGGTCGGCGTCCTGGGCGAGGACGACGTCGCGGAGGCCGTCATAGGCGACCTTGGCGCCGTCGACGTTCGCCTGGAAGTCCCAGAGGTCCGTGTGCGACCAGATCTCTTCCTCGCCGGTGACCTTGCCGGTCGCGACCTCGTCGAGGAGGCTCTTCGCTCCGTTGCCGATGGTCGCAGCGTCGATGAGCTCGGCGAACTCGGTCGTGTGCACCCGGTCGTCGAGCTCCTGGGTGTCTGCAAGGAGCTGGTCTGCGTACTGCGTGCGCTCCGCGTCCGTGAGCGGCACGTACACGGCCCCGCCGTCGGCCTCGGGCGTGGGCTGCCAGAGGTCCTTCTCGAGCAGGTGCCACCCGGTCCACTCCTGGCCCTCTTCGAGGTCTGCCTGGCGCAGGTCCATCCGAGGGTCGAGGTCACCGAACGACTCGGCGACAGGCTCGATGCGCTCCCAGTGGACGCGCGTCGAGGCGTAGAGCTCGCGGGCGGTCTCGTCGTCGCCGCTCTGGTATGCCGCGACGAACGCCTCGGTCCCGGTGAGCAGCTGCTCGCTCTGGTCCTTGACGTACGCGACGTAGTTCGTCGTCGCGGCCTCGATCTGGTCGGCGAGCTCGCCTGTCGGTGCCACGTCGGTGCCGGAGTCGGTGACGGTGAACTCGGAGCGGATGCCGTCGCCCACCATGCCGGGCTTGCACGCGGTGATGTAGCTGCCCGGCTTGGCGACGAGCACCAGGTCGCGCGTGAGGCCAGGGCCGATGTTCTCGATCTCGGAGACGATGCGCAGGCCGTCCTCGGCGAGGAGGTAGAACTCGGTGACGTCGTCCCCGGTGTTCGTCACGGAGAAGACGACGTTGCCCGAGGGCGCCTCGCTGGCGGAGAGCGAGCAGGCGTCGGCCGACGAGTCGACCGTCAGGCGGGCGTTGTCGGTCTCCGTGCTCGGAGCGCTCTCGTTGCTCGTGCACGCCGCGAGGGGAGCGAGGAGGACGAGGGCCCCGAGGGCCGCGACGGTGTGGCGTGCAGGACGGACAGGTCCGAGGGTGCGGCTCATGGGGTACCTCCGGTGGTGACGTCGACGGCCGGGACCGTAGACGAGGGTGCAGCAGGCGCAGCGCCGGCTGAGGACACGGTGCGTGGACGGGCAGAGCGCACGGAACGGATGAAGAAGAAGAGCACGGGGACGACATAGAGGACCCAGGCGATCGCCTGGAGCCACGTGGTCACCGGAGTGAAGTTGACGACGCCCTTGAGGAGGGTCGCGTACCAGCTGGTCGGGGGGATCTGCGCAGACACGTCGAAGGCCAGGGCACCGAGCCCGGGAAGGATCGAGGCCTCCTGGAGGTCGTGGATGCCGTACGCGAGCACTCCACCAGCGACGATGATGAGGAAGGCGCCGGTCCAGGCGAAGAAGACCCGCAGGTCGAGGCGGACCGCGCCCTTGTACATGGCCCAGCCGAGCACGACAGCGAGGGCGAGGCCGAGCACGGCGCCGAGCAACGGCTGCGTGGTCGCTCCGGTGGCCTGGGCGCCTGCCCAGAGGAAGAGCGCCGTCTCGAGGCCTTCACGTCCGACGGCGAGGAGCGCCATGAGCAGGACGGCCCACCGGCCTGCGACGACGGCGTCGTCGAGCCGTGCGTGGAGGTTCGACTTGAGATGGCGGGCGGTGCGTGCCATCCAGAAGATCATCCACGTGATGAGACCGACGGCGACGATCGAGAGCGTGCCGCCGATCGCTTCTTGCGCCTCGAAGGTCAGCCCTCGGGGACCGAAGGTCAGCGCTGCGCCGAAGGCGAGCGACACGATCACCGCAGTTGCGACGCCGGCCCAGAGCTGGGGGAGCAGGTCACGGCGCTGGGTCTTGACGAGGTACGCCACAAGGATGCCGACGACGAGAGCGGCTTCGAGGCCCTCGCGGAGGCCGATGAGGAAGTTCGCAAGCACGGCGCCGACCTTTCGTCGCTCGAACATAGGTTTGGCTAGCCTTATGACCGCCGTGAGAAATGTACAGGCTAGAGGGCGCGAGCAGGTACCTGGCCGGGCAATGTGGCAGACGTCTCAGGCGTCGAGACGGTCCAGGAGGTCGCGCCAGACAGCCTTGAACGCAGGCAGGAGGGGGCGGTCGTCGATCTCGTCGACAGGGACCCAGACGATCTCGAGGCTCTCCGGATCGGTCGGGCGGACCTCGACCCGCGTTCCTGGGAGGAGCTCGGCGAGGATCGTCGTGTACCGCCACGTGCCATGGTCGAGGACGTGCTCGCCGACGACGCGGACCGCCCCGGGCGGGATGCCCGCCTCCTCGTACGCCTCTCGCAGCGCTCCGTCGAGCGGGGTCTCGCCCGGCGCGATGGCGCCGCCGGGGATGCCCCAGGTGCCGCCCTCGTCGCTCCAGAGCGCGCGGTGCTGGAGGACGACGTGCGAGACGGCGCCGTCGTCGCCTCGTCGGGTGAGCAGGAGGCCGGCCGCGCCGAGCCGACCCCAGTGCCGGCCGCGTTCGCACGCGCAGTCGACCCAGCCGTCGCCTGCGTGCCGTGCGCTCGCAGGAACTCCTCTGGTCGTCACACGACGAGCCTCTCACGCGGACGGCAGACCGCGCAGGACCCTGCGCGGGTGCGGCGTCAGTCGAGGATCTGGCAGATCGCCGTCCCGGAGCTCACTCCGGCGCCGACTGCGGCGCTCAGGCCGGAGATCGTGCCCGCACGGTGAGCGAGCAGCGGCTGCTCCATCTTCATGGCCTCGAGGATGACGACGAGGTCACCGGCCGCCACGAGAGCGCCGTCGGTGACCGCGACCTTGACGATGGTGCCCTGCATCGGGGACGCGAGCGTGGTGCCGTTGCTCGATCCCGCCGACACCGTCGCGCTCCGGCGTGCGGGGCGGCGAGACGCGCCACCCCGTGCGCGGAGCCCGCCGATGTTCATCCCGGCGGGGATGACGACCTCGAGCCGCTTGCCGCCCACCTCGACCACGACGCGCTCGGTCGCTCCGGACTCTGGCTCGTCCTCAGCGCTCGACGGTGACGGTGCTGCGCCGAGCCCCGCACAGACCTCGGCGAAGTCGGTCTCGATCCATCGGGTGTGGACCGTGAACGGCTCGTCGCCCGCAGGCACGAACGCTTCGGCGTCGAGCACCGCGCGGTGGAACGGGACGACCGTGGGAACCCCTGTGATCTCGAGCTCGCGCAGCGCGCGGCGTGCGCGCTGGACGGCCTGGGCGCGGGTGGCGCCGGTGATGATGACCTTGGCGAGGAGCGAGTCGAACGCGCCCGAGACGGTGTCGCCCTCGACGACGCCCGTGTCGACACGGACTCCGGGGCCGGACGGGAACCGCAGCCCCGTGATCCGTCCCGGTGCAGGCAGGAACCCGGCGGCCGGGTCCTCGCCGTTGATGCGGAACTCGATCGAGTGCCCACGGACCTCGACGGAGGAGTAGCCGAGCGGCTCGCCGGCAGCGATCCGCAGCTGCTCGCGGACGAGGTCGATGCCCGTGACCTCCTCCGAGACGGGGTGCTCGACCTGGAGCCGCGTGTTGACCTCGAGGAACGACAGGGTGCCGTCGAGACCGATGAGGAACTCGCACGTCCCGGCGCCGACGTACCCGGCCTCGCGCAGGATCGCCTCGGACGACGAGTAGAGAGCGTCGCGCTGTGCGTCGGTGAGGAAGGGCGCGGGCGCTTCCTCGACCAGCTTCTGGTGGCGGCGCTGGAGCGAGCAGTCCCGGGTGGAGACGACGACGACGGTCCCGTGCTCGTCGGCGAGGCACTGGGTCTCGACGTGGCGGGGGTTGTCGAGGTATCGCTCGACGAAGCACTCGCCGCGGCCGAACGCTGCGACGGCCTCGCGGACGGCGGAGTCGAACGCCTCGTCGATCTCGTCGACGGTGCGCGCGACCTTGAGGCCGCGTCCGCCTCCGCCGAAGGCCGCCTTGATGGCCACGGGCAGCCCGTGCTCGGCGGCGAAAGCGTGGACCTCGCTGACGTCGGCGACGGGGTCGGGTGTACCGGGGACCAGCGGCGCGCCGGCGCGCTGTGCGATGTGCCGGGCGCTGACCTTGTCGCCGAGCGCATCGATCGCGGACGGCGGCGGGCCGATCCACACGAGCCCGGCGGCGATGACGGCGCGGGCGAACTCGGCGTTCTCGGCGAGGAACCCGTAGCCGGGATGGACGGCGTCGGCGCCGGCCCGTCGCGCGACGTCGAGCAGCTTGCCCATGTCGAGATAGGTCTCGGCGGCACGGGTGCCGCCGAGAGCGAAGGCTTCGTCCGCCAGGCGCACATGGAGCGCCTCACGGTCGGAGTCGGCGTAGACGGCGACGGAAGCGATCGAGGCGTCAGCGCACGCGCGAGCGATACGGACGGCGATCTCTCCGCGATTGGCGATGAGGACCTTGGAGATGAGTGGCACGGCTCACCGTAACGCGCTGAGAGCGTCGAGCACACGGTGGCACGCTTCCTCCACGCAAGGTTTGGGGGGAGGGCCAAGTGGTCGTGCTCGGATATGGAGGGTTCCTCTAAAGTGGTCGCCTGTGCAGACGGTGCGAGCCCCCGTGCGGGGGTTCGCGTTGGCGGTTCTCACATCGACGAGCGCACTCAGGCACGTGTCTCGGTGCCGCTGGTGGCCCACAGGTCCGTCCATGCGATGCCGACCTGACCGAGAAGCTCCCGCAGCAGCGGCAGGCTCACTCCGACGACCGAGTGGTAGTCACCCTCGATACCGGTGACGAACGCTCCACCCAGTCCGTCGACGGTGAAGCCTCCCGCGACGGCGAGCGGTTCTCCGGTCGCGACGTACGCGTCGATCTCAGCGTCGCTGAGGTCCGCGAAGTGGACGGTCGTCGCGCTCGTCGCGCCGAGAGTTCCTCCGGTGCCTCCGGCGTCCGCGTCCCGGAGGTCGACCACCCAGTGCCCTGTGTGCAGGACCCCGGAGCGACCACGCATGAGACGCCAGCGCTGCACAGCGACCTCTACGCTCCCGGGCTTGCCGTAGATCTCGCCGTCGAGCTCGAGCATCGAGTCGCAGCCGAGGACGACGTCAGGAAAGTCGCTGCCGGTCTCGGCCGAGGACTCGATCGTCCGGGTGACGTCTTCGGCCTTGGCCTGGGCGAGCAGGAGGACGGCGTCCGCAGGCTCGAGGGTGCCGAAGCGTTCTCGGGCGGCTGCCAGGACGGCGTCTTCGTCGACGCCGGAGACGTGCACGGTCGGGGTGACGCCGGCGGCGGTGAGCGTGCTGAGGCGGGCGGGGGACGCTGAGGCGAGCAGGAGCGTGGTCACGGGCCACCAGCCTAGTGAGCGAGGCGCTCTGGTGCTGACCACCGGCCGACCGCGGCTGAGCGCCGACGGGCGATCTCTGACGGTCCGGACCTTTGTCCCGTTGCGTCGGCGGACGACGGCTAGAGAATGAGACAAGTCCACTCTTCAGGCCCGGTGCGTCACGGACCGTGCCGACGGCACGGCCGTCGACGAGGTCGAGGAGTCCACCGAGGCAGGGTGAACCTGACCCCCACGATCGCGCTGGGGGCTCGCCGCGCGTCCCTCAGCGCGCAGCGGGCCCCCGGCGTCTTGTCCCGGGTGCGGCCCCGGTCCTGCGACGTGCTGCTACCTGGAGAGCGCGGTGTGCAGCACGTCGAGGCCCACGGAACCGAGGCTCAGCGCGCGGGCGTGGAACGCTCGGACGTCGAAGTCGTCGCCGCTGGCGAGCGCAGACGCGCGAGCGCTGTCCCGTGCTTGCTCCCAGAGGCGTTGGCCCACCTTGTACGACGGCGCCTGACCGGGCCAGCCGAGGTACCGGTTGAGCTCGAACCGCACGAACGCCTCAGGCATGTTGACGTTGGCGCGCAAGAACTCCCACGCCTTGTCGGCGTCCCACACCCCGCCGCCCCACTCCTCGGGTGCGTCCTTGCCGAGGTGGACACCGATGTCGAGAACCACACGGGCGGCGCGCATGCGCTGTGCGTCGAGCATGCCGAGGCGGTCGCCCGGGTCCTCGAGGAAGCCGAGATCGGCCATGAGCCTCTCGGCGTACAACGCCCAGCCTTCGCCGTGGCCGGAGACCCAGCACGCGAGGCGGCGCCAGTCGTTGAGGGTCGCGCGCTCGTAGACGGCCTGCCCGCACTGGAGATGGTGGCCGGGGACTCCCTCGTGGAAGACCGTGGTCTTCTCGCGCCACGTGTTGAACTCGGTGACCTCTGGTGGCACCGACCACCACATGCGGCCGGGGCGGGAGAAGTCGTCGCTCGGCGGCGTGTAGTAGATCCCGCCGGTCTGAGTGGGAGCGATCCGGCACTCGAGCTCGAGGACGGGTGCCGGGATGTCGAAGTGAACGCCGTTCAAGGCGCGGACGGCCTCGTCGGATGTCTCCTGCATCCACGCGCGCAGCGCCTCCGTCCCGTGCAGCGTTCGCGTCGGGTCGGCGTCGAGGATCGCGACAGCGTCGTCGACGCTGGCACCAGGCCCCGCGATCTGCGCAGCGACCGCTTCTTGCTCCGCGACGACACGCGCGAGCTCGGCGAGCCCCCACGTGTAGGTTTCGTCGAGGTCCACGGTCGCTCCGAGGAAGTGCCGAGACGCGAGCGCATACCGTTCGCGCCCGACCGCGTCGACGGGCGAGGCCTGCGGCGCCAGCTCGTCGCGCAGGAACGCAGAGAGCACCGCATACGCGTCGCGCGCTGCGACGGCACCGTGCTCGAGCTCCTTGCGGACCACCGTGCAGGTCGACGAGTCGTCGAGGACGAGGTCGACGGCGCCCTCGCGCACGAAGGACGTGAAGAACGAGCTCGTCGGGTCAGCGAGCTCGTCCGACTGCTTGATGCACTCCTCGACCTGCCGGACGGCAGCGACGTGGCCGCGCGCCGCGGCGTGCCGCAGCGACTCCACATACCCGGCCATCGCCTGCGGGAGGGCGTTGAGCCGTGCCGCGATGTTCTCCCAGTGCTCCAGCGTGTCCTGGGGGGCGACGTCGAACACGTCGCGCATCTCTTGCAGCGGTGACGCGATGACGTTGAGCATCCGGTGGTGCTCGCCTGCGGCCTCGAGCTCGAGATCGAGGCCCAGGCGCTCTTTCATCGCGGCGAGAGTGACCTCGTCGACCGCGTCGATCGGATCGAGGCCCGCGAGCTGGTCGAGCGTCCGGCGCACGAGGGCGGTCCGGGCCGCGATCCCCACCGGGGAGAGGTCGGGCACCAGGTGGTCGTAGCCGGGTATTCCCAGCGATGTCGCAGCGAACGGATCGAGGCGCGCAGTCTCCCGGACGAACTCGTCGGCGACCGCGTCGATGGCAGAGGGGGCACGCACGTGCGTGGGCTCAGAGGTCATGCTCCGACCGTACCGGTCGGTGCCGTTCGGGGACGATCGTCCCTGGTAGGTTCTCCGACGGGTGCGAGAACATCGGGTGTAGCCCGCACCCGCCTGACGGATCGAGGACCGATGCCCGACGACGACCTGACCACTCTCGACCCCAACGAGGCCGAAGAGCTCACCCTGCTCGAGGAGGAGCTCGAGGTCGAGCGCGCGCTGCTCGAGCTTCGAGGGTTCCGGCACTCGGACCTCTGGATCTTCGGGACGATGGCCGCCTCAGCGACCTTGAGCCTCGTCGCCGCCTTCGTGCTCTCTTATGACGCCGTCACCCTGGCGGCAAACCCGGCCGCTGCACTGAGCTGCAACATCAACGCAGTCCTCAACTGCGGGGCGGTGGGGCTCTCCTGGCAGGCGAGCCTCTTCGGCTTCCCCAACGCGTTCCTCGGCCTGATCACTGAACCTGTGGTCCTGACGATCGCCGTCGCGGCGCTCGCGGGCGTTCGTTTCCCTCGCTGGTTCATGTTCACGGCGCAGGTCGTCTACCTCCTGGGACTCGCCTTCGCCGTCTGGCTCTTCAGCCAGTCGATGTGGGTCATCGGCGCGGTGTGCCCGTGGTGCTTGGTCATCACGGTCTCGACGTCGCTCGTGTTCCTCACCCTGCTGCACTTCAACGTGCGTGAGGACAACCTCTACCTGCCCGCACGGGCACAGGCCCGTGTGACGGGCTGGGTGCGCAACGACTACGACCTCTACGCCGGCATCGTCTGGGTAGGCATCTTGCTGGGCCTCGTCGTCATGAAGTACGGCGAGCGCCTCCTGGGCTGAGACTCGTCCGTCCGAACGGGCGCACCCGCCTGCGTCGGGCTGTGCTGCGTGCAGAGCGGTACGTCAGGAGCGCAGGCTCCAGCGCCACCCGTCAGCGTCCCTCGAGCCCTGAGCGCCGGGCAGCGTGCGCGACCGGTCGCTCCACGCCGAGCGAGGAGGGTCCTCGGGGAGGGCCGGGCTGCTCGCCGCAGCGACGAGACCTGCGACGAGCGCTGCCAGCTCCACGTCGTCCGGGGTGCCCCGGATCACGCGGACGTCAGCCGCCGACGCCCGGACCGTGGCACCGGTCGGGGAGCCAGGCGCGGTCACTCGTCACCGCCGTCGTCGTGCTCGTCGAAGAGCACGGGGATGCCGCGCGACGTGCCCCACTCGGAGACCTCGAAGCCGCTGTCGATGAGCCGCTGGGCGATCTCTTCACCGCTGGCGTCGACGATCCCGAGCACCGAGTCCATCGAGAGGTCCGTCGTACCGACCGGGGGACCGACGACGAACCCGAGGTGGAAGGTCTCCAGCTCGTCGTCGTGGGCCTCGTCGTCGCCGGCGTCGTCGTGGGCCTCGTCGTCCCACGTCATGCCTGTGAGGTCCGAGTGGATCCCCAGGCGCCCGTGGACCAGGTCGTAGAACGTCGCGTTGAGCGTCGAGACACGGGACTCGACGGAGAGGATCCGCGGGTCCTCGTCGGCCTCGTGGGCGCCGAACTCGGCGCGGACGCCTGTCGCGGTGACGACGTACTCGTGGAGGGCCGCCGCGATGTCGTCGACCGTCGCGTGGAGGGCCGCCGCGTCGACGTCCGGCAGCGGCTCGGGGCTGTGCGCCGCGTCTGCGTGCCCGTGGTCGTCGTGCCCGTGGTCGCCGCTGGTCATGTCGTCGTTGTTCATAGGGGGATGTTTCCGTGCTTCTTGGGAGGGAGTGTCGCCCGTTTGGTGCGCAGGGCTCGCAGGGCCCGGACGATCTGGATGCGGGTGTCGTGCGGTGCGACGACCGCGTCGACGTACCCTCGCTCGGCTGCGTCCCACGGGTTGACGATGGCGTCTTCGTACTCGTCTGTGAGCCGCTTGCGCTCCGCGTCGGCGTCGAGACCTGCGTCAGCGGCTGCCTTGAGCGCTCCACGCTGGAGGATGTTCACGGCCCCGCCCGCGCCCATGACGGCGATCTGTGCCGTGGGCCATGCGAGGTTGACGTCTGCGCCGAGCTGCTTGGAACCCATGACGATGTATGCGCCGCCGTAGGCCTTGCGCGTGATGAGCGTGACGAGCGGGACGGTCGCCTCCGCGTAGGCGTAGATGAGCTTCGCCCCGCGGCGGATGATCCCGTTCCACTCCTGGTCTGTGCCGGGCAAGAAGCCCGGCACGTCGACGAGCGTGATGACGGGGATGTTGAACGCGTCGCACGTGCGCACGAACCGGGCGGCCTTCTCGGCGGCGTTGATGTCGAGCGTCCCAGCCATGGAGAGCGGCTGGTTCGCGACGATACCGACGGACTGACCTTCGACGTGCGCGAAGCCGATGAGGATGTTGCGCGCGTACAGCGGCTGGATCTCGAGGAAGACACCCTCGTCGACGATCGCCTCGATGACCGTGCGCATGTCGTACGGCTGGGAGTCCGAGTCGGGGACCAGCGTGTCGAGCGCGAGGTCCGTGTCCGTCACCTCGAGCTCCGTGGTCTCGGGGGCGAACGTCGGCGCGTCGCTGAGGTTGTTCTGCGGCAGGTACTCGAGCAGGTGGCGCACGTAGTCGAGCGCGTCGTCCTCGTCGGCAGCCATGTAGTGCGCCACGCCAGAGCGCTCGTTGTGGGTCCGGGCGCCGCCGAGCTCCTCGAAGCCGACGTCCTCGCCGGTCACCGCCCGGATGACGTCGGGTCCGGTGATGAACATGTTCGACGTGCCGTCGGCCATGACGATGAAGTCGGTCAGTGCGGGGGAGTACACCGCGCCGCCCGCGCTCGGGCCGAGGATGAGGGAGATCTGGGGGATGACGCCGGACGCGGCGACGTTGCGACGGAAGATCTCAGCGAACTGCGTGAGCGCCGCGACACCTTCCTGGATGCGTGCCCCGCCGCCGTCGGAGATGCCGATGAGCGGCACGCCGGTGCGCAGGGCGAGGTCCATGACCTTCGTGATCTTCTGCCCGTGCACCTCGCCGAGGCTCCCGCCGAACACCGTGAAGTCCTGGGAGTAGATGCAGACCTGCCGTCCGTCGATCGTCCCGTGCCCGACCACGACGCCGTCCCCGGCGATCCGCTTCTTCTCGAGCCCGAAGTTCACGGAGCGGTGCTTGGCGAACGCGTCCATCTCGACGAAGCTGCCCGGGTCGAGGAGCCCGTCGATGCGTTCCCGGGCCGTCTTCTTGGATCGTGCGTGCTGCTTCTCGGCGGCGGCGACCTCGGGGGTCTCCACCGCGTTCGTGTAGCGCTCAGCGAGGTCCGCGAGCTTGGCGGCGGTGCCGGTGTGGGCGTGCGTGGTTGCGTCAGTCACGGAGCCGAGCCTAGTTGCTGGTCGCTCGCGTTTCATGTGCGCCGATCTGCAGCGTTCGTCCGGGACGGTTTGGTGGGTCTCTACAACGCGTCTGCGCAGTCGTCCACCGACGTATCGGCTGCGGCATGATGAGTACATGGACAGTGCTGACCGCCCGCCGCTCGACGCGGGATTCCTCCGAGAGCTCCTCGTCGGGCCGACCGGTCCGCTCGCTCGGCTCGAGATCGTCGAGCGCTCGGAGTCGACGAACACCGATCTGGCTGCGGCGGTCGCCGCCGACCCGGGCGCCTGGCCCGCACCCGCGCTGCTCGTCGCCGAGCACCAGGTCGCGGGACGAGGCCGCGCCGGTCGTGCCTGGGAGACTCCTGCACGAGCCGCACTGACCTGTTCTCTGCTCGTGCGCCCTCAGCTTCCGCGCGAGTCGATGAGCTGGCTCCCGCTCCTGGCAGGCCTCGCAGCCGTGACCGCCCTGCGGTCGACCGTCGGGCTGCAGGCTGTCGCCAAGTGGCCCAACGACGTCCTCCTCGACGAGGCAGGACCGCCGCTCGAGGGATGGGGGACCGCACGCAAGGTCGCCGGGATCCTCACCGAGCTCCTCCCGGACGGCGGCGCGATCGTCGGTATCGGCGTGAACGTCTCCCAGACCGCCGAGGAGCTTCCTGTGGAGAGTGCGACATCGTTGGCGCTCGCCGGCGCGGCGACCACCGACCGCCTCGTCATCCTCACCGCGCTCGGAGAGGCCTACGCCTCCGTGCTCGGACGCTGGGCCGCCGCCGACGGAGACGTCGAGTCGTCTGGTCTCGGCGAGGAGATCGCCGCCGTCTCGGCGACCGTCGGCAGCGACGTCAGCGTCAGCCTGCTCGACGGGTCGGTTCTCTACGGCGAGGCGATCGGCCACGCGCCCGACGGTGCACTGCTCGTGCGTGACGCGCAGGGGCGCACCCAGACTGTACGCAGCGGTGACGTGCATCACCTTCGCGTAGGCTGACCCGGTGCCTACGGTTTCCCCTTCTTCACCAGCAGACGCCCCGCAGCCAGCAGACCCGGCAGACCACGCCACCGTGGACCTCGCTGACCCGAGCGAGACCACCGCCGACCCCGATCCGGGGAAGGCACTCGACGAAGCGCTCCTCGGGGGGCCGCGACGGCTCACTCTCGACATGCTCGCCGAGCAGACGAACCTCAGCCACGCCTACCTCCGGTCGTACTGGCAGGCCCTCGGCCTCCCCGTGATCTCCGAAGAGACCATGTTCACGGACGACGACGCCCAGGCGCTGCGTGACATCGCGCGCTTCGCCGACGACGAGCAGCTCTCTTCCCGGGCGCTCACCACGCTGGTCCGCTCGGTGGGCCACACCGCTGAACGCCTGGCGCTCTGGCAGGCCGAGGCCCTCGTGGAGCAGATGATCCTCCGGCACGGTCTCGACGACACGCGGGCACGCCTGCTCGTCCTCGACCGGCTGCCTAGCCTCGCGCCGGTCCTCGAGGCGCAGCTCGTGCACGCCTGGCGCCGACAGTTCGCTGCGCTCGCCGGACGGTGGAGCGTGGAGTTCTCCGGTGTGCGCGGAGAAGACGAGAGCGGTCAGGGCGAGCTGCCCCTGCCGCGTGCGGTGGGCTTCGCCGACATCGTCTCGTTCACCACCCGGACCGCGAGCATGCGCTCGTCCGAGCTGGCCGAGTTCGTCTCGAACTTCGAAGCAGGAGCACGCGACATCATCACGTCCGCAGGTGGGCGCGTCGTCAAGACGATCGGCGACGCGGTGCTCTTCATCGCCGACGACGTCCAGACCGGCGCGCGTGCAGCGCTCGGCCTCGCGACCGCAGGCGAGGAGAACGACAGCACGGGCGACGTGCCCCAGGTGCGGGTGAGCCTCGTGTGGGGCCGGGTCCTGTCCCGCTTCGGCGACGTCTTCGGACCGTCGGTCAACCTGGCCGCACGGCTGACCGACGAGGCCGAGCCCGGCACGGTGCTCATGGATCATGCCACCGCGACGCTCTTGGCAGGCGACGCGCAGTATGCGCTCACCGCGCAGCCGGGCCGCGAGGTCCCGGGGCTGGGTGTCATCGCCCCCGTCCGTCTGCAAGAGGCCTACACACCCACCGTCTGACGGTCATCGAGCGATGGGCCCGCACCCTCAGGACGGGAGCGGGTCGAGGAGCCCCGGTCCCTGCGTCCCGACACGGTTGACGGTCGTCGCCACCTCGTAGAAGGACTGGTCCGGCGCCGGGGTGTCGAGCAGCGCGACAGCCTCCTCGGCCCCGACCGCCGGGTCGAGCCACCCGTCCCGCACACCTCGGTCGAGCGCCACAGGGCGGCGGTCGTGCAGCTCCGCGAGCGCGCCCGAGGCCGGTGCCGTGATGATCGTGGTCGTGACGAGCCACCGCGCTGGGTCGTCGTCGGCGCGCGAGCGGTCGCGCCAGAACTCGTAGAGGCCGGCGAGCGCGAGCACGCCACCGTCCGTCGGGTGGACGTAGCACGGGCGCTTGAGCCTCGGGGCCGCCGGGTCAGGGCGGCGCCACTCGAAGTAGCCGTCCGCAGGGACGATGCAGCGACGGCTCGCAGCCGCGCGACGGAACGCAGGCTTCTCCAAGAGCGACTCGGACCGGGCGTTGATCATCCGTGCGCCCCCACGGGCGTCGGTGGACCACGACGGGACGAGACCCCAGCGGGCGACCTTGAGCGACCGGACGGGAGCACCCTCCGGCGCAGCGCGCTCGACGACGATCCGCACCGGGTCGGTCGGTGCGACGTTCCACGAGGCAGGGACCGCGGCCACCTCGTCGTCGAAGACCGCGAGAACGTCCTGGATCCCGCCGCGGACCGCGAAAGCATCAGCCAGGTCCTGTGCCTGGCGGAAGGAAGCGTAGCGTCCGCACATGCCCCCAGCGTGCCTCATGGACGGCGTACGTGCTGCCGGTCAGGCACACAGTGACGACCAGATGCGTCATGCATCCCGTCCAGGCATCATGTTTCCTTCAGACCTGCCGATAAGTAAGACAGATCACATCCAGAGCTCAGGACCGGTGCGGGAGGCCCACCATGCGAGGACGACACGCGCTCACCGTAGCCATCGTCGGCGCGCTGGCGATCCTCGTCGCCGCACCGCTCACGTCCTGCGGCGCGCTCGGCAGCCTGACACGAGGATCTGCTGAGTCGCACACCGCGGTATCGATCACCGAGACCCTCGCGCTGCCGACCGAGGCAGGCGAGGTCGTCTCCGAAGAGCAGACCCCGCTCCTGCCTGCCGGGCAGGTCGCCTACAAGCTGGTCAGCGGTCCTGCCGTCCTCGTCCGGACCGACGCGGCGCTGCCGCCGTCCGTCACCGCCGACGTCCTGGCGGCCTCAGCAGAGCTGACGAGCAGCACCAGGTCCGAGAGCGCGGCCGACGAGGCCGCCGACCTCGCCCAGCACGCCAGCGACACGACCGGCAAGAACATCATCATCGTGTTCCACGACGAGGACGCGCCGACCCCCGACGCATGGACGCACACTCGCATCGACGACGTCCCCGTGCCTCGCTCGAGCGACCTCCGACAGGTCACGAGCCTTCTCGACGACTGGATCGCCACCCAGACCGCCCCCGGGTCGTTCGAGATCATCGTCAAGGACTGACCCCGTCGTCCCCACACCCCGCCCGCACCGGCGACCTCCGGATCGAATCGATATGATCGACACGTGACGACGCCCTCGACCGGCCCGAACGACCCCACCGACGACACCCCAGCGGCCACACCCCTGCGCTCCGCGGGGTTCAAGTACGTCCTCATGCTCGGCGCGCTCGCAGCACTGCCCGCGATCAGCACCGACATGTACCTGCCGTCGCTCCCGAGCGTCGAGCTCGACCTGGCCACCACCCAGGCGGCGGCGCAGTTCACGATGTCCGGCATGCTCATCGGCGGCGCCGTCGGGCAGCTCGTCATCGGCCCGTTCTCCGACCGATTCGGCCGCAGGCTCCCGCTCCTCATCGGCATCAGCCTCCACGTGCTCACCTCTCTGCTGTGCTCGATAGCCCCCGGGATCGAGACCCTCATCGGGCTCCGCGTCGCTCAAGGGTTCTTCAACGCTGCTGCCGGCGTCGTGGCGATCGCCGTCATCCGGGACCTCTTCGTCGGCTCAGAAGCCGCACGCCTCCTCTCTCGCCTCATGCTCGTCATCGGGCTCGCACCGCTCCTCGCACCCACGGTCGGTGGCGCGATCGCCGAGACCTGGCACTGGCGCGCGGTCTTCTACGCCCTCGCCCTCATCGGGCTCGTCCTCGTCGTCATCGTCTGGCGATGGATGCCCGAGACCCTCCCCACCCACCGTCGACGGGCAGCCGGACCACGAGGAGTGGTCGTCGGCTACGGGGCGCTCCTGCGTGACCGCCACTTCATGGCGCTCGCGGTCCTGCCCGGCCTCGGCATGGCGGTCATCATGAGCTATGTCGTCGGTTCGCCGTTCGTCCTGCAGGGGGACTACGGGCTGAGCGCGGCGCAGTTCGCCGGCATCTTCGCTCTCAACGGCGTGGCGCTCGTGCTCTCCGCCCAGGTCAATGCGGCCCTGGTGCGCAGGGTCTCGCCCGTGAGGATCCTGCGTGCGGCGCTGCTGACCCAGCTGGTGCTGTCGGTGGGGCTCCTCGTCGTGGTGCTGACGGGCGGAGGCGGGCTGATCGGCTTCGTCGTGGCACTCTGGCTCGTCCTGTCGATGCAAGGCTTCATCCCCGCGAACGCCTCGGTCCTGGCGCTCGGCAGCTACGGACACATGGCGGGGACGGCGGCCGCGCTCATCGGGGCGATGCAGGCCGGTATCGCCGGGATCGTCAGCCCGCTCGTCGGTGTGTTCGGCGGTGGGCCGGTGGCCCTCGTCAGCGTCATGATCGCGAGCATCGCGCTCGGGGTCACCGTGCTGGCGACCGCGACGCCCGCGTTCCGCACAGGTGGGTGGCACGCGCTCGAGGCTGGGCGACAGTAGCCTGGACCACCACCTGCCGACCGTGAGGAGCTCGACCGTGCAGAGCAAGGGAGTCCTGGTGCTCTGGGGCGTCGGGACGATGATCGTCATGGGTGCCCTGACGTTCGCGCTCCTGACGTACCTGGGGCGTGACGCACCGGTGGCGTCCGGTGTCGTGGTCGGTGCGTCTGCCGACGAGCCGAGCGACGAGGCGCTCGACGACCTCGGGTCCCAGGGCTCGACCGACGAGCCGACCGTGGCTCCGCCGCTCGTGGTCGAGAGCGTGCTGGCCGACGGCGTGGGCTTCTACGCTGTCCAGGCGTACTCGCTCACGCGGATCAGCGACCTCTCGATGTCGATCGGGAAGGACGACGTGCTCGTCACGGACGGCGTCTACCAGGCGGTTCTCGGGCCTGAGGTCCTCGACGCGTCCCAGGTGTACGACGTCGACCTGCGGGACGAGGCAGCCGAGGATCTCACCGACGACGCGGTGTCGATCACAGAGCCGTCGTGGACCGTATACGTGCGATTCAACGACGCAGCGGCCCTCAAGGCGGCGACGGCCGATCTCGGGTGCCACGAGTCGCCAGAGAACATGATCGCGATGGTCAGCGGCACCGACCTGCTGCGGCTCGTCGCACTGCCCGAGGCGTACTGCGGTGACGGGTTCTCCCGCGGCCAGATGCTCTTTCTGACCTTCTACGGCGAGGACGACGTCACATCAGCGGAGGCCGAGGCACAAGCGCGGGAGCTGGCAGCGACGCTGCTCGGCGACGAGGGATAGCTGCGCTGTCGGACAGGTCGGTGCTGCCGGTGCGGCTCAGCTGACGTCGACCGAGACCTCGTGCCAGCCGGTCGCGCCGTCGGGCGCGGGGGGTGCCTCGTCCGAGGTCTGGACCTCCCCGGTGGCATCGGTCGCGCGCACCCGCAGGGTGTGGCTCCCGCTCGTCGCGTCCCACGTGTAGCTCCACTGGCGCCACGTGTCGGTCGACGCCTCGTCGGCGAGGGTCGCTTCTTCCCAGTCGCCCTCGTCGACCTGGACCTCGACCGCGACCACCCCGGTGTGCTGCGCCCAGGCGACGCCGCCGACCGCGACCGGTCCGGCCTGCACCGACGCGTTGGCGCGAGGGACATCGATGCGTGAGGCCGTCTTGATGGGGCCGAGCTCGGACCATCCGCGCGGGGTCCAGTAGCCGAAGTCGTCTGCGAAGGTGGTGACCTTGAGCTCGGTGATCCACTTGGTCGCCGAGACGTAGCCGTAGACGCCGGGGACCACGAGGCGGGCCGGGAAGCCGTGCCGCAGCGGCAGCGGCTCGTCGTTCATCGCGACAGCGAGGAGCGCGTCGCGGTCGTCTGTGAGCACCTCGAGCGGAGTCGACGCCGTGAAGCCGTCGACGCTGCGCGAGAGGACCATGTCGGCACCCGCGAGCGGCTTGGCGCGGGCCAGCAGCTCACGCACGGGGAGCCCGAGCCACTTCGCGTTGCCGATGAGGTCGCCGCCCACACCGTTGGAGACACACGTGAGGGTCACCCATGCCTCGACAAGATCTTCCTCGAGGAGCTCGTCGAACGTGATCTCGACGACGTTCTCCACGAGGCCGTAGACGCGCAGCGTCCAGGTCGCCGGGTCGATCTGCGGGATGACGAGGGCCGTGTCGATCCGGTAGAAGTCGTCGTTGGGCGTCGCGAACGGCGCGACCCCTGCGGTCGTCGACTCGACACCGGCGGGAAGGGCCGGCGCGGAGCGGACCGGGACCGGGAGGCTCAGGATCTCGCGTGCCGTGTCGGCGACGCGACGCGAGGCGCTGAGCGCCTGACCAGCGACAGCGGCGATGACAGCGACGGACGTCGTGAGGATGGCTCCGCGCAAGAAAGCGCGTCGGTCTCCCTCACGGGGTGCGCGCGGTCGTGGCTCCGGCGCGTCGGGTGGCGGAACACGCGTCGGCACGAGGTCGGCGAGAGACCGGAGCGCGACCATGCCGGAGACCGTGCCGACGAGTGTCGGGATCGCGTCGGGTGCCGCGACGCCCTCGCGTGTGAGCACTGCGGCGAGCGCGACGGCACCGAGGGCGACGACGAGCGCGAGCGCGACGCGCAGGTTCCGGACGGCGACGAGACCGATCCCGGCAGTGAGGACGATGACGACGACGGCCATGCTCACGAAGAGGGCCGTCTTGTCGTTGGTGCCGAACGTCGAGATCGCAAAGTCTTTGAGCCACGTCGGGGTTGCGTCGACGAAAGCGCTGCCGACCGCCACGACCGGGTTCGACGACGCTTCGAAGAGCACCGACACGAGAGATGCGACACCGAGCGTCACTGCGCCGGAGAGGACGCCGGCGAGGGCTGCAAAGACTGGGTCGGGGCGCCTGGGGGACCGGACGTGTGGGCCGGGCGGGACGGGAGCGGGCACGTTCTCGCCGATAGACGTCATCTACAGAGTATCCCTGGCGTGCCTGGGTATTTCCTGCGGGAGCGGGAGCGGGTGCCTGGGCGTGGGCGGTCGGACGCTGTGCGGACGGTCAGACGTCTGACCGTCCGCACAGCGTCCTGCCGCTGCTGCTGTCAGGCGGTCCAGTGCTGGTTGGCGGCGCCGTTGCAGTCCCAGATCTGGACGCGCTGTCCGTCACGCAGAGGGAGCCCGCCGACCGCGTCCAGGCACTTGCCGGACTGGGGGTTCGTCAGGGTCCCGGCCGACGGGTCGTAGCTCCACTTCTGGGCTCCGGTGCCGTTGCAGGTCCACAGCTGGACCACAGTGCCGTTCGCGGTGCCGCTCGCCGCGACGTCGAGGCAGCGACCGAGCGCACGGACGGTCCCGTCCTCAGAGCGGGTCCAGTCCTGCGCGGTCCCACCGTTGCAGGTGGCGAGCTGCATCGGCGTCCCGTCCTGGACCTGGTACCACGGCACGTCGAGGCAGAGGGTGGAGTCGCCGGCGCGCAGGGGGCCGGTGCCGGTGGCTTCGCCCGTGCCAGGGTCGGGCTCGTCGGTCGCGCCGTTGTCGAGCACGCGGATCCAGTCGACCTTCATCTCTTGCGGGAAGCTCGTGGTCGCGTCGGGGTTGCCGGGCCAGCTGCCACCGACGGCGACGTTGAGGATGAGGAAGAAGGGCTTGTCGAACACCCACTCGTTGGTCCCGACGTCAGCCGTCGTGACCTTGTGGTATTCGACGTCGTCGACGTACCAGGTGATCTCTCCGGGCTTCCAGTCGACCGCGAACGTGTGGAAGTCGTCGGCGTAGGACCACCCTTGCGGGTGTGCCGCGGTGCCGGTGATGCCGGAGCCGCCGGAGTAGCCCGGTCCGTGCACGGTGCCGTGGACGAGGCTCGGCTCCTTGCCGACGTTCTCCATGATGTCGATCTCGCCAGAGCCCGGCCAGCCGGCGTCAGAGAAGTCGGCACCCAGCATCCAGAACGCGGGCCAGATGCCCTGGCCGCGGGGGATCTGGATCCGGGCCTCGACGCGGCCGTAGGAGAGCTCGACCTTGCTGCTGCTCTGCAGGCGCGCGGAGGTGTAGCTGCCGTCGGTCTCCTGGCGTGCGGTGATGACGAGGTTTCCGTTGCCGTCGAGCGCCGAGTTGGAGCGTGACGTGGTGTAGTTCTGCAGCTCGGCGTTGCCCCAGCCGTTCGCACCGGTGTCGTAGTTCCACACCGAGGTGTCCGGCGCGGTGCCGGTAGCGCCGTCGAACTCCTGGGACCAGACGACGTCGCCCGTCGCGGTCGGGAGCGGTGCTGCGAGATCGACGCTCGGCGCTGCGGACGTCGCCGTGGTGCCGGCCGCGACGAGGACGAGAGCGCTGAGCAGAGCGGCGAGCGGGCGGCCAGGACGGATCGTGACGGATCTGGACATGCGTGTCATATGGGTCTCCTTTGACGGAAGTCGCTGACAGTAGTCGAGGAGTTTGTTCACTTCAAGAGCGAAAGGCCGGGGGCTGGGGTGCTCCGTGACGTGGAGCCAGGGCCGGGCACGACGGGGGACCTCTCCCCATCGTCAAGCGGGGCGTCGTCTCCTACTGTCTGCGGGTGGCCCGCGGGGCAGCCGCGTCTCGCGTTCCTCTGCTGGCCAGGCCGTCTGCTCGGGGTTGTCCACAGGCCCGAGCGGCGTGGGGCGTGCGTCCCCTATGGTCGGTACGGCTCGGCCAGGTGCCCCTCGGGGACGGTCGGTCAGGTGCGTGGAGGGTCCACGTCCGCAGGAGTGCCAAGGGGGCGTGGATGGACGGCGTAGCGATCCTCGAGTCCGAGGTCCGGGAGCTGGTCCGGCGTCGGGGGCTCGACCCGTCGCGTGACGCGAACGGCATCCGTGACCTCGTCGCTGAGGTCATGGCCGACTACGACGCCCGGTCGATGAGCGGGGCCGTGCCCACGATCGTCGATGCACGGGGCGCCGCGCGCAGCGTCATGGACGCCGTCGCAGGGCTCGGACCGCTGCAGAAGTACCTCGACGACACCTCGATCGAAGAGATCTGGATCAACAACCCGTCGCAGGTCTTCGTCGCACGCAACGGTCGCTCCGAGCTGACGTCGACGATCCTCACCGAAGAGCAGGTGCACCACCTCGTCGAGCGGATGCTCAAGTCTTCGGGGCGACGGCTCGACCTGTCGAGCCCGTTCGTCGACGCGTCGCTGCCCGGCGGTGAACGCCTGCACGTCGTCATCCCCGACGTCACACGACGTCACATGGCGGTGAACATCCGCAAGTTCGTCATGCGTGCGTCGAACCTCGGCGACCTCGTGCTCTCCGGGTCCCTCACCACCCATGCCGCCGGGCTCCTCGACGCGTGCGTCCGGGCCGGGCTCAACGTCCTCGTCTCCGGGGCCACCCAGGCGGGCAAGACGACGATGCTCAACGCGCTCGCCGGATCGATCCCGGCCCAGCAGCGCATCATCACCGCCGAAGAGGTCTTCGAGCTCAACCTCGCCAACCGCGACGTCGTCGCTCTGCAGTGCCGCCAGCCGAGCCTCGAAGGCACCGGTGAGATCCCGCTGCGCAGGCTCGTCAAAGAAGCGCTGCGCATGCGTCCCGACAGGATCGTCGTCGGCGAGGTGCGCGAGGCCGAGAGCCTCGACCTGCTCATCGCGCTGAACTCCGGCGTCCCCGGCATGGCATCCATCCACGCGAACTCCGCGCGAGACGCCGTCTCGAAGATCTGCACCCTGCCGCTGCTCGCCGGGGAGAACGTCTCGAGCCAGTTCGTCACGCCCACGGTCGCCTCGGCGATCGACATCGTCGTGCACCTGGGGATGGAAGCCTCCGGCGCGCGCCGCGTGCGCGAGATCGTCGGGGTCACCGGCCGGGTCGAGGCCGGCGTCGTCGAGACCGCCGAGCTCTACGGGTGGAACGGCCGCGAGCTGCGCCGCGGCGACGGGTTCCCGCCCCACCCGGACCGTTTCGAGCGGGCAGGCATCGATCTTGCCGCGATGCTCCGGCCGACAGCGTGAGGGGCACCCTGTGGGCGTGATCTGCGGGTTGCTCCTCGCCGCCGGGCTCCTGAGCATCTGGTTGTCCTGCTGGTCACCGGCGCCGGGGCCACGGCCGGCGCGCGCACGCTGGACCCTCGGACTCCAGGACGCGCTCGTCCACGCCGGAGCCGGCTCAGTCACCCCCGTGGGCTTCATCGGCGCGAGCATCCTCCTCGGCACGGTCGTCCTCCTGCTCGGGTTCGTGCTCACGAGCTCCCTGCCCATCGCGGGCGCGTTCGCGCTCATCGCCAGCGCCGGACCATGGGCGCTCGTCCGCTCCAGGGCGGCCCACCACCGTGCGCAGCTGCGAGAGGTGTGGCCCGAGGTCGTCGACCACCTCACCTCCGGGGTCCGAGCAGGCTTGTCCCTGCCCGAGGCCGTCGCCCAGATCGGTGAGCGCGGCCCGGTCGAGCTGCGTGAACCCTTCCGTGCTTTTGCCCAGGACTACCGCTCGTCTGGCCGGTTCGAGGAGTCGCTCGTCGCACTCAAGGCACGCCTCGCGGACCCCGTCGCCGACCGGGTCGTCGAAGCGCTGCGGATCACGCGCGACGTCGGCGGCACCGATCTCGGCCGGCTCCTGCGCACCTTGTCGACCTTCTTGCGCGAGGACCTCCGGACCCGTGGGGAGCTCGAGGCACGTCAGAGCTGGACCGTGGCCGGAGCCCGCATCGCGGCTGCCGGACCATGGGTGGTCCTCGCGCTCCTCGCGACCCGACCTGAGGCTGCCGCGGCCTACAACACCCCGATGGGTGCGCTCGTGCTCGGGCTCGGTGCCGCCTGCTCGCTCGTGGCCTACCAGCTCATGCTCCGCATCGGACGCCTCCCGCAGGACGCGCGGGTGCTCCGATGATCGGCATCGTGGTCGGCGCCCTCTTCGGGCTGGGCGCCCTCATCGTCGTGCGGGCGCTGCGGGCCCGGCCCATCACCCTCGACGAGCGCCTCGCGCCCTACCTCGCCGTACCGGACGCGACCTCCGGGCTCCTCGGCGCCACACCCGTGTCGTCCCCCTTCGGGGCGCTCGAGAGCATCGTCGCCCCGTGGCTGTCGGACGCCTCCCGCCTCGTCGAGCGGATCGGTTCGCCGACAGCCGAGCTGCAGCGCAGGCTCGTGCGCGCCGGTCGGGCCGAGTCGCCCGAGCAGTTCCGCATCTCCCAGGTCGCCTGGGGCGCGGCCGGGCTCGCTGCAGGGCTGGCGTGCGCCGTCCTCCTCGCCACGACCCGAGGCTCGTCGCTGCTCCTGCTGGCCGTCCTCGTCCTCGTCATGGCGACGACAGCCGTCATCGCGTGCGACTACCGGCTGGGCAAGCAGGTCCGCCTCCGGGAAGAGCGCATGCTCCTCGAGTTCCCGACGATCGCCGAGCTCCTCGCACTCTCCGTCGGCGCCGGCGAGGGACCTGTCGGCGCGCTCGAACGCGTCGCTCGATCCGCCCAGGGCGAGCTCACCGGCGAGCTGCGACGCACGCTCGCCGACGTCCGCTCCGGGATCCCGCTCACCCGCGCGCTGGAGAACCTGGCAGACCGCACCGGCATCGCGAGCCTCACCCGCTTCGCCGAAGGTGTGAGCGTCGCCGTCGAACGCGGCACGCCGCTCGCCGACGTGCTCCGCGCACAGGCTCAAGACGTCCGAGACTCCGGGCGCCGCGCGCTCATGGAGCTCGGCGGCAAGAAGGAAGTCCTCATGCTCGTCCCCGTCGTCTTCCTCATCCTCCCCATCACGGTCGTCTTCGCCGTCTTCCCCAGTCTCGTCACCCTCCAGATCGGCCTCTGAGGCCGTGACCCACCGCACCACCGAGAGGAACACCATGACCCTCCGCACGAGCACCCTCACCCGCCACGTCGGACAGCGAGCGCACGCCGCGCTCGGTCGCGTGACCACGGCGCCGACATGGCGCCGCCGTCTAGCAGCATCAGGTCCGTCCGACCGCGGCGACGTCCCCGGATGGGTCCTCGTGACCCTCATGACCGCCGGCCTCGTCGTCGCGATCTGGGCAGTGGCAGGCCCCGCGCTCACCACGATGTTCACCAACTCGCTCAACAGCGTCACGGGGCCCTGACCACCCACCAGAGCGCTCGGTCGTGGGCCTTACGAGGACGAGGCGACGAGGGCTCAGCAGTCGTCGACTTCGTCCTCGTGTCCGTGCTCGTCACCGCGATGTTCCTCGGTGTCATCCAGGTCGCGATCGTCCTGCACGTGCGGTCGACCCTCATCGACAGCGCAGCCGAAGGCGCACGGGTCGCCGGGCGGGCCGACCGCGGCCTCGCTGACGGCGAAGCGCGCACCGTCGCGCTCGCTGGCGCGGCCCTCGGCGAGCGCTACACGCACGACGTGTCTGCGACGTACGAGGTCGCCGCCGACGTCCGCACCGTCCGCATGAGCGTCAGCGCACCGCTCCCGGTCATCGGATTCTGGGGGCCCGCAGGCGTCCTCACCGTCGACGGGCACGCACTCGTCGAGGAGCTCCCGTGACCGCGATCCGTGAGGTGCTGCGTCGCTCGGCGGCGAGCATCCGCTCCCACCTGACCGCAGCCACCGGGACGACCGGAGAAGAGCAGGACTCCGGCAGCGCGCTCGTCGAGTTCCTCGGCGCCGCGGTCATCCTCCTCATCCCGACGCTCTACCTCGTGGTGACCCTCGGCCGCGTCCAGGCCGCGACGTTCGCGAGCGAGGGCGCCGCCAAAGAGGCCGGGCGCGCGTTCTCTCTCGCGGGCTCCGTCGCCGACGGTTCCCGCCGGGCGGAGGCCGCGGTCGGGCTGGCGCTCGCGGACCAGGGCTTCTCGTCGATCAGCCCTGCCGGTGCCCTGACCGTCTCGTGCTCGACGGTCGTGTGCCTCGAACCAGGGTCGGACGTGACGACGACCGTGCGTGTCGACGTCACCCTTCCTGGTCTCGGAGGCGGCGCCGACTCGTGGCTACCGCTCTCGATCCCCGTCTCGGCGCGGATCGTCACTCCGGTCGACGAGTACAAGGAGGCGGGGGAGTGAGCGCGGTGGCGGCTCGGCGACGCAGGCCCGACCCGGGGTCCGACGACGGCCAGATCATGGTTCTCGCCCTGGGGTTCACGATCGTCCTGTTGCTGCTCGTCACGGTGATCGTGTCGCTCACCGGCATCCAGCTCGAGCGCAAGCGGCTATTGGACCTGGCTGACAACCTCGCCCTCGAGGCAGCGGACTCGATCGACGAGAGCTCGATCTACGGTATTGAGCAGCCCCCGGGCGACGCATCGCACGCGCCGCTCACGGACGAGGGCGTTCGCGCTGCGGTCGCCGAGTACCTGGCGGCAAACCCCGGAGTGACGGCCGGGCTCGAAGCAGTGACCGTCGTGTCCGCGACGTCGCCCGACGGCCGGACGGCGAGGATCGTCCTCGCCTCGCGAGCCAGACCGACGCTCATCAGCCCGGTGACGAGCCTCTTCTCCGACGGCGTCGTCCTCACCGCGGAGTCCACAGCACGCGCCTGGGAGCCGTAGCCGACTGATTGCGATCGGCCGCGTGCACTTCATCGGTTCCTGGGTGCGGTCCCACCTGGGCAGCCACGGGTTCGTCCGTCGTTCGCACGGGGCTACGGACGGCGCTGCGGGTGTCCTGAACGTGCTCGTCCTACCTGTCCGCCTGCCGACCGACGCTCGCCCCGCGTCGTCGGAGCTGGCGCAGGTTGCGTGTGGTGACTCCGCGCATCGCACCGCTGCGGGTGCGTCCGCCGCCCTTCGTCCCCAGGCGCAGAGGGGCGCCCAGGAACTCTCCGAGGGTGACGCCGCCGGCGATCGCGAGGCCGATCATGATCGCTCCGAAGAGCTCGGAGAACCCGGGGATGATCCCGGTCGACGTGTTGGACACGATGTCGAAGAGCCCGCGGTAGATCGCGAGACCGGGAAGGAGCGGCACGATCCCGCACACGGACGTGACGATCGACTGCACCTTGAGGCGAGGCGACGCCCACTCGGACAGGACACCGACCATCAGGGCCGCCACGGCCGAGGCGACTGCCTGACCCGCACCGAGCTCCTGCATCCCGGTCAGGACGCACCAGGAGAGAGCCCCGATCCCGGCAGCGACCACGGCTGCGCGGGGCCGGGCGTACGACGCGACGGCCCAGCCGAGGGCGACGACCCCGGCGGCGCAGGCTCGTAGGACGACGTGCGACGTCGCCGTCGGCGGCTCGAACAGGACGAGGGGGACCCCGAGGCGGCGTGCGAGGTCGAGCACACCGATGATGCCCACCACGATGCCGAGGGTGAGCACGATCACCTCGAAGGACCGTGCGGCAGCCGTGACGGGGAAGCCGGAGATCGCGTCCTCTGCGGCGCCCACGAGGGACAGGCCGGCGAGCAGGACGACGATCCCGGACGCGACGACGAGCGAGGGCGGGAGCAGCGTGGGTTCGATGGGCAGGTGCGGCACCGCGAGGTAGAGCCCGACGGCGACGAGCGCCGCCATCCCCGCACCGGAGACCTGCAGGAAGAACGGGGGCAGGCCTCGTCTCCCGAGCGCCCAGACGACACGGTCGATCGCGGCGGTCGTGGCGGCTGCGACGACCGTGACGGCGAGCGAGCCACCGAGCAGGACGGCCACGGCACCTGCCATGCCGGACAGCGCGACCGTGATGACCCAGCGTCGGTAGGTCTGCGGGGCGCTGACGACCTCGTCGAGGCGGGTGTGTGCCTCCTCGAGGACAGTCGGTGCATCCTCAGGGGCGACCTTGGTCGCAGCGACGCTCTGCGCCAGCTCGACCACGTCCTGGAGCCGGCCGTAGTCCGGGATCCGGTCACGCACGATGCGCATCATCGTCACGGGCAGGTCGTCACCACGGTCGTACGAGACGATGATCGACGTGAAGGTGAGGTCGATCTGGGTGCCATAGAGCCCGAACGCGCGGATCACGGTGCGGATCGCCTGGGTGACGTCGACCGCCGACGCGCCGAGAGCGAGCATCGACTCACCGACCCGCAGGCCGAGCTCGAGGACGCCGCGCACGGTGGCCGAGTCGAGTCCCTCGGGCCGCGACCGAAGGCCTGCCTGGAGCTGCGGGGTGCCGCCGCTGAGACGTCGGACAAGGTTTCCGACGTCTAGCCACCGTCCCATGCTTCAAGTCTACGGGGCTGAACGCCGCTCGCTGCTTCCGCACCCGGCGCTGGGGCCTCGTTCCGGCTCGGGATGCTCGACGGACGTGGATCTGTTCAGATGGACAGTCGGCGAAGACCTCGTCGAGCACACCCTCCGGAGGTTCATTCATGAGCAAGGTTCTGTTCGTCGTCACTGCTGCGGACCACTGGACGCTCGCCGACGGGTCGAAGCACCCGACCGGCTACTGGGCCGAAGAGCTGGCCGAACCCCACCGCCTCTTCACCGAAGCGGGCTGGGACATCACCCTCGCGACACCCGGTGGCACGGCTCCCACCGTCGATGCTGGCAGCCTGACGCCCGCCAGCACCGGGGGAGAGGATCGTGCAGCCGAGATCGCGGCCTACCTCGAGTCCATCGCCGGGCTGCTCGCCCACCCCGAGACCCTGGACGGCATCGACGTCACCGACTACGACGTGATCATCTACCCGGGCGGGCACGGTCCCATGGAGGACCTCGCCGTCGACGAGACCTCAGGCAGGCTCCTCACGCAGGCGCTCGACGCCGGCGTCCCGCTCGGCATCCTGTGCCACGCCCCCGCAGCTCTCCTCGCGTCCCGGCGGGAGGACGGCAGCTGGCCGTTCGCCGGATACCGCATGACCGGCTTCACCGACGCGGAAGAGCGTATCGGCGGCCTCGCGGACAAGGCGAAGTGGCTCGTCCAGTCCCGGCTCGTCGCGCTCGGCGCCGACTTCGTCGAGGCGGACCCGTTCACCGAGCACACCGTGAGCGACCGCACGCTCTACACGGGCCAGAACCCTGCGTCGTCCGCGCAGCTCGCCACGGTGCTCATCGCGGCAGCTGCCGCATAGCGGTCCCATGGGAACCACTTGTACACAGACGGGCCTGGTGGGCGACGTCCAGATGTCCGGTCTACGGCCCCTGGGGTCGTTCCGGGGGCGTTGCTCTACCGGTCCCGTCCCTTACGCCCGCGCTGTCGCGTAACCTTGAGGATCGTGGCTACCACCGACTTTGCAACCCAGATCAGCGCTCTGCGCGGCACCTTGGCGACCATCAGCGCCGTGACGGACCCGGAGGCGTTGACGATCCGGATCGCGGAGCTCTCCGACCAGGCGTCCGCGCCGGACCTGTGGGACAACACCGACGCCGCCCAGAAGGTGACGACGGCTCTCTCCCAGGCGCAGGCGGACCTCAACCGCATCACGAGCATGGCGTCGCGGATCGACGACCTCGAGGTGCTCGTCGAGATGGCGACCGAGGGCGACGGCGCTGACGACGAAGAGACTGTCGCCGAGGCCGAGAACGAGCTCGCAGGCATCCGCAAGGACCTCGGCGAGCTCGAGGTCAAGACTCTTCTCTCGGGGGAGTATGACGCCCGCGAGGCGGTCGTCACCATCCGCTCCGGCGCCGGTGGTGTCGACGCAGCGGACTTCGCGGAGATGCTCATGCGGATGTACCTGCGCTGGGCCGAGCGGCACGGTTACCCGACGTCGGTGCTCGACACGTCTTACGCCGAAGAGGCGGGGCTCAAGTCCGCCACCTTCGAGATCAAGGCGCCGTACGCGTTCGGCAACCTCTCGGTCGAGGCGGGCACCCACCGCCTCGTGCGCATCTCGCCGTTCGACAACCAGGGCCGCCGCCAGACGTCCTTCGCTGCCGTCGAGGTGATCCCGCTCATCGAGCAGACCGACCACATCGACATCGACGAGAACGAGATCCGCGTCGACGTCTTCCGCTCGTCCGGCCCTGGTGGACAGTCCGTCAACACGACCGACTCTGCCGTCCGCCTCACGCACATCCCGACCGGGATCGTCGTGTCGATGCAGAACGAGAAGTCGCAGATCCAGAACCGCGCCGCGGCCATGCGCGTCCTCGCCTCCCGCCTCCTCATCGAGCGTCAGGCGCAGGAGAAGGCGAAGAAGAAGGAGCTTGCCGGCGACGTCAAGGCGAGCTGGGGCGACCAGATGCGCTCCTACGTGCTCCAGCCGTACCAGATGGTCAAGGACCTGCGCACGGAGCACGAGGTCGGCAACACGAGTGCTGTCTTCGACGGCGAGATCGACGACTTCATCGAGGCTGGCATCCGCTGGCGCCGGTCGAAGCCCACGTCCTGACGCCCTCGTCGTCCCTGACCAGGACACCTGTGCGCACCGATACAGCGCGGTAACGCCCAAACCTGTGCGTCCCGGGCTCGGCGGCGTGTCTGCAGGTCGATCGTGGTGCCTCGTGCCTACCCTCGAACCGACCAGCGGCACGTGCCGCAGCCCCGAGACAGGAACCGGTCGACTGCTGTGATCCGATTCGAGAACGTCACCAAGGTCTACGCGCGAGGCGCGAGGCCTGCCCTTGACGACGTCTCCCTAGAAGTTGAGCGCGGCGAGTTCGTGTTCCTCGTCGGGGCGTCCGGCTCCGGGAAGTCGACGTTCCTGCGCCTCGTCCTCCGTGAGGAGCGCGCGACGTCCGGGAACGTCTTCATCGCCGGCCGAGACCTCCAGAACCTGTCGAACTGGAAGGTTCCGAGCATGCGCCGCCAGATCGGCGCCGTGTTCCAGGACTTTCGCCTCCTGCCGAACAAGACCGTCTACGAGAACGTCGCGTTCGCTCTCCAGGTCATCGGCAAGCCACGCCACCACATCATGACGACCGTCCCCGAGACGCTCGAGATGGTCGGCCTCTCCGGCAAGGAGAAGCGCCGTCCCCACGAGCTCTCCGGAGGCGAGCAGCAGCGTGTCGCGATCGCACGAGCGTTCGTCAACCGCCCCTCGATCCTTCTGTGCGACGAGCCGACGGGAAACCTCGACCCGACGACGTCTCTCGGGATCATGCGGCTGCTCGATCGCATCAACCGCACCGGTACCACCGTCGTCATGGCGACTCACGACGACGAGATCGTCGACCAGATGCGCAAGCGCGTCATCGAACTGTCCACCGGTGAGCTGGTCCGCGACCAGTCCCGTGGCGTCTACGGCTCTGCCCGCTAAGGGGACAATCACTTGCGTTTCCAGTTCATCCTCTCCGAGATCGGGATCGGTCTTCGACGAAACCTGTCGATGACGATCTCGGTCATCCTCGTGACCTTCGTGTCGCTGACCTTCGTCGGTGCCGCGGTCCTCACCCAGATGCAGATCGCCAAGTTCAAGGGGGAGTGGTATGACAAGGTCGAGATCAGCGTCTACCTCTGCCCCCAAGGGTCGACCGTGCCCACGTGCGCCTCGGGCGAGGCCACGACCGAGCAGATCGAGGCGGTCGAAGACCTCCTCGCGTCGCCTGACGTCGCCAGCGAGATCCAGTCGACCACCTTCGAGAGCAAGGCCGACGCCTGGGTGACGTTCTCCGACCAGTTCGCCGACCGCTGGTGGTTCAACAGCGTCTCCGAAGACGACATGAACGCCTCGTTCCGCATCAAGCTCACCGACCCGGAAGAGTACGAGGTCATCAACGACGTGCTCTCTGGGCGACCAGGAGTCGAGGAGGTCCGGGACCAGCGGCAGATCTTCGAGCCGATCTTCCTCGTCCTGACCCGCATGACCCTGCTCTCCGCCGGGCTGGCTGGAGTCATGCTCCTCGCGGCAGTCCTGCTCATCACGACGACCATCCGGTTGTCCGCACTGAGCCGAAAACGAGAGACCGGCATCATGCGGCTCGTGGGAGCCTCGACATTTTTCATCCAGCTCCCCTTCATGCTCGAGGGTGCTATCGCCGCTACGGTGGGGGCGCTCTTGGCCGTCGGCGGTCTGTGGATCGGTGTGAAGTACCTCATCGAGGACTGGCTGGGACAGTCCGTCCAGTGGATCCCCTACGTGACGACCTCGGACGTGTGGATCATCGCGCCCGTCCTCATCGGCGTCGCATTCCTGCTGGCGGCGATCTCCTCGATCGTCACCCTGAGCCGCTACACGAAGGTGTGACATGACTCGACTTCGCTCGGCACTCGGTGCTGTTCTCGCGCTCGGCCTCCTCGGGGGTCTGAGCATCCTGCCCGCGTCCGCTGACGACCTCGACGACCGGCTCGCGGCGGCCCAGAGCAAGCAGTCGGCGAACCAGGCGGCGCTCGACCAGACGGCCGCCGACCTCTCGGAGACCGACGCGCAGCTGGCTCAGGCGTACATCGACCTGCAGACGATCGAAGGGCAGCTGCCGGTCGCCGAGGCGACGCTGCTCCAGGCGAACGCCACGCTCGAGACTGCTCAGCGCGAGGCCGACGCGCTCGCCGTGCGGCTCGTCGACGCCGAGGACGAGGAGACGACGCTCACCGCGGAGATCGAGACGAACACCACCGCGGCGACGGACGCTCGCAACGGTGTCGCCGAGATGGCCCGCCAGGCAGCACGCGGAGACATGGGCCTCTCGGGCCTCGAGTTCATGGTCGGTGCGACGTCGACCGACGACTTCGTCAGCGAGTACAACATGGCGTCGACCGCCATGCGCACGCAGAGCTCTTCCCTCGACGACCTCCGTCAGACGGAGGCTGTCACGAAGAACAGCGAGGTCCGCCTCGCTGCCGTCAAGGTTGCGATCGCGGACCTCAAGACCCAGGCCGATGCGAAGGTCGTCGAAGCTGATGCCGCAGCGGTCGCCGCTGCAGACGCGAAGGCTGAGGTCGAGCGGCTCATCGTCGAGCAGGCGGCGAAGAAGAAGACGATCGAGGACCGCAAGGACGCCGAGCAGGCGCGTGCCGACGAGCTCGCCGACGAGAGCGCGCTCCTCACGTCGGACATCCAGAACATCATCGGTCTCCAGGATACTGCGCGCGCCGAGCTCGCCGCGGAGCAGGAACGCCAGCGACAAGCGGCTGCCGACGCGGCCGCAGCCGCAGCCGCCGCGAACCCGGGCAGCAGCGCGCCTGTGGCGCAACCCGCGCCGGCGCCTGCTGCACCCTCGACGGGGGGCAAGTTCTTGTCCTATCCGACGGCGGTCCCCGTCGTCACGTCGAGCTACGGCTACCGCTTCCATCCGGTCCTCCTCTACACACGGCTCCACGCGGGCACGGACTTCCGTGCGTACTGCGGCACGCAGGTCTACGCCGCCGCCGCGGGCGCCGTCCAGTGGACCAAGTACCGCAACGGGTACGGCAACCAGGTGCTCGTCAACCACGGCACCGTCAACGGGGCCAACCTCATGACGAGCTACAACCACCTCACGAGCTTCGCGGTCTCCCCAGGTCAGAGCGTGTCCAAGGGACAGGTCGTCGGGTACTCGGGCAACACCGGTGTCGGCACCGCGTGCCACCTCCACTTCGAGGTGTACGTCAACGGTGCGACCGTCAACCCGATGACCATGCTCTGAGGCACGTGCAGGGCCGTCCCGCTGCGCCCTGAGCGGAGCGGTCGTAAAGAGTTCGTGCGTCGAAGGGCCGTGATCTACGCTTGCACCGTCCGTGGTCCTCTGTGGCCGCACCCGGTGCAACGACAGCAGCGGCGGGACGACCCTGACGACGACCTGGAGGTGTGACGGTCATGGCCAAGATGTACATGGTGCCGGACGGCTCGAAGCAGCACCCCAAGAAGCTGTCGGGACCTGTTCCTGTGCGCAAGCTCATCGCGAGCAACAAGAAGGCGCGGCACGACTACGCCATCGAGGACGTCTTCGAGGCGGGCATGGTCCTGTCCGGGACCGAGGTCAAGGCGCTGCGCGCCGGGCGCGCCTCGCTCGTCGACGGCTACTGCGCTCTCGACGGTGGTGAGGTGTGGCTCGAGGGAGCGCACATCTCCGAGTACGCCCACGGAACCTGGACCAACCATGCGCCACGGCGCAAGCGCAAGCTCTTGCTCCACCGCCACGAGATCGAGACGCTCGAGCAGCACACGCGGGAGAAGGGCTACACGATCGTCCCGCTCCAGATGTACTTCCTCGACGGGCGGGCGAAGGTCGAGATCGCCCTCGCCCGAGGAAAGAAGGAGTACGACAAGCGCCAGACGCTGCGCGAGCAGCAGGACAACCGTGAGGCTCAGCGGGCGATGCGGGCCCGCGAGATCCGCTGACGCTCGGCAGCCGCTGACGAGCAGGCTGGAAATAAGCGCGCCGTCCGAGGTGTTCATCCAGTAGGCTGGACCTGTTCGGCGCTACGGCATCACAACCGTGCGGCGGATGGTTGACAACTGCACAGGGGGTGATCGGTTTCGACGGTGGTCGTGTTTACACGAGAAGCGGGCCGAGGATGTGGGGTTATCTCGTAAACGCTCCCTGCAAATCAATAGGTGCCGATTCCAAGCGCACCGACTTCGCACTCGCCGCTTGAGCGAGTCCTGAAGTCCGTTAGCCCAGGGTAGCTTCCGCTCTGGTTCCTAGCGTCATCTAGGAAGCCACTGCTTGTGACGTTCGTCGTTGGCGTCACAGGGACTTTTAGACGACTGGGCCTGTCAGCAGCTTGTCTGCGTGAGTGCTGGGGCCGAGAAATTCCATAGCAGACTGCGCCCGGAGAAGTCGTGGATTTGCGTCACCGGACCGGGGTTCGATTCCCCGCACCTCCACCAGAGCACCCTGTGTGATCGTCAGAAGGCCGCCCTCTACGGAGGGCGGCCTTCTGACGTCTGCATCCTCCCGTCTGTTCCTCTGGGGCAGCTCGGGAGCCCTGGTCCCGTAGGCTCGGACGCATGCACTGCTCGTACTACGTCGCGGAACGGTGCCGTTCGTGCACGCTCATCGAGCAGCCGTACGCCGACCAGCTCGCGGGCAAGCAGACGCACTGCGAGCACGTGCTCGGCGACGTGGCGGTCGGCAGCGACGACCTCGTCTGGTCGGCGCCTGTCGCCAGCGCGGAGTCCGGGTTTCGCAACAAGGCGAAGATGGTCGTCGGTGGCACGGTCGCTGCGCCGACGCTCGGCATCCTCGACGAGACGCTGCTGGGCGTCGACCTGCGTAGCTGCCCGCTCTACCCGCCGTCGCTCACCGAGATTCTTCCGCTGCTCGCCGACTTCATCACGCGGGCAGCCATCGAGCCGTACGACGTCGCTCGGCGCGCCGGTGAGCTGAAGCTCCTCCTTGTCACGCAGTCGCCCGACGGTGAGCTCATGCTCCGCTTCGTCCTGCGTTCTCAAGAGGCCGTGACGCGGATCCGCAAGCACCTTCCTGCTCTGCAGGCAGCGCTGCCTGCCCTCGCGGTCGTGTCCGTCAACCTCCAGCCGGAGCACAAGGCGGTCGTCGAAGGTGAGACGGAGATCCTGCTCACCGAGCACGAGACGCTCACGATGCGTCTCAACGGCATCGACATGCACCTGCGCCCTCAGAGCTTCTTCCAGACGAACACCGACGTCGCCGCAGCGCTCTACCGGCAGGCTCAGCAGTGGGTCGACGAGCTCGCGCCCGCCACGGTGTGGGACCTCTACTGCGGAGTCGGCGGGTTCGCCCTGCACTGCGCGACGGACGCCAGCGGCGCGACAGCCGACAGGGACGTCGTCGGCATCGAGGTGAGCAGCGAGGCGATCGCGAGCGCGACGCTCAGCGCCCGCGAGGCAGGGCTCGACAGGGTCGCGTTCGCGACCGGGGACGCGACAGTCTTCGCACGCGACGCAGGTGCCACGTCCGTCGTCCCGGCGCCCGACCTCGTCATCGTCAATCCTCCCCGGCGAGGCATCGGGGCAGAGCTGTGCGCGTGGTTGGAGCAGTCGAACGTGCAGCACGTCATCTACTCGAGCTGTCACTCCGGCTCGCTCGCTCGCGACCTCGCGGCCATGCCGTCGCTGCGCCCCCGCCGGGCGCGGGTGCTCGACATGTTTCCGCAGACCCGCCACTACGAGGTCGTCATGCTCCTCGAACGGGTCCACTCGTAGCATGGTCGTCGTGCACAGAGCTCCTGTCGTCGTCCTGCTCGCCGCGCTCGGCGCCTCGTCTCTCGCCGGGTGCTCCCTGCTGGCGTCGAAGACGTCGCTCACAGATCTCTTCCCCGACCCGGCCCTCGCTGCCTGCGTCGCCGAGTCGCTCGATGTCGACTCTCCCGAGGACGCTGTGTCGGAGGACGAGCTCGACAGTGTCCTCACCCTGTCCTGCCGGGTCGACCGCACTGTCGCGAACGACCCGGCAGCGCTCCCGGCGCAGTCCATCGTCGATCTCGCCGGGATCGAGCGACTCACCTCGCTCGCCGGCGTGGACCTGTCCGGGAACGCGGTGAGGGAGCTCGGCCCGCTCGCTGGCCACGCGAAGCTGGGCAGGCTGACCCTGACGAACACCAGAGTGAGCTCCCTCGCCTCGCTGCGGGACCTCCCGGTGCTCACCGACCTCGGCCTCTCTGGCAACGAGATCCAGGACCTCTCCCCGCTGGAAGACCTCACGACGGTGCGCTTCCTCGGCCTCGCCGACAACGCGATCCGTGACATCGGACCTCTTGCGGCTCTCCACGGGCTCGTCGAGCTCGACATCACCGGCAACCAGGTCTCCGACCTCTCGCCGCTCGGCGACCTCCAGGCCCTCAACCGGCTGGTGGCCAGGCGCAACGTGGTGGCCGACGTCGGGCCGCTCGCGGACCTGCCCGTGCTCGTCATGCTCGACGTCACCGACAACACGATCCCCGACGCGTCCGCCTTCACAGGGTTTCCCGTGCTCGACGAGCTGTGGATCGGTGGCAACCCGCTGACCGACGTGACACAGCTCCGTGATCTGCCGGCTCTGCTCGGGGTCGACTTCACGGGGTCGGACCCGTCGGAGACGTCCGGGCTCGAGGAGCTCGAGGCCAGCGGCGTGTACGTCGGCGGTTTCGCCTGAGTCTTCGCCTGAGGACCGTCCGCTCCGACAGAGCCGACCGTCCTGATGGTTCAGCGGGGCACGAGACCTAGACGCCGTGGCGCCCCCGCATCTCGTCGATCTGGCGGCGCTCTCGTTTGGTCGGCCGACCAGCGCCGCGGTCACGATAGGGGACTGCCGCCACCTCTTCGCGGGTCGGAGGCGGTGGTGAGCGGTCGACGAGGCACTCGGCGGCGACCGTCGCGCCCACCCGCTTGACGACGATCCGGGAGACGTCGACGATCCGCTCGGGGCCGTCGCCGCGGACGCGGACCTCGTCCCCGACCCGCACCGAGGTCGCGGCCTTTGCCTTCTCTCCGTTGACCTTCACGTGGCCGGCGCGGCACGCGGCGGACGCGAGCGTGCGGGTGCGGAAGAGGCGGACCGCCCAGACCCAGCTGTCCACGCGCGCGTGCGTTCCTGCGTCGTGCACGGTGGGCTCCTGTTCGCGGGTGTGACCTGCCTGGGTGCTCAGGCTACGCGTGCATGTCGCTCGGCGGTCGGGCAGGGTCTCGTGGCTGCGGCGAGGGCACCATCGTGCGGCGTGTGCGCAGCCGACGGACCAGCCAGCGGACGAGGAGCGCGATCACCGCCAGCGTCGCCAGCCACGGGAGCAGGACACCGACGATGACGACGACCGTCGTCGCGGTGGCCACGAGCGCGCCCCACCCGGTGGCGAGCGCCTCCCAGAACGTCGGGGTCTCGGTGTCGGGCGTGGTCGGCTCGGTCGTCAGCGTGATGACGAGGGTCGAGAGGTCGACCTGGTCGGCGAGCGCGTTGAGCTGTGCCTGGAGGCTCTCGAGGTCGCCCTGGCGTGCGGTGAGGGTGGATTCTGCGTCGAGCAGGTCTGCGGTCGTCTCAGCGGTGCTCATGAGGGTCTCGAGCCGGGTCGTGGAGGTCTGGAGCGCCTTGATCCGCGCGTCGAGGTCGCGGGCCTGCCCGCCGACGTCGGTCGAGCTGATGCGGGTCGCCTCGACGGTCCCGACGTCGCCCAGCGCGGTGATCGTCGGGGTGACCTTGTCGGCGGGGACGCGCACGGTGAGGTCGGCGCGCGGCTCGGACGTCTCGGTGCGTACCTGCTGGTTGCGCTGCTCGGTCCGTCCTCCGGCCTGCTCGACGAGCGCGCTGATCTCCTCGGCTGCGGCGACCGGGTCGTCGACGACGACCTCCACGGTGCCCGTGGTCACCATCTGCTGGGTGGTCTCGACGACGCTGCGGGCGTCGCTGGCGCTGGCTGCAGCATCGGCAGCCAGGCCGTCCACGCCGCCGACGGCCTGCTGGTCGACCTCCTGCGCCACGGACGCGCTGTCCTGCGTGCCGCTGCTCGAACAGCCCGCGAGGAGGCCTGCGGCGACGAGCCCGGAGGTGAAGACGACGAGGAGGCGGGGCACGGTGGAAGGGCGACGAGAAGCGGCCAGCGGACGGGTCATCGTCCGAGCCTAGGCAGGAGCGTCCGCACGACAGGGCCGGATGACCGGTTCGTGACCGTACCGTGAGCGAGATGTGACGTGGGGTGGCGTGCGAGGCGCCTTGACACGGCTCCCGGTGGCCGGTCCACTGGGAACTATGGGGGACGAGGGGGTCGACGGGGGGTGGCGGGCAGCCACCGCTGCTCTGCGACCGAGCGACAAGGTGCTTCCGGAGCATGCCCGCGCGCACAACCGTGCTCTGGTGCTCAAGCACCTGTTCCACGAGGGGCACACGTCCCGTGCAGACCTCGCGCGCGCGACCGGCCTGACCCGGGTGACGATCTCCGACCTCGTGACGGTCCTCCTGGCCGCGGGTCTGGTCGAGGAGCTGGGGACCCGGATGGAGGGACGCGTCGGGAAGCCGGCGATCCTCTTGGGGCTGCGGTTCACAGCCTTCCAGGTCGTCACGATCGATGTGGGGACGGGCCCGGACCTCATCGGGGGCGTCGTCGACCTCACGGGCGAGTTCGTCGTCCGGCGGTCGTTGCCGATCGACGGTCGGACCGGCGACGAGCTCGTCGGGTTCGTCACCCGCTTCGCACGGCTGCTCGTCGCGGCAGCGACACGGCCGGTCATCGGTGTGGGGATCGCGGCGCCAGGAGTCATCACCGCTACCGGTGACGTCACGCAGGCACCGAGCCGTGGGTGGTTCGGTGTCGCGCTCGGCGAGCGTCTCACCGAGGCGCTCGGGCTGCCTGTCCACGTGGTCAACGACGCGAACGCGACCGTCCTCAGCGAGTTCACCTACGGCGGTGCTGACGGCGCAGGTCTCATGGTGCTCATGGTCCGCGAGGGGGTCGGCGCGGGCGTCGTCCTCGACGGTGTCCAGGTCCGCGGCCACGGGGACGCAGCCGGTGAGATCGGTCACGTCCGTGTGGTCGAGGAAGGAGGTCTCGAGTGCCACTGCGGGCGGACAGGCTGTCTCGAGACGGTGCTGTCGGCCAGTGCGCTCCGCGCACGCCTCGTGGGGCTCGACGAGGGGGCGGGCACGCAGGTGCGAGCGGAGGTCGGAACGCTCCTGGGCACCGCTCTGGCCCCGGTCGTCGCCACGCTCAACCTGGCTGAGGTGGTGCTCAGCGGACCGGTCGACCTCCTCGACGGGATCGTGCGAGAGACCGCTCAGCAGACCGTCCAAGACCGCACGATGGCGGCGATCGGGAACGACTTCCGGGTCCGGATGGCTGTCCGTCCGCAGGACGACGTCCTGGCAGGCGCGGTGGCAGCAGTCCTCGCGCGGCAGTTGGGGGTCTCTTGAGGCCGCACGTAGACTCGCACCTATGAACGAATCCCCGTCGATGAGCACCGGACCCCTCGATCCGTTCGACAACCCGGGAGACTCCGGCACCGGCACGTCGACCAGCGTCCTCGAACGCAGCGAGACGCGTGAAGAGGTCGAGCCGGGCGACCACGAGCGCTTCGCGCACTACGTCCGCAAGAACAAGATCATGGACTCGGCACTGAGCGGCAAGCCGGTCATCGCCCTGTGCGGGAAGGTCTGGGTGCCGGGTCGCGACCCGAAGAAGTTCCCGGTCTGCCCGATCTGCCAGGAGATCTACGACGGTCTTCGCAAGCCGCAGGACGACGAGCCCGGCTCGGGCTCAGGCGACAGCGGCACGTGACCTCCGAGCAGGACCAGCACACCGGTACACCAGCCGGCAGCCCGTTGAGACCACCGGCGGCGCCCGTCCCGCAGGCGGCGTCCTCGGCGGCGGCGTCGCACCTCTCACCGACCTTCCCGGTCCGTGCTCCGTGGGGCACCGCGTCGAAGCTGCGCGCCTGGCAGGCGGCAGCGCTCGACCAGTATCGCGAGCAGAGCCCGAAGGACTTTCTCGCCGTGGCGACGCCAGGCGCAGGCAAGACGACGTTCGCTCTGCGGATCGCGACCGATCTCCTCGAGCGC
This sequence comes from Sanguibacter antarcticus, assembly GCF_002564005.1. Lineage (NCBI taxonomy): Bacteria > Bacillati > Actinomycetota > Actinomycetes > Micrococcales > Sanguibacteraceae > Sanguibacter > Sanguibacter antarcticus. The sequence goes on along the minus strand of NZ_PDJG01000001.1, from coordinate 1,691,489 downwards.
GGCGTGGTCCGCCGGATCACCGTCGTCGCCCCGACCGAGCACCTCAAGCACCAGTGGGCTGACGCGGCAGCTCGCGTCGGCGTCCGCATCGACCCGAACTTCAAGAACAGCCAGGGCAAGCACGCCGCGCACTATGACGGCGTGGCGCTCACGTACGCCCAGATCGCGGCGAACCCGGCGCTCCACGCCGCTCGGACGACTGCCGGACCGACCCTCGTCATCCTCGACGAGGTGCACCACGGCGGCGACGCGCTGTCCTGGGGCGACGCGGTCCGCGAGGCCTTCGAGGGGGCGACGCGTCGGCTCGCGCTGACCGGGACCCCTTTCCGGTCGGACACGGCCGCGATCCCGTTCGTCACGTACGAGCGTGGTCCGGACGGCATCCGCCGGTCGGCAGCGGACTACACGTACGGGTACGGCGACGCGTTGCGCGACGGCGTGGTCCGTCCCGTGATCTTCCTCACCTACTCGGGGCAGATGCGCTGGCGCACGCGTGCCGGCGACGAGGTGAGCGCTCGTCTCGGCGAGTCCATGACCAAGGACATGTCGAGCCAGGCGTGGCGCACCGCGCTGGACGCGAACGGCGAGTGGATCCCGTCGGTGCTCGCGGCAGCCGACAAGCGCCTCGCCGAGGTCCGACGGACCGTCCCTGACGCAGGCGGGCTCGTCATCGCGACAGACCAGACCGACGCGCGCGCCTACGCGGGTCACCTGGCCCGGATCACCGGACAGTCCCCGACGGTGGTGCTCTCCGACGACGAGGGCGCGAGCAAGCGCATCGACGACTTCGCCGACGGCGACCAGCGCTGGATGGTCGCTGTCCGGATGGTGTCCGAGGGCGTCGACGTCCCACGCCTGGCGGTCGGTGTCTATGCGACGTCGACCGCGACGCCCCTCTACTTCGCCCAGGCGGTCGGCCGGTTCGTCCGAGCCCGCCGCCGAGGAGAGACGGCCTCGGTCTTCTTGCCGAGCGTCGCGAACCTCGTCGGGCTGGCGAACAGCCTCGAGCTCGAGCGGGACCATGCGCTCGACAAGCCGCTGAGCGCAGCAGAGTCAGGGGACATGTACAACCCCGAGGACGCCCTGATGGCGGCCGCGAACCGGGACTCGAAGGCGTCTGACGGCCTGGGGGAGCAGGGGTCCTTTGAGATGCTCGAGGCGCAGGCCTCGTTCGACCGCGTGCTCTTCGACGGGGGCGAGTTCGGGACGGGCGCAGACATCGGGTCGGACGAGGAGCTCGACTTCCTCGGCCTGCCAGGTCTTCTCGACGTGGACCAGGTCACGACGTTGCTCAAGCAGCACCAGGCGAGCCAGCTGAGCGGCAAGAGCCGGTCCGTCCAGAAGGCCGCAGAGCGCAGCGAGCTCGAGCACCGGCGTGCGGCGGACCTGCGGAAAGAGCTGTCCCAGCTCGTCTCCGCGTGGGCGCGGCGCACCGGTCAGCCGCACGGGTCCGTGCACAACGAGCTGCGCAGGCGCAGCGGCGGCCCCGAGGTGCCGCTGGCGAGCGTCGACCAGCTCACCGCACGGGTCGAGGTCGTGCGCGGTTGGTTCGTCGGGAAGAAGTGACGGTCCGGCGCGGCTGAGCGCCGGACCGCCACTGCTCAGTCGAGCGTGAGCGTCGTCGTGGGGATCGCGACGTCTCCGGTCGAGAGGCGACGGGCTCCGCGAGGGAGCTCGTCGCGCGACCTCTGGTGGCGGTCGGCGGCGGCGCGCACCCCGGGTGCTCCGACCCAGCGAGAGTCGACGACGCCGTCGGTGACGAGCGGCTGGTGCAGCGGACGCAGGTCGGCGGAGTCGGAGACCCAGGCTGCGACCTGGTCGGCGGGACCGTCGACGATCACCTCGGCGACGGCCCTGCCGTCGTCGCCGATCTGGCGTGCAGCCGACTTGCGCCCGCCCACGCTCGTCTTCGAGGCTGAGGTCTTCGCCACCGGCTCGAGCTCGCCGGAGGCACCCTCGCGGGCGACAAGCTTGTAGACCATCCCGCACGTCGGGGCACCCGACCCCGTGACGAGCTTGGTGCCGACCCCGTACGAGTCGACCGGCGACGCGGCGAGGGAAGCGATCGCGTACTCGTCGAGATCAGACGTCACGGTGATCCGGGTGCCGGTCGCCCCGAGCTGGTCGAGCTGTCGGCGGACCTCGACAGCCTGGACACCGAGGTCGCCGGAGTCGAGCCGGACTGCGCCGAGGCCGGTCCCAGCCACCTGGATCGCGCGCTCGACCCCTCGGGTGACGTCGTAGGTGTCGACGAGAAGGGTCGTCGACGAGCCTGCGGACGCGACCTGGGAACGGAATGCGTTCGTCTCGTCGTCGTGCAAGAGGGTGAAAGCGTGCGCGGCGGTCCCGATCGTCGCGAGGCCGTAACGTCGTCCAGCCTCGAGGTTGGACGTGCCAGCGAACCCGGCGACGAACGCCGCGCGGGCCGCCGCGACGGCGGCCCGCTCGTGCGCGCGACGCGATCCCATCTCGAGGCAGGGGCGGCCGGCCGCTGCGCTCGTCATGCGAGACGCTGCCGACGCGACGGCGGAGTCGTAGTTGAGGACGGAGAGCACGAGCGTCTCGAGGAGGACTGCTTCAGCGAACGTGCCTTCGACGACCATGACCGGGCTGGAGGGAAAAAAGGCTTCTCCTTCCGCGTATCCGCGGATCTCACCGGTGAAGCGGTACCCCGCGAGGTAGTCGAGCGTGCGGTCGTCGACGACCCGTGCCTGGGCGAGCCACTCGAGGTCGTCGGCCTCGAACCGGAAGGTCGGGAGCAGCTCCAGCACCCGCCCGGTCCCGGCGAGGACGCCGTACCGGCGCCACGACGGCAGCCGTCGTGTGAAGACCTCGAACACGCAGTGGCGGTCCGCGGTGCCGTCGGCCAGCGCGGCCTGGAGCATGGTGAGTTCGTACCTGTCGGTGAGCAGTGCTGTACCCATGCGCCCAACGGTAGGGCACCGGCGCCCGAGCGAGGCCCTACAGTGGTTCCGTGAATGTCAGGACGAGTTCCGACGTGGCCACCCACGTCGATGCCGATGCTCAGGGTGCCGAGCCATGGGTCACGCTCGTGTGGAACGACCCGATCAACCTCATGAACTACGTCGCGTACGTGTTCGAGAGCTACTTCGGGTACTCCGAGCGCAAGGCCCACCGCCTCATGCTCCAGGTGCACGAGGACGGCAACGCGGTCGTGTCCACCGGAGGTCGAGAAAAGGTCGAGATGGACGTGCGTGCGATGCACTCCTTCGGACTGTGGGCGACGATGCAACGGAGCGGGGACTAGTGGTCCGGCCATTTGAGACGAGCGACGACGAGGAACGCGTGTACGTCGCGGGCCTCTCCACCCCTGAGCGGCTGGTCCTCGCCCAGGTGACCGGTGACGTGGTGGAGCTCCTCGGCGGCGAGGAGGGTGTCTTCGGTGACGTCGACGTCGACGAGGACGGCCACGAGGCCGAAGGCGAGCCGACGGACGAGCCGACCGACGGCCTGCGCGAGCTCTTCGACGGGCTCGACGACGAGCCGGTGCGCCCGCCCACCGATCCTGCTGTGCGCCGACTCCTCCCCGACGCGTCGAGCGACCCCGAGATCGCTCGGGAGTTCCGGCGGTTCACCGACGACGACCTCCGCCAGACGAAGGTGGAGCGTCTCCTGCTCTTCGCGCAGCTGCTGCTCGAGGCCGCTCCGTCGTCGGACGAGGAACGTCAGCTCGAGTTCGTCGTCCTCCACGAGGAGGCCGAGGCCATCGCCGGCGCGCTGGCGGACATCCGGCTCGTCATCGGGGAACGGCTCGACCTGCGGACCGACGACGACTCGCAAGACCTCTACGACGCGGTGACCGCGACGTGGGGCGACCCGTCTGGTCCGGAGCCGGTCGGTGCGACGGACGATGCCCTCGACGCCGCGAGGACGAGCAGGGACGTCGACGACGATCAGGTCGACGCGATGCTCTCCGGCGAAGAGCACCTGCACCCCGACGACTCCGCCGAGTTCTCTGGTCCACGCATCTTTCTCGGGTCTGTCTTCCTGCTCGCTGGGTATCTCCAAGAGTCGTTGACCGACTGCCTGCTGCGGGACTACCGCGCGAGCCGAGGGCGTCGGTAGCGAGCAGGGCGCTCAGAAAAATTGGTCCTCCCCTCAAGATGCGCACTTGTCAAGGTCCTGCCAGGATGAAGTTCATCGCCCCACCGCGGACACTCCGCACCGGGGAACGAATGAGAAGAGGATCCCCATGCCTTCATGGCTGCTCATCCTGATCGTCGGCGTTGTCCTTCTCGTCTTCGGCGTTGCCGTCGAAGCCGCGAAGTTCCTCATCTGGATCGGAATCATCGTCCTTGTCGTCAGCCTGATCCTCGGCGTGGTCGGCCGCGGCAAGTCGAGAATCTAGCTCACCTCTCCCGCTGATCCAGCAGCCCGATGACGAAGCCCTCGGGCTGAGATCGCGCAGGGTCACAGACATTGGGCGTCGGCCCGCACGGACACCGTGCGGGCCGATGCTTTTTTATGTGGCGGGGGTCCTCAGCGATAGTCTCTGGGGGTGAACGACGCTCCGATCGGCATCTTTGACTCCGGTGTGGGAGGACTGACCGTTGCTCGGTCGATCCTCGACCAGCTCCCTAACGAGTCCATCCACTACATCGGGGACACGCTCCATTCCCCCTACGGACCCCAGCCCCTGGCCACGGTCCGTTCCCTTGCGCTCGACATCATGGACTCTCTCGTGGCCGAGGGCGTCAAGATGCTCGTCATCGCGTGCAACAGCGCGTCCGCCGCCGTCTTGCGGGACGCGCGTGAGCGGTACACGATCAAGCACGGGATCCCGGTCGTCGAGGTCATCCTGCCGGCAGCCCGGCGTGCCGTCGCCGCGACGAGGACAGGGCGCGTCGGGGTGATCGGGACGCGGGCGACCATCGAGTCGCGTGCCTACGAGGACGCCCTCGCGGTCGCGCCCGGCCTGCACGTGACGCCCATGGCGTGCCCGGACTTCGTCGAGCTCGTCGAAGCAGGGGTGACGGCCGGACCGCAGGTGCTCGAGGTCGCGCACCGGTACCTCGATCCGATCCGGGACGCAGGGGTGGACACCCTCATCCTCGGCTGCACCCACTACCCCTTGCTCACCGGGGCCATCTCGTACGTCATGGGCGACGGTGTGACGCTCGTCTCCAGTGCTGAGGAGACGGCGAAGGACGTCTACAAGACGCTCGTCGCGCACGACCTCGAGCGCGCGCTCACTGCAGGACCTCCGGCGCACCGCTTCCAGTCGACAGGCGACACCGCGACGTTCTCTGGCCTGGCGCGCCGATTCCTCGGACCTGAGGTTCTCATGGTGGAATCGATCGTATGAAGCTGACGATCGTCGGGATGGCCGGCTCGTTCCCCTCCCCGTCGTCACCCGCGTCGTGCTACCTCGTGCAGGCGGACGACGCCGCTGGTCGGACCTGGTCCCTCCTCCTCGATCTCGGGAGCGGCTCGCTCGGGGCCCTGCAGCAGATCCTCGACCCGTTCGACGTCGACGCGGTCGCGATCACCCATACGCACCCTGACCACTTCGCGGACCTGTGCGGGTACTACGTGTATCGCAAGTACCACCCCGTCCGCGGATCAGAGCGGGACGCGTCGCTCCGGCCGACTCCCGTGCACGGCCCGTCTGACACCGAGTCGCGCGTCGCCGAGGCGTACGGTCTGCCTGCGGACGAGCGGATGACGGGCCAGCTCGCCTTCGCAGCGTGGGAGCCCGGCGTCCGCGTCTCCGTGGGGCCTCTCGAGATCGAGCCGTTCGTCGTCGAGCATCCCGTCCAGGCCTACGGATTCAGGGTGACCGGACCGAGCACCACAGCCCCGGGCACACGCGCGACCCTGGCCTACACCGGCGACACCGACAGCTGCCCTGCCCTCGTGGGGCTCGCAGCCGGGGTCGACCTCTTCCTCGCGGAGGCTGCCTTCGTCGAGGGGCGCGACACGGTGCGTGGCATCCACCTCACGGGCCGACGAGCAGGCCTCGTCGCGCAGGAGGCGGGCGCTGCGCGGCTCCTGCTCACCCACGTCCCCGCGTGGAACGACCCCGAGGTCTCGCTCGCTGAGGCCCGCAGCGTGTACACCGGGGCGGTCGACCTGGCCGTGCAGGGCGCCGTCCACGTCCTGTGACCCCGCACTGACATCGCCCGCCGACACCACCCGCCGACACGAGGAGAGCCCTGTGCCTGACCAGATCGCGCCCACCGCGCCGGACCGAGCGCGACTCGTCCTGGCGACGCACAACGAGCACAAGGTCGGGGAGCTCCGGGCGATCCTCCTTCAGAGCGGTGCCGTACCCGGGCTCGTTCCCGAGGACGTGGTCGGTGCAGGTGCCTTCGACATCGCACCGCCGGTCGAGGACGGGCTGACGTTCGCGGAGAACGCGCTCCTCAAGGCGAGAGTGCTCGCCCGGGCCACCGGCCTGCCTGCTGTCGCAGACGACTCGGGGCTCGCTGTCGACGTCCTCGGCGGAGCGCCCGGGATCTTCTCGGCACGATGGTCGGGGCGTCACGGCGACGACCGTGCCAACCTCGACCTCCTCCTAGCGCAGCTCGTCGACGTCCGCGAGGAGCACCGCGGCGCGCGCTTCGTGTGCGCTGCAGCGCTCGTCACGCCGGACGGCGACGAGACCGTAGAGGTCGGGGCGCTCGTCGGGGTCCTGCTCGCCGCCCCGCGCGGCGCGGGCGGCTTCGGCTACGACCCGATCCTGCGCCCGGCAGGCGAGGTGCGCTCGTGCGCCGAGCTCTCACCTGCGGAGAAGAACGCGATCAGTCACCGCGGCCAGGCGTTCCGAGCACTGGCGCCTCGGATCGCTGAGGTCCTCGGCGCCTGATCGCGGACCGGACCGCCGTGACGGCGACGCGCCACCCGAGGAGCACGAGGACGAGGAATCCCAGGGCGACGAGGGGGAACGCACCGCTCACGCCGTGACCGGACACTGTCCGCAGACCCATGGCGACCGCCCACGTGACGACGGGAACGGTCCAGCCCCACGGCAGGATCGCGAGCGGACCGCGCTGGCCGTCGCTGCGGGGCCACCGGCGCGCGAGCGCGTCGGCGAGGACCGTCGCGAGGCCGAGCCCGACGAGGAACGGCCACGCCGTCGTCAGCAGCCCCACGATCGACGCGTGCTCCGCGTGGGACGACCGGCCTGCTGCGGCGAAGACGAGGACGCACACGACGTCGACGAGAAGAGTCGATCTGCGAGGGGTCAGCACCTCCCGACCGTACCGCGCGTATCGTGGCGGGGTGCATCTGACGACCGACCGACTGTCCTTCGGCTACCCGGGACGACCGGTGATCGCCGACGTGACGCTGCGCGTGTCCAGCGGGCAACGGCTCGCGATCGTCGGTGAGAACGGGTCCGGAAAGACGACGCTGCTCCGCCTGCTCTCCGACGAGCTCGTGCCGATGAGCGGTGCTGTCCGTGTGGTCGGTACGCGGTCCGTCGTCGCGCAGGAGCTCGTGGTGGCTCCGGGACAGACGGTCGGTGACCTCGTGCGCGAGTCGTTGGCCGAGGTCCGTCGAGCGGCCGCCGATCTCGAGGACGCGGCCGCGTCGTTCGACCACGGGAGCGGTTCGCTCTCCGACTTCGCCTCGATCCTCGCGCGCACGGAGCACCTCGGTGCGTGGGACGCCGACCGGCGGGTCGGGGTCGCGCTGTCACGGCTCGGCGCGTGCCGCGAGGCCGACCGCCTCCTCGAGACGCTCTCGGTCGGGGAGAGGTTCCGGGTCCGGCTCGCGTGCCGGCTTGCGGAGCGTGCCGACATCCTCCTGCTCGACGAACCGACGAACCACCTCGACCGCGCGGGCATCGACTTCCTCACCCGTGAGCTGTGCGCCTGGGGCGGCGCAGTCGTCATCGTCACCCACGACCGGCAGCTGCTCGACGACGTCGCGACGGCGATCCTCGATCTCGACCCGTCCGTCGACGGTCGCCCGGTCCTCTACGGGCAGCCCGGGTACGTCGGCTACCGCTTCGTGAAGAACCAGGCGCTGCACCGGTGGCGCCAGCGCTTCCGGGCGGAGACGCAGCGCGCGGAGCAGCTCGCGCGCCGGCTCGATCTCACGTACGAGGGGCTCTCGGACGAGTGGCGGCCGCCCAAGGGCTCGCAGAAGAACCGCCGGGCGACGCGGGCCCGCACCCACGTCAAAGCCGCCGACCGGCTCGTCGAGAAGCTCAAGGCGGAGGCTGTCGACATCCCGCCGCCGCCTCCGGCGCTGCACTTCCCGGACCTTCCGGCGATGCGACCAGGGTGGGACCCTGGGTCACCGGTCGTGGACGTCCGGAACCCGCGGGTGGACGGCGAGGGAGGTCGGGCACGGATCGATCTTCCTGGGGCGCGGATCATGGTGCCGCCCTCGGGGCGCCTGCTCCTCACCGGCGTGAACGGCGCTGGCAAGTCGACGCTGCTCGCGGCGCTCGCCGGGACCGTCGCGCTCGACCGGGGATACCGGGCGGTCCTGCCAGACGCCCGGCTCGGCGTGGTCGCTCAGGAAGGATCTGTCCGTCGAGGAGACGACGCCTCGGGTTTCGACGAGTACGCGGCGCTGGCCCTGCGGCTCCTCGAGCGCGGAGCGCTCGATCCCGAGCAGCTCGTCCCGGTCGCCTTCCTCGGCATCCTCTCTGAAGAGGATCTCGACCGACCGGTGAAGGAGCTCTCCGTGGGCCAGCGCCGCAGGCTGGATCTTGCGTGCGCGCTCCTGGCTGCGCCGCACGTGCTGTTCCTCGACGAGCCGACCAACCACCTCTCGATCGACCTGGTGGACGACCTGACCCGGGCGCTGCGGGTCACTCCTGCGGCGGTCGTCGTCGCGACGCACGATCGGCGCATGCAAGAGGACCTGCACGACTGGCCGCGCCTCGAGCTCTGAGGCAGGTCGTCTGTGCCGCCCGGCTCAGCCGAGACGACCGACGAACGCCATCGCCTGGCGCAGCAGGACGCCCTGTCCGCCGTACATCTCGGCCTGCACGCCCTCGCTGCACGCCTGCTCGGGCGAGAGCCACGCGAGATCGAGTGCGTCCTGCTGCGGGCGGCAGTCGCCTCGCACCGGGACGACGTACGCGAGGGAGACCGCGTGCTGGCGTGGGTCGTGGTACTGCGTGATGCCGGGCGTGGGGAAGTACTCGGCGACCGTGAACGGCTGCGGCGACGGTGGGATCTGCGGCAGGGCGACGGGGCCGAGGTCCTTCTCGATGTGGCGCAGGAGCGCGTCGCGGATGCGTTCGTGATACCGCACACGACCGGAGACGAGCGCGCGGCTCATCACGCCTTCGCGGGACGCGCGCAGGAGGAGGCCCACGCTCACCACGTCGCCGGAGTCGTCCACCCGGACGGGCACCGCGTCGACGTAGACGATCGGCATCTGGCGCCGTGCGACGGCCATCTCCTCGTCGCTCATCCATCCTGCGGGCTGAGAGTCGTCGTGGTTGAAGTCTCGGGGAGGAAAGTCTGCGGTGTCGGTCACCCCACAGTTGTATCCCGACCTGCACGGACGGTGCCACAGGGCGCGCGCAGGACGGGTTGTGACATCGCCCGCGGGGTCTGATGGAGCCCCCACCGAATAGACGCCTCGGTAATCGCGGCGTAAGGTCGCGGACCTGGGAGCGCTCTCACAGTGGCAGAGCGCCGTAGGGGACCGCGATGTCCCTTCCTGCACACCACCTGGTCAAAGGAGACCGGTATGCATATCGCCGTACGCCAGAACGATGAGCTGCCTCACCAAACCGATCCGGTCCGCGACGGACGGCCTCGCCCGGTTCGTCCGGTACGAGCGCTGCTCGCCGTCACCGTCTCGTGCGGGCTCGCGCTCTCGCTCACGAGCCCCGCTGCTGCCGCTGAGGTCACGCCGCTCGGCGCCGGTGGATACACGACGGACGCTGTCGGACCGTTGCCGGAAGGCTGCGGAGACCTGGCGACGAACCCTCGCCAGTTCCTCACCGACGATGCGCCCGCCGGGCCGATCCCCACCAACGACTGGTGGTCGTCCCTCGTGTTCAAGAAGTTCAACTGTCAGTACAGCGAGCCGCTGCACGCGCACCCGGCGTCGTACCTGCCCGGAGCGACCGGCCTCGGGATCTCGTACTCCACCACTCCGAGCATCTCGGGGTCTGCCGGTGGGGTCGGCGAGTACCACTACGTGTACTCGGAGGACCTCGTGGCCGGGGTCGACGGCCTCGACGCAGACGTCGTCAAGGTCGCGGACTGGTCTGACTGGACGGTCACGCCGTCCTGGTCGGACGGGACACGTTCCCTCACCGCGACGATCGGTCACGGCCTGCCCATCACGACGTTCCGTGCCACCGGCGGCGACGCGCTCCTCACGGTCGCGAGCTCGCCGGACGTCTGGCTCGACGACGGTGCACAGGTCGGCTTCACAGTCGGCGGCCACGACTACGTGGCCTACGCACCACCCAGCGCCGGCTGGACCGTCTCCGGCCAGGAGATCAGCAGCGACCTCGCCGGAGACGACTTCTTCTCTGTCGCCGTCCTGCCGACCACCGCGCAGGACACGGACGCGACACGCCTCGAGCACGCCGAGTCCTTCGGTCAGAGCGCGTACGCCGAGGTCGTCGGAACGACAGCCGACTACGTCTACGACGAGAGCGACTCGAACGTCGCGGTCACGTACTCGTACGACACGGAGCCCGTCTACGAGGCCCAGGAGGGCACCGTGGTGGCGCTCTACCCGCACCAGGAGCAGAACCTCGTCGGCGCCTCGCTCTCGGACGAGTCCTATGTCTCGCCGCGTGGCCCGATGCACCTCTTGGTCGGCGCCGAGTCGTTCACCACCCAGACGACGTTCACGGGGGTCCTCCCTGAGGTCCCAGCCGTCGCGACAGGCAGCGGTGCCGGGCTCGACGAGCTGAACGCCTATCTCGACGAGGTCGCCAGCGACCCTGTCCTCATCCTCAACGACGACACCTACTGGACGGGCAAGGGGCTCGGACGTGCGGCGCGGATCGCCGAGATCTCCGACCAGGTCGGCCGGACGGACGTCCGTGACACCGCCCTCGATCAGATGCGCGACGTCCTCACGGACTGGCTCAGCGTCGGGGACGGCGAGAGCGAGAAGCTCTTCGCCTACAACGAGGCGTGGGGGACGCTCGTCGGGTATCCAGGGTCCTACGGCTCGGACACCGAGCTCAACGACCACCACTTCCACTACGGGTACTTCATCGCCGCCGCAGCGACTCTCGCCAAGTTCGACCCCGAGTGGGCGTCGGACGGCCAGTACGGGTCCATGGTCGACCTGCTCATCCGTGACGCGAACGGCTACGACCGGTCCGAGACGATGTTCCCGTACCTGCGCGACTTCGACATCTACGCAGGTCACGACTGGGCATCCGGACACGGTGCGTTCTGGGCCGGAAACAACCAGGAGTCGAGCTCCGAAGGACAGAACTTCGCTGGGGCGCTCATCCAGTGGGGCGACGCGACGGGCAACGACGAGGTCCGGGACGCAGGCGTCTACCTGTGGACCACCCAGGCCTCGGCCATCCAGAACTACTGGTTCAACGAGTCGGGGGAGACCTTCCCGGAGGACTTCCCGCACACGACCGTCGGCATGGTCTGGGGCGACGGCGGCTCGTACGCGACCTGGTTCAGCGCCGCCCCGGAGATGATCCAGGGCATCAACATGCTCCCGCTGACGGGTAACCACCTCTACCTGGGTACCCGGCCGGACTATGTGCTGGAGAACTACGCAGAGGTCGTCGCCAACGGTGGCGGCGAGCCCGACGTCTGGCAGGACATCCTCTGGGGCTTCTTGGCTCTCGGGGACGGCGACGCTGCGCTGGCCAAGCTGCAGGCAGGCGCGGGCTACGGAGTCGAGGAAGGGGAGTCGCGGGCTCACACCTATCACTGGGTCGCGAACCTCGCGGCGCTCGGGAACGTCGATCCGACGGTGACCGGCGACCACGTGCTGTCGTCGGTCTTCGTCAAGGACGGCGCCCGGACGTATGTCGCGGCCAACAGCGGGACCTCCCCGCTCGACGTGACCTTCTCCGACGGGACCGTGCTCCAGGTCGGCGCGGGCCAGACAGCCACGTCGGGTGCGCACACCTGGAGCGGCGGCGCCGCGGTCGGGACCGACCCAGGACCCGACCCGACGGACCCGCCGACGACTGACCCGACGACTGACCCGACGGTCGATCCGACGGATCCGCCGACGACTGACCCGACGGTCGACCCGACGGACCCTCCGACCGGTGGCTTCGACGGCACTCTCTACCTCGCTGCGCAGGGCGCTCTCGCGACCGGACCAGGATCTGCTGGAACCGTCGAGGTGAGCGCAGCCGACGGGAACTATGACGGCGTCCCGCACGCGGCGCAGACGTTCGAGGCGACAGGCGTCGACGGCGTCTACGACGGTGGGACGACCGCGTTCGACGTCGCGATGGACTCCGGCGCGCACGTCGCCAACGCGGTCCAGCTCCGGGTGTCGCTCGACCTGACGGGCGACGGCACCTGGGACCGGGTGGAGACGTACCGCTACGCCGCGACAGACCCTGTCGTCGGGTACGAGCGGTACACCCAGGCAAGCGGTCTGGCATCGTCCGGAGGCGCCTTCGGTGATCTCGTCGACGGGACCGTGCGCGTCGAGGTGTGGAGCGCTATCGGCTCGTCGCCGAGCACGCTCGGGATCGGCGACGACTCCGTTGTCGTCCTGCCGTTCGGGGGCTGACATGTCGACGGTCGGTGCTGTCCGGGAATAGGACAGCACCGACCGTTGTCTTACGGTGGGAGCATCCGATCCACGAGAGGAACCGAACATGGCCACGCAGGCACTCACCGAATCGACGTTCGAGCAGACCATCAAGGACAACGACATCGTCTTGGTGGACTTCTGGGCTGACTGGTGCGGCCCGTGCCGTCAGTTCGCCCCGGTGTTCGAGGCGTCTTCGGACGCCAACCCCGGGGTGGTCCACGCGAAGATCGACACCGAGGCGGAGCGTTCCATCGCCGCGGCGGCGAACATCACGTCGATCCCCACGCTCATGGCCTTCCGCGAGGGCGTCCTCGTCTTCTCGCAGCCCGGGGCTCTCCCGGCTCCTGCGCTCGCGCAGGTGCTCGAGGGCGTGAAGAGCCTCGACATGGACGAGGTCCGCCAGCAGATCGCTGCGCAGGACGCGACCGAGACGAAGTAGAAGTAGTCGACCGCCCTCGTCGGCTCAGGCAGGCGAGGGCACCGGTGGTGCGAAGGGCCCGGCCTCGGCCGGGCCCTTCGTCGTCCGGACGCACGTCAGGTCGGCGATCTCACGGTTCTTCGCGAGTCCCTTGCGCTCGTAGCTGGTGAGCACACGACCGTCGAACCGCGGTGCGACGAGGTCGGAGTCGAAGGCGTCGCTCGCGCCGATGACCGCGCGCATCTGGTCGGCATACTCGGCCCAGTCCGTCGCCAGGCGCCAGGTGCCGCCAGGGTGCAGGACGCGGGCTGCCAGCGGGACGAAGTCCGCTGAGACGAGGCGTCGCTTGTGGTGGCGCTGCTTGTGCCACGGGTCCGGGAAGAAGACCCACAGCTCCGTGACCGAGGCAGGAGGGAGCATGGTGGCCAGGGCGTCGACGGCGTCCGCCTCGATGAGACGGATGTTCGTCAGCCCGAGGGCGCGGATGCGCTGCAGGGTCTGCACCACGCCCAGCCGGTAGACCTCGAGGCCGAGGAAGTTCCGCTCGGGGTGCGCCTGCGCCGCGTGGGCGAGAGCCTCGCCCTGACCGGAGCCCACCTCGACGACGAGCGGTGCGACGCGACCGAACAGCCCGGCGACGTCGAGCACGAAGTCCGGGTCGACGGACGCGCGCGACGCACCGCGGGGCGGATCGACCACGAAGGTGGGCGAGAGAGCCTCCCACGTCCTGGTCTGACGTTCCTTGAGCCGTCCGCCGCGCTGGGCGAAGGAGACGGTCGTCGCCCAGAACGGAGCGTCCGCCGCCTCGTCGACGATCTCGGGGCTCGCAGAGACGGGGGAGGGGATGTCAGGCATGGTCCTTCTCAGGCGTGTGGGGGCGTCGTGGCGACGACCGAGCGGTGCGCGAGGGGGGACTCGAACCCCCACGTCCGAAGACACCAGGACCTAAACCTGGCGCGGCTGCCAATTACGCCACTCGCGCTCGATGACGAGTCTAGGTGGTCTCAGGCGGCGTCCACGCCGAGGTCCCGGCGCAGCTTCGCCACGTGACCGGTGGCCTTGACGTTGTACTGGGCGACCTCGAGGGTCCCGTCCGCCGCGACGACGAAGGTCGAGCGGATGATGCCGACGACCGTCTTGCCGTAGAGCTTCTTCTCCCCGAACGCTCCGTAGGCGGTCGCGACGGCCTTGTCAGGGTCCGATGCGAGCGGGAACGTGAGGCCCTCTGCCTCCACGAACGCGGCGAGCGTGGCGGCGGGGTCGGGGGAGATCCCGACGACGGCATACCCGGCGGCCTGGAGCGACGCGAGGTTGTCGCGGAAGTCGCACGCCTGCGTGGTGCAGCCGGGGGTGGCGGCCGCAGGGTAGAAGTAGACGATGGTGCGCCGGCCGCGGAGGTCAGCGAGCGAGACGGTGCTGCCGTCAGCCGTCTCCAGGGTGAAGTCGGGGGCGGTCTGGCCGGGGGACAAGCGGATAGACATGGTTCTCCTCGTCGTCGGACTGCGCCGCAAGCCTACGCGTGAGACGCTCGATGGGGAGTTCTCACCATTGCCTGCGCAGGGCAAGGGTGATGATATGAACAGATCGTCGGTCGCACGTAAAGGGGAGAACATGTCGACTGTGAAGACTCATGCAGCACACCGAGACGCCGAGGCCTACGACCTCGATCTCCGTGACCTCCCCGACGTGAGCGCGCTCCTTGCTCGCCTGCTCGACGAGCGCATCCCGCTCGCACTCATGGCTGACCTCGCGAGCCCGCACGGTCCGCGGTCTGCCGAGATCCTCGAGAGCGAGCGCGACGAGTAGCAGCTCGTCGACGGTCGTACCTGATTGGCATCGTGTGGCCCGCTGCTGGTAGGGTTCCCAACCGCGCGCCATTAGCTCAATTGGCAGAGCAGCTGACTCTTAATCAGCGGGTTCCTGGTTCGAGTCCAGGATGGCGCACTGACACAGCCCTTGACCGGTGTCCTGGTCGAGGGCGACGTCATGTCCGCCGTGCTCGTGTGACGCAGCAGACATCAGGGGTGGCGTGAGCCGTCTGCCCAGGCTGGTAATGTTTTTCATCGCGCGCCATTAGCTCAATTGGCAGAGCAGCTGACTCTTAATCAGCGGGTTCCTGGTTCGAGTCCAGGATGGCGCACCAGGTACACGACCTCGGACGTTCGACGAGGCGAAGCATGACGACACAGCCCGGAACCGCAACGGTTCCGGGCTTTCTCGTGCCCGGTGACGCGGCCCCGGCGCCCTCCCGCCCGTCCGCGGGGAGCGTGCTCAGTCGGTGCCGAAGCCGGTACGCGTCATCGTGCCCCACACGGCTTCTTTGTTCCGCAGTGCTGCCCACCAGCCCTGGAGGCGCCATACCGCCGTGAGCTGGCGGTAGCCGATGTTCTCGGCGACCGCTGCGCCGAGGATGCGCACGAGATCACGCCAGTACGTGTAGCGGTGGAACGAGACCTCCTCGACGAGGAGCGCCGCGCACGTCACGAAGAAGCCGTAGACGTAGGCCACGAGCAGCAGCGCGAGAGCGTAGTTCAGGTTGACGACCCCGAGCGCCAGACCGAGCGGGACGACGACGAGACCGACGAGCTCGATGAGCGGTGCAAAGAGCTCGAACAACCAGTAGTACGGCAGGGCGACCATGCCGACACGGCCGTACTTCGGGTTGAACGTCATCCCGCGGTAGGCCCACAGCACCTCCCAGAGCCCTCGGTGCCAGCGGCGACGCTGGCGGCCGAGGACGGCCAGCGTCGACGGCACCTCGGTCCAGCTCACCGGCTCGGCCACGAACACGACCCGGTAGTCGCGCCCGGCATCCTTCATGTGGCGGTGGATGCGCATGACGAGCTCGAAGTCCTCGCCGATGCAGTCGGCGTCGAGCCCGCCCACCTCGACGAGCACGTCGCGGCGGAACATCCCGAACGCCCCGGAGATGAGGATGAGTGCGTTGGCCTGCGACCACCCGGTCCGTCCGAGGAGAAAGGACCGGAGGTACTCCACGACCTGGATGCGCGCGACCATCTGCCGAGGCATACGGACGTCGACGACACGGCCCCCGATCACCTGGCAGCCGTTGGCTGCCCGGATGACTCCGCCCGTGGCGACAGTGTCTACCGGATCGTCCGCGAACGGTTGGGAGACCACCAGGAGCGCGTCAGGATCCATGAGGGAGTCTGCGTCGAGCATGACGATGAGCTCTCGGGTCGCCGCGTTGACGCCGGCGTTGAGGCTGTCGGAGCGTCCGGAGTTCTCTGTGTCGACGACGATGAGCGGGATCGACGGGTTCGACGGTACCCACAGCCCACGGACGAGCCCGCGGGCCGGGATCTGCTGGAGGACCGTCCGCGGGTCCGGCACGAGGTCGTAGGCGTTCTTGAGCAGGTCGAGGGTCCCGTCCGTGCTGCCGTCGTTGACCACGACCACCTGGTGGTCGGGGTGGCGCAGGTCGAGGACGGAACGGACCGAGTCGAGGATGACCATCTCCTCGTTGTACGCAGGCAGGACGACCGACACCCCGGGGGTGAGCGCGGAGCTCGCCACCGAGTCGGTCCCGGCGAACGGGGTGCGGCGCAGGTGGCGCGTGAAGTTCACGCTCGCGAGCACGATGAGCGCGAGGTAGGACGTGTTGATGACGAGGAAGTAGAGAAGCATCGGGATGGCGGCGACCGAGAAGAACGCGAGGAGCACGTCGCGCAGCACGTCGGCGATGGTCTGGCTCATCCGTACACCTCCTGGTCGTCGGTGTCGCCGTCGCGCCCCAGTCGCGCGAGAGCCTTCCCTGCCGCAGACCTGACGGCTTCGGACGGGTCGTGATCGAGCAGGGCAGAGATCGGCTCTGCCAGCTCGGTGACGAGCAGGTGCCCAGCGACAGCGGCGGCCGTCGCGCGCACGGGGGCGTGGGGTGAGGAGAGAGCGTCGCGCAGCGCGGCGGGGTCGGCGCCGCGCGTGCGCAGGAGCGCAGTCCCCACGACGCTGGGCGGAACGTCCGCTCCAGGAGCGAGCGCTGCGAGGAGCGTCTCCGTGAGCGCGGGGTCTTCGAGGGTCCCCAGTGCGCGGACCGCGACGACTCGGACGTCCCGCGAAGGGTCTGAGGCCAGGCTCACGAGTCGCCGGCGTGCTTCCGGACGCTGGAGCAGACCGAGGACCTCAGCAGCCCGGGCGCGAGCGATCGCCCCCCGGCCTCGTGAGGTGCGCAAGGCAGCAGCCAGGGTGCCGCGGTCGACCAGGACGCCGACGAGCGCGTCCCTCGAGCTCCCGCGCACCTCGCTGAGCGTCTGCAGCACGTACCGTTCAGCGGCCGGCCACTGCGCGTCGGGCAGCCTGCGCAGCTGGTCGACCGCCTCGACCAGCTCGTCCTCCTCGTCTTCGGCGGCCAGAACACCGAGGACCGCCGGGCGCACGCGTGCACGCTCCCGCTCGTGGCGGCGGGTGCGCAGCCTGCGCGCCGACCGGAGGACGACGATCGCGAGAAGGATGAGGACGCACGTCACGCTCGTGACGACGAGGATCCATACGAGCACGGTCCAGCTGAGGGCGAACCCGATCATTGCTGCCCGCGGCGCAGGATCACCCGCACGCGGACGAGGAGCTCGCGGGGGCTGAACGGCTTCGTGATGTAGTCGTCAGCACCAGCAGCGAACCCGGCCTCGATGTCCCGTTCCTGGGTCTTGGCCGTGAGCATGAGCACGGGCGTCGACCGCGTGGCGGCCTCGTCCCGGAGCGCTCGCAAGACGTCGAGGCCAGACATCCCCGGCATCATGACGTCGAGGATGATGAGGTCGAACGCCTCGGCCCGGGCAGTCTGCAGAGCCGTGGCGCCGTCGAACGCCTGGGAGACCCCGAAGCCGGAGTTGGTGAGCTTGAGGGCCACGAGATCGCAGATGTCGTGGTTGTCGTCGACCACGAGCACACGGTCCTGTGACGCCATGCCGTCCGCCTCCTGTCCTCGGTGCTGTCCACGCCAGCGTAGGTGCGGCTCCTCGACGCGACGTGCCCAGCCGCGGCGGGCCGACGATCTTCACCCGTCGAGGCATCGATTTCACCCGCTCCAGAGGTGTTCGCGTCACAGCGTTTCCTGCAGTGTCGTTCCTCGTCGCTATCCTTGAGGTGTGCCGACAACTCGTGTAGCTCTCGCGACCTGCTCCATCCTCCCGGACCTCGACCCGGACGACGTGCCGCTCATCGGAGCGCTCGCCGAACGCGGCGTGGAAGCGGTAGCGGCGGTGTGGGACGACGCTGAGGTCGACTGGGACTCGTTCGACCTCGTCGTCGTCCGATCCACCTGGGACTATTCCTCGCGGCCGGAGGAGTTCATCGCGTGGGCGCGCAGCGTGCCGCGGCTCGCGAACGATGCAGAGCTGATCGCCTGGAACACGGACAAGTACTACCTCAAGACGTTGGGCGAGATGGGCATCCCTATCGTCCGGACGCTCTGGCTCGACCCTGACCGTCACCTCACCTCCCAGGCGATCCACACGCGTCTGCCGGCGCACGGCGACTACGTCATCAAGCCGACGGTGAGCGCGGGCTCGCGAGACACCGCGCGCTACCAGGAGAACACCGCACAGGCCCGGGGCGAGGCGATCCTCCACGCACGTGAGCTGTTGCGCTCCGGGCGGCACGTCATGGTCCAGCCGTACCTCAACCAGGTGGACGTGGCGGGGGAGACGGGGCTGGTCTTCATCGCGGGAGAGTTCTCCCACGCGATCCGCAAGAACGCGATGCTCTCCCGTGGTCACCGACCTACACAGGGCCTGTACCAGGAAGAGGTCATGCGCAGCGTCGAGGCGAGCGAGGCAGAGCTCGCTCTCGCTCAGCGAGCGCTCGAAGCAGCACGCACCATTCTCGGTACCGCCGCTGAGTCGTTGCTCTATGCGCGGATCGACACACTTCCCGGCGACGACGGCGAACCGATCCTTCTCGAGCTGGAGCTCACCGAGCCGTCGATGTTCTTGGCGAAGGCGCCGGCTTCGCTCGAGCGGTTCGCCGACGCGATCGCGGCACGCGCGGCACGCTAGACGCCGCCGGCCGGTTCCGGTCGACGTCGACCGGAACCGGCCGTTGACCCGCTGTCGAGCGGCCCTGCGGCCGATGGCTGAGGGGGCGGTGGATCGTGCAGCTCGCACCTCCGACGCGATCGCCCGCACGTGGGAGCGCCCGCGGAGGGCGAAAGCGTCGTGCACGGCAGCCGTCGGCCCGCTCGACCCGGACCCTGACGAACGTCATGGTGCTGTTGTTCGTCCTCGGCGGCGCGGGGGTCCTGCGCCCGGCCCTGCTCGAGCTGCTCCCTGATCTCGACTGGGACCCCCACAGCGCCTTCCAGCTCTTTGACCCGGCCACGGAGCCGGGCCCTGAAGCGCCTGAGCAGGCGGTGCCTGACGCCGCCGCAGGTTGACTGGGGCACACGGATCGAGAGAGTGCTGAGGGGCGCTGAGGGGGCGCTGGGGCGCATCGAGACGCACCGGGAACGACGAAGGGCCGTCCTGAGAGAACTCGGGACGGCCCTTCGTCGTTCACTGCATGGGGTGAGTAACGGGACTTGAACCCGCGACCCGGTGGTACGTCCTGGTGCCAGAATCGGCTTGAAATCTAGCGATTTTGCGAGGACCCCGGAGCGTGTTAAGCCTCGTGATTCTCGATCATCTCGTTACCACGGTAACAGCCTCAGGCGCGGTCTGGTGGGGGCTCGAAGCGCACCACGTCCTGCGCCGTAGTCACTCACCGCGGGTCTGCCCGCGCGGGTCGCGGTGGAGCCGGTGGACGCCACACCACGGCCACGCTCCTCTGTGAGCTCGGCGTCCCCGAAATGAAGCGCATTGCGATCCTCGGACACTCATCCTTCACGGTCATCGCCGGCTACACGCACGTCGCCGACGCGCTCACTCATGACGCGATGGGACGGCTCGGAAGGCTCCTCGACGCGGGCTAGGTTCCGAGAACGAGGGGTGCAGACTGGCTGGTGGCCGACTGTGACGGCCCGGGTGATGCTGTGAGCATGACCGGCACGGGCATCCGCCTACCCTGAAACGAGCCCGCATCATGTAGAATCAGGTACAGAGGAGAGTGATTCAAGATGTCTGACGTCGATGTACAGATCGGGGCACGGCTGGTCACGGCGCGCGAGGCCGTCGGGCTGAGCCAGCGCGACCTGGAGAAGTACTCGGGGATCTCCCAGTCGACGATCCACCGAATCGAGAAGGGGCAGCGGAGCGCTTCGGTGCTGGAGCTATCGGCCCTCGCCGACGCCTGCGGTGTCCTGATTGCCGACCTGCAAGGGACCAGCACCCTGACCGACCAGGTGCTTTGCGCCGGGCGCACGAGCGATGCTGGTACCCAAGCCCTCGCCGACTACATGATCTACGCTTTCGGACTAGCGCGCCGCCTCGACGAGCTCGGCGTAGCCGAGGTCGCATGAGCAACGAGCGGATCGGCCAGAGCGCGGCTGCCGCCTTCCGAGGCGAGTTCGGTCTCGGAACAGAGCCGATCGTCAACATGGCGCGCCTGATAGAGCAGAAGACGGGCGTGGGTGTCGCATACGTCAACACATCAATGCCTGGCCATGGGATGACCATGCGCTTCGGTGATCGGTATCTGATGGCAGTTGGGTGCACCGAGCACCCGATGCGGCTCAGGTCCACGCTCGCTCATGAGCTCGGGCACTTTCGTATTGGCAGCGTGGATCGGACCCTCGACCACAGCGAGTGGGACGAGCGCACACCTCAGGAGATCCAGGCCGATGCCTTCGCCCGGCACCTCCTCATACCATTGGAGGCCGCGCGCGCTGCGGTTCAGGGGCTCGCGCCCACGACCGCTTTGCTGTCGGACCTCGTGCAGAAGTACAAGGCTTCGCCCAACATCGTCGCGATCCAGTTACGCGATGCCAAGGCCATCGATCAAGAAACGTGCCAGGACTGGAGCGCCTTATCCGCCGGTCGACTAGCCTCCCAGTTCGGCTGGCACGCGGAGTACGCCTCGCTCACCTTGGAGTCCAATACGCCCCGGGGGCCTCAGGCGTTGCTCGCACGAGCTGTCGAGGGATACCGCTGGGGCCTTGTCACGCCCGCGACCATCGCACGGCTGGACGGCCAGCGCGACCCGGACCGCATTACCGCGCAGTTGGAGGCCGCAGGGATCGTGCCCCTTTTGGAAGCCGAAGATGCCGCACGTGAGCGCCCGACTGCTGTCGGTACCCCTCTCACACCGGAGGAGTTGGCGCTGCTCATGGGTGACGCCGACTGATGCACATCCTTGACACCGGCCCCATCTTCAAGTTCCTCACCACTGATTGCGTTCCTCAGCTACTCGCCGCGCTGGGCCACAACGTCGTCAACGTGCCGGAAGCCGTAGACTTCGAGATCTTTGACACGCCGATGCGGCACAAGCAGTTCAAGCGGGCCGCAGAGGTGTGGCCGAGGTTCCCGGATCGCTTCAAGAACGTGATCTCCGACGAACCCACAGATGAGCTACGAGCGTGCTGCCGCAGTGTCTTCAGCATGGACTTCGATGACATGTACGCGTCTCGGAAGGACCGGGGCGAGAACATGGCCATACTCCACGGCGTGCTTCTCGCCCGCACGGGTAAGAAAGTCATCCTGGTCTGCGACGAAGAGGCGGGGACGGCGAAGATAAAGCAGCAAGCAAGTGTCCTCAAGATGCAGCACATGGATGCCAAGCACGTCCCGGGCGGTGAGATCCGGCACGCTGACACCCCCATGCTCCTTCGCTGGGCGATAGAGGCTGGAGCGTTCGATTCCTTAGCAGTTTTCGTCAAGAAGTACCAAGCGATGGCAAGCCTCGACTCGGCTCTGGACCCTGATGTGAAGAAAACGGGCTTGACGGGTCGCCCGCCATGGCCATGAACGGAAACGGCTACAAAGCGAGCGGGCGTGAGCAGTTCGGACGGAACCGAGCCGTTGGAATAGGACATGTCAGCCTCCTGCGGGTGGGGTCCCTGCGATGGGCCAGGGGCGAATGTCGGTCGAGGGGACGCGGTGCTCGACGAGGTCGCGGCGCGGACGCGTACTCCTACGTCGCGCCCCTCGGGACACCGGCAGCGTTCGTGACGGCCTGCCAGAGGGACGCGACGGGGTGGCGGTAGTCGGGATCGGTCACACGCGGTCGTCCTCGTCGGGGGCTGCCGTTGCCTCGAGTGCGCCCCGCTCACCGTGAGGTGAGCGGGGCGCTTGGGGGCCACGGCGTGAAGGGAGGGCTACGGCGTGAAGAGGGGGCCCTGCGATAGAGCAGCGTCGCGCAACTTCCGAGCCCTCTGTGCTTGCTGGCCCTTCGTGTGGGCAGTGAACACCACAGAGGCATGGTCCGCTGGCATGCCAGGCAGACAGGAGTCCTCGTAAGCGGGGAGGTGCAGGCTGGATGCGAGTCCGACCTCAATGCCCCAGGTTCCCGCCGATTCCAGCTCGAGCTCTTCCGTGTAACGGCGGTGAGCCTCATAGGGGTCGACGGCATGGAGAGTCGAGAGCCGCCCGGCGTCTCTCGGCGAGGGAGTGAAGGCCGTGGACATGATGCCGCAAGCCTCATCCAGAAGCGCGCTGGGTACCTGTCGGCAGAGGACTGTGTCTGCCTCGCTGATGAGTGCGGGTTGGGGCTCAGACATCGATTCGTCCGCTCTCTACGAAGCGGACCAGACGCGCTTCCGAGTAGTCCAGTTGACGCTCATCGAGTTCGTCGGTGTCGGTGTTGTCCGAGCAGAGGAAGAGGTTTCCGCCGGGCTCAAGGTGCGCCGTGTATGCCGTCGTTCCGCGTGTCCACTCGAGGACAACTGACCCCTCGGCGTTTGCTCCTATAGCAAGAGCGACATCGAGGAGGCCGAGCCGCGGGAGAGCCGCCTCGAGGGAGCGGACCGCGTCGCGATCGGGGGCCTCGCTACTTCCGCCCCACCAGCCATGCCGGAGTCCCTTAACGACTGAGAGCTTTTGCATGAGCGCCTTCTCTCGGTAGGTCCGAATCACGCGCACGTCGTGGACGTCCCACAGGTCGTTCAATCTGTCGCGGATGTCTCGAACGCCGATGCCCGAGACCACTACGTCTGGCGCCGTAACGCCGTCAGGGGCGAGAGCGGCCTTGACGGCCTCACTAACCTCGCGCTCGAAGCTTGCTAGTTTGCAGACGTGGATCACGCCATGCAGATCTCTGAGCTCGAAGCGCCCACGATACCCGTCGAACTCAGTCACCACACCCTCGAGCTCTGCGGGGCCTGGCTGGGCTGCCAAGGCGGCATCGATGCACTCGAGGATCTCTACGGTCTCGACGCCGACTTCGACCCGCCTCGGTTCTTGGGCGTCTGGGAGTGCCCGTCGCGGGTTCCCCAAGGTCATCGAGTCGCTGTCCGCCAAGGTCTTCCCCACGCGACGCAGAGCGGGCAGCGCGGCTCGCGGGAAGTAGTCGGGGAGCCGGCGGTCGTCCGACACGCTCGCAAACGTGTCCAGGATCACTTCGCGAGCAGTATCGAAGACCGGCAGGAACTCCTCATCCTCAGCAGTCGGACGCGGGAGACGAAGGACGGGTAGTGCACTGCCCTCGCCGATCGAGACAAGACGAAGGTCCAGAGCAGCAACGAACGCGGACGGCACTCGTGACCGTCCTGGATTCTGCTCTAGCCATACTCCTCGGGCAACGTCGTAGATCAGCTCACTGAGCCGCTGTACCTCGATGATGCTGTTCGCAGGCATCCCCGGAGCGTCGAACCGATCCCCGGCCAACCGTAGATAGATGAAGCTCTCATCAGGTTGGTCTGCATGCTCGGTTCCCCCATCGGCCATGCCAGGCAATCTAGCCGTCGACCGATTCGCTACCTACGATCTGGAGGGTGAACTTCCCGTCCCTTCAGCCCGGTCTGGAGTCACTGTCGTGTGCGTGCCTGATCGAGCACGGTTGTGATGGCGTCACGCCCGGGGTCGTCTGCGGGGAGCAGATCGTGGGCGTTCGCCAGTGCGACGCGTTCGTGGTCGGTGAGCCTGGCGACGACCGGGGTGCCGTCGGGCTGGTCCGACGCGAGACCAGGGACGGGCACGCCGCTCGCAGAAAGCACCGCGACGACGGGCGAGTACGACGGTGCGGCGGCCGAGCCGAGCACGATGCGCGTCAGACAGTCCGGGATCCGCTTCTCGACGCGGCGCCAGAGGGCGTACCACCCGGCGATCGCCAGGCCGGAGACGAGCGCGAGGGCCGCCTCCCCGCCCAGCAAGTTCGCGAGGGCGGCTCCAAGCTCGCCGGGCAGATGTGGCGCGACCCACCCGAGCAGGAGCCCGACGAGCGAGCCCCACGCGACGGGGATGACCGTGCGTAGGTAGGAGACGGCACGGTCCGACAGGGGCGAGGTGTTCACGGATCAGGCTCCGACCAGGTGGTGGATGGAGGGGTGGAGCAGGGCCGCGAGGCCGAGCCATCCGATGACGAACCCGAGCACGACGGCGACGATCACCTCGACGGCCTCGCGGCGCGTCATCAGAAGGTCCCGGCGTTGAGGCGTCGCTGCAGAGCCTCGATCGCGGCCGAGGGGGCGTCGAGTACTCCGTCGGGCGTTGTGCCGAGGTAGCGCTGCAGTGCCTCCTGGGTGCGAGTGCGGATCGTGCGGTGCACCGTGTTCGGGTACAGGCCCAGACCGTCGACCTTGCCGAGGTCGTGGCCCTTGCTCACGAGGTAGCGCTGCAGCGCCGCGACGAGCCGCGAGCCGCCCTTGCCTGTGGAGATGACTCCGTCGACCGTGGTGCCGAAGCGGTGCTGTAGCTCGCGGATCGTGGCCGCCCCGAGGTGACCGTCGAGGGCGAGCAGCGGTCGGCCGGCAGGGTTGGTCGTGCGCGGCGGCACGGGCGCCGTCGGGGTGGGTGGGGCTGCGGGCTTCGCGACGCCGCCGCTCGACCCGGCCGTGCGGGCGAGCGCGTCGAGTCGCTCGAGGTTCCACCGCCCCGGGCAGGCGGTGGTCTTCCACGAAGAGTGCTTGACGAGCGACAGGTCGCTGAACGCTGCGCGCAGCTCGCGGATGAGCTCAGCTGCGGTGGCGTAGTCACCGTCGGTGGCCTCGGGCCGGAGCTCGAGACCGATCGAGGTGGCGTTGCCGGCGCTGCTGCCCGAGTGCCAGGGCGTCCGTGAGCAGGTGCGCGTAGACCTTCGACGTCGTCGCGAGAGACTCGTGTCCAAGGCGGTGCTGGACGATCTGCGGGGCGACACCCTCGGTGAGGAGCCACGACGCGGAGGTGTGCCGCAGCGAGTGCGGAGTCAGGTGCTTGGTGATCCCGGCCCGCTTCATCGCCTTGCCCCACTGCCGCTCGCGGAACCGGCCGGCGGAGATCCGGCCCCCCTGCACCGCGGTGAAGACGAAGTCGTCGGGCGCGAGGCCCTCGAGCATGGGGCGGATCATGTCGGCGAGCCCGACGGCGATGACGATCGGACGCTTCGAGCGACGCGACTTCGGGGCGCCGAGGAAGACGCCCTTGTCGGCCTTCTTTCACGCGCGGCGGATGTGGACGGTAGGCATCGGGGTGGTGCTGCCGTCAGGGAGCACCGCGACGGCGTCGAGGTCGAAGTCGCGGGCCTGCACGGCGGTCGCCTCGCCGATGCGCACGCTGGTGCCGATGAGAAAGAGCACGAACGCCCGGTAGTGCTCCTGGAACGTCGTGAAGAACGTGGTCCACTAAGCCTCGGTGACGATCTCTATCTCGCGCTCCTGCTCGTCCTTCGGCAGGCGGACGCCCTTGGCGACGTTGCGCTCGAGATACCCAGGCTCGATCGCGGCGGCGAGGACCGAGGAGAGGAGCCCGTGAGCGTTCCGGATGCTCTTCGGTGAGTAGGTCTGCCGCTCGGGGACCGCGGCCATGTCTCGCGCGGCGCAGGTCGCGTTGTGCTTCTCTGCGCGCTCCCGGGCGAGGCGGGATCGGTGGGTCTCCTGCTTGCGCTGCCAGGCCACCCACTCCGTGACTGTCTCGCGCGTGATGGCGTCGAGGGGCAGGGGCCCCAGGCGGGGGAGCCAGGTGCGCTCGGCCATGCACCGGTAGTCAGGGATCGTGCCGCTGGTGGCGTCGGCCTCGAGGTGGCCGAGGTGGCGCTCGAACCAGTCGGCGAGCAAGGGCGGCCCGTCGATGACGTCGCGGCCCTTGCGCTGGTTGATGGTGGCCAGCGCGAACTCGGGACCGAGGCGCTCGATGAGCTCCTGCATCGCGACCGCGCCCTCGGCGTTGTCGACGGTGTGGGTCCACTCGAGGACGCGCTTGGGCTGTCCGTGGACGGTGCGGGTGATTCGATAGCCGACGCGGTACTTGACGCTGCCGTCGCGCTGGGGCCGCTGTTGGATGCTGGCCATGTCTGAATAGACTTTCTCGGGCTCGGTGGTAACCGATCGTCTGTTACCAGACGCGGTTACCACCGATCCCGAGGCGTTTTCGCCAGGCCTGTGACCTGGGAAAACGTTGGGGTGAGTAACGGGACTTGAACCCGCGACCCCCTGGACCACAACCAGGTGCTCTACCAGCTGAGCTATACCCACCATGTAGCGGTCAGTTCCGAAGAACTGAACCGTCGAAAAGTGTACATGCGATCTGAGGTGCCATCGCACGCGTCTCGCCGAAACGCAGACGTGATGCTCGCCACCCTCGTCAGCCGCCAGTCTCGGTCGGCTTCGGAGCGCTGCACCGGAGCACCATACCGCGGCTCAGGCCGGGGCATCCTCGGTGAAGCTGTCGGGGACGGAGAGCGTGCCGGACACGGACGAGCCGGCGATCGCGGCGGCGGCGGCCCGAGCGGTCTTCGTGTCCGGCCCAGGCTGCGGGACGAATACCGTCGACCGGTAGTAGCGCAGCTCGTCGATGCTCTCGAGGATGTCAGCGAGCGCACGGTGCCCACCGTTCTTCGTCGGCGACGCGAAGTACACGCGGGGGTACCAGCGGCGCGCGAGCTCCTTGATCGAGGAGACGTCGACGATCCGGTAGTGCAGGTGTGCCACGAGCGACTTCATGTCCCTCTCGAGGAACATCTTGTCGGTCGTGACGGAGCTCCCGCCGAGCGGTGCCTTCCCCGGCTCCGGCACCCACTCACGGATGTACGCCAGCACCTGGTCCTCGGCCTCGGCGAGCGTCACGCCCTCGTCCAGCTCGGTGATGAGGCCGGACGTCGTGTGCATGTTCCTCACGAAGTCGTTCATCTGCACGAGGGAGAGAGCCGGAGGCCTGATGATGACGTCGATGCCGTCGCCGAGGACGTTGAGCTCGGAGTCCGTGACCACGGCGGCCACCTCGACGAGGGCGTCCGCGCCCAGGTCGAGACCCGTCATCTCGCAGTCGATCCAGACTATTCGGTCATTGTTCGGGGTGCGTGCCACGTCACACAGCCTACGGCGTCCATGGAGAGACCCTCGCCGGTCTCGGCCCGGGTGGGCCGGACCGACGAGGGTCTGGGTCGTGCACTGGGTGGTGCGTCATGCGTCGCGACGGGACTTCGTGCCTCGACGCTCGGAGGGCTCGGTCTCTGGGCTGTGCTGCTCGGCCCGCTCACGGGCCACGCGGTCGCGCTCGATGCGTTCCTCGAGCTCGGCCATGCGTACCTGATGGTGGACGAGCAGATCGAGATACCCGGCGTTCATGTCGATCATGGTGGTCTTTCGTGACGTTCGAACCAGACGGGCAGAGGCGTCGACCCCGCTGCCCTGGACGTCACCGCGGTGTGGCACCAGCCAACCACGGCACGTGTCCGGGATGCACTGCTTTTTCCCCTTGGTGCGGCCTCCGGCCCGGCGGCCTGAGGGAGCAAGCGGCCGGCGCTGGTTGCGGTCCGCACACCCGCAGGTAGCCTCGGACGATGACTTCTGAGCGCCTCGCGCGAGCTCCGCGCCCCCGTGTTCTCGGAGTCTCGGTCTCCCCGGTCCTTGTCGCGGTCGCGCCGGGGATCCTTCTTGTCGCGATCGGTGTCGGAGGGTTTCTCGGGGTGTTCGACGCCGTCCGTGAGCAGGACGACCTGGCGCTCCTCGACGAGCCGGTGCTCGTGTGGCTCTCCGACCGGCGGACGGGTCTCTCGACGAGCCTGCTCACCGCGGTGACGAACGCGTTCGGGCCTGTGGTGCTCCCGATCATCGTGGCGCTGGGGTGCCTGGTCTGGGTACTGATCGCGAAGAGGTGGCGCGATCCTGGGCTCCTCGTGGGCGCCATGCTCCTGTCGACGGGCATCTCTGTCCTCATCAAGGCTGCCGTCGCACGGCCGCGCCCCGACGACGAGCTCATGACGGTGCCAGGAGTCGAGTCGTCGTTCTCGTTCCCGTCCGGCCACACGATCGGCGCCGCGACGTTGGTGCTCGTCAGCGGGTACCTCATCTGGTCGCGTCATCGCACGGGGCGGCGCTTCGTGCTCTGGGCGCTGGCGAGCGTGGTGGTCGTCGCGATGGTCGCGGTGAGCCGGCTGTACCTCGGCTACCACTTCGTCACCGATGTCCTCGCTGCCGTGAGCCTCGCTCTCGCGGTCCTCGGTGTCGTGGTGGCCGTGCACCGGTGGCTACGCGTCGCGGGCGTCGAGGAGACTGTCGATACCTCGTCAGCTGCGCCCGCCGAGCGTCGCTAGCGCACCACCTCGACGAGCATCGCGACGCCCATCCCGCCGCCGATCGCTGCCGTCGCGAGCCCGAGCGTCCCGGCCGGCGCTCCGCCGCGGACGAGACGCGTGAAGAGGCGCACGACGCTCACCGCCGCGCTCGCACCCCACGGATGACCGAGCGCGAGAGCGCCGCCGTCGGGGCAGATTCGCGCGGAGTCCGTGCCGAGGGCGTCGAGGCCGAGCGCGTCGGTGACCGCGAGGACCTGGGCGGCGAAGGCCTCGACGATCTCCACGACGGCGACGTCGTCGAGGCGGACACCGGCGCGGGCGAGGACCGCTCGTACCGCGGGGACCGGGCCCCACCCGGGGAGGGACGGGTCGCACCCGACGACCGCGCCGGCGACGATGCGGAGCCCTGCGGTGTCGCCGCGCAGCCGCTCGGGAACGAGTGCGAGCGCTGCGGAACCGTCGCTGATCGGGCTCGACGACGCGGCCGTCACCGTGCCGCCCGGCGTGAAAGCGGGTCGTAGGCGGGCGAGCAGGGCAGGGTCGAGGCAGCGGGCGTGCTCGTCGCGGTCGAGGGAACCGATGCGCACGGTCTCCGTGGCGAAGGTGCCGGCGGACTGCGCCGCGACGACGCGGGCATGGCTGCGTTCCGCGTAGTCGTCCTGACGTCGGCGGCTCACGTTCCGGGCGGCGGCGAGAGCGTCCGCGGCCGGCCCCATCCCGGGGTCCGGAAAGCCAGCGGGGGCAAAGGCTGCCTGTGTCGTGCTGGAGGACGTCGACGCGCTCTCGACGCCCCCTGCGAGCACCAGGTCAGCCTCCCCGGCACGCACGGTGCTCGCGGCCAGGAGCACTGCAGCGAGGCCGCTGCCGCACTGCCGGTCGATGGTCACCCCGGGCACGTCGACCCCGAGCCCAGCAGCGAGCGCCGAGATCCGAGCGATGTTTCCGCGCGGGCCGGTGCAGCTCCCGAGCACGACGTCCGTGGGTCGGGCACCGACGCCGTGGGCGCGGACGTCGGCGAGAACGGCGGCCAGGACGGGTGCCGCGAGCTCGGGGGCGAGCAGGTCGTGGTGCCCTCGACCCACGGTGCCGACGTGGCTGCGGCGTGCGGCAACCACGACGGGCGCGTCCGGCGAGCTCGCGATCATGGTGGGGGAGACGAGGACGCGCCTAGAGAGCCGTGAGGATCCGCGGGCCGTCCTTCGTGATCGCGATCGTGTGCTCCCAGTGGGCGGCGCGAGCGCCGCGCGACGAGCGCAAGGTCCATCCGTCGTCGTCGTGACGGTAGTCGCTGCGGCCGTCGGCGATGAACATGGGCTCGATCGCGATGACCATCCCGGGTGCGAGCCGCATCCCCTTGCCACGGCGGCCCTCGTTGGGGACGAACGGGTCCATGTGCATCTCGGTGCCGATGCCGTGGCCACCGTGGTCTTCGAGGTTGCCGAGGCGCGCCTTCTTCGCGACCTTCTGCACCGCGTACCCGATGTCGCCGATCGTGTTGCCGACCTGCGCCGCGGCGATCCCTGCGTCGAGGGCGGCCTTCGTCGTGTCGACGAGGTCTTGGTCGCCCGGTCGGGGAGTCCCGACGATGAAGCTGCGTGCAGAGTCGCCGCACCAGCCGTCGAGGACAGCCCCGAAGTCGATGCTCACGAGGTCGCCGTCAGCGAGCGCGTAGTCGGTCGGGATGCCGTGGACGATGACGTCGTTCACGGAGGCGCAGATGGAACCCGGGAACGGGGTGGGAGCCCAGTCCGGGTGGTAGTTGAGGAACGGTGACGTGGCACCGGCGTCGGCGAGGACGCCCGCGCCGACGGCGTCGATCTCCTTGAGGGTCACCCCCACGGCCGACGCGTCCTGCATCGCCTGGAGCGCGCGGGCGACGACGCGACCTGTCTCGCGCATCTTCTCGATCTGTTCGGGGCTCTTCATCTCGATCACCGCACGAGCCTAGCGCTGCGGGCCGTCCCGCAGGCGCTGGTACCCCGCGAGGCCCTCGGCGACGGCTGCACGGGCGATCTTGCCCCCGCTCGTGCGGGGGAGCGACGGGGCGACGAACCAGCGGCGGGGCCGTTGGGCGGCGGAGAGGGTGCCCTGAGCGAGGCGCTCGAGCCGTGCGAGCAGGCGCGCGTCGTCCTCGTCGTCTTCGCGCGTGCCTGCGAGGACGACGACGGCTGTCACCACCTGCCCCCATCGCGGGTGCGCGGTGCCGAGCACGGCCACCTCGGCCATGCCGAGGTCCGTGGCGAGGACGGTCTCGACGTCCTCGGGCAGGACCGTCGCGGCGCCCACCGCGATCGCGCCGGTGCCGCGGCCCCGCAGGACGAGCGGCCCGTCGGTGGTGCACGGCTCGGCGAGGTCTCCGACCGTCGCCCAGGCGTCGGACCGGCGGAGCGGCCCCTTCTCCCCGGCGAGGTAGCCGGACGCGAGCCACGGCGACCGCACCCAGACGACCCCGTGGTCCTGGTCGCCCTCTCCGCGGACGTCGATCTCCACCCCGGGAAAGGGGCGAAGACCTGTGCCGTCGGTGTCCACCGCGACGAAGGACAGCTCGGCCGCGCCGTAGTAGGCCACGACGTGCAGGCCTGTCTCCTCGGCGCGTCGCCGGACCGCGGGTGCGAGCCCGGCGCCGCCGACGAGGGCGGTCCGGCTGGTCGGGATGCCGTCACCGTCGAGGGCGTCCAGAGCGTCGAGTGCCGTCTCGAGCTGGGCTGGCGTCACGTGGAGCACGTCGCTCGCGAGGGCACCCGGTCCCAGGTCGCTGGGGGCCGGTGCAGGCCGCAGGGTCGCACCGACGCTCAGCGCGTGGACAGCCCCGAAGCAGTAGAGAGACGTGGAGAGGTCGCCCGGCACGAGGACGGTGCTCCCTGCGGTGGTGCGGCTGAGGGCGGTCACGGCCGCGAACGATCCGGTCCAGGAGCCACGTGAGCGCACGACCGCGCGCGGCCGGCCGGTGCTGCCCGAGGTGAAGCCGGCCCACGTGAGGTCGTCGGGCCGAGGAGCCGGCGTCAGGCCAGCGGACCGAGGAGACGGCACGGGCCCCTGCGCGGGCAGTCGCGAGCCGGTCTGGGCGCAGAGGACGGAGACAGACACCCGCCGGTCGGGCTGCACGCTCCCCAGCACCTCCTCGCGGTGGTGGTCGCCCCAGCCCACGTCGCACACGAGCGGGACCGCGCCCAGCAGGTCCGTGGCCAGCAGGACGACGAGCGTCTGCACCCAGCGTTCCGAGCGCGATTCCGAGGCGCGGGTCAGGTCCTGCCGAGCCGGCACAGCAAGACCCACGGCGATGCTGACGACGTCACCGGCACCCACCGGACCACCCGTGACACCAGGCCCGCCCGACGCGAGACAGGCCGCGGCGCTCCCGACGCGGCGCGCGAGTTCCGCATAGGTGACGTCGGCGACCGCAGGCGAGCCGAGAGCGAGCGCCACGCGACCTGGCGCTGTGCGGGCGTGCGCGAGCACCTCCCGGGCGACCGGCACGTCACACCGTCCCGCGGACCGCATCCACCCCGCGGTTGGCCAGCTCGTCCGCCTTCTCGTTGCCGACGTCCCCAGAGTGGCCCTTGACCCACGTCCAGGTGATCGTGTGGCGAGCGACCTCCTCGTCGAGCGCCTTCCACAGGTCCATGTTCTTCACCGGCTTCTTGCCCCCGGTGCGCCACCCGTTGCGCTTCCAGCCCTCGATCCACGTCGACATGCCGTTCATCACGTACGTCGAGTCGACGTGGAGGTTGACCACGCAGGGCCGGTTGAGCGCCCGTAGCCCTTCGATGACGGCCGTCAGCTCCATCCGGTTGTTCGTCGTGACCTCCTCCCCGCCGAACAGCTCGCGCTCGCGGCCGCCGGAGCACAGCCATGCGCCCCAGCCACCTGGCCCAGGGTTGCCCTTGCAGGCTCCGTCGGTCCAGATCTCGACGACGGTCTGGTCGTTCGGCGGGGTCGCGGGGGGCGGTGTCGGCAGCGTCATGCACACCAGTCTTCCAGCCTCCCGCGTGCGCGTCCGAGCCGACGAGGCCGCCCACGGGGCGACGATTCCGCCGATGGCAGGGGCCTCGCATAAGATCTGGGGACGCCTCCGTAGCTCAGTGGATAGAGCAAGAGCCTTCTAATCTCTAGGTCGCAGGTTCGAATCCTGTCGGGGGCACCACGCCGGGTCGACTACGCAGGAGAGGGGCACGCACCCCTGCGCTGCCGTTCTCGTCGACGCACGACGGCGCGCGCGTTTGGCCTGGTTCCGGATCCACGGGAGAATTACGCCGTGACTACCACCAGCGGACCCGGAGCGCGTCAACCGAGCATCGGCCAGGGGCGCCACGGCTCTGACGCATCGGACGCCGTGGAACCGCACTTCACCGTGTTCGACATCGTCACGGATCTCCGGCGCGACATCGCTGCGCTCTCGTTCCCCCTCGACATCGAGGGAGCCGACGAGGCGCGTGCCAAGCAGGCCCGGCTCGTCGGGCAGCTCGACGATCACCTCCTGCCCCGGCTCAAAGAGCTCTCTGCACCTGCGGTCGTCGTGATCGCAGGGTCGACGGGGGCCGGGAAGTCCACCCTCCTCAACTCGCTCCTGCGGGAGGAGATCTCGCCGGCGTCCGTCATCCGGCCGACGACCCGCGAGCCCGTGGTCGTGTACAACCCGCAGGATGCCGGGATCGTCGTCGGGACCCCGCTGGTCACCTCGGTCCGTGCGGTCGTCAACACGAACGTCCCGCGTGGCATCGCGCTGCTGGACGCACCGGACCTCGACTCTGTCCTCGACGAGAACAGGCGCACGGCGCAGCGGCTCCTCGAAGGCGCGGACCTCTGGCTCTTCGTCACGACGGCCGCGCGCTACGGTGACGCGCTGCCCTGGCGCACGCTCACCGGGGCGGTCGAGCGCGGGGCGACGGTCGCGATGGTCCTCAACCGGGCCCCGTCCGCGTCTCTCAAGACAGTCCGCGGAGACCTGCTCAACCGTCTCCGTGAGCATCACATGGACAGCACCCCGCTCTTCGTCGTGCCGGACGCCGGACCGCACGAGGGGCTCTTGCCTGCTGCCTCGGTCGCACCCATCGAACGGTGGTTGCGCACGCTCGGAGGCGCCGACCGTGCACGCACGGTCATCCTCCGCACGCTGCGCGGCTCCTTGGCCGCGCTGCCGCCATGGGTGGAGGAGCTCGCAGCCCACGTCGACGCCCAGCACCTGACCAGCCAGCGCATGCTCGCCGCGGCCCAGGCGGCGCTCCCGCCGGTGGCCGCCACGATCAACCGCTCCATCGAGTCCGGCGCGCTCACCGTCGGTGCAGTCGAGTCGAGATGGTCGCACCTCGTGCGCCCTGCTCGTCTCGACAAGGCGATCACCCGGTCGGGGATCGCCCGGGGATCCGCCCGGCGCGGCCGGTCCCGCGAGGCGCTCCTCGCCGATCTCGCCGAGGCTGTCCGCAACGCAGCGACCGCTGCCCTCGCCTCGGCCATCGACGATGCCCGGCAGGCTCTGCGGTCCGCGCTCGAGACGGTTCCCGGCGGATCGGAGCTCTCCGCCGTGCACGAGGGGCCGGCGAACACCGACGCTCTGGTGACGGCCGAGGTCGACGCCTGGGTCGACTCCGTCCGTGCGCGGACCGCCGCGATCGACGAGGCCGCGTCCAAGCAGGACGCCGCGGCCGTCCGAGCCTTCGGGCGCGGCGGGCTCACAGCGCTGCTCCTCGCGGGCGCTGTCGGGCACGAGGCCGCCGAGGCCTTGTTCGTCCGGCTCACCGGCAACGCGGGGCGCGAGCTCGTCCCGGTCGTCACCGCAGACCTTGCCGACCGCGCCGCTATTCTGGTGAGCAGGGAGATCGAACCTGTCGTCGCTGCGCTCGGGGTGCCTGCTCTGGCGGACGACGCAGCCGTGGGACCCAACGTGCGGCTCGCGGAGCTCGCACAGCTCACATGACCCCGCCACCTCAGGAGCAGCCCGTGACACAGCCCGACCAGCCGAGCGATCGCAGCACGCGACGCACCAGGGCGACGACGTCGGACGGCGAGCGCTACACCGCCCACGTCGCCAACCTGCGTCACGCGCTCGAGGTCGCCGGTGACCGGTTGGACCCGTCGGTGGCCGCGCACGCGCGCTCCGTCCTGGCCGGGGCTGACGAGCGCCTCGCGCTCGGTGTCGACCACACGATCATCGCTCTCGCCGGCGGCACAGGGTCGGGGAAGTCGAGCACCTTCAACGCGATCTCGCGCCTGAGCTTCGCCGACGTCGGCGTCCGCCGCCCGACGACCGCACGGGTGACGGCGTGCGCCTGGAGCCAGAGCGCGACCGCGCTGCTCGACTGGCTCGCGGTGGACTCTGAGCGTCGGATCAACCGGGGCAGCGAGCTCGACGGTGACGCAGAGCTCGGCCTCGACGGCCTCATCCTTCTCGACCTTCCTGACCACGACTCGATCGAGCCCGCGCACCGCGAGATCGTCGACCGCATCCTGCCGCTCGTCGACCTCCTCATCTGGGTCGTCGACCCGCAGAAGTACGCCGACGAGGCGCTCCATGCCGGGTACCTGCGCAACCTCGCAGGCTCGGAGTCGTCGATGATCGTCGTGCTCAACCAGATCGACACGGTCGCGCCCGGCGGGCGGGCGTCCTTGGTCGCAGACGTCTCGCGGCTGCTCGAGGAGGACGGGCTCGTCGGTGTGGACGTGCGGACGATCTCGGCGAAGACGGGGGAGGGGATCGAGGAGCTGCGCGCGACGCTCCGCGACGCTGTCAGCAAGCGCAGCGTGGCTGCGAGCCGCCTGGCGGACGAGCTCGACCGCGAGGGCCGGAAGATCGCTGCAGAGGTGCGCCCCACCGTGCTGCAGCAGCTCTCGCCCCTCGTCCAGGGCGAGGTCGACCGCGTCGCGGTCGCGGTGGGTGTTGCCGCGGTGGTCGACGACGTCCGGGGAGTAGTCCGGTTCGGTGGCGTCCGTGAGTCCGACGCCCCCCGGTTCCGGGCACCGCAGGAGTCTGCTGTCCGTGTCATCAGGAGCCGATGGATCACCAAGGTCACCGACACGATGCGCCCGACCTGGGCGCAGTCCGTCGACACCGCGGTCCCGACCTACAGCGAGCTGTCGGAACGGATCGTCGCGGCGCTCTCCGCGGTGACCATCGACACGACCGGTTCGGTCGGCGGACGACGTGCGCGGACGATCGGCTGGTCGTTCGCCGGTCTGGCGGTCGTCTCCGGCATCTTCTCGCTCCTCCTGACGATCGGGGTCCTCGACCTCGGGACGGTCTGGAAGGCTCTCGCCGGGATCCTGACGATCCTGGCGGTGCTCGGCACCGTCGTCTCCTTCGTCGTGGGGGCACGCCTGCGTGCGGCGCTCGGTGAGCAGCGGGCGGTCATCGTCCGCGACGCGGCGCTCGCCGTGCTGCGCGAGGTCGTCGAGCGAGAGTTCGTCGGTCCGGCTCAGCGGGTGCTCGACGAGCACACGGACGTCCGGGAGTCGGCTCTCTCCGCCCGAGACTCGTCGTCAACAGGGCGCGTCGCGGAGGTCTGAGCCACAGGTTGCTGGTCGGTCCTCCGGCCGTGACGCACGACCAGTGAGTCTTGCGGGACCAGGGAAGCGACCACGCCTCCCGACGCCGTAGGAGGACCCATGAGCACAGACACCAAGGTCACCGTCGCCGGCTGGGTCGGCACCCAGCCCAAGCACTTCGTGTCCGAGAACGGGATCGACTTCACGACGTTCCGGCTCGCCAGCACCAAGCGCTTCTACAACCGGGCGGAGGACCGCTGGGTCGACGGCCCGACCACGTGGTTCACCGTCAAGACCTGGCGGACCACCGCGCTCAACGTGGCGGAGTCGTTGCGCAAGTCTGACCCCGTCGTCGTGCACGGCTCGTTGTCCAGCGACGAGTGGGTCTCGCCCGAGGGCCCGCGCACCACGTTCGTCATCGAGGCAGACGCCCTCGGCCCCGACCTCTCTCGCGGTCAGGCGACCTTCCGCCACACCGTGCAGGCCCGGCCGCTGGCGGCAGGCTCCGACGCTGCCACCGCGCAGCCCGAGCCCGGTCTCGTCGGCGGCACCCAGGCTCCGGACGACGCGTCGTCCCTGCTCGCGGCCGACGACCCGTGGGCCGTCGCGACCCCCGCGCCAGAGAACGACGAGGACATGGCCGCTGTCGCGGAGCCGGTGAGCGACCCGGTGAGCGACCCGGTGAGCGACGACCGGGTGCCGAGCCTCGTCGGCTGATCGGCACCGTCGACGGACGACCGGGCGCCCGCACCAGCGGGTACCCGGTCGCCCGAGCCGGGCGGCGCGCGAACGGCGTAGGCTGGGACGTTGAGCATCCCGTCCACCGGCACCACCCAGCACACGCTGTCGGCGACCAGTGCGACGGGCCCCCTGACCCGCGCGAGGCGAACCCGCTCCAGCGCAATCGATCATGAGGCGGACAGAGAGCCAGTGGCTGAGTTCATCTACTCCATGTACAAGACGCGCAAGGCGCACGGTGAGAAGGTCATCCTCGATGACGTCACACTGAACTTCCTGCCCGGCGCCAAGATCGGCGTCGTCGGCCCGAACGGTGCCGGTAAGTCGACCATCCTGAAGATCATGGCGGGCCTCGAGCAGCCGTCGAACGGCGAAGCTCGGCTCTCGCCCGGATTCACCGTGGGCATCCTTCTCCAGGAGCCGCCGCTCAACGAGGACAAGACGGTGCTCGGCAACGTCGAAGAGGGCGTTGCCGAGATCAAGGCGAAGCTCGACCGCTTCAACGAGATCTCTGCGCTCATGGCCGAGCCCGACGCGGACTTCGACACCCTTCTCGCTGAGATGGGCAACCTCCAGGAAGCTCTCGACCACGCTGACGCCTGGGACCTCGACGCCCAGCTCGAGCAGGCGATGGACGCGCTGCGGTGCCCGCCACCGGACGCCGACGTCAAGGTGCTCTCCGGTGGAGAGCGCCGCCGCGTCGCACTGTGCAAGCTCCTGCTCCAGAAGCCCGACCTCCTGCTCCTCGACGAGCCCACCAACCACCTCGACGCCGAGTCCGTCCTGTGGCTCGAGCAGCACCTGACGTCCTACGCAGGCGCCATCCTCGCCGTCACCCACGACCGGTACTTCCTCGACCACGTCGCCGAGTGGATCTGCGAGGTCGACCGCGGACGTCTCTACCCGTACGAGGGCAACTACTCGACCTACCTCGAGAAGAAGGGCGAGCGCCTCAAGGTCCAGGGCAAGAAGGACCAGAAGCTCGCGAAGCGCCTCAGCGACGAGCTCGAGTGGGTTCGCATGAACGCCAAGGGACGTCAGACGAAGTCCAAGGCGCGCCTGGCTCGCTACGAGGAGATGGCCGCCGAGGCGGACCGTACCCGCAAGCTCGACTTCGAAGAGATCCAGATCCCGCCAGGACCGCGCATGGGAAGCCTCGTCATCGAGGCGACTGACCTCAACAAGGGGTTCGACGGTCGCACGCTCATCGACGGGCTGTCCTTCACGCTGCCGCGCAACGGCATCGTCGGCGTCATCGGCCCCAACGGCGTCGGCAAGACGACGCTCTTCAAGTCGATCGTCGGCCTCGAGTCGCTCGACGCCGGAGAGCTGAAGATCGGTGAGACGGTCTCCATCTCCTACGTCGACCAGTCACGTGGCGGGATCGACCCCAAGAAGAGCCTGTGGGAGGTCGTCTCTGACGGGAACGACTACATCAAGGTCGGCAACGTCGAGATGCCGTCCCGCGCCTACGTCGCCGCCTTCGGGTTCAAGGGACCGGACCAGCAGAAGGCCGCTGGCGTGCTCTCCGGTGGAGAGCGCAACCGGCTCAACCTGGCGCTCACCCTCAAGCAGGGCGGAAACCTCCTCCTGCTCGACGAGCCCACCAACGACCTCGACGTCGAGACCCTCGGCTCCCTGGAGAACGCGCTGCTCGAGTTCCCCGGCTGCGCTGTCGTGGTCTCTCACGACCGGTGGTTCCTCGACCGCGTCGCGACGCACATCCTCGCGTACGAGGGAACGGACGAGAACCCGGCGGCCTGGTACTGGTTCGAGGGCAACTTCGACTCCTACGAGGAGAACAAGCTGTCTCGTCTCGGAGCCGACGCTGCGCGTCCGCACCGCGTGACCCACCGCAAGCTCACACGCGGCTGAGCCGCGTCTGATGGGTAGGACCAGGCGTTCTCCGGCAGACTGCACTCATGCCGGACGCTCCTGACCTCATCGGGCTCGGCGACGACGGGACCTCCCGCGTCGCCGAGCTCGCCGTCGCGCTCGCCCAGCTGCGCAGCGCCGTCTTCGACCTCACGCTGCCGCTCGAGACCGTCGTGGCCTCGTCCGCACGGTCTGCGCGCGAGCGGATCCTCGACCAGCTCGACGACTACCTCCTGCCGCGCATCGATGCCGTCACAGCACCGCTCCTGGTGGTTGTCGGCGGCTCGACAGGCGCGGGCAAGTCGACGTTGGTCAACTCGATCCTCGGTCAGCACGTGACCACGCCCGGTGCCCTGCGCCCGACCACCCGGTCTCCGGTGCTCGCGCACCATCCGCTCGATGCTCCGTGGTTCCAGACCACACGGATCTTTCCGCACCTCGCCCGTGCGACGACCGTCGGGCCGCTCGAGGGCGACGCGCCTGCGCAGGCAGCAGGCACCGTCGGAGACCGCTCGCTCCGGCTCGTCGCCACCGACGTGCTCCCCGTCGGCCTGGCGATCCTCGACGCCCCTGACATCGACTCGGTCGTCGTGGGGAACCGTGAGCTCGCTGCCCAGCTGCTCGCTGCAGCCGACCTCTGGCTGTTCGTCACCACCGCTGCACGCTACGCCGACGCGGTCCCGTGGGACCTCCTGCGGGAAGGCGCCGCACGGCGAGCCCAGGTCGCGATCGTCGTGGACCGGGTGGACCCGGGGGCCGAGGTCGTGCGCGACCACCTGCGCGAGATGCTCGCCGAGCAAGGGCTGGGGAGCTCGCCGGTCTTCCTCGTCCCGGAGACCGCGCTCGTCGACGGCATGCTCCCTGCTCAGGTCGTCGCACCTGTCTCGCGGTGGCTCACCGAGACTGGTGGCGACGCCGCGTCACGGACCGCTGTCATCGAGGCGACCCGCGACGGAGCGATCGACGACATCGCCGGCCGGACGATGGCGCTCGCCGACGCGGCCGACGCGCAGGTGGCAGCCGATGCCCGTCTGCGCGCGATCGTCACGCAGACGTACGCGGGCTCCGCACGAGACGTCGCCGACGCGACCTCGGACGGCACCATGCTGCGGGGCGAGGTCCTCGCCCGGTGGCAAGACTTCGTCGGCACCGGTGACCTCATGCGGGCCGTCGAGGAGCGGATCGGTATGGTCCGCGACAAGATCACCGGGTTCTTCCGAGGCGGCGGCCCGGCCGAGCCGAAGGTGGCGGTCGCGATCAGCACGAACCTCGAAGCGATCATCTTCGATGCAGCAGACCGTGCGGCGGAGCGCACGTACGGTGCGTGGCGCTCAGACGGTGCCGGAGCCCCGCTCCTCGACGGGCTCGAGCTCTCCCGTGCGTCGGTCGACCTGCGCTCCACGCTCGCCGGCGAGATCCGGGCGTGGCAGTCGGACGTCCTCGCGCTCGTGAGCGAGCGAGGAGCCGACAAGCGCGGGCGCGCCCGGGTCCTTGCCGTCGGTGTGAACGGTCTCGGCGCTGCGCTCATGATCGTCGTGTTCGCCCAGACAGGCGGGCTCACCGGCGCTGAGGTCGGGATCGCCGGAGGGTCGGCGCTCTTGGCTCAACGGATCCTCGAGGGGGTGTTCGGGGACGACGCGGTCCGCTCTCTCGCCCGGGCCGCCCAGGCAGCGCTGCTCGAACGGGTCGATCGGGCCCTGGACCGTGAGGCGGCGCGGTTCGTCGCGCTGCTCGACGCGGTCGGGTCGGGAGCACCTGTCGGCCTGGAGCTCCGTGGAGCGGCGCAGGCGCTCCAAGGGGCTTCCCACCGTGAGCGGGCCGCCCGTGCCGCCGCAGCAGCGGCGCGGCCCGTCCCTGGTCCCCCAGAAGGGGACTCCGTGGACGGGGAGCAGGCCGCGGAGCCGACAGGCCCGCAGCAGGGACGGCTGCGCGGCGCCGACCTCAGGGTGCTCGACGTCCAGCAGCCGCACGGGCTCGAGAAGGAGCCCGCCCGGCGAGGACTTCTCGGCAGGCTGTGGGACCGGCGTGGTCGAGCGTGAGGCGTTTCAGCGGAGTGACGCGTCGGGGCGAGAAGCTTGCGCGCCGGACCCAGGCCCTCGAGTCCGCGCTGGAAGCGGGAGAAGGATGGTTGGATTCGGAGGTTCTCGCCCGGGGCGCGCAGGCCGCCGTGCACGCGCGCGGGCGTCTTCGCCTCTCCGTCGACCACACGGTGGTGTCCCTCGCAGGCTCGACCGGGTCGGGCAAGTCGACGATCTTCAATGCGCTGGCGGGCCGAGAGATCTCGAGCCCCGGCACGCGACGTCCGACGACGTCCCGAGCGATGGCTGCGGTGTGGGACACCCCGAGCGCCGGCGTCGTCGAGCCGCTCCTCGACTGGCTCGAGGTCGACCAGCGGACGTTCGTCGAGTCCAGCGAGGACCGAGCAGGGCTCGTGCTGCTCGACCTTCCGGACCACGACTCGGTCGTCGTGGAGCACCGGGTCCGCGCTGAGCGGATCGTCGAGCGGGCAGACCTCCTCGTGTGGGTGATGGACCCCCAGAAGTACGCGGACGCGGCTGTCCACGAACGCTACCTGCGCGGGCTCGCCGGCCACTCGGACGTCGTCGTGGTCGTGCTCAACCAGATCGACCGTCTCGCGCCGAGCGACCAGGAGCAGTGCCTGGCAGACCTCCGGCGTCTCGTGCGCCAGGACGGGCTGACGTCGGCCGTCGTCCTCGGGGTGTCGGCAGTGACCGGACAAGGGATGGGGGAGCTGCACGAGCTCGTCGCCCGTGCCGCACGCGACCGTGCTGCGGCGACCGATCGGTTGCTCGCGGACGTCCGCGCCGCGGCGAGCGACGTCCTCGCCGAGTGCGGCACGAGCCACGGTGGGGCCCACCCGCTCGAGGCGGTCCGCGCGGAGCTGCTGGAGTCCCTCGGCCGCGCTGCGCGCGCGGACGTCGTGGTCGACGCTGTGCGCGGATCGGCGCTCCTGCGCGCCCGTGCAGCGACCGGGTGGCCGGTCACCCGCTGGGTGGGTCGCTTCCGCGCCGACCCGCTCCGCCGGCTCAACCTCCACCGCCGCGAGGTGCACACGGAGCTCGCGCGCTCGTCGCTGCCTCCTGCGGACGCTGCGATGGGGGCCCGGACCCGCCGGGCGGTGCGTTCCTACGTGGACGCGGCGTCGATCGGTGCCCCCACCGGCTGGGTCCTCATGACCCGGGAACGGCTGCGTGACGACGACCTCCCGGACGCTCTCGACCAGGCGGTGGCCCGCACCGAGGTGGACGGTGGTCGTCGCCCGCGCTGGTGGGCCGTCATGTCGGTGGTCCAGTGGGTGCTGCTCGGTGTGCTGCTCGCCGGTCTGCTGTGGCTCGCCGGGCTCGCGGTGCTGGCGTACGCACAGCTGCCGGTGCCAGCGTCTCCGGAGGTGGAGGGGTTCCCGATCCCGACGCTCATGGTCGTCGGCGGTCTGCTCTCGGGGGTGTTTCTCGCACTTGTCGCACGGCTGCTCGCGCTCGTGGGCGCGAACCGTGCGGCCCGACGCGCGGCCCGTCGCCTCGGCGCGGAGATCGAGCTGGTCGCGAACGAGGCCGTCGTCGGTCCGGTGCGGACGCAACGTCGCCTGCTCGACGAGTGCCGGTCCGCAGCGGCCCTCGCGAGCAGGTAGGTCCGGCGGAACGCGGAACGCTGGTTGACTGGACCTATGACTCGTCTCTATGTCCCTGTCCGCCTGCGCTGGTCCGATCTCGACGCGTATGCGCACGTCAACAACGTCGAGATGTTCCGGCTGCTCGAGGAAGCGCGCATCACGGCGTTCTGGCGGCACCCGCTGGCGCTCGACGCGGACGTGTGGCCGACTGCGGTCATCGACTCGGGTCCTGCTGCGACGTCGCACACGCTCGTGGCTCGTCAGGAGATCGAGTACGTGCGGCCGCTGACCTTCACGCGGGAGCCGGTGCGCGTCGAGATGTGGATCGGCGCGATCGGTGCCGCGAGCCTCGACGTCTGCTATGAGGTGCACGACGACGGCGGGGTCGTCGGGCGGGTCGGCCCGGCGACCCCGGGGACGCCGTACGCACGGGCGACGACGATGATCGTCGTCACCGACGCT
This sequence comes from Sanguibacter antarcticus, assembly GCF_002564005.1. Lineage (NCBI taxonomy): Bacteria > Bacillati > Actinomycetota > Actinomycetes > Micrococcales > Sanguibacteraceae > Sanguibacter > Sanguibacter antarcticus. The sequence continues at coordinate 1,648,644 of NZ_PDJG01000001.1, read as the reverse complement.
GTCACCGGTCGACCCCGACGTTTCGGTCCGACGGAGCGTGCCGCGTGGGAGCCGTTCGTCGAAGAGCCGGTGACGTTCCGTCGGCGGACGCCCCAGCCAGGTCAGTCCGGGACCCGGATCATGCCTTCCTGAGCGATGCTCGCCACGAGGGTCCCGTCCTGGGCGAACACCCGGGCGGCGCCGAGCCCGCGGCTGCCCTGCGCGGACGACGACGACTGCACGTAGAGCAACCACTCGTCGACGTGCACGTCCCGGTGCCACCACATCGCGTGGTCGAGGCTGGCGATGCTCAGCCCCGGCGTCTGCCAGCTGTGCCCAGCCTGACGCAGGACGGGCTCGAGCATGATCTGGTCGCAGGCGTAGGCGAGGAGCGCGCGGTGGAGGATCTGGTCGTCTGGCACGGGCCCGCGCGACCTCATCCACACGAGCTGGTGGTCGGTGCGCTGGGCGCCCGGCGCCAGGTAGAGGGAGCCGTCGACGTGCCGGACGTCGAACGCAGTCTGACGCGACCAGAAGTGTGCGATCGGGTGGTCGATCTTCGCGAGCACGTCGTGCGCCGACGTGACGTCCTCGGGGTCGGGGGCATCGGGCATCTGCGAGGTGTGCTCGATCCCGTCCTGGTCTTCCTGGAACGAGGCGATCATCGACAAGATCGCCTTCCCGCCCTGATACGCGTGGGTGCGGCGTGCACTGAACGACCGGCCGTCCCGGAGCCGCTCGACGGCGAGGTCTACCGGCTGGTGGATGTCACCGGCGCGCAAGAAGTAGCCGTGCATCGAGTGGGGGAGCCGTCCGGCAGGCACCGTGGCACCGGCCGCCAGGAGGGACTGCGCGAGCACCTGACCGCCGTAGACGCGGCCGTGGAGCTGAGGCAGGCTCGCACCGGAATACACGTCCTCGCCCGTCTCTGCGCCGTGGTACTCCAGGCGCAGCACCTCGAGCAGGTAGCCGAGCGGGTCGCGCTCGATGTCGGCGAGGTCCGGGGCTGGTCGGGGGTGTGCAGGGCCCGGCAGGCGGGGGGTGGTGTCGGACACGGTGCTCCTACTCGTCGAACGTGTTGATGAGGGAATGGGCTGCGCGCTCGAGGTAGTCCCACAGCGTCGCCTCGTGGAGCGGGGCGAGCCCCAGGCCGTCGACTGCTGCGCGCATGTGGGTGAGCCACCGGTCGCGCGCCTCCGGGTTCACCTTGTACGGGGCGTGGCGCATGCGCAGACGCGGGTGGCCGCGTTGCTGGGAGTACGTCGTGGGCCCGCCCCAGTACTGCTCGAGAAAGAGCGTCAGGCGCACCTTCGCGGGGCCCAGGTCGTCTTCGGGATACATCTCGCGCAGAGCGTCGTCGTGCGCGACACCCGCATAGAAGAGGTCGACGAGCCGGACGAAGGTCTCGTGCCCGCCGACGAGGTCGTAGAACGGGTCGCGGGCGTCGGGGGTCGGTTCGGTCACAGGTCCACTATCCCAAAGAACGGTGCTTGTCCGGTCCCAGCGGTGCGGTGCTCTCTCTCACAACGAGGTTCGTCGCGAGGTCGATCCGCGTGCTGGCAGGGCTCTCGCCCCGGGCAAGCTGCAGGACGAGCCGCGTCGCGTGGTCGGCCATCTCGGCCAAGGGCTGCCGGACGGTGGTGAGCGGGGGACCGATCCACTGGGTGACAGGCAGGTCGTCGTACCCGACCACGGACAGGTCTTGGGGGATCCGCAGACCCATCTCCGCTGCGGCGCGGTACAGGCCGAGGGCCTGGAGGTCGCTCCCGGCGAAGACGGCGGTCGGGCGGTCGGGGAGCCGGAGCAGCGCGAGACCTTCGCGGTATCCAGCCTCGACCTTGAAGTCGCCGTGGCGCACGAGCTCAGGGGACGGCGTGATCCCGACGTCCTCCAGGGCTGCGCGGTAGCCGTCCGTGCGGGCGCGGCTGCACCAGGCTCGCACCGGACCGCTGATCATGGCGATCCGGCGGTGCCCGAGGTCGAGCAGGTGCCGTGTGGCGGCGAGACCTCCGCTCCAGTTGGTCGCTCCGATCGCGGGGACCTCGTGCGACGGCTCGCCCACCGGGTCGACGACGACGCTGGGGATGCTGCGTGCCTCGAGCTGGCGCCGCTGAGGGTGATCGAGGTCGGAGAAGACGAGCACGACTCCGAGCGGGCGGCGGGCGAGCGCGCTGTCGAGCCACTCTTGGCGCGGGTTGGCAGCGCCGCCGCACTCGGCGAGCACGACGCTCACGCCTTCTTCGCGGGCGGCCTTCTCGACGCCGCGGATGATCTCCATGTCCCATGCGCTGCCGAGCTCGTGGAAGACGAGGTCGATCATCTGGGCGCGAGGCGGCGGCGAGCTTCGGCGACGACGGTAGTGGTGCTCGTCGATGAGAGCCTCGACCCGCGCACGGGTCGCAGGGGCGACGTCCGCACGACCGTTGAGCACCTTGGAGACGGTCGGAACAGAGACGCCCGCTGCTTCAGCGATCGTCGCGATCGTCACGGCTGCTGGTCCCATGCGTCCTCGCTCGTGTCGTTGTTCTCGGCCTGGGGCTTGCGTGGATGGTACGCCCGACGGGCGAGCAGGGCCCGTCCCCGCTGGACGGAGCGGGTGAACTTCCTGTGCGAGATCGTCGGTGGGTGCGGGGGAGATGGCGTCGTTCGACGACGTCGCGATGAGCCCGGGAGGTCGTCGGCAGGCCGCGGCCTGGTCGCCTGACCAGAGTAGCCTGGCGGTAGCGTGCAGAGCCATCACCTGCAGTGATGCACGCTCCTGTGCTGAGGTTCCGCTGGCCGGCGGGAGGACAGGTCTGGTGCCGGACCGTCGGACGGTCTGCGTGTGAGGTGCTGTCGAGGTGTGGTCGAACCTGCCGATCATGGCCCGCGCCGCGCGACGTCGTCGCGAGCGTCGCGAGCGTGTCAGACGTCACAGGAGGATGATTGAAGGTGACACGGCCGGGCAGGGGGCGGCCGTGTCGGAGGTCGGAAGCCAGGGTCTGCGAGAGAGTGCAGCCCGGCACGGTGGGGCAGACGCACCACCGTCGTGGCACCTGTGGTGCACGCGGTGGTGCGTCTCGCCGCGACCAGCGCCGGAGCCGTCTACTCTTGAATGCCAGTCACCGATCGACGATCATCAAGTTTCAGGAGCCCCATCCATGAGCAAGGCCCAGCAGATCCTCGCGGCCCTCGGCGGTCAGGTCAACGTCGTCGACCTCGAGCCGTGCATCACCCGCCTGCGCGTCGAGGTGACGGACCCTGACCTCGTCGACGAGACGGGTCTCAAGGCGACCGGCGCGTTCGGGGTCGTCCGGTCGGGTCGCGTCGTGCAGGTCATCGTCGGCCCCGAGGCCGACGCGCTCGCTGCGGAGATCGACGCCCTGCGCTGAGCTCCTCTCGGAGCTGACGTCCGGACACCGCGGACGTCCGTCGCTGACTCGGCCGCGGACGTCCCGGCTCAGCGCGGCCGCACTCAGCGCGGCCGCACCCAGCCTGGTGGCGCTCAGTGCCGTTGCACGTCCGTCGCTTCCTCGACCGGCGTGGGAGTGGCTCCGACGCTGCCGTCCACCTGGCTCGCCACCGGAACCGCAGTTCCGGACGATCCGGAGGATCCGGAGGAGGAGGGCTGCGTAGCGGTGGTCTCCGCAGACTCACGCTTGTTGATGAGGACGGTCTGCTGGCTCGCCGCCAGCGAGACCCCCGCAGCCTCGAGCTCCTCCCGGACGGCTTCTCGCAGGGCACGTGCCACGCTCCACTGCATCGCGGGGTCTGTCTTCGCACGGACCTTCATGAGCACGGACTCGGCGGTGAGCGCCTCGATCCCGATCACCTCGGGGTCCTCTTGCAGGTATGTGCCGATGACGGGGTCGTTCTTGACGGTCTCCCCGGCACGCTCGAGGAGCCGGCGCACCTCGCCGATATTCGTGTCGAAGCGCAGATGCACGTCGACGACCGCGCGGGCCCACCCCTGCGTCCGGTTGCCGACGCTGGTGATCTCACCGTTGCGGATGTACCAGAGCGTGCCGTCGATGTCTCGCACCTTCGTCACCCGCAGCGCCACCGCCTCGATCGTCCCGGAGACGGCGCCGAACGTCACGGTGTCCCCGACGCCGTACTGGTCTTCGAGGAGCATGAAGGTCCCCGAGAGAAAGTCCTTGACGAGGCTCTGCGCGCCGAATCCTAGGGCGACGCCCACCACACCAGCCGACGCCACGAGCGGCATGATGTTGACGCCGATGTCGGAGAGCATCATGAGCACGACGATCGCGCCGACGACGAGCGTCGTCGTCGATCGCAGGACCGAACCGATCGTCCGAGCACGCTGCATCCGGCGGGCAGCGACGACCGGGCTCGGCCGCAAGAACGCCGGTCCGAGATCCGCTGCTCCCAGCTCGCGCAGCCCTCGCCTGTTCATGAGCGTGCCGTCCGCGATGTGGTCGCTGACGGTCTTGATCAGCCTGCGCAGGACGAACAGCACGACGAGACCGACCGTGAGCGTGAGGAGGAGCCGGAGCGGGGTTCCGACGAACCACTCGAGCCACGAGTCGACGCTCCCGGGGTCGAAGGGCGCGGGAGGGTCGTCGGAGATGATCATGGCCGAAGACTACCGATCTGTCGCTTCTCGACACATATCCGTCCAAGCTCGTCGGACGTATCTGGTGCTCTATGCCTCGTACTCTGGCAGGATTCACACGTGGCCCCCGTCGAACATCCTGTTCCTTCCCCTGCTCTCGTCGATCTTGCTCGCGCGCACGGGATCTCTCCCGACCACTGGGGATTCCACGGTGAGAAACAAGACGTCGCGGCTCACACACTCGTCGCGGTCCTCCGTGCCATGGGGGTCGACGCGACGACGCCAGAACGGGTCGACGTCGCGCTGGCGAGCGCAGCGGACGCCCAGTGGCGGCGGATGCTGCCGCCGACGGTCGTCGTGCGCCGTGGTCGCTCCGTCGAGCTGCCCGTCTATGTGACAGACGGCGTCCCCGTCGAGGTGTGGATTGAGCTCGAGTCGCAGCGAGGCGCCTACGAGCTCTCCCAGCTCGACGTCTACACGGAGCCGAGGGTCGTCGACGGTCGGTCGATCGGCCGTGCCGTCTTCGAGATCCCTGCCGACCTGCCGCTCGGATGGCACGAGATCCGTGCGCGGACGCCCGACGGGCAGACCCGCACGACGCTCGCTGTCACACCGGACCGCCTCGAGCTCCCTGCGTCGTTCAAGGAGTTCCGTGCCTGGGGCCTCATGGCCCAGCTGTACTCGGTCCGCTCCCGCCAGTCGTGGGGGGTCGGTGACTTCGCTGACCTCGCTGACCTCGGATGGCTCGCCGGACGCTCGCTCGGAGCGGACTTCCTGCTCATCAACCCGGTCGCAGCAGCCGAGCCGTCGACGCCGATGACGCCGTCCCCGTACCTGCCCTCGAGCAGGCGCTTCATCAACCCGCTGTACCTGCGGGTCGAAGACATCCGGGAGACGGCCTACCTCTCTGCCGCCGACCGGTCGCTCATCGAGTGGTCGGCCGACGGGGTGCGTGAGATGAGCACCGACCCCGGTCCCATCGACAGGGACTCCGCATGGGACGCGAAGAAGGCCGCCCTGCGTGTGATCTTCGAGGCGCCCCGGTCCGCTGCGCGCGAGACGGCGCTCTCGGAGTTCCGAGCGTCCCAGGGGCCCGGCCTCGAGGACTTCGCAGCCTGGTGCGCCTTCTCAGACCACTTCGCCGGCCAGGAGTGGCCGAGCGAGCTCCACGATCCGACGAGCGAGGCGACCGGCGCGCTGCGTGTCGAGCTGTCCGCGGAGATCGACTTCTACTGCTGGTTGCAGTGGGTGGCCGACCTCCAGCTCGAGCAGGCCCAGCGTGCCGCGCTCGAGGGCGGGATGACCATCGGCATCATGCACGACCTCGCCGTGGGTGTGCACCCGGAGGGAGCGGACGCCTGGGCGCTCGGCACCGTCTTGGCGAAGGGCATCGGTGTCGGTGCACCTCCGGACATGTACAATCAGCAGGGACAGAACTGGTCGCAGCCGCCGTGGCACCCCGAAGAGCTGGCCCGCACCGGGTACGCGGCGTACCGCGACCTCCTGCGGACGATCTTCCGCCATGCAGGCGCGCTGCGGATCGATCACGTGATCGGCCTCTTCCGCCTGTGGTGGATCCCAGAGGGCAATCCCGCCGACCAGGGTGCGTACGTGCGCTACGACCACGACGCGCTCATCGGGATCTTGTGCCTGGAGGCACAGCGTGCTGGCGCCATGGTCATCGGTGAGGACCTCGGTCTCTTCGAGCCGTGGGTGCGGGGCTACCTCGCGGAGCGCGGGATCCTCGGGACGTCCGTCTTGTGGTTCGAGAAGGAGGCAGGCGATCGTCCGATGCGGCCTGAGGGTTTCAGGCCTCTCGCACTGACGACGGTGACCACGCACGACCTTCCACCGACGGCCGGGTACCTCGCGGGAGAGCACGTCGAGATCCGTGAGCGGCTGGGCCTCCTCACGGAGCCGTTGCAGCTCGTGCGTCAGCAAGCACGCCAGGAGCGCGACCAGATGATCCTGGCGCTCGCTGCGCGGGGGCTCGTCGACGACGATCCGTCCGAGCGTGAGCTCGTCGAGGCGCTCCACCGGTACGTCAAGGCGACACCGGCGCTCCTGCTCGGTGTCTCGCTCGCTGATGCGGTCGGTGAGCGCCGGGCGCAGAACCAGCCGGGCACGGACCAGGAGTACCCGAACTGGAAGGTCCCGCTGGGGGACCCGTCCGGCAACCCTGTGCTGCTCGAGGACCTTCTCGACAACGCTCGGCTCCGGTCGCTCGCCGCAGTCATGAACGAGTAGGCCTCTCCCGGACACGACCTGGACACCACGACGGCCCGCTGGCCCGGTTCTTCAGAACCGGACCAGCGGGCCGTCGTGTCAGGCGCTCCGGCTCAGGCGCGCGCGTCGACCGCCTGTGCGGCGAGCGCTCGCTCGACCCCGGCAAGGCTCTCGATGACGAGCCGGCGCAGCGCGGGTGCCGCGTCCGGGTGGGTGTCGAGCCAGCCCTGCGTCGCAGAACGGAGCGACTCGTCGGCGAGGGGCGCCGGGAAGAGGCCCTCGACGAGGGTCTCGGCGATGGAGTAGCTCCGCTCCTCCCACAGTCGCTCGATCGCGTCGAAGTACAGCTCGACGAACGGTGCGAGGACCGTCGGGTCGCTCACGTGGAGGAACCCGAGCGTCGTCGCCCGGACGATCGCGTTCGGCGCCGTGTCGCTGAGGACCAGCGAGTCGAACGCGGCCCGCTTGGCCTCTGGCGTCGGCAGCGTGGCGGTCGCCCGCGCAGCAGCCTGCTGGCCGCTCGCCGTGCTGTCGGCAGCGAGGGCTGCATCGATGTCGGCCTGCGTGGCGCGCCCTCCACCGACGAGCCCGTCGAGGAGCTCCCACCGCAGGTCGGTGTCGATGACGAGCCCGTCGAGCTCGATCGTGCCGTCGACGAGCGACTGCAGGGCGTCGAGGTGGACGTCCGTGCTGGCGATGCTCGCGAAGTACTTGACGAGCTGGAACTGGGCGTCGGAACCGGCGACGGCCTCGAGGGCGAGCGCCCAGAGGGTGTCGCCGACGGTCGCCACCGTCGCGGCGCGCGCCGACGGGGCGACGTAGCTGCGTGCAGCGAGCGCGAGCTGAGCGAGGGTCGTCCGGATCGTGGTCGACTCGCTCTCGGTCGCGATGTTCCCGAGGACGAGGCGGACGTAGAGGCTCGCAGGCGTCTCGCCGTCGCGCGTCGCGTCCCAGGCGGAACCCCAGACGAGAGCCCGTGCGAGCGGGTCGGCGATGTCTGAGAGGTGCTCGGTAGCGACAGCGAGGGACGTGTCGTCGAGGCGGACCTTCGCGTAGGCGAGGTCGTCGTCGTTGAGGAGGACCATCGCGGGACGGGCGCGCCCGACGAGCGCGGGGACGTCCGTCCGGGTGCCGTCCACGTCGAGCTCTTCGCGGTGCGTGCGGACGAGCGAGCCGGTGGCGTCGATGTCGTAGAAGCCGATCGCGAGGCGGTGCGGGCGGATCGTCGGGTAGTCCTGCGGCGCGCTCTGCAGCACGGCGAAGGTCGTGATGGTCCCGCTCTCGTCGACCTCGATCTCGGGGCGGAGCGTGTTGACGCCGGCGGTCTCGAGCCAGGCCTTCGCCCATCCGGACAGGTCGCGACCGCTCGTCGCCTCGAGCTCGACGAGGAGGTCGGAGAGCTCGGTGCTGCCGTACGCGTGCTTCGCGAAGTATCGGGCGACACCGGCCATGAACGCGTCGATACCGACCCAGGCGACGAGCTGCTTGAGGACCGACCCACCCTTGGCGTAGGTGATGCCGTCGAAGTTGACCTGGACGTCCTCGAGGTCGTTGATCGTCGCGACGATCGGGTGCGTCGACGGGAGCTGGTCCTGACGGTACGCCCAGCTCTTCTCCATGGAGGCGAACGTCGTCCACGCGTGCGTCCACTCCGTCGCCTCAGCCGTGGCGAGCGTCGAGGCCCACTCGGCGAAGGACTCGTTGAGCCACAGGTCGTTCCACCACTTCATGGTCACGAGGTCGCCGAACCACATGTGGGCGAGCTCGTGGAGGATCGTCACGACGCGTCGTTCCTTGATCGCGTCGGTGACCTTCGACCGGAAGACGTACGTCTCCGTGAACGTCACACAGCCCGCGTTCTCCATGGCGCCCGCGTTGAACTCGGGGACGAACAGCTGGTCGTACTTGTCGAACGGGTAGGCGTAGTCGAACTTCTCCTCGTAGAACGCGAAGCCCTGGCGCGTCTTGTCGAAGATGTAGTCGGCGTCGAGGAACTCCGCGAGCGATGCGCGGCAGAAGACGCCGAGGGGGACGACGCGGCCGTCGCGGCTCGTGAGCTCCGAGCGCTCGACGACGTACGGTCCGGCGACGAGCGCGGTGATGTACGACGAGATGCGCGGGGTGGGCTCGAAGGTCCACGTCGCCACGTCGGTCCCGGCGGCGACCGGCTCGGGCGTCGGCTGGTTGCTCACGACGTGCCACCGAGACGGGGCCGTCACCGTGAGCTGGAAGGTCGCCTTGAGGTCAGGCTGCTCGAACACCGCGAAGACGCGACGTGAGTCAGGAACCTCGAACTGCGTGTAGAGGTAGACCTCGCCGTCGACCGGGTCGACGAAGCGGTGGAGGCCTTCGCCGGAGTTCGTGTAGGCCGCGTCGGCGACGACGACGAGCTCGTTGTCCGCCGCGAGGTCGGTGAGCGTGATGCGGGAGTCGGCGAACACGGTGGCCGGCTCGAGGTCTCGGCCGTTGAGGCGCACGGAGTGCACCGTCGGGGCGACGAGGTCGATGAACGTCGCGGCGCCCGGTCGTGCGGTGAACCGCACGGTCGTCGTCGACGCGAAGGTGGTCGGACCGGTCGTGAGGTCGAGGGAGATCTCGTAGGACTGCGCTGCGACGATGTCGGCGCGCTCGATTGCTTCGGTGCGGGTCAGGTTCTGTCCGGGCACGGACGCCTCCTCGGTTCTGAGGGTGCTACCGGGAGAGAGGTCCCCGCTGGTGAGCGGGTGCGCCGTCGAGCACCGCGTGTGGTGGCCTGATCATGGCCGAGACCGATCATTTCACGCACTCTTGGGAATGGAGTGCCAGGTCGGTGCGTTGTCAGTCCTCGGGAGCACCCCGCACGCCCTCTGACGCTTAGGAGCACCATGACGACCTCTGCCCTCGAGAACACCGGATCCGTCGCAGACTTCTGGTTCGATCCCCTCTGCCCGTGGGCCTGGATGACGAGCCGGTGGATCGGCGAGGTCGAGCAGGTGCGCGACGTGACCGTGCGCTGGCACGTCATGAGCCTCGCGGTCCTCAACGAAGGCCGTGAGCTCGACGAGGACTACCGCAAGGCTCTCGCCGACGCGATGGGCCCGGTCCGGGTCGTCACGGCAGCACGCATCGAGCACGGCCAGGACGTCGTCAAGCCCCTCTACGACGCGATCGGCACACGCTTCCACCCGGGCGGGCGTGCTGACCGACGCGATGCCGTCGCCGAGGCGCTCGCGGAGGTCGGCCTGCCGGCCGAGCTCATCGAGCACTTCGAGAAGGACACGTACGACGCGGAGGTGCGGGCGTCCCACGCCGAAGGCATCGAGAAGGTGGGCGAGGACGTCGGTACGCCGGTCGTCGCGTTCAACGACGTCGCGTTCTTCGGTCCTGTCGTCACTCCGGCGCCCAAGGGCGAGGCTGCCGGCCTCCTCTGGGACGGCTGCCTCCTCGTCGCCGGGACCCCCGGGTTCTTCGAGCTCAAGCGCACCCGCACCCAGGGACCGGTGTTCGACTGATGGTGCACAGCGCCCCGGCGCACGACCCGGGGCGCTCCGGCGTGAGCTGGGGGACGTTCGTCCGCGAGGCGCCGGACCTTGCTGACCAGGTCCGGGAGCGGTTCGAGGCGCACAGCCAGCACGTGCTCGCCACGCTGACGATCATCGGGTCTCCCCGGGTGAGCGGTGCGAGCGTGGGCTGGTGGCGCGACGAGCTGTGGATCGCCGCGCCTCCTGGCTCGCACAAGGCTCGTGACCTGCGCGCCGATGCCCGGCTCGCCCTGCACTCCAACCCTGGAGACGGGACGGTCGGCGACGCGCGGGTCGGAGGCTTGGCTGTCGACCTCGTCGGCGGCGATGCTCGAGACGACCTCCTGGCGCACAGCGGGCTCGCCGCGTCGACGGACGTGTTCCTCGTGCGGCTGCGCACGGTGCGGTCGACGGCCCCGGTCGTCGAGCACGGGCCGCTCGAGACCTCGCGCTGGAGGTCCGGGCACGGCGCGCACGAGCACTGAGGACGGGCGCGCAGCGGCGGCTCCGCGGGCTCGGAGAGCGCTGCACCGTGTGGGCGTGGCCTCTCCGAGCATGACATGCTGAGCGCCCGGAGCGGGTGAGACGGCTCCGCACTGTCCAATCGTGAGGAGCTCGGGATGCCAGGCACGTCGCCCACCAGGTCGTCGACCGTAGAGGAGAGGCAGGGGCTCGCCCCGAGCCTCATCGCGTTCATCGTCCTCGACGTCCTGCTCGTCGTGTGGGCCATCTGGCTCGGCGCCTCGCTCGGCTCCGACGAGCCCGAGGCGTCTGAGGGAGCGACGCCGTCGTCGAGCGTGTCTGCACCGACGACGTCGGCGCCCGCGACGGAAGGTGCTGCGGAACCAGACGTGGGTGCCCAGACCGTCGCGTCCCCGAGCGGCAACATCGTCTGTGCGCTCTCGCCGAGCGAGGTCCGGTGCTCCATCGCGACGCTCGCGTCAGCGCCGGCCGAGGTCGCCGGGTGCGACGGCAGCGAGGGCTATGTCGTCACGCTGACGACGGAGGGGGTCGCTGTCCCGTGCATCAGCGACGCGGACCTGCCAGGTACTGCCGACGCGACGGTCGACGTCCTCGACTATGGCCAGAACCTCACGGTGAACAACTTCTCGTGCGACAGCACGGAGTCGGGCATGAAGTGCACGGACACGAGCACGGGCAAGGGATTCACCCTTGCCCGTGCCGGCATCTCGACGTACTGACCGTCTACCAGATCCGGACGCGCTCCTCAGGTGCGAGGTAGAGGGCGTCGCCCGGCTGGACGTTGTACGTCGAGTGGAACTCGTCGAGGTTGCGGACCACCCCGTTGCAGCGGAACTCTGCCGGTGAGTGAGGGTCGGTCGCGAGCCGCTGGATCGCAGCCTCGTCTCGCATCTTCGTCTGCCACACCTGCGCCCAGCTGAGGAAGACGCGCTCGGTGCCGGTGAGCCCGTCGACGACGGGCGCGGCGGAGAGCTCTGTGCCGAGAGCGAGGCGATAGGCCTTGAGAGCGATCGACAGCCCGCCGAGGTCGCCGATGTTCTCGCCGATGGTCAGGGCTCCGTTGACCGGGTGCTCCGGGCCGAGCTGGGCGGGGTAGACGGCGTCGTACTGGTCGACGAGGGACGTCGTCCGCCTCTCGAACTCGGCTCGGTCCGAGCTCGTCCACCAGTCTTCGAGGCGTCCGGCGCCGTCGTACTTCGACCCCTGGTCGTCGAAGCCGTGCCCGATCTCGTGACCGATGACGGCCCCGATGCCGCCGTAGTTGGCAGCGTCGTCGACCTCCGGGTCGAAGAACGGGGGCTGGAGGATCGCAGCCGGGAAGACGATCTCGTTCATCGACGGGTTGTAGTAGGCGTTCACCGTCTGCGGTGTCATGTGCCACTCGTCGCGGTCGATCGGCTTGCCAATCTTGGCCAGCTCGTGGTCGAGGTCGAACGCGTTAGACCGGCGGACGTTCCCCAGGAGGTCGTCTGCCTCGACGACGAGCGCCGAGTAGTCGCGCCACCGCACCGGGTAGCCGACCTTGGGAGTGAACGCGGCGAGCTTCGCGAGTGCCTTGGTCTTGGTCTCTTGCCCCATCCACTCGAGAGCGACGATGGACTCGCGGTACGCCTGGATGAGGTTCTTGACGAGGACGTCCATGCGCTCTTTGTGGCTGCGGGGGAAGTGTCGCTCCACGTAGACCTCGCCGACAGCCTCGCCGAGCGCACCCTCGACGAGCGAGACACCGCGCTTCCACCGCACGCGCACCTCTTGCGTGCCGGAGAGCGTGCGCCCGTAGAAGTCGAAGTTCGCGTCGACGAAGGCGTCCGAGAGGTAGGCCGCGCGGGCAGAGACGAGGTGGTAGGCCGCCCACGTCTTCCAGTCCTCGAGCGGCACGCTCTGCCAGAGCGAGGCGAAGCCCTCGAAGAACTCTGGCTCCCGCACGACGACGTCGTCGAGAGCGTGTGCTGGGGCGCCGATGGCGGTTGCCCAGGCGCGCCAGTCGAACCCGGGCGCAGACTCGGCGAGGGCGTGCATGGTCGTCGGGTTGTAGGTGAGCTCGGAGTCGCGGTCGCGGACGACGTCCCAGTGGTGGCTGGCGAGCTGTGTCTCGAGCGAGACGATGCGCGCGGCGCAGTCGGTCGCAGACTCGGGACCGCAGATCTCCGCGAGCTCGAGCATCCGGGCGACGTGGGTGACGTAGGCCTCCCGGATCTCGGCGTACTTGTCGTCGCGGTAGTAGGACTCGTCCGGCAGCCCGAGCCCTGCCTGGTAGAGGTGCACGACGTACTTCTCCGGGTCCTTGGCGTCGTTGTCGACCCAGAACCCGAACGCGCCCGCCCCGCCGGTTCGCTGGAGAGCGCCGAGCGCGCCGGTGAGCTCAGCCTGCGTGGTCGCGCCGGCGATGAGAGCGAGGTCTGACGCCAGGGGGTCCGCGCCGAGCGTCTCCACCCGCTCGGTGTCCATGAAGCTCGCATAGAGAGCACCGATCTGCGCCGACACTCCGGACAGACCCTCCTGGTCGGCCAGCTCTTCGATGATCTCGCGGACGTGCGCCTCTGCGTCGTCGTGCAAGACGCGGAAGGCCCCGTCCGCGGCGCGGTCTCCTGGGATCACGTGAGAGGCGAGCCACCGTCCGTTGACGTGACGGTAGAGATCGTCTTGGGGGCGGACCGCATCGTCGATCGCGGTGAGGTCGATCCCGGACCGGGTGCTGGGTGCAGCCCCGGCGGTGTCATCTGTAGTCATACGTCCCAGGTTAGGCGGTGTGCCCCGTACCGCGCCTCCGCGTGACGATGTCACCGGCGCGGCCCTCGAGAGATGCGGCATGATGGTGCCATGCGCGTTCACATTGCCTCTGACCATGCCGGTTTCGAGCTGAAGTCCTTTCTTGCCGAGCACCTTCGCCACGAGGGCCACGATGTCGTGGACCACGGCGCCCACGCCTTCGACCCGCAGGACGACTACCCCTCGTTCTGCATCGCAGCCGGCGAGGCTGTCGTCGCCGAGCCGGGATCTCTCGGGATCGTCATCGGTGGTTCGGGCAACGGCGAGCAGATCGCCGCGAACAAGGTGGACGGGGTGCGTGCCGCTCTGGCCTGGAACCTCGACACCGCGCGGCTGGGACGTCAGCACAACGACGCGAACGTCGTCGCCGTCGGAGCGCGTCAGCACACGCCCGAGGAGGCTGCGTCGTTCGTGGACGTGTTCCTCGCGGAGCCGTTCAGCGGCGACGCCCGGCACCAGCGCCGCATCGACGAGGTCAGCGCGTACGAGGCCGACCGCTGACCACGTCGCCAGCTGCTCGATGCACGTCGACGTCTGATCACCCAGGTGCCTGAAGGTCACACCGTCCACCGGCTCGCCACGACGTTCGGCAGGCTGTTCGGTGAGCAGGATCTGGCGGTCTCGAGCCCGCAAGGTCGCTTCGCTGCCGGTGCGGCACGACTGGACGGGAGAGTCCTCGTAGCGAGCGAAGCCTGGGGAAAGCAGATGTTCCTCGGGTTCGCCGAAGCACGGTCCAGCAGAGAGAACGACGACCTGCGCTGGCTGCGGGTCCACCTCGGGCTCTACGGCGCATGGACGTTTGCGGGCGACCCGGGTGCTGACGTCGTGCACGCGATCGGCGCTCCGCGACGCCGTGTCAGCGAGACCGACCGCACGACGACCCTCGACGGGGTCGAGGCGAGCGACGGACCGTGGGCGCCACCTGCTCCTCGAGGGCAGGTCCGGGTCCGGATCGCCTCGGCGCACGCTGTCGCCGACCTCACCGGCCCGACGGCCTGCGAGGTGATCACCGGTCCGGAGAGGGCCACGGTCCTCGGACGGCTCGGTCCGGACCCGCTCCGCGACGACGCTGACCCGGAGGCGTTCGTCGCAGCGCTCACGCGCTCCCGCAGCAGCGTCGCCCTCCAGCTGATGAACCAGGCGGTGCTTGCTGGGGTCGGCAACATCTACCGTGCGGAGTCCCTCTTCCGTGCTCGTCTCGCCCCGGCGACCCCTGGGACGGCGGTTCCGCGGGAGACTGCGCTCGACCTCTGGGCCGACCTCGTCGGTCTCATGCGCGACGGCGCCCGGGTGGGCGCCATCGTCACGACACGGCCCGAGGACCGGGGAGCAGTCCCTGCAGCCGAGGGAGGCGCTCCGACCGAGCCGGCCAGCAGGCGCCGGCGCCGACGGACGCTCCAGAACACGGACGGTCAGCGGGACGCCGTCCCGAGCGACGAGGCGTTCTACGTCTACCACCGTGACGGTCTGCCGTGCCGGGTGTGTGGCACGACCGTCGCGCGCGCGGACCTCGGGGGACGCACGCTCTTCTGGTGCCCGCGCTGTCAGTCGCTCTGAGCGACCGCCGACCGACGCACGACGGGCCTGGGTGAGGAGCAGCGATGGACGAGGAGTACATGGAGGCGGTTCTCGACCTCGTCGAGACGATCCCCGCAGGCCAGGCGATGACGTACGGCGGGATCGCGCTCGTGGTCGGGACTGCGCTCGGCCGCGGCGGGCCTCGTCAGGTCGGGCAGGTCCTGAGCCGTGCAGGCGCGGGTGTCCCGTGGTGGCGGGTCGTCAACGCTGCTGGTGCTCCTCCGCGCCACCAGACCTCGCTGGCGATCGAGCGGCTGCGCGCCGACGGCTGCCCGTTGGTGGGCGACGGTACGCGTGTCGATCTGCGTGCCGCCGCCTACCAGCCTCGATGACCGTCCTGGCTCAGCCGAGCGCGCCGGCAACCGTGACGAGCGCTCGCGCGTCGCCCTGGACGATGATCGTCGTCACGGCGGTGTCCTCCCATGCACGGAGCTCGTCGCGGATCTTCTCCGGGGGCCCGACCAACGCGATGTCTTCGACGAGCGCCGTCGGCACTGCGGCGGCGGCTTCCTCGCGGCGACCGGCGCGGTAGTGCTCCTCGACCTCGTCGCAGGCGTCGGAGTAGCCGAGACGGTCGATGGCGTTGCGATGGAAGTTGGCGCCCTTCGCTCCCATGCCGCCGATGTAGAGCGCGAGGAACGGGCGGACGGTGTCGGCTGCCTTCTCGACGTCGTCGTCGACGACGACCGGCACCGTGGCGGACACCTCGAACGTCTCGGCGGGGGAGCGGTCGGGTGAGCGCAGCGCGAAGCCCTCGGCAAGGAGCGCCCGGAAGTCGGCATCGAGTCGAGGCGCGTAGAAGAGGGGGAGCCACCCGTCGGCGATCTCGGCGGCGAGCGCGATGTTCTTCGGCCCTTCGGCGGCGAGGTGGATCGGCAGGTCGCGGCGCAGCGGGTGGACGGTGGAGCGCAGCGCCTTGCCGAGCCCGGTGATCGGACGCCCTCCGGCTGCCTCTGCGGTGAGCGGGAGCGTGTAGAACGCTCCGTCGTAGGTCACGGGGCGTTCTCGCTCGAAGACCTGACGGACGATCTCGACGTATTCGCGAGTCCGGGCGAGCGGACGGGGGTACGGCTGCCCGTACCAGCCTTCGACGACTTGGGGACCGGAGACCCCGAGGCCCATGATGAAGCGTCCTCCGGACAGGTGGTCGAGGGTGAGCGCGGCCATCGCGGCAGCGGTCGGTGTGCGTGCCGACATCTGCATGACCGCAGTCCCGAGCCGGATGCGGCTGGTGGAGGCGCCCCACCAGGCGAGCGGTGTGAGGGCGTCTGATCCGTAGGCCTCGGCTGTCCAGACGGAGTCTGCGCCGAGCATGTCTGCCTGGCGGACGGCGTCAGCGATCCCGGGGGGTGAGCCGGCGGACCAGTAGCCGGTGTGAACTCCGATGCGCATGATGATCCTCGTCGTTGAGGTGAGCGGGACACCGACAACCAACGTGAGACTGTCGGTACTACGTACTTGTCGAGAGCCTACTCGACTGCGTCCGTGCGACGCACCCGGTCGGCCAAGGTGTTGAGCAGCCCCGCGGCCGTCGCGGCGTCGTCCACCGTGACGACGAAGATCCCGCCGCCGGTGCGGGTCACCTCGAGCGTGTCGCCCGAGCGCAGCAGGATCCCCGTGCGGCCGTCCCGCGCCGTGCGCCAGCCCCACCCGCCGAACTCGGCGAAGCAGCGCACCGTCGTGGCGCGGGCCTGCACCACCTCGTCGAGCGGGATGTGGGACCGCGGGATGCCGAGCGAGGACCTGACGCTCAGGCCTGTGTCGTCCACCCGGACGATCCAGCTGAACATGGATGCCACGAGGGCCACCGTGCCGACAGGCACGAGGAGCATCCACCAGTCTCCGGTCGCGATCGCCAGGGTGCCGGTGGCGGCGGCCGCGAGGAAGCCGACCGCCAGGCCGGCGCCCCCACGGACGCGTCGGAACCACATCGCTCGCTCGGCGTCTCCGAGGGGTACCCGGCTCGCGTCGGCGGGGACGGGGTCGGTCGTCGGTCGAGGAGCCCCGGCAGGCGTGAGCAGCGCGACGAGAACCCCAGCGACGGTGGCGAGGCCGAGAGCGAGGACGATGACACCGCCGATTCCTCCGACGTCGGCGGCGTCTGCGAGCCCCTTCTGGAGGTGCAGCATGCCGAGCGTCACGACCGAGAGGAAGGCGGCGAGCCAGACGTTGGTGCCGTTGATGAGGCGGCGTGTCGAGGCGAGCGCCCCTCGGTACCAGGCGAAGGCCCACAGGCCGACGACGAACGCCGTGCCGACGATCAGCGGGACGGCGACGGCACCGGTGAGGCTGGCGAACCCGTCGACCCCGTCGGTGCCCCAGTGGCTCGCGACCGGATCAGGGAGCACGTCCTTCCACGACCATGCCACTGCTGTGGTCGCTCCGAGGAGGGCCAGCGGCAGGGCGAGCGCGAGTGCGGTCGTCGAGCGGCGGTGCGTGGAGGGCGGGGGAGCGGTGTGACCGGTCATGCGAGGGTCTCCTTGAGCAGGGCGAGCGTGGTCTCGGGGGAGAGGTGGAGGACGTGGGCCTCGTGGGCGACGACGGCGAGCGCTGCTCGGAGCGCGGCGTAGTCTGCGCCGGCGCGCTCGGTGAGGACGGCGCCGCGACCGCGGCGCAGGTCGATGAGTCCCTCGTCGCGCAGGTCCTGGTAGGCGTGCAGCACGGTGTGGACGTTGAGGCCGAGGGAGTCGGCCAGGTCGCGCGCGGCCGGGAGCCGTTCTCCGGGCTGAAGGTCGGCTCGGGCGGCTGCCAGCCGCACCTGGCTCGCGAGCTGGGCGAAGAGGGGCTCGGGGGATGCGGGGTCGATTCGGAAGAGCACAGTCTTACAATAGTTGTTCTAGTCCAATGCGCACAAGCAGGGAGTGTTCACCAGTGACCCCGGCCGCACACGAGAGCGGACCAGGTGCTCGGTGCACCTGGTCCGCTCTCGTCGTTCTCTCGTGCGTCTCGTCATGATGCCGTCCCTCGACGACGACCACCGGCCTAGATGAAGATCGCCGGGTCCTCGCAGTGCTCGACAGCGGGCGACGACGCCGGCCGAGACGTGGACCTCGCCGGCACACCGACCGCGACGTCGCCCGCGGAGACGTCCTTGACGACGACAGCGTTCGCCCCGATCTGCGCGTCGTCGCCGATCCACACCGCACCGAGCACCTTCGCGCCGGCGCCGACGACGACCCGGTCGCCGAGGGTCGGGTGACGCTTGCCGTGCGACATGGACCGCCCACCGAGCGTCGTGTTGTGGAAGAGGGTCACGTCGTCACCGACGACGGCCGTCTCCCCGATGACGACCCCCATGCCGTGGTCGATGAACAGGCGTCGACCGAGCGTCGCTGCGGGGTGGATCTCGATGCCGGTGGCCGAACGGGTCGCCTGAGAGATGAGCCGCGCCGGGAGGCGCAGACCGGGGTGATTCCACATCCGGTGCGTGAGGCGATGCGCCCAGAGCGCGTGCACACCGGGGTAGGCGAGAGCGACCTCGAGAACGCCTCGCGCGGCCGGGTCGCGATCGAGCGCAGCATTGAGGTCCTCCCGCAGGAGCTGCCATGCGGCCTGTACTCGTGTCATGCCCTGGGTGTCCTGTCGGTGTGGTGAGCGGTGCAGACGGGTGCGGCGCGTTCGCCGTCGTGGCTGTGATGGTGCGGTCGTGGTGGGGCGGCGAACCGGCAGCCCCACCACGAGACGGTCAGTCGAGCAGGTCGGCGTAGAGGATCGACGTGAGGTAGCGCTCCCCGAACGACGGCACGATGACGACGATGAGCTTGCCGGCGTTCTCCGGACGCTTGCCGATCTCGAGCGCCGCGTGGATCGCAGCGCCAGACGAGATGCCGACGAGCAGCCCCTCCTCCTTGGCGGCGCGGCGCGCGACCGCTACGGACGTCTCCGCGTCGACGTCGAAGACCTCGTCGTACACGGTGGTGTCGAGGATCTCGGGGACGAAGTTCGCGCCGATGCCCTGGATCTTGTGCGGGCCGGGTGCGCCACCGTTGAGGATGGGGGACTCCGCGGGCTCGACCGCGACGATCTGGACCTCGGGCTTGTACTTCTTGAGGACCTGGCCCACACCGGTGATCGTCCCGCCGGTGCCGATGCCTGCGACGAAGATGTCGACGGCCCCGTCGGTGTCGGCCCAGATCTCTTCGGCTGTCGTCGTGCGGTGGATCTCGGGGTTCGCCTCGTTCGCGAACTGGCTCGCGAGGATCGACCCAGGACGCTCGGCAGCGATCTCGTTCGCCTTGTTCACGGCGCCCTTCATGCCCTCTGAGCCGGGCGTGAGGATGAGCTCGGCCCCGTAGGCGCGCAGGAGGGCGCGGCGCTCCTTGGACATGGTGTCTGGCATCGTGAGGACCACGTCGTACCCGCGGGCGGCCCCGACGAACGCGAGCGCGATGCCGGTGTTCCCCGAGGTCGCCTCGACGATCGTCCCGCCCGGTGCGAGCGTGCCCGACTTCTCGGCTGCGTCGATGATCGCGACCCCGATGCGGTCCTTCACGGAGTTCGCCGGGTTGTAGTACTCGAGCTTCGCGACGACGGTCGCGCCGACGCCTTCCGTGAGGCGGTTGAGGCGGACGAGCGGGGTGTGGCCGACGAGCTTCGTCACGTCGTCATAGATGCGTGCCATGGGTGGGGTCCTTTTCTGGGGTGGTCGCTGAGACCAGGTGGGGGTGACGCCGGTGCGACGGGGGAGGAGGGGGTGCTGCTGAGCGACGCCGGGCGCCGCAGAGGGCGCGCGGAAGATCGGTCAGGGTGGTGGCGCGAGGCGACCACGGGGGTGTGGAGCATTGACGGGACGCGCGCGAGGCGGTCGCGGGTCAACGCTCTAGAGACACCGACAGCACGCGGGGCGACGGGTGCACAGGACGAGCGCGGGGCGGGTCGGGATGATGACCTGCAGGCTCACTGCGCTTCCTCTCGTCGTCGCGTCGCTCCGTCGCGCAAGGATGCGCTCCGGATGCTGTCAGACCGACTGTATCCACGGTACGCGTGGCATGCAACGTCCAGGCCCGCTCCACGCTCAGGGCGAACGCGGCACGGGGTGGTCTGACAACCTCAGCCGGACGGCGCCGAGAGCCGTGAGGACGGGGCCTGCGTCGAATGCTGGTGGCTGGGTCGCGAGATAGGCGTCGTGGAAGGCCTCCGTCTCGAGGCGCAGCGCGCGCCGTGTCTCGCCCGTGGTGACCGGTTCGAGCCGGTCGATGAGCTCCACCCCCGCGCGGACGACGAGCGGGTGGTCCATCGAGTAGGTGCGCAGCGCGAGGAAGACGTCGGCGAGCACCTCGGCCGGGGTCGGCCAGGTGCACAGCACGCGGAGCCGGTGCTCGTCGTCGGCGTGCTCGTCCGGTCTGGCCGGGCGCGAGCACAGTGTCGTCAGGGCGACGCTGAGGGCGTCGATCGCCGAGACGCACGTGTACGGGTCGTTCGTGCCTGCGGCGAGACCACGGATGCCGATCTCGACGAGCCCTTGCGCGGCGTACCGGAGATCCTGGTGCGGCGTCCGAGGCGTCGCGACGGTGAACGCAGACGCGACCGCCGACGCCAGCGACGTCGTCGACCCTCCACGAGGCGCCGACGGGTGCGCGTGCTCGTGCCGTGCGTCGACGATCGACTCGGCGATCGGCTGCCCCGCAAGGACGTAGGCTCCCGGCGTCGCCAGGACGCGCACGACCACGTCGGCGGACCGTGCTGCCGAGACGAGCTTCCTCAGGTCGACGTGCTGGACGTATCCCGGCGACGTGGCCCTGAAAGTCTCGTCGGTCGTGGTGACGTCCGGCACGCTGTCCTTCGTGGTCTCGCGTGCTGGCTCGTCGGGATAGACGAGGTCGACGACGTCGAGCAGCTCGGCGAGGACGCGGCTCTGCAGCGTCGTCACCTGGACGGAGCTCGCGATGTGGTGGATGAAGTACACGAGCACAGCGACACCGCACGTCGCGAGGAGGACCGCGACGCTGACGGCGACGCTCGGGACGAACGCGACGGTCGAGTCTTGCTCGGTGCGCACAGCACGGAGCACGACGAGCGAGTAGAGGAACGTCGACGTGTGCACCGCGAGGACGACCTGGTTCCCGCGGTCCGCCATGAAGTTGCGGACGAGGCGCGGCCCGTAGGTCGAGGACGTCGTCGCCAGGACCGAGATCGTGATGGAGAACGAGGTGGCCGCGACACCGAGCATGGTTCCGCCGATCGCGGCGAGGATCGCGCGCCCGCCGGTCGCGGAGAGGTCTGCCACGAGCGGTATCGACCGGACGCCGTCGGCCTGCAGGATCCGGTCGACCTCGATGAGCGCGAGGGCGAGGAGAACTGCCCCGGCGCCGCTGAGGGCGGGGATGAACCAGAAGGACTCTCGGGCACGTAGAAACCGCGAACGCATCTGCGAAGGGTATCCCTCGATCGTGGACGAGGGAGTGTTCTTGATGTGTCTGCGGCGAGGATTCCAGCAGATCAACGAGGTGGAGCGGGCGACGAGAATCGAACTCGCATCATCAGTTTGGAAGACTGAGGCTTTACCACTAAGCTACGCCCGCTTGGTGCTCCGTCCCACAGCTCTCCCGTGGTCGACGCAGCGGGAGCAACCTTAGCAAATGTTTTGGGTGGGTGGCGCGCGGGGCTCGTGGGTCGTGGTGGCGCGCGCAGCACTGCTTGGCGACCACTACACTTGCTCCGTCGCGTCGTCTGGACGATGCACGAGCATCGGGGTGTGGCGCAGGTTGGTAGCGCGTCCGGTTTGGGGCCGGAAGGTCGCAGGTTCGAATCCTGTCACCCCGACGATGATCACAGGGCTGCGTTCGATAGGACGCGGCCCTGTGGCGTACCATCTACTGGTCGCTCGTGGGTGCTCCGTGGCCCACGAGGGGGAGCAGCGTCGCTGCGACGCGACAGTCGTTCCCGCGAGACCCGAGAAGCTCAGAATTGTCCGTGCCGGGCACTCGGCACGCCACCAATCAGTTGGAGATCATCGAAGTGAAGAGCGCCGTCGAGACCCTGGACCCGACCAAGGTCAAGCTGACCGTCGAGGTGGAATACGACGAGCTCAAGCCGAGCATCGATCATGCCTACAAGCACATCGCTGAGCAGATCACCGTCCCGGGCTTCCGCAAGGGCAAGATCCCCGCACGCATCGTCGACCAGCGCGTCGGCCGCGGTGCGGTCCTCGAGCACGCGATCAACGAGTCGCTGTCCGGCTTCTACCGCCAGGCCGTGACCGAGACCAACCTCCGCCCGCTCGGTCAGCCCGAGGTCGAGGTCATCAAGGTCCCCGACCTCGACGGCACCGAAGGCGAGCTGCACTTCACCGCCGAGGTGGAGGTCCGTCCCGAGGTCGAGCTCCCCGAGCTCTCCGGGATCACCGTCACGGTCGACGACCTCGAGGTCACCGACGACGACGTCCAAGAGCGCCTCGACGCGCTCCGTGAGCGCTTCGGCACTCTCGTGGGCGTCGACCGTCCCGCGGTCGACGGCGACTTCGTCGTGCTCGACCTGACGGCCAAGGTCGCCGGCGACGAGGTCGACAGCGTCTCGGGCGTCTCCTACCAGATCGGCTCGGGCAACATGCTCGAAGGCCTCGACGAGGCGCTCACGGGACTGTCCGCTGGTGAGACGACCACGTTCGTCGCTCCGCTCGCCGGTGGCGAGCACGAGGGCGCCGACGCTGACGTCACGGTGGTCGCGACGACCGTCAAGCAGCGTGACCTCCCCGAGGCGGACGACGACTTCGCCCAGCTCGCCAGCGAGTTCGACACCCTCGAGGAGCTGACCGCCGACCTGCGCGAGCAGGCCGCGAACATCAAGTCCTCCAACCAGGCCGTCCAGGCCCGTGACCTCCTCCTCGAGGAGCTCACGAAGGGCGACGTCCCCTTGCCTGCCGGCGTGATCGAGGCCGAGGTCGTCCGTCACCTCGAGGGCGAAGGCCGCCTCGAAGACGCAGAGCACCGCACCGAGGTCACCGAGCAGACGGAGACCGCGCTGAAGAACCAGATCGTGCTCGACATCCTCGCTGAGCAGCTCGAGATCAAGGTCGCTCAGAACGAGCTCCTCGACTACCTCGTCAACGCGAGCCGCCAGTACGGCATGGACGCGAACACGTTCATCAAGACGATCGACGAGAACGGCCAGATCCCGGCCATGGTCGGCGAGGTCGCTCGGTCCAAGGCCCTGGCCGTCGCGCTCCGCCAGGTCACGATCCTCGACGGCGCGGGCGCCGACGTGGACCTCTCGGACTTCATCGGCTCGGACGAGGACGACGCCGCCGTGGCTGTCGCCGCCGACGAGACGGTCGCCTCGGACGAGACCGAGGACGCCGCTGTCGTCGAGGCCGACGAGAAGGCCTGACACCGGTTGCACGTCACGACGGCCCCTGCCTCTCGAGGCGGGGGCCGTCGTCGTCGGTCCTCCACCCGCCTGGATGAACAGCGGCCGCAGACTGCGCCCAAAGCGAAACACTGCCGTTCAGGGACGAAGCAAGGGTGTGTTGCGCGTTAGGGTCACTGCAACGCACAGCAAGCAGTGAAGCGATGGGAGATGGCGTGAACGAGCAGATGCCGATGGCAGCGCGCGGTGATGTGGCCGGACTAGGTTTGAACGACAGCATCTACAACAGGCTCCTCAAGGAGCGGATCATCTGGCTCGGGTCAGAGGTCCGCGACGAGAACGCGAACGCGATCTGCGCACAGATGATGCTGCTCGCGGCCGAGGACCCCGAGAAGGACATCTACCTCTACATCAACTCCCCGGGCGGCTCCATCACCGCCGGGATGGCGATCTACGACACGATGCAGTTCATCCAGCCGGACGTCGCGACCGTCGGGATGGGGATGGCCGCATCCATGGGCCAGTTCCTGCTCTCCTCCGGGGCCAAGGGCAAGCGTTACGCGACCCCGCACGCACGCGTCATGATGCACCAGCCCTCCGGAGGCATCGGCGGCACAGCCACCGACGTCCGGATCAACGCCGAGCTCATCCTGCACATGAAGCGTGTCCTCGCCGAGCTCATCGCCAGCCAGACCGGCAAGACCGTCGAGCAGATCCACACCGACTCCGACCGTGACCGCTGGTTCACGGCTCCTGAGGCTCTCGAGTACGGCTTCATCGACCACGTGGTGACCCACGCAGGCTCGGTAGCCGGCGGTGGCGGCACCGCGACGTCTTGAGCCCGCGTACGCAACTGTTGAGACATCGAGGAGCAACCGCATGAGCAGCATTGAGTCCCAGTTCATCTCGACCGCACAGCGCCTCGCCGGCGCCGGCGGTCGGGCGATGCCCTACGGCGCACCGTCGTCCCGCTACGTCCTCCCGCAGTTCGAGGAGCGCACCGCCTACGGCTTCAAGCGTCAAGACCCCTACACGAAGCTCTTCGAGGACCGCATCATCTTCCTCGGCGTCCAGGTCGACGACGCATCGGCAGACGACGTCATGGCGCAGCTCCTCGTGCTGGAGAGCCAAGAGCCGAACCGCGACATCATCCTCTACATCAACTCGCCTGGTGGCTCGTTCACGGCGATGACCGCCATCTACGACACGATGCAGTACATCACGTCGCAGATCCAGACCGTCTGCCTCGGCCAGGCCGCATCAGCGGCGGCCGTGCTCCTCGCAGCAGGCGCTCCCGGCAAGCGGCTGGCGCTCCCGAACGCTCGGGTCCTCATCCACCAGCCGGCGATGGAAGGTGGCGGCTACGCGCAGGCGTCCGACATCGAGATCCACGCCAACGAGCTCATCCGCATGCGGGAGTGGCTCGAGGGTACGATCGCACTTCACACCGGTCGTGACGAGGCTCAGGTGCGCAAGGACATCGAGCGTGACAAGATTCTCAGCGCGAAGCAGGCTGTCGAGTATGGACTCGTCGACCAGGTGCTCGAGAGCCGCAAGGCGCTCACGCTGAAAAAGTCGTGATCTCCCTTTAGTCCGGGGGTGATTCAGGTACCATCGGAGCGCCATACAGACAATGGCGTTCCAGTGGTGTGGAATGGATGCAACGAACATCTCTCCGTGGTGCGCGCCCACAGGGCGCGCACGGCGTGAGGTGTCTATCCGGCCCATCCGGGGGCGGACCGGGAGGAGATCTACAGTGACCCGAATCGGTGACGGTGCAGACCTGCTGAAGTGCTCCTTCTGCGGGAAGTCCCAGAAGCAGGTCAAGAAGCTCATCGCTGGGCCGGGCGTGTACATCTGCGACGAGTGTATTGACCTCTGCAACGAGATCATCGAGGAAGAGCTCACCGAGGCCGCTGAGATCGGTATGGTCGAGCTGCCGAAGCCCAAGGCGATCTTCGACTTCCTCGAGCAGTACATCATCGGGCAGGACGGCGCGAAGCGGTCCCTGTCCGTCGCTGTGTACAACCACTACAAACGCATCCAGGCCGGCGAAGGCGTGCGGTCCGTCGGCGAGGACTCGAGCCAGGTCGAGATCGCGAAGTCGAACATCCTGCTCATCGGCCCGACCGGCTGCGGCAAGACGTATCTCGCGCAGACCCTCGCCAAGATGCTCAACGTGCCGTTCGCGATCGCCGACGCCACCGCGCTGACGGAAGCCGGCTACGTCGGCGAGGACGTGGAGAACATCCTCCTCAAGCTCATCCAGGCTGCCGACTACGACGTCAAGAAGGCCGAGACCGGCATCATCTACATCGATGAGGTCGACAAGATCGCACGGAAGTCTGAAAATCCGTCGATCACTCGTGACGTCTCGGGAGAGGGCGTCCAGCAGGCGCTCCTGAAGATCCTCGAGGGGACGACGGCCTCGGTCCCGCCGCAGGGCGGTCGAAAGCACCCTCACCAAGAGTTCATCCAGATCGATACGACGAACGTCCTGTTCATCGTCGCAGGAGCCTTCGCAGGGCTGGAAGACATCATCTCGTCGCGCGCAGGCAAGCACGGCATCGGTTTCGGGGCGCCCCTGCACTCCGCGGCGGACGAGACCGGCGTGTACGAGGACGTCATGCCGGAGGATCTCCTGAAGTTCGGGCTCATCCCGGAGTTCATCGGGCGAGTGCCCATCATCACGACGGTCACGCCTCTGGACCAGAGCGCCCTCGTCCGGATCCTCACAGAACCGCGCAACGCCCTCGTCAAGCAGTACCAGCGGATGTTCGAGATCGACGGGGTCGAGCTGGAGTTCACGGACGACGCGGTCTCCGCGATCGCGGACCAGGCTCTCCTGCGTGGCACCGGTGCACGCGGGCTGCGCGCCATCATGGAGGAAGTCCTCCAGCAGGTCATGTTCGAGGTACCGAGCCGTGACGACGTCGAGAAGGTCGTCATCTCGGGAGCCGTCGTCCTGGAGAACGTCTATCCCACGCTCGTCCCGCGTGACTCTCGCTCCAAGGACGCACCTCGTGAGAAGAGTGCCTGAGCAGGGAACGGGTGTGACATCGATCGGGGGCTCGGCCCCCGATCCCGCCACCGAGCGGGCACCGCTCGACGACCCCACCCAGAACCCCGCGATCCGTGCGGAGATCCTCAGGCTGCGCGGGAGCATCGACAACATCGACGCGGCACTCATGCACCTGCTCGCCGAACGCTTCAAGTGCACTCAGCGGGTCGGTGAGCTGAAGGCTGAGGGCGGCGTCGCCCCGGCTGACCCAGCCCGCGAGAGCCACCAGATCGAGACGCTCGCACGCATCGCCGAGGGGGCAGGGCTCGACCCTGCCTTCGCCGAGCAGTTCCGCGCGTTCATCGTCCACGAGGTCATCCGTCGCCACGAGCTCATCGCCTCTGAGCAGGGTGGGTCCCGAACGGTGGACACGTACTCCTGACCCCCGCACCGCGGGAACGGCGCAGCCCGCGAGCGGGCCCGAACAGGTCCACGGGGGCGCACGATCGGCTGCGACAGCCGCGCGCCCGCGCTGAGTGGCACTCTCCGTCGATCTAGAGCACTGTGGGATGGTCCCCGGGCGCCGTGCCGCCCAGGTCGAACCGCAGCGGCGCGCGTCCATCTCCGACGAGTGATGAGGTGTGACCGGATGAAGATTGACTGGCTCAAGCCCCTGATCGGACATGACGGACCCTTTGTGTCCGTCTACCTCGACTCCACACCAGCCGCCGAGGCCGGTGATCAGCAGGTCGAGGAGCGGTGGAAGGGCGTGCGACGTGCGCTCGAGCGTGACGGTGCCGGCTCGACGCTGCTGGACCAGATCGGGGAGGTGCTCGTGCGGCCCACATGGGTGTCGGGACCGCACGGCCGGTTCCTCGTCGCGGACAGCCAGGAGATCCTCGTCGACATGGTTCTCGCAGAACCACCCGTCCGAGACCGAGCGACGTTCGGGGAGATCCCCGGCCTCCTGCCCGCGGCACACGCAGCCGACGAGTCGGTCGCGCGCCTCGTGGTCGAGGTCAACCGTGAGGGCGCTGACCTGACGTTCGTCGAGTCGGCACGTGCGATCGGGGGGAGCCTCGAGGCGCTCCGCCACGTCGTCGAAGGCGGCCACGACGAGGTCGTCAAGGCACACACCGGCGGCTGGTCTCACCGTCGCGTCGAGAGCCGCGCGGAGGACTCCTGGGAGCGCAACACGGAGGTCGTGGCGGCTGAGATCGATCGGCTGGTGCTGGAGAAGAAGCCGGAGCTCGTCATCCTCACCGGCGACGTGCGGGCGGTACCGCTCGTCCGACGTGCGCTCGGGAAGAAGACGGCGGAGCTCACGGTCGAGGTCCCGGGCGGCTCACGGAACGACGGAGTCAAGGACGAGGTCTTCAGAGGCCGGCTCAACACAGCGCTCGACGTTTTCCGGACCAAGCGACGGGAAACGGTGCTCGGGAAGTTCCTCGAGGAGCACGGTCGGGACGGTGCAGCCGTCTCTGCGCTGGCCGACGTCGTCGCGGTGCTCCAGCGCGGACAGGTCGAGGAGCTCATCTTCTTCGAGTCCGAGGCGCAGACGGCTCAGCACTTCGCAGACCTCACCCTGTGGGTGGGGCCGGAGCTGTTGCAGATCGCGACCAGCCGGTCGGACCTCGAGGGCATCGGGGTCACCGACGGCATCAGGAAGATCGGCGCCGACGTCGCGCTCTTGCGTGCCGCGCTGGGTCAGGATGCGGGCGTGACCTTCGCCCCGTCGGACGGGGCGGTCAACCTTCCGGACGGCGTCGGCGCTGTGCTCCGCTGGCACGACGAGAGCACCCCGAGCGACGGGGGAGCGCCCAGCCTGTCGTCGGACGCGGGCCGTCTGCGCACCGTCGGCTGAGCCGTCGCGGGGCCAGACCGCACCACCACCCGGGTCGCTGGGCGGGGACCTCGCCATCGGCGGAGTCCCCGCCCAGCGGACTATCGGTTGCCGGGGTGCGGATGTGTCGGGTCGAGGACCCGTTCGAGGAACGAGCGCGTCCGTGCGTGCTCGGGCGCACCGATGACCTGCTCAGGAGGGCCTTGCTCGACGATCATGCCGTCGTCCATGAAGACCACGCGGTCGGCGACCTCGCGAGCGAACGCCATCTCGTGCGTGACGACGATCATCGTCATGCCGTTCTCGGCCAGGGTACGCATGACCGACAGGACGTCCCCGACAAGCTCTGGGTCGAGGGCCGAGGTCGGCTCGTCGAAGAGCATGAGCTCGGGGTCCATGCTCAGCGCGCGAGCGATCGCGACACGCTGCTGCTGGCCTCCAGAGAGCTGCGACGGGAGAGCGTTGCCACGGTCCTCGAGCCCGACGTTCGCGAGGTTCGTCCGGGCGATCGCCTCCGCCTCGGCACGGGTGCGCCGCAGGACCCGACGCTGGGCGATCGTGCAGTTCTCCAGGACGGTCTGGTGCGTGAAGAGGTTGAACTGCTGGAACACCATGCCGACCTTCTGCCGGACGGCGTCGATGTCGACGTCCGGGTCCGTCGTCTCTGTTCCCAGGACGGTCACGGTCCCGGAGGTTGCGACCTCGAGCTGGTTGACGCAGCGCAGGAGGGTCGACTTTCCTGATCCGGAGGGGCCGATGACGCACACGACCTCGCCGGGTGCCACATCGAGGTCGATCCCCTTGAGCACCTCACGGCTGCCGAAGCTCTTGCGCAGGTCTGTGATCGCGACGACGGGTCCGGCGGCGGTGTCCACGTGCAGCTCCTTCGGCTCGGGGGGCATCATCGGCGTGACTTCTTGCCGGTGCGGTTCTCGAGCCAGCGGGCGAGCAGTCCGAGGGGGATCGTGATGCACAGGTACCCGAAGCCGGCCACGAACAGGCCGGTCGTCCCTCCGCCTGCTGCGGAGACGAGAGCGTCGCGACCGATCTTCGTCAGGTCGAACTGGGACGCAGCGAGCCCGAGGACGAAGATGAGCGAGGTGTCCTTGGTGAGGAGGATGATCTCGTTCGTCATGGGGGGCAGCACGATCCGGAACGCCTGCGGGATGACCACGGTGGCGAGGGTGCGTCCGCTGGACATGCCGAGCGAGCGTGCGGCCTCGACCTGTCCCCGAGGGACTGCCTGGATGCCGGCTCGGAGAGTCTCGGCGATGTAGGCGGCGGAGACGAGCCCGAGGGCGAGAGCTGCCTTGAGTGTCAGGGAGTCGATCCGGACACCCAGTGCGATGGGCACCGCGTAGCCGAACGAGAACACGACGAGGAGCGCGGGGATCCCACGGAAGAACTCGATGTACGCGGTCGCGATCCAGCGGTAGGGCGCGACGGACGAGAGCTTCATGAGTGCGAGCACGGTGCCGAGGCTCAACCCGATCGCGAAGGACGCGGCTGTGTAGACGACGGTGTTCTTGAACGCGAGCGGCACCCGCGGGAGCAGAGCCTTGGCAGCGTCGATGTTGAAGACGCTCTCGCTGATCCGGTCCCAGTCGATGAGCAGGAAGATCCCGACGACGGCGACGACGAGGATCGCATACTGGATCCCACGGAAGATCCGTGCGCGCCGCCGTGGGCTCAACCGCGCCCGGCGTGGGGCGTGCCGGGCGACGGTCGAGTCCTCGGTGGTCATGATGGATCAGCCCTGGGAGGGGGTGACGCCGATCCACTCGGCATAGATGTTGGAGTATGTCCCGTCGGACCTGATGCGGCTGAGCGTCGCGTTGACGGAGTCGAGCAGCTCGGTGTTGCCCTTCTTGACGCCCAGACCGTAGACCTCACCAGTCGCGAAGTTGCTGGCGATCTCGAAGCCCTGGTCCACGTACGGCAGGAGCGAGGCGACGTCGTTGATCACGGCGTCGACCTGGTCCGCCTGGAGAGCCTGGATCTGTGTGCCGAGGTCGTCGTACTCGGTCGTGGTCAGGCCGTTCTCCTGTGCCATCGTCGCGCCTGTGGTGGCGACCATGACCGAGATCCGCTTGCCCTTGAGCGACTCGATCGACGAGAGGTCGGAGCCGGCGGGTACGAGCAAGCCCTGGTCGGCGTCGAAGTACGCGTCGGAGAAGTCGAGGTTCAGGGCACGCTCGTCCGTGATGGTGATGCCGGACGCGACGATGTCGCACTGGCCGGCGCTCAGCGCTGCACCGGACTGGATCCCCTCGAACGGGGTGCTCACCGTGGCGAGCTCGAGACGAAGATCGGCGGCAACCTCCGCGACGATGTCGATGTCGAGGCCGACGACCTCGCCGTCCTTCTCGAACTCGAACGGCTCGTACGGTGGGTTGGTGCACAGCGTGAGCGTGCCCTCTGTGATGAGGGCGATGCCGCCTTCGCTCTCGGCTGCGGTGTCCGTCGAGCTGCAGCCTGCGAGGAGCAGAACAGCGACTGCCGCCGTCGGGATGATCGATCGTGACGTTTTCATGAGCCCCTCGAACCGTAGGAAACGTCGTCCAGCGACGCGCACAGCGTGGCTCAGCGGCCGGTGGACGACAGTCACGCACGCCGCGTCAGCGTGCGAGCACTTCAACAAACGGTCGGACCCGTCTCCACCTGAGTGTTGCCGACGGCGGAGGCGATCGCGACCGGAGAACGCACCATATCAGGACAGGGTATCCATTGGGTTACGTTTATGTTACGTTACTGATCCGTATGCCCACTCACGGTGGAGCCGCCCGACGGTGGTGCACCGTCCCGGTCGTCAGCCCACCGCGTAGAGCGCAGTGATGTCGGCGGCGAAGTCGCTCACCACGAGAGAGCGACGCACCTTGAGCGACGGCGTCAGATATCCGTTCCGCTCGGTGAAGTCTGTCGTCAGGACGCGGACCTTCCGGATGGACTCGGCACGGGAGACGACCTCGCTCGAGCGCGCGGCCGCGCGCTCGAGCGCTTCGAGGACGGTGGGGTGCACGGCTGCGGCTCTGACGTCCATGTCTGGCAGACCGTGGGTGCGCAACCACCCGGGGAGCATCTCTTCATCGAGCGTGACGAGCGCAGCGATGAACCGTTGCTGGTCGCCGACGACGACGCACTGGCTGACGAGCGGGTGCCCACGGAACCGGTCCTCGAGGAGCGCTGGTGCGACGTTCTTCCCGCCTGCGGTGACGATGATCTCCTTCGTGCGGCCCGTGATCCGCAGGAACCCGTCGTCGTCGAGCGTGCCGAGGTCGCCGGTCCGGAACCAGCCGTCCACGAGCGCCTCGGCTGTGGCGTCGGGGTCGTTGCGGTACCCGCGGAAGACGTGGCCCCCGTGGACGAGGATCTCGCCGTCGTCCGTGACCCTGACGGCGGTGCCGGGAAAGGGGAGGCCGACGGTCCCGACCCGTGTGCTGCCCGGACGCCCGACGGCCGTCGCTGAGGTCGTCTCCGTGAGCCCGTAACCCTCGAGGACGGTCAGTCCGATACCGCGGTAGAAGTGGCCGAGCCGTTCTCCGAGGGGCGCGCCTCCGGAGATGGCGTACGTCGCGTGACCGCCGAGCGCAGCACGGAGCCTGCCGTAGACGAGGGCGTCGGCCACCGCGTGCTGAGCCCGGAGCCCGAGCGAGGGTCGGGTCGGTGAGTCCCAGGCGGTCGAGGTGTCGACAGCGACCTTGGCCGCCCAGCGGAAGAGCGTGAGGCGGGGGCCGACCCCGGCCTTCTGCTCGGAGGAGTTGTACACCTTCTCGAAGACGCGTGGCACGGCGAGGAGGAACGTCGGACCGAAAGACGTGAGGTCTGGCAGGAGGGTGCGGGTGTCCGAGGTGTGCCCGAGGACGGCACCGGAGGTGACGCACAAGACCTGGATGAAGCGGGCGAACACGTGGGCGAGGGGCATGAAGAGGAGCGTGCGTGCCTCGGGGCCGGCGCAGACGTCTCCCAGGCCTTCGACACCGTTGCGTGTGAGGAACACGAAGTTGTGGTGCGTGAGCTCGGCGCCCTTGGGTCGCCCGGTGGTCCCTGACGTATAGATGATCGTGGAGAGGTCGTCGCCGTGGACGGCTGTGCTGCGCGCCGTCACCTGGGCGGCGTCGATGTCGACGCCGGCAGCACGCAGGAGGCCGACCGCGTCGTCCTCGATGACGAGGACGTCGGTGAGCGCCGGAAGGTCGGTGCGGGCGGCGGCAACGATCGTCGCGTGGGCTGCCGTCTCGACGAGGGCGAGGCACGCACCTGAGTCGTCGAGGATCCACCGCACCTGCTCGATCGAGCTCGTCTCGTACACCGGTACCGGAACGGCCCCGACGGCCCAGACCGCGAAGTCGAGGAGCGTCCACTCGTAGCGGGTGTGGGACATGATGGCGACCCGGTCGCCGACCTCGACGCCCCGAGCGACGAGCCCTCCGGCGACGGCCGCGACGTCGTCGGCGAAGGACTGCGCCGAGACCGAGGTCCAGGAGGTGCCGTCGTCGCTCTTGCGCTCGTACAGAGGGTCCGCGCCCGCCGTGCGGACGCGGTCGGCGAGCAACGTGTTGATGGACGTCTCAGGCGGGATGGTGATGTGGCTCGGTGACGCCTTCTCACGCATTGCGTGCCGGCTTCGGCTCGGCCTCGCCGAGCTCGGAGCGCACGACGAGGATCCCGCCCTGGACGGACGGGTCGCCCTGGTCGGAGCCTGCGACCGCGAGCGTCAGGCTGCCCGTGACGCGCCCGGCTCCCTCGACGTCGACGCGTGCCGACTCGATCGCCGGCAGGTATGCGGCAGGCACCGCGAGCTCGGCGAGCAGGATGGGCGTGCGCATGGAGACCTTGGCCTCGGACTTGATCTTGCGCAGCGACCCGAGGGCGTGCCCGGCCGCGGTGAGCACGGAGACGTCTGCATCTCCGGCCGCCGTGCGCAGGCCCTCTGACGCCGGCCATGCAGCGTGGTGGACCGAGCCGTCGCGCCACCACGACCACACCTCTTCGGTCGCGAACGGCAGGACCGGCGCGAAGAGGCGCAGCAGCGTGTCGAGAGCGACGGCGAGACCGGTCCGAGCCGAGAGCGTCGCAGCCGACACGGTTGCGTCGCCTGCACCGTAGGCACGGTCCTTGACGAGCTCGAGGTAGTCGTCGCAGAACGTCCAGAAGAAGGTCTCGGAGACCTCGAGCGCACGGGTGTGGTCGTACGCCTCGAGCGCTGCGGTCGCTTTGTCGACGACGTCTGCGAGCCCGGCGAGCATCGCCCGGTCGAGGGGTTCGGTGACCAGCGTCGGGTCGAGCGAGAGCTCGTCGTCACCGGCGAACGAGAGCGCGAACTTGCTCGCGTTGAGCACCTTGATGGCGAGCCGGCGACCGATCTTCATCTGACCGACCTCGAAGGCTGCGTCCGTCCCGAGGCGTGCCGAGGCGGCCCAGTACCTGACCGCGTCGGAGCCGTGCTCCTCGAGCAGGCCCATGGGCGTGACGACGTTGCCCTTGGACTTGCTCATCTTCTTGCGGTCCGGGTCGAGGATCCAGCCCGAGATCGCAGCGTTGGCCCAGGGGAGCGAGCCGTGCTCGAGGTGCGCACGGACGACGGTCGAGAAGAGCCATGTGCGGATGATGTCCTGGCCCTGGGGTCGCAGGTCCATCGGGAACACGCGGGAGAAGAGGTCAGGGTCGGTGAGCCAGCCGCCGGCGATCTGGGGTGTGAGCGAGGAGGTCGCCCAGGTGTCCATGATGTCGGGGTCGCCGATGAACCCGCCTGCCTGGCCGCGCTGGTCGGCGGTGAATCCTGCAGGAGTGTCGGAGGACGGGTCGATGGGCAGGTCGGCCTCGTCCGGGACGAGCGGGGCGTCCCACCGGGGCTCGCCGTGGGCGTCGACCGGGTACCAGACGGGGATCGGCACGCCGAAGAAGCGCTGGCGGGAGACGAGCCAGTCGCCGTTGAGGCCGCCCACCCAGTTGGAGTAGCGCACGGCCATGAACTCGGGGTGGAACTTCAGCTCGTCGCCGCGAGCGAGCAGCGCCGCGTTGAGATCGGCGTCGCGCCCACCGTTGCGGATGTACCACTGGCGGCTCGTGACGATCTCGAGCGGCTTGTCGCCCTTCTCGAAGAAGTTCGCCTTGCGCTGCGTGGCGACGGGCTCGCCGTGGAGATCGCCGGACTCCCGCAGAGCGTCGACGACAGCGGTCCGTGCCGAGAAGGTCGTCTTGCCGAGCATCTCGGCGAAGAGCGCGGTGCCCTGCTCGGACGTGATCCAGTCCGGCGTCTCGCGCGTGATGCGCCCGTCGCGGACGAGGATCGACCGGGTGGGGAGCTGGAGCTCACGCCACCACTGGACGTCGGTAAGGTCACCGAAGGTGCAGCACATCGCGATGCCGGCGCCCTTGTCGGGCTCCGCCATGGTGTGCGCGAGGACAGGGACGTCGACGCCGAAGAGCGGGGAGGTCACCGTGGTGCCGAACAGGTGCTGGTAGCGCTCGTCGTCCGGGTGCGCGATGAGGGCGACGCACGCGGGAAGGAGCTCGGGGCGGGTCGTCTCGATGACGACGTCGCTGCCGTCAGGGGTGTGGAAGGCCACCTTGTGGAAGTGGCCGGGGTAGTCGCGTGCCTCGAGCTCGGCCTGCGCGACGGCCGTCTGGAACGTCACGTCCCAGAGGCCCGGCGCCTCGGCCTGGTAGGCCTCGTTGCGGGCAAGGTTGCGCAGGAACGCGGTCTGCGCGGTGGCCTGAGCGGTCCGACCGATGGTCTGGTAGTGGTGCTGCCAGTCGACGGAGAGCCCGAGGTATCGCCACAGCGACTCGAACTCCTTCTCGTCCTCGCCGGTGAGGCGCTCGCAGAGCTCGACGAAGTTCTTGCGGCCGATCGGCTGCTGGTCTGCGGCCTTGACGCTCTTTCCCTCGGCTCCTTCCAGCGGTGGCACGTAGCCCTCGACGTAGGGGAGCGACGGGTCGCAGCGGACACCGTAGTAGTTCTGCACGCGACGCTCCGTCGGCAGTCCGTTGTCGTCCCAGCCCATCGGGTAGAAGACCGACTTGCCGCGCATGCGCTGGAAGCGGGCGACGACGTCCGTGTGCGTGTAGCTGAAGACGTGACCGACGTGCAGCGAGCCGGAGACCGTCGGCGGCGGGGTGTCGATCGAGTACACGTCTGCACGGTCCGCCGAGCGGTCGAAGGAGTACGTGCCCGATCCGTCCCAGGCTGAGGCCCATCGGGTCTCGAGACCGTCGAGGCTGACCTTGTCGGGGACCGTCCCGACCCGCACCACCAGCGACGTGTCGGGCTCGGAACCGGTGGCGGGCGTGGGGAGTCCAGCAGATGCGCTCATGGTCCACCATCTTTCCAGACTCGCGGGCTGCCCCTGAACCCGGGCGCTCCCACGAGCGGACCCGGCATCGTCAGGGGCCGGTCCGGTGATGGGTCAGGTCGTCGACAGTGCAGCCGCCGCGAGCGTCGTGGCGAGCGCACCGTAGGCGTCGCGGACGGGACCGAGGCTGACCCGCAGGTGCGGCGCCGGGGCAGCGCCGGCTCCACCGGTCGCTGCCGGCCCGTCGACGGAGGCGCTGAACGGTGCCCCAGGGGCCGCCCGGATCCCCGTGGCCGCGAGGTAGAGGAGCGCGGCGCGCTCGTCGGCGACAGGGAGCCACATGTTCAGGCCGTCGCCGGCGCGCAGCGTGGCCCCTGCGGCGGTCACCGCACGGGACAGCTCGCGCTGACGGATGCGGTATGTCGCACGGGCGTGGGTGACGGCTGTGCGCGAGCCCGGGTCCGTGAGGAGCTCCAGGAGCACCGACTGCAGCATGCGGCTCGTCCACCCGGGTCCGAGCATGCGGCGGGCGATGATCTTGCGCAGCACCGGTGCCGGCCCTCCGACCGCGGCGATGCGCAGGTCAGGTCCGTGGGACTTCGAAAAGCTCCGGACGTGCACCACCCGGCCCGGGAGGTGGGAACCGAGGCTCACCGCAGCGGCCTGGGAGATCCCGGCGCTGTGGTCGTCCTCGAGGACGACGACGTCCCTCCCGTCGTGATGGGTGCGCAGCACGTGCGCCAGCTCGCCGGCGCGCTCCTGCGTGAGCGAGGCCCCGGTCGGGTTCTGCGCCCGCGGCTGGAGCAGGACCACCGCTGGGCGAGACCCCAGAGCCGCGGCAAGGAGGTCAGGACGCATCCCGTGGTCGTCCATCGCGACGGGGACACGCTCGGCGCCGAGCAGGTCGAGGAGGTCGAAGAAGGGCGGGAAGCCAGGGTCCTCGACGACGACCCGCGTGCCCAGGCCGGTGAGGACCTCGAGCGTCCGGGCGACGCCGTCCATCGCCCCGTCGACCACCGTCAGCTCTTCCGGCTCGAACGGCCACTCCGCCCGCAGACGGTGCTCGAGCGGTGCGACGACGGCCGGGCCGAGATAGCTCGACGTCGTCGCAGCCTGCGTCCGTCGTGCCAGGTGGGCGAACGCGGCCCCGACCGGGGGAAGGAGCAGCGGGTCGGGCGTCCCCGAGGAGAGGTCCAGCCGGTAGGGGACCTGGTCGCTCGCGGCGAGGTCCTGGTAGCGCGGCGGCAACCAGGGCGACGTCTGGTCGAGGACGTACGTGCCGGCACGTCCGCGCGAGCGCACAAGGCCCGCTTCGGAGAGCGCGTGCCACGCGCCGCTCACCGTCGCCGGGCTCACGTGGAGCTGGGCAGCGACGTCGCGGACGGTCGGGATGCGCGAGCCAGGGCGGAGCTCGCCCGTCCGGATGAGCCGACCGACCGTCGCGGCGATACCTGCGGGGGAGCGGTCGACGACGAGCTGGGAGAGGTCCACCGTCCGAGTCTGGGACCTTCGTCTCCTCCGACGACCGCTCGCGCCAGGGAATTTACGCGACCGACATCAGCGCGACCCAGAACGGGCCGGGCGGTAACCCCGACGAAATGTTCAAGCCCCAGGGTGACAGCAACGACGCGGAAGCCACCGACTCCGCAGCAGCCCGACCCGAGGAGCAGCGTTGAGCATCGTCAGAACCGCACTGACCCAGACCACGTGGACCGGCGACAAGGAGTCCATGATCGTCCGGCACGAAGAGTTCGCGCGCGACGCCGCGGCCCAGGGCGCAGACATCATCTGCTTCCAGGAGCTCTTCTACGGTCCGTACTTCGGGATCGTCCAGGACACGAAGTACTACGAGTACGCGGAGTCCGTCCCCGGTCCGACGGTCGAACGGTTCCAGGCGCTCGCGAAAGAGCTCTCCATCGTCATCGTCCTGCCCGTGTACGAGGAGGACCAACCGGGCGTCCTGTACAACACGGCCGCCGTCATCGACGCCGACGGCTCCTACCTCGGCAAGTACCGCAAGCACCACATCCCGCACCTGCCGAAGTTCTGGGAGAAGTTCTACTTCCGTCCGGGGAACCTCGGGTACCCGGTCTTCGACACGGCGGTCGGAAAGATCGGCGTGAACATCTGCTACGACCGGCACTTCCCCGAGGGCTGGCGAGCGCTCGCCCTCAACGGTGCGCAGATCGTCTTCAACCCCAACGCCACCGCACCCGGCATCTCCAACAAGCTCTGGGAGATCGAGCAGCCCGCAGCCGCCGTCGCGAACGGCTACTTCGTCGTCGCGACCAACCGCGTCGGCCTCGAGGACAACGAGTACGGCGACGAGGCCGTGAACTTCTACGGCAGCTCCTACGTCGTCGGGCCGGACGGTGAGTACGTGGGCGAGGTCGGCTCCTCCACCGAGTCCCAGATGTTCATCCGTGACATCGACCTCGACCAGATCCGACTCGTGCGCGAGCGCTGGCAGTTCTTCCGCGACCGCAGGCCCGACGCCTACGGCCCCCTCGTCGCACCATGACGCCCGAGGCCATCCGCGAGACGCCCTGAGACCTGCTGACGCACGAGGAGACACCATGTACACGCTCATCACCGGCGGCACCGTCGTCAGCTCGACCGGTTCCGCGCTCGCCGACGTCCTCGTCGAGGACGAGACCATCGCCGCCGTCCTCGAGCCCGGATCCACCCTGCTCGGGGAGACGTTCCGCGCCGGGCTGGACCGTGTCATCGACGCGACCGGAAAGTACGTGGTCCCGGGCGGGATCGACGCCCACACGCACATGGAGATGCCGTTCGGGGGACCGCCGCCTCGGACACGTTCGAGACCGGCACCCGGGCCGCCGCATGGGGCGGCACGACGACGATCATCGACTTCTCCGTCCAGTACGCCGGGCAGGACGTCCTCACGCAGTTCGCGGCATGGCACGAGAAGGCGGCCGGGAAGTGCGCGATCGACTACGCCTTCCACCAGATCCTCGGTGGTGTCGACGACGTCTCGCTCGCCGCGATGGACACGCTCATCGACGAGGGCGTCTCGAGCTTCAAGCTCTTCATGGCCTACAAGGACGTGTTCCTCTCCGACGACGGCCAGATCGTGCGCGCCATGCAGCGTGCCGCCCACAACGGCGGGCTGCTCATGATGCACGCCGAGAACGGCAGCGTCATCGACCTCCTCCAGCAGCAGGCGCTCCAGCGCGGAGAGACCTCGCCGCTGCACCACGGACTCACCCGTCCGTGGCAGACCGAAGAGGAAGCGACCTACCGGGCCATCCGCCTCGCGGACCTCACCGGCGCGCCCCTCTACGTCGTGCACGTCTCGGCGAAGCAAGCCGTCCAACGGATCGCCGAAGCGCGCGACACCGGACAGAACGTTTTCGGTGAGACCTGCCCTCAGTACCTGTGGCTCTCCCTGGAAGAGCAGCTCGGCGCCCCTGGCTTCGACGGAGCAGGGTGGGTGTGCTCGACCCCGCTGCGCTCGCGGAAGGAAGGCCACCAGGAGCACATGTGGCAGGCGCTGCGCACGAACGACCTCCAGCTCGTGAGCACCGACCACTGTCCCTTCTGCATGAAGGGGCAGAAAGAGCTCGGCGTCGGGGACTTCACCAAGATCCCCAACGGGATCGGGTCGGTCGAGCACCGGCTCGACCTCGTCTACCAGGGCGTCGTCACCGGAAAGATCTCTCTCGAACGATGGGTCGAGATCTGCTGCACCACCCCGGCGAGGATGTTCGGCATCTACGGCACCAAGGGCGTCATCCAGCCCGGCGCGGACGCCGACATCGTCGTGTACGACCCGGCTGGGCACACGAGCATCTCCGTGGACACCCACCACATGAACCTCGACTACTCCGCCTGGGAGGGCTTCGAGATCGACGGCCACGTCGACACGGTCATGTCCCGCGGCTCGGTGATCATCGACGCCGGCGAGTACCACGGGCGCGCCGGGCACGGCCGCTACCTCAAGCGCGGACTGTCCCAGTACCTCCTCTGACCGTCCTCGTCCGACCGGCCCCCCGCGCGTCGGACGCCCCTCGTCGAAAGGCCCCCGCATGGACTTCGGTGTCGTCCTGCAGACCAACCCGCCCGCCTCACGGACCATCGAGCTCACGCGCCTGGCCGAGACCCACGGCTTCACGCACGCGTGGACGTTCGACTCG
Organism: Sanguibacter antarcticus; assembly: GCF_002564005.1. NCBI lineage: Bacteria > Bacillati > Actinomycetota > Actinomycetes > Micrococcales > Sanguibacteraceae > Sanguibacter > Sanguibacter antarcticus. Next base: position 1,608,954 of record NZ_PDJG01000001.1, on the reverse strand, counting down.
CACCTCCTGTGGCAGGAACCCTTCGTCGTCTACTCGCAGATGCTCGCGGCGACGCGCAAGATCATCGTCGGCCCCATGGTCACCAACCCGTCCACCCGGGACTGGACGGTCCTCGCGTCCCTCTTCGCGACGCTCAACGAGATGTTCGGCAACCGGACCGTCTGCGGCATCGGCCGTGGTGACTCTGCGGTCCGCGTCCTCAACGGACGCCCCTCGACGCTCGTCACGCTGCGCGAGTCCATCCACGTCATCCGCGAGCTCGCGAACAGCCGCAGCGTCGAGGTCAACGGATCGACCCTGCAGTTCCCGTGGAGCAAGGGCTCAGAGCTGGAGATGTGGGTCGCGGCCTACGGTCCGCTCGCGCTCAAGCTCACCGGGGAGGTCGGGGACGGCTTCATCCTCCAGCTCGCCGACCCGGACATCGCCGCCTGGATGATCAAGGCCGTCAAGGACTCGGCCGAGAAAGCGGGCCGGGACCCCGAGGCGATCAAGTTCTGCGTCGCGGCACCCATGTACGTCGGTGACGGCGACTCGCCTGCCGAGCGTGCGCACATGCGCGAGCAGTGCCGGTGGTTCGGCGGGATGGTCGGCAACCACGTCGCCGACATCGTCACGAAGTACGGCGCCGGCGCTGCTGTCCCCGCAGCGCTCACGGACTACATCGCCGGCCGTCAGGGATACGACTACAACGAGCACGGCCGCTCGGGCAACAGCCACGCGGCGTTCGTCCCCGACGAGATCGTGGAGCGGTTCTGCCTCCTCGGCAGCCCCCGCGAGCACATCGAGAAGCTCGAGGCGCTGCGCGACCTCGGCGTCCACCAGTTCGCCGGATACCTCCAGCACGACAACAAGGAAGAGACGATGCGCCAGTACGGCGAGCGGATCATCCCCAACCTCTCCGACCACGTCGTGGCCAAGGCATGACGAGCCCGCCGGACCCGCCCGCACCAGCCGCCCCACCTGCTTCACCCGTACGTGGACGCAGCCGCCAGGTGGCGCTCGCCGCGACGGGAGGCCTCGCAGGCATCGTGCTCTGGGAGGTCTACAAGGCGATCGGTCCCGAGGGCGGGCTCACGCTCGGCTCGGTCGCTGTGCTGCCCCGGACCTCCGACCTCGCGATGCCGCACACGTGGGAGGTCGCAGCACGCTTCGCCCAGCCCACGACGTCAGCCACCGGGTCACCGACCGTCTTTGCCGATCTCGTGGCCGCGAGCGCCACGACCTTGGGCATCGCGCTCGCGGGATGGGTGGTCGGGGTGCTCGTCGGGGTGCTGCTCGCACTCGTCATGACGCGGTTCAGGGTGGCGCACGACGCGCTCCTGCCGTGGATCGTTCTCAGCCAGACGGTCCCGCTCGTCGCGCTCGCCCCGCTCGTGGCTGGATGGAGCGGCTCGATCGCGCTCGGGCCCTACGAGTGGACCCCGTGGATGTCGGTTGCGCTCATCGCCTCGTACCTCGCGTTCTTCCCCGTGACGGTCGGCATGCTCAAAGGGCTCACGTCTCCGGAGCACATCCACACCGAGCTCATGCGGTCGTACGACGCGGGATGGTTGCGCACCGTGTGGTCCTTGCGCCTGCCGGCGAGCGTGCCGTACGCGCTGCCGGCGCTGCGGCTGGGTGCCGCGGCCGCCATCGTGGGCGCGATCGTCGCCGAGGTGTCGACGGGCACGGGCGGTGGCATCGGTCGCCTCGTCATCACGTACGCACAGTCCGCCAGCGGAGACCCGGCCAAGCCGTGGACCGCGATCATCGCCGCCGCGCTCCTGGGTCTCGTCGCTGCCGGGCTCGTCTCTCTCCTCGGCCTGGGGCTGCGCCGCTACCGCTTCTCGGAGGTCACCATGAACCGGAGTGCATCATGAACGAGGTCAGCACGTCCCAGGCGCAGCGCGTCGAGCCGGCACCTGCGGCTGGTCCCGCGGCGGCCGTCGTCGCCCGCGGGGTCGGCAAGACCTTCAGCGGCTCTGGTGGGAGCCCGGTCGTCGCCCTGGACGGCGTCGACCTCTCGGTCGCCGCCGGCGAGATCGTCTCTCTCATCGGCCCGTCCGGGTGCGGAAAGTCGACGCTCCTGCGCCTCGTCGCCGATCTCGACCGGCCGACGTCGGGAACGATCGAGGTGTTCGGACGCACCGCTGCAGCGGCTCGTGCCAACCAGGACTACGGGATCGTCTTCCAGAGCGCAGGCCTGCTCCCGTGGCGGACCGTCCGCGCCAACGTCGAGCTGCCGCTGGAGCTCCACGGGACCGGTCGGGCCCAGCGACGGTCCAGGGCTCTCGAGATGCTCAGCCTGGTCGGTCTGGCCGACGTCGTCGACACCTACCCGCACCAGCTCTCTGGCGGCATGCAGCAGCGCGTCGCGATCGCCCGTGCGCTCGCCGAGGAACCCAGCCTGCTCCTCATGGACGAGCCCTTCGGAGCTCTCGACGAGATGACGCGCGAACGCATGCAGAGCGAGCTCCTCACCATCTGCGCGCAGACGCGGGCCGCCGTCGTGTTCGTCACGCACTCGATCCCTGAGGCCGTGTACCTCTCCGACCGTGTCGTCGTCATGTCTCCCCGCCCAGGACGGATCACCGGCATCGTGCCTGTCGATCTCGGCGGTGCGGGGGAGCGCGTCGACGGGCTCCGTGAGGACACGGGCTTCTTCTCCGCCGTCACGCGGGTGCGCGAGGCGCTCCACGACGGCTCAGGGCACAGCGCCCAGGCCGGTCGGCGCGGGGGAGACCTCCGGTGACGGCAACCCGGTGGCGCACGGTGAGCAGGTGGGTCGCCCCGCTCCTCCTCGGGGCGCTCGTCCTCGTCGCGTGGGAGTCGTTCGTCGTGCAGCGGGACATCAAGCCGTACCTCTTGCCGAGCCCGTCGGCGATCTGGGACCAGCTCGTCGTGTCGCGCTCGTTCGTCGCCGACGCGATGCTCGCGACCGGGCGCAACGTCCTCGTCGGCCTTGTCGTCGGGATCGTCCTCGCTGTCGGTCTCGCTCTCCTCGCGGCACGCAGCCCGTTCTTCGACGGTGTCGTGTCGCCCGCGGCCGCTGCCGCGGGAGTCATGCCGATCGTCGCGCTGGCCCCGGCGCTCAACACGATGTTCGGGACGACGTCGACGACCCCGCGCCAGATCATCGTCGCCGTCGTCGTCTTCGCCCCCGTCTTCGTCAACACCCTCAAAGGGCTGCGCCAGGTCCATCCCGTCCACGTCGACCTCCTGCGCGCCTACGCGGCGACACCGTGGCAGCTCGCCCGCACCCTGACGATCCCGGGTGCGCTCCCGTACCTGTTCACCGGCATCCGCATCGCGTCGTCGGTCGCGGTCATCGCCGCGGTCGTCGCCGAGTACTTCGGCGGGCTGCAGGACGGTCTCGGATCTCGGATCACGTCAGCGGCCGCCAACAGCGCCTACCCGCGCGCCTGGGCGTTCGTCCTCGGTGCCGTCGTGCTGGGACTGACCTTCTACCTCGTCACCCTCCTGCTCGAGCGCGCCGTGCACCGCGGTCGCGCCGCACCCTGAACCTCACGACCGCACGCGCACCACCCATCAGAGCCTGACCCCCAGAGCCTGGAAGGACCACCATGAGCCATCCCACCACCCGAGCGATCCGCACGTTCACCGTCGTCAGCGCCGTCGCGGCGCTCACGCTCGCAGGCTGCAGCGCTGCGGACTCGTCGTCCGACGAGACCGAGACGACCGCGGACGGGCTGACCCCGGTCAGCCTCCAGCTGCAGTGGTTCAACCAGGGCCAGTTCTCCGGGTACATCGCAGCCCGGGACAAGGGCTTCTACGAAGACGCCGGGCTCGACGTCGAGATCCTCGAGGGCGGCGTCGACATCGTGCCGCAGACCGCGCTCGCCAACGACCAGGTCGACTTCGCGATCGCGTGGGTGCCCAAGGCGCTCGCGTCCCGCGAGCAGGGAGCCACCATCACCGACGTCGCGCAGATCTACCAGCGTTCCGGCACGCTCCAGGTGGCGTTCGCGGAGAGCGGCATCACGACCGCCGCCGACCTGGCAGGCACGAACGTCGGCAGCTGGGGGTTCGGCAACGAGTTCGAGCTCTTCGCCGGCATGGCGCAGGCCGACCTCGACCCCGCGAGCGACGTGACCCTCGTCCAGCAGCAGTTCGACATGAACGCGCTCCTCAGCGGCGACATCGACGCCGCGCAGGCGATGACGTACAACGAGTACGCGCAGCTCCTCGAAGCCGAGAACCCCGCCACCGGTGAGCTCTACACGCCTGACGACTTCTCCGTCGTCGACTGGAACGACGAAGGTACGGCCATGCTCCAGGACGCCATCTGGGCGAACACCGAACGCCTCACGACGGATCCGGCGTACGAGGCGACGACCGTCGCGTTCGTCAAGGCGTCCTTGCAGGGTTGGATCTACTGCCGGGACAACGCCGAAGAGTGCCGCGACATGGTCGTGGCCGCGGGCTCACAGCTCGGTGCGAGCCACCAGCTGTGGCAGGTCAACGAGGTGAACAAGCTCGTGTGGCCGTCTCCCGACGGGATCGGCATGATCGACCAGGACGCCTGGGACCAGACGGTCGACATCGCCATGACCGCCGTCAACGACCAGGGCTCGACCGTCATCACGGCCGCACCGGACGACTACGCGTTCACGAACGAGTACGTGACGCAGGCGCTCGACGAGCTCGAGGCCGAAGGCCTCGACACCACGGGGACCGGCTTCACGCCGCTCTCCGTCGACCTCGAGGCCGGAGGCGAGTGAGCACCCATGACACCACCAGCCACACCGCCGCCCGGTGACGACGCGCTCACGCTCGACCGCGCGCACGTCTTCCACTCCTGGTCGGCCCAAGGTGCCCTCGCACCCCTGACCATCGCGGGAGGGCTCGGGTGCGAGGTCTGGGACGACGCCGGTCGCCGCTACCTCGACTTCTCCTCCCAGCTCGTCAACATCAACATCGGTCACCAGCACCCCCGTGTCGTCGCCGCGATCACCGAGCAGGCCGGGCTCTTGACGACCATCGCGCCCGGCCACGCCCACCTCGCACGCGGGAGGGCGGCGCAGCGCATCACCCAGCACGCTCCGGACGGCATGAACAAGGTGTTCTTCACCAACGGTGGAGCAGACGCCAACGAGAACGCCATCCGGATGGCCCGGCTGCACACGGGCCGAGACAAGATCGTGTCCGGCTACCGGTCGTACCACGGCAACACGGGCGCAGCCGTCGTCGCGACCGGCGACTGGCGGCGCGTCCCCAACGAGTATGCGAGCGGGCACGTCCACGCCTTCACGCCGTACCTCTACCGCTCGGACTTCTGGGCCCAGGACGAGGCCCAGGAGTGCGAGCGGGCGCTCGCCCACCTCCACCGGGTCCTGCAGTGCGAGGGCCCGTCGTCGGTCGCGGCGATCCTGCTCGAGACGATCCCCGGGACGGCAGGCGTCCTCACGCCCCCGCCCGGGTATCTGGCCGGAGTCCGTGAGCTCGCCGACCGGTACGGCATCCTCATCATCCTCGACGAGGTGATGGTCGGTTTCGGCCGGACCGGCCAGTGGTTCGCCTTCGACGGCTTCGACGTCCGTCCAGACCTCGTGAGCTTCGCCAAGGGGGTCAACTCCGGGTATGTCCCGGCCGGAGGCGTCATCATCTCCGACGAGATCGCGGCGACCTTCGACGAGAGGGTCTTCCCCGGTGGGCTCACGTACTCGGGCCACCCGCTCGCCATGGCGGCGATCGTCGGCACGCTCGACGCGATGGCTGACGAAGGCATCGTCGAGAACGCCCGACGGGTCGGCGCCGAGGCGATCGGACCTGGTCTCGCCGCGCTCGCAGAGAAGCACCCGAGCATCGGCGAGGTCCGCGGTCTCGGCGTATTCTGGGCGCTCGAGCTCGTCCGTGACCGTGAGACACGGGAGCCCGTCAGCCCGCAGAGCATGGTGATCGTCCGCGACGGGTGCCTCGCCCGGGGCCTCCTTCCGTTCACCGCCGACAACCGCATCCACGTCGTGCCGCCGTGCGTCGTGACGACCGACGAGGTCGCCACCGCGCTCGCCGTGTACGACGAGGTCTTGACCACTCTCGAGGAGTCCCTGTGACGCACACGTCGTCCAGCACGCAGCCGCCCGCCCGTCGTCCCGACGCCACCTCGGGCGGGGCCGGTCGGCCTCGTCGTGTGGTGGTGACCGGTGCGTCGTCCGGGATCGGCGCCTCGACCGTCGAGCTCCTGCGCTCGCACGGCTGGGACGTTGTGGCCGTCGCCCGGCGCGCCGACCGGCTCGCCGAGCTAGCCGAGCGGACGGGCGCGACCGCGGTCCAGGCCGACATCACGTCCGACGAGGACGTGGCCCGGCTCGTCGAGACGGTCCTGGCCGACGGGCCCGTCGACGCGGTCGTCAACAACGCCGGCGGAGCGTTCGGCGCCGACCGTGTCGCCGACGCAGACCTCGACCTGTGGCGCAGGATGTACGAGCTCAACGTCCTCGGCACCTTCCGCGTGGTGCAGGGATTCCTGCCTGCCCTGCGCGAGAGCGAGGGGGACGTCGTCGTCATCACGTCGACGGCCGCGCACGAGCCGTACGAGGGCGGTGGCGGCTACGTCGCCGCGAAGTACGCCGAGCGCGTGGCCGCCCGGACCCTGCGCCTCGAGCTGGTCGGTGAGCCCCTGCGTGTCATCGAGATCGCCCCCGGGATGGTCCGCACGGACGAGTTCTCCCTCACGCGGTTCGCCGGCGACCAGGCCAAGGCAGACGCCGTCTACGAGGGGGTCCCCGGACCGCTCGTCGCCGGCGACGTGGCCGAGGTCGTCCGGTGGAGCCTCGAGCAGCCACCGCACGTGAACATCGACACGGTCGTCGTGCGTCCGCGCGCACAGGCTGCGTATACCAAGACGCACCGCGTGCTCGCCGACTGAGCATGCCGCGCGTCCTGCCTGCACTCGACTGGGCGGCCCTCGTGCGGGGCCTGTGGGCGGTGCTCGGCGACGTCCGGTCGCTGGGCTTCTCGCTCGACCCGCGAGAGGTCCGGACCAGCGTGCGCGCGCTGCGGGGCCTGGTCACCTCGAGCACGGCGTGCGCGACGGGGCCCGCGCCCGGCGGTCCGGCTGCTCTCCGGGCGGAGGCCGAGCGGTGGGCCGCTCTCACGGTGGCCGTGGGCGAGACGTCGCTCCCCACGCTCGGCGGCGCGTCCGACGACGCAGCGGGCCTGACCGACGACGTCCGGCGCACCCTCGAGGCTTCAGCGGACGCGCTCGCGGCCGCACGGGCGAGGCGCATCGAGGTGGGGGTCAGCCTCCGCTCCGTGGGCCGTCGCGTGCGCGGTGCGCACGGCGTCGCGGGCAGCCTGTCGGGGGTGCGTGACGCGATCCGTGCTGCGCGCGTCGCGGACGCAGGTGCAGCTGCCGCCGCACGAGCGTGCGACCACGCGCTCGACGTCGTCGACGACCAGGTGTCGGTCGCCCCGCACGGCGTCGTCGGGCAGGTGGCGTTCCGGGCCGCGGGTTCTCCGGACGCTCTGCGGCACGCTGCCCGCCCGCTTGTCGGAGACACCGCTCGGAGAGCCCAGGAGGCTTACGACAGCCTGCCTGCGGCGGGTCGAGAGACGGTGGACAGAGCCCTGGCCAGCATGCCGGGGGACGAGCATCGTGCATGGGTTCTCGCGTCGCTCGCGAGCGGAGCCGCGCCCACGACGCTCGTCCGGTTCGCCGACCGCATCGCTCCCATCGACGCCACGAGGCTCGCGACCGCACTCGACCCGACGGACCCGCGCCTCACCTCCCGGCGCACGCTGCACGGGGTCCGGATCTTCCAGCAGAGCACGGGGACCACCTGCGGCTCGGTCTCGCTCGTCGTCGCGCGGATGCTGACCGACCCGGTCTATGCGCTGTGGATGCTCGACGCCTACGACGCCACCACCGGAGAAGCGAGCCCGCACGGTTCGACGTCCGACGGGATCGCGTACCGGTTCACGCACGAGGAGCGCCAGGTGCAGAAGCGGACGAGCTCGTGTACGGACCGCTCCGCGCGCACGGACCTGCGCCCGGTCGTCAGGACCCGGCTCGCGTGGCCGACGGCCCTGGGGACGCCACCGTGGGGCGCGAGCGAAGAGATGAGCTCCGGCGTGGGACCCCGCGGCACGAGGTACCGCGTGACGATGATCGACTCCGACAGCCCCGCACGCTGTCGGCAGGCCGTCGACGACGTCGCTCGTGCTGTCGACCGTGGGCGTCCCGTCCCGGTCTTCACCGGGTCAGACAGCGTTCCTCGCCACGTGGTGCTCGTCGTCGGACGCGGGACGGACGGGGCGCTCCAGGTCTTCAACCCGGCGACAGGCACCGTGCGCACGATCAGCGAGCAAGACTTCGTCGCGGGCGGCGACGAGCTCCGGGCGGTCGGTTCCTGGCCGCGCGCATGGGCTGCAGTGACTCCCGTCACGTCGGCGGAACTATGTCGGACCCGCGGGACCAGGTACTAGGCTGTCGTGATGGACCTGACCATCGGCTATGCAGCCATGCTCGAGCAGTTTCACCCGACCGACATCATCGCGCTCTCGGAGTACGCGGAGACGCAGGGCTTCAGCGGGGTGATGGCTGCGGACCACTTCCAGCCGTGGGTGCCGCAGCAGGGACAGAGCGCGTTCGTGTGGAACGTCCTCTCGGCCCTCGGCGAGCGCACCAAGGGGGACCTCGGACCTGGCGTCACCGCCCCGACGTTCCGGTGGCACCCCGCGATGGTCGCGCAGGCCTCAGCGACGCTCGCAGCGATGTACCCCGGGCGACACTGGCTCGGGCTCGGCTCCGGCGAGGCCCTCAACGAGCACATCATCGGCCAGTACTGGCCGGAGGCGCCCGAGCGGATCAACCGCATGTTCGAGGCGATCGACGTCATCAAGAAGCTCTTCGCTGCCTCGCTGGCAGGCAAGGACGTCAAGCACTCTGGCCCGTTCTACAAGCTCGAGTCCACACGGCTGTGGACCATGCCCGAGGTGGCTCCCGAGATCCTCGTGGCGACCGCAGGGCCGATCACGGCCAAGCGCGCCGGCAAGAACGCCGACGGGCTCATCACCGTCGGGGCACCGCTCGAGAAGATCTCGATGCTCTTCGGCAAGTTCGACGACGGTGCGCGCGAGGCCGGCCGCGACCCCCTGACCATGCCGAAGGTGCTCCAGATCCACCTGTCGTGGGCGGAGACCGACGAAGAAGCCATGGTCAACGCGATGACCGAGTGGCCGAACGGCGGCATGAAGTTCCCCAAGGCCGACATCCGCTCGCCCTTCGAGTTCGAGCAGATCGCCAAGCTCGTCCGCCCCGAAGACTTCGAGGGCCGCATGGTCATCTCCAGCGACCCTGACGTGCACCGCGAGAACATCCAGAAGTACGTCGACCTCGGCTTCGACCGCATCTATCTCCACAACGTCGGCCGCAACCAGCGCGAGTGGATCGACGTGTTCGGCCGGGACGTGCTCCCCAAGCTCGTCCGGTGACCGAGGCGCTGCCGGTCGCCGACGGCCCTGCACCCGAGCTGCGGGTGTGGGCCCTCGACGGAATCCCTGAGGTCAGCCCGGGCGACGACCTCGTCTCCCTCGTCCTGGCGGCGCTCGAGGCGCAGCCCGCCCCGGACCGCTGGGTGCAGGACGGCGACGTCGTCGTCGTGACGAGCAAGATCGTCTCGAAGGCTGAGGGGCGCGTCGTCTCGGCCGACGACCGCGAGCAGGCGATCACGGACGAGACGGTCCGCGTGGTCGCCTCTCGGGTCCACCCCGGTGGGGTGACACGGATCGTCGAGAACCGGCTGGGTCTGGTCATGGCTGCGGCAGGAGTCGACGCGAGCAACACCCCCGACGGGACGGTGCTGCTGCTCCCTGTCGACCCCGACCTCTCGGCGCGGCGCCTGCGAGCGGGTCTGGCCGACCACCTGGGCGTGCGTGTCGGGGTCGTCGTCACCGACACGGCGGGGCGACCCTGGCGTGCAGGCCAGACCGACATCGCGATCGGCGCGGCGGGTGTGCAGGTGATGGACGACCTCCGCGGCCAGACCGACACGCAGGGGCGGACGCTCACCGTGACCGTGGCTGCCGTCGCGGACGAGATCGCTGCTGCCGCCGAGCTCGTCAAGGGCAAGGCGAGCGGGCGCCCGGTCGCGATCGTCCGTGGTCTCGCCCACCTCACCCTGGCCGACGACGGACCTGGTGCGCGGGCGCTGGTCCGCCTCGGACCGGAAGACATGTTCGCTCAGGGGAGTGCCGAGGCGTACGAGCAGGGGTGGAAGGACGCGGTCGAGGGGGACCGCCAGTGACCTGGACGGTCGTCGTCCCGGTCAAGGTCGCTACGGCGGCGAAGACGCGTCTCGCGGGTGACCTCAGCCCGGCACAGCGCGTCGCCCTCGTCCGGGCGATGGCCGTCGACACGGTTGCGGCGGCGCGCGCCACGCCCCTCGTCAGCCAGGTGCTGGTCGTCACAGACGACCCGGACGTAGACGCCGACCTGCACGCCTCCGGACGCGGTGGCACCCGGTGGGCATCTCTCCTCATCGTGCCTGAGCCGTCAGGCGCGAGGGGACTCAACGGGGCGATCGCGGCGGGGATCGCTCGCGCACGGGCTGATCGAGAGTGCCCTGTCGCCGTGCTGCTCGGCGACCTGCCGGCGCTGAGGCCTGTCGACCTCGCCGAGGCGTTGCGCGCGGCGGCGAGCCATCCGCTCGCGGTGGTCGTCGACGCTGACGCGACGGGAACGACGCTCATCACGGCGGCGGCCGGTGCCGAGCTGCACCCGGCGTTCGGGGAAGGGTCGGCTGCCGAGCACCTCCGTCGCGGTCATGTGGCGCTGGACGTCCCGGCCGGCTCCGGTCTGCGGCAGGACGTCGACGTCCTGGACGACCTCGCTGCTGTCTCACGGATCGGCCCGGGCAGCGCGACCGCTCGTGTGCTCCGGGCGCTCGTCCCGGGGGTCAGACCGTCAGTCGCGTAGTCGGGGTCACGGCGAGGTCGAGAGCGTCCGCAGCCATCTGCGCGGTCGTGGGGACGTCGGTCATGAGCAGCGGGACCGCACGAGAGCGGATCCCGGCGGTCTCGAGGCCGACGACGACGCCGGAGTCGACGTCGGCGACGAGCCATCCGTCGAGGATGCCGCCGGCCTCGCGTCGGTCGGGGGTCGCACGGGCGCCGTACATCAGCGCGACCGCTGCGGTGCTCGTCTCCACGCCGATGGCGGAGAGGCACGCGTCGGCCATCCCGCGCAGCGCGGCACCGCCGATGATCGGCGAGATCCCGACGACAGGTGCGGGCGTCGTCCGGAGCGCGTCGCGGACTCCACGGACAGCGAGGATCGTGCCGAGCGAGACGACCGGGTTCGACGGGGGGAGGAGCACGACGTCGGCGGTCGCGATCGCGTCGAGCACCTGGGGCGTCGCCGACGCTGAGTCGAGACCGACCTGCTCGAACCGGCGGGCCGGGATGCCTGCTCGGTGACGCACCCACCACTCCTCGAAGTGGATGAGCCGCTCGGGGTCCGCCGTGGTTCCGGAGCCGACGACGACATGGGTCTCGACAGGCTGGTCGCTCATCGGCAGCAGGGTGACCCCGGGGTTCCAGCGCCGGCAGAGGTGTGCTGTCGCTTCGGTGAGCGACGTGCCGGCACGCAGGAGCTCGGTGCGTGCGAGATGGGTCGCGAGGTCGAGGTCGCCGAGCGTGAACCAGTCCCAGCCGAGGTCGTAGGCGGCGAGGTCCTGGGAGACACGGCTCGACTCGTCCTGCCGGCCCCAGCCCTGCCCGTCGTGGATCGCCCCACCGAGCGTGTACATGACGGTGTCGAGGTCGGGGCAGACGCGGACACCGTGCAGCCACATGTCGTCACCGGTGTTCGCGACGACCGTGACCTCGGCGGTCGTCCCGCCGGCCCCGTCTGGGTAGCGCTCGGCGAGCAGGTGAAGGAGGCCCCGCGTGAAGCGGGCGCCACCGACGCCTCCCGCCAGGAGAGTGATCTTCATGAGAGGAGGCTATCGGCGCTGCGCACGGCGCGCTGACGCGGAGCGGCGACACGTCTGGTCCTGCTGACCGTCGCTCGTGTCAGTCGTCAGGGCTGTCGTGCGGGGCGGGACCGCTCTCCTGCTCGAGGAGGTGCTGGACGGCAAGGACAGCGGCGGCGGCCGCCCCGCCGCCGGCGGCGGTTGGTTCCACGCCGGGCACCGTGCGGGGCAGAGCAGGAGCGTTGGTCGTCGTAGCGGGTGAGGGAGCACTGGGCGCAGCCTCGGAGGAGCAGGACACGAGGCCGAGCGCGGCGGCGAGACCGAGGGTCACCGCAGCCTTGGCCGCCACCCGCGGAGACGTGAGGGGCGCTCGTGGCGACGGGGGAGCGGTTGTGTGGGTCGAGGTCATGCCGAGACCGTAGGACGAGCGTCGTGCCTGTGCGGACGCATCAGCGTCAGTTGTGGAGGGAGTGGCTCGCATGACTGCCTGTGGACGGCTCTATCCCTGATGAACAGGGCCCCTGAAGGTCATGGCCGCTTTCGCAGCCCCTTCGCGGGTCCGGCGAGCGAGCTCTCCATCGTCGTCTGCTGGTCGAGGAGCATCCGGACGCACCGCGGTGTGGTTACGTAGAGCCATGAATTTTACCAACGACGACACCGTGATCCGCAGACTGCTTACCGAGCCGGGCCGGTGGGCCGTGGTCGGGCTGTCGGACAACCGGGACCGGGTCGCCTTCGGCGTCGCGTCCTACGTCCAGGGGCTCGGCATGGAGATCGTCCCGGTCCACCCGAAGGCGGAGACTGTGCACGGCGCACGCGGGTTCGCCACCCTCGCCGAGGTTCCCGGCCCGATCGACGTCGTCGAGGTGTTCGTCCGCTCTGACCTCGCGGGCGACGTCGTCGACCAGGCGATCGCGGTGGGCGCGAAGGCCGTGTGGTTGCAGCTCGGTGTCATCGACGAGGCCGCCGCTGCACGCGCGGTCGCAGCGGGGCTCGACGTCGTCATGGACACGTGCCCGGCGATCGAGGCGCCGCACCTCGGCATCCTCGTCTGAACGAGCCGTCCAGCGTCGAGACCGGCTCGGGAGAGAAACCGCTCAGCGACCCGAGAAGGTGAGCACCGGCCGACCGGTGCTGGGGTGGCGCAGGATCTCGGTGCGGACGCCGTAGACGTCGTCGACGACCTCGGGCACGAGCACGTCCGTGACGGTGCCGGCGGCGACCACCCGCCCGCCGGCCAGGAGGATGACGTGGTCGCACGTGCCAGCCGCGAGGTTGAGGTCGTGCAGCGCAGCGAAGACCGTGACCCCGTCTGCGGCGAGCGTGCTCAGGAGCGCCATCGTCGCGAGCTGAGCGGAGATGTCGAGGTGGTTCGTCGGCTCGTCGAGCAGGAGGACGGACGGCTCTTGGGCGAGAGCGCGCGCGACGTGGACGCGCTGCCTCTCACCGCCTGAGAGCGTCGCGAGGCTGCGTTCCGCGAGGGCGGTCAGGCCGAGCCGCTCGAGCACGGAGCGGGCGAGGTGCCGGTCGGCGTCGCTGTCGCCCGCGAGCAACGAACGGTGCGGTATCCGTCCGAGGAGGACGGCGTCGAGGACGGTGAGGTCGATGTCTGTCGTCGCGTCCTGCTCGACGAACGCCAGCAGCCGTGCACGGTCTCGCCGCTTGGTCGCCACGAGGTCCCTGCCGCCGAGAGAGACGGTGCCGCCGTCGGGCGACTGCACACCGGCGACGAGCCGGAGCAAGGTCGACTTGCCCGACCCGTTCGGGCCGAGGAGCCCGGTGACCGAGCCAGGCGGGACCGTGCAGTCCACACCGTCGACGATGAGTGCACCACCGATCGACCAGCTCACCCGCGAGGTCGAGAGCTCGGCAGCCTGGGCGGTCACGTCGACCTCCGCCCGCGCCACAGGACGAGGGCGAAGACGGGCGCACCGACCGCCGCGGTGACGATCCCCACAGGGAGCTCCCGGGGCGCGAAGACGGTGCGCGCCGCGGTGTCGGCCCAGACGAGGAACGTCGCACCGAACAAGCCCGAGACGGGCAGGAGCAGACGGTGCCGTGCACCGGCGACGAGCCGGACGAGGTGCGGGAGGATGAGACCGACGAAGCCGATCGAGCCCGAGACCGACACGAGGGCCCCGGTGAGCAGCGCCACGGCGACGAGGAGCGCCCAGCGCGTGCGGTTCACAGAGATACCGAGAGCCGAGGCCGCGGTGTCGCCGAAGGTGAACGCGTCGAGCACCGACCCCGTCGCGGTGAGCAGCGTGCCGAGGACGAGGAGCGCCCCGCCGGCGATCGCCACAGACGCCCACGTGCTGCCCGCGACGGAGCCCATGAGCCACGCGAGGATCTCCCGGTAGGAGTCGCCGGTAGCGGACCAGAAGATGATGAACGACGTGCCGGCCGCGCAGAGCTGTCCCACCGCGAGCCCGGCGAGGATCGTCCGGGTCGGCGTGATCGACCCTGCGCTGCTCGCGAGGAGCAGCGCACCCGCGAGCGCTGCGACCGCACCGACGAACGCTGCGACCGGGAGAAGGACCGCGCTGCCGAGGACGATCACGCACACGGCGCCGAGAGACGCACCGGACGACAGGCCCAGCAGGTACGGATCAGCGAGCGGGTTGCGCGTGACCGACTGCATGACGACACCGCAGACCGCCAGCCCCGCGCCGACAGCCGCAGCGGTCAGGACGCGGGGCAGGCGCAGCTGCCAGACCATCCCGTCCTGCAGGAGAGGGACCGTGTCGAGGCCGAGCAGCCGGCCCATGCCGAGGTGGTGGGCGACCGATCGCCAGACGTCTCCGGCACGGATCTCTGCCGGGCCGATCGTCACCGCGACCACGACCGTGGCGACGAGCGCGAGCGCCCCGCCGACGATCCAGGCGACCGTCCGTGCTCTCTCGGACCGCCGTCGCCTGCCGGGCAGCAGGCCGGGCTCCCGGGTGGTCCCGTCGGCGGACGCCACGGGACCTGCGCACGGGGTGTCGGTCCCGGCGCCGTCAGTGACGGTGCCGGGACCTCGCCCGGGTGCGTCGTGCACGGTCGTCATGGGTGTCGCTCCAGATCAGGATGCAGGGATCGTGAGCTCGGAGAGCTGCTCGCTCAGGTTCTCGGCAGCCCAGACGCTGCGTACGCCCGCCTCGGTCGCGGGGAACGGGATGACGATGTAGCGCTCCTCCTGCACGGCGGTGAGGTTTGCTGTCGCCGGATTTCCCTCGAGGAGACCGATCTTCGAGTCCGCAGTGTTCCAGGGCGCGTCGACGAGGATGATGACGTCGGGGTCGGCGGCGATGGCCTCTTCCCAGGAGAACGGTCCCCACGTGTCGTGGATGTCCTCGGCGACGTTCTCGAGCCCGACGACGTCCATGATCATCTGGGGCGCACCGATCCCGGCACCGACGTACGGGATGTCAGATCCCGAGGAGTACCACAGGGCGCTCAGGCCACGGTCGTCCGGGACCACCGCGTCGAGGTCTGCGCGCTGCGACTCGACGAGCTCGGACGCAGCCGTCGAGACGTCGAAGATCTCACCGACCTCGCTGATCTCGGCGAAGACGTCGTCGAAGGTCAACGGGTCCGGCTTGTAGTCCTCGTCCTTGCACGCAGCGGGTGCCACGTAGGTCGCGACGTCGAACGCGTCGAACGAGTCGCGCTCCCCGGCGCCGTCGGCCGAGAGGTTCGACTCCCAGCCTGCGTAGACGAGGTCGGGCTCGAGCGTGAGGACGGCCTCCTGGCCCGGCACCTTGTCCGAGAGGGGCGTGACGATGGCGGGGTTCGCCGCCGCGTCGTCTGCGAGCCAGTCCGCGACCGGACCGTCAGGGAACGCGGTGCCGACGATGCGGTCGCCGAGCCCGAGCGCGAGGAGCATCTCGGTGGTGCTCGACTTGATCGTGACGACAGAAGCGGGTGCAGCGTCGACGGTCACCTCGACACCGCAGTTGTCGAGCGTCAACGGATAGGTCGTCGCGCTCGTCGACGTGGTCGTCGTGCTGGTTGTGGGGGTCGCGCTCGTCTCGGTGTCCGAGGCGCAGGACGCGGTCGTCAGGGCAAAGAGCCCGACGACGACTGCGGCGGCCGCTCGGTGGGCGGACGGTCCGCGGACGGTTGTCGCGGGTGCGGGGCGGGGGTCGGTCAGGGGCACGAATGATCTCCGGGGGCATGGGAGCGACGACGGGAGGGCGCGACTACTGCACGCCGGAGATCAGCGGTCCAAGTCAGGAGCCGCGCCACCGAGCCATGTCGGGCCCGGGATCAGAAGCCCACGATACGCCGCGTCCGAGCATGTCAGGACGCGGCGGCGGTGGATCAGGAGCCGGAGGAGAGCTCCTTGTCGCGGGCGATGGTCTCGGTGACACCGTGCACGACCGTGGAGAGGAATCCTCGGTCCTCGAGCGCGAGGAGCCCTGCGACCGTCGTTCCGCCGGGTGAGCACACGGTGTCGATGAGGTCCCACGGCGTGAGGTCGGACTGCTGGACCATCTGGGCGCTGCCGAGGACGGTCTGTGCCGCGATGCGTGTCGCGAGATCCTTCGCCATCCCGGCCTTGACGGCGCCGCGGGCGAGCGAGTCGATGAAGAGGTAGGCGAACGCGGGCGCGCTCCCGGCGACGGCCGTGAACGTCGAGAACTGGCTCTCGGGAAGCTCGATCGCGTCTCCGACCGCGGCGAAGATGCCGAGGACGAGCTCGACGTCCTGTGCGGTCGCCGCGGCGTTGCCGCACACGGCAGCCATCCCTGCGCCGATCATCGCGTTGACGTTGGGCATGACGCGGACGACGGCCTGGTCGGGCGCGGTCGTCCCGGTCGCCAGGAGCGTCTCCAGCCGAGCGATGGGCGTCCCTGCAGCGATCGAGACGACCACCCGACGCCGGTCGGCGATCTGGGCGGCGAGGCCCGGCAGGACCAGGGGGATCACCTGAGGCTTGATCGCGAGGACGACGACGTCGGAGAGGTCGACCAGCTCCTCGTTCGAGCTGGCGACCTGGACGCCGAGCTCTGCGCCGAGGGCGTCACGCTTCGCGACGTCCGGGTCGAACACGACGATCTCGGCAGCGGTGAGCGACCCGTCGGCGAGCACCCCGCGGACGATCGCGGTGGACATGTTTCCGGTGCCGATGAATCCGACGGTCATGGTCGATCCTGCCTCTCGTGGGGGGTGGACGTACGCCTTCACCGTATCGGGTCTTGCCGAGCAGACCGTCCGCCTGGCATGATGCACGCGTGACCTCTGCCGACCGTACCGACTCCGCGCACACCGTGCGTGCGTCGTCGTCTGCCGTCGCGTCGGTCCCGGTCACCTGTGCTGCTGCGTGTTGTTGAGGCTCCTGCCTCCGACCGCCCTGCCTGACTCCACCTGACCCTCCCTCGCGGGACGCGGTCTCGTCGGGAGCAGGCGCCGCACGCACCCGCAAGGAAGACCCATGGTCACGCTCGACGTCCTCACCGCTGCACCCCTCACGATCGAGATGCTCGTCGCTCGCGACATCTCCGCATATTCCGAGCGCACCACCCGCAGGCGCAGGTACGATGGAGCCACAGGCTTCGACCCGGCCATCACCGGTGAGCCTCCGGAAGAACAGGCAGCACGGCGCACGCACCGTCTGCTCCAGTAGAACCGGACGGGTACGGCCCGTCACAGCCAGCAGAGCGGTCGTGCTCCCCAGGAGCGCGGCAAGCGGGGTGGTACCGCGGCTCGGCGCCCAGCGCCGGTAGTCGTCCTCGCACCGATCGTGCACGACCCGGACCACCCGCTACAGGAGTCGCACCGTCATGGCCTATCCGTTGCACCGTCCCGACCAGTCAGGCGTCCCCGCCTCGCCGAGCCTCCCTGCTCTCGAGGAAGGTGTTCTCGCATACTGGGAGCAGGACGGCACGTTCCAAGCGTCGATCGACGCTCGACCGGCCGGCATCGACGGCGCGAACGAGTTCGTCTTCTACGACGGACCGCCCTTCGCCAATGGTCTCCCGCACTACGGGCACCTCCTCACCGGCTACGCCAAGGACGTCGTGCCCCGCTACCGGACGATGCGCGGGCAGCGGGTCGAGCGCCGGTTCGGCTGGGACACCCACGGGTTGCCCGCCGAGCTCGAGGCCGAGCGGATCCTCGGCATCACGGACAAGTCTCAGATCGAAGCCATGGGCATCGACACGTTCAACGCGGCGTGCCGCGAGTCGGTCCTGCGCTACACGGGGGAGTGGCAGCAGTACGTCACCCGCCAGGCACGCTGGGTCGACTTCGAGAACGACTACAAGACGCTCGACGTCACCTTCATGGAGTCGGTGATCTGGGCGTTCAAACAGCTTTACGACAAGGGGCTGGCCTACGAGGGCTACCGCGTGCTGCCGTATTGCTGGCGCGACGAGACGCCGTTGTCGAACCACGAGCTGCGCATGGACGACGACGTCTACCAGTCTCGTCAGGACCCCGCGCTCACGGTCGGGGTCCGCCTCGAGACCGGTGAGCTCGCGCTCGTCTGGACGACGACGCCGTGGACCCTGCCGTCCAACCTGGCGATCGCTGTCGGCCCCGACGTGGAGTACGTCGTCGTCGCACCCGGAGAAGGGTCCGCGCTCGCGGGCCAGGAGGTCGTCATCGGCGCGGCCCGTCTCGGCGCGTACGCGAAGGAGCTCGGCGAGGACGCCCAGGTGCTGCGGACCGTCCAGGGCTCAGAGCTCGCGGGGCGCCGCTACGCACCGATCTTCGACTACCTCGCAGGAGACCCCGAGAACGCGGCCGCGTTCCAGATCCTCGTCGCGGACTTCGTCACCACCGACGACGGCACCGGCCTCGTCCACCTCGCACCTGCCTTCGGTGAAGACGACATGGCCGTGTGCCAGGGCGCCGGCATCACGACGGTCGTCCCTGTCGACTCGCGCGGCCGTTTCACGAGCCTCGTCCCGGACTACGCGGACCAGCAGGTCTTCGATGCCAACCCCGCCATCATCAAGGACCTCAAAGAGGGGACGGGCCCGCTCGCGCGCACGGACGCTGCCGTGCGTGCCGTCGTCGTGCGCCACGAGACGTACCAGCACTCGTACCCGCACTGCTGGCGCTGCCGGAACCCGCTCATCTACAAGGCGGTCTCGAGCTGGTTCGTGAGCGTCACGACGATCCGCGACCGCATGGTCGAGCTCAACCAAGACATCACGTGGACGCCGGAGCACATCAAGGACGGGCAGTTCGGCAAGTGGCTCGCGGGGGCACGTGACTGGTCGATCTCTCGCAACCGGTACTGGGGCACGCCCATCCCGGTCTGGGTCTCGGACGACGAGTCCTACCCGCGCATCGACGTCTACGGCTCGCTCGCGGAGCTCGAGGCCGACTTCGGTGTTCCCGTGACGGACCTCCACCGCCCGTTCATCGACGAGCTGACGCGCCCGAACCCGGACGACCCTACGGGGCGCTCGACGATGCGTCGCATCACCGACGTGCTCGACGTGTGGTTCGACTCGGGCTCGATGCCGTTCGCCCAGGTGCACTACCCGTTCGAGAACGCCGAGTGGTTCGAGCACCACTACCCCGGCGACTTCATCGTCGAGTACATCGGTCAGACGCGCGGCTGGTTCTACACGCTGCACGTCCTCGCGACCGCGCTCTTCGACCGGCCGGCGTTCCGCAACGCCGTCTCGCACGGCATCGTGCTGGGCTCCGACGGTCGCAAGATGAGCAAGTCGCTGCGCAACTATCCGGACGTGTCCGAGGTCCTCGACCGCGACGGCTCGGACGCCATGCGGTGGTTCCTCATGAGCTCGCCCATCCTGCGCGGCGGGAACCTCGTGGTCACCGAGGACGGCATCCGGGACTCTGTCCGCCAGGTGCTCCTGCCCGTGTGGAGCACGTACTACTTCTTCACGCTCTACGCGGGGGCCGCGAACGGCGGCGCCGGGTACACAGCGCGGCGCGTCGAGGCCGACGAGGTGGGCGGGCTCCCGGTCATGGACCGGTACCTCCTGGCGCGCACCCGCGACCTCGTCGTGGTCACCCAGGCACAGCTCGACGCCTTCGACGTCGCTGGAGCCTGCGAGAGCGTGCGCGAGTACCTCGATGCTCTGACGAACTGGTACGTGCGCACCCAACGCGACCGGTTCTGGGAAGAAGACCCGAACGCGTTCAACACGTTGTGGACCGCGCTCGAGACCCTCACCCGTGTCATGGCGCCGCTCGCCCCGCTCCTCACCGAGGAGATCTGGCGCGGGCTCACCGGCGGGCGCAGCATCCACCTCACCGACTGGCCCGAGGTCGTCGACGCCGAGGGCGTCGCGACCGTCCTCGGGACGGTGCTTGTCGCAGACGGTGCCCTCGTCGAGACGATGGACCGGGTGCGCTCCGTGGTCTCGCTCAGCCTCGGGCTGCGCAAGGCTCACCAGATGCGTGTGCGCCAGCCGCTGTCGGGCCTGACGGTCGTCGTCGACGACCCCGCATCGCTCGAGCCGTACACGGCTCTCGTGGCGGGCGAGCTCAACGTCAAGGCCGTCACGCTCGTCGGGCTCGGAGACGAGGCAGCCTCGGCGTTCGGCGTCGCACAGCGACTGAGCGTCAACGCGCGTGCTGCAGGCCCGCGCCTCGGGCGAGGGGTCCAGGACGCCATCAAGGCGGCCAAGGCCGGTGCGTGGCGGACCACCGACGACGGCGTCGTCGTCGTCGAGACCGGAGCCGGCGACGTGCCCCTGGTCGAGGGAGAGTACGAGCTCTCGACCGTCGTAGGCGAAGGGTCGCAGGAGACCGGCGAGATCGCCGCAGTGGTCCTGCCCGGCGGAGGCTTCGCCGTCCTCGACCTCCAGCTCGACGACGCGCTCCTCGCCGAGGGGTACGCCCGCGACGTCGTGCGCGACGTCCAGGACGCCCGCAAGTCCACCGGGCTCGACGTGAGCGACCGGATCCTCCTCACCCTCGACGTGCCCGCGCAGTGGGTCGCCGCCGTCACCGAGCACGAGGACCTCATCGCCAGCGAGACGCTCGCGGTCCAGGTCACCATCACCTCGTCGGGCACCACCGACCGGTCCGTGACCGTCGAGAGGTCCGCCGTACCAGCTGACAAGGACACGGACGCATGAGCAGCCGCAAGGACGGACGCCGGCGCGAGCCGGGCCCCGTCGTCCCCCCAGAGGTCCGCAAGGAGCTCGACGACATCTACGCCGCGATCATGGCGCGGGCCCCCGAGCACGACATCGACCCGACGCTCGACCGCGTCCGGAAGGTCTGCGAGCTGCTCGGCGACCCCCAGAAGGCGTTCCGCGTGGTCCACCTCACGGGCACCAACGGCAAGACCTCGACGTCGCGGATGCTCGACTCCCTCGTGCGCGAGCACGGGCTGCGGACCGGGCGGTTCACGAGCCCGCACCTCACGTCGGTCACCGAGCGCATCGCCGTCGACGGCGAGCCCCTCAGCGCCGAGCGCTTCATCGAGGTCTGGCGCGACGTCGAACCCTACGTCGACATGGTCGACGCCCAGTCGCGAGCAGCAGGTGGTCCCCGCCTGAGCTTCTTCGAGGTGCTGACCGTCATGGCGTTCGCCGCGTTCGCGGACGCCCCCGTGGACGTCGCCATCATCGAGGTCGGCATGGGCGGCACGTGGGACTGCACGAACGTCGCCGACGGGGAGATCGCCATCATCACCCCGGTCTCGATCGACCACGAGCGCTGGCTCGGCCACACCGTCGTCGAGATCGCCGGCGAGAAGGCCGGGATCATCAAGGACGGGGCGACCGTTGTGCTCGCCGAGCAGACCGCAGACGCCGACGGCGTGATCCTCGCCGTCGCAGCACAGCGCGGCGCACGGGTCCTGCGCGAAGGCGTGGACCTCGAGGTCCCCGAGCGCTTCCCCGCCGTCGGCGGTCAGCTCGTCAGCCTCCGCACGCCCGCAGGCCTCTACACCGAGGTCTACCTCCCGCTCTACGGCGCTCACCAGGCGCACAACGCGCTGCTCGCGCTCGCGGCCGCGGAGGCGCTCTTGTCCGGCGGGCGGGCGCTCGACGGCGACCTCGTCGGTGCGGCGTTCGCTGCAGCGGACTCCCCAGGGCGGCTCGAGGTCGTGCGTGCCAGCCCCACGATCCTCGTCGATGCCGCACACAACCCGGCGGGCGCCCAGGCGCTCGTCGACGCGATCGACGAGTCGTTCGACTTCACGCGTCTCGTCGGGGTCGTCGGCATCCTGGCAGACAAGGACGCCGAGACGATCCTGTCGATCCTCGAGCCGCTGCTCGCGGAGATCGTCGTCACCGAGTCGTCGTCCGTGCGCTCCTACGATGTCGACGACCTCGAAGAGATCGCCAAGGAGATCTTCGGCGACGACCGGGTCCACAGCGTCGCGCGCCTCGACGAGGCGCTCGACCTGGCGGCGGGCCTGGCCGAGAACGAGGACACCATCGGCGTCGGGACCGGCACGGGGGTCCTCGTGACGGGATCGGTCATCCTCGCTGCGGAGGCCCGGCTGCTTCTGGGCAGAGGCTGAGGAGCGACTGCGCAGCGGCTTCTGCGCAGTGCGGCTCGCGGTGCTTGAATGGCACTCGGAGCCGTCTGGGGAGAGCTGAACCATGAAGAAGCTGATCAATGCAGTTGAGGACGTCGTCGCGGAGTCCGTCGAGGGCTTCGCGTGGGCGCACGCGGACATCGTCGAGATGCGGACCGACCCGCTCTTCGTCGTGCGCCGCGGTGGTGCGCGGGAGGGCAAGGTCGGGCTCGTCTCCGGCGGTGGGTCGGGCCACGAACCGCTGCACGCGGGCTTCGTCGGTCTCGGCATGCTCGACGCCGCGGTCCCGGGAACGGTCTTCACGTCGCCGACACCCGACCACGTCCTCCCGGCGCTCGCCGCAGCGGACTCGGGGCGCGGCGTGCTCGCGATCGTCAAGAACTACACGGGTGACGTGCTCAACTTCGAGACGGCGATCGAGCTCGCGGACGCGGACGGGATCGAGGTCGCGACGGTCGTCGTCGACGACGACGTCGCGGTGAAGGACTCGCTGTACACGGCGGGCCGCCGGGGGGTGGCCGGGACCCTCGCGGTCGAGAAGATCGCAGGTGCCGCGGCGGAGCGTGGCGACGACCTCCAGGCGGTCGCTGCGACGGCTGCCCGGGTCGTCGCGAACGTCAGGTCGATGGGCGTGGCGCTCACGGCGTGCACGGTCCCGCACGTCGGCCGTCCGAGCTTCGACCTTCCGGACGACGAGGTGGAGATCGGCATCGGCATCCACGGCGAGCCGGGGCGTCGTCGGATCCCGGTCGCACCGGCTGACGACATCACCGCGATGCTCGTCGAGCCTGTCGTGGAGGACCTCGCCCTGACGTCCGGCGAGAGCGTGTTGCTGTTCGTTAACGGTATGGGCGGGACCCCTCTCTCAGAGCTGTACGTGGTCTATCGTCAGGCACGCCGGCTCCTGGAAGATCGGGGTGTCGTCGTCGCGCGGTCCCTCGTGGGCAACTACGTCACCTCGCTCGACATGCAGGGTGCGTCCGTCACGGTCCTGCGTCTCGACGATGAGCTGACGGCCCTGTGGGACGCGCCGGTGCACACCGCCGCGCTGCGCTGGTGAGACCTGTCGAGAGAAGGACTGAGGCACGAATGGCGTTGGACGTGGCATGGGCGCGACGGTGGGCACGAGAGAGCGCAGCGGCGATCGCGGCCGCGAAGGACGAGCTGATGGAGCTCGACCGCCAGATCGGGGACGCCGACCACGGTGAGAACCTCAATCGTGGGTTCCAGGCTGTCGTCGCGAAGTTGGACGCGCAGCCACCGCCCGGCACCGCTGCTGACGGCGACCCTGCCGCGAGCCCGCTCATCGCTGACGTGCTCAAGCTCGTCGCGACGACCCTCATGTCCTCGGTCGGCGGTGCGTCCGGACCTCTCTACGGCACCGCCTACCTGCGAGCAGCCAAGGTCACCGGCCTGAGCGTGCTCGACGCCCACGGCGTGGTCGCGCTCCTCGAAGGAGCGCTCGAGGGCATCACGTCGCGCGGCAAGGCCGTCCCGGGCGAGAAGACGATGGTGGACGCCTGGACACCTGCGGTCGAGGCCGCGATCGCGACGGCCGACGCTGGAGGAACTCCTGAGGACGTCCTCGAGGCGGCGGCCACGGCGTCCGCGGCGGGCGCAGTGGCGACGGTGCCGCTCCTCGCGACCAAGGGGCGAGCGAGCTATCTCGGAGAGCGGAGCATCGGTCACGAGGACCCCGGTGCCGCGTCGAGCGCGATCATCCTGCGGGCTGCCGTCCGTGCAGCCGGCGCGACCGAGGCCGCAGCATGACCGCGCACGTCGCGATCGTGCTCGTCTCGCACTCTGGCGCGCTCGCGTCGGGTGTGGTCGAGGTCGCCGGGCAGATGGCACCGGACGTCGCCCTCGTCGGCGTGGGCGGGACGGACGACGGTGGGGTCGGGACGAGCTTCGACCGTGTCGGCGACGCGGTCCAGGCAGAGCTCGCGGCAGGCAGAGACGTGCTCGTCCTCGGGGATCTGGGGTCGGCGATGCTCACGGTCGAGTCCGTGCTCGACCTTCTCGAGGGGGACGACGCCGCACGCGTGCGCCTCGCTGACGCCCCGTTCGTGGAAGGGGCTGTCGCCGCAGCCGTGACCGCTCAAGGTGGGGGAGACCTCCTGGCTGTCGTCGCATCGGCCCTGCATGCTGCTACGACGTTCGCTGAGCCGTCGTCCGCGCTCTCGTCGCGTTCTGAGGAGGCGGCAGAGCCGGCCTCGGACGGTTCGGCTCCTGTGGTCGAGCGGACCGTGACGGTGCGCAACGCGCTCGGGCTGCACGCGCGCCCGGCGGCGGTGCTCGCGCGTCTGGTCGCCGGGCTCGACGTGGCGCTGCTCGTCGACGGGGTCAACGGCGCCAGCGTTCTGGAGCTCATGAAGCTGGGTGCTACGGGTGGAGACGTGCTCTCTGTGCGGGCCACGGGCGCGGACGCGCAGCATGCGGTCGATGCTGTCGCGGAGATGGTCGAGGGCGGGTTCGGCGAGCTGTGACCGACGCCCGCGCACGAGAACAGGCATCGCCTGCACACGTGCATGGACTGCAGGTCTTCCGGGTGACCGGCCTCGCCGCCGCCGAGGGGGACCGCTCGACCTCGGTATCCTGACGAGGTGAGCTCTCCAGACGCACCAGCCCCCGCAGGACCGAACCCGCCCACGTCGGGTGGCGCCGACGACGCGCCCGTACGCATCGTGGCGAAGAAGTCGGCGAAGATCCAGTTCGCGTCGACCATGCTCCTGCTCGAGGCGTTCGTCGTCGTGTTCGCCACGCTGGTGGCGTTCCGGCTCGTCGATGCACCGGCCAGCCAGGTGTGGCTGGCCGGGGGAGTGCTCGCTGTCGTCCTCGTGGTCCTCAGCAGGCTCGTCGACGCCCCCGGTGGGTACGTCGCGGGATCCGCGGTCCAGCTCCCGTTCCTCGCGGTGTCTCTCGTCATCCCTCTCATGGTCATCGTGGCCGTCGTGTTCGTCGCCATGTGGGTGGTCGCGCTGTGGCTCGGTGCGAAGATCGACCGGGAGCGCGCCGAGTACGACGCGGCCCATCCTGACGAGGTGCCGCCCTCTCGCTGAGCGTGGCTCCGGCCACGCAGCAGATAGGGTTGGCCGCATGACATCTTCAGCGTCTCCTGCCGTCCCCCGTACGCTCGTCCTCGTCAAGCCGGACGGTGTCCGGCGCGGCCTCGCAGGTGAGATCCTCCGCCGTGTCGAGGCCAAGGGGTACGCGCTCGTAGCCGTCGAGCTCAAGCACGCCACCGAGGAGCTTCTGGCCCAGCACTACGCAGAGCACCAGGGGAAGCCGTTCTTCGCACCGCTCGTCGAGTTCATGTCCTCGGGACCGGTCCTCGCGATCGTCCTCGAAGGACAGGGCGTCATCCAGGGCTTCCGCTCGCTCGCAGGCACGACAGACCCCACGACGGCCGCGCCGGGAACGATCCGCGGTGACCTCGGGCGAGACTGGGGCCTCGACGTCCAGCAGAACCTCGTCCACGGCAGCGACTCTGACGAGTCCGCCGCACGCGAGATCGGGCTCTGGTTCCCCTCGCTCTGAGGGACGCGCGCACTAGGCTCTGAGCCGTGCACCTCAAGACACTCACGCTCCGCGGGTTCAAGTCGTTCGCGTCCGCGACGACCCTGAGCTTCGAGCCTGGTGTGACGTGCGTGGTCGGTCCCAACGGGTCTGGGAAGTCGAACGTCGTCGACGCCCTGGCCTGGGTGATGGGGGAGCAGGGAGCCAAGACCCTGCGCGGCGGAAAGATGGAGGACGTCATCTTCGCCGGGACGTCCGGGCGCCCACCGCTCGGGCGGGCGGAGGTGTCGTTGACCATCGACAACGCCGACGGCGCTCTGCCGATCGAGTACAGCGAGGTCACGATCACGCGGACGCTGTTCCGCAGCGGTGGCTCCGAGTACGCGATCAACGGTTCGTCGTGCCGGCTGCTCGACATCCAGGATCTGCTCTCCGACTCGGGGCTCGGCCGTGAGATGCACGTCATCGTCGGGCAGGGACAGCTCGACCAGGTGCTGCGCGCGACCCCCGAGGAGCGGCGCGGGTTCATCGAAGAGGCAGCCGGGGTCCTCAAGCACCGCAAGCGCAAGGAGAAGGCGCTCCGCAAGCTGGAGTCGATGCAAGGGAATCTCCTGCGTCTCGGCGACCTCACTGCTGAGGTCCGGCGGCAGCTGGGACCGCTCGGGCGCCAGGCGGAGGCGGCTCGCAAGGCCGCCGTCGTGCAGGCGGACCTGCGGGACTCGCGTGCGCGTCTTCTGGCGGACGACCTCGCGCAGCTGACGGCCTCGCTCGCACAGGAGATCGCCGACGAGACGGCGCTGCAGGCACGCGTCGCCGCGGTCTCGGCGAGCCACGACGCTGCGCGCTCTGCGCTCGTCGCGCTCGAGGAGGAGGCCGCAGCAGCAGCTCCGTCCGTGCGCGAGGCGAGCGAGACCTGGTACCGCCTGTCGTCGTTGCGCGAGCGGATCACGGGTCTCCAGACCCTCGCTTCGGAACGGCTGCGTCTCCTCGGTGCTCCCCAGCCGGTCGCGACCGGTGCGGACCCGGTCGACCTCGATCGACAGGCTGCCCGTGCCAGAGCGGCGGAGGCTGAGCTCGCTTACGAGGTCGAGGTTCGACGATCGGTGCTCGACAGGTCGGTCGTCGAGCGCCAGCGGTGCGAGGAGGCTGGGGCAGCCGCAGAGAAGGTCCTGGCCGATCTCCTCCGTGGCGAGGCAGACCGTCGTGAGGGAGTCGCCCGGCTCGCGGGGACCGTTGCCGCCAAACGGTCTCGGCTTGAGGCTCGGGAGGCGGAGGTCGAGCGGCTGCGTGACTCGCTCGCCGAGGCCGACCGGCGCGGGACGGGTGCGCAGGCCCAGTTTGCGGCGCTCGAGAACGAGGTCACGGGTGCGCAAGAGGGCGAGGAGCACCTGGACGCCGAGCACGAGCGCGCGACCGCCGCCCTCGAGGACGCTGAGCGTGAGGTGCGCCGGGTCGCGGGCGTGCGCAGCGAGGCCGAGCGGGACCACGCGACGTGGAGCGCCCGGAGCGAGGCGCTCGAGATGAGCCTGGACCGCAAGGACGGTGCTGGGGCGCTCCTCGAGTCAGACCTGTCGGGTGTGGTCGGCTCCCTCGCCGCGATGCTCGCGGTGGACCCGGGGTACGAGGACGCGGTCGCTGCCGCGCTCGGGACCTATGCGGACGCGATCGTCGTCGGGTCGGTCGACGCGGCCGTCGAGGCGATCCGGCTGCTCCGGCTCGACGACGCAGGCCGGGCTGCGCTGGTGGTCGGCGGGCCCCTCGTCGATCCTCGTGCAGAGGACCCGGAGGTCGGGCTCGTCGAGCTGCCGACGGGTGCGTCGTGGGCACGGTCGGTCGTCCACCCCGTGCCGTCGGTGCGTGCCGGGGTCGACGCGCTGCTGCGGGACGTCGTCGTCGTCGAGGACCTCGTGCAGGCGGGGGCCCTCGTGGACGAGCACCCCCGTCTTCTCGCGGTGACACGCTCTGGCGACGTGGTGGGTGCGCACAGTGCGTGGGGCGGGACGTCCGCCGCGCCGAGCGTGCTCCACCTGCAGGCGGCGCTGTCCGAGGCTCAGGCCGCGCTCGAGGACGCAGACGCCCGGCTCGCGACCGCTGCACGGGAGCGCGACGTCGCAGCCGCTGCCCTCGAGCAGGCTCAGGCGAGCCACGACGCGGCTCTCGCTCGGCTCAACGAGTCAGACGCGTCCCTCGCCGCGGTGGCCGAGCAGCTCGGGCACCTGGGCGCCACGTCGCGTGCGGCGGCGGGCGAGGCTGCACGCTTCCAGGCGCAGCTCGATGCCGCGACGCACGCCGGCGAGCGGGAGCGCTCGGAGCTCGACGCTCTCGCGGGGCGGCTGAGCGCGGCCCAGGCCGCACCCGAGGTCTCCGCGGCCGCGGTCGACGCTGCTGCCGCGGAGCGTGACGATCTGCTCGCACGGGCGGGCGCGGCGCGTTCCCGGGAGATGGACGCGCGCCTCGCCCTGCGCACGAGCGAAGAGCGTGCGCGTGCACTGGCAGGCCGTGCCCAGTCGCTGGAGCGCACCGCCTCGACCGAGCGGGCGGCCCGGGCCCGCGCTGCCGAGCGTGAGGCGCTCCGTGTCCGGCAGGCGGACCTGGCGCGTGCCGTCCGCGACGGTGCCGCGACGGCCCTGGCACGGTTGGACGGCTCGCTCGAGCTCGCCCAGGCGCGACAAGACGGCGTCGAGGCCGAGCGCGTCGAGCGAGAACGTGGTCTCACCGAGCTGCGTGCGCGGACGGAGCACGCCGCGACGAGCCTTCGGGAGCTCACCGACGTGGCACACCGGGACGAGGTCGCCCGGACGCAGCAGCAGCTGCGGATCGAGCAGCTCGAGACGCGCTCGCTCGATGAGCTCGGGCTCGACCCGACGACACTCCTCGACGACTACGGACCCGATCGGCCGGTCCCGCCGGACGACCGACCGTATGTGCGGGCGGAGCAGGAGAAGCGGCTGCAGGCGGCCGAGCGTGCCATGGCGCGCCTCGGGAGGGTCAACCCGCTCGCGCTCGAGGAGTTCGCTGCGCTCGAGGAGCGGCACACGTTCCTCACCACCCAGCTCGCTGACCTCAAGAGGTCGCGCACGGACCTCCTCGAGATCGTCCGGGAGATCGACGCACGGGTCGAGGAGGTCTTCACCGCGGCGTTCCACGACACCCAGGCGCAGTTCGTCGACGTCTTCGCTCGGCTGTTCCCGGGCGGTGAGGGCAGCCTCGCCCTCACCGACCCGTCGGACATGCTCACCACCGGCATCGAGATCGAGGCGCGGCCCGCGGGAAAGAAGGTCCGACGCCTGTCGCTCCTGTCGGGCGGCGAGCGTTCTCTCACGGCGATCGCGCTGCTCGTCTCGATCTTCAAGGCGCGGCCGAGCCCGTTCTATGTCATGGACGAGGTCGAGGCGGCGCTGGACGACACCAACCTCGGACGGCTCCTGGAGATCTTCGTCGAGCTCCAGCGAGACAGCCAGCTCATCGTCATCACCCACCAGAAGCGGACGATGGAGATCGCCGACGCGCTCTACGGGGTGACGATGCGTGGCGACGGTGTGACGACCGTCATCAGTCAACGGATCAGTCAGGATCTGCGGGAGAGCGCCGGATCGTGAGCCATGCGTGGAGGTTGCGTGTCGATCAGAAGACGTTTCGGTCCTAGCTCGCGTCCCGGGGTCGATCGGGGCTCCGCGCGTGCTAAAACTTGCTCATGGTGCAGATGTATGTGTGGTTGGTCGTAGCCGTCGTCCTCGCGGTCGGGGTCGTGCTCCTTGCTGCCACGACGTCCGACGAGGGTGAGCCAGGCCAGGAACCGGTCAGCGCGCCCCGCAAGCTTGCCGCGACCGCGCGCCAGACCTGGTTCGATTTCCTCTCCGGTGCACAGATGCTGCGCGCTCGGCTCGACCGTCTCCGGGTCGCGAGCTCCGGTTCGGAGGCAGCCAGCGGCGCCGACGGATCTCGTGCCCTGCACACCGGAGCGTCGCCTCGCCTCTCCGTCCTCGCCGGTGCGTCTGATCGCAAGGACAACACGCGTCCTCGGACGACCGACGCGTGGTCCTTCGAGACTCCTCAGGACACCACGATCGACGACTTCTTCGCTGCGACGCAGACGTCCGCGCCGGCCTATCTCGACGCCACGCAGATGAGCAACGCTCTGCACCGACGCCGCTGAGGCGATCGGCAGTCGCTCTCGTGGTGCGGCAGACCACCTCCCCCTGAGAGACTGCAGGCGTGAATGATCAGCTTCCTGTCTGGATAACTCTGGCCGTCCTCGTCCTCGGGTCTCTCGGGTTCGTCGGCGTGTCCTCCGCCAACCGTCGCAAGCGGTCGAAGCCCCACGACGAGACGCGCAGTCTCGACGGTGCCTCCACGCGCACCGGAGACGTCCTCGTCGACGGCGACGCCCTGGGCGAGGCGGTGCTCGCGCCCTCGGGCGACGTCGCTCCGCCACAGACGCAGCCCACCGAGCCGCAGGCCGACGTCCCCGAGCCGACAGCGGGACGTCTCGTGCGCCTCCGCGACCGGCTCGCCCGCTCCGGCTCCCCGCTCGGGACACGGCTCCTCGCCGTGCTCTCGCGTGACCACCTCGGCGAGGACGACTGGGACGAGCTCGAGGAGACGCTGCTGCTCGCGGACGTCGGTGCAGGTCCTGCCGCCGAGCTCATCGAGGCGTTGCGCACCCAGGTGCGCGTCCACGGTGTCAAAGACGCGGCGAGCGTTCGCGCGATGCTCCGTGCCGAGCTCGTCGCGCTCGTCGACCCAGACCTCGACCGGACGCTCCACACCACCCCGACCGTCCACGAGGACGGGACCAAGACGCCGGCGGTGCTCCTCGTCGTCGGTGTCAACGGCACCGGGAAGACGACGACGGTCGGCAAGCTCACCCGGGTGCTCGTCGCCGAGGGGAGCACGGTCGTGCTCGGAGCAGCGGACACGTTCCGTGCTGCTGCTGCCGACCAGCTGACCACCTGGGGCGCACGCGTCGGCGTCGAGACCGTCCGGTCGTTCAAAGACGGCGCAGACCCCGCAGCGGTCGCTTTCGACACCGTCCGGACGGCACGGGAGCGCGGCGTCGACGTCGTCCTCGTCGACACGGCCGGGCGTCTGCAGAACAAGGCCGGCCTCATGGACGAGCTGGGGAAGATCACACGCGTGATCACCAAAGAGGCACCGCTCACCGAGGTGCTCCTCGTGCTCGATGCCACCACCGGACAGAACGGGCTCAACCAGGCGCGCGTCTTCGCAGAGGTCGCGGGTGTCACAGGCATCGTCCTGACCAAGCTTGACGGCACCGCGAAGGGTGGGATCGTCGTCGCGGTCCAGCGCGAGCTCGGCGTCCCGGTGAAGCTCGTCGGGCTCGGGGAAGGTCCTGAC
Source organism: Sanguibacter antarcticus (assembly GCF_002564005.1). Taxonomy (NCBI): domain Bacteria; kingdom Bacillati; phylum Actinomycetota; class Actinomycetes; order Micrococcales; family Sanguibacteraceae; genus Sanguibacter; species Sanguibacter antarcticus. The sequence goes on along the minus strand of NZ_PDJG01000001.1, from coordinate 1,577,697 downwards.
GACCTCGCGCCGTTCGACGCCGAAGGGTTCGTCGACGGGCTCCTCCAGGCCTGAGAGGCCCGACGAAACACAACGTTTACGTGCGGAGCGATCTCGTCACCCGCTCGAAACACGTGCGGTCGAGCGAGGAAACCCGTCTCGTTGAAAGTTGTACCCGACCGGCCGCCTGGCTGGGATGGGAGATGATCCGATGGAATGGGATACCGGGGCTACCGCGTGGATGCTGACGTCAGCATCTCTCGTGCTCCTTATGACGCCCGGCTTGGCGTTCTTCTACGGCGGCATGGTTCGTGCCAAGTCCGTGCTCAACATGATGATGATGTCCTTCGGCGCGATGGGCGTCATCGGCGTCGTCTACGTGCTGTGGGGCTGGTCGATGTCGTACGGCAGTGACGTCGGCGGGATCATCGGCAACCCGTTCGAACAGTTCGGGCTCGACGGCACCATCTTCGACGCAGACGGGGCCGCGGTCGTCAGCACGCTCGGCAACTACCCGCAGGTCGTCGACGTCGCCTTCCAGGTGACGTTCGCCATCATCACCACCGCGCTCATCAGCGGGGCCATCGCCGACCGTGTCAAGTACGGCAGCTGGATGGTCTTCACCGGAATCTGGGTCACTCTCGCGTACTTCCCGATGGCCCACATGGTCTGGGGCGGCGGGTTCCTCTCCGCAGCCGACAACGGGCTCGCCGCGATGGTCTTCGGTTCCACCGACGGCGCCGCGAACGTTGCACCGATCGACTTCGCCGGTGGCACGGTCGTCCACATCAACGCCGGTATCGCCGCGCTGGTGCTCGTCCTGCTCATCGGGGCGCGCAAGGGCTTCGGCAAGGAGCCGATGCGACCGCACAACCTCCCGTTCGTCATGCTCGGCGCCGCGCTCTTGTGGTTCGGCTGGTTCGGGTTCAACGCTGGTTCCGCCTTCGGTGCCAACGAGACTGCGGGCCTCGCCTGGGTCAACACGACCACCGCGACCGCGGCGGGCATCCTCGGCTGGCTCATCACGGAGAAGATCCGCGACGGTCACGCCACCTCCCTCGGTGCCGCATCGGGCGTCGTCGCCGGGCTCGTCGCCATCACCCCCGCGGCCGGCTCTCTCAGCCCGGTCGGTTCGATCGTCCTCGGTGCCGTCGCCGGTGTGCTCTGCGCCCTGGCTGTGGGCCTCAAGTACAAGTTCGGCTACGACGACTCGCTCGACGTGGTCGGTGTCCACCTCGTCGGTGGGCTCGTCGGTACCGTCGCTATCGGGTTCCTCGCGACCGACACCGGTCTGTTCTACGGTGGAGGCGCAGATCAGCTTGTCATCCAGATCCTCGTCGCACTCGTAGCCGTCGTGTTCTCCGGCCTCGTGACCCTCGTCATCGGGCTCATCATCAAGAGCACGCTCGGATGGCGTGTGACCGAGGAGGCTGAGGTCGGCGGGATCGACCTCGCCGTCCACGGTGAGGGTGCGTACGAGACGGTCGGCGGCAGCCGCGTCATTACGGAGGTCAACTCATGAAGCTCGTCACCGGAATCATCCAGCCGCACCGCCTGGACGACGTGAAGACTGCGCTCGAGGCAGCAGGCGTGCGTGGCATGACGGTCAGCGAGGCCAGCGGATACGGTCGCCAGAAGGGGCACACGGAGGTGTACCGCGGTGCTGAGTACACCGTCGACCTCGTTCCCAAGGTGCGTATCGAGGTCCTCGTCGAGGACGACGACTCGAGCGTCGTCACCGACGTGATTGTCCAGGCCGCCCAGACGGGCAAGATCGGCGACGGCAAGGTGTGGACAGTCTCGGTCGACGACGTCGCCCGGGTTCGTACCGGGGAGCACGGCGCTCAGGCGCTCTGACCCCCCACCAGCTGGAGAGCGACGTAGGTACATGATGGTTGAGCACGGCTACGGCGCTGAGAACGATCCGGGTCCAGGTCCCCGGCCTGACGACCAGGAGCAGGAGGTCCCGCACCCCGCAGGGGTGCGGGACCTCCGCACCGAACGGCTCGCGCTCGCTGAGCGGCTCATGCGCACGTCCGCTGTGCCGGGTGAGGCACCCGCTGGCCCGGAGCGGCGTCGGGCGATGGGGGACCTCGTCGTCGAGCGCCTCGAGGAGCTGTGGGCCGTCGCGACGAGCGAGGTCGACCCGAGCGGGATCGCTCTGGCGGCGGTCGGGAGCCTCGGTCGGGGGGACGCCGGACCGATGAGCGACCTCGATCTCGTCCTCGTGCACGACGGTCGTACCCACGGTCCTGAGGAGCTGCGCTCTGTCGCGGAGAAGGTCTGGTACCCGATCTGGGACGCAGGCCTCGACCTCGACCACTCGGTACGGTCGCTGGCCCAGTGCCGACAGGTGGCGTCGAAGGACCTTCCTGCGGCGGTCGGGATGCTCGACGTCCGACCGGTGGCGGGCGACGCGCTCGTGGTGCACCGTGCCACGTCGGCGGTCCTCATGGACTGGCGGTCAGCGGCTCGCCGCAGGCTCCCTGAGCTGCTCACCTCGACGAAGGCACGCGCGGACCGGCACGGTGAGCTCGCCTATCTCATCGAACCTGATCTCAAGGAAGCGCGAGGTGGCATCCGCGACGCCGTCATCTTGTCCGCGCTCGCGGCCACCTGGCTCACGGACCGCCCGCACGGGGCGGTCGACCGCGCCTACGACCACCTGCTCGATGCCCGCGACGCCATCCACCTCGTCACGCGCAGGCGCACGAACCGCCTCGTCCTCGCAGACCTCGACGAGGTCGCCGAGGTCTGCGGTTACGGGGACTCGGACGACTTCCTCGCGAGCCTCGCCGAGACAGGGCGTGAGATCTCGTACGGCCTCGACACGACCATCCGGCGCGCTCGCCAAGCACTCCAACGCCCTCTCGCAGCCGCGCGCCCGTTCATGATCCGTGGCCGTCGCGCCGCGCCCCGCCTCCGATCGGTCGGAGACGGCCTCGTCGAGCACGACGGCGAGCTGGTCCTGGCGGTCGAGGCGAGCCCCGCGACGGACCCGATGCTCGCCCTGCGTGCGGCTGCTGTCGCTGCCCGGACCGGGCTGACGATCTCGCCGGTCTCCGTGACGAGCTTCGAGCAGTGCGCGCCGCTGCCTGTCCCGTGGCCGAAGCCTGCCCGGACCGCGCTCCTGACCGTCCTCGGTGCTGGGCCGGCCCAGATTCCCGTCTGGGAGGCCCTCGACCTCGCCGGTGTGGTCACGTCGTGGATCCCCGAGTGGCAGGGCGTGCGCAACCGGCCGCAGCGCGCTGCCGTCCACCGGCACACCGTGGACCGCCACCTCATCGAGACGGTCTCGCGTGCACGTCGGTGGCGCCGGACGGTCGCCCTGCCTGACGTCCTGCTCCTGTCGGCCTTCTTGCACGACATCGGGAAACGGGCGGGTGCGACGGACCACTCCGTCGTCGGAGCCGAGCTCGTCCCGATGATCCTTCGACGGATGGGGTTCGAGGACCAGGTCGTCGCTGACGTCGAGCGGATGGTGCGTCATCACCTGACGCTGTCGCGGCTCGCGGTGAGCAACGACCCGTCGGACCCAGCGACCGTCGACGAGCTGGCGGAGGCGGTCGACCATCGGCCAGAGCTTCTCGAGGTGCTCCGGGCGCTCACCGAGGCGGACGCCTCGTCGCTCGGCCCGACGGCCTGGACCTCGTGGCGCGAACGGCTCGTGGACGACCTCGTCGCACGGACGATGGTGGCCCTCGGCGGTGGTCCGGGCGACGACGTGGCGCACTGAGCCGGTAGGCTGTTCCCTCTGCCACATCCAGCGACCGGTGAGGATTGCAAACGGTGTTCGCCACTCTGTCGGATCGTCTGACATCGACCTTCAAGAACCTCAAGACCAAAGGGCGCCTGTCCGAGGCCGACATCGACGCGACCGTCCGGGAGATCCGGCGGGCGCTGCTCGATGCCGACGTCGCAGTCTCCGTCGTGCGGGAGTTCACCGGGACGGTGCGCGAGCGCGCTCTCTCGGCTGAGGTCTCCGGGGCGCTCAACCCTGCCCAGCAGGTCGTCAAGATCGTCAACGAGGAGCTCGTCTCCATCCTCGGTGGCGAGAGCCGAGGGCTCCAGCTCGCGAAGGTCGCACCGACGGTCATCATGCTCGCGGGACTCCAGGGGGCCGGAAAGACGACGCTCGCGGGCAAGCTCGCGCTGAGCCTGCGCGAGAAGGGCCACACGCCCCTCCTCGTCGCAGCAGACCTTCAGCGACCGAACGCCGTGACGCAGCTCAAGGTCGTCGGCGAGCGGGCCGGAGTACCGGTCTTCGCGCCCCACCCTGGTGTTGCCGGTGAAGACGAGGTCGCGACGGGAGACCCCGTCGGCGTAGCCCGCGCAGGCGTCGAGACGGCCCGTTCGCGGCAGCACGACGTCGTGATCATCGACACTGCAGGTCGGCTCGGCGTCGACGCCGAGCTCATGCAGCAGGCCACGGACATCCGTGATGCCACGCAGCCGGACGAGGTCCTCTTCGTCATCGACGCGATGATCGGGCAGGACGCGGTCACCACGGCACAAGCGTTCGCAGACGGCGTCGGTTTCACCGGCGTGGTCCTGTCCAAGCTTGACGGCGACGCGCGCGGAGGCGCCGCGCTGTCCGTGGCGCGCGTCACCGGCCGACCGATCCTCTTCGCGTCCACGGGAGAGAAGCTCACCGACTTCGAGGCGTTCCACCCGGACCGGATGGCGTCGCGCATCCTCGACATGGGCGACGTGCTCACCCTCATCGAGCAGGCCGAGAAGGCGTTCGACGCCGACGAGGCCAACGCGATGGCCGCGAAGATGGCGGCCGGGACCGACTTCACGCTCGCGGACTTCCTGTCGCAGATGCAGCAGATGCGCAGCATGGGCTCCATGAAGAAGATGCTCGGCATGCTGCCCGGCATGGGGCAGATGCGCGAGGCGCTGGAGAACTTCGACGAGCGTGAGGTCGATCGCGTCGAGGCGATCATCCGCTCGATGACTCCAGGAGAGCGTGAGACACCGAAGATCATCAACGGCTCGCGGCGCGCGCGCATCGCCAAGGGCTCGGGCGTGACCACGACGGACGTCAACCAGCTGCTCGACCGCTTTGCCGGTGCACAGAAGATGATGCGCCAGATGGCTCGCGGTGGAGGGATGGGCATGCCGGGGATGGGCAACCTGCCCGGCATGGGCGGGAAGAAGTCTCGAGGACGTCAGCAGGCGCAGCCCGTCCGCGGCAAGAAGAGCAAGTCGGGCAACCCGGCGAAGCGCGCCGCAGAGCAGCGTGCAGCCGAGGCCCCGCGGCAGGCACCGTCCGGGTCTGCGTTCGGTGTCGGCAAGCAGGCCGACCCCGACGCCCCGCTGGAGATCCCTGCCGGGCTCGAGAAGTTCCTCGGTCGCTGAGCCGAGCGGACGCATGAGCCAGAGACCGGTCATCCACGTCCATGGAGAGATCACGCTCGGTGAAGGCCGGGAGTACGGCGACGTGTGGATCGAGGACGGGCGGATCAGCCTGACCCGCCCGTCGGGGCTGACCGCTGACATGGATCGCATCGACGGGTATGCGTTCCCGGGTCTCGTGGATGTCCACTGCCACATCGGTCTCGCTGCAGACGGGGCGGTGACCGATACCGAGGCGCAGGACCAGGCGATCGCCGACCGGGACAGCGGTGTGCTCCTCGTCCGTGACGCGGGCTCGCCGCTCGACACGTCCTGGGTCGCCGGCCGCCCGGACCTTCCACGGCTCATCCGGGCCGGGCGACACATCGCGCGACCCAAGCGTTACCTTCGCGGGTTCGGCGACGAGCTCGAGGACGTCGAACAGCTCCCCGACGCTGTCGCACGCGAGGCCACGCGTGGCGACGGGTGGGTCAAGGTCGTCGCGGACTGGATCGACCGCGACCACGGCGACCTCACGCCGCTCTGGCCGGACGACCTCCTCGCGGAGGCCGTGCGCCGTGCGCACGCGAACGCGGCACGCATGACTGTGCACACGTTCTCCACCGAGGCTGTCGGCGCTGCGCTCGCGGCAGGTGTGGACTGCATCGAGCACGGGACAGGGATGACTGCGGACCATATCGCGGAGGCCGCGGTCCGGGGCGTCCCCGTGACCCCCACGCTCCTGCAGGTCGCCCAGTTCGAGCAGATCGCCGCCCAGGCCGACGGTCGGTTCCCGGCGTTCGCTGCGCGGATGCGAGCGATGCACGTGCGTCGGTACGAGCAGGTCCGGCAGATGTACGAGGCCGGCGTACGGATCCTCGTCGGGACCGACGCTGGCGGAACCATCGAGCACGGCCAGATCGCGCGCGAGTGTGCGGAGCTGGTCGCAGCTGGGGTCCCGGCAGCTGACGTCGTCGCCGCCGCGAGCTGGCGGACACGTGCCTATCTCGGTGCGGGCGAGGTCGTCGAGGGGGCGTCCGCGGACCTCGTCGTCTACGCGGAGGACCCACGCACGGACATCGACGTCCTGCGCTCTCCGCATGCGGTAATCCTTCGCGGAGTACGGTACACGCAGGCATAGTTGGAACCACGGCTGTCTGTCTGGCATAATCAGCCGCTGTACTCGGCATGCCCGGCCCCTCTCACCGAGCGTTGCCGCGTTTCGAACCACGCACCCCCGCACCCCGCCGGGTCGGTGCTCGGTTCACCACCATCAGAACCAGGAGAGCCCACCACTGTGGCCACCAAGATCCGTTTGAAGCGTTTCGGCAAGATCCGGGCGCCGTACTACCGCATCGTCGTCGCTGACTCGCACACGAAGCGTGACGGCCGTGTCATCGAGGAGATCGGGAAGTACCACCCGACCGAAGAGCCGTCGCTCATCGAGATCACCTCAGAGCGCGCGCAGTACTGGCTCGGCGTCGGCGCTCAGCCGACCGAGCAGGTCCTCGTGCTCCTCAAGATCACGGGTGACTGGCAGAAGTTCAAGGGTCTCCCGGGTGCCGAGGGAACTCTGCGTACCAAGGAGAAGCTCAGCGCCGAGGGTGTGGCCGAGGCTGTCGCCGGTGCCGCTGCGGACGCTGAGAAGGTCAAGGCGAAGGCATCGGCCGCCAAAGCTGCTGCCGACGCATCCTCCGCCGCTGACGCGCCGGCCGAGGCTCCCGCGGAGGAGCAGGCCTGATGTTGGCAGATGCTCTCGAGCACCTGGTGCGCGGCATCGTGGACAACCCCGATGACGTGCAGGTCAACGCCAAGCCCTTGCGGCGTGGCGAGCTCCTCGAGGTCCGGGTTCATCCCGAGGATCTCGGCCGGGTGATCGGCCGTGGCGGGCGGACCGCTCGTGCGCTGCGCACCGTCGTCGGCGCTCTCGCCGGCGATGGTTCCGTGCGTGTCGACGTGGTCGACGTCGATCGTCGCTGACACGTTGGGCGTCAGCACCGCCAGAGGTTGAGCACCGGCCCGGGGCCCGGACACCGCGAGGTGTCTGGGCCCCGGGCTTTTCCGTTTCACTGTTGGCATCAAGACTCGTGGTTCGCAGCTGGAGGAGCGCAATGGAACTGACCGTCGCCAAGATCGGGCGCGCACACGGACTACGCGGAGAGGTCGCCCTCGACCTGCGTACCGACACGCCCGAGCTGCGGTTCGCGCAAGGGCAGACGTTGCGGACGCTGCCGGCCGAGGCCGGACCGCTCACGGTGCAGTCGACCCGGATCCAGAACGGTCGGTGGCACGTGCAGTTCGCTGAGCTGACCGACCGTACGGGGGCTGAGAACGCTCGAGGGACCGAGCTGGTCGTCGAGGTCGACGCTTCGGACGAGGAGGACGCCTGGTACCCGCACGAGCTCGCGGGCCTGCGTGCCGAGCTTGTCGACGGGACGCCGGTCGGGACGATCACGGGCCTCGAGCACATGCCGGCTCACGATGTCCTCGTCCTGCGCGAGACGGACGGTGCGCGCACCCTCGTCCCGTTCACCCGGGCTTTTGTCCCCGTCGTCGACGTGCCCGGGGGGCGCGTGATCCTTGACCCTCCCGGGGGGCTCTTGGTGCGCGACGCAGCCAACCTCGAGATCGCACTGCCCGAGGGCGCTGATCTGGACGGCGCAGATCTCGGTGTGTCGGAGGCCGACGGCGACGACGCCGGAGCCGCGGCCGAGAGCGACGACTGAGGTGCGGATCGACGTCATCTCGATCTTTCCTGAGTACCTGGCCCCGTTGCACCTGTCCCTCGTCGGCAAGGCGGTGGCGACCGGAGTGCTCGACCTCGCAGTCCACGACCTGCGCACCTGGGCGACGGACCGGCACAGGACGGTCGACGACACACCCTTCGGCGGTGGGGCGGGGATGGTCATGCGCCCGGACGTGTGGGGGAGCGCGCTCTCGGACGTGCTCGCTCCGGGCGCCACGCTCGTGATCCCGACCCCGTCCGGGGAGCGTTTCACGCAGCGCACCGCGGAGTCTCTCGCCGTGTCGTCTCAGCTCGTCTTCGCCTGTGGTCGCTACGAGGGGATCGACTCCCGCGTCGTCGAGCAGCACCGGCGCGACGGGGTCGACGTCCGCGAGGTGTCGATCGGTGACTACGTGCTCAACGGCGGAGAGGTTGCGGCGCTCGTCATGATCGAGGCCGTGGCCCGGCTGGTCCCGGGCGTGATCGGCAACCCGCAGTCGCTCGTCGAGGAGTCGCACGGAGCCGCGGGACTGCTGGAATACCCGGTCTACACGAAGCCGCCCACGTGGGACGGGCTCGACGTCCCGGACGTTCTGCTCAGCGGGCACCACGCGAAGATCGTGCGCTGGCGTCGCGACCAGTCGATCACGCGGACGCTCGAACGTCGGCCGGACATGATCGAGGCGCTCGATCCTCAGAGCACCGACAAGGCCGACCGTGCGCTGCTGGCGGCGAACGGATGGTTCCTGACCGCTGGCGGACGGTTCGAGCACACCGCAGATTCGTAGTACGCCGGACGCTGTGGCAAGATGGACTGTTGGTGTGCACTGAACCGGACTCTGCCACAGGGGCGTCCCACCCAGTACCAACGCCGTATCGGCGTGACACCGCCTTCTGAACTGGACAGGATCGCTGCGCTCCGGCGCCGCGGCCCACAAGACGTTCCTGACCTGTGGCAGGACGGGGAGAATCACATGCATACGCTCGACAGCGTCGACGCAGCCTCGCTGCGTACCGACATCCCGGCGTTCCGCGCCGGAGACACCGTCAAGGTCAACGTCAAGGTCGTCGAGGGCACGCGCTCGCGTGTCCAGGCGTTCCAGGGCGTTGTCATCTCCCGCGTCGGTGGTGGGGTCCGCGAGACCTTCACCGTCCGCAAGATCAGCTTCGGCGTCGGCGTGGAGCGCACGTTCCCGCTCCACGTGCCGTCGATCGAGTCGGTCGAGGTCCTCACGCGAGGTGACGTCCGTCGCGCCAAGCTGTACTACCTCCGCAAGCTCCGCGGCAAGAAGGCGAAGATCAAGGAGAAGCGCTCCGTCGCTCCCTCCAAGTGATCGCCTGCGTCGCCTCCTCGCGAGGCGGCGCACCTGAACGACCACGCCCGCTGGCGGCCACCTGCACGGTGGCCGCCAGCGGTGTATCTGAGGAGAGCCGGTGTGGTCGCGGCGGACGATGGTCGTGCCGACCCTGAAGTGGTGGCAGAGTGTGCGGGTGACTCTTGACGACGTGCCCGACGAGACTGTGCAGCCCACTGCGAGGCTGCGACCGCGCAAGGGGTCGCTCCTTCGCGAGACCGCGATCATCCTCGTCAGCGCACTCGTGCTCTCGTGGATCATCAAGTCGTTCTTCGTCCAGGCGTTCTACATCCCGAGCGAGTCGATGGAGGACACGTTGATCACCAACGACCGTGTCCTCGTCTCGAAGATGGTCCCAGGGATCTTCGACGTCCATCGGGGCGACATCGTCGTGTTCAAGGACCCCGGGACGTGGCTCGCCGACTCCGAGCAGCCCGTGCGCACGGCGTTCCAGCAGAAGGTCACCAACGTCTTGACCTTTGTCGGGCTCGTGCCGCACGACTCCGGCGAGCACCTCATCAAGCGGGTCATCGCGGTCGGCGGCGATCATGTCGTGTGCTGTGACGCGCAGGGACTCGTCAGCGTGAACGGACAGTCGATCGTCGAGCCGTACCTCAAGCCGGGAGCCGCGCCGTCAGCGCTCGAGTTCGACAAGATCGTCCCCGACGACTCGCTGTGGGTCATGGGCGACAACCGGTCGAACTCGACGGACTCTCGTTACAACGGGGGAAGCCCTGGTGGTGGCTTCGTCCCGCTGGACAACGTCGTCGGGACGGCTTTCGTCACCGTGTGGCCGCTCGACCGAGCCAGCTGGCTGAAGAACCCTGGCGAGACGTTCACGGACGTCCCTGAGCCGTGAGCAAGCGTGTGGCCATCCCGCCGGTCTTTCCCGACCTGACCCACGAGCACGTGCTGCTCGCGGGAGGAGCCAGGCTCGTCGGGGGGATGGACGAGGTAGGACGAGGCGCTCTCGCCGGACCGGTGAGCGTCGGGGTGTGCGTCGTCGACGAGGGAACCGGGCCGTGCCCTGTCGGACTGACAGACTCCAAGGTGCTCACGGCACGGGCGAGGAACGACTACGTGCCGCTCATCGCCGAGTGGTCGGTCACGTATGCCGTCGGATCCGCCTCGTCGCAAGAGATCGACGAGCTCGGCATCGTCCGTTCTCTGCGCCTGGCAGGTCAGCGTGCGCTCGTCGCCGTGGCTGCGCAGGTCGGTCCGGTGGATGTCCTCCTGCTCGACGGGTCGCACGACTGGCTCACGCAGCCGCAGGCGGATCTCTTCGAGCTGCTCGACGGGGTCGAGGCACCTGTCCCTGACGGGTACGTCGAACCCGTCGTCCATACGCGGGTCAAAGCCGATCTCGCGTGCGCGTCCGTCGCTGCAGCGAGCGTCGTGGCCAAGTGCTCGCGCGACAGCGAGATGACAGAGCATGCGCGCTCGAGGCCGGAGTATGGCTGGAACCGCAACAAGGGGTACGGGTCAGCGCAGCACGTCGCGGCGCTCGTCGAGCACGGTCCGAGCCCGTTGCACCGACTGAGCTGGCGTCTGCCGGGCGGCCCGTTCGCCGCGACAAGCACGGTCGATGGTCCATGATGGTTCAGTGAGCGCTGAGGATCTGGAGAACTACGAGACCGAGATGGAGCTTGCGCTCTATCGCGAGTACCGAGACGTCGTGCGGCTGTTCGCCTACGTCGTCGAGACGGAGAGGCGCTTCTACCTGGCGAACACGGTGGAGCTGCAGGTTCGGTCCGCAGCAGGCGAGGTGTACTTCGAGGTCAGCCTCAGCGATGCCTGGGTGTGGGACGTCTACCGGTCCAAGCGCTTCGTGAAGTCGGTGCGGGTCGTGACCTTCAAGGACGTGAACGTCGAGGAGCTTGCGCAGGCAGAGCTCGAGCTCTGAGCTTCTCGGTAGCGCGACCTCACCGCTCCTATACGTCGTCCACACCGCAACGAGCCGCTAGTCCTTCCACATCGGGCACCGAGACTCCCCAGGCGTAGGCGTCTGTCGCGGAGAGTGTGCCGCGGAGGTGGGACATGGACAACGCACGGATCGCGGTCGGACGCCACGGTGAGAACGTCGCAGCACGATTCCTCACGGAGGCTGGCTACCGGGTGGTCGACCGGAACTGGCGAGGCGTCCGAGGAGAGCTGGACATCGTCGCTCTCGACGGAGACGAGCTCGTGGTCGTCGAGGTCAAGACCCGACGGGGCACCGGCTATGGTCACCCGGCCGAGGCCGTCACACCGGTCAAGCTCGCGAGGCTGAAGCGTCTCGCTGGCCAGTGGTTGCACGACCACGAGACCCGGGTGGCCTCCGTGCGGATCGATGTGGTCGCGATCGTCCTCGGGCGGTCAGGGCCAGCTGATGTCGAGCATCTCCAGGGCGTGTGCTGATGGCGCTCGGACGGACTCTGGCCGTCTGCCTCGTGGGCCTGCGCGGGCACCTCATCGAGGTCGAGGCACACCTTGCGGCCTCTGTTCCCGGCTTCACGCTGGTCGGCCTTCCTGATGCAGCCCTGGCAGAGTCGCGAGACCGCGTGCGTGCGGCGATCTCGTCGTCGGGTCTCGTGCTTCCACAGCGGAAGGTGACCGTCAACCTGTCGCCTGCGTCGTTGCCGAAGGCGGGGTCGGGCTTCGATCTCGCGATCGCGGTCGCGATCCTCGCAGGTGCCGGGCTCATCGACCCTGGTGCGCCGTCACGTGCTGCTCATATCGGAGAGCTTGGTCTCGACGGCAGGGTCCATCCGGTGCGCGGAGTCTTGCCCGCCATCGTCGCTGCACGGCAGGAGGGTGTGGAGACGGTGGTCGTCCCCGCTGCCGACGAGGTGGAGGCCCGTCTCGTCCCCGGTATCCGGGTCGTCGCCGTGCACTCGTTGGGCGAGCTGGCCGCCCTGTACGGAGCCGACCTGCCCCCGGTCGACCCGCACCCGGGCGGTCGTTCCCGGACCCCGGTGCGCGACGCGCCGAAGGAGCCCACCGAGCTGAGCGACGTCATGGGCCAGCTCCCGGCTCGTGCCGCGCTCGAGGTCGCAGCGGCTGGCGGCCACCACCTGCTCATGGTCGGCCCGCCGGGCACCGGCAAGACGATGCTCGCAGCTCGACTTCCCGGCCTCCTCCCGGACCTGACCGAGGAAGAGGCCGTCGAGGTGACCTCGGTCCACTCGGTCGCCGGCACCTTCGACCCTGCGGCAGGCCTGCTCGTGCGCCCGCCGTTCGAGGACCCGCACCACACCGCGACGCCGGCAGCGATCGTGGGTGGGGGATCGGGGATGCCTCGGCCTGGAGCGGCATCGCGGGCGCACCGGGGCGTCCTGTTCATGGACGAGGCCCCGGAGTTCTCGCCGCGGGTCCTCCAGACGCTGCGTCAGCCGCTCGAGCACGGCGAGCTCGTCATCCAGCGTGCTGCGGGGAGCGCTCGATATCCTGCTCGGTTCCAGCTGGTGCTGGCCGCGAACCCGTGCCCGTGCGGGCTCGCGATCGGCAAGGGGCTCGACTGCAGCTGCAGTGCCATGGCACGTCGTCGGTACTTCGCTCGACTCTCGGGACCGCTCCTCGATCGGGTCGACCTCCAGGTCGAGGTCCATCAGGTGACTCGTCTCGACGTGGCTCGTTCGACCAGACCGGAGAGCACCGCTGTCGTGGCTCGTCGGGTCGCTGCTGCGCGCGATGCTGCTCGGGAGCGCCTAGCGGGGACACGGTGGACGAGCAACGGTGAGGTGCCCGGGGCCTGGCTCCGAGACCGGCTCGGTGCGGACCGGTCGCTCCTTGCCGAGCTGGACCGTGCGCTCGATCGAGGCACGCTCAGCCTGCGCGGCTCGGATCGGGTGCTGCGGGTCGCATGGACCCTGGCAGATCTTGCGGGCCGGGTCGCACCTGTCGAGGACGACATCGGGAAGGCGCTGCTGCTCCGGACGCGAGGACAGGGACTGTGACACGAGGTACGGAGACCTCCGAGACCCTGTTGTCCAGGGCTGCGTGGAGCCGCATCGTCGAGCCGGCAGACGAGGTGGCCGGGATGCTGGTCGCTGCGGTCGGACCGGTCGCAGGGCTGCGGTGGGTGTGCGCCGTGAGCACGGACCCCGACCTCGTCGGGCAGGGAGTCGCACAGCTCATGGATCGCCTTGGCCTCGACTCGCCGACGATGCGTCAACGGCTGGTTCGAGCGGTCGCTCGGTGGGCTCCTCGGGTCACAGGCCTGGACCCCCGCCACGACGTCGCGATGCTCCACGGCCTTGGAGGGAGGCTCGTGACCCCGGAGAACGAGGAGTGGCCCTCCCACCTGGACGACCTGGGCGCCGCTGCCCCCTTGTGCTTGTGGGTCAGGGGCGAGAGTCGAGTGGACGCGGTCCTCTCCCGCTCGGTGTCATTGGTCGGAGCGCGCGCGAGCACCGACTATGGCGACCGGGTAGCAGGCGAGATGGCCGCTGTGCTCGCTGATCACGGCTTCGCCACGGTTTCTGGTGGCGCTTACGGCATCGATGCTGCTGTGCATCGCGGGTCGCTCGCGGCGTCCGGGGCAACGGTCGCGTTCCTCGCGGGCGGCGTCGACCGGCTGTACCCCGCAGGGAACGCTCAGCTCTTGCGGGCGATCACGGACCAGGGAGGTGTGCTGGTGAGCGAGTCGCCCCCGGGGGGAGTTCCGAGCCGGGTCCGGTTTCTCAAGCGCAACCGGCTGATCGCGGCGGCGGGCTCGGCCACCGTCGTGGTCGAGGCCGCCTGGCGGTCGGGTTCCTTGGCGACGGCGGCGCGCGCGTTCGACCTGCTGCGCCCGGTCGGTGCTGTCCCTGGTCCGGTGACCTCGATGGCGTCTGCGGGGTGTCACCGCCTGCTGCGGGAGGGGCGTGCAGTGTGTGTCACGGATGCGGACGACGTCCGTGAGCTCGCTGGGAGCACGGGAGCCGACCGTGCAGGTGCAGCCGACAGAGACGCCCGGCGTGACTCTGCTGCCCGGCGACCGCACGACGGGCTCGACCCGTCAGACCAACAGGTCTTCGACGCGCTCCCGGTGGGGAACGCAGCCGACCTCGCTGTCGTGGTTCACGAGGCAGGTGTGAGCGTGGACGACGCGATGGCGTCGCTCGGTCGGCTGGAGGTTCGTGGGCTCGCACGGCGTGACGGCTCGGGCTGGCTCCGAGGTCGAGCATGAAATCGCCGATCATGTCGGTGGAGACGGGGTGAAGTTTGTACGGAGGCCTGATGATCTCTTGATCCAACCAACATGAAACTGTGACAAACGGACAGGAAGTCGGGGTGGTTTCCAATCCTCAGCCTTGAAACCGACGCTGATACCCGTCACGGTATTGAGATGCATCCGCATCCAGAGGCCGACAGTGCCCGAGACGAACCAGGTGTCCTGGCTGACTTCGCGGTGCATCTGACCGCGCAGCGCGGCCTCTCCGCCCACACCGTCCGGGCGTACTCGTCCGACCTCGAGCAGCTCTTCGCCTTTGCCCGTGGACGTGACGTCGACGCGTTCGACCAGATCGACCTCGCGATGCTCCGTGCCTGGCTCGCCGAGATGGCAGGCCGTCAGCTCTCCCGGTCGACGGTCGCTCGACGAGGTGCGGCGATCCGTACCTTCTTCGACTGGGCCGCGCGGACGGGCCGTATCGACGACGACCCGTCGGCCCGCCTGGCCAGCCCGCGCCTGCACAAGGTTCTTCCGACCGTGCTCGCGGTGAACAGCGCAGCGACGCTCATGGACGCTGCGAGAGACATCGCCGCAGACGGTAGCCCGTCGGACCTGCGCACATGGGCGTGCGTCGAGATGCTCTACGCCACCGGCGCACGTGTCGGAGAGATCGTCGAGCTCGACCTCTCGGACGTCGACGTCGCCGAGCGGACCGCTCGAGTGATCGGCAAGGGCGACAAAGAACGCGTGGTTCCCTTCGGCGTGCCTGCGGCCCGTGCGATCGAAGCCTGGTGCGAGTCCGGCAGGCCTCGGCTCATCGGACAGAGCCACACCGAGGCACTGTTCGTCGGGCAGCGCGGGCAGCGCTGGGGACAGCGCCAGGTGCGCGAGGCGGTTCATCGCCTTGCTGCGGTCGCCGGCGTCGACGATGTCGCCCCGCACGACCTGCGGCACAGTGCCGCCACCCACCTCCTCCAGGGCGGGTCGGACCTCCGGACCGTCCAAGAAGTCCTCGGGCACGCAACCCTCGCGACGACCCAGCGCTACACGCACGTCTCCGCCGAGCGCCTGCGCTCCTCGTACCAGTTGGCGCACCCCCGCGCATGAGAGATTTTGAGAGCAAGATGCCAGCAGCACGTTCCGCCGCGCTCCCCTCCGGAGTCTCGGCGTCGTCCACCCTCCGCAGGCCCGCACGCTCGGGACTTCTGCACGCTCGGCTCGACAGCGCAGCCCGTGCGGACACTCCACCGGCAGCGCCGATGGACGTCACGGTCCGTCGTGACGGCGAGGCCGAGGCTGAGATCCTCGCCGTCTGGGAGCAGTACAAGCTCTGTCGCACCGCGGCGCTCCGCGAGAGGCTCATCCTTCACTACGCGCCTCTCGTCGCGATGGTCGCGTCCCGGGTTGGGATGCGCCTGCCCAGCTCGGTCGAGCACGCTGACCTCGTCTCCTACGGGATGTTCGGTCTCATCGACGCCATCGAGAAGTTCGAGATTGGCAGGGACGTCAAGTTCGAGACCTATGCCAGCTCGCGTGTCCGTGGTGCGATCCTCGACGAGCTGCGTGCTGTCGACTGGATCCCACGGTCGGTACGGAGCAAGGCGCGTGCGGTGGACCGGGCTCACGCTGATCTCGAGGGCGAGCTCCACCGTGCGCCGTCCAACACCGAGATCGCTGCGCACATGGAGATCACGGAGTCAGAGCTCCGAGGGATCCAGGGACAGGTGGCGAACGTCAATCTCGTCGCGCTGGACGAGGTGCTCGGTGCTGGAGACCGGATCGAGCAGGTGAGTGCGCTCGATACCGTCCAGCAGGCGCGCAGCCATGACCCTGCGCGGACGTTCGAGGCGAAGGAGACCAAGTTCCTGCTCTCGCAGGCGATGGAGCAGCTCGGGGAGCGCGAGAAGATCATGCTCGTCTTGTACTACTACGAGGGAATGACCCTCGCGGAGATTGGTCGCGTCCTCGGCGTGACCGAGTCGCGGATCTCGCAGATGCACACGGCGGCGATGACGAGGCTCCGGACGAAGCTCACGACGAGCGAAGGTCTCTGACTGCTCGGCACCACCCTTGACGGCACGCCTGTCAGGTGTGGTCGAGGGGCAGGAGGATCACCGCCTCGCGCTCGACGACGAGCTCCAAGGGGTCGATGTACTCCTCGGCGCGCCGAACGCCCCAGTGGAGGCAGGCGTCCGGCGCACAGTGCGTCGCGACGTCCGGCGCCAGGGACCCCAGGACGTCTCCACGCCCGACGGACGTCCCTGTTGTGAGAGTGCTCGTGACGGGCTCGAGGGTCGATCGAAGTCCGTCGGGATGACTGATCACGATGAGCGGCCGGTCGACGACGACGCCGACGAACGTCACGACGCCTGCTTGCGGTGCCACCACCGTGGCCCCGTCTCCAGAGCGGAGGTCTACCCCACGGTGTCCCGCGCCCCAACGGACCGTGGGCGGCTCGAAGTCGCGGACGAGGACGCCGGAAGACTGCAGCTCGGCGCGGGTCGTACCGGCAGGAGCGTCGCCGGACGGGAGGACGTAGCGGTCCTCGTGCGCGGACGGTGCGCGTGCCTCACTCGTGCTGGCGACGGTCACGGTGAGGACCGCAGCGACGACCAGCGTGACGAGCGCCGTGAGCGACGGCCTGAGTCCGGTTCGATCAGTAGTCATGGACCCATCGTCGTGGCGCGCCGGACGCGAGGACGTGGAACGCAGCCATGTGTGGAGCGGCTCGGCCGTCCACAGGCCGGGTGTCAGGTACACTGATAGACGCGATCGGCACGTTTGCGCTGTCCGCACGACCAAGGCCGGGGGCTTCGCCCTCAACCCTGTGACTGTGGGACGCCCGGACGCGATCGACTTCACGCACCAGACGGCCGGCTCAGCCCGGCTCGAGCAGACGACAGCGGTCCGGGATACCCGGCGTCGTCGCTCGTGGTGCAGAGACATGCTCCGTCCGGAGCCTGTCAGCAACCGAGATGCGGTCCGCGAGGACCGCCGACAAGTGTGCGACACCCGAGACCTGTCCGGGACGTACCGAAAGGAAGTGCCATGGCCGTTGTGACCATGCGCCAGCTCCTCGAGAGCGGTGTCCACTTCGGACACCAGACCCGCCGTTGGAACCCGAAGATGAAGCGGTTCATCTTCACGGAGCGCAACGGCATCTACATCGTCGACCTCCAGCAGTCGCTCACGTACATCGACACGGCGTACGAGTTCGTCAAGGAGACGGTCGCCCACGGCGGCTCCATCCTCTTCGTCGGAACGAAGAAGCAGGCGCAGGAGCCGGTTGCCGAGCAGGCAGTCCGCGTCGGCATGCCGTACGTCAACCACCGCTGGCTCGGTGGGATGCTCACCAACTTCCAGACCGTGAACAAGCGCCTCCAGCGCCTCAAGGAGCTCGAGCTCATCGACTTCGACGACGTCGCAGGAAGCGCGTTCACGAAGAAGGAGCTGCTCATCATGCGTCGCGAGCGCGACAAGCTCGCCCGCACGCTCGGTGGAATCCGGGACATGGCTCGCGTCCCCTCTGCCGTGTGGATCGTCGACACGAACAAGGAGCACCTCGCTGTCGACGAGGCTCGCAAGCTGCACATCCCGATCGTCGCGATCCTCGACACGAACTGCGACCCTGACGTCGTGGACTACAAGATCCCGGGCAACGACGACGCCATCCGCGCCGTCGCGCTGCTGACGCGAGTCATCGCTGACGCTGTCGCCGAGGGCCTCATCCAGCGTCACGCCGGCAAGTCCGGCGCGGCGGCCGAGACCGGCACCGCGACCGAGCCCCTCGCCGAGTGGGAGCGCGAGCTCCTCACGTCGTCCGAGGCTCCTGCTGCTGAGGCTGCTGTTCCTGCCGCTGAGGCTCCTGCTGCTGAGGCTGCTGTTCCTGCCGCTGAGGCTCCTGCTGCTGAGGCTGCTGTTCCTGCCGCTGAGGCTCCTGCTGCTGAGGCTGCTGTTCCTGCCGCTGAGGCTCCTGCTGCTGAGGCTGCTGCCCCCGCCGCTGAGGCTCCTGCCGCCGAGGTTCCTGCCCCCGCCGTCGAGGCTGAGGCAGCCGTCGTCGCGGAGCCCGCTCCCGAGGTCGAGTCCAAGTAAGCAGAGCATCCCGGGTGGCCGCCGGACTCGTCCGGCGGCCACCCAGCTCCGCGAAACCGCTTCTTCACTCTAAGGACACACAGATATGGCGAACTACACCGCCGCAGACATCAAGGCGCTGCGCGAGCGCACGGGCGCTGGCATGCTCGACGTCAAGAAAGCGCTCGACGAGGCTGACGGGAACGCTGAGAAGGCGCTCGAGATCATCCGGATCAAGGGCCTCAAGGGCGTCAGCAAGCGTGAGGGCAACACGACCTCGGAGGGCCTCGTCGCCCTCGTCGTCAACTCGACCGACGCCGGCGAGGTCGGCACGATGATCGAGATCAACTCTGAGACGGACTTCGTCGCCAAGAGCGACAGCTTCGTCGCCCTGGCAGCGCGCGTCCTCGACGCGGTCGTCGCCAGCGGCGCGACCGAGGTCGACGCGGCACTGGCCGCCCAGGTCGACGGTCAGACCCTCGCGGAGCTCGTCTCGACGACCGCTGCGACGCTCGGCGAGAAGATCGTCCTGCGCCGTGTCGCGAGCGTCACCGCTCCGAAGGTCACGAGCTACCTGCACCGCACGAGCAAGGACCTGCCACCGTCGATCGGCGTTCTCGTCGGCAGCGACGAGGCCGGCTCCGTCGTCGGCAAGGACATCGCCCAGCACATCGCTGCGATGTCTCCGACGTTCCTGTCACGCGAGGACGTCCCCGCCGAGACGGTCGCCAGCGAGCGCCGTATCGCCGAGGAGACCTCGCGCAACGAGGGCAAGCCCGAGGCTGCGATGCCGAAGATCATCGAGGGTCGCCTCGGTGGGTTCTTCAAGGACGTGGTCCTCCTCGACCAGCCTCTCGCGAAGGACCCGAAGAAGACTGTCACGCAGGTCCTTGCCGAGGCGAAGGGCTCCGTCACGGAGTTCGTGCGCTTCCGCGTGGGTTCCTGAATCCAGCTCCATCGGCAGCCCGGTCCGCTTTTCGCGGGCCGGGCTTCCGTACACACAGACTGATCGGTCGATGGCAGGAAGACAGGTGGCTCGAACCTTGACAGACCACAGCAAGCACGAGAAGGCAGATGTCGAACCGGGAGCCAGGCGTGTCCTGCTCAAGCTGTCCGGAGAGGCGTTCGGGGGCGGCCAGATCGGGCTCGCGTCGGTGGTCGTCCGCCGGGTTGCGGCAGAGATCGCCGAGGCGGTGGCTGCGGGTGTCCAGGTCGCGATCGTCGTCGGAGGAGGGAACTTCTTCCGCGGCGCTGAGCTCTCCCAGCAGGGGCTCGACCGGGCTCGGGCCGATTACATGGGGATGCTCGGGACGGTCATGAACTGCCTCGCGCTCCAGGACTTCCTCGAGCAGGCGGGGGTGAGCACGCGCGTGCAGACAGCTATCGCCATGGGACAGGTCGCGGAGCCGTACATCCCGCTCCGCGCGATCCGGCACCTCGAGAAGGGCCGTGTGGTCATCTTCGGCGCCGGAGCAGGTATGCCGTACTTCTCCACTGATACTGTCGCTGCCCAGCGTGCGCTCGAGACGCACTGCCACGAGGTCCTCATGGGCAAGAACGGCGTCGACGGTGTCTACACAGCCGATCCGCGCAAGGACTCGTCCGCGACCAAGCTCGAGCACGTGACGTACACCGACGCGCTCGTCAAGGACCTTGCGGTCATGGACGCGACGGCCCTGAGCCTGTGCCGCGACAACGACGTGCGGATGCGCGTGTTCGGCATGGACGAGGAGGGGAACGTCACCCGTGCTCTCCTGGGTGAGAAGATCGGCACGCTGGTCACTGCACGATGACAGCCGGCGGCATGCCGCCGGCTGAGGAACGACCGTGCCATGCGGTTCGCGTGGCTGTCCCATCACGATGAAGGAGTACCGGTGATCGACGAGACGCTGCTCGAGGCAGAAGACAAGATGGACAAGGCGATCCAGGTCGCCAAGGAGGACTTCGCGACCATCCGTACCGGTCGAGCGAACGCCTCGATGTTCTCGCGGATCGTCGTCGAGTACTACGGCACCCCGACCCCGTTGCAGCAGCTTGCGTCGTTCAACACCCCGGAAGCCCGCACGATCCTGCTCACGCCGTTCGACAAGACGTCGTTGCCGGCCATGGAGCGTGCCCTGCGGGACTCGGACCTCGGAGTCAACCCGAGCAACGACGGCAACGTCATCCGTATCGTCCTCCCGGTCCTCACAGAGGAGCGTCGCAAGGAGTACGTCAAGCTGGCCAAGACCAAGGCGGAGGACTCGCGCGTCTCGGTACGCAGCGTGCGCCGCAAGGCCAAGGAGACGCTCGACAGGCTCGTGAAGGACGGCGAGGCTGGCGAAGACGAGGGCACTCGCGCCGAGAAGGAGCTCGAGGCGATCACGAAGCGTCATGTCGAGGCCATCGACGCGCTCCTCGCGAACAAGGAAGCCGAGCTCCTCGAAGTCTGATGGCGGACTCCGGACACTCTGAACAGGTACCGCAGACCCTTCGTACCGGTCGCAACCTGCCGATGGCGATCCTCGTCGGTGTCGGGCTCCTCGCGATCGTCGGTGCGTCGTTGTACTTCCGCAAGGAGTACTTCATCGTCTTCGCGGTCGTCGCGATCAGCGCCGCGCTCTGGGAGCTCTCTCGGGCCCTGGGCAGACGGGGTGTGCACATCCCGTTGCTCCCGCTCTGGGTGGGGACGACCGGGATGCTCGTGTCGACCTATACGGCCGGACCCGAGGCCCTCATGGTCTCGTTCATCCTGACCGTCGCTGGGGTCGTGGTGTGGCGTGTCGTCGACGGCGGAGGCATCGCTGCGGTCAAGGACGCCTCGGCGGGCGTCTTCGCTGCGTCGTACCTGCCGCTCATGGGTGGGTTCGTCATGCTCATGCTCGCAGCTGACAACGGGCGCGAGCAGGTGCTCATCTTCATCTTGCTCGCCGTCGCGAACGACGTCGGCGGCTACTTTGCGGGCGTCCTCTTCGGCCGGCACCCCTTGGCCCCGTCGGTGAGTCCGAAGAAGAGCTGGGAGGGGCTCGTCGGGTCGTTCATCCTCTGCCTCGCGATCGGGCTGGTGGGTGCTGTCCTCGTTCTCCAGATCAACCCTGTCGTCGGTCTCATGCTCGGGTTCTTCACACCGCTCACAGCGACCCTCGGTGACCTCTCGGAGTCGCTCATCAAGCGCGACCTAGAATTGAAGGACATGGGTTCGTTGTTGCCCGGTCACGGGGGCGTCTTGGACCGTCTCGACTCGCTCTTGCTGACCGCGCCGTTCGTCTACCTCTTGCTCTCCGTGGCGCCTGACCTTCCTGCCTGACGCTGCACCACCCCCGCAACGACTGGATCTCACCATGGCTGCACAACCCACGCCGCTCACCTTGACCATGACGGCCCCGCGCCGCGGCAAGCCGCCGCGCCACTTTGCGGACATGACTCCTGAGGAACGCGTCCTGGCTGTCACTGAGCTCGGCGAGAAGCCGTTCCGGGCAAAACAGCTCGCGACGCACTACTTCACTCACCTCACCCGTGATGCTGATCTGATGACCGACCTCCCGAAGGCCACGCGAGAGCGTCTTGTCGCCGAGCTCTTTCCAGCGCTGCTCACGCAGTCTCGGTCGATGGAGGCCGACGGTGGGACGACAGTGAAGACCCTCTGGCACCTGTTCGACCAGGTCAAGGTCGAGTCGGTGCTCATGCGATACACCAACCGGACGACCCTCTGCGTGTCGAGCCAGGCCGGGTGCGGCATGGCGTGCCCGTTCTGCGCGACGGGTCAGCTCGGACTGACACGCAACCTCTCGACGGCAGAGATCGTCGAGCAGGTGCGTTCTGCAGCCCGGTCGTTGGCTGACGGTGAGATCCCCGGGGGTGCTACACGGCTCAACAACCTCGTGTTCATGGGCATGGGGGAGCCGCTGGCCAACTACAAGGCTGTGATGGGGACCGTGCGCCAGTGCGTCGCCCCGACCCCGGACGGCCTCGGGATGTCCGCGCGGAACATCACTGTCTCGACCGTGGGCCTCGTGCCGGCGATGAACAAGCTCTCGAAGGAGGGCATCCCCGTCACCCTCGCCCTCTCGCTGCACGCGCCGGACGACGAGCTGCGCAGCACGCTCGTCCCGGTCAACACCCGCTGGTCGGTCGACGAGGTCCTCGACGCAGCACGCAACTATTTCGTGGTCACCGGACGACGCGTGAGCATCGAGTACGCCCTCATCCGGGACATGAACGACCAGGGATGGCGTGCCGACATGCTCGGCGAGAAGCTCAACGCTCGTGGCAAGGGCTGGGTTCACGTCAACCCGATCCCGCTCAATCCCACGCCTGGATCGATCTGGACTGCGAGCGACCCTGCCGTCGAGGCGGAGTTCGTGGCACGATTGCGTGCGCACGGGATCCCGACCACGATCCGGGACACACGCGGTAGCGACATCGATGGCGCGTGCGGGCAGCTGGCTGCAGAGGAAGAGTGATGACGAAGGTGTTCTCGTCAGTTTCGAGGTTCACGCTCGGGTACGAAAAGGATGAGGTCGACGACTTCTTCGACCATGCACGCGAGGTGTACGAGGGAGTGGCCACAGATCCGCTCACGAGCACCGACATCCAGACGTGCACGTTCGAGCTGACCCGTGGCGGCTATACGACGAGCGAGGTCGATGCGGCGTTGGACCGGCTCGAGAGCGCCTTCGTCGCGCGACAACGTCACGAGGTGATCCTCGCGCAGGGGCAGAGCGCCTGGATGGCCGAACTCGCAGACCGTGCCCGCTCGTTGTACGCGCGTCTGGGACGTCCTGACGGCGAGCGCTTCGAGAGCGCTGCTCGGGGCAGGCCCGGATACGACAAGGACGACGTCGACGACCTCTGCGAGCGTCTCGTGGCGTACTTCGACCACACCGAGACCCTCACTGCGGTCGAGGTGCGCGGTGCAGTCTTCCGGTCGCGTAAGGGGCGCGACGGGTATGCCGAGGCACCGGTGGACGCGTTCCTCGCACGAGCCGTCGAGGTGCTGCTCGGTGTCGAGTAGCCCTCGCACCGTCTCGATCCTCGGTTCGACCGGCTCGATCGGGACACAGGCTGTCGACGTCATCACCCGGCACCCGACCCGCTTCCAGGTCGAGGCGATCAGCGCCGGAGGCCGGGACGTCGACCTCCTCGCCGAGCAGGCCGTCGCTCTGAGCGTGCGCACGGTCGCGGTCGCAGACGAGACCCGGCACGGTCCGGTGCGCGACGCGATCGACGCGCGCCTGCGACAGGCAGGCCGCGCTGCGGGCTCCGTCGAGGTCGTCGCTGGCTCGGACGCCGCCACCGTGGTTGCTGGCTCGGGGGCCGACGTCGTGCTCAACGGCATCACAGGGTCGGTCGGGCTCGCCCCGACGCTCGCCGCGCTGCGTGCCGGTTCGACTCTCGCGCTGGCGAACAAGGAGTCGCTCGTCGTCGGTGGGGCGCTGGTCGGTGCCGCACAGGTGCGTGCGGACCAGATCGTCCCGGTGGACTCCGAGCACTCGGCGATCGCGCAGTGCCTTCGCTCCGGGGAGCCCCGAGAGGTGCGCAGGCTCATCCTCACCGCGTCGGGTGGTCCGTTCCGTGGGCGTGCTCGGGACGCGCTCAAGCCCGTCACACCCTCGGAGGCTCTCGCCCACCCCACGTGGACGATGGGCCCCGTCGTGACCATCAACTCGGCAACGCTCATGAACAAGGGGCTCGAGCTCATCGAGGCGCACCTGCTCTTCGACGTCCCGGTCGCGGACATCACGGTCGTCGTGCACCCGCAGTCGGTCGTGCACTCGATGGTGGAGTTCATCGACGGCTCGACGATCGCCCAGGCGTCTCCGCCGGACATGCGGCTGCCAATCGCGCTCGGTCTCAGCTGGCCGGAGCGTCTCGACGAGGTCGCGAGCCCGTGCTCGTGGACGGACCCGACGGCGTGGACGTTCGAGCCGCTCGACGAGACGGTCTTTGGCGCCGTCCGTCTGGCACGGCACGTGGCGGACCTCTCCGGGACGCACCCTGCCGTGTACAACGCGGCCAACGAAGAGTGCGTCGCCGCGTTCCTCGAGGGGAGGATCGGGTTCCTCGACATCGTCGACACGGTCGAGAAGGTTCTGGAGGCGCACGTGGAGCACGCTGACGATCTCACCCTCGACGCGGTCTTAACTGCTGAGGGCTGGGCGCGCGCCCGAGCGCGGGAGATCCTCGCTCGCCGGTAGGCTCTCCGCGTGCGTTCCCTGCCAACACCCAGGTGGGCGCGGCATGATCAGCAACGATGACCGGCCCGTGCGTCGCGGGTCGGGACGAACGACCCGGTGACTGGCGCGTCGGCGCAGCACACAAGGAGATGTGATGGCTTACCTCGTCGGCGTGCTGGTGATGGTGGTCGGCGTGCTCGTGTCGATCGGTCTCCACGAGATCGGTCACATGGTGCCGGCGAAGCGCTTCGGCGTCCGTGTCAGCCAGTACATGGTGGGTTTCGGTCCCACCCTGTGGTCCACCACACGAGGGGAGACCGAGTACGGCCTCAAGGCGATCCCTCTGGGTGGCTATGTGCGCCTCGTCGGTATGTATCCGCCGGGCGACCCGCGCCGTGCTGAGAAGACGGGACGGATTGCCGAGCTGATCCAGTCCGCCCGCGACGCCAGCGCTGACGAGATCTACCCGGGGGAGGAGCACCGGGCATTCTACAACCTCTCGTCTCCGAAGAAGGTCGTCGTCATGCTCGGCGGACCGGTGATGAACCTCCTCATCGCGATCGTGCTCACCACTGCCGTGGTGGTCGGGTTCGGTCAGCTCGAGCCCACGACCACTCTCGAGAGGGTCTCCACCTGCGTCCTGCCGCTCGACGCGCCGGCTGACGCCGCGTGCACAGATGCTGACCTCGCGGCGCCCGCAGCAGCGGCAGGTCTGCTCCCGGGCGACACGATCGTCGCGTTCGGGGGAGACGACGTCTCCGGCTGGGACCAGCTTGCTGACCAGATCGCGCAGACCGGAGGCGAGACCACAAGCATCGTCGTCGAGCGCGACGGACAGCGGGTAGAGACCGAGATCACACCGGTGGTCACCGACCGCCCTGTCTACGACGCGGACGGTGCCCCGACGGTCGACGCGTCCGGCGACGCGATCACCGAACCCGCCGGGTTCCTGGGCATCGGCCCGACAGAGGAGCTCGAGGGACAGTCCATCACGCTCGTCCCCGGGATGATCGGGGAGCGGCTCTCGCAGACCGCGAGCGTCATGCTCACCCTTCCGCAACGCCTCGTCGACGTGGCGCAAGCTGTGTTCGGCGACGAGGAGCGCGACGAGAACTCGGTGATCGGTGTCGTCGGCATCGGCCGGTTCGCGGGGGAGATCACGTCGTCTGACGTCGACGGCTATGGTGTCGAGCTCATGTCGGCCGACCTGCTCATGATCCTCGCCGGACTGAACATCGCCTTGTTCACGTTCAACCTCATCCCGCTCCTGCCGCTCGACGGCGGGCACGTCCTCGGAGCGCTCTACGAGGGCGCACGACGCCAGGTCGCCCGCGTCCGTGGCCGAGAACGTTCTCTCCCTGCGGACACCGCACGGATGATGCCTCTCGCCTATGGCGTGTTCGTCGTTCTCGCAGCCATGGGCGTCCTGCTGGTGTATGCCGACATCGTCAAACCCATCCGCCTGACGTGAAGACTGTGGTCGTTTTTGGTACCGGATCTGGTCGGCGGCGTGCAGGTCCTCTCGCACGGGGGATACTGGTCTAGTGAGTGTTCCTATCAGTCTTGGCATGCCAGAAGCCCCTGCGCCCGTGCTGGCGCCCCGTCGCAAGACGCGGAAGATCAAGGTCGGGAAGGTGTTTGTCGGCGGTGACGCTCCCGTGAGCGTGCAGTCGATGACGACCACTCCGACGACCGACATCAACGGCACCCTTCAACAGATCGCGGCGCTGACCGCGGCAGGCTGCGACATCGTACGTGTCGCGGTGCCGAGTCCCGACGATGCACTGGCGCTGCCAGCGATCGCGAAGAAGTCCCAGATCCCGGTCATCGCGGACATCCACTTCCAGCCGAAGTACGTCTTCGCCGCCATCGACGCCGGGTGCGCCGCGGTCCGAGTGAACCCGGGGAACATTCGCAAGTTCGACGACCAGATCAAGGAGATCGCGAAGGCCGCCAGCGACGCCGGCGTCTCCATCCGCATCGGGGTCAACGCGGGGTCCCTCGATCCCAGGCTGCTCGCGAAGTACGGCAAGGCGACACCCGAGGCACTCGTCGAGTCCGCCGTGTGGGAGGCGTCCCTCTTCGAGGAGCACGGCTTCCACGACTTCAAGATCTCGGTGAAGCACAACGACCCGGTGATCATGGTTCGTGCGTACGAGCTGCTGTCCGAGCGCGGCGACTGGCCGCTGCACCTCGGCGTGACCGAGGCCGGTCCTGCATTCCAGGGCACCATCAAGTCGGCGACCGCGTTCGGAGCACTCCTCTCGCGCGGTATCGGCGACACGATCCGAGTCTCGCTCTCCGCGCCGCCCGTGGAAGAGGTGAAGGTCGGCATCCAGATCCTCCAGGCGCTCAACCTTCGTCCCCGCAAGCTCGAGATCGTCTCCTGCCCGTCGTGCGGGCGCGCACAGGTCGACGTGTACACGCTGGCAGAGAAGGTCACTGCTGGGCTCGAGGGGCTCGACGTCCCGCTCCGTGTCGCGGTGATGGGCTGCGTCGTCAACGGTCCCGGTGAAGCTCGAGAAGCGGATCTCGGTGTCGCATCCGGTAACGGCAAGGGCCAGATCTTCGTCCGCGGAGAGGTCGTCAAGACCGTCCCCGAGGCGCTCATCGTCGAGACGCTCATCGAGGAAGCGATGCGCATCGCCGAGACCATGGAGCGCGCTCCGGGAGAAGGCGGCGCGGCAGTCGTCACGGTGAGCTGAGCGTGTCCGTGGAACGGCCGGACCGGCGCGTCTGAGGCACGATGTCGTCATGGCACTGACCGGCGAGCGCGGGCTCCCACGACGCCCACCGCAGGCGCGCGTGCTCACAGACGTCGACCTTGGTGCGGCGTTGGCTCTGTGCGCGATCGATCCCGTCGCGTCGGTGCTCGCGACCACGCGGATCGAGACAGCGATCCTCTTCGGGCTCGCTCGAACGACCGGCCAGGTGTGGGGATATCCCGCTGAGGGACCGCTCGAAGCGGTGTGCTGGTCCGGAGCGAACCTCGTGCCGGTCGTGCCGTCCGGAGCCACAGAGGCGATCGACGCATTTGCCAACCTCGCCCGCAGCCGGGGACGACGATGCTCGTCGATCGTCGGACCAGCAGCGCTCGTGCTCGGCCTGTGGCAGCGTCTCGAAGACGTGTGGCCGCGGCCGAGGGACGTGCGGACCGAGCAGCCGTCGATGGTCATCGACGCGGATCCCCGAGTCGACCCGGACGAAGAGGTGCGCTACTCGACGCTCGACGACTATGCGGTGCTCCTCCCGGCATGCGTGTCGATGTTCATCGAAGAGGTGGGGTACTCGCCGATCGAGTTTGCAGGCAGCGCCTACGAGGACCGGGTCCGTTCGCTCGTGATCGAGCGCCACTCCTTGGTGCGCACGACGCGTCACGAGCAGCCGGACGGAGTGACTGGCGTCGTGTTCAAGGCCGAGCTCGGGGCAGTCACCCGCACGGTCGCTCAGGTCCAGGGGGTCTGGGTCGCACCGCACCACCGGGGACGAGGCCTGGCGGCTGCGGGGATGGCTGCCGTGGTGCGTGCCACCCGCAGGGACTCCGCGCCGATGGTGTCCCTGTACGTCAACAGCTACAACACCCGGGCGCTGGCGACGTACCGGCGGGTCGGGTTCGAACAGGTCGGCACGTTTGCGACGGTGCTGTTCTAGCGGGCTGTCCGGGCGGCGCACCGTGGTCGGTCCTGTGCGGCAGGACGACCGGTCAGGCCAGTCCGTCGTGAACGACTAGGCTCTGCACATGCTTCTTCGTCTTTCTACGCTGTTCGTCCGGACCCTGAGGGAAGACCCTGCCGACGCTGAGGTCGCCAGTCACCGTCTTCTCCTGCGTGCCGGGTACATTCGTCGCGCCGCACCAGGGATCTATTCGTGGCTCCCGCTCGGCCTACGGGTCCTCGCCAAGGTCGAGGCCATCGTCCGGGAGGAGATGGAACGCACCGGAGCGCAGGAGGTGCACTTCCCGGCGCTCCTGCCCCGTGAACCGTTCGAGGCGACCAACCGGTGGACCGAGTACGGTCCCAACCTCTTCCGGCTCACCGACCGGCGGGATGCCGAGTACCTGCTCGCGCCTACTCACGAGGAGATGTTCACGCTCCTCGTCAAGGACCTGTACTCCTCGTACAAGGACCTGCCGGTGACGTTGTTCCAGATCCAGACCAAGTACCGGGACGAAGCGCGTCCGCGCGCCGGCCTCATCCGTGGCCGCGAGTTCATCATGAAGGACGCCTACTCGTTCGATGTCGACGACGCCGGGCTCGACGTCGCCTACCAGACGCAGCGTGATGCCTACGAGCGCATCTTCCAGCGGCTCGGCCTGGAGTACGTCATCGTCGCCGCGACGTCCGGCGCGATGGGAGGGTCCCGCAGCGAGGAGTTCCTCACGCCCACCCCGATCGGCGAGGACACGTTCGTCCGCTCGCCCGGCGGGTACTCGGCGAACGTCGAGGCGGTCGTCACGCTCCCTCCTCCTGCGATCGACTGGACCGACGCGCCCGTCTCGCACGTCGAGAGCACGCCGTCGACGACGACCATCGCCTCGCTCGTCGCGCTCGCGAACGCGGAGCACCCGCGCGCTGACGGCGTCGCCTGGACCGCCGCAGACACGCTGAAGAACGTCGTCCTTGCCCTGGTGTTCCCCGACGGCTCGCGCGAGGTCGTCGTCGTCGGGCTGCCGGGCGACCGCGAGGTCGACCTCAGACGTCTCGGGGCGGCGGTTGCACCAGCCGAGGCCGAGCCTGCAAACGACGCCGACTTTGCGAAGGCGCCGCACCTCGTCAAGGGGTACATCGGTCCAGGGGTGATCGGCCGGGCGAACACGGGCAGCGAGACCGCTACGCGGTACTTCCTCGACCCCCGCATCGTCGACGGCACACGGTGGATCACGGGCGCGAACGAGGTAGGCAAGCACGTCTTCGACCTGGTCGCCGGTCGTGACTTCGTCGGTGACGAGGCCATCGAGGCCGCTGAGGTGCGCCCGGGCGACCCCGCTCCTGACGGCTCCGGCCCGCTCGAGCTTGCACGTGGAATCGAGATCGGGCACATCTTCCAGCTCGGGCGTAAGTATGCCGAGGCGCTCGGGCTCAAGGTGCTCGACGTCAACGGCAAGCGCGTGACCGTGACGATGGGTTCCTACGGCATCGGAGTGACCCGCGCGCTCGCGGCGCTCGCCGAGGCCAACCATGACGAGAAGGGCCTCGCGTGGCCGGTGCATGTCGCGCCTGCTCACGTGCACGTCGTGGCGACGGGCAAGGACGCGGCTGTCTTCGAGGCTGCCGAGTCGATCGCCCAGACGCTCTCGACCCGAGGGATCGAGGTGCTGTACGACGATCGTCCGAGGGTCTCGCCAGGCGTGAAGTTCGCTGACGCCGAGCTGCTCGGGGTTCCGTTGGTGGTCGTCGTCGGTAGGGGCCTGGCCGAGGGCGTCATCGAGGTTCGCCCCCGCATCGGTGGGACGTCTGAGCAGGTTCCGGTGGACCAGGCCGCTGACCGGGTCGCGGAGCTCGTCGAGCTGCTCTGAGAGGTTTCAGGACCTCTCCTGGTTCCTCATGGCCGAGCAGGAGCGGAAGGAGCGGCCGTCATGACGGTCGGCTCCTCCCGCTCCTGCCGATCACAGCTGTTCAGGCATCCCTGGGAACGGCTGCAGCGGAGCGCTGAAGGCACGAGCTGTCGCGTACGTGTCGACGACAGCATCGAGGAACGGTGCGCGTTCGTCTGGTGCGACCTGTCCGGCGAGCGTCGCGTAGGTCGTCGTCAGCGTCGACTCGATCTGCGCAGCGAACGGCACGATGGTCTCGACCCCGGAGAGCGGGGCACCGCCGTCGACCCCGTCAGGAAGGTCGTAGGCGACTTGACGGGGGTCCGTGGTCGTCTCGGCGACGGATGCTAGCTCGGCCCACTCCTGGCCATGCTCACGGTGTGCGGACGCGCGCGCCAAGGACAGTGTCCGAGCGTCCGACGGGAGCCGTGCGGCGGCTACCTCGTACGCGTAGCCCGCTGAGTCTTCGCTCCTGACGAGCGTCGTCAGGTCGGTGGTCGACAGGTTCGTCGGGAGCGTCTCGGGGAGGTCTGTACCGAACGCTTCGGGGAGGACGAACTCCGTACCGGCCGCTTCCGCGAGGGCCCGTGCCGACTCGATCTGGGACGCGGCGATCGAGACGTAGAGCCGTGCGAGAGCCCCGTCCGCGGGAGTGGCCAGCGACCCGCGGGCTCGTGCTGACGACTGCGCGAGGAGCGACACGACGGACTCCGGAGTGGCGACAGCCGTCGTCGCGGTGTCTGTCGGGGCTGTCCCGTCGGTCGCATCGCCGACGCCGGGGAGCTCCGACGGGTCCGTGGCGGTCTTGTCCGCGAACGTGTCAGGGTCGAGCGACGTCTGCGTGGATGCGTCGGCCTCGCTCTCGTTCTCGCTGGTGGTGTGGCTGAGCCCCGAGACGTATTCCCCGCCGAGTGCGTCGAGGTGCAGGGCCGCAAAGTCGGTGACCTGCTGCAAGGAGGCGGCGGTCGGGCTCTCAGCAGACACCTCGAGGAGCGCCTCCGAGGCTGCGTCGCGGATCGCGATAGCGTCTGCGACCATGGCCTGACGCGAGATTTCGTCGGCGTCGGGTGCCAGCTCTGGGATCTCGGCGCTCTCGAGGCGGAGGCCGCAGCCACC
Source organism: Sanguibacter antarcticus (assembly GCF_002564005.1). NCBI lineage: Bacteria > Bacillati > Actinomycetota > Actinomycetes > Micrococcales > Sanguibacteraceae > Sanguibacter > Sanguibacter antarcticus. The sequence goes on along the minus strand of NZ_PDJG01000001.1, from coordinate 1,546,289 downwards.
GAGCACGACGAGCGTGAGAAGTGTGCCGATCATCACCCGCAGCCGGTCGGTCCGCGTCTTCTCGTGCCCGGCCGAGCGACCGGTGCTTCGAGCACTGCATACGGTGGAATGGCCGGGAACCGGCCGCATGGTGTTCATCAGGCATGATCATGTCATGGTGGTCCGACAGTCGACCGCAGCCTCCGCAGGGTGGTCTGTCTGTGCCTGCGTGCTGCGTGCCCCGAGGGACTCGGTAGGCTTGGCCCGTACAACAACACACCGGTCTGATCCATGCCCGGTGGGCTGTGGAGCTGAACGGGAGTGAAGTGATGGCGGCAGCAACTACCGCACAGCAGGTCGCGGACGCGGTGCGACCGGGCGTCGAGAGCACCGGCCTCTTCCTCGAGGACGTCAAGGTCGCGCCTGCAGGGGCGAAGACGGTCGTGCGGATCGTGGTCGACCTGTCAGAAGACGAGACCGGTTCGGTCGGTCTCGACCAGGTCGCCGAGGTAGCCCGTGTGATCTCTGACGTCCTCGACGAGCGCCAGACCATGCGAGGTGCATACACCCTCGAGGTGACGTCTCCAGGAACGTCGCGACCCCTGACGGAGCTCAGGCACTTCAAGCGTGCACGCACCCGCCTCGTCGAGGTGCACCTGGTCGACGGCTCGTCGTTCACTGCACGGCTGACGGCGCTCGACGGAACAGATCTCGTGTTCGAGGACGGAGAACGTCGGGTACCGCTCGTCGATGTTCGTTCAGGACAGGTCGAGGTCGAGCTGCGACGCGCTGAAAAGCTGGACGAGAGCTCTTTCACGGACTTTGAGGGGTCGGACAGCTCCGACCAGACGGATGGTGAGGTCTGAGATGGATATCGACATGAGCGCGCTGCGCATGCTGGAGCGAGAGCGCGACATCAGCATGGAGGTCCTGGTCTCCGCGATCGAGCAGGCCCTCGCACTGGCATACCAGCGCACGCCCGACGCGTGCCGGACAGCGCGCGTCGTGGTCGACCGCCGCAGCGGGCACGTGACGGTCTGGGCGCGAGAGGACATCGAGCCCGAGGTCGAGCAGGTGGGCGTCGACGCCGAGTCCGGGGAGCCGGAAGCGTTCGTCGCCCGTCCCTCGACCCTCGGTCCAGAGTTCGACCACACACCGCGAGACTTCGGTCGGATCGCGACCGCGACCGCGCGCCAGGTGATCATGCAGCGCCTCCGCGACGCGGAGGACGAGCAGGTCCTCGGCCAGTTCCGAGGCAAGGAGGGCGAGGTCATCGCGGGCGTCATCCAGCAGGGGCGCGACCCGCGGACCGTGTTCGTCGACGTGGGAGGGACCGAAGCGATGCTCGGAGCCCACGAGCAGGTTCCGACCGAGCGCTACGTCCACGGGGAGCGGCTGCGTGCTTACGTCCTCGACGTGTCGCGCGGGATGAAGGGACCGTCGATCTCGTTGAGCAGGACCCACCCGAACCTCGTCCGGAAGCTCTTCGAGCTCGAAGTTCCGGAGGTGGCGGACGGATCGGTCGAGATCGTTGCGATCGCTCGGGAAGCGGGCCATCGGAGCAAGATGGCGGTGCGGACCAGGGTCGCCGGGCTCAATGCCAAGGGGGCCTGCATCGGGCCGATGGGTCAGCGGGTGCGTGCGGTGATGGCGGAGCTGCACGGAGAGAAGATCGACATCGTCGACTACAGCGACGATCCTGCGCGCTTCGTGGGCAACGCGCTGTCGCCGGCCAACGTGAGCTCTGTGACGGTCGTCGACGCCGAAGCCCGCGCTGCGCGCGTCGTCGTCCCTGATTTTCAGCTGTCGTTGGCGATCGGCAAAGAAGGTCAGAACGCCCGGCTCGCCGCAAAGCTGACGGGGTGGCGCATCGACATCCGGTCGGACGGTGGCGTGCCGGAAGACGACGAGAGCGACGTCGACGTGGCCCGATAGGTCACGAGACGTGACGAGGCGCGCTAGACTGACAAAGTCTGGGTCACGTACCCCGTACTCTTCAGGCGTGTCTTCCACGTCCACCTGCACGCCATCAGCTTCTCTGGCGTGCAGCGGACCGGTGAGGACGTGCGTAGGGTGCAGGGAGCGTGATGAACAGACGCAGATGATCCGGTTCGTGATCCATCCTGGAGACGCAGCGACCGGCAGCGAGGCTGTCGTCGTAGCCGATCTCGGACGCACGTCACCGGGACGCGGCGCGTGGCTGCACCCTTCCGCGCGGTGCGGCGAGCTCGCGCTGAAGCGCAAGGCGTTCCCGCGTGCACTTCGCGCGGCGGCGAACATCGATCTGCAGAGCATGACCGAAGCGTTGGGGTCCGTGCCCCTCGCGAGCACGACACGTCGACAAGGAAGCGGGTCAGAAGCCGATGGGCACCCGATGAGTACTCAGCGATGAGTTCCCAGCACTAACGACGGTCCTCCTGCCTTGGGTGGACCAAGACAGGAGAGTTGTGGCTAAGGTCCGCGTCTACGAGCTCGCAAAAGAGCTCGGGGTGGAAAGCAAGACAATCATGACCAAGCTCACCGAGCTCGGTGAGTTCGTCAGGTCAGCATCATCGACGATCGAGCCCCCGGTCGTCCGCAAGCTCCGGGACGCGTTCCCGGCACCGCAGAGCGAAGCCCCAGCGGCCAAGCCTGCGCCGAAGAAGCCCGCCCCGCAGAAGCCTGGCGCGCAGAAGCCCGCCCCGCGTCCCGCAGAGCAGGCGCCGGTTCAGACGCCCGCCCCTGCCGCAACGCCCGAGCCTGTGGCTGCTCCGGTCGAGGCGCCCGCACCTGTGCCGGCACCCGCGCCGGCCGCCGAAGCGCCCGCGGCAGCACCTGCTGCTCCAGCGGCACCCTCGCCGCGGCCGGCTGCCCCGACCCCGAAGCAGGCTCCGGCGGAGCCCGTCGAGGCACCTCGGGCCGAGTCTCCGCGAACCCCCGGTCCTCAGGGCCAGGCGGCAGCACCTCGTCCGGGCAGCCCGCGTCCCGGCAACAACCCGTTCGCACCGAGCCAGGGCATGCCACGATCCGGTGCTCCTCGGCCGGGGAACAACCCGTTCGCCACCAGCCAGGGCATGCCGCGCCCGGGGCAGCGTCCCGAGCGCACAGAGCGCACGGACAACGTCAACCCCGCAGCGCCTGCGGCCAACACGACCGAGCGTCCGGGCGGTCCTCGCCCGGCAGCGCCGCGCCCTGGTGGCGCACGCCCGAACCCGGGCATGATGCCCGGGCGCAGCGCGGTCGGACGCCCCGGTGAGCGCGCTCCTGGTGGACCCGGTCGCCCGGGCGCCCCAGGCGGCGGGGCAGGCGGCGGCCGAGGTCGTCCTGGAGGCGGTACCGGCGGACCTGGCGGAGCGCCGGCCGGCGGTGGCGGTTTCGCTGGCCGTCCCGGCGGCGGTGGTGGACGTGGTGGAGCAGGCCGCGGCAGCACCCAGGGTGCATTCGGTCGCGCTGGAGGCCGTCCGGTACGTGGGCGGAAGTCGAAGCGCGCGAAGCGTCAAGAGTTCGAGCAGATGCAGGCACCGTCGCTCGGTGGCGTGCAGGTTCCCCGCGGCAACGGCAAGACTGTCGTCCGGCTGCGGCACGGCTCGTCGCTCAACGACCTCGCTGACAAGATCGACGCGAACCCCGCCAGCCTGGTCACTGTTCTCTTCCACCTCGGTGAGATGGCGACGGCGACGCAGTCCCTCGACGAGGACACGTTCGGAACGCTCGCATCCGAGCTCGGCTACATCATCGAGATGGTCTCGGCCGAAGAAGAGGACCGTGAGCTGCTCGGCGGCTTCGACATCGACCTCGATGCCGAGCTGGACGCCGAGGGCGACGACGAGCTCGAGGCTCGTCCGCCTGTCGTGACCGTCATGGGTCACGTCGACCACGGAAAGACGCGACTCCTCGATGCGATCCGCAAGACGGACGTCGTCTCGGGCGAGGCCGGTGGCATCACGCAGCACATCGGTGCGTACCAGGTGCGCCACGAGCACGAGGGCATCGACCGTGCGCTGACCTTCATCGACACCCCGGGTCACGAGGCGTTCACCGCCATGCGTGCACGTGGTGCCCAGGTCACCGACATCGCGATCCTCGTGGTGGCGGCCGACGACGGTGTGATGCCTCAGACGATCGAGGCGCTCAACCACGCTCAGGCCGCTGGCGTGCCGATCGTGGTTGCCGTCAACAAGATCGACAAGGAGTCTGCGAACCCGGACAAGATCCGCCAGCAGCTCACCGAGTACAACCTCGTGGCGGAGGAATACGGTGGCGACACGATGTTCGTCAACGTGTCTGCCCGTGAGGGACTGAACATCGACGAGCTTCTCGGTGCAGTCCTCCTGACGGCGGACGCGTCGCTCGACCTCCGTGCCAACCCGAACAAGGACGCACGTGGTGTGGCTATCGAGGCCAACCTCGACAAGGGACGCGGTGCCGTCGCGACGGTCCTCGTCCAGTCGGGAACGCTGCACATCGGTGACTCGATCGTCGCGGGCACCGCCTACGGACGCGTCCGTGCGATGTTCGACGAGCACGGCGAGACGGTCGAGGCAGCTACGCCTGCCCGTCCGGTCATGGTCCTCGGGCTCACGTCGGTGCCTCGCGCCGGCGACACGTTCCTCGTGGCACCGGACGACCGCACGGCTCGGCAGATCGCCGAGAAGCGTGAGGCAGCCGAGCGTGCAGCTCTCCTGGCCAAGCGTCGCAAGCGCATCAGCCTCGAGGACTTCACGCAGGCGCTCCAGCAGGGCAAGGTCGAGACCCTCAACCTCGTCCTCAAGGGAGATGTCTCCGGTGCCGTCGAGGCGCTCGAAGACGCGCTGCTCAAGATCGACGTGGGCGACGAGGTCGAGCTGCGGGTCATCCACCGTGGAGTGGGTGCCATCACGCAGAACGACGTCAACCTCGCGACGGTCGACAACGCCGTCATCATCGGCTTCAACGTCAAGACCGGTGAGCGCGTCGCCGAGCTCGCTGACCGCGAGGGCGTCGACATCAAGTTCTACTCGGTCATCTACCAGGCGATCGACGACGTGGAAGCAGCCCTCAAGGGGATGCTCAAGCCGGAGTTCGAGGAAGCGCAGCTCGGCACCGCCGAGGTCCGCGAGATCTTCCGTTCCTCGAAGTTCGGAAACATCGCCGGTTGCCTCGTGCGCTCTGGCACGATCAGGAGGAACACGAAGGCCCGGGTGCTGCGCAACGGCACGGTCATCGAGGACAACCTCTCGGTCGAGTCGCTCAAGCGGTTCAAGGACGACGCGACCGAGGTCCGCGAAGGCTACGAGTGCGGTATCGGGCTCGGATCCTTCAACAACCTCCAGGTCGACGACGTCATCGAGACGTTCGAGATGCGCGAGAAGCCGCGCTCCTAGCACGACCCCAGAGGGCCCCTCGGGGCGACGCCCGGCTCACGCCGGAACGCGTCGTCCTGGGGGCCCTCTGGCCGTTCGGCGAGGCTCGCCCCCGCCACCAGACCGTCAGAGGAAGGAACTGTCATGGTTGACCACCCCCGGGCCCGCAAGGTTGCCGAACGTATCCAGGTGATCGTCGCCCAGATGATCGACACCCGGATCAAGGACCCTCGTCTTGGATTCGTCACGATCACCGACGTCCGCGTGACAGGTGATCTCCAGAACGCATCGGTGTTCTACACCGTCCTCGGCGACGAGGAAGCCCGCACCGGGTCGGCTGCGGCTCTCGAGAGCGCCAAGGGCCTCATCCGCTCCGAGGTCGGCAAGCAGACCGGTATCCGGCTCACGCCGACGCTCGAGTTCTTCCTCGACTCGATCCCAGAGAACGCAGCGACCTTCGACGCCGCGCTCCACGAGGCGCACCGACGAGACCAGGAGCTCGACGCTCTGCGCAAGACGGCGAGCTACGCGGGAGACGAGGACCCGTACAAGAAGCCTGCGGCGCCTGAGCAGGCAGCGGCTGACGACGACGCATGAACGACTCACCCCTGTCGGGCGGTGCGCACGCACGTCCCGCGAGGCGTCCTCCTGCAGCTGACGGTTTCGTCGTCGTCGACAAGCCTCAGGGGTGGACGAGCCATGATGTCGTCGCACGGATGCGTGGGCTGGCCTCGACCCGCAAGGTCGGCCACGCAGGAACGCTGGACCCGATGGCGACCGGGGTGCTCGTGCTCGGGATCGGCCGCGCGACCAAGCTCCTCACCTACGTCGTGGGGGAGGACAAGGAGTATCGCGCGACCGTCCGTCTCGGTGCGAGCACGACGACCGACGACGCCGAGGGGGAGGTGCTCGTCACGGGCGACGTCTCGGGCGTGACCGACGAGGCTGTGAGGGCGTCGGTCACGGAGCTCACCGGGGCGATCCTCCAGGTTCCGAGCGCAGTGAGCGCGGTCAAGGTCGACGGCAAGCGGGCCTACGCGCGTGTACGCGCAGGCGAGACCGTCGAGCTCACGTCTCGGCCGGTGACGATCTCGAGATTCGACGTCGAGGACGTCAGGCGCGAGACTCACGACGGGTCGGCGGTCGTCGACGTCGATGTCACGGTCGTGTGCTCGTCAGGAACGTACGTCCGAGCGCTCGCACGAGACATGGGCGTGGCGCTGGGGTGCGGGGGGCACCTGACCGCGCTGCGGCGCACACGGGTGGGTGGCTACACGGTGTCGGGAGCACGCACGCTCGAGGACCTCGCCGCTGAGGTAGAGCGAGACGGCACCGTGCACGTCATGCCTCTCGCCGACGCTGCGCGTGCCCGGTTCCCCGTCCGAGACCTCACCGACGACGAGACCCGTGACCTCGGGCACGGCAGGCGGCTGACGTCGTCCTGCCCGACCGAGACGGTGACGGTCGCAGCGGTCTCGGCAGGCGGCACGCTCGTCGCGCTGCTCGAAGACGACGGTGAGCACGCACGACCCGTGCTCGTCTTCGCCCCGGCACAGTAGGTAGATTCTGTCGGCGGTGCCACCCCGTGGCACGCTAGTGCGTGCGGTGAGCAACCGCCTCGATCGTGGTCAGGAGCAGGTGTGGAACGCTGGACCGGCCTCGAGGAGGTCCCCGAGAACTTCGGCCCGTCGGTCGTCACGATCGGCAACTTCGACGGAGTGCACCGCGGGCACGCTGTGGTGCTCGGCGCGATCGTCGACCGTGCGCGTACGACGGGTGCGCGAGCGGTCGCCGTGACCTTCGATCCGCATCCGGCGATGGTGCACCGCCCGCACCAGGCTCCGCCGCTCATCTGCAGCGTCGAGGAGCGCCTCGAGCTCATGGCGGCGACAGGCCTCGATGCTGTCCTGCTCCTCGAGTACACCCTCGACTTTGCACGGCACACACCCGAAGAGTTCGTGCAGGAGTATCTTGTCGACGGGCTCGGCGTCAGCACGGTGGTCGTCGGTCGAGACGTGCGGTTCGGTCTCGACAACAGCGGGACGCTCGAGACGATGGTGTCCCTCGGCGAGAAGTACGGCTTCGAGGTGATGGTCGTCGACGACGTCGGACGTCACGACGAGAGCGCACGCTGGTCCTCGACCGTCGTCCGCAGGCTTCTCCTGGAGGGCGACGTCGCGACGGCGAGCACGCTGCTGGGGCGCCACCACCAGCTGCGGGGCGTCGTCGTGCACGGCGACGCCCGCGGACGGGACCTCGGGTTCCCGACCGCCAACCTCAGCCAGGACGCCAGCGGGATCGTTCCTGCGGACGGCGTGTACGCAGGATGGTTGAGACGGCCTCGACTGCTCGCGCGGGGGGCGCAGACGCTCGATGCCGTCCTGCCGGCAGCAGTGTCGATCGGGACGAACCCGACCTTCGACGGCGTCCAACGCAGGGTCGAGGCGTACGTCCTCGACCGGACGGACCTCGAGCTGTACGACGAGGAGGTCGTCATCGAGCTCGTCGAGCGGCTTCGCCCGACGCTGCGCTTCGACGGTATGGGACCGCTCGTCGAGCAGATGCACGCAGACGTGGTGCGGACACGCGAGGTCCTAGGGCTGCTGACCGGGCACGACACGACCGGGTGAGAACCGAGCCTAGGGCCTCAGAAATTGGCCGCTGAGGTCGATAGGTGACCTGACATGGTGACTACTGATCCGCGCGAGGCGTCCTGCGCCACGACGAAGCTCTTGCTGACGTACGTGCGTGCGCAGGGCGGAGACGGTGCTGTAGCGCGCGTGATCGAGCAGTCAGGTGTGGAGTACACCGTCGCTGACCTCGAAGACACGTCCCGGTGGATCAGCCACGACTCTCGTCTCCGGCTCTTCTCAGCCGCGACCGCAGTCGTCGGTCACGACCAGGTGATGACCGAGGTCGGGGCCGCCGCGATGCGCAGCGACGTGAGATCAGTCATCGTACCGATGCTCCGGGCCTCCGGTTCGTCGCGGGAGGCGTACCGTCGGTTGCCCGCTGTCATCCAGCACCTCACCTCTGTGTCGGTGCTGCGCGTCGTCACGAGCTCGCCGGGGGCGGCGACGCTCGAGATGCAGCGCGAGCACGAGCACTCACGTCTCGACTGCGACTATGCACAAGGGCTGTTGTCTGCAGTCCCGACGTTGTGGGGACTTGCGCCGGCCACCGTCACGCACACCACCGGTCCGGGGGAGAACGGCGAGGTGTGCCGGTTCGAGGTCGCCTGGATCGACAGCGTGCGCCCGTCCACACCACGTCGACGTCGGAGGTCCGAGGCAGACCTCGTCGCGCTGCGAGCGCAGATGCACGAGCTCCAGGTGGCGGCGGCAGACCTCGTCGCGAGCCAGGACGTACCGACGGTGCTCGACCGGATCGTCCATCACGCCGCCATGGTGACTGACGCGCAGGCCTACCTGCTGGTGATCGACGACGTGGACGGGACAGGACGTGCGGTCCGGTCCACGGGGCTCACAGAGGAGAGAGAGGCGCACCTGGCGCAGGTGCTGCTATCCGACGAGCCGTTGGGGGACGACGCAGTCGTCGTCGACGTCGCCTCCTCGCGTCGGGTCCACGGGCGGCTCGTCGCGCTCTACAGCACTGGTGACGGGCAGAGACGTCGGTCTCGAGAGCTGCTCGAGGCGTACGCCCACCATGCCGCGTCTGCGTTGGACCTGCTCACGGCGCTCGAAGAGAGCCGTCGTGAAGAGCGTCGGGCAGCAGATCTCTTGGCCTTGGCGCACGATCTCGCGGTCGCGACCGACAGTGTCGCGGTGGCGCAGGTCTTGGCGGAGGCCCTACCGCAGATCGTGGGCTGTCGTGGGTCGACGGTGATGCAGTGGGAAGCTGCTCTAGGGAGCTTTCGGGTCGTGGCGGCGGCCGGCCTGGAGGAGGCTGCGAGGGACGTGGTGCTCTCGACGACGTTCCGCGCTGACCAGATCCCCGAGATCGTCGGGATCCTCACCCACCACGGACCGCTCCTCGTCGATATCCGCACGGCGAGCCCGGTCCTGCAGCAGGTGCTGCGCGCGAGCGGGTCCCAGAGCGTCGTCGTGGTGCCGCTCCTGGCCGGCGACGAGCTCATGGGAGTCGTCACTGCAGGCTTCTCAGGGTTCCTCGACGGCACAGGTCAGCACCATGAGGCGCTCGCGCGCATCGCGGGCATGAGCGACCAGGGCGCGACAGCGCTCCAGAACGCACGCCTGCTGGCGACGGTCCGGCACCAGTCGCAGCATGATGCGCTCACCGGTCTCCCGAACAGGCTGCTCTTCGCGCGGCTGCTCGACGAGGGGCTCCGGGGGGCGAGCGGAGAGGCGAGCACGGCGGTCCTCTTCTGCGACCTCGACCGGTTCAAGCACATCAACGACGCGCTCGGTCATGCAGCGGGCGACGAGCTGCTCCGCCAGGTCAGCGCCCGGCTGCGTGGTGAGCTTCGACCGGGTGACGTGGTCGGCAGGCTGGGCGGCGACGAGTTTGCGATCTTGCTGACCGACATCGACGACGAGCGGCAGCCTTTCGCTGTCGCCATGCGGCTCGTCGACGCGCTCGACGAGCCGTTCCGGATCGACGGTCGGGAGGTTCGGATCACGGCGAGCGTCGGTGTCGCCATCCACTCCGGTACGGACGGTCGGGGAGACAAGCTGCTCGCGGCCTCCGACTCAGCGATGTACATCGCGAAGCAGTCCGGGCGCAATCAGGTCGCCATCTCGGGGGAGGCGCTCGCACGTCGTATCGTGCCCTCGTTGGAGGCCGAGCTGAGCAAGGCCGCCGGGGCAGGTGAGCTTCGGCTGCACTTCCAGCCGGTCGTCGACGTGTCGGGGACCGACGATCTGACTGTCGTCGGTGCTGAGGCGCTGCTGCGCTGGCACCACCCACGGCTCGGGCTGCTGGCTCCGGGGGCTTTCCTCCCGCTCGCCGAGGAAGCAGGTCTCGTCACCGACCTCGACCTCTGGGCGCTCGATGCAGCGTGCAAGCAGCTCGCTGGCTGGCCGGCGACGTCCGACCGTCCGCTGCACGTCGCAGTCAACCTCGCCAGCGCGTCGCTCGTCGATCCGCGGCTCGTGCCCGCGGTCCGTGCGGCTCTGACGACATATGGCCTCCTGCCGAGCAGGCTTCACCTCGAGCTCGTGGAGAGCCGGTCTCTCATCGACCTTCCCGGGGTGATCGAGCGGATGGACGAGCTGCGGCAGCTCGGGGTGCGCATCTCGCTCGACGACTTCGGAACCGGGTACTCGACGCTCGCCTGGCTCCAGGCTCTCCCGGTCGACCAGATCAAGATCGACCGCAGCTTCATCATGCAGCTGCCGAAGCACGGAGCGTCGCTCGCGGTGGTTCGCGGGGTCCTGGCCCTCGCACGCGAGCTCGGCATCGAGGTGATCGCCGAGGGTGTCGAAGAGCCGGAGCAGCTGGCGATGCTCCGGGAGATCGGGTGCGAGCTCGTCCAAGGGTTCTTGCTCGGGCGGCCGGCGCCCGAGCTCGACCAGTCTCGACCGGTCGTCGGCGGCTGAGAACCTCTCGGGAGGTCGTCGCCGGACGAGCCGCCGAGCCACCGCGGAGCGGAATCCTGCTAGACTTGCCACGCCGTCAGAACGGCCGCGGATACATAGAGCTCGGGTGGACTTGCCCCGGAGCGCCGCGCAACGACACACCAAGGAGAGCCGTGCCCCTCGACACTGCCACCAAGCAGCGCATCATGACCGAGTTCGCCACCAGCGAGGGCGACACCGGTTCCCCCGAGGTTCAGGTCGCGATGCTCACGCAGCGCATCCTCGACCTCACCGAGCACCTCAAGGAGCACAAGCACGACCACCACAGCCGTCGTGGTCTGCTCCTCCTCGTCGGCCAGCGCCGTCGTCTTCTCGGCTACCTGCAGCGGGTCGACGTCAACCGCTACCGCACACTGATCGGTCGTCTCGGCCTCCGCCGCTGACACCACCCTGACCAGCCCGGACCCCGTGAGGGTCCGGGCTGGTTCGGTATGACTGCACCACCCAGATCCACCGCACGCCATCAGTACAACCAGTCACACACCGGTCCAGCCCGATCCACCTCGTTCGGTCCTCGGTAGTGACCTACGGAGCAGCACGCGCCCTGCGCGACCACTCCGTGGGTTTCGATCGAAGACCGCCAGGTGCACAGCGGGCGGGCCACTCCGAGAAATGGAGGGCACCCATGGAGGGTCCCGAGATCGAGTTCAGCGAAGCGATCATCGACAACGGGCGCTTCGGCACCCGTACCGTGCGCTTCGAGACCGGCCGCCTCGCACGCCAGGCCGCCGGCTCCGCAGTCGCCTACCTGGACGGCGACACGATGCTGCTGTCCGCCACCACGGTCGGCAAGCACCCCAAGGAACAGTTCGACTTCTTCCCCCTCACGGTGGACGTCGAGGAGCGGATGTACGCCGCCGGACGGATCCCCGGATCGTTCTTCCGCCGTGAAGGCCGCCCGAGCACCGAGGCGATCCTCGCGTGCCGTCTCATCGACCGTCCGCTGCGCCCCACGTTCGTCAAGGGGCTGCGCAATGAGGTCCAGGTCGTCGTGACCGTGCTCGCGATCCACCCGGACGACGCCTACGACACGCTCGCCATCAACGCGGCGTCCCTGTCGACCCAGCTCTCTGGGCTGCCGTTCTCCGGCCCGATCGCCGGTGTGCGCATTGCGCTCATCGACGGCCAGTGGGTCGCGTTCCCGAAGTACTCTGACAAGGAGCGCGCAGTCTTCGACATGGTCGTCTCCGGTCGTGTCGTCGGCGACGACGTCGCGATCATGATGGTCGAGGCCGAGGCCACGAACAACTCGTGGAACCTCATCAAGAACGAGGGCGTCGCCGCACCGACCGAAGAGGTCGTCGCCGAGGGCCTCGAAGCAGCCAAGCCCTTCCTCAAGGCGCTGTGCGACGCACAGGCAGAGCTCGCCGCGAAGGCTGCGAAGCCCGTCCGCGAGTTCCCTGTCTTCCTCGACTACCAGGACGATGCGTTCGCCGCAGTCGAGGGCGCGGTCTCCGCCGACCTCACGACGGCACTGACGATCGCTGACAAGCAGTCGCGCGAGTCACGTCTCGACGAGCTCAAGAGCGCGGCCGTCGCGCAGCTTGCCGCCGGGTTCGAGGGGCGCGAGAAGGAGCTGTCCGCAGCGTTCCGCGCAGTGACCAAGAAGCTTGTCCGTCAGCGCGTCCTCAACGACGGCGTCCGCATGGATGGTCGCGGTCTTGCGGACATCCGTACGCTCTCGGCCGAGGTCGAGGTCGTCCCCCGCGTGCACGGCTCGGCGATCTTCGAGCGTGGCGAGACCCAGATCATGGGCATCACCACGCTGAACATGCTCCGCATGGAGCAGCAGATCGACTCGCTCGGTCCGGAGACGCGCAAGCGCTACATGCACAACTACAACTTCCCGCCCTACTCGACCGGCGAGACCGGTCGCGTGGGCAGCCCCAAGCGTCGCGAGATCGGCCACGGAGCGCTCGCTGAGCGTGCCCTCATGCCGGTGCTGCCGAGCCGCGAAGAGTTCCCCTACGCGATCCGCCAGGTCTCCGAGGCGCTCGGGTCCAACGGTTCGACGTCGATGGGTTCCGTGTGTGCGTCGACGCTGTCGATGCTCAACGCTGGTGTCCCGCTGCGGGCACCGGTCGCAGGCATCGCGATGGGTCTCATCTCAGACCTCACCGGGAGCGAGGCTCGCTACGCGGCCCTCACCGACATCCTCGGAGCCGAGGACGCTCTCGGAGACATGGACTTCAAGGTCGCCGGGACGCGTGAGTTCATCACGGCCATCCAGCTCGACACGAAGCTCGACGGCATCCCCGCCTCGGTTCTCGGCGCGGCACTGAACCAGGCCCGCGACGCACGCTTCGCGATCCTCGACGTCCTCAACGAGGCCATCGACATCCCGGACGAGATGAGCCCCTACGCTCCTCGGGTCATCGCGGTCCAGGTCCCGATCGACAAGATCGGCGAGGTCATCGGCCCGAAGGGCAAGATGATCAACCAGATCCAGGAGGAGACCGGCGCGGACATCTCCATCGAGGACGACGGCACGGTCTACATCGGAGCCGTCGACGGCCCGTCCGCAGAGGCTGCACGCGCGGCGATCAACGCGATCGCCAACCCGCACGTCCCTGAGATCGGTGAGCGCTTCGTCGGGACCGTCGTCAAGACGACCTCGTTCGGTGCATTCATCTCGTTGTCCCCGGGCAAGGACGGTCTGCTGCACATCAGCCAGATCCGCAAGCTCGTCGGTGGCAAGCGTGTCGAGAACGTCGAAGACGTCCTCGCCATCGGCCAGAAGGTCCAGGTCGAGATCGGTGAGGTCGACCCGCGCGGGAAGCTCTCGCTCCACGCGGTCGTCGAAGAGTCCGAGCCTGCAGCGGACGACGCGTCCGGTGCAGAGCAGGTCGACGCCTGACGTGACATGGAACCTTCCGCTCCTTCCCGCCGGCTCGCCGGAGAATGAGCTGACAGCCGGGCAGGACGGGGCGACGATCCGTCGCTCCGTCCTGCCCGGCGGGGTTCGTGTGCTCAGCGAGCACATGCCCGGCCTGCGCTCGGCCACCGTCGGTGCCTGGGTCGGCGTCGGGTCTCGTGACGAGACGAGCGGGCACCACGGCTCGACTCACTTCCTCGAGCACCTCTTGTTCAAGGGCACCGCGCGCCGCAGCGCGATGGACATCGCCGAGGCGTTCGATGCAGTCGGCGGCGAGGCGAACGCCGCGACCGGCAAAGAGCACACGTGCTACTACGCGCGTGTGCTCGACTCAGACCTGCCCATGGCGGTCGACGTCATCACCGACATGGTCACCTCCGCTCGGATCGACCCGGACGAGCTCGAGACCGAGCGTGGAGTGATCCTCGAAGAGCTCGCGATGAACGACGACGACCCCTCGGACGTCGTCCACGAGGAGTTCGCCTCGGCGGTCCTCGCCGGGCATGCGCTCGGACGCCCGATCGGCGGGACGCCCGACGCGATCCGTGCTGTTCCCCGCGCTGCCGTGTGGGAGCACTACCAGTGGCACTACCGGCCCGAGACGCTCGTCATCTCGGCTGCGGGAGGGGTCGACCACGACGCTCTCGTCAGTCAGGTCGAGGCGGCGCTCACCACGGGTGGCTGGAACATGGCTCCTGGTGCGCTCCCGCGCGCCCGCCGTGACACGAGCGACGTCGTCGGCGTCGGAACCGTCGGGACCGAGCTCACCATCCGTCGCAGCGTCGAGCAGGCGAACGTCATCCTCGGATCGACTGGGCTGTCCGCGACGGACGACCGGCGGTTTATCCTCTCTGTGCTCAGCGCCGTCCTTGGTGGTGGGATGTCCTCGCGCCTCTTCCAGGAGATCCGTGAGCGACGTGGGCTGGCCTACTCGACCTACTCCTTCGCCTCTGGGCACGGTGGCACCGGGACCTTCGGGCTCTACGCCGGCTGCGCCCCCACGAAGATCGACGAGGTGACCGCGCTCCTCGTGACCGAGCTCGACCGTCTCGCAGACTCGGGGATCACCGACGCCGAGCTCGTCCGGAGCATCGGGCAGCTGTGCGGCGGCCTCGTCCTGGGGCTCGAGGACACCGGGTCACGGATGAGTCGGCTAGGGAAAGCCGACCTCGTCAACGGTGAGCTCCTCAGCATCGAAGAGTCGCTCGACCGGGTACGGGCGGTGACCGTCGACGAGGTGCAGTCGTTGGCCAAGGACCTCGCGTCCCGCCCACGATCGATCGTGCGGGTCGGACCCTTCGGGGACTGAGGCGCTCGTGCTCGGCGTCACAGACCCTCGCGGTCCAGGACCCGTCGGACCTGCTCGCTGCAGGAGCCCGCGTGCTCGTGCACGCGGTGCTCCGGCGCCGTCGAGGTCCTGGGCCCCAGCGGGGAGCGCTAGGCTCGCACAGTGACGATTCCTGTGGCGTCTGCGACGCCGAGCCCCGTGCCCGAGACCATCAACGTCGCAGTCCTCGGTGCTGCCGGACGCATGGGACGTACCGTCTGCGACGCGATCGAGGCGGCAGCCGGGCTCGAGCTGGTCGCCCGGTACGACGCGGGCGACGACTTCTCGGTGGTGCGCGAGTCGGGCGCTCACGTGGCGGTCGACTTCACGGTTCCGGGCGTCACGGAAGCGAACGTGCACGCACTCCTCGACGCAGGGATCCATGCTGTCGTCGGCACGACGGGCTGGACCGACGAGAGCCGCCAGAGAGTGCGAGAGCACCTGGCACAGCCCGCGGTCGCCGCGGCACGCACCGGGGTGCTCATCGCACCGAACTTCGGGCTCTCGGCAGTGCTCGCCATGACCTTCGCAGCTCGCGCTGCTCGGTACTTCGAGTCGGTCGAGGTCATCGAGCTTCACCACCCGGACAAGATCGACGCACCCAGCGGCACCGCGCGGCACACCGCAGCGGCGATCGCGG
Source organism: Sanguibacter antarcticus (assembly GCF_002564005.1). Taxonomy (NCBI): domain Bacteria; kingdom Bacillati; phylum Actinomycetota; class Actinomycetes; order Micrococcales; family Sanguibacteraceae; genus Sanguibacter; species Sanguibacter antarcticus. The sequence continues at coordinate 1,530,589 of NZ_PDJG01000001.1, read as the reverse complement.
CTGCGCGTGCCGATGCAGGCATGGCACCGAGCCCCGATGCGACCGAGACCGGGCACGACGCACGCGGGGCGGACGTCGACGGGGTCCGCGTCCATGCCGTGAGGCTGCGAGGCCTCGTCGCGCACGAGGAGATCCTCTTCGGGAACGTCGGCGAACAGCTGTCGATCCGACAGGACTCGTTCGACCGGGTGTCGTTCATGCCAGGCGTCCTGCTCGCTGTCCGTGAGGTGGTCACGAGGCCAGGGCTTACCGTGGGGCTCGAGAACGTCTTGGACCTCTCGTGAGAACAGGGACGAGGGCGAAGGGCCTTCTCGGGGCGGGTGCGGTGACCCTGCTGCTGACCCTGTACATCTGGCAGATCGCCGGGCGGTCCTCGGCGCTCGTCTCGACGGGGGAGCCGCTCGCTGTCGGCATCGGCATCGGCGTCCTCATCCTCCCGGTGCTCGCGGTGGGGCTCATCGCACGGGAGTGGCGCCTCGGGATGATGGTGCAACGGATGGCTGACGAGCTCGCCGCACAGGGTGCTCTGCCGGTGGACGACCTGCCTCGTTCCCCTGGCGGGCGGATCGACCGCGCAGCAGCCGACGCGGCCTTCGAGACCGCGCGACGCAGGGTCGAAGCGGAACCTGAGAGCTGGGCTGCGTGGTACCACCTCGCGTTCGCCTACGACGCAGCCCGAGACCGTCGACGGGCACGATCCTCGTTGCGGACCGCAGCGCGGTTCTACTCGGGCACGACCGCTCGCGAGGCTCCGACGACCTGACCTGCCCTGACGTGGTCGTCTGGCTGGTGAGCGTGCCAGGCGATCAGATCGTCGCGGACCAGCGGGTCTCTCTGACCTCGCGGACACCGGTGGCGAGCAGCCGGGTCTTGCCGTCGGGGCCGAGCCCGGCGCCGGTGAAGAACTGCTCGCGCGCTGGGTCGTCGTCGAGCACCCAGGTGCTCATCTCGCTCGCGCCGTCGGAGCGCAACCGGTCGACAGCGGCCGACAAGAGGCGTGAGCCGTGGCCAGAGCGCTGCGCCGACGGGGCGACCTCGAGCGCGACGAGCACGGCGGGCCCGACAGCAGCGAAGCCCACGACGTCGGCACGCTCGCACGCGACGAGCACGGCATAGCCGGGGCCGGGCGGGGCGGTGATCGCCGCTTCCCACTGACGCCGGATCCGCTCGCCGTCGAGAGACTCGAGGGCGTCCTCGCCGAGGAGCGTCGCATGGGACGCGCGCCAGGCAGCGACCTGGATGTCGGCGACGGCTGCGTCGTCGCCCGGGATCGCTGGACGGACGGAGACGTCTGCGGACTCGGTGAACAGTGCCATGGGCCCGACCCTACCCCGGCGCCCGCGAGGACTCGTCAGAGGGCGACGTAGACGGTCTCGAGATACTCGTCGAGGCCCGCTTCGCCGCCTTCTCTGCCCAGGCCGGACTGCTTGAGGCCGCCGAACGGGGCGCTCGCGTCAGAGACGAGACCGCGGTTGATGCCGACCATGCCGGCTTCGATCTCCTCTGACAGCATGAGGGCTCGTCCGAGATCGCGGGTGTAGGCGTAAGCCACGAGACCGTGCTCGGTGCCGTTGGCCAGAGCGAGCGCGTCGTCGTCGGACTCGAACGTGACGATCGGGGCGACCGGTCCGAAGGTCTCGTCGGTGACGACTCTCGCGTCGCGCGGCACGTCGGTGAGCACGGTAGGTGCGTAGTAGGAGCCTGGCCCGGAAGGGGCGCTGCCACCGATCCTCACCCGCGCTCCGTCGTCGACCGCGGACTGGACAGCGCCCTGCACGCTCTCGACCGCACCCTCGTCGATGAGCGGCCCGACAGTGACTCCGGCGTGGGTGCCGTCTCCGACGACGAGGTCAGCGAAGGCTGCGGTGAGTCGCTCGGCGAAGGCCTCGGCGACGGACTCGTGCACGAGGAAACGGTTGGCCGCGACGCAGGTCTGTCCTGCGTTGCGCATCTTCGCGACCATCGCGCCCTCGACCGCTGCGTCGAGATCCGCGTCGGCGAAGACGAGGAACGGAGCGTTCCCGCCGAGCTCCATCGATGTCCGCAGCACACCGTGGGACGCGCTGCGCAGCAGCCCTCTGCCCACCTCGGTGGAGCCGGTGAACGAGAGCTTGCGCAGCCGCGCGTCGGCGATGATCGGTTCGGTCGTCGGGCCGGAGCGTGCCGTCGGGACGACGTTGACGGCGCCCGCCGGCAGGCCTCGTGCAGCGAGCTCGTCGCGGAAGATCTCGGCGACGAACAGCGTGGTGAGCGGGGTGAGCCGGGCCGGCTTGATGATGACGCTGCACCCCGCTGCGAGGGCAGGAGCGATCTTGCGGGTCGCCATCGCGAGCGGGAAGTTCCAGGGCGTGATGAGGAGCGCAGGCCCCACAGGACGACGGCGGACGAGCTGGGTCCCTCCTGCGGGCGATGTGCGCACCGTGCCCGGGATGCGGACCGCCTGCTCCGAGTACCAGCGGACGAACTCTGCGCCGTAGGCCACCTCGGCACGAGCCTCGGCGAGAGGCTTTCCGCCTTCAGCGGTGATGATCGCGGCGATGTCCTCGGTGTGGGCGACCAGTCGGTCGAAGACGGCCCGCAACAGGTCGGAGCGCACCCGCGGCGGGGTACGTCGCCACGCTGCGGCGGCTCCGTCGGCTGCCGTGAGGGCCCGGAGCCCGTCGGAAGGGCTGCCGTCTGCGACCTCGCAGAGGATCTCGTCTGTCGCCGGGTTGCGGACCTCGAAGGTGCGACCGCCCCCGGCGGGCGCCCACGCGCCGTCGACGAGGATGCCGGCAGGGAGGTGGGTCGGGAGGCCAGACGAGCGGGGAGCAGCAGTGTCCATCACCTGAGTATCGTCGCTCCAGTCCTGTCCGTCCTACGATGAAGCCATGACACCAGGCGACCCGACGGCGACCGGCACCCTCGCTCCGCAGAGACAGTTCGAGGACCTCTTGCGTCTCGTGCTCGAGCACGGCACAGCGAAGTCCGACCGGACGGGCACGGGTACACGGAGCGTCTTCGGTCACCAGATGCGGTTCGATCTCGCCGCGGGGTTCCCGCTCGTGACCACGAAGCGTGTGCACCTGCGCTCGATCGTGGGGGAGCTCCTGTGGTTCCTGCGCGGTGACTCCAACGTCGGCTGGCTCCAGGAGAACGGCGTCCGGATCTGGAACGAGTGGGCCGACTCCGACGGCGAGCTCGGGCCCGTCTACGGCGTCCAGTGGCGCTCGTGGCCTACGCCCGACGGCCAGCACATCGACCAGATGGCACAGGTGCTGGAGACGTTGCGGTCGAACCCGGACTCCCGCCGCATCATCGTCTCCGCATGGAACGTCGCAGACCTCGACGCGATGGCGCTCATGCCGTGCCACGCGTTCTTCCAGTTCTACGTCGCCGACGGCAAGCTCTCGTGCCAGCTCTACCAGCGGTCCGCCGATCTCTTCCTCGGGGTCCCCTTCAACCTTGCGAGCTATGCCCTCCTCACTCACATGGTGGCCCAGCAGGTCGGCCTCGAGGTCGGAGACTTCGTCTGGACGGGCGGCGACTGCCACATCTACGACAACCACGTCGAGCAGGTCCGCACGCAGCTCGAGAGGGAACCGTTCCCGTTCCCCCGGCTGCAGCTGCGCAAGGCTGCCTCGTTGTTCGACTACGGGTTCGACGACGTCGTGGTCGACGGGTACGTCCACCACCCGACGATCTCCGCGCCGATCGCCGTATGAGCCGCACCAGCCAGGTGGCGCTCGGGCTCGTCTGGGCGCAGGCGAAGGACGGGGCCATCGGAGCGGCGGGTGCGCTCCCGTGGCACCTTCCGGAGGATCTCGCGCACTTCCGTCGCACCACGGCAGGTGCTCCTGTGATCATGGGCCGCGCCACGTGGGAGTCCTTGCCCGAGCGGTTTCGACCTCTTCCAGGACGAGCGAACATCGTCCTGTCCCGGCAGCCGGACTATGCGGCTCGTGGCGCACACCTTGTCGGTGGGCTGGACGAGGCGCTGGTGGTCGCCTCGCAGGATCCTGATGTCGAGCGTGCGTGGGTGATCGGCGGCGCGCAGGTGTACGCGGCAGCGATTGAGCGTGCCGACCTCCTCGTCGTCACGTATGTCGACGTCCAGGTCGAGGGAGACGCTTTTGCGCCGCCCGTGGGGCCTGGGTGGACGGCTCTCGCCTCCCCTCCAGGCCCCACGGGTGCGCTGCCTGACGTCGACGGCGGCGTGTCGACGTCGGGCCTGCACTACCGGTTCGTCACCTATCGCCGCAGCGACGCCGGTGCACCGCCTGCTCAGGACAGGAGCGGCTCGACGTCCGTCGTGTAGATGTCCTCGAGCTGTCCGCGCACCTCGGTGAGCACCTCTTGCGGGTCCTCGTCCTGCGTGAGGACCCGGCCGACTCCGTCAGCGACGGCCTTGTCCCCACCCGGCAGGAACGCCCGGGCGTAGTCCTGGGTGCGGACGACCTCGATCTGGTCGATCGCGGTCTGGATCTGGGGGGCTGCGCTCACGAGGCCGGTGACGTCTGCGGACGTACGGGTCGGGATGTATCCCGTCGCGGCCGAGAACGCGACGGCGTTCTCCGGTGAGGTGAGGAACTTGAGGAACGTCGCGGCGGCGACCTGCTCTTCCGGGGTGATCCCCTGAGGGATGCCGAGCCCGGCGCCGCCCGACGGGCAGACCGGCTCGGTCGCGGTCGGTCCGCCCGGCATGAACCCGACGCCGACGTCGAAGCTCGCGGTGTCGAGGATCCCGACGAGCGACCCGGTCGAGCTCACGGTCGCGCTCACCGCGCCCGAGGCGATGTCTGTCGCCTGGTCGTTGCTCGTGATGCCGGCCCACTTCTCGACGTTCACGCCCTGGCGCATCCACTCGAGGGCATCGACGACAGGCTTCTCGTCGATCGTGATGTCCCAGCCGTCCGAGTACGAGCCGCCCTGGCCCCACGCGTTGTTCTGGAACGTCCATCCGGCATAACCCGAGATCGCCGGGTACTGGAAGGCGTTGAGAACACCGGTGTCGGCTGCCTTGAGGCGCGGAGCCCACTCGCCGAACTCTTCCCAGGTGGCGGGGGAGCGATCGGGCAGGCCGGCCGTGGCCCAGTGCTCCTTGTTGTAGTAGAACATCGGGGTCGACCGCGCATAGGGGATCGCCCACTGCGCGCCGTCGTACTGGTAGTCGGCGAAGAAGGTGGGACGGAAGTCGTCCGTCTCCATGCCGACGGCGTCGAGCACGGCGTCGAGCGGGATGATCGAGTCGTTGATGAAGTACCGGAACCACCAGACGTCCGAGAGGATGACGAGCCCGGGGAGGCCGCCACCCGCGAGAGCGGTCTGGAAGCGCTGGGCAACCTCCTCGTAGTTTGCTCCGGCCGTCACGAGGGAGACGGTGATCGCGGACTGGCTCGCGTTGAACTGGTCGATGATCTTCTGCTCGACCTCCTGCGAGCCACCGGGGTGGCTCGACCACATGGAGATCGTCGACGCCGGCTTGACGCCTGTGTAGTCGAGAGCTTCCGCGGAGGCCGGCGCGGTGCCGCTGGCCGTCGACGGACCCGCGCACGCGGCGAGCGTGAGAGCTGCGGCACCGGCGGCCGAGAGCCCGAGGAAGGACCGTCGGTCGAAGCCGGGGCGGGTCGTCCCGGGTGCGGAGGGCACGGCGAGACGGCCGGGGCGTGAGGCGGGGAGACGGAGCAGAGGCATGACGGTGTCCTGTCTGAGGTGCGGGGGTGGGGGTGGGCTAGAGGTGGATAGGACGGGAAGGGGACGACGAGGTGGAAGGGTCAGCCTGTGACGGCACCCTGGGTGAGGCCCGCGACGATGTAGCGCTGGAGCGCCGCGAAGACGAGGAGGACAGGGACGAGCACGAAGGCGGTCCCCGCCATGAGCACGCCCCACGAGGTGGCACCCGGCTCGATGTTCTGCAGGAGGGTCAGGCCGACCGGGAGAGTCATGTGCTCGGGGGTGTCGACGATGATGAGCGGCCAGAGGTACTCGTTCCACTCGCCGACGATGGAGATGAGCCCCACGGTCGCGATCGTCGGTGCACTGACCGGCCCGACGATGCTCACGAGCCGCCGCCAGTGCCCGGCACCGTCGATCTCGGCGGCCTCGACGATCGACCGTGGCAGCGACAGGAAGTGCTGTCGGAGCAGGAAGGTGCCGAAGGCGGTCCCGAGGCCGGGCAGGACGATCCCCCAGAGCGTGTTGCGCCCGCCCCATCCTGCGATGAGCGTGTAGTTGGGCACGAGCGACATGTGCGCGGGGACCATGAGCGCGACGAGGATCCCGGCGAAGATGATCTTCTTCCCGGGGAAGCGGATGAAGACGAGCCCGTACGCGGTGAGCAGCGCGAGGATCACCTTGAGGCTCGCTCCCACGGAGGTCACGATGAGGCTGTTGAGGAAGAACCGGCCGAACGGAGCGGTGCGCCCGGCCTCGAGGTAGTTCTCCGGTGCGAGGCTCGTGGGCAGCCACTGGATGGGGAGCGAGACGATCTCGCCGGAGCTCTTGAACGACGACAGGACCATCCAGGCGAGCGGCAGGACGACGACGAGGGTCGCGCCCGCGAGAGTGAGGTACCCCCCGACGGGTGGTGCGGTGCGCCGCGGTGCGGTGCGGGTAGGAGTGCTCACGAGTAGTGCACCTTCGTCTCGAGGAAGCGCATCTGGCTGAGCGTCATGACGAGCAGGACCGTGAAGAGGATCATCGAGATCGCTGACGAGTAGCCGGCTCGGCCGGTGACGAAGGCCTCGACATACACCTGGTACATGAGGGTCGTCGTGCCGTCGAGCGGGCCGCCCTTGGTCATGACGTGGATGAGGTCGAAGGACTGCAGCGACGACAGGACGGTCGTGATGACGAGGAAGAACGTCGTGGGAGACAGGAGCGGGACCGTGATCTTCCAGAAGGTTCGCGACCGGCCTGCGCCGTCGAGCGCGGCCGCGTCGAGCAGGTCCTTGGGCACCGACTGGAGCGCAGCGAGGTAGATCACCGCGGCATAGCCGAGGTTCTTCCACACGTAGACGACGATGACCATCGCCAGCGCCCAGTCCCGGTCGAGGTACCACTCGGGACTCGTCGCACCCCAGAGCCGCAGCACCGCTGACAGGGCGCCGTACGTGGGGTCGAAGATGAAGAGCCAGACCATGCCGACCCCCACGCCGGACAGCACGTACGGAGCGAAGACGACCGATCGTGCGAACGTCGTCCCGCGCAACGGACGGTTGAGCACCGTCGCCAGCGCCAGGCCGAGCGCCAGGGTGGCTCCGACCGTCGTCAGCGTGAAGATCGCGGTCACCCGGACGACCTCGAGGCTGCGAGGGTCGGTGAACCAGCGGACGTAGTTGTCGAGCCCGATCACGGTGGCGGTGCTGGACCCGAGGTTCCACTGCAGCGTCGAGTACTGGGCGTTGAGGAGCAGGGGACGGTAGGTGAACACGGCGATGAGCGCCATGTTCGGTGTGACGAAGAGCAGGAAGGTCAGGTACTCCGCGCGATGGCGCGCCCAGAGGCTGCGACGCGCGACCGGCTCCTGCTCGACGGCGGTCGTGTCGTGTGGCTGCGGCGGTGTGCGGACGCCGGGTGCATCGAGGACGGGCGCGCTCACGATGCGCGCTTCTCGATCTGCAGGAGGAGCCGGTCGATCCGGTCGGTCATGACGCCGTCGACACCCATGTCCAGCGCGAGCGCGAGCTCGGCGTCCTCGTTCGGGGTCCAGCAGCTGACGAGGATGCCGAACGCGTGCATCGCATCGACCGTCGCGGGGGCGAGGAACCGCCAGTACGGGTTGTAGTACTGCGGACGCAGCGTCGCGAGGAGCCGGACGTCCGGCAGCGCGAGCGACGTGTCGTTGAAGTAGATCGTCGCGCCGGGGTCCATCGCGCGGATCCCGAGGAGCCCCTCGGTCGACCCGCAGTAGCGCGTGAGCTCAGCGCCGAGGCGGTCCACCAGACGCGCCGCAGCGAGGCCCGCCACCGGGTGCTTCTGGTCGAGGACGAGCGGGACGCCGCTCTCGACCGAGAGCTCGAGCGCTTCCTGGAGACGCGGGACGCGGACGGTCCCGTCCCCGAGCGTCGCGATCTCGGACCACGGCATCGATGCGACAGGCCTGGGGTCGCCCCACAGTCTCTCGAACGTCTCGTCGTGGACGAGGACCGGAGTCCCGTCGGCCGACAGCTGGACATCGACCTCGACGGCGTGCGCGCCCTGGTCCATAGCCGACCGGATCGCGGCCAGCGTGTTCTCGCGGTGGTTGATCGCGTCGCCGCGGTGGGAGATGACAGCGGGGCCGGTCGATGGTGGGCCGCTGGGTGCAGTCACGGGGTCGCTCCTCCAGATGGACGTGCAGAACTGAGAACGCTGGGCGGAGCCATGGTGGCTCCAGCGGCGATCCTCACACGTGTCTGCGCAGGTCATCGTTGAGTTTGGCAAGAGTTTGCCCTCGTTCATGCAGTGTTCTCACCTCGGTCCCCAGAGCGAAACCTGCTGTTCGCGGTCAGGCCGCGACCGCGGTGAGAACGTGTGGACGGGCGTCGAGCACGGACGGGTGAGAGGGAGCACGTGCGAGCGCTGTACTTTTGGTCCATGACGCACTCCACTCCTCGGTCACCCTCGTTCGGAACGCTGCTCACGGCGATGGTGACCCCCTTCGCCCCGGACGGCTCGGTCGATCTCCAGGCAGCCGTCGCGCTCGCGGAGCACCTCGTCGCGAACGGTCACGACGGCCTCGTCCTCAACGGGACGACCGGTGAGTCACCGACGACCCACGCACCGGAGAAGGCCGAGCTCGTGCGCGCCGTCGTCGATGCCGTGGGGGACCGGGCGATGATCGTCGCCGGCGCCGGCTCGAACGACACGGACCACGCTGTCCGGATGGCCCGACAGGCCGCGGAGGCGGGGGCCCACGGTCTGCTCGTGGTCACCCCGTATTACTCCCGGCCCTCCCAGGACGGCATCGTGCGCCACACGGTGGCTGTCGCGGACGCCACGGACCTGCCGGTCATGCTCTATGACGTCCCTGGCCGCACTGGTGTCCGACTCGCGTCTGCGACGTACGAGCGTCTCGCCGAGCACGAGAACATCGTCGCGGTGAAGGACGCGACCGGTGACGTCTTCTCTGCCGCACGGACCATGGCGCGCACGGACCTCGACTGGTACAGCGGCGACGACGCCCTCTTCCTCGCGTTCCTCGCTCACGGGGCCGCGGGGCTCGTCAGCGTCATCGGCCATGTGGCCGGCCAGCAGCTCCGGGACATCGGTGATGCTTTCCGCAGCGGACAGGTCGGGGTCGCAGCCGAAGGGTTCTCGCGTCTCGTGCCCGTGATCGACGCGATCATGTCGGCTGGGCTCGGGGTCGTCATGGTCAAGGCGGCGCTGCGGGAGCTCGACCTCATCCCGTCCGGCGGCCTGCGCCTGCCCCAGGTGGAGGCGACCGGATCCGAGGTCGCCAGCGTCCGCGGTGCGCTCGTCGAGGCCGGTCTGCTCTCTGTGGCGTCGCCCACCGACTGAGACGGGTGGTGGGCGTGACGGGCGCCGAGCGGTGTTCACCGTGACCGGACAGCTGGCCCGCCTAACCGGCCTGGACCGTGATCTCCTGACCGACCGGCGGTCGGTGAACGTGTGTGCGATGGGTACTTGTGCCCATGACCACTCGTGAACATTTGGTGTGTACGCGTGTTGGCGGAGTGTAGCCTGAGCCAGAAATCTCCCGCAGTCACCGCACCACCGTCTCCCGTCGGCCCCCCGTACCGACGATCTCTGTGAGCCGCGCGATCACTGCTCAGCAATCGGAAGGGGCCGTCATGGCTGCACGCTTCAATCCTCCGCCCGGATGGCCACCTGCCCCGGAGGGCTGGACCCCGCCTCCTGGGTGGAACCCGGACCCCTCATGGCCTGCGCCCCCTCCCGGATGGCAGCTCTGGCTCGACGACGCAGCGCAGCCCGCAGCGCCTGGCGTCCCGCAGCCAGATGATGCTGGAGACGTGTCCCGTTTCACGGGCGCGGACCAGGGGGCCCCTACCCAGGCCTTCGCTGCAGCGGGGAGCGTCAGCCCGAAGGACGCCGACCAGACGGCAGTCTTCCCCAACGGTACTTTCGGGGGGCCCGCCCAGGGGGCTCCTCAGGCTCCCGGCTTCGGCGGACCTGGCGGTCCTGCTGGTCCTGGCGGGTGGCAGCCGCCTCCGTCGGGCGGTGCTCCGGGATCGAAGCCCAAGGCGTGGCTCATCCCCGTGATCATCGGTGTGGTCGCGCTGCTCGCGATCTTCGGCGTCCTCTTCGCGACCGGTGTCATCGGTGGTGGCGACGACGACACGAAGAAGGACGACTCGACCTCCGAGGCGACCGAGAAGTCGGACGCGCCGACCGACGAAGAGTCGGACGAGCCGGCGGAGGAGCCCACCGAGAAGGAGTCGGACGAGCCGACCGACGAGCCGACCGACGAGGCCACCGGTGCAGCGTCGGACAACGGCACGCGTGCCGCACCGCTCGCACCGAACGAGACGGCCATGATCTTCAACTGGAGCGTCTCGATGGCTGCGTCGAACCTCGACGCCTGGGCCGAGATCTCTCCCGGTCTCAGCTCGTACTCCCTCGAGAACTACGCTCCGCCGGCCGGCTCGGTGTACGTCATGGCGCCGGCGACCGTCACCTACACGGGTCCGGACCGTGAAGACCTGTACGACCTCGACTGGGTCTACGTCGGGGCGAACGGCACCACGTACGACGACAACTGCAACTATGTCGAGCTCCCGAACGAGCTCGACACGGGTCAGGAGCTGTACACGGACGGCACGGCCACCGGGAACATCTGTGTGACGGTTCCGGAGGACCAGGCTGCTGACGGCGTCTGGCGCGTCTCCGCGTGGGGTGACTTCGAGGACGACTACGAGGGCTACTTCGCGATCCAGTGATGGACCGATAGCACAGCTCGTCTGATGGACCGGTAGCCTGGCTGCCGGTCCATCGGCCGTCCTGGTCCGGACACGCAACCTGCAATCCGCGGATCGCCCGGCGGGCGCGACTAGATTGGCAGCATGGCTACCCGTGCGTCCTCCACCCAGCGCTCCGGAACGCCAGCGCGTGGTCGCGCAGCCAGCGCCACGAAGGCCCGGGCGAGCACGACGAAGAAGGTTGCAGCACCGAAGAGGCCATGGCCTGTCCGGCTGGTCAAGAGCATGTGGATGGGAGTGGCGCACCTCGTGGGTGGGACAGCACGGAGGATCGGACGGGACGCACGAGAGCTCGATCCGGCTCACCGGCGTGACGGTGTCGCCTTCCTCCTCGTCGCGCTCGCGCTGATCGTGGCCGCTCGGGAGTGGTGGGGCATCGACGGCTCGACCGCTGAGGCCATCCACGTCGTGGCCGCAGGGACGTTCGGAGAGGTTGCCGTCGCTGTCCCGCTCATCTTGCTGGCTCTCGCGGTCCGGCTCATGCGGCACCCTGATCGTGAGCAGGCGAACTCACGGGTGACGATCGGGCTCAGTGCGATGACGGTCGCCGTCTGCAGCATCGTCCACATCGCCTCGGGACGGCCTCAGCCGAGCGACGGCTACGAAGGCCTGCGTGACGCAGGCGGGATCGTCGGCTATCTCGTCGGGCACCCGCTCGCCGCAGGACTGAGCGCGTGGGTCGCCGTCCCGCTGCTCGTGCTCCTGGCGTTCTTCGGGCTTCTCGTCGTCACGAAGACACCTGTGCACGCCATCCCCGAGCGTCTCGGTGGGGTCTACAACAGGCTGACCGGGCACGAGCCGGGCGGGCAAGAGCCCACGGAGAAAGACCCGCAGGACCTTGACCTTGCCGACGGCGTCCTCCGTCACGACGGGACCGACGAGGTGCCGAAGCCGTCACGTCGACGTGTGAAGTCTCCCCGAAGGCCTCGTGCCGAGCCCGCGGCGGAGGAGGAGCCGACCGAGCGTCTCGAAGGCGGCTATGTCGGCGACGAGGCCTTCGAGCGTGCTGCGGCGCTGGAGCGCGAGATGCTCGAGACCGCGCACGAGGCCGCGGTCGCGCCGCCGGCCGACCCGCCCACCGAGGTTCTCGGGACCACCGACCGTCCGGCGGACGCGCCGGTCGCCGCGGCGCAGGTGCCGATGCGCCCGTTGCCTGCTCCGCCGACGACCCGGGTGCCCCGGGGCGAGCAGCCGATGCTCGACGGAGACACCGTCTACGTCCTCCCGGGCGAAGACCTGCTGGTCAAGGGTGCTCCGCACAAGGTGCGTTCCGCCGCCAACGACCGCATCGTCGAAGCGCTCACGGGCGTGTTCGACCAGTTCGACATCGCCGCGAAGGTCACCGGCTTCAGCCGTGGGCCGACCGTGACGCGCTACGAGGTCGAGGTCGGGCCTGGGCTCAAGGTCGAGCGCGTCACAGCGCTGAGCAAGAACATCGCCTACGCGGTCGCGAGCGCCGACGTCCGTATCCTCTCGCCCATCCCTGGCAAGTCCGCGATCGGTATCGAGATCCCGAACACCGACCGCGAGACCGTGGTGCTCGGTGACGTGCTCCGGTCTGCTGTCGCGTTGCGCAGCGAGCACCCGATGATCATCGGCGTCGGCAAGGACGTCGAGGGCGGATACGTCGTGGCCAACCTGGCGAAGATGCCCCACATCCTCGTCGCTGGCGCGACGGGCGCCGGCAAGTCGAGCTTCGTCAACTCGATGATCACGTCGATCCTCATGCGCTCGACACCCGACGAGGTGCGGATGGTGCTCGTCGACCCCAAGCGCGTCGAGCTGACTATCTACGAGGGCATCCCGCACCTCATCACACCGATCATCACCAACCCGAAGAAGGCCGCCGAGGCGCTCGAATGGGTGGTCCGCGAGATGGACGCGCGCTACGACGACCTCGCGCTCTTCGGATACAAGCACATCGACGACTTCAACACCGCGGTGCGTGCCGGCAAGGTCAAGCCGATGCCTGGCTCAGAGCGCAAGATCGCGACGTACCCCTACCTGCTCGTCGTCGTCGACGAGCTTGCTGACCTCATGATGGTGGCGCCGCGAGACGTCGAGGCCTCGATCCAGCGCATCACACAGCTCGCGCGCGCTGCAGGTATCCACCTCGTCCTCGCGACCCAGAGGCCCAGCGTCGACGTCGTCACCGGGCTCATCAAGGCGAACGTCCCGTCGCGGCTCGCGTTCGCGACGTCCTCGCTCGCTGACTCCCGCGTCGTTCTCGACCAGGCCGGAGCCGAGAAGCTCATCGGGCAGGGTGACGCGCTCTTCTTGCCGATGGGAGCCTCGAAGCCGATCCGTGTCCAAGGTGCCTGGGTGGGGGAGAGCGAGGTCCATGCGGTCGTCGAGCACGTCAAAGCCCAGCTCAAGCCCGTCTACCGGCAGGACGTCGCGCAGGTCGCGGCGAAGAAGCAGGTCGACGACGACATCGGAGACGATCTCGACCTCCTCTTGCAGGCTGCAGAGCTCGTCGTGACCACGCAGTTCGGGTCCACGTCCATGCTCCAGCGCAAGCTCAGGGTGGGCTTCGCGAAGGCGGGCAGGCTCATGGACCTGCTGGAGTCTCGGGAGATCGTCGGTCCGTCCGAGGGGTCGAAGGCCCGCGAGGTCATGGTTCAGGCGGACGACCTGCCCGGAACGCTGGCCATGCTGCGAGGGACGCCCGCACCGTCGTCCGCCGCAGCAGAGAGCCCCTACGAGGACCTCAGCGCGTCGATGCCCCCCGAAGCTGTGGATTATCACGACAGCGCGGACACCGACGACGACGGGTGGAACGCACCTGTCCGATGATGTGAGCGCATAGGCTTGGCGCGTGACCTCACCTAACGCTTCTCCGTGGAACGCTGCCAACATCGTGACGATGCTGCGGATCGCCATGGTCCCCTTCTTCGCGTGGGCGCTGCTGGCCGACGGCGGGCACACCGTGACGTGGCGGCTCGTGGCGGCAGCGATCTTCATCCTCGCTGCAGCGACAGACCGGCTGGACGGCTACCTCGCGCGCAAGAACGACATGGTGACCGACCTCGGCAAGATCCTCGATCCGATCGCCGACAAGGTCCTCATCGGTACAGCGCTCGTCGTGCTCTCGGCGCTGGGTGACGTGTGGTGGTGGGTGACGGTGCTCATCCTCGCTCGCGAGGCAGGCATCACTCTCATGCGGTTCTTGATCCTCCGCTACGCCGTCATGCCGGCGTCGCGCGGTGGAAAGCTCAAGACGGTCTTGCAGTCGGTCGCGATCGCGATCTACCTCTTCCCGCTCCATGAGATGCCGGCCGTGCTCGGGTGGCTCGGCGCCGCTGTCATGGCTGCGGCGCTGGTGGTGACGCTCGGGACCGGCGTCGACTATGCGATCAAGGGCTGGCAGGTGCGCCGCGACGCCCGCGCCGCAGGTGCGGCGCACAGCGGCGCTCGCGCCGCTGTCCAGGACGACGAGGCCTGATGCTCCCGGTCGCGGCCCGTGTCCTTGAGCTTCTCGAGCGCTCGGAGCTGTCGCTCGCGGTCGCGGAGTCGTTGACCGGGGGGTTGCTGGTCGCCGAGCTGGTCGCGGTCCCGGGCGCGTCCCGCGTCGTCCGTGGCGGGGTGGTGGCCTATGCGACGGATCTCAAGCACAGCCTGCTCGGCGTCGACGCAGGTGTGCTGGCCGCGCACGGAGCCGTCACCGGCGACGTCGCGCGGCAGATGGCCGAGGGAGTGTGCCAGCGGCTGGACGCAGAGGTCGGGGTGGCGACGACCGGAGTGGCGGGCCCAGACTCTCAAGACGGACGTGAGCCGGGCACCGTCTTTCTCGCGGTGCACCGCGAGGGGGCCGGGACGCGCACGGAAGAGCATGCTTTCGCCGGTGACAGAGCTGCAGTCCAGGACGCGAGCGTGCGGGCTGCGCTGGCGCTCCTCGAGGAGGTGCTCCGATGACGACCCGCGGGAACAACGCAGAGCCGACCGTCGTTGAGGACTGTGTGAAGACGAACCAGGTGGTTGCAGGGCCGGTGAATGTGACGACCAGGTCAAGATCTGGCGTGTTCAACGGATCGAGCAAGCGGCTTGCAGGGCAAGCAAGGTACGGTAAGACAGACCCTTCATCCTCGAGGACGCTTCGCGACCCTCGAGGTGGTGCGGTCACCACGACACAAGAGGTTCAGGATACGGGAGGAGGTCGCCACATGGTTGTACTACGCCGAGAGATCGGGGACGTACTGCGAGATGCTCGTCAACGGCAGGGGCGGACGCTCCGTGAGGTGTCCTCGGCTGCGCGGGTCTCGCTCGGATACCTGAGCGAGGTCGAGCGTGGACAGAAGGAAGCATCGTCGGAGCTCCTCGGATCGATCTGTGACGCTCTCGACGCGCCGCTGTCGTTGATCCTTCGTGAGGTCAGCGACCGCATCGCGGTCGCTGAAGGCCTCCTCGTCCCGGACACTCTGCCAGCGGACTTCGCCGCCATGGGGCGTGCGCAGCCAGAGCGTGGGATGCGCCACTCTGCTGGCTCGCTCCAGCCGGTCGGCTGATACAGCCGTCAGGACGCGTGATCGAGGGCCCCGGTGTCACGACGTGACACCGGGGCCCTCGTCTGTCTGCCCGGGGCGGGGAACCTGGCAGGTCGGGCAGTAGAACATCGGCCGCTCGGTCGGAGCCGATCCGACGACGCCTCGCACCACCCGGTCACCGCACCGCGCGCACGGTCGTCCCGCTCGGGCGTGCACCTTGACCTCACGACCGTCCACCGGGACTGCGACTCCTCGGAGCATGTGCCGTCGGATGGTGAGAAGGAGCGTGACGACGTCCACGTCGCGTGCACGAGACCACGGCCACATCTTGAGACGGAAGAGTCCTTCGCACGCGAAGAGCGTCCCGATGCCTGCGACGAACGTCTGGTCGAGGAGAAGATCACCCACCGTGCACGCGCCGAGGGGACCCGCCACGGTGCCGCCGGGAGCCAGCAGGTCGAGACGATCGGTGAAGTCGTCCGCGAGGATGTCCGGGCCGAGATGGCCGACGAGCTGGTGCTCGTCTCGTGTCCGTACGAGGTCGAGCATGCCGAGCCGGTGCCCGACGCAGGTCCAGGTCTCGTTCGCGAGGACCGCACGGACGAACGCGCCTCTCGCTGAAGCGTCGGGCGCGCCGGTGCGGGCCACGCGCCAGCTCCCGTCCATGCGCAGGTGGGTGTGAAGAGTCCAGCCGTCGTCGAGGCGCGTGAGCAGATGCTTTCCGTACGCGACGGTCTCGACGACGACGAGACCGGTGAGCTCGTCGACCGGGACGCGAGGCCATCGCAGCTCGGAGCGGACGAGCGGTCGACCGCTGAGCGCGGCATCGAGGCGGCGGGCCGTGAGGAGCACGGTGTCGCCTTCAGGCACCGGTCGCACCTCGTAGGCCGGCGGGACGGACGGTAGGAGGGGGAGCAGTCCTGGCAGGTGACCACCGCACTCCCGACGGTGTCATGGAGAAGCCGGCGTCGAGCAACGCTGAGAGGATCGCTGGCCGGGCGATGCCGGAAGCGCCGAGAAGTGCGTCCTGCCCGTCGATCCGTCGGATGTGGGAACGGCCGAGCCGACCGGTTGCGAACGCCTCGGCCAGAGCGAGGGCTGCTGGTCCGAGCCGGTGCGGGTCGTCGGTGAAGGTCACGAGGCTCCGGCCGGAGCGTTCGAGGAAGAAGGTCAGCGCGCCGTCGACGAGCACCACCTGAGCGCCGACCTTTCGGCCCGGTCGGTGTGTTCCTGCGCCAGTGCTCGCGCTCGGCTCGGGCGTCGTCTCGTCCTGCGAGGGCACGCGAGGAGCAGAGGAGGCGTGGGGCGTCGGCCAGGCGACCGCCGCCCCGTACGGGTTGGCGGGGTCGGTGGCCGCGAGGCAGATCGCGACCCGCGGGGCCGCGCGGGCCACGGTGCGGGCGGCTTCGCCGTCGACGGCGCGGAGCAGGTCGACGGCTCCGGGAAGGGCGAACTGCGAACCCCCCAGATGCTCGACGAAGTATCCGCGGCGCACCTGACCAGCGTTCTCCAAGGTCGCGAGGACCCGGTAGACGTCGCCATAGCGCGACGAGACGTTCTCCGCGGACGCGACTGCTCGGGAGAGCACACCGTGCCGGTCGAGAAGGACGGTGGCGAGCGCGTGCGTCCGGCGGACCGGGTCGGTGTCTCTGGCGGGCAGAGCAGACCATCTCCCACCGCCGCCTGCGTCGACAGCGCGCAGCGAAGAGCTCGAGTCCCGCGCACGAGCGTCTCGCGCGGGCGTGACGGCGAAGGACGGTCGCAGGCCGCGACGCCCAGCGCGAGCCCCAGCCCGCGGCCGAGGCGTGGGCGCCTGCTGACCGAGACGGGCGCGCAGCGGCCCGAGGCTGTCGTTCGTGATCCGGCCTTCCCAGACGAGGTCCCACGCCGCACCGAGGGTGTCGGCGACGGAAGCCCCGACGGCGTCAGCGAGGTGCGGGAGGAAAAAGCCGCCCCCGCCGTCGAGGGCGGCGAGGACGAGGGCATGGAGCGACCCGTCCGCATGCTCGGCGCTGTCGTCGACGAGCGGGAGGGTGAGCGAGGCAGTCTCGGCCAGGTGCAGGCTGACGATCCCGTCCTGGCTGCCACGTGAGCCGGGGACGGGATGGTGCCCGCACCAGATCACCTCCCCCGAGGTGCTCAGCTCGTCGAGCATCGCGGGGGAGTAGTCGGTCACCCGTGCAGGCAGGATCTGGGTCTCGAGGATCGAGGCGGGCAGGCCCGCGCCGGAGAGCTGCTCGACCACCCGGTAGAGGCCGTCGACGCCCCGCAGCGTGCCGAACGACTGCCACCGGGGCAAGAAGACGCCGAGCGCCTCTTGCGGGACGGGCTCCACCTCGGAGCGCAGGGCAGCCAGCGACCGTCGACGGAGGGTGCGCAGCACCTCAGCGTCGCAGAAGTCCACGCCGGAGCCACCGAGCGCGTCGGGCCGCAGCCGGCCTGTCACGACGGCGCCGCGCGCGACATGACGCGCGAGGACGTCCGCGACGACGGCCGTCCCCAGCCCGTAGTGCTGTGCGAGGTCGCGGACGGTGAAGGGACCGTGGGTGCGGGCGTAACGTCGCACGAGGTCGCCGAGGGGGTCGGGGAGGACCTCGGTGAACGTCTCGGGCACGCCGACAGGCAGCGCGACACCGAGAGCGTCCCGCAGGCGCCCGGCGTCCTCGATCGCTGCCCAGTGTCCTGACGGCTCGACCCCGGCGAGACGGACCTGGATGACCCGTCGAGACCTCTCGAGCTCGGCGAGCCATCCCGGTACGTGAGGTCGTGCGTCGTCGAGCGTTCGCGCCACCACGTCGTCGAGCGTCGACGGGCCGATCCGGCGGAGCATCTCCCAGACATCCTCGCCGTGACGCGCACGCCTGTCCTCCGTGAGCCACGCGAGCTCGCGCTCGGTCCGCAGGACGGCGTCTGGGTCGAGAAGGTCCGCGACCTGGGACGCGCCCTCGTGGCCCATGAGCTCGGCGAGGAGCTCCGGGTCGAGCGTCAGCGCAGCCGCGCGACGCTCGGCCAGCGGGGCGTCACCGTCATAGATGAACTGGGCGGTGTAGCCGAAGAGCAACGACTGGGCGAACGGGGACGGCGAGGGGGTCGTCACCTCGAGCACGCGGACCGTTCCTGACTCGAGATCACGCATGAGGGAGACGAGCGACCGGACGTCGAACTCGTCCTGGAGGCACTCCCGCACGGCTTCGAGCACGATCGGGAAGTCGGGGTAGTCTGCTGCCACGCTGAGCAGCTGAGCCGACCGCTGGCGCTGCTGCCAGAGAGGCTGACGGCGGTCTGGGCTGCGGCGCGGCAGGAGGAGAGCCCGAGACGCAGCCTCGCGGAACCGCGCCCCGAAGAGTGCCGACTGTCCGAGCTCGGCCTGGACCGCGGCAGTGACCTCCTCCGGATCGATGAGCAGGTCCGTCAGGTCGACCGCGTCGGTGTCCCGGTCCTCGGAGAGCGCCACCCTGCCCGAGGAGGTGCGACCGGCGTCGGCGTAGTCGCCCACGTCGGGAAGCCGCAGGACGATTCCGTCGTCGGAGTGCATCGTCGCCGCATCGATCCCGAACCGTGCACGGATGCGCCCCGCCAGGACGAGCGCCCACGGAGCGTGGACCTTGGCTCCGAACGGGGAGTGTATGACGATCCGCCAGTCGCCCAGCTCGTCCCGGAAGCGCTCGACGAGCACCGTCCTGTCGTCTGGGAGGACGCCTGTGGCGGCGATCTGCTCGGTCAGGTAGGCGCGGAGGTTGTCGGCGGCCCACGGGTCGAGACCGGCCCACGGGCTCGCGTCGACGGGGTCGTCAGCGCTCGTGCTGGGGACAGTCCCGGACCTGGCGCCTCCCTGTGTCGCTCGTGGGGCGACGAGCTCCCCGGCAGCCCGCAACCACGCCCCGACGGCCCTGCCGAGCTCGACCGGCCGGCCCGGAGAGTCACCCTTCCAGAAGGGCAGACGACCGGGGACCCCGGGAGCCGGTGTCACGAGGACCCGGTCGTGCGTGATGTCTTCGATCCGCCAGGTGCTCGACCCGAGCGTGAACGTGTCACCGATGCGCGACTCGTACACCATCTCTTCGTCGAGCTCACCCACCCGTCGTCCACCACGGTGAGCGGCGCCGTGGGACGGCGCGTCGGCGTCTGCGTCGTTCCCGGAGGCAAGGAAGACCCCGTAGAGACCTCGGTCGGGGATGGTGCCGCCGCTCGTTACAGCGAGACGCAGGGCGCCGGGACGGGCCGAGAGGCGGCCGGTGACGCGGTCCCACACGATGCGCGCTCGCAGCTCGCCGAAGTCTTCGCTCGGATAACGACCGGAGAGCATGTCGAGCACGGAGTGCAGAGCCCCGCGTCCGAGCGTCTCGAACGGTGCGGACCTGCGGATGACAGCTGCGAGCTCCTCGACGTCCCAGTCCTCGACAGCGACCATCGCCACGATGTGCTGGGCGAGCACGTCGAGGGGGTTGCGGAGCACGGTCAGGCTCTCGATCTGGCCTGCTCGCATCCGTTCGGCGATGACGGTCGACGGTACGAGGTCCCCACGGTGCATCGGGAAGACCACGCCGCGGGAGACCGCGCCGACCTGGTGGCCGGCGCGTCCGACACGCTGCAGACCGCTCGCGACCGATGGCGGCGCGCCGATCTGGACGACCAGGTCGATCGAGCCCATGTCGATGCCGAGCTCGAGAGACGATGTCGAGACCACCGCGGGCAGCCGTCCCTCCTTGAGCTCGGTCTCGGTGTGTGTCCTCTCGGCCCGGCTCATCGAGCCGTGGTGAGCGCGCGCGAGGACGGGTGGTGCACCGGCCGCTGCCCCGGACTGTGCCTGGATCTCGGCAGCGTGACGGTCGCCCGGCGCGTCGACGTCCTCACCGTGGCGTTCGGCCCACACCTCGTTCATCCGGGACGTGAGCCGCTCGGCCCCGCGACGCGAGTTGGTGAAGACGAGCGTCGACCGGTGTGCTGCGACGAGGTCGACGACGCGTTCTTCGACGTGCGGCCACACCGAGGGGCGCGCCGGACGCCCGCCACCCTGGCCGGTGAGGTCCGGTCCGTCGAGGGCGGGGTCCGTCGACGGGTCGTGGTCAGGACGGCCGGGCAGCGTGGCACCACGCAGGTCGGCGAGGTCTGGCACCGGGACGACGACGTCGACCTCGATGCGCTTGCTCGCGGCAGGCTGGACGACGGCGACCGGCCGGCCGCCGTCGTCCAGCCTCCGGGTCCCGGCGAGGAACGTCGCGACCGCATCGACCGGCGTGACTGTCGCAGAGAGGCCGATCCGCTGGACCGGAGCCTGGGTCAGCGCATCGAGACGTTCGAGGGACACCGCCAGGTGTGCTCCGCGCTTGGTCCCGGCGACAGCGTGGATCTCGTCGATGATCACCGTCTCGACGCCGCTGAGGCCTGCGCGGGCTGCTGAGGTGAGGATGAGGTAGAGCGACTCGGGTGTCGTGATGAGGATGTCGGGTGGGCGGGTAGCGAAGCGGCGACGCTCCGCAGCGGGGGTGTCGCCTGTCCGGGTCCCCACCGTGACCTCTCTGACGGGTGTCCCGAGGCGGGCAGCGGCCTGGCGGATGCCTGTCAAGGGTGAGCGCAGGTTGCGCTCGACGTCGGCGGCGAGGGCCTTGAGCGGGGACACGTAGAGGACCCGGCACCTGGCGACGGCCTCGGCCTCAGGGCCGTCCGGGTCGAGCAGGGTGTCGAGCGCCCAGAGGAAAGCGGCGAGAGTCTTCCCGGACCCTGTCGGTGCGACGACGAGAGCATGGTGACCTGACGCCACGGCGGACCATGCGCCGGACTGAGCTGCAGTCGGACTCTCGAACGCGCCGGCGAACCAGCTCTGGGTGGCTCGGCCGAGCTGCGCGAGCGCAGCGCCCGCCCGCAGCGCGGGGTCGTCGGGAACGTCTGGTGGTCGAGGCACCCGTCCATTCTCACCGGTACGACCGACAACGGCTGGTCGTGCGAGGCTAGGGGCGTGCGAAATCGAGAGTTCTGGGATCTGGTGGACGAGGTCTTCGGCCGCGCGTACGGTCGGACGCTCGCGTCCGACCAGGTCCTGAGCGCGCTCGACGACCAGACGGCAGAACAAGCGATCGAGGCGGGCGTCGAGCCGCGCACGGTGTGGCACGTCCTCTGCGACGCCATGGACGTCCCGGACCGGCGACGGTGGGGTCACGACGAGTTCCGGCAGGCTCCACCGCCACGGTGATGCTCCTGTACGGAGTCTTGGAGCGGGACCGCCACGAAGGTTGCGACACGCGGCGGGCCGAGCCTCGCTCGAACACGTGTTCGGGTAGTGTTGTGCACAGATCGCTCAGACGTCCATCCCTGCACAGGTTCGACAGGCTCCGGACGCGATGTCAGTGGTTCGCCGTAGCGTCCTGGCACGAGACAACTGAGGCACGACAGCGAGCGGTACCCCGCTCCCGACATTGAGGTGACAACCATGGCCGCACCAGCAGACCGCGAGAAGGCACTCGAGGCGGCGCTCGCTCAGATCGACCGCAACTTCGGTAAAGGATCGGTCATGCGTCTCGGCGACGAGATCCGCGCTCCTGCCGAGATCATCCCGACCGGATCGATCGCGCTGGATGTCGCCCTCGGTATCGGGGGGCTCCCGCGCGGACGCGTCGTCGAGATCTACGGCCCCGAGTCCAGCGGAAAGACGACCCTCGCGCTCCACGCTGTCGCCAACGCCCAGCGCGCCGGCGGTATCGCTGCCTTCATCGACGCCGAGCACGCGCTCGACCCCGAGTATGCGAAGAAGCTCGGCGTGGACACCGACGCTCTGCTCGTCTCCCAGCCGGACACGGGCGAGCAGGCGCTCGAGATCATGGACATGCTCATCCGTTCGGGTGCCATCGACGTCGTCGTCATCGACTCCGTCGCCGCACTCGTGCCGAAGGCCGAGATCGAGGGCGAGATGGGTGACAGCCACGTCGGTCTCCAGGCCCGTCTCATGTCCCAGGCGCTCCGCAAGATCACGGGTGCACTGAGCCAGTCCAACACCACGGCGATCTTCATCAACCAGCTGCGCGAGAAGATCGGTGTCTTCTTCGGCTCGCCGGAGACGACGACAGGAGGCAAGGCGTTGAAGTTCTACGCCTCGATCCGTCTCGACATCCGTCGCATCGAGACCCTCAAGGAGGGGACCGAGCCCGTGGGTAACCGCACCAGGGTCAAGGTCGTCAAGAACAAGATGGCACCCCCGTTCAAGCAGGCGGAGTTCGACATCCTCTACGGCGTCGGCATCTCGCGCGAGGGTGGGCTCATCGACATGGGCGTGGAGCACGGCTTCGTGCGCAAGTCCGGATCGTGGTTCACCTACGACGGTGACCAGCTGGGTCAGGGCAAGGAGAACTCTCGCGGGTTCCTGCGCGACAACCCGGATCTCGCCAAGGAGCTCGAGCGCCGCATCCTGGAGAAGCTCGGCGTCGGTGTCCAGCCTGGCTCCACCGAGACCGCCGCCGCTGGAGCGCCGGCCAAGGCCGATGCGCCGGCCAAGGCTGACGCCCCGGTGAAGGCTGCGGCCACGACGGCTGCGAAGACTTCGGCAGCGAAGAGCAAGAAGGTCGACTTCTGACCGCTCGGCGGCTACCGACAGCGGCGGGACCGCGTGGCGAGATGTCTCCTGGGGAAGAGGAGTCGCCCGCGGTCCCGGTGCTGTCTCGCCTCGAGCAGCAGGAGAAGGCGCGATCGATCCTCCTGCGCATCCTTGCCGCTGCCCCGAAGAGCCGATCGCAGCTGGAAGCCAGCCTCGCTCGCAAAGAGATCGACGAGGACGTCGCGACGGAGCTCCTCGACCGCTTCGAAGAGGTCGGCCTCGTCGACGACGAGGACTACGCGGCACGCATCGTCCGAGCGCGGTTCGCGGAACGGCACCAGGCGCGTCGCGCGATCGCTCACGAGCTCAACCGCAAGGGCATCGCGCCTGACACCGCGGAGCGTGCCCTGAGTCAGCTCGACGCAGACGACGAGGCCGTCGCAGCCCTCGACCTGGCGCGGGCGCGGCTGCGCCGGACCGCGAGTCTCGAGCGGACCGTGAGGATCCGGCGCGCGATGGGCGCGCTCGCCCGCAAGGGCTACGCGCCGGGAGTCGCGATGTCGTCCATCCACCAGGCGCTCGCGGAAGAGTCCGCAGCCAGCACCGAAACCGAGCTCGCGTACGACGACGTCTCCTGGATCGACGACGACCTCTGACAGGGCGGTGGGCCAGGACTGCGTCGGGGAGCACCGAACGGCCGTGTCTGGTGTGTTGATGAGGGGCACGCTGTGCTGTGTCAGGGATGATGAGGGCACACATCCCGCCAGGGTGCGTCCGCACCGCGGCAGCTCGCACGACGACAGGTGGCACGGCGTGACCGTTCAAGACCTCGGGATCCTTCTGGCGCTCCTGGGGGCGTCGCTCGTCGCGCTGCTTCTCGTCCAGGTGGCCCGGCGCGAGGCCGCAGCCGTTCGTGAGCAGGCCACGCAGGACGTCGCCGAGGTGCGCGAGGACGTCAAGCGCCGAGAGGCCGAGTCCCGCCAGCGCCTCGAAGAGGCGCGAGAGACCGAACGAGACGTCGCTGATCAACGTCGACGTGCGGAAGCCGCCACGGAGCGTGCGGAGGCCCTTGTCCTCGACACGGAGAAGCGGCAGCGTGAGGCCTCCGACGAGATGCGCAGGCTCCGCGCACAGATGCTGTCCCAGCTCGAGGCGACCGCAGGAATCAGTCGCGAAGAAGCAGGTGCCCGCCTCGTCGACGAGCTGCGAGAGCAGGCGCTCCAGGACGCGTCCACGCGTGTACGCCGCATCGAGGCGACCGCCCGGCAGCACGCCGACGAGCGTGCGAGGCGGATCGTCGCCACATCTGTCCAACGGCTCGCTGTGGCGACGAGCTCGCAGATCGCTGTCGTGGTGCTCGCCCTGCCGTCCGAGGACATGCGTGGCCGCATCATCGGCAAGGAGGGCCGCAACATCCGCACCTTCGAGGCCGTGACGGGCGTCAACGTGATCCTCGACGGCGACTCCAGATCGGTCCAGCTCTCGTCGTTCGATCCCGAGCGTCGCGAGCTCGCAGAAGTCACCATGCGTCTGCTCATGGACGACGGACGGATCCAGCCGCAGCGGATCGAGGCCGCATACGCCGACGCAGTGGCCGGCGCGTCGAGCAGGACCGTAGCCGCTGGTCACGACGCTGCCGTCGAGGCTGGCGTGCAGCGGCTGAGCCCCGAGCTCATCGAGTCGATGGGGCGGTTGCGCCTTCGCACGTCGTACGCCCAGAACGTCCTGCGGCACAGCGTCGAGACCGCGCTCATCGCCGCTGCGATGGCGGCCGAGGTCGGAGCCGACGTCGACGTCGCGCGACGCTCAGCCTTCTTGCACGACATCGGGAAGGGATTCACCGGCGCTGCGACCGGCTCGCACGCACGGCTCGGTGCGCTCCTGGCCGAACGATCCGGAGAGAGCAGCGCCGTCGTCAACGCCATCGCTGCTCACCACGGGGAGGTGGACGCCCAGTCTGTCGAGGCGGTCCTCCTCCAGGCCGCCGATGCTACTTCGGCGGCACGCCCGGGCGCTCGGCACGACGACCTCGACCGCTA
Organism: Sanguibacter antarcticus; assembly: GCF_002564005.1. Taxonomy (NCBI): domain Bacteria; kingdom Bacillati; phylum Actinomycetota; class Actinomycetes; order Micrococcales; family Sanguibacteraceae; genus Sanguibacter; species Sanguibacter antarcticus. The sequence goes on along the minus strand of NZ_PDJG01000001.1, from coordinate 1,505,622 downwards.
TGTGGATCGGATGGAACAGCTGGAGGCTCTCGTGGCCGGGCACCCTGGCGTCAGGCGCGTCCTGGCGATGGCGTCGGGGCACGAGGTGCGCGTCGTCGTCGAGCCGTCGGAGGTCGCCGACTCTGAGCTGGACGAGCTCGCGACGGCGATCGCCGCGCACATCGAGAAGGATCTTGCCTACCCTGGTGAGATCGCGATCACCGTGGTGCGCGAGCTGCGAGCTGTCGCAACCGCGGGCTGAGGCTGCGGACGGTGCGCAGCCCCGCCGAGGATGCTGTCGCTTAGACGGTCGCCTCTGCGCTGGCAGGCAGGGCGGCCTCGGCCTTCTGGCCGTGCGACGAGAGGCGCTTCTCCACGAACACCGCGACCCGTGTGAGCGTGAGGTTGACGGCGAGATAGATGATCGCCACGGCGACGAACAGGGGGAGCCGGGAGTCGTTGCCGAAGAAGCTGTAGTTGGTCTTCATGACGCTCAGCAGCTCGGGGTAGCCGACGATGAAGCCGAGCGAGCTGTCCTTGAGCAGGACGACGAACTGGCTGATGAGGCTCGGCAGCATGAGCCGGACGACCTGAGGGAGCTGGATCATCCGGAGCGTCTGCCACCGTGTGAGCCCGAGCGCGGTTCCAGCCTCGGCCTGCCCGCGGGGAACTGCATTGAGGCCGGCACGCAGGATCTCGGCGACGATGGCTGCGTTGTAGAGCGCGAGACCGAAGACGACGGCCTGGAAGGACGAGAGCCCGAAACCAAGGAGCCCGAAGAACATCATGAGCAGCACGGGCATCCCGCGCAGGAGCTCGATGACGGCCACGGATGTCCGCCGGACGAGTGCGATCCCTGAGGTCCTGAGGACCGCGAGCGTGAGTGCGAGAACCATGGCGAGCGGTGCAGCGACGACTGCGGCCCCCAGGGTGGCGCCGAGGCCGGTGACGAGCAGCGAGCTCCACACGTCGCCGGCGCTCTGGCTCTTCGGCGGGTCGGTGTAGACCGCCCACCGGTCGTCGAAGATGCCGCGGGCGGAGAGGCTCGACACGAGCCATGCGCCGAGCGCGAGGATGACGAGGCCGAAGACGACGGATCCCCACATCTCGAGCCTGCGTGCGCGGGGCCCCGGGGCATCGTAGAGAACGCTTCCGCTCATCGGCTGAACACCACCTTTCGCTCGACGGCGCTGGCGATGAGCCCGGCCGGGATGGTGATGACGAGGTAGCAGACCGCGACGCCGCCGAGAAGCATGAGGACGTCGGACGGGTAGTCGCGGGCCAGGTCTCGGCCCGTGGACGTGAGCTCGACGAGGGTGAAGCCCGCGGCGACCGAGGTGTTCTTGGTCAGTGCGATGAGGACGTTGATCAACGGCGGGACGACCGTCCGCAGGGCTTGGGGCAAGACGATGAGCCGGAGCGTCGAGACGGTCCCGAGGCCGATCGCACGGGCGGCCTCGGCCTGCCCGACGCCGACGCTGTTGATCCCCGAGCGGACAGCCTCGCAGACAAAGGCTGACGTGTAGGCGGTGAGCGCGATGACGGCGGGGATCCGTCCGAGCGGCAGGATGAGCCCGAGCGTCGGCAGGACGAAGACGACGAAGATGAAGATGAGCGTCAGCGGCGTGTTCCTGGCGACCTCGACGTAGAGGCTCGCGAAGACCCGCAGCGACTTCATCGGTGCGACGCGCAGGGCGGCGAGCACGGTACCGAAGACGAGGGAGAGGACACCGGACACCACGGCGAGGAACAGGGTCATCTCGAAGCCGTTCCAGTACAGCGGCAGGGACTCCAGGATGGCGTCCATCGGTCTCCTCTCTCACGTGTCGGTGCAGGATCGGGCGGGGGCACCAGCGCTTCTGCGCGGTGCTCTCAGGACGAGGAAGAGGCGGTGCGTGTCGCACCGCCCGCGTGCGGTGGCCCAGGCACGAGAGGTGCCTGGGCCACCGTCGGCTCAGTAGCGGTCGACTGCTGGGGGCTCAGGGGTGTTGAGGACCTCGCCCGCGGTGGACTCCCATGCTGTGGTCCAGCGGCCGTCCTCGTATGCCTCTTCGAGGAGGTCGTTGATCCAGGTGCGGAACTCGTCGTCGTCCTTCATCATTCCGATGCCGTACGGCTCGTCGGTGAACTGGTCGCCGGCGATGACGAAGTCGTCCGGGCTCTCGTCGACGTATCCGGCGAGGATGACGTTGTCGGTCGTCACTGCGTCGACCTGGCCGTTGCGCAGCGGGTCGAGGCAGTCGGTGTACGCCGAGAAGAGGACGAGCTCAGCTTCGGGATAGTTGTCGGCGATGTTCCCCGCAGGGGTCGAGCCGCTGACCGAGCAGACCTTCTTGCCCGCGAGGTCGTCCGGCCCGGTGATCGAGTCGTCGTCTGCACGCACCATGAGGGACTGTCCCGCGAGGTAGTAGGGCCCGGCGAAGTCGACGACCTCTTTGCGCTTGTCGTTGATCGTGTACGTGGCCACGACGATGTCGACCTGGCCGTCCTCGATGAACGGCTCGCGGTTCGCGGACACGGTCTCGATCCAGTCGATGTCGTCTGCACCGATCCCCAGCTCGCCGGCGATGATCTTGGCGATCTCGACGTCGAAGCCGACAGGGGTGCCGTCAGGTCCTTTGAGACCGAAGAGCGGCTGGTCGAACTTGGTGCCGACCGTCATCGTGCCTGCTTCGGAGAGGCGCTCCATCGTGCTGCCCGCGGGGAAGGACGACGAGTCGACGGACTCGACGGGAGCGGCGTCGTCGTCGCTGTCGCCGCACGCGGTCAGCAGCAGCGCGGACGCTGCGACGATGGCAGCACATGCTGTTCTGCGAGTTCGCATCGGAATGATCTCCTTCAGTGGTGGGGATGACTACGAGAGCCTGGTGTGTCAGTGGGTCAGGATCTTGGAGAGGAAGTCTTGGGCGCGCGTCGACTTCGGAGCGGTGAAGAACGTCTCCGGGTCGGCTTCTTCGACGATCTGGCCGTCAGCCATGAACACGACGCGGTGCGCGGCCTTGCGGGCGAAGCCCATCTCGTGGGTCACGACGACCATGGTCATCCCGTCCTTCGCGAGGCCGACCATGACGTCGAGGACCTCGTTGATCATCTCCGGGTCGAGCGCGGAGGTGGGTTCGTCGAACAGCATGACCTTGGGCTGCATGGCGAGGGCCCGCGCGATCGCGACGCGTTGCTGCTGGCCGCCCGAGAGCTGCGCAGGCATCTTCTGGGCCTGGGACTCGACGCCGACCCGCTCGAGGAGGGACAACCCCAGCTCCTTGGCCGCCTGGGGCTTCATCCCCTTGACCTTGATCGGTCCCAGGGTGACGTTCTCCAGGATCGTCTTGTGAGCGAAGAGGTTGAACGACTGGAAGACCATCCCGACGTCCGCCCGGAGCGTTGCGAGGGCTTTGCCCTCCTCGGGCAGCTGTTTGCCGTCGACCTCGATGGTGCCGGAGTCGATGGTCTCGAGACGGTTGATCGCCCGGCAGAGCGTGGACTTTCCCGAGCCAGACGGTCCGATGACGACGAGCACCTCGCCACGCTGGATGGACAGGTTGATGTCCTTGAGCACGTGGAGGGCACCGAAGTGCTTGTTGACGTCGGTGAGGCGGACGAGGGGCGGCTGCCCAGCGTCGTGCGTCGAACGTGAGGTGTCGTCCATCCCTTGAACCTAGGTCACGAATGTTTCGGACGCCATCGCCTGGGGTAACGGTCGGGCAACGAAATCGTCATGTAAGCATTCGGGCGGGACGCTCCTGACGCTGCTCGGCCCGCCGTATCCTTGGACTGATGTCCACGAACCTGCTCCCGACCGTGCCGGCCGACGCCCCCGCTGCTCCCTCCGACGACGGGCCCGCCCGTACGTACGTGGTGCGCACCCTGGGGTGCCAGATGAACGTCCATGACTCCGAGCACATGGCAGGGATGCTCGAGCAGGCCGGATACCACCGGGCGAACGCGCACGATGAGGCACGTCTCGAGGCGGACGTCGTCGTCGTCAACACGTGTGCGGTCCGCGAGAACGCGGCCAACAAGCTCTACGGCAACCTCGGTCAGCTCGCGTCGACCAAGGCGCGTCGTCCCGGCATGCAGATCGCCGTCGGTGGGTGCCTCGCGCAGAAAGACCGCGAGGGCATCGTGGAGCGAGCACCGTGGGTGGACGTCGTGTTCGGGACCCACAACCTCGACGCGCTCCCCGTCCTTCTCGAGCGCGCCAGGCACAACGAGGCCGCGCAGGTCGAGATCGCCGAGTCGCTCCAGGTGTTCCCGTCCACCCTCCCGACCAAGCGGGAGTCTGTCTACGCAGGCTGGGTGTCGATCAGCGTCGGCTGCAACAACACGTGCACCTTCTGCATCGTGCCGCACCTGCGAGGCAAAGAGCGCGACAGGCGCCCTGGTCAGGTGCTGGCAGAGATCGAGGCGCTGGTCGCGCAGGGCGCCATCGAGGTGACGCTGCTCGGCCAGAACGTCAACAGCTACGGCGTCGAGTTCGGTGACCGCGGTGCGTTCGCGAAGCTCCTGCGGGCCTGCGGCACGATCGAGGGCCTCGAGCGTGTCCGCTTCACGAGCCCTCACCCGGCGGCCTTCACCGACGACGTCATCGAGGCGATGGCGAGCACCCACAACGTCATGCCGCAGCTCCACATGCCTCTTCAGTCGGGCTCGAACCAGATCCTGCGCACCATGCGACGGTCGTACCGTTCGGAGAAGTTCCTCGGCATCCTCGACCGGGTCCGGGCCGCGATGCCCGATGCGGCGATCACCACCGACCTCATCGTCGGCTTCCCTGGTGAGACCGAGGCAGACTTCGCTGAGACGCTCCGCGTCGTCGAAGCATCACGGTTCGCCTCGGCGTTCACGTTCCAGTACTCGCCCCGGCCGGGGACCCCAGCGGCGTCGCTCGGCGACCAGGTGCCGCACGAGGTCGTGCAGGAACGGTATGAACGGCTCATGGCGCTGCAGGACCGGGTCTCAGGGGAAGAGAGCGCCGCGCAGGTCGGCCGGACTGTCGAGGTGCTCGTCACCGAGGGGGCCGGTCGCAAGGACGACGCCAGCCACCGGCTCACTGGTCGTGCAGCCGACAACCGGCTCGTCCACCTCGCGCTCCCGCTCGACGTAGCAGCCGCCCGCGCGGCCCTCGACGGTGACGACCGGCTGGACGAGCCCCTCGACCCTCGTGTGCCGCGGCCGGGCGACGTCGTGACCGTGCGCGTCACGCACTCGGCTCCGTACCATCTCGTCGCTGACTCGGCGCTCGCCACCGACGAGGCGACATCCATCTACTCGGTGCGGCGCACGCGCGCCGGCGATGCGTGGGCGGCCCGCGAGCGAGACCGTGCCGGGCTCGGCGGCGACCACGCTCACGGTGCAGGTACCGGTGCTGCGAGCGCAGGAGGCCCCGTCGTCCTCGGCATCCCTGCGGTCAGGAAGGGCTGATCCGGTCCGGGTGCTACTCGTCGGCCTCGTCGACGTCGTCGTCCGGATCCTCTTTCGCCTCCGGTGGAAGCATCGCCGAGACTGACGCGAACAGCTGCACAGCGGTCCCGAGCCCACAGGCGACCATCTGGTGGAGCTGGTCGTCCGTCGCGCCCGGTGAGAAGTCCACCGAGACCTCGGTGTACAGGGAGAGGCCGGACGCCTCGGCGCGGACGTAGGCCTTGGGCCAGATCCTCTCGCGGTTCCAGTCGTTGATGGTCTGCAGCGTGGAGATGCGCCCGGTCTGCGGCAGCGTGCGGTGCCAGCGGCCGCGAATCTGGAGGATCTCTTCGCCCGGGCCGAGGAGGAGGAACCAGAAACGGTTGCCGTCCCAGGTCCCGGTGATGTCCCCGTCGTCGTCGAAGTGGGAGCTGTATCCCCGCTGATGGAGGTAGGCGCTGACCCGGTCGCGCGTGATCAGGCTCGGAGCCTCCAGAGGGGGATCCAGGTCGGCACGGCGTGGTGTGCCGGGGCGGACGTTGAGGATCCGGTGGATCCACGTCGAGCGTGGGGTCGATGTCATGGTGCCACCTGCGCCGGGTCGCGATACAGCTCGTCGAGCGCGTCGAACAGCATGGCGCCGGTGCTCAGACCGCAGGCGAGCACCTGGTCGAGCTGGTCGTCGCTCGCACCGTGCTCGAGGTCGACCGCTACCTCGCCGTAGACCTGGATCATCCCGTTGTCGCGCACACGGAAGTAGGCCTTGGGCCAGATGCGCTCGGTGTTCCACTCGTTGCAGAACTCGAGCACCTCCTCGACCCGATCGATCGTGATCTCTCGGTTCCACTGGCCGCGCACCTGAAGGATCTCGCGGTCTGGACCGAAGAGGAGGAAATAGAAGAGCCGCGAGTGCCACAGCCCGCCGACGTCACCGTCAGAGTCGATGAAGTAGGAATATCCGTAGTCCTTGATCCACTCGACGATGCGGGCGGTGGACAACGGAGAGGGGTACAGCCCGCCTGCGTCCGACCGCGTCGTCGTGGCCAGCTCACGGGCGAGGACGGACTCGACGTCGGCCTGCAGCTCGGCGTCCGTGCGGGCGTCCGAGGGCGGGGAAGGCTGCTGCGCAGCTCTGCCGTCGTGATCGCTGCTCGTTCCACCAGGACGTCTCATCCGGCGCCCCCTGAAGAAACCCATGACCTCACCCTACCCGGGGCCTTGCGGCCGCGAGGCCCGCACCCCTCGCACCAGGGCGTCATCGGGGAGACCCAGGCGGGTCCGCTACCGTGGCTGAATGGTTCCGACGATCCTTCTCGTCCCGTCGAGCGTGATGCTCGTGCCAGGCGCGACAGGGCGCACAGACGTCGCGCACGACGAGCGCAGGGCCGTCGTCGCAGAGCTGCGGTCCGCGCTCGCGGCGGCGCACACCCGGGCCTCGCGGACGACAGGACGGACCGGTGTCCGGGTCGTCGTCGTCGCACCGGCTCCGGTGAGCGGTGTGCGTACCACCGACGACGGTGTGCCAGACCTCGGAGCGCACGGGCTCGAGCGCGGTGCGCTCCCGGGGGACGTCCAGCTGCGGCAGGTGCGCGACGGGACGGTCGAGGAACTGGACGTCATGCTGCACACGGCTGCATCGGTCGTCACGGTACTGCTGCGACGTGCCGGGTGGAACGGTCCGATCCGGTCCGTTGAGGTGGGCGGCAGCCCTGGTGAGCCGGGCGCTGGTCGCACCGCACCACAGCCGATCGATGCTGACATGCTTCTCTCGTCTGACGACGGGGCGCACCGGTTCCTCGTGTTCACGACGGTCTCCGGGCTGCCGGAGGAGCCCTCCGGCAGAGCCGTGCCCTCAGGGATCTCGGACCTCCTGCGCCGCGCCGACCGTACGGTCTCAGAGGTCTACCGGTCCGTCTGCGCGAGCACCACGACCGGGTGAACGCAGGGTCAGGCGTCAGCGACGATCCCCATGAGGTGGTCGAGGCCCTCGAACGCCTTGAGCGCCGTGAACAGGCCGCAGGCCAGGAGCTGTCCCAGCTGGTCGTCGCTCGCGCCGTGCTCGAGGTCTGTCGAGACCTCGCTGTAGACGACGAGGGTGTCGTCTTCGGTGCGCACGTAGAGCTTCGGCCAGACGAGGTCGCGGTTGAGGTCGTTGAGCACGCGGTAGAGCTCCTGCTCGCGTCCGAGGGGGAGCGCGTGCTTCCACTGGCCGCGGACCTGCAGCACCTCGCGCGCCTCGCCCATCCGGAAGAAGTAGAAGTAGTGGTCGTCCCACTGGCCGCCGACGTCGCCGTCCGGGTCGACGCCGAAGGTCCACTCGTTGGCCGTGAGGAACTCCTCGATCCGTTCTCGGGTCAAGGGTCCGATCTCCGGCGTGGGTAGGTGCGCTGGCTCGTGCTCGGTGGTCGTCTCCATGGTGGATCTCCAGATCGGGGGACCGGTGCTCCCGGCTGTGGACGGTCGGTGTCGCGGCGTCTGCTCGATCGCGGACGCCCGAGCAGCCTAGGTCAGCCTGACCTGACCGTGCACAGCCCGATCCACGAGACGGTAACGTCACCGGTGTGCTGATCGTCGCTGTGGTGGGGCCGACCGCCACCGGAAAGTCCGACCTCGCTCTCGACCTCGCGCACGCGATGCTCGCGAGGGGCGAGGTGCTGCCCGAGATCGTCAACGCTGACGCCTACCAGCTCTACCGACGGATGGACATCGGCACGGCCAAGGTTCCGCCGGCGCAGCGGCGTGGCATGGTTCACCACCAGGTCGATGTCATCGACCCCAGCGAGGACGCCTCCGTCGCGCGGTACCAGGAGTCTGCTCGTGCCGACCTCGATGCGATCGCGGCGCGCGGCGCACGTGCTCTCGTCGCCGGCGGCTCGGGTCTCTACGTCCGTGCGCTCCTCGACGACATGGTCTTCCCCGGGACAGATCCCGCGGTCCGCGCTGCGATCGAGGTACGCGCGGACCTCGAGGGCGCTCGCGCGCTGCACGACGAGCTGGCACGCCTCGACCCCGTGGCGGCCGCTTCCATCGGTCCGCGCAACACGCGTCGCATCGTCCGTGCGCTCGAGGTCATCGAGATCTCGGGGCAGCCGTACACCGCGACGCTGCCTCGGCAGGAGTATGTGCGACCTGCTGTCCAGATCGGTCTCGACTGCGATCGCGAGCTGCTCGACCAGCGCGTGGAAGACCGCGTCGACCGCATGTGGGAGCTCGGTCTCGTCGAGGAGGTCCGGAGCCTGGCCGATGTGCTCGGCACGACCGCGTCGCGAGCGGTCGGCTACCGCGAGGTGCTCGAGATGCTCGCCGGCGAGTCGACCGAAGACGAGGCACGGGCGTCCGTGGCGGCCAGCACGCGACGTCTCGCACGCAAGCAGATGGGCTGGTTCGGACGCGACCCCCGCGTGCACTGGCTCGACGCCCGCGCCGACGACCTCGTCGACCGTGCCCTGGCTGTGATCGACGAGGCACAGGCTGCGACGGTCGGTGACGAGAACACCCGCCCGGCCCACCAGGACGACGGCGGCCCGGTGCGCCGTAGGCTGGGCGCATGACGACCGCACTCACCTTCACCAAGGGTCACGGCACGCAGAACGACTTCGTCCTGCTCGACGACCGTGATGCCGGGCTCGACCTCACAGCCGACCTCGTCCGCGCGCTCGCGGACCGTCGTGCAGGGATCGGAGGCGACGGCGTGATCCGCGTCGTGCGGTCGAAGGACATCGTCGAGGGACAGCGGCTCCTCGCCCAGGAACCGGCTGCAGAGTGGTTCATGGACTACCGCAACGCGGACGGCTCCGTCGCCCAGATCTGCGGCAACGGCGTGCGCGTCTTCGCGGCTTTCCTCGAACAGCTCGGGGTAGCCACGTTCGACGGTGACGGCGAGCTCGTCGTCGGGACGAGAGCAGGCGTCCGTCGCGTCCGCAAGGAAGATGGCGGCTGGTACGCCGTCGACATGGGTATCTGGTCGTTCCCCGGGGGGCAGACAGCAGTGGCCGAGGGGTTCGACGCCGAGGTCCTCGTGCCTGGTCTCGAGGTCGACGGGAACGAGGTCGCCCGGCCTGCGCTGAGCGTCGATCTCGGCAACCCGCACACCGTCGTCGCGCTCGCGAGCGTCGTCGATCTCGAGCGCGCCGAGCTGTGGCGCGCGCCCGAGGTCGTGCCGCGGCCTCCGCAAGGCACCAACGTCGAGCTCGTCGTTCCTCTCGGCGAGGAGACGAGCGTGGACGGCACGGTCGTGGGCAGGCTGCGGATGCGCGTGCACGAGCGTGGCGTCGGCGAGACACGGTCGTGCGGCACCGGTGCGTGCGCGGCCGCGCTCGCCGTGCGCGCATGGGCAGGCGACGGCGCCCCGGACGTATGGATGGTCGAGGTCCCCGGCGGGACCTTGCGCGTCACGATCCTTTCCGACGGGCACGTCGAGCTCGCAGGGCCGGCCGAGCTCGTCGCCCACGGTGTGACGGACCTCGTCGGCTGACCTGGTCACCTCGGCGCGCAGCGCCCTGCGACGCCGAGGGACGTCAGGGCCGCGTGACCTGGATGACGCGGAAGCCCTTGGCGCTGGCCGTGCGACGGACCTCGTCCTCGGGAAATCGCTCCGCGATCCAGCGCTGCAAAGAGTCGGCACCGAGGTGCCGCTGGACCACGAGGTACGCGCTCGCGCCGGGCGCGAGCCGGGGCAGCCACGTCTCGAGCATCGAGTGGAGCACCGCCTTGCCCACGCGGATCGGCGGGTTCGACCAGATCTCCGCGAGCTGGACGTCCTCTGGCACGTCCTCCGGGCGGACTGCGCACAGCGTCGTGATGCCGAGGATCTCAGCATTGCGCCGGACGAGATCGAGCGAGCGCTCGTTGACGTCGACCGCCCAGACGGTCGCCCTCGGGTTCTGCAGCGCCTGGGTCAGGGCGATCGGACCCCACCCGCACCCGAGGTCGAGGAGCGCACCGTCAGGCGGCGCGGCGACCGAGCGCAGGAGCACCTCCGTGCCGAGGTCGATCCGGCCGGGCGAGAAGATCCCGCCGGCGGTCTCCACCTCGCGGTCCTCGCCGTCCAGGCGGACCCGGATCCGTCGTCGCTCGTCCGCTGACGCGGGAGCCGCAGTGAAGTAGTGGTCCTGCTCGTCGTCGCTCACAGTCTGCAATCGTAGGTGAGAGGGCAGGTTCTCCTTCGCCCTGCGCAAAATCGCTTCGCGACGTGGACTCTCGCGTGGGACTCTTGACGGAGCCGCACCACCACCGATAGATGAGGACTGCATGCCAGACAGCCACGAACCACACCCCGAGACCTCCGACGCCGCGACCGACCCGGTGCAGGCGATCGACCCGGGTGCGGCAGCAGTGGCAGCACGGGACCTCGCCAGCGACGTGGTCGCCCGCGTCCTCGCGCGCGCCGGAACGGCGCGTGCCGACGGAGGCACGGTCCACTCGGCACAAGACGGCGACCAGATCGATCTCGCCGAGCGTGCCGCCCTCCGCCGGGTCGCCGGACTCTCGACCGAGCTCGAGGACGTCACCGAGGTCGAGTACCGCCAGCTCAGGCTCGAGCGCGTCGTCCTCGTCGGGCTCTGGGCACGCGACCTCGTCGACGCCGAGGTGTCCTTGCGCGAGCTCGCCGCGCTCGCAGAGACTGCCGGGTCCCAGGTGCTCGACGGGCTCCTCCAGCGACGCCAGACCCCGGACCCTGGTACCTACCTCGGATCGGGCAAGGCCGCAGACCTCGCCGCGCTCGTCGCCGCCAACGGGGCGGACACCGTCATCGTCGACGGTGACCTCGCACCGTCCCAGCGCCGGGCGCTCGAAGACATCATCAAGGTCAAGGTCGTCGACAGGACCGCACTCATCCTCGACATCTTCGCCCAGCACGCCAAGTCGCGTGAGGGCAAGGCGCAGGTCGAGCTCGCACAGCTCGAGTACCTCCTCCCACGGCTGCGAGGCTGGGGTGACTCGATGTCTCGGCAGGCTGGTGGACAGGTCGGCGGCGCAGGCGCAGGCATGGGCTCGCGCGGGCCGGGCGAGACGAAGATCGAGCTCGACCGCCGTCGGATCCGCGACCGCATGGCCAAGCTCCGACGCGAGATCGCCGCCATGGCGCCGTCGCGGGAGACCAAGCGCGCGTCGCGCCGACGCAACGCGATCCCGTCCGTGGCGATCGCCGGCTACACGAACGCCGGCAAGTCCAGCCTGCTCAACGCGCTGACCGGGGCAGGCGTCCTCGTCGAGAACGCGCTCTTCGCGACCCTCGACCCGACGGTCCGGCGGACGAAGACCCCCGACGGGCGTGTCTACACGCTCGCCGACACCGTCGGGTTCGTCCGCTCGCTCCCGCACCAGCTCGTCGAGGCGTTCCGCTCGACGCTCGAAGAGGTCGGCGAAGCCGACCTCCTGCTCCACATCGTCGACGCCTCGCACCCCGACCCGGAGGGCCAGATCGAGGCTGTGCGGCACGTGCTGGCAGACATCCCCGGCATGGCAGACGTCCCTGAGGTGGTCGTCCTCAACAAGGCTGACCTCGCCGATGCCGAGACGATCACGCGGCTGCGGAGCAGGGAGCGCAACACGCTCGTCGTGTCAGCGCACACCGGCGAAGGCATCCCGGAGCTGCTCGACTTCATCGCAGCGTCCTTGCCGCACCCGGGTGTCCAGGTCGATCTTGTCGTGCCCTACGAACGCGGCGACCTGGTCAACCGGGTCCACCTCGAAGGTGAGATCGACCACCTCGAGCACACGGGGGAGGGCACGCTCCTGCGCGGACGCGTGGACGACGAGCTTGCAGCAGAGCTCGCCGCAGCGGCGGTGCACGGCTGACCTCCTGGCCTGGCGTCAGGCTCCCTCACGCCGGACCGTAGACTCACTCGGGTGAGCGACGCCAAGACACCTCAGGCCTCCGGCGCCGCGGTGGACCACCTGCTCGACCTCGCGGTGGGTCGTCTCGGTGGTGCACGGCGAGACGGCCAGCACGAGATGGCTGCGGCCGTGGCGCACGCCATGGACTCTGGTGAGCACCTCCTGGTCCAGGCGGGAACCGGCACCGGAAAGTCCCTCGGCTACCTCGTCCCGGCCGTGCACCACGCGGTGCACAGCGGTGAGCGAGTCATCGTCTCGACCGCGACCCTGGCGCTCCAGCGTCAGATCATGACGAGGGACCTGCCTCTCGTCGCCGACACACTCGCACCGCACCTGCCGCGCGCACCTCGGCTCGCGCTCCTCAAGGGCTGGCACAACTACGCGTGCCTGCACAAGATCGCGGGCGGCTACCCACCTGACGACGCCGGCACCCTGTTCGACCTTCCCCGGTCCGAAGGCCCCACCGAGCCGCTGAGCGGGACGTCGGACGACGTCGCCGACGCACCCTCCGGGCTCGGCCAGCAGATCGTCCGGGTCCGCGAGTGGGCGGCAGACACCGAGTCAGGGGACCGGGACGACCTCGTGCCGGGCGTCCCCGACCGTGTGTGGCGTCAGGTCTCCGTGACAGCCCTCGAGTGCCTCGGGCAGAAGTGCCCGCTCATCGAGGAGTGCCACCCCGAGCGTGCCCGAGGAGTCGCTCGTGAGGCGGACATCGTGGTGACCAACCACGCGATGCTCGGCATCGCCGCCACGGGCTCGCCGAACGTGCTTCCCGAGCACTCGGTCATCGTCGCGGACGAGGCGCACGAGCTGCCGGACCGCGTCACGTCTGCTGCCACCGCGGAGCTCTCCGTCGCCTCGATCGAGCACGCTGCGCGCCAGGCACGGCGGCACGGCGGGATCATGACGACCGATCTCGACGCCGCTGCAGCCGACTTCGGGTCTGTCCTGGCAGGGCTGCCTGCAGAGCGTTTCCCTGACGGGCTTCCCGAGGGCGCTCGGCTCGCTGTCGCCGGGATCCGGGACGCAGCTCGGGCCCTGGTGACGGCTCTCAAGCCGGAGCCCAGCGGACCCGGTACCGCCGCGTCGGGTGTCGCGAGCAGCGGGCTCAAGATGGCCTCGTCGAGCATGCTCATGGTCTTCGAGATCGCCGAGCGCATGGCAGGCGACACCACGAGCTTTGACGTCCTGTGGTGCTCGCGCGCCGGCGACGGCGGCTTCGGAGCCGGGATGTCGAAGCTGCACGCTGCCCCGCTCGGAGTCTCGGGGCTCATGCGGACGAACCTCTGGGACGAGAAGGTCGGGATCCTCACGTCAGCCACCTTGGCGCTCGGTGAGTCGTTCGAGCCGATCGCGCGTGCGGTCGGGCTCGAGACGAGCACCACCGAGCCGGGGGAGGCCTCTGAGACAGGAGCGGGGGCAGGGGCGCAGGCATCGACATCGACGCCATCAGCTGCGCGGTGGACGGGTCTCGACGTCGGGAGCCCGTTCGACTACCCGAAGCAGGGGATCCTCTACATCGCGAAGACCTTGCCGACGCCTGGGAGCCAAGCGACCACGGACGCGCAGGCCGACGAGATGGCCGCGCTCATGGAGGCCGCCGGTGGACGCACCCTCGGTCTCTTCTCGTCTCGCCGTGCCGCTGAGCGTGCAGCCGAGCTCCTCCGTCCGCGACTTCCGTTCCCGGTCTTGTGCCAGGGGGACGATCAGCTCCCTGCGCTCGTGCGCGCCTTCGCTGAGGACGACGCGACGTGCCTCTTCGGCACGCTCTCCCTCTGGCAAGGTGTCGACGTCCCCGGGCCGGCGTGCACGCTCGTCATGATCGACCGGATCCCGTTCCCGCGACCGGACGACCCGGTCAAGGCTGCTCGCGCGCGCTTCGTCGAGACGCACGGGGGCAACGGCTTCATGCAGGTCTCGGCCACGCACGCGGCGCTCCTCCTCGCACAGGGCGCTGGCCGCCTCATCCGGACGATGTCCGACAAGGGCGTCGTTGCGGTCCTCGACCCACGGTTGGCCACCGCCCGGTATGGTTCGTTCTTGGTGCAGTCCTTGCCGGACTTCTGGCGGACGACCAGCACAGACACCGCGCTCTCCGCTCTCCGACGTCTCGCTGACCTGCGCGAAGGCGTATGACGACCTATCCCACCACCCGCTGGAGGAAGCATGAACGACGCTGATCAGACCGGTACCCGCGACCGTTCCGCGGTCGCGCTGCCCCGGGCTCGCAAGACGACCAAGGTCGCGGTCGTCGGCGCCGGTGCGGTCGGTTCGACCATGGCGTACGCAGCACTCATGCGTGGTTCGGCCCGTACGGTGGCGTTGTTCGACATCAACAAGGCGAAGGTCGAGGCCGAGGCGCTCGACCTGGCGCACGGCATCCAGTTCATGCCGATGGCACAGGTCGTCGGGTCCGACGACGTGGCGGTGTGTGCGGACGCTGACGTCATCATGGTCACGGCGGGCGCGAAGCAGAAGCCGGGTCAGACACGGATCGACCTCGCCGAGGCGACGATCGGGCTCGTGTCGAAGATCCTCCCGAGCCTTCTCGAGGTCGCGCCGGACGCGATCTACGTCATGGTGACCAATCCCGTCGACATCGTCACGTACGCATCCTTGAAGATCACCGGTCTGCCGCCGACACAGCTCTTCGGGTCGGGTACGGTCCTCGACTCGTCTCGGCTGCGCTACCTCATCGCCGAGCACGCTGGCGTGGCCGTGCAGAATGTCCACGCCTACATGGCGGGGGAGCACGGTGACAGCGAGATCCCCTTGTGGAGCTCGGCCACGATCGGTGGCGTGCCGCTGCTGGACTGGAGCGGGATCGAAGGACGTGGAGCGTTGACGCTCAGCGACCGCGACGAGATCGCGCACGAGGTGGTGAACTCCGCATACCGCATCATCGAGGGCAAGGGCGCGACGAACTATGCGGTCGCACTGGCGGGGACCCGCATCATCGAGGCGGTCCTCAATGACGAGAACAGGGTGCTGCCTGTCTCGACGCTTCTCGACGACTACTACGGGATCAGCGACATCTGCCTCTCGGTCCCGACGCTCGTCGGTCGGCGTGGCTGCACCGACCGTCTCGCGGTCCCGCTGTCACCTGTCGAGATCAGGGGCCTGCAGCACTCGGCCACGGCGCTCAAAGCGGTGGCCCGACAGTTCGGCTACTGACGGAGCCCGTTCTCGGCTCGATCAGGGCCCGCGGCAAAGGTCGTCCACCTCCGAGCCGGGGCGGCAGGCCCTGCGTGCAGCGTCTCGGTCAGAGGCTTCGCAGGACGCTGACGACGCGGCCGAGGACGGTCGCCTCGTCACCTGAGATCGGGCTGAACGCGGCGTTGTGCGGCATGAGCCAGACGTGGCCGTCCACGCGACGGAACGACTTGATGGTCGCTTCGCCGTCGATCATGGCTGCGACGATCTCGCCGTTCTCCGCGACGGGCTGGCGACGGACGACGACCCAGTCCCCGTCGCAGATGGCTGCATCGATCATCGAGTCGCCGACGACGCGCAGGAGGAACAGGTCGCCGTCGCCGACGAGCTGACGGGGAAGAGGGAAGACGTCCTCGACGACCTGCTCAGCGAGGACGGGCCCGCCGGCAGCGATCCGACCGACCACCGGAACGTACGACGGTGCCGGGTGGGCGTCGCTGTCGACGTTCTCGCCGTTCGCATCGCGGAACGTGGTGCGGGCATCGACCGCGGCGACCGCGAGGGGCTCTCCCTGGTGGACGAGCTCCATGGCGCGGGGACGGTTCGGGTCGCGGCGGAGGTACCCCTTGCGCTCGAGCGCGGTGAGCTGGTGCTTGACGCTCGACGGGCTGGTCAGGCCGACCGTGAGTCCGATCTCTCGCATGCTCGGCGCGTATCCCCGGGACTCGATAGAGGTGCGGATCGTCGCCAAGACGTCTCGCTGACGCTCGGTGAGCCCGTCCGTCGCCGGTTCCTGCGGAGCGCTGAGGAGTTCCACCGCCCCGCGGGCACGGTCGTTCGTCCGGGCCGTATTCCCTGGTGCCACGATGTGCCTCCGTCGTCGATCGGTCGAGATTCTGGTGGTCGAGATGCTTGCCGTGAGGCTGCCGTGCTGGTCAGCCGCACAGGATGTCAGTGGCTCGTGGTCGAGTACTGCCCAGGGGGCTGCGCCCAACACTAGGGCGATTCGGGCATCGGATCAAACACGTGTTCGAGCGTGTCGCCCCAGACCCTTGCGTTTCGCGAGATCTTTCGTACAGTTGTACGACGAACAGGTGTTCGAACGGCGACGCGCCGCTCGTCGAGAGCAGCGCTGAAGGAGTACTCATGGCACACGTGGTGGCGCTCTCGTCGGGAGCCGCGCACATTCGCTCGGGCGTCGAGGACTGGCTCGGTATCGCTGATCTCGAGATCACCCGACGTGGACGCCTCGTCGTGTGGACGATTGGCGTCGCCCTCATGCTGGTGGTGCTCCTGATGGGCGGGCGTGCGGTCGCAGGGTCGCCTGACTCGGCCACGCACGTCATGCCGCATACCGTCTCGCAGGGCGAGACGCTGTGGGCGATCGCCTCGACCGTCGCGCACCCGGGGGAGGACCTTCGCGACGTGGTCAGCCTCATCATCGAGGTCAACGGACGGTCCTCTGCAGACCTGCAGGCTGGCGAACAGATCCTGCTCCCGCTCCGGTGAGCGGCGGCCAGCAAGGCCATCGTGCACAGAGCGCGTAGGGTTGCTGTGGTCAAGCGACCGCGTTCCTGCCAGGTCGCTGCTGCCGCATAGTGGAGGTCTCGTGCACTGCCCGTTCTGTCGCCACTCAGACTCGCGCGTCGTCGACTCTCGGACGTCCGACGACGGCGCGTCCATCCGACGTCGACGTCAGTGCCCCCAGTGCAACCGTCGATTCACGACCCTGGAGACAGCGAGCCTCTCTGTCGTCAAGCGGTCCGGCGTCACCGAGCCCTTCAGCCGGGCGAAGGTGGTCAGCGGTGTCCGCAAGGCGTGTCAGGGACGACCAGTGAGCGAAGACGACCTGGCGCTCCTCGCCCAGCGAGTGGAGGAGGCGGTGCGTGCCACCGGCAGCGCGGAGCTCGACGCCTACGAGATCGGATTGACGATCCTCGGCCCGCTCCGCGAGCTCGACGAGGTCGCGTACCTGAGGTTCGCCAGCGTCTACCAGGCGTTCGACTCCCTCGACGACTTCGAGGCAGCCATCAACCTCTTGCGGATGGAGCACGCGCAGGCGCTCGCCGCGAGCGACGACGAGTCCGCGCCAGGGTCCACGGAGAGCATCGGCTGACCCGTGACGCGCATCCGCGCGCTACGGTGTGTCAGCAGCCTGCTCGGCAGTGCAGCAGCGACACGACCATGACCATGCGTCTATCGCCTGGTGGTGGGCTGTGATGTGAGGAAGTCTTGCACGTGCATCAGGTACGGACAGGCACCAAGACGAGGAGGTCCGGCACATGACGCAGGACAGCAACGAACGCGAGAGCTCGGTCAGCGCTGACACCAAGGCGAAGTTCAAAGAGGCGCTCGCGCGCAAGAACGCTTCGCAGCACCGAACGACCGAAGGATCGTCCAACACCGGCACCGTGCACGGCTCGGAGACCGCGGGCCCCGTCCAGCGGACCTTCCGCCGCAAGTCCGGCTGAGGGCGTGCGGCACGCGAGAGTGCTGCGCTGAACCGACCTGGAAAACGGGTGTGGCCCCGTCCCGCATCTGCGGGACGGGGCCACACCCGTTCTGAGATCAGACGTGCGTCTCGGTCATCACGCGGAGCTTGATCGTCTGGTCCATCGAACGCAGAGCGTCGATGACAGCCGACTCGAGCGCAGAACCGGCGTCGGTGACGACATAGCCGATCTCGCCCCGGGTCGCGAGCAGCTGTCCCTCGATGTTCGTGCCGTGCTCAGCGAGGGTGCGGTTGACTGCGGCGAGGACGCCGGGAGTGTTGCGGTGGAGGTGAGCCACGCGGGCGACCCCGGTCGAGTTCTCGAGAGCAAGATTCGGGAGGTTGACGCTGAGGGTCGTGGTCCCGGTCCGGACGTAGTCCTTGATCTTGTTGGCGACGAAGATGCCGATCGACTCTTGAGCCTCGAGCGTCGATCCGCCGATATGCGGGGTGAGGATGACGTTCGGCAGCCCGCGGAGCTCAGACTCGAACGCATCTCCGCGCTTCTTGGGCTCCTGGGGGAACACGTCGATCGCGGCGCCTGAGAGATGCTGGGTGAGGATCGCTTCGCGAAGTGCTCCGGTGTCGACGACGAAGCCGCGTGAGAGGTTGAGGAAGATCGATCCAGGCTTCATCTGAGCGAACTGCTTCTCGCCGAAGAGCCCAGCGTTGCCTCCGCGCCCGTCGACGTGCAGCGTGACGATGTCGGAGATCGCCAGAAGGTCCGCGAGGGAGTCCATGCGGCGCGCGTTGCCGAGCGCGAGCTTCTCTGCGGTGTCGTAGAACACGACGGACATCCCGAGGTTCTCACCGAGGACGGAGAGCTGGGTGCCGATGTTTCCGTACCCGATGATCCCGAGAGTGCGTCCACGCACCTCGTGGGAGCCCTCGGCGGACTTGTCCCACGTCCCCGCGTGGAGCGCCTTGTCCCGCTCGGTGAGCCGGCGCGTCAGCGAGATGATCTCGGCGAGGGCGATCTCCACGACCGAGCGTGTGTTGGAGAAGGGCGCGTTGAACACAGCGACCCCGTGCTCCGCGGCAGACTTGAGGTCGATCTGGTTCGTCCCGATGCAGAACGCCCCGATCGTCAGGAGATCGGTCGACGCCGCGATGACGCGGTCCGTCACCTGGGTCTTGGAGCGGATCCCGAGGATGTGGACACCTGCGAGGGCGTCGATGAGCTCGTTCTCGTCGAGCGCGCCCGTGCGGGTCTCGACCTCGATCCCCTGGGCAGAGAGGATCTCGATGGTGAGTGGGTGGACATTTTCCAGAAGGAGGGCCTTGAGCACACCGTCATACTGCTCCTCGCGGAGAGTTTGGCCAAACGAGTCTTGTCACTCGGACGGCGACAGGGCGTCCTGGGTTTCGTCGCCGAGCCCGAGCGGCAGCGCGAGCGCGTGGACGACGTGAAGGAACTTCGTCGGACGTGTCATGGCCACATAGAGGTCGGAGGCACCGCCTGGCCCGGTGAGGATCTGCTGTGGTTCGACGAGGACCACCGCATCGAACTCGAGCCCCTTCGCCTGCGAGGCGGTCAGGACGGACAGGGCGTCGAGGGGGAGCGTCGGGTCGGGGGCGCCCTGGCGGTCCGCCACCGCAGCGAGCTCGGTGAGCAGCTCTCCGTGCTGGGCGGTGCTCGCGATGACCGCGACCGCGCCCGCACCGTCGACGACCACCTCACCCAGGGTCCGCAGCGCGAGCGCGACGGTGTCGTGGGTGATCGCCTCGGCGGTCGTCGGGTGGAGGTTCAGGGCTCCCGGGTACTCGCGTGCCGAGGTGAGCGGCGAGACGGGCAGGCCCGCTGCGAGCGCGAGCCGGCGCGCCGCGGTGGCGACGCTCTCCGGCGTCCGATAGTTCACCGTGAGCTCCTCTTCGCGCCAGGAGTCCCGCAAGAGCGGGGTGAGCATCGCTGACCACGAGCGGGCTCCAGCGGGCGAGGAGGTCTGGGCGACGTCCCCGACGATGGTCATCGACCGGGTGGGGCACCGGCGCAGCAGCGTGCGCCACGCCATCGCTGACAGCTCCTGCGCTTCGTCGACGACGAGGTGCGCGAACGTCCACGACCGGTCCTGCGCCGCGCGCTCGGCTGTCGTGAGGTACGACCCGCCGCTGGTGAAGCGCTCGGCGAGCGTCTGGGCGTCGACGAGACCGTTGCCTGCGCCGGAGCCTTCGAGGACCTGTCGCGCGTAGTCGAGCGTCTGAGCACGTTCGTCCGAGTCGATGCGTGCCTGGACCTTGGCGGCCTGGTCGTCCTCGCCGAGGAGCTCCGCGGCCTCGTCGAGCAGAGGGACGTCGGACTCGGTCCACGGTGTGCCCACCGCGCGCTGGAGAAGCCGGCGCTCGCGGGGGGAGAGCTCCGGGGCGGCCTCGTCGAGACGGTGCGGCTTGATGTACAGGTCTTCGACGAGACGCTGAGGGGTCAACGGCATCCAGGCGAGATTGAGCGCTATACGGATCTCGCGGGTGGTGCGCAGCTCTTCGATCACCTCGCCGCGCTCGTCGTCCGCGAGCGGGAACCGCATCTGCGCGATGTACTGGTCGGCCAACCGCGAGAGCATCTCTCGGACGAACGTCACCCGTGCGAGGTTGTGCGGCTTGTGGTGGCGGCGTGCCTTGACGATCGCCTCTCGGACGTCGGACCGCCGGACGACAATGTCGTGACCGTCGACCCGGACGTGCCGGTCTTCCGCGGGCACCCGCTCGCGTGCGCGCACCGCGCGCCGGACGATCGCTCCGAAGACGGCGCGGCCCTTGATCTCCGCGACCTCCGGCGACTCGACGGCGCGCGCAGAGATCCCTGGCAGGAGGTCGGAGATCGTCGTGCTCACGACGCCCGTCTCGCCCAGGGACGGCAGGACCTGGTCGATGTACCGGAGGAACGACTGGCTCGGTCCGATGAGCAGGACGCCCGAACGTTCGAGGAGCCGCCGGTGGGCGTAGAGGAGGTACGCCGCCCGGTGGAGGGCGACCGCGGTCTTGCCTGTCCCCGGGCCTCCCTGGACGACGAGGGCGCCCTGGAGCTCTGAGCGGATGATCGTGTCCTGCTCGGACTGGATGGTGGCGACGATGTCGCCCATGTGGCCCGTGCGTCCGCTCGCGAGGGCGGCGAGCAGCGCACCCTCGCCGGAGAGGTTGAGCGCGCTCCCGTGCCTGGCCGGCATCGACAGGTCGAGGATCTCGTCTTCTAGACCGGTGACGTTCCGTCCCCGCGTCACGAGGTGGCGTCGTCGGGAGACCTCGTCGCGGTGTGCGGCGGTCGCGCGGTAGAACGACTGTGCGGCGGGCGCGCGCCAGTCCGTGAGGATGGAGGTGTGCTCCTCGTCGGTGAGACCGATCCGCCCGATGTATCTCGTCGTCTCGTCGTCGAAGTCGAGCCTGCCGAAGCACAGTCTGTCCTCGACAGCCTCGAGGAGTGCTGAGCGGTCCTCGTAGAGGGTCGCGAACGCGTCTCGCTCGCTGCGGTTCTGCGGCGAACCGCTGGGTCCGACGCGCCTGACCTCGGTCAGGCGTCCGCGAGTGATCCGGCGCAGCTCGTCCAGCCGGGCGTACAACACGTCGAGGGTCTGCTGTTCCAGCTGGATCTCGTCGGACTGATCGGTCACGCTTGTCCCTCCGGGAACGGGTGGTGGTCCTCGGACGACGGTGTGAACGCCCTGGACTCGCGACCGTCCATTATGGCGGACGGGCAGGTGCCCTGACGACGCCGTCCTCCAGGCGGTGTCCTCCCCGTTTCTCCCGCGTCTCGGTCTACCATCGTGTGACCTTTGACAATGTGCGATCAGGAGCGAGGGCTGGACGCGGATGACGGAGATCGGTCTCGCACGGCCTGTCCGTGTACTTCTTGTCGAGGACGACGACGGTGACGCGCTGCTCGTCGACGAGCTCTTCGCCGACGCCGACCTCGAGGTCGACCTGGTCCGGGCGCGTACCGTCGCCGACGCGCTCGTCCACCTCGACGTCGACTGCGTCCTCCTCGATCTCGGCCTCCCGGACTCCGAAGGACTGTCTGCCGTCGAGCGCATCCTCGCCCTGCCGAACGCGCCGGCGCTCGTCGTGCTCACCGGGCTGACGGGGACCGACATGGGGGTGACCGCTCTCGCTGCGGGGGCCCAGGACTTCCTCGTCAAGCACGACGTCGACCCCGACACGCTGGCTCGCTCGGTGCGCTACGCGGTGCAGCGTCGGCTGCTCGACGTCCAGGCGAGGACGATCTACCGCAGCGAGATCCGGGCCGTCGAGACTGCCCGGCTCGAGCATGCGCTCTTGCCGACCCCGTCGGTCGTCGACCCGAGGCTCGCCGTCCACGTCGGGTACCTCCCTGGCGGCAACGGGCTCCTCGGTGGTGACTTCTACGACGTCGTGGAGCGGCCGGACGGGACAGTGATGTGCATCGTCGGTGACGTCGCCGGGCACGGACCAGACGAGGCCGCGCTCGGCGCGACGCTGCGCACGGCCTGGCGCACTCTCGTCCTCGCCGAGCTCCCTGAGGAGCAGATCCTCCCGCTCGTCGAGCGGGTGCTGACGAACGAGCGCGCCCGTCCGGAGACCTTCACCACGTTGTGCCAGGTCGTGGTCGCAGCGGACCGCGCGAGCGCCAGCCTCTACCTGGCGGGGCACCACTCGCCGATCATGCTCGGCGAGACGAGCCGTGCGATCGAGGCGGAGTGTCGCGGCCCGGCGCTCGGCATCCCGGTCGACCTGGCGTGGCGTGCGCAGCACGTCGAGCTCGGTGAGGCGTGGTGGCTCATGCTCTACACCGACGGGCTCCTCGAGGCGACGCTCCTCGACCAGGCGTCCGGTGCCGACCGCGCGACGGCGACCGAACGAGGGGCTGAGCCGCGCGGCGCCGCACGGCTCGGGCTGGAGGGTCTGCTCGAGGCGGTCGACGCGGAGTTCCGCCTCGGGACCGAGGGCTTCGTCGGGCGTCTCCTGCACCATGTGCGGGATGCCCACGGTGGCCGGCTCGTCGATGACGCTGCTGTGCTCCTCCTGGGCTGGGCAGGCCCGTCTGGAGATGGGGGAGGTCAGCGTTCAGCGACGCTCGCAGACTCGGCGGAGTGGTCGTGAGGGGGTCCGGCCGTCGTGCTCGTCCCGACGACGACGGGGGAGCGAGCACCGTCACGCTGCGCCGCCAGCTGAGCATCACCCTGGCGGTAGCGGGCGCCGTCCTCCTGCTCATCGTCACAGCGGCGGCATACTCCCTCACGCAGGTGTTCTCGGTCCAAGGACGGGTGACCGGCTTCTACTACGACGCGATCGTCTCTGGCGACGACCTCTCCGGCTGGTTGGACGACGCGAGCACCGCGCTCGATGCCTACGTCGTCGTGGGCTACGAGCCTGGTCTGGCTCCGTTCGACGAGTCGCCCCAGTCCGCGACCCAGGACGTGAGAGCAGCACTCGTCGAGGAGCTCGGGGAAGGCTCGTCGACGGTGAACGAGCTCGACGCAGCCGTCGACGCAGCCACCGCCTGGCGGACGGGGTACGCCGAACCTGTTCTGGCGCTCCCACGGACCGGAGGGAGCATCGCGGTCCCGACAGGCCTCGACCGGCTCGGGGTGTCGCTCTACGCCACGGCGAGAGCCGACGCGAGCGAGTTCACCCGTCATCTGCGGACCGACCGCGACCTCGCCGCACAGAGGCTCACGTCGTCGACGCGGCTCCTCTTCGTCACCGTCCTCATACTGACGCTCGCGGCGCTCGGCGTCGGGCTCGGGGTCTGGTTCACGCTGCAGCGCCGGATCCTCGAGCCGCTGGCCGACCTCGCTGCCAAGGTCGAGGCAGTGAGCGCCGGGTCGCTCGACCAGGCGGTGCACACCCATGCCCCGGGGGAGATCGCCACGCTCGCGAACGCTGTGGACTCCATGCGCGTCGCGCTCGTGGAGCAGATGGCCGAGGCGAGCTCGTCCCGTGCAGAGATCGCCGAGGCCCACCGCCAGGTCACAGAGCAGGCAGAAGAGCTGCGGCGGTCCAACCGCGACCTGGAACAGTTCGCCTACGTGGCGTCCCACGACCTCCAAGAGCCGCTGCGCAAGGTCGCGAGCTTCACCCAGCTCCTCCAGAAGCGCTACGGCGGGCAGCTCGACGACCGGGCCGACCAGTACATCGAGTTCGCTGTGGACGGCGCAAAGCGCATGCAGCGACTCATCCAGGACCTCTTGGGCTTCTCCCGGGTCGGGCGTTCGCTCGACGAGCCTCGGACGATCGCGCTCGCGGACGCGCTCGACGAGGCGCTCGTCAACCTCGAGCCTGCCCTGGAGGGGCTGGGAGCGCGGATCGAGGTGTCCGACCTCCCGACGGTCGTCGGCCAGCCGACGCTGCTCGTCCAGCTCTTCCAGAACCTCGTCGGGAACGCGATCAAGTTTCGTTCGCCCGACCGTCCGCCTGTGGTCAGCATCGGTGCCGAGCGCCGGGAGTCCGGCTGGGAGATCTGGTGCGCGGACAACGGCATCGGGGTGGACGCTCAGTACGCCGACCGGGTCTTCGTCATCTTCCAGAGGCTCCATCCCAAAGACGTCTATGCGGGGACGGGGATCGGGCTCGCGCTGTGCAAGAAGATCGTGGAATACCACGGTGGGGACATCTGGATCGACACCTCCACGGACGAGCCCGACAGCAGCGTGGTCGGCACGACCATCCGCTGGACCCACCCCGACCCGGCCGTGGTGCCTGCCGACGAGGTCGTGGTCAGCGGTGTTGCGACGGTGGAGCTATCCTCATCCACTGACGCACCGACGTCGACCGGCGACGCCCTGCCGAACCCAGGGCGCGCTGTGGAGAATCTCGAGGAGAACCAGTGATCGGACCGATCGACGTCGTGGAAGTCTTGTTGGTCGAGGACGACCCGGGTGACGTGCTCATGACCCAAGAGGCGTTCGAGCACAACAAGGTCGCGAACCATCTCTCCGTGGTGAGCGACGGGGTCAGCGCGATCGAGTTCCTCCGCAAAGAAGGGCCCTACGTCGATGCAGTGACGCCGGACCTCATCTTGCTCGACCTCAACCTCCCCCGCATGGACGGGCGCGAGGTTCTCGCCGTGCTGAAGGCCGACGAAGAGCTGCGCAAGATCCCCGTCGTGGTCCTCACGACGTCGGAGGCCGAGGAGGACGTCGTCCGCGCCTACTCGCTCTATGCGAATGCCTTCGTGACCAAGCCGGTGGACTTCGACAGGTTCATCGAGGTCGTGCAGAAGATCGACGACTTCTTCGTCTCCGTCGTGCGGCTTCCCTCGCGCTGAGCAGGCGGATCGACCGCAGCCTCGGCCTCGGGAAGAAATGCGCACCGGGACGTGTTTGACCTGACGATCGTCCGAACACTGTTCGGTGGACTCGTCCACCGGGCTACACCGACAGGAGGACCCAGGTGCTAGACCCTCACGGGCTCTACGAGATCGACACCGAGGTGGAAGGTGCGAGCGGCCTCGACGCCGTCACCAACGGCACCGGCCCGGTGCTCGTCAACGCGCTCCGGGGACTGGTCGACGCCGGGAGCACCGGCGCTCTGGCCGTCGAGCACCTGCTGGCGGGCGAACGCACGACGCGCCTCGTGACGTTCGACACCGACCAGCTCGTCGACTACCGCTCCAAGCGACCGACGATGGTCTTCGACTCGAATGCCTTCTCGAGCTATGACGCGCCCGTCCTCGCGATCGACGTCGCCCACGACACGGAGGGGACTCCTTTCCTCGTTCTGCACGGGAGCGAGCCGGACGTCCAGTGGGAGAGGTTCGTGGCCGCCGTGTGCTCGCTCGTCGACCGTTTCGGCGTCTCGTTGACCATCGGCATGTACGGCATCCCGATGGGTATCCCGCACACCCGTGCCATGTCCGCGACCGCGCACTCGACGGACAGCTCGCTCATCGGCCACGCGACGTCCTGGTTCGGGAAGGTCAAGGTCCCGGCGAGCGTCGCCAACCTCCTCGAGCTCCGTCTCGGGGAGATCGGTCGTGACGCGATCGGGTACGCGGTGCACGTCCCGCACTACCTGGCGCAGGCGGCCTACCCGCCCGCGGCGATCGTCGCCCTCAACCACGTCGAGGCAGCCACCGGGCTGTCGCTGAACACGGACGCGCTCGTCGCGGCCGCCGGCGAGGCTCGCGAGGCGATCGAGCGTCAGGTCGCGGAGTCCGACGAGGTCGCGGAGGTCGTCCGCGGTCTGGAAGAGCAGTACGACGCCTTCGCACGGTCTGCCGAGCGCGGCAGCCTCTTGGCCGACGCAGCCCCGATCCCGACAGCTGACGAGCTCGGTGCGGAGTTCGAGCGATTCCTCGCACAGCAAGGACCCGAGACCCCGTAGGTCCGTGTCAGATCGCTGAGGCCGCCCGATCGTCGTCCGAGGTCAACGGCCTCGCTGTGGATCGCGCGGGCTGTCGTCCCGCTCTGTCCGAGCCTGCCCGCAGAAGTGTGCCGTCTCGGCGTCTGTCGTGAGGATGTGGGCAGGTACCGCGAGCGAGCGGAGCGAGCGGGCGATGCCCGCCGAGCCCAACGACACCTCGGGCGGCTCTGCAGACGGCGCTCGCAGGGCGAGCACGAGGTTCCCGTAGCGGCGCCCTTTGAGGAGGCCCGGCTCGGAGACGACGGCGAGCTCGCCGCGCCACGCTCCGTTCGCGACAGCGCCGAGCGCGGCTGCGCGTTCCCGTGCGTCGGTCTCGCCGCGCGCGAGAGCCGCTCGCAAGGTCGCCACCTCGGAGCGCGCGGCGCTGAGAGGTGGTCGGTCAGCACAGTTGACGAGATAGAGCCCGCCAGGACGCAGGACGCGCAGCACGTCGTCGACGAACTCGCCTGTGACGAGGTGGTGCGGCGTCTGGTCCCCGGCGAAGACGTCTCGGACGACCACGTCCGTGCTCGCCGCGGCGAGGGTGGCGAGCTCGGCTCGGGCGTCCCCGGCGCGCAGACGCAGACGGGGAGAGCGCGGCAGGTCGAACCAGGTCCGTGCGAGCTCGAGGAGACGGGCATCGATGTCGACACCGATCTGCCGCGATCCTGGCCGTGCGGCATCGATGAACCGCGCCATAGCGCACCCGGCGGCCCCGAGATGGACCGCGTCGAGCGGACCCGGTGGTGCGGCTGCGAGGATCGCGCACATGATCTCCATGTACTCGAAACCGACGTTCAACGGGTCGTCCAGGTCGATGTACGAGCTCGGGACGCCGTTGACGTGGAGCGTCAGCGCGCGCGAGTTGTCGCGGTCGACGAGGAGCTCTGCGGTGCCGGAGGTCGTCTCGACGATCCCCTCGGGCAGGAGCGTCTGCACAGAGCCCCGGCGTGTCAGTGGGTCGTTAGAAGATGGGTTTCGAGCAGATCGGCGAGCCATCGACCCAGACTAGGCGGCCCAGGTGCTCGACCAGCACGAGAGCCGGCAGTCCGCGCGGCACACCTTGACAGGATTCGAACACGTGTTCGACACTAGGAGCGGGAGGATCGACATGACAGCCGCACCAGCACCGTTGCACCCGACGAGCACGGCACCGTTGCCCCGCAGTGTCGTGGAGCTCGTGCGTCGGTGCGACGGCGAGCTCTTGGCCGCCCAGTTGGCATCGGATCCGGCCGAACGGTTCACGCACGGTCATCTCGCGGCGCTGAGGCTCGCCGGCGCAGTCCTGGAAGCCCATGTCCACCGGCCTGCGCGCCCGGCCCGGGGGAGTGCGTGGAGCAGGCTCGTGGCGCTCGAGCCGAGCCTCGCGCCCTGGGCGCGCTTCTTCGAGTCCGGTGCGAGCGTCCGCTCGGCGATCGATGCTGGTCGAACGTCCGCGGTCGACGACGCGCTCGCCTCTCGGTGGGTCGCCGCGGCTGAAGACTTCCGTGATGCCGTGTGCGTGCACCTCGGGATCGATCCGTTCGGTGACCTCGGACAGTCTCTGCGGCGGGCCTCGTGAGCCGAGGGCCACGGTCCTCCTCGCCACGCCGGTCCTGGGGCGACGACGACTCGACCGCCTCGATCCTCCACGTGGACATGGATGCGTTCTTCGCCTCGGTCGAGGTCGCGCGGCGCCCGCACCTGCGCGGCCGACCGGTCGTCGTCGCAGGTTCAGAGCGGAGCGTCGTGCTCGCTGCCACGTACGAGGCGCGGGCCTTCGGCGTACGGTCCGCCATGCCGGTCGGCATGGCGAAGCGGCTCTGTCCTCAAGCGACCTACGTCGCACCCGACCTTCCTGCCTACCGCGAGGTGTCTCGAGGAGTCATGGAGCTCTTGGCGGAGGTGACCACGCTCGTCGAGCCGATCAGCATCGACGAGGCCTTCCTCGACGTGAGCGGAGCGCGACGGCGGCTCGGTTCGTCGACCGCGATCGGCGCGTCGATCAGGGAGAGCGTCCACGCACGGTTCGGCATCACCTGCTCTGTCGGTGTCGCGTCGTCCAAGTTCGTCGCGAAGCTCGCCTCGACGCACGCGAAGCCCGATGGGTTGATGCTCGTGCCTCGTGAGGCGACGGTGCCGTTCCTGCACACGTTGCCGGTCGGCGCCCTGTGGGGGGTCGGTGAGAAGACAGAGCAGAGCCTCGCGCGATGGGGCATCCTCACCGTCGAGCAGCTCGCGAAGACCGACCCGTCTGTTCTGCGGCACATCCTCGGCACAGCTGTCGGTGACCACCTGCTCGACCTCTCGTGGGGGCGTGACGCCCGACCTGTGGAACCGGTCCGGCAGGAGCAGAGCATCGGCGCCGAGAGCACGTTCGATCGTGACGAGTACTCGACGTCGGTCGTCGAGTCGAAGATGCTCGCTCTTGCAGACCGGTGCGCGGCTCGCCTGCGACATCGTGAGCTGCTCGCCCGGAGCGTGAGCGTCAAGGTCCGTACGAGCGACTTTCGCACTCTTACCCGGTCGCGCTCGTTGGCGTCACCGACAGACAGCCGTCAGGAGATCTACTTCGCTGCGCGGCAGCTGTACTCGGCCGTCGACCTCCGTGGTCTGCCGGTGCGTCTCGTCGGGGTACGGGCCGAGATGCTCGAGTCTCGCGGACGAGCGGCGATCCAGCTGACGCTCGACGACGCGGTCGGTGACGTCTCCGCGCAGCAGCGGCAGGCGGAGGCTGTGATGGATGAGGTCCGCAAGCGTTTTGGGGACCGTGCCATCGGCCCAGGAGCAGCACAGGACCGATGGACTACCATCAAGCGAGATGTCGAACTATCCTGATGAGTACGAAGGCCCAACGAACAAGAGTGCGGGGGTAGAGATGCCTCTGTCCGAATACGAACAGCGTGTTCTGGAACAGATGGAGCGAGAGCTCACGTCTGACGACCCGCGGCTGGCGACGACGCTGAAGTCGACGACGCCGCGATCAAGTGTGAGGTACGTCATCGCAGGGATCGGCCTCGTGGTCGGGCTCCTCGCGCTGGTGATCGGTGCTGCGCAGTCCCTGCCCTGGGTGGGGGTGAGCGGCTTCGTCGTCATGTTCGCAGCGGTGGCCTATGCCTTCGCCCAGCCGAAGGAGACACCGTCGGGCCCGCAGGGGATCGTGACCGAAGAGGGTGCCGTCCGCAAGCCTGTCGCAGGCGGTCAGAGGCGTCGTGCCTCTGGTCATGCGTCGAAGCCTTCCAAGAGCAGCGGATCCTTTATGCAGCGCCTCGAAGAGCGGTGGGAACGCCGTAGTCGAGGCGACGACACCGACCGATAGCGAGCTGACGTGACCTGAACCATCCGGTCCACGTCACCGCGAGCACGAACACAGAAGGAGCCGGGCATCAGCCCGGCTCCTTCTGTGTTCCGCCGGTGCGTCGTGACGTCCTCCACATCCCTCCACGGGAGGGGCCTGCTCAGTCCTGCGGCCCCCCGGGCGGCCCTGTCGGCCACATGGTCCAGCAACAAATGGACGTCGGCAACTTATGCGCCTAGAGCCTGATCAAAACCCTCCACCGCCCCCCACCGGCACTACCTGCAGTTTTATGGCGCGGGGGGTGAAGTTTATGTGTTTTCACAGGAATGGTGGAGGGAAGTGGAGTACCGTGGAGCCACCTGGAGCAAGAAGGAGAGGTGCCGGCAGTGACTGAGCTGTTCGGTGGTTCTCCCAGCCTTCTTCTGGGTACCTACACGCCCCGAATCGACGAGAAAGGACGCCTGATACTTCCTGCGAAGTTCCGGACCCAGCTGGCTCAGGGACTGGTGATGACGCGGGGCCAGGAGCGGTGCTTGTTCCTGCTTCCGATGGATGAGTTCCGTCGGATGTACGAGCAGATCCGCCAAGCACCGGTGACGAGCAAGCAGGCGCGTGACTATCTCCGTGTGTTTCTTTCGGGGGCGTCGGACGAGGTGCCTGACAAGCAGGGGCGTATCTCCATTCCGTCGAATCTCCGGCAGTACGCAGGGCTGGATCGGGACGTCGCAGTGATCGGTGCAGGCACCCGGGTGGAGATCTGGGACGCACCCACATGGGAGGCGTACCTCTCTGAGCAAGAAGCCTCGTACTCAGACACGGCAGAGGAGGTCCTTCCCGGACTCCACCTCTGAGAACCATCGCTCGACCATGGTGTTGCAGGGCTGCACGATGAGGCCTCCTCCCGCCCGTCTGACGCACTTCCCCGGTGTCAGACAGTCGCGGAGGGAGACCTGATCGGGTCGCCCGGTACCTCTCCCGTCGTGGGAAGCGCATCAGAACCAACCAGTACACAGATCTCTACTCAGGACAGACGACGGAAGGGCAGGAGGCTCGATGATCCAGGAATCCCAGTCGCAGCCCGTCGCTCCTCACGACGCGGCCGGCCGCCACGTACCCGTGCTGCTCGACCGGTGCGTCGATCTCCTCGCACCGGCTCTCGTGGCGCCCGGAGCCGTCTTTGTGGACTGCACGCTCGGGATGGGCGGACACACCCAGGCTGTGCTCGAACGCCTTCCGACGGTGCGTGCGATCGGCATCGACCGTGACCCGCAGGCACTGCGGCTCGCTGGGGAGAGGCTCGCACACTTCGGTGACAGGTTCGTCGGGGTCCACGCGGTGTACGACGAGATCCCTGAGGTTCTCGCCTCGTTGAAGATCGGGAGCGTCCAGGGAGTTCTCATGGACCTCGGGGTCTCGTCCCTCCAGATCGACGAGTCCGAGCGTGGCTTCTCCTACGCCCACGACGCACCCCTGGACATGCGGATGGACGCGACCGCGAGCCTCACGGCCGCCGACATCCTCAACACGTACGACGAGCGCGAGCTCGCCCGGATCCTGCGTGACTACGGCGAGGAGCGCTTCGCGTCGAAGATCGCCCGCTCGATCGTCGCCAAGCGTGCCCTGCGCCCGTGGGAACGGTCTGCGGATCTCGTCGACCTCGTCCGCGCCTGCATCCCCGCCGCGACCCGCAAGACCGGGGGCAACCCGGCCAAGCGGACGTTCCAGGCGCTGCGCATCGAGGTGAACGGCGAGCTCGAGGTCCTCGAACGAGCCCTGCCGGCTGCGGTTGACGCCCTGGCCGTCGGAGGCCGGATCGTCATCGAGTCCTATCACTCCCTCGAAGACCGTCTCACCAAGCGAGCGCTCGCGCGGGGTGCCGTCTCGAGCGCTCCACCCGATCTTCCTGTCGAACCCGAGACGCACCGTCCCTTCCTCAAGCTCCTCACCCGAGGGGCTGAAGAAGCCGACGAGCACGAGCTCGAGCTCAATCCACGTTCTGCGTCCGTCCGCCTCCGGGCGGCCGAACGCACCCGACCCACCCCTGACCACCTGAAGACCCGGACGGAGCGCTGACCATGAGCACCGCACACGCCAGCGCAGCGCGAAACCTGCCGCACCACGACCGTCCGGCACCTCTCTCGCGGCCGTCCGAGGCCCCGCCGAGGCTCCGGCTCGTCCAAGCGCCGGCCCAGGCACGGAGCCGGGCCCCGTTCGTCCTGGCCTGCATCGGGCTGCTGACCGGGGCGCTGCTCGGGACGCTCGTGCTCAACACGGCCATGGCTGACGGGGCGTACGAGGCGCAGTCCTTGCAGCGTGAGCTTGCGGACGAGGCTGAGACCACCGACATCTTGAACGAGCGTCTCGACGCGTTGACGTCGCCGCAGGCGCTGGCACAACGTGCGACCGACCTCGGGATGGTCCGCGTTTCCGAGCCGCCCGTGCTGCGGCTCTCCGACCAGACGATCATCGGTGGTGCGGCACAGCCTGTGGCCGGGCAATGACCTCGTCGGGCACGACTCCCCGGTCGTCGAGGTCGGGTACGACCCCACGTGCTCCGCGCACCGGTGCGCCCCGTGCTGACGCCGAGCGTTCCTCGACCAGGAAGGCTCCCGCCCGCTCTTCTGAGGCACGGGGACGTCAGGGTGGGTCGCGCACGTCGGCGTCGAGTCCCCGTTCCGCTGCGGCGAAGTCAGGCGATCCTAGGTCCGCCGCCTCGAAGTCTGCTGCGTCGAAGTCCGCTGCGGGCACGTCTGCTGGCTCGCGATCCGCTGCGAGCAAGCCTGCTGGCTCGAGATCCGCTGCACCCAGGTCCGCAGCGCCTCGGGCTGCGAGCTCCCGGTCCACCCCGGCGAAGCAGTCCACCGCCACTCCGTCGTCGGGGCGAAGCGCGCCACGCAAGGCGGCATCGTCGCGCACGAGCGACACCCCGCGCAAGGCTGCGACGCCGCGCACGACCCAACCGTCGCGCAAGATCGCGGCGCCTCGCGTGATCGAGAGCCCGCGCACCGGGTCCGCGCCCCGGAAGAAGCCAGCGACTGCGGCCCAGCGAGGATCGTCGTCCTCGGCGCCCCGGATCGTCCGCCGAGACGTCACGTCGACCGGACGTGCACGCGGTGCCGTGAGCAGCGTCCGCGCGCCGCGGAAGCCGCGGAGCGTCGCGAAGGCCGGGGACCCGGTACGTCGGATCCAGTTCCTCAGCGTCGCGGTCGTCCTCGTCCTCATGCTGTTCTCCGGTCGGCTCGTCTACGTCCAGCTCTATGCTGGCGAGGCGCTCGCAGCGGATGCTCAGCTCATGCGGACGAACGTCAAAGAGATCCCTGCGGTGCGGGGAGAGATCACCGACGCCGACGGCGTCGTGCTCGCGACGTCCGTGACGCGGTACGACATCTTCGTGGACCAGGAGTTCATCGCCAACTGGAAGCACGAGGTGGACAACACCCTGCTCGGCGGACCCACCGAGGCCGCCAGGCTGCTCTCTCCGATCCTCGACATCCCTGCGCCCGAGCTCGCCGCTCAGCTCAACGGGGAGCGCAAGTACAAGATCATCAAGAAGGACGTCGCGCCGGAGACCTGGGACGCCGTAGTCGCTCTGAACATCTCGGGGGTCTACTCGACGCCGTTCGCAAAACGCTCGTATCCTGCGGGAACGACCGGCGGGAACCTCATCGGTTTCGTCGGTAGCGACTCTCAGGGCAAGGCAGGGCTGGAATACTCCCTCAACGACATCCTCGCGGGAACTGAAGGCAGCCTGACGTACGAGCGCGGATCGAAGGGGCACGTCATCCCCACGGGCGAGCAGTCGTCGGTCCCTGAGGTTCCGGGCGACGACGTCCAGCTGACGATCAAGACCGACCTCGAGTGGCTGGTCCAGTCGTCCTTGAACGCGCAGGTCGCCGCGATGGGGGGAACCGGAGGGTTCGCCGTCGTCGAGGACATCAAGACCGGTGCGCTGTACGCGCTCGCGGACTCGGGGACCTTCGACCCGAACAGCCCCGACGGTTTCGGCGGGAGCAAGGCCATCTCGACGATCTTCGATCCCGGATCGACGGCGAAGACCATCACCATGGCCGCCGCGATCGAGACGGGCATCGCGACGCCGACGAGCCAGTACGAGGTGGAGGACAAGTACACGACGGCGAACAACCAGACCTTCAGCGACTCTCACGACCACGAGAAGGAGAGCTGGACGCTCACCGGGATCTTCGCGGAGTCGTCCAACGCTGGCACCGTCATGGTCGGCCAGGACATCCCCAAGCAGGTGCGCCACGACTACCTCACGAAGTTCGGTTTTGGGACCGCCACCGGGATCGAGCTCGCCGGGGAGGAGAAAGGGCTGCTCGCGCCTGCGGACGCCTGGGACGGGCGCACGGAGTACGCGGTGCTGTTCGGGCAGAGCGTCTCGGTGACAGCGCTCCAGGCCACGAGCGTCTTCGCGACGATCGCGAACGACGGCGTGCGCGTCACCCCGCACCTCGTGGCCGGGACCACCTCCCCAGAGGGCGAGTTCACACCCTCCGTCCAGCCGGCGGGTGTCCAGGCAGTCAATGCAGACACCGCAGCACAGGTCCTCAAGATGCTCGAGTCTGCGGTCGTCGACGGGACCGGTGGCAACGCTGTCATCGACGGCTACCGGGTCGCGGGCAAGACAGGAACGGCTCAGACCCCGGACGAGAACGGGGAGCTCAACAACATCCTCGCGTCGTTCATCGGCGTCGCGCCCGTCGACGACCCCCGCCTGGCGGTGGGCGTCTTCATCGAGAACCCGAAGGTCTCGATCTTCGGGGGCGACGCAGCCGCACCCGTCTTCGCCGAGGTGATGTCGGCGGGGCTCCAGCAGCTCGGGGTCGAGCCGACAGGAAGCGTCCCGGACCTCTATCCGACGACCTGGTGACCTGGGGTCGGCAACGGCCACCGACGCTTCGCACGGGCTGTGCCCGGTAGGATCCGTGCTCTAGGCAGGGGTCTTCGCAGGATAGGTTTGCCCCATGACTTCCGAGCACGATCAGATGCGCCCTGCCAGCACGAGCGCACGGTCGGTCGGCGAGATCTCCGAACGATTCGGTCTCGCTGTTCCTGACGCGTCAGAGCAGGTGAGAGTCACGGGCGTGACCGCGAGCAGCGCCGACGTGGTTCCCGGGGACCTCTTCGTGGCGACGCAAGGATTCACCTCCCACGGTGCCCGGTATGCAGCCGACGCGCTCCGTCGTGGAGCGGTCGGTGTGCTCACGGACGCCCGTGGCCGCGACCTCGTCGCAGAGAGCCTGAGCGCATCGACTGCTGCGGCCGGCATCACCGGGGCTGTGAGCCCGGTACCTGTGCTCGTCGTCCCCGACACCGTCGACTCGCGTGCGCTCCTCAGCGAGCTGGCCTCATGGTTCTACGGCGAGCCGGCACGCGCACTGCTCACGTTCGGCGTCACAGGCACGAACGGCAAGACGACGACGACCTACCTTCTCGACCAGCTGGCCCGAGCGCAAGGACGCAGCGGCGGGCTCATCGGCACCGTCGAGACCAGGTCGGGCGACCGTGTGCTCCCGAGCAGGCTGACGACTCCGGACGCCGCGACCCTGCAGGCGGTGCTGGCGACCATGCGCGAGGACGGTGTCCGGTCGCTCGCGATGGAGGTGTCGTCCCACGCGCTGGCACTGCACCGGGTCGACGGCGTCGTGTTCGACATGGTGGGGTTCACGAACCTCAGCCAGGACCACCTCGACTTCCACGAGACTCTCGAGGCGTACCTCGCTGCGAAGATGATGCTGTTCGCCCCAGAGCGTGCGCGACGCGGGGTCGTCGTCGTCGACGGACCGTGGGGCCGCCGGGTTGCCGAGGCAGCGACCGTCCCTGTCGCGACGTTGAGCATCGAGGAGGCAGGGGCCTCCGACTGGTGGGTCGCCGACATCGTGCCGGCTGTCGACGGTTCCGCGTTCACGCTGCGCCACCGGGACGGACGCACCCTCCGGACCCGCACCGCGCTGCCTGGTGTCTTCAACGTGGCCAACGCGGCGCTGGCGCTGACGATGGTGATCGAGGCCGGTGCCGACATCGATGCGCTCTCGCAGGCGCTGGACCGGTCCGGTGGCATGGATGCCGCGGTCCCCGGTCGCATGGAGGTCGTCGGGGTCTCGCCGCGCGTCGTCGTCGACTTCGCGCACAACGCTGACGCGCTCGAGCTCGCCATCGCCGCGCTGCGACCCACGACGCCCGGTCGGCTGACCGTCGTCTTCGGTGCCACCGGTGACCGGGACACGGGTAAACGTCCTATTATGGGCGCGGTCGCCGCCCGCACCGCCGACGTCGTCGTCGTCACGGACGACGATCCTCACGGAGAGCCCGCCGAGCAGATTCGCGCGGCGGTCCTCGACGGAGCCCGAGCAGCAGCAGCCGACGCTGCTGGCGAGCCGTGCCCACGTGTCGTCGACGTGCTCGAGATCGCACCCCGTGCCCGTGCTATCCGCGAGATCGTCCTAGCAGCGCACGAGGACGATACAGTCCTCGTTGCTGGTCGGGGCCACGAGGTGTGGCAAGAGATCGACGGCGTGAACCACCCGCTCGACGACAGGGTCGAGGTCCGGGCTGCACTCGCAGCCCGGACGAACAAGACGAAGGAGCACGACGAGTGATCGATCTGACCGCAGCAGAGATCGCGCAGATCACCGGGGGCGAGACGGCTGCACCCTTAGATCTCGTCGTCCGCGGCGCAGTCGAGACCGACTCGCGGAAGGTCGGGCCAGGGGGCCTCTTCGTCGCGATCGTCGGCGACCGGACCGACGGTCACGACCACGCACGTGCAGCTGTGGACGCGGGCGCCGCGCTCGTGCTGGCGTCCCACGCGGTCGACGGGGTGCCGTGCGTCGTCGTCGACGACGTCCAGACAGCGCTCGGCCTGGTCGCAGCGGAGCACCTGCGGCGGCTGCGGACCGCGGGGACCATCGAGGTCGTGGCCGTCACCGGATCGGTCGGCAAGACGACGACGAAGGACCTGCTCGGACGCCTCCTCGCGTCTGCAGGGGAGACCGTGCTGCCCGCGGGCTCGCTGAACAACGAGATCGGGCTGCCGCTCACCGTGCTGCGCGCGACCCGTGACACACGCTTCCTCGTCCTCGAGATGGGTGCCTCCGCGCCCGGTGACCTCATCTATCTCACCGGCATAGCCCCGCCCGACGTGTCTGTCGTGCTCGCCGTCGGCAGCGCACACCTCGGTGGCTTCGGCGACCTCGAGGCGGTCGCGCGAGCGAAGTCCGAGCTCGTCACCGGGCTGGCTCCCGGCGGGGTCGCGATCCTCAACGCCGACGACCACCGGGTCGTAGCGATGCGGGACGTCGCGCCTGGTCGCGTGGTCACGTTCGGGACGGTGCGCGAGTGCACCGTGCGGGCCGTCGGAGTCCAGATCGACCGGGGCGGTCACGTCTCGTTCGATCTGGAGCACGACGACGCCAGCGTCCCGGTCACGCTCCGCCTCGTCGGGGAGCACCACCTCACCAACGCGCTGGCGGCCGCCACGGCGGCTCTCGAGCTGGGTCTGCCGCTCGAGCAGGTCGGGGCGCTGCTCGGCTCGGCGTCCGCGGCGAGCCCGCACCGGATGGCGGTCACCGACCGTCCTGATGGTGTGACGGTCATCGACGACGCCTACAACGCGAACCCGGACTCGATGCGCGCGGCGCTCAAGGCGCTCGCCGTCATGGCAGGCCGCGACCGTCGTTCGATCGCGGTCCTCGGGGAGATGCTCGAGCTCGGACCCGACTCGCGGGCCGTGCACGACGAGATCGGTCGACTGGTCGTCCGCCTGAACATCAAGCTGCTCGTCGTCGTCGGCGCGGGAGCGTCCGGGATCGGCGACGGAGCGACCCAGGAAGGTTCCTGGGGCGACGAGGTGCTCGAGGTTCCCGACGTCGACGCTGCGTCACGGTTCCTCGCGGGCGAGCTCCGCTCCGGTGACGTCGTGCTCGTCAAGGCGTCCAACGGTGCAGGCCTCTGGCGGCTCGGCGACGAGCTCACCACGGTGGTCGCCTCGTGATCGGGGTACTCGTCTCGGCGGGCACGGCACTGATCGTCGCCCTCTTCGGCACGCCGCTGTTCATCCGGCTTCTCGTCAAGCGCAACTACGGTCAGTTCATCCGCCAGGACGGCCCGACCGCGCACTTCACCAAGCGCGGGACCCCGACCATGGGCGGTGTCGTCATCATCGGGGCGACGATCGCCGGCTGGGTG
Source organism: Sanguibacter antarcticus (assembly GCF_002564005.1). Taxonomy (NCBI): domain Bacteria; kingdom Bacillati; phylum Actinomycetota; class Actinomycetes; order Micrococcales; family Sanguibacteraceae; genus Sanguibacter; species Sanguibacter antarcticus. The sequence continues at coordinate 1,467,964 of NZ_PDJG01000001.1, read as the reverse complement.
ATGGCCTCGATCGTCAGCGGTCGGCTGCCGTCGACGTCGGCGGTCCTCGTGATGTTCCTCATGGCGGGTCTCGGGCTCATCGGGCTCCTTGACGACTACATCAAGATCTCGCGCCAGCGCAGCCTCGGACTCTCGGCACGGTGGAAGTTCGTCGGCCAGGGAGTCGTCGGTATCGCCTTCGCGGTGCTCGCGGTGCGATTCCCGAACGAGAACTACCGCACACCAGGTGCGATGAAGATCTCCTTCATCCGCGACACGAACATCGACCTGGCGTTCGCCGGGGTGACGGTCGGGCTCATCCTCTTCGTCATCTGGGCGAACCTCATCATCACCGCCTGGTCGAACGCGGTGAACCTCACCGACGGTCTCGACGGTCTTGCAACCGGGGTGTCGCTCATCGTCTTCGGCGCCTACGTCCTCGTGAGCATCTGGCAGTTCAACCAGAACTGCCAGCTCGCAGGCTCGGTGGGGCCGCGGTGCTACGAGGTCCGTGACCCGCTCGATCTGGCCATCGTGGCAGCCGCGATCATGGGGGCGTGCTTCGGATTCTTGTGGTGGAACGCCTCTCCGGCGAAGATCTTCATGGGTGACACCGGTTCGCTCGCGCTCGGCGGCGCGCTCGCCGGTCTCTCGATCCTCTCTCGGACCGAGCTCCTCGCGATCATCATCGGCGGCATGTTCGTGCTCGTCGTCCTCTCGGACATCATCCAGATCGGCTTCTTCAAGCTCACGGGCAAGCGGGTGTTCAAGATGGCCCCGCTGCACCACCACTTCGAGCTCTCCGGCTGGGGCGAGGTGACGATCGTCATCCGCTTCTGGATCATCGCTGGGCTCTTCGCGGCTCTCGGGATGGGGATCTTCTACGCCGAGTGGGTCGTGGGCTAGTGGTCGACCTGTCGTCAGCACGCGTGCTCGTCGCCGGGCTCGGCGTGACAGGGCGTGCGGTGGTGCGCGCGCTCAGCCCGGTGGCGGTATCGGTGCTCTCGCTAGACGCGAGCGCGCCCGACGCGAACCTCTCTGCTGCGGCGGACGTCGACCTCGGCACGGTCGACCTCGTCGTCGCCTCTCCGGGGTGGCCTCCCTCGACACCCTTGTTCGTCGAGGCGTCGACCCGAGGCATCCCGGTGTGGAGCGAGGTCGAGCTCGCGTGGCACCTGCGGGTGGCCTCGCGGGCCACGGGGGAGCCCGCACCATGGCTCGCTGTGACAGGGACGAACGGCAAGACGACGACGGTGGAGATGCTCCAGTCCATCCTCGAGGCGGACGGCCGGCGCACGGCCGCTGTCGGGAACGTCGGCAGACCGATCGTCGATGCGGTGCTCGACGACCGGATCGACGTGCTCGCGGTGGAGCTCTCCAGCTTCCAGCTCCACTTCACGCACTCGATGTCCGTGCTCGCCGGTGCCGTCCTCAACGTCGCCCAGGACCACCTCGACTGGCACGGCTCCCTCGAGGAGTACGCACGGGCGAAGGGGCGCATCTATGAGCGGGCCCAGCGTGCGTGCGTCTACAGCACAGCCGACCCGCGCACGGAACAGCTCGTGCGTGACGCGGACGTGGTCGACGGTGCACGTGCGGTCGGTCTCACGCTCGGGGCCCCAGGACGGTCAGAGCTCGGGGTCGTCGACGGTGTCCTGTGCGACCGGGCCTTCCACGCGGCGCACGACGACCCGACGCGCCACGAGCGTGCCGCCGAGCTCGCCACGATGGACGACCTGGCACACCTGGCAGGTCCCGACGGCAGCGTGCCGTCCCATGTCGTGTCGAACGCGCTCGCCGCCGCCGCGCTGGCCCGCGCGTACGGCGTCAGCGCGGCAGCGGTGCGCGACGGACTCCGTGCTTTCCATCCTGGAGGGCACCGGATCCAGACGGTCGCCACCGCACCGGCACGTCCACAGGTCACCGGTTCTGGGGCCGTTGCGGCGGGCGCCGACGAGGTGCCTCCGGTGGCCTTCGTCGACGACTCCAAGGCGACGAACGCCCACGCGGCGGCAGCCTCTCTCGGGTCCTTCGCGCCAGGCACCGTCGTGTGGATCGCCGGTGGGCTCGCCAAGGGCGCGACCTTCGACGATCTCGTCCGGACGCGGTCGGGTCAGGTCCGAGCAGCCGTCCTCATCGGGGTCGATCACGTCGGTCTGCGCGAGGCTCTCGAGCGACACGCGCCCGATGTACCCGTCGTGGAGGTCGATCCTGGCGACACTGAGACAGTGATGAGACGCGCGGTCGACCAAGCCTTCGAGCTCGCCCTGCCGGGAGACACCGTTCTCCTGGCTCCTGCGTGCGCCTCGATGGACCAGTTCAGCTCGTATGCCGAGCGAGGCGACGCTTTCGCCCGTGAGGCTCTCCGCATCGCTTCGGCGCCGAGGTAGCTGCGCACCATGTCGAAGGCAACGACGATCCAGGCCGCTGCACCACGTCCTGCGAGCAGCCGGACCCCGGTCCGGCGCGCGGCGCGCGGTGTCTGGCTCGGACAGTGGAACAGCGCCGTGACGAGCTACTACCTCCTCGCGGGCGCCACCGTGCTGCTCCTCGTGCTCGGTCTTGTCATGGTGCTCTCGAGCTCGTCGGTGGACTCCCTGCAGGACGGGGACTCCGCCTACTCCGTCTTCCTCAACCAGGCGAAGTTCGCGCTCATGGGACTGCCGTTCATGCTCGTGGCCATGCGTCTGAGACCGTCGTTCTACAAGAAGATGGCCTGGCCTGCGCTGTTCCTCGCCATGGGTCTGCAGCTGTTGATCTTCACCCCGATGGCGCGGGGAGAGAAGGGCAACACGAACTGGGTGTATCTCGGAGGTGGCATCACGATCCAGCCGTCTGAGCTGGCCAAGGTCGCGCTCGCCGTCTGGCTCGGGGTCGTGCTGGGTCGCAAGATGGCGCTGCTGGGGGAGTGGAAGCATGCCTTCGTGCCGGTCATCCCCGTAGCCATGGTCGTCATCGCGCTCGTGCTCGCAGGCAAAGACCTCGGGACCGCGATGGTGCTCATGCTCATCGTCGCGGGTGCGCTGTTCGTCGCCGGGCTTCCCCTGCGGATGTTCGCCATCGCTGGGGCTGGGGTGATCGCCGCAGTCGCTGTCCTGGTGGTCGGCTCGGACAACCGCATGAACCGGATCGCCGCGACGTTCGGCGGCCAGTGCGACGAAGCAGGGGCATGCTACCAGGTCGTGCGCGGGCTCGAAGGGCTCGGCACAGGCGGCCTCATGGGGGTGGGCCTCGGAGCAGGTTTCGAGAAGTGGTCGTACCTGCCAGAAGCCCACAACGACTTCATCTTCGCCGTCCTCGGCGAGGAGCTCGGTCTGCTGGGAGCGCTGCTCGTCCTGGCGCTCTTCGCGCTCCTCGGCCTGGCGATGCTCCGCATCGTGCGCCGCCACCCCGATCCGATGGTCAAGATCACGACCGCTGCGATCGCGTGCTGGATCATCGGTCAGGCGCTCATCAACATCGGGGTCGTCATCGGCATCCTCCCGGTCATCGGAATCCCCCTGCCGCTGGTGTCCGCGGGAGGGTCGGCGCTGGTCGCGACCATGCTTGCTCTCGGAATCGTCATATCCTTCGCACGGGACGAACCGGGCGCTCGTGAGGCGCTCGCGGCTCGGCCCAACGTCGTTCGCCGCTCCGTCGCCGTGATGGGGCGAGCGGCGTCACGGCGCAGACGACCGGTAGTGACAGGTACAGACGACGAGCTCGGGTGATGAGAAGCGTGATTGAGTCAGTTCTTCTTGCAGGTGGCGGTACAGCGGGTCATGTGAACCCGCTCCTCGCGGTGGCGGACGAGATCCGTGCCCGATATCCGGATGCGACGATCACGGTCCTCGGGACCCGAGAAGGGCTCGAGGCAACTCTCGTCCCGGAGCGTGGGCACGACCTGCGGTTCGTCCCACGGGTACCGATGCCGCGTCGGCCGAGCCTTGCGTGGTTCACGCTGCCGGGCAAGCTCGGTGCTGCAGTTCGTGCGGCAGGCCGAGCGATCGACGAGACCGGGGCACGTGTCGTCGTCGGTTTTGGCGGATACGTCGCGACGCCCGCGTACCTCGCTGCGCGTCGGCGAGGGATCCCCGTCGTGATCCACGAGCAGAACGCTCGCCCCGGTCTCGCGAACCGGCTCGGTGCGCGCTGGGCGCGGTCCGTCGCGGTGACGTTCGCCAGCACGGCTCTGCCCGGGGCGCAGGTCACCGGGCTCCCGCTGCGTCACGAGATCTCGACGCTCATCGCCGAGCGTGCCGCTGATCCTGCGGGGACGCGGGCAGCTGCGGCGCAGGCGCTCGGTCTGCAGGCCGACCGGCCGACGCTCCTCGTCACCGGTGGCTCGCTCGGTGCGCAACGGCTCAACGAGACGATGACGGCACTCGTCGCGGAGACCACCGCTGCGGGCATCCAGGTGCTCCACCTCACAGGTCGTGGCAAGGCTGAGGCGGTGCAGGCGAGCGTGAGCGCGCTCGACCCCGAGCACGCGTCTCTCTACCAGGCGCGTGAGTACCTCAGCGACATGCAGCTCGCCTACGCGGTCGCGGACCTCGTGGTGTGTCGCTCCGGTGCTGGGACCGTGTGCGAGCTGGCCGCGCTCGGGCTGCCCGCCGCATACGTCCCGCTGCCCATCGGCAACGGGGAGCAGCGGCTCAACGCCGCGCCGCTCGTCGAGGTCGGTGGCGGGCTGATCGTCGCCGACGACGAGTTCACTCCCGAGTGGGTCCGGACGATCGTGCTGCCGTTGCTCGAGAACCCGGCCGCGCTCGCGATCATGAGCCACGCCGCTCGGTCTGTGGGTGTCCCCGACGCTGCGAGCCGGGTCGTGGGCCTCGTCGAGACCGTGACCGAGCAGCCATCGGTCTCTCGATGAGCTCCGAGCAGACCACGGGCGGTCCGCAGGTCTCCCTGCCCGTGGCCGACCTCGGTACCGTGCACCTCATCGGCGTCGGCGGCGCAGGGATGTCGGTCGTCGCCCGTCTCCTGGTGAGCGAGGGGGCGCACGTCCAGGGGTCAGATGCTCGCCGCAGCGCTGTCACGGACGCGCTCGGCGAGGCAGGTGTCCGCGTGTGGATCGGGCACGAGGCATCGAACGTCGCCGATGCGCAGACGGTTGTCGTGTCGAGCGCGGTCCGCGCGGACAACCCTGAGCTGGTCGCCGCGAGGGCGGCGGGCCTGCGAGTCCTCCACCGGTCGCAGGCGCTCGCCGTGCTCATGGCCGGTCGCCGTTCGGTGGCGGTCGCTGGCGCTCACGGCAAGACGACGACGTCAGCGATGATCGCTGTGGCGCTCACTGCAGCGGGTCTGGAGCCGTCCTTCGCCATCGGGGGGTCGGTCCTCACCGCGGACGGGGCGCTCCCTGGCGGCCACCTCGGTGCCGGGGACGTGCTGGTCGCCGAGGCAGACGAGTCTGACGGCTCGTTCCTGGCGTACCGGCCGTTCGTCTCGGTGGTCACGAACGTCGAGCCCGACCACCTCGACCACTACGGCTCGCGCGAGGCGTTCGAAGAAGCGTTCCGCACCTTTGCGGGCAACATCGACCCTGCCGGGTATCTCGTGGCGTGCGTCGACGATGCCGGTGCACGGTCCCTGGTGTCCCACCACGTGGCTGCGGGTGGCCGGGCGCTCACCTACGGGACCGCGGACGGTGCGACAGCGGTCCTCGCGGGCTACGCGGTCGTCCCAGAGACCGGTGGCTGCCGCTTCACGCTCGTCGTGGCCCCCGGGACGCCCGTGTCGCGCGACGGTGTCGTGCTCGACGTCGATCTCCGCGTGTCAGGGATGCACAACGCCCTCAACGCCTCTGCCGCTGTGCTCGTGGCGCTCGCGCTGGAAGTCCCGCCCGACGCCGCGGCTGCCGGTGTCGGAGAGTTCATGGGTACAGGGCGTCGTTTCGAGCTGCGCGGGGTGGCCCGAGGGGTGCGGGTCGTCGACGACTACGCGCACCATCCCACGGAGGTCGCAGCCATGCTCGTGGCCGCTCGTGGGGTCGCGGCCGGCGGCCGGATCATCGTTCTCTTCCAGCCGCACCTCTACTCCCGTACCCGGATCTTCGCGCACGAGTTCGCTGATGCCCTGGAGCTCGCGGACGTCGTCGTCGTGACCGACGTGTACGGCGCCCGAGAGGATCCGGACCCGAGCGTCGGTGCGCACACGATCGTCGACCGCATGTCGACCCCAGGTCGTGGCCGTGTCGTGCGCGACCGTCTGGAGGCCGCGCGCACGGTCGCCGAGCTCGCCCAGCCCGGTGATCTCGTGATCACGGTCGGGGCGGGGGACGTCACCGAGCTGGGAGGCGTGGTGCTCACGACGATCGACGCTCGTGCAGCCGACGAGGCATCGGCGGTCCGAGGGTCGTGAAGCCTCCTCCCGCTCCTCGCCCGCGAGGCGATCGGGCGCCGACCGATCCACGGCGCCCCGCCGCGCCACGTCGACCGGCGACGCCGAAAGACGCCGCCGGCCGTGCCGCGCCAGCGAAGAGCGGGACGACGAAGAGCGGGACGACGAAGAGCGGGACGACGAAGAACGTTCCGGTAAAGAAGGCTGTTTCGGCGAAGCCTGCCCCGACGAAGACCGGGGCGACGCCGGCCGCCCCTGCGAAGCCCGCGTCCCTGAAGCCCGCCACACGCGGCCCGCGGCGACCGGAGGCCCAGGTCGCCGCGCAGCCTCCGCGGACCGGGTCCGTCACGGTCCCACGGACTCCGACGGGTGCGATGCACCGGGTGCCGGTGATCTCGACGGGGATGGCGGAGCGGCTCGCCGAGCAGAAGGCGATGCGGCGCCACCGTCTCGTGCGCCGTGCGCTCGTCGTGACGAGCGTCGTGGCGTTCCTCTCGGGGGCGGCGTGGGCGGTCCTGTACTCGAGCCTGCTGTCGTTCGACGCGGATCGTCTGACGGTCGACGGCACGGGCAGCTCGGTCGACGCCGCGGCGATCGTCGCAGTCGTCGCAGAGTACGACGGGACGTCGCTCGCGCTCGTGGACACGGTCACGCTGCGCGGGGAGCTGCTCGAGGTGCCGAACGTCCGTGACGTCTCGATCTCACGACAGTGGCCGTCTGGCCTGGCCGTGGTCGTCGTCGCACGCGAACCGGTGGCCGCGGTCCCGGTCGCCGACGGCGTCGCTCTCCTCGACCAGGACGCGGTCCAGGTCGGTGTCGTGGCGGTGGCACCTCCGGAGCTGCCGCTCATCACGATCCCCTTGACGGGCGAAGACCGGCGTACGCTCGAGGCGGCGCTCGTCGTCCTCAACTCGTTGCCGGACGATCTCGCTGCTGAGGTCGGGTCGCTGTCGGCGACGACACAGGACTCGGTCACGCTCACGCTGCGTGACGGTGTGGTCGTCGAGTGGGGGAGCTCTCAGGAGTCGGAGCTCAAGAGTCAGGTGCTCGCGACGCTGCGGACGGCGGAGGTGAGCCGTGGATCGAGTGTGTTCGACGTCTCGGCGCCGACGTTCCCGATCACTCGGTGAGTGGATCGGGGCCGGTGTGGTCAAACAATTCACCGACACGCGGGTCAGGTCGTTGATAGCGCAGCGAGGTGCGCATAACGTCGACCCTAGTACAACCTGACATAACTATAACCTTCTACATGAGGGTGAGGGTTCAGTGTTCCCAGATCGAGAGGCACGGACGTGACAACTCCGCAAAACTACCTAGCGGTGATCAAGGTGGTCGGCATCGGAGGCGGTGGCGTGAACGCCGTCAACCGGATGATCGAGGTCGGGCTCAAGGGTGTCGAGTTCATCGCGATCAACACCGATGCTCAGGCGCTCCTCATGTCCGATGCCGACGTCAAGCTCGACGTAGGCCGTGAGCTCACGCGTGGGCTCGGCGCTGGCGCCGACCCCGAGGTTGGCAAGAAGGCCGCAGAAGACCACACCGAAGAGATCGAGGACGTCCTGCGGGGCGCTGACATGGTCTTCGTGACCGCTGGCGAGGGTGGCGGCACCGGAACCGGGGGAGCGCCCGTCGTTGCGCGCATCGCTCGGGCGCTGGGAGCGCTCACGGTCGGTGTCGTCACACGTCCGTTCACGTTCGAGGGACGGCGTCGTTCGACACAGGCCGACGCGGGCATCGAAGCCCTGCGCGACGAGGTCGACACCCTCATCATCATCCCCAACGACCGCCTCTTGTCGATGTCTGACCGCAACGTCTCCGCTCTCGATGCGTTCCACTCTGCCGACCAGGTGCTCCTCTCGGGTGTCCAGGGGATCACCGACCTCATCACGACCCCGGGCCTCATCAACCTCGACTTCGCCGACGTCAAGTCGGTCATGCAAGGGGCAGGCAGCGCGCTCATGGGCATCGGCTCGGCACGCGGCGACGACCGGGCGGTCCAGGCGGCCGAGCTCGCGATCTCCTCGCCGCTGCTCGAGGCCAGCATCGACGGGGCGCACGGTGTGCTCTTGAGCATCCAGGGCGGATCGGACCTCGGGCTGTTCGAGATCAACGAGGCCGCGCGCCTCGTCCACGAGGCTGCTCACCCTGAGGCCAACATCATCTTCGGTGCTGTGATCGACGACGCGCTCGGTGACGAGGTCCGTGTCACGGTCATCGCGGCGGGCTTCGACGGTGGAGCGCCGCAGACCCGCAAAGACGCCCGTGGTCTCGGCCAGGTGACCGGTTCGGCTGCGGCTCCGGCCGCCTCGACGGCCCCTGTCGCCTCGGCTCAGCCGGCCGCGCTCGCCTCGGTCCCGACCACGACGGGCGTGCACGCGCTCGCCCGCCCGGTCGTCCCCCTCGACTCCGGGTTCGACGGTCCGGAGAGCGCTCCGGTGAACCCGGCGGCCTACCAGGCGCAGCAGTCGGCTCAGCAGCCGTATCAGCAGAGCGGACCTGTTCCGGCGTTCTTGTCGACAGATCCAGATGCGGTGCCGCGCACGGGTCAGCTCGAGGTCCCGAGGATCTTCGACGAGGAGCCCCAGCGACGCCGTGTCGAGGAGCTCGACATCCCCGACTTCCTCAAGTAGCAGGTCGTCCAGCAGTGGTACGCACTCCCGTGATCCCGGTGATCGAGGTCGACCTCGGTCCCGGGATCCGTGCATTCTTCACGACCCGAGACGGAGGACTCTCTGGGCCTCCTCGTGGCACCCTCAATCTCGGTCTCAACGTCCAGGACGACGACGAGGTCGTCCTGGCGAACAGGGACCTCGTCGACGTCGAGGTCGGTGCGAAGGTGTCATACCTGACGCAGGTGCACGGCACGGTCGTCCAGGTCGTCGATCGTGCAGCGGTCGGCGTCGAGCGCAGCCGGGGGACAGCAGACGCCTCGGTCACCGCTGTCCCGCTCGTGCCGCTCGGTGTGCTCGTCGCGGACTGCGTGCCGGTGCTCCTCGCCGACCCTGTGCACCGGGTCGGCGCCGTGGTCCACGCCGGCCGCGCAGGGCTGGCTGCGGGCGTCGTCGCGACGACCGTCGGAGCCATGGTCGACGCGGGAGCGACGGTGTCCACGATCCGCTCAGCGGTCGGGCCAGCCGTCTGCGGAGAGTGCTACGAGGTCCCGCAGGCACTACAGGACGCGGTGTCCGACGTCGTGCCTGGCGTGCGGGCGACCACGTCGTGGGGCACGCCGTCCCTCGATCTGCCGGGTGCGGTGGCCCGCGAGCTGCGGCGACTGGGCGTCGCCGAGGTGGTAGAGGTCGCAACGTGCACACGGACGGACGCCCGGTTCTTCTCCCATCGAGAGGCGACGGCGAACGGAGAGGTGACGGGCAGGTTCGCCGGCGTCGTGGTGCTCTCGTGAGGTGCGATCGGCCCGTGCGCTGGCCCGTGCACCGCGGGAGCATGCGGGTGGAACCGGTGAAGGGATCGCTGGCGGCTGGCGTGTCGCCGGGTGCAGGCCATCAGGCTCGGCTAGCGTGACATCACCGTCAGCATTCGGGGTCGTCCGAGGAGCCGCTGACCAGACCGAGTGGGAACGGAGAGGGCGATGGCCGGAGCGCTGCGCAAGACGATGCTTTACCTGGGCCTCGCAGATGATCGAGGCGAGATCGAGCAGGACGAGTATGACGACTACGACGACTACGACGAGGTAGGAACCGACGTGCCGCAGGAATACGAGGCTCAGGTCACCCCCATCAATCGATCTCTGTCGTCGCGCCGCGAGACAGCGGTGGCCTCCACCGCTCCGGCAGAGCTTCGTCGCATCACGACCGTGCACCCTCGCTCCTACAACGACGCACGTGTGATCGGCGAGGCTTTCCGCGCCGGTACGCCTGTGATCATCAACCTCTCCGACATGGACGACGCCGACGCCAAGCGTCTGGTCGACTTCTCCGCGGGCCTCATCTTCGGTCTTCGTGGGGCGATCGAACGTGTGACGAGCAAGGTCTTCCTCCTGTCCCCAGAGCACGTAGAGGTCTCCGGTGAGGAGCGCGTGGCCGAGAAGGTCGCTCCCACCCGTGCCGGCTTCTACAACCAGAGCTAGCACGTGGTCTGGAGCCTTCTCGCATTCTTGTGCCTGCTCTACACGATCGTCCTCATCGGGAGGGTGATCTTCGACTGGGTGCAGGTGTTCTCTCGGAGCTGGCGCCCTCAGGGCGTGCTTCTCGTCGTGGCTGAGGTCGTCTACTCGCTCACCGACCCACCGGTGAAGTTCCTCAGGCGCAAGATTCCGCCTCTTCCGATCGGACGCGTGCGCCTGGATGTGGGATTTCTCATCCTCTTCGTCGGCGTCAGCTTCCTCATGCAGGTGTTCACGGTCCTCGCGAATCAGTGAGGCCGCAGACGGTCAGGAGCGATCGAACGCGAAGATACTCCGCACGCCGCGTCTCAAGGTGAGCGCACATGCGTCAATGTCCGCTAGCGTGACCGGTAGTGGTCGGTGGTATGACCGAAGAGTCCAGCGCAAGTATTCGAGGTGAAAACGATGGTGGCACTGCTCACAGCAGATGATGTCCTGACCAAGAAGTTCCCGGCGACCAAGTTTCGGGAGGGTTATGACGTCGTCGAGGTTGACGACTTCCTCGACGAAGTTCTCAACACGCTGCGCGAACTGTATGCGGAGAGCGACGACCTCAAGGCGAAGCTCGAGGCTTCGGAGCGACGAGTCGCTGAGCTGAGCCGTGCTAACGCACAGCAGCAGCAGGCGCTGCCGGCCGAGCAGCCCGTGTCGGTCGAGAAGCAGGAGGCCCCGAAGCCGGCTCCTGTCCTCGAGGCGCCGCCGGTCGCGGTGCAGCAGGGCGGTATGCCGCCGCGTGAGCCTGAGATGGCCACGGGGATCATCCAGATGGCGCAGAAGCTCCACGATGACCACGTGCGGGCCGGCCAGGACGAGGGCGACCGTCTCATCGCCGAGGCGAAGAGCGAGGGATCCCGGATCGTCCGCGAGGCCGAGGAGACGTCCCAACGGACGCTCACCCAGCTCGAGCAGGAACGGTCTCTCCTCGAGCGCAAGATCGACGAGCTCAGGATCTTCGAGCGTGACTACAGGACGCGGCTCAAGAGCTACCTGCAGAATCTCTTGGGCGACCTCGACAACCGCAGCAGCGCGCTTCCCGGCGCTCGCGGTGGCGAAGGCCAGGGCAAGCAAGGCATCTGATCGAACCAACCGTCGCCGAGCGCGTCGGTCGGATCGCAGCCGGTGTGGACGATTCACCCCTCCGCGGACAGCGGCGTGGTGAGTTGTGCGCACCGGCTGCGGCGTTTAACCTCGGCTAACTTCGATGAAAGAGGCCGCGATGTCGACCCGTGACGTAACAAGCAGCGCTCCCGCCCGGGAGCAGTTCCCCAACCTCACCCAGGATGTCAAGGGCTTCCCCGTCCGTGACGGTGAAGCCCCGTGGGACGCCGAGGAGATCGTGCTCCTGGCAGACGAGCTCATCGCTGAGAACGTGCGGCTCCGCGAGGAGCTGCTCGTCGCCGACCAGGAGCTCTCCGAGCTCCTGCGTAACTCTGGTGACGGCGCCGGGGACGACCAGGCCGACTCGGGCTCGTCGGCGCTCGAGCGGGAGCAAGAGCTCACCTTCGTGAACAACACTCGCGACCTCGTCACGCAGACGGCTCGCGCGCTCTCCCGTATCGAGGCGGGGACCTACGGCAGCTGCGAGATCTGCGGCGAGGCGATCGGCAAGGCCCGGCTGCAGGCCTTCCCGCGTGCCACGCTCTGCGTGACGTGCAAGCAGCGTGAGGAACGGCGCTGAAGGTCAGACGGGTGGACGGCACCCGTCCTTTCGGGGCGGAGAGCCTGCGGCAGTCGTGGGAGACTTCAGCGTGATGTCTGAGACTTCTGAGAATCCTGCGACCCATGAGCCTGTCGACGGCCCGGCCGACCCGTCGGTGACCGCATCCCGCAGGCCGAGGACCTACGTCCTCGTGCTCTTCGGACTAGCCGTCGTCGTGCTCCTCCTCGACCAGCTCTCGAAGGTCTGGGCGGAAGGCTCCCTCGTCGCTGGAGAGCCAGCACGGCCCCTTCTGGGGGACGTCGTCGGCCTCCGGCTCATCTACAACTCGGGCGCAGCGCTGTCCTTCGGCAGCGGGGTCACGTGGGTGCTCACGCTCCTGTCGGTCGCGGTGGTCGTCTTCATCGTGCTCAGTGCACGGCGGGTCCGCTCGATGCCGTGGGCTGTGGCTGTCGGTCTCGTGCTCGGCGGTGCGCTCGGGAACCTCGGTGACCGGCTGTTCCGTTCGCCCGGGTTCCCTCAAGGGCACGTCGTGGACTTCATCGACTACGGCCCGTTCATCGGGAACGTCGCGGACATCGCCATCGTCGTCGCCGCGGTCGCGATCGCTGTCCTGGCTTTCGTCGGGATCGGTCCGGACGGTGAGCGTGCAGGATCTGCTGCCGCTCCTGGCACGAGCGCTGCAGGCGACGAGCCGACGCCGTGAGCCCTGTCCGTACGCTGCCCGTCCCGGACGGTCTCGTCGGCGAGCGGGTGGACGCCGCGCTCTCGAGGATGCTCGGCCTGTCCCGGACGGCGGCCGCGCAGATCGCCGCGTCGGGCGGGGTACGCCTCGATGGTCGTGAGCTGGGCAAGTCGGACCGGTTGCCGGCCGACGGCTGGCTTGAGGTCGACCTCCCGGACCCTCGCGAGCACAGCGGGCCGACGGTCGTCGCCGAACCTGTGCCGGGCATGCGGATCGCGTATGAAGACGACGACGTCGTGGTCGTCGACAAGCCGGTCGGGGTCGCTGCGCACCCGTCCGTCGGGTGGACGGGCCCGACTGTCGTGGGCGCGCTCGTCGCGAGCGGGTACCGGATCTCGACGTCTGGTGCCGCAGAGCGGCAAGGGATCGTCCACCGGCTCGACGTAGGGACGTCCGGGCTCATGGTCGTCGCGAAGAGCGAGCACGCGTACTCGGTCCTCAAGCGGGCGTTCAAGGAACGGACCGTCGAGAAGGTCTATCACGCACTCGTCCAGGGACACCCTGAGCCGACCACGGGGACCATCGACGCTCCGATCGGTCGTCACCCCTCGGCGGACTACAAGTTCGCGGTGCTAGCCGACGGCAAGCCGTCTGTCACGCACTATGAGGTGCTCGAGATGCTCTCTGCCGCCTCGCTCGTCGAGGTGCACCTGGAGACCGGGCGCACGCACCAGATCCGCGTCCACTTCTCGGCGCTGCGTCACCCGTGCGTCGGCGACCTCACGTACGGCGCGGACCCGGTCTTGGCCGCGCGCGTCACGCTCTCGCGGCAGTGGTTGCACGCGAAGCGGCTCGGGTTCGAGCACCCGTCGACGGGCACGTGGGTCGAGGTCGAGAGCGAGTATCCGCAGGACCTGGCGTCGGCGCTCGAGACCGTACGGTCCGCCGACAGGTGACGGGCCGAGACGACGCGACGGACGAGGTGCCGAGCGAGAGCCCGGAGCTCCGGACCGAGCGCGTCCGCACCCAGGCACAGCTCGATGCCGCCTGGAGCGTGCGGCTCGAGGTGTTCGTCGCAGAGCAGCAGGTTCCGTTGGACGAGGAGATGGATGCTGCCGACACGGCGCCGACGACCACCCACGTGATCGTCACGACGGTCGAGCCCGGTCAGGATCGGGACGGCGGGAGGACGGTCGACGACGAGGACGTTCCCCCGGTGGCGGTCGCGACAGGTCGGTTGCTGACCGATCCTTCGCACCCGGGCGTCGTCCACATCGGCCGGGTCGCGGTCCGCCGCCGGTGGCGCACAGGCGGGGTCGGCGCGCTGATCATGCGCGCGCTCGAGGAGCTCGCGTGCGAGGAGCATGCGCTCGACGGGACGCTGCGGGTCGAGCTGAGCGCTCAGGAGCAGGCGATCGGCTTCTACGAGCGGCTCGGCTACACCGTCGCTGGACCCCGCTACCTCGACGCAGGGATCTGGCACCGGGACGCGCACAAGACCGTCGTCGGGCTGTCTGCGCCCGGTCACGACGGCTGACGCAGGACACGAGAGCACTCTCGTCGAGTCCTCGCTCGAGCCGATCTAGACTCGTCGCATGCCGTCTGCACCTGCCTCGAGCTCCGAGGATTTCGTCCACCTCCATGTCCACACCGAGTACTCGATGCTCGACGGTGCGGCTCGGCTCGGTGACCTCTTCGACGAGACGGTCCGGCTCGGTCAGAAGGCCATCGCGACGACGGACCACGGATACCTCTTCGGTGCGTACGACTTCTGGAAGCAGGCGACGGCCGCGGGCGTGAAGCCCATCATCGGCGTCGAGGCGTACGTCACTCCAGGGACGTCGCGGTTCGACTCGACGCGTGTGCGCTGGGGCGACGCGAGCCAGGCGGGCGACGACGTCTCTGCCCGCGGCTCGTACACGCACATGACGTTGTGGGCGCGCAACAACGACGGTCTCCACAACCTCTTCCGGATGAGCTCTCTGGCGTCTCTCGACGGCCAGATGGGCAAGTGGCCGCGCATGGACCGCGACCTGCTCTCGCGCTATGCCAGCGGGATGATCGGCTCCACCGGCTGCCCGTCGGGGGAGGTGCAGACGCGGCTGCGTCTGGGCCACTACGACGAGGCGGTCCGCGCAGCGGGTGAGCTGCAGGACATCTTCGGCCGCGAGAACTACTACGTCGAGCTCATGGACCACGGCCTCGACATCGAGACCCGCGTGTACAAGGACCTCCTGCGGATCGCGAAGGACATCGGGGCGCCGGTCGTCGCGACGAACGACCTCCACTACGTCAAGCAGGAGGACAGCCACTCTCACGACGCGCTCCTGTGCATCAACTCCGGCTCGACGCTCGCCGACCCCGACCGGTTCTCCTTCTCCGGTGACGGCTACTACGTCAAGTCCGCGTCGGAGATGCGCCACCTGTGGCGAGAGCTGCCCGAGGCCTGCGACAACACGCTGCTCATCGCCGAGCAGTGCGACGTCTCGTTCAACACCTCGGCGAACTACATGCCGAACTACCCGTGCCCGGAGGGCGAGGACGAGACCTCGTGGTTCGTCAAAGAGGTCGAGGCGGGCCTGCGGTACCGCTATCCGGGCGGGGTCTCGGACGAGGTGCGCCAACGAGCCGACTACGAGACGCGCGTCATCTCCCAGATGGGCTTCGAGGGCTACTTCCTCGTCGTCGCGGACTTCATCAACTGGTCGAAGGACAACGGGATCCGGGTCGGTCCCGGCCGTGGCTCGGGTGCCGGTTCCATGGTCGCGTACGCCCTGCGGATCACCGACCTCGACCCGATCCAGCACGGTCTGCTGTTCGAGCGCTTCCTCAACCCGGACCGTGTGTCCATGCCCGACTTCGACGTCGACTTCGACGAGCGCAGGCGCGGTGAGGTCATCCGGTACGTCTCGGAGAAGTATGGCGAGGACCGCGTCGCGCAGATCGTCACGTACGGCACCATCAAGGCCAAACAGGCGCTCAAGGACTCGAGCCGGCTCCTCGGGATGCCGTACGCGATGGGGGAGAAGCTCACCAAGGCGATGCCGCCCGCCATCATGGGCAAGGACATCACGCTCACGGGGATCTTCGACCCGTCCGACAAGCGGTACAACGAGGCTGAGGAGTTCCGCCAGGTCCACGCCACCGACCCGGAGGCTCAGCGCGTCGTCGAGCTCGCGAAGGGGATCGAGGGCCTGAAGCGCCAGTGGGGCGTCCACGCTGCGGGCGTCATCATGTCGAGCGACCCGCTCATCGACATCATCCCGATCATGCGTCGTCTTCAGGACGGGGCTGTGATCACGCAGTTCGACTACCCGAAGTGCGAAGAGCTCGGGCTCATCAAGATGGACTTCTTGGGGCTGCGCAACCTCACGATCCTCGACGATGCTCTCGAGAACATCGTCATGAACGGCAAAGAGCCTGTCGTGCTCGAGACCCTGGCACTCGACGACTCCGCGACCTACGCGCTCCTCGGACGCGGAGACACCCTAGGGGTCTTCCAGCTCGACGGCGGCGGCATGCGCACGCTCCTCAAGCTCATGCGCCCCGACAACTTCGAGGACATCTCCGCCGTCGGTGCGCTGTACCGGCCCGGGCCGATGGGTGCGAACTCCCACACGAACTACGCGCTGCGCAAGAACGGCCTGCAGGAGGTCACACCGATCCATCCTGAGCTCGAGGAGCCGCTCCTCGAGATCCTCGGGACCACGCACGGCCTGATCGTCTACCAAGAGCAGGTCATGGCCATCGCGCAGAAGGTCGCCGGCTTCTCGCTCGGTCAGGCAGACATCCTGCGCCGTGCGATGGGCAAGAAGAAGAAGTCCGAGCTGGACAAGCAGTTCGAGGGATTCTCCGGCGGCATGGTCGAGCGTGGGTTCTCGATGGCGGCCGTCAAGGCGCTGTGGGACATCTTGCTGCCGTTCTCGGACTACGCGTTCAACAAGGCGCACTCTGCGGCATACGGTGTGGTCTCCTACTGGACGGCGTATCTCAAGGCGAACTACCCGACCGAGTACATGGCGGCGCTGCTCACGAGCGTGCGTGACGACAAGGACAAGTCTGCGCTCTATCTCAACGAGTGCCGGCGGATGCACATCACGGTCCTGCCGCCCGACGTGAACTCCTCGTCGGCCAACTTCACCGCTGTCGACAAGGACATCCGCTTCGGCCTCACGGCGGTGCGCAACGTCGGCGCGAACGTGGTCGACGCCGTCGTGCGTACGCGTGAGGAGAAGACAGAGTTCACGTCGTTCACCGATTTTCTCGACAAGGTCCCGGCGGTCGTCTGCAACAAGCGGACGATCGAGTCGCTCATCAAGGCGGGCGCCTTCGACTCGCTCGGGCACACGCGCCGTGCGCTGCAGGTGGTGCACGAGCAGGCTGTCGACTCGGTCATCGGCGTCAAGCGCAAAGAGGCCGAGGGCCAGTTCGACCTCTTCGCCGGGTTCGGCGGCGAGGATGACGAAGGCATGTCGTTCACGGTCGACATCCCGGACCTTCCCGACTGGGAGAAGAAGCAGCTGCTCGCGTTCGAGCGGGACATGCTCGGGCTCTACGTCTCGGACCATCCACTCTCGGGTCTCGAGCACGTCTTGGCGCAGGCGGCCGAGACGTCGATCGCGGCGCTCCTGTCGGACGAGTCGCGCCACGACGGCTCGACAGTCGTCATCGCCGGCCTCATCACGTCGTTGCAGCGCAAGATGTCCAAGCAGGGCAACCCGTGGGCAGCCGTGACGATCGAGGACCTCGACGGCGGTGTCGAGGTGATGTTCTTCGGTGAGACATACCTCGCGTACTCGACGATCCTCGCGGAAGACCAGGTCGTCGTGCTGCGCGGACGGGTCCGTCGCCGCGACGAGACGATGCAGCTCCAGGCGATGGAGGTCTCGCTCCCGGACATCTCGACAGGGGGCGACTCCCCGGTCGTCGTGACGCTCGCCGAGTCGAGGTGCACGCAGGACGTGGTGGAACGGCTCCGGGAGATCCTCCGTACGCACCCGGGGAGCACCCCGCTGCACCTGAGCCTCACGAGCCCGGGGCGGACGAAGGTCATGCGGGTCGGCGACGCCTTGCGGGTCCAGCGCAACCCGTCCTTGTACGGGGACCTCAAGGCGCTCCTCGGTCCGAGCTGTCTCGCGTCGAGCACCACGACAGCGTGACGGCGTCCGGTCCGGTGCGGTTCCAGGTGGTCCCGGCGGCGTACGTCGTCTTCCTCCGGGAGGGGCAGGTGCCCGGGATCCTTCTTCAGCTGCGTCGAGACACCGGGTACATGGACGGGTACTGGGCGACGGCTGCGGCAGGCCACGTCGAGCAGGGGGAGTCGGTCGTCGACGCTGCGCTGCGGGAGGCGCACGAGGAGCTCGGTCTGGTCCTCGCTGCCGACCAGCTCGAGCCGCTGACCGTCATGCACCGCACGCTGCCCGGCGGCGGACCGATCGAAGAACGCGTGGACTTCTTCTTCCGGTGCACCCGGTGGGACGGCGACCCGTCGCTGCAGGAACCTGAGAAGGCCGCAGACCTGCGCTGGTTCGGGTGGGACGCTCTGCCTGAGCTCGTGGTGCCGCACGAGCGGGCCGTCTTCGACGCGGTTCGCCGAGGCGGAGCCCCGAGGCTCATGACGTTCGGGTTTGCCGCATAGACTCGTGCGTTGTGATCCATCTGACGCCTGAGCAGCACGTGTTCGTCACCGAGCGCCATCTCGCGACGTTGTCGACCCTGCGGGCGGACGGTTCGCCGCACGTCGTCCCGGTCGGTTTCACCTGGGACCCGGACGCCGGGGTCGTGCGCATCACGACGAGCGGTGACAGCGTCAAAGCGCTCAACGCAGACCGGACCGGCCCCGACGGGAGACCGGCCCGCGCGGCTGTCTGCCAGGTCGACGGCGGGCGGTGGATCACCCTCGAAGGTCCCGTGAGCGTCTCGCGCGAGCCGGAAGAGATCGACGAAGCGGTCGTGCGGTACGCACGTCGCTACCGCGAGCCGCGGGAGAACGCCCGGCGGGTCCTGCTCGTCATCGTCGTGGACAAGGTGATGAGCTCCAGCTACATGGCGCGCTGACTGGCCCGCGCGACGGCGTCTCGTCTAGGCGCCCCGGGTGCGCTGGACGACTGTCAGCCGACCTCGGCGCTGAACTGCCCGGCGGGAGCATCGACGGTGACCACGTCGCCCTTGTGGAGCTGACGGCCGCGTCGCGTGTCCACCTCGCCGTTGACGGACACCTCGCCGTCGGTGATGAGCTCGCGGGCCTGTGCCCCGGACTCGGCGAGGCCCGCCAGCTTGAGGAACTGGCCCAGGCGGATGATGTCGTCGGTGATCTCTACACGCTCCATAGGGCTATTCTCCCGCGTGGAGATGCGACCGGGGACCACGGCTGGTGCGGGCGGCGGTGACGGACGCCGTGCTCCGGAGAGCCTGCCCGTCGCTCTCTGCCCGACCCAGAGGGCTCGGCGAGGGACTGCCGCTCCGCCTAGGATGGGCGGGTGATCAATCGACTCGACCTGCGAGGTCGCTCCCTGTCTGCTCGTGAGCTCATCGAGGCGCTGCCGCGCGCCGAGGTCCGGGTGGAGGATGCCGCCGCGGTCGTCGAGCCGATCATCGCCGCTGTGCGCGAGCGCGGCGCTGCGGAGCTCCGAGACCTTGCTGAACGCTTCGACGGGGTCCGTCCGACGCACCTGCGCGTCCCGGCCGACGACGTCGCACGAGCGCTCCTGGAGCTCGATCCCGCTGTGCGGGCGGCCATCGAGGAGTCCATCTCCCGGGTCCGTGCCGTCCACGCGGCCCAGCTTCCCGCGCCCTTCACCGTCGACCTCGCTCCCGGAGCGCAGGTCCGCCAGCGGTGGGTGCCGGTGCGGCGTGTGGGGCTCTACGTCCCGGGGGGACTCGCGGTCTACCCGTCCTCGGTCATCATGAACGTCGTCGCAGCGCAAGAAGCAGGAGTGCGCTCGCTCGCGGTCGCCTCGCCCCCGCAGCGGTCGGGTGGAGGTCTGCCGCACCCGACGATCCTCGCTGCGTGCGCGCTGCTCGGGATCGACGAGATCTATGCCGTGGGCGGTGCGCAGGCGATCGCGATGTTCGCCTACGGGGCGACCGGGAGCGAGCCGCAGGACGGCGCGATCCTCTGCGAGCCGGTCAACGTCGTCACGGGTCCCGGGAACGTCTACGTCGCTGCGGCGAAGCGTCTCGTCCGCGGGGTCGTGGGCATCGACGCAGAGGCCGGCACCACCGAGATCGCGATCCTCGCCGACGCAGGCGCCGACCCGGGCCACGTCGCAGCCGACCTCATCAGCCAGGCGGAGCACGACCCGGCTGCGGCTGCGGTGCTCGTCACGCCGAGCGTCGAGCTCGCGAGCGCCGTCGAGGCGCGTCTGACCGACGCGGCGCTCGCGACCCGTCACTCCGAGAGGGTGCTCCAGGCGCTCGCGGGTCCGCAGTCCGCGATCGTCCTCGTCGACAGCGTCGACCACGGCATCGAGGTGGTCGACGCGTACGGCGCCGAGCACCTCGAGATCCAGACGGCGGACGCGGCCGCCGTCGCCGAGCGGATCACGAACGCGGGTGCGATCTTCGTCGGTCCGTACTCTCCGGTGTCGCTCGGGGACTACATGGCCGGTTCCAACCACGTCTTGCCGACGGGTGGCTGTGCGCACTTCGCGAGCGGGCTCGGCGTGCACAGCTTCATCAAGGCGGTGCAGGTCATCGAGTACTCGGCGGACGCCCTCGAGGAGATCGCGACCAGGATCGTCGCTTTCGCCGATGCGGAGGACCTTCCCGCGCACGGTGAGGCTGTTCAGGCTCGCTTCGTCTGACCTCGGTGCGCGGGGCCCGCGCGTGGTCCTACTGCGCGGACAGCGGAGCGAGCGCAGCGCCGACCGAGCTCGTGAGGTAGAGCACGGAGCGGCCGTGCCTGGCTCGGGTGAGGAGCCCGGCGTCGTGCATGACGCGCAGGTGCTGGTTGACGGCGCTCGTCGTGATGCCGAGCCGTCGAGCGAGCTCCGTCGAGGAGGTCGGTTCGTGGAGCGCCTCGAGAAGGGTCGCGCGGGTGCGGCCGAGGAGGTCGACGAGCGCGGTGCCTGCGGTGGGGAGAGCAGGCTCGAGGAGCGTGGCTGCGCCGCGCGCCGGGTAGACGACCGACGGTGGCGCGCTGTCGTGGACCGGTGAGGACATCCGTAGCGTGAAGAGGCTGGGGATGAGGGTGAGCCCCGCCCCGCCGGTCTCGACGATGCGTACACGGGGGTCTCGGTGGCACAGGGTGACGTACCTGCCGTCGAAGGCCACCGCGGGGGAGAGGCCTGCGAACATGCCGGCGAGGCCGGTGCGACTGATCGCGCGACCCCGAAAGACGATGTCGGCGTCGAGGACCCCGCGCATGCGCGACCACGACGGCTGGAACGACGTCTGCCAGTAGGCACCCACCGCTTCGACGATGCGGGCACGGACAGCCGCCGGGCGGCCCCGCAGGAGTGCCGGTCGCGAGGTGTGGACGGCGTCGAGGTCACGCTCGACGAGGTCGTCCGCGAGGGTGGCCAGCGTAGCGATCTCGTCGTCGAAGCGCGTCAGCGGGCTCACCGGGACGGGCGTGAGGAAGTCAGGGACCCACAGTCGTTCGTCGACGAGAGCGCGGAGGATCGCGAGATCCGTCGGCGCGGTGCTCTCGGCGACCGTGCGGACCCACGAGAGGTGCGCAGGGAATCGTGCGGGGTAGCTCAGGGCGCGCAGCGAGAGACCGAGCTCGTTGAGCGGAGACAGCGCGAAACGGACGGCGCTGAGATCGGAGTCGGAGATCGTGTATCGAAGCATGAAGTCATATCCTTCATCATTGGGATCCGCGTGTCATCTGCCCTGTGATGGTGCGGTGCTCCCCTCCACCACTTCTCGCGCGACCGTCCGCTCCCGACGGATCCAGGACGAGCTGACACGGACGTTCCGCCCCGACGACGCGGTCGCCCGTGCACTCACCGCAGCCTCGATGTCCCTCACCGTCGCCAACGGCATGTTCTACGCGGTCTCAGCGCTGCTGTTCACGAGGTCGATGGGCATCGACCCGATCACTGTCGGCATCGGTCTGACCGTCGCCGGGGCGGTCGGCGTCCTCGCCTCGCTCGGCGCGGGCTTCCTCGCCGACCGGGTGGGCGCCCTCCGCCTGCTCATCGTGTGCGTCCTCGTCCAGGGGCTCGCGCTCGCGTCGTTCGCCGTCGCTGACGGCGTCGTGGCCTTCGTCCTCATCGCGTGCCTCGCGACGGGGACCCGCCAGGCCGGTGGCGCGGCGCGCTCCGCCCTCGTCGCCCGCTCGTTCACCGGGCCCACCCGCATCGAGATGCGCGCGCGGCTGCACGTCGTCGTGAACATCGGGATCGGGATCGGCACGTGTGTCGCCGCCGGCGCTCTGCTCGTGGACACCGACGTCGCCTACCGTGCGAGCGTGCTCGTCGTCGGTCTGCTCGCCACGAGCGGTGCGGTGCCGCTCGTCCGTCTCGCCCGACGGTCGGTCGCCGTGGAGCTCGTCGAACCGGTGCTCGTGGTCCCGGTGCTCGTCGAACCGGACGGGCGTGCCCGGTCCGAGGACCACGCCGCGCTCGCGGACGGGCCGCCGGAGGGCTCGGGCGAGGCGCAGCCCCGCGGACGGTCCCCGTTCCGTGATCCTGCTTACCTCACGATGGTGGGGCTCACGAGCGTCTTCGGCATCCACTTCGGCATGCAGACGGTGGGGCTGCCGCTCTGGATCGCCGGACACACGCAGGCGCCGACGATCATGATCTCCGTCCTGCTGCTGGTGAACACCGTTCTGGTGGCGCTGTTCCAGGTGCGCTTCTCTCGCAGGGCTACGTCGGTCGTCTCTGCTGCCCGGACGATGACCCGCGCCTGCGTCGTGCTCGCGCTCGCCTGCGGGCTCTACGCCGCGGCAGCGCTCGGCAACGCCCTCCTCGCGGTCGTGCTGCTCCTCGTGGCCGCGATCGTGCACGCCGCAGCCGAGCTCTGGGGCGAGGCCGGGTCGTGGACCTTGTCTTTCGACATGGCTGACGAACGGACCGCTGGTGCCTACCAAGGCGTGAGCCAGACGGGCCAGTCCATCGCGATGATGGCAGCCCCGCTCCTCGTCACCGCGACGGCGATCGCTCACGGCGTCGCCGGGTGGGCTGCGCTCGCTGTGCTCTTCCTCCTCGTCGCTGTCGGTTTCGTGCTCGGTGGTCGCCGCTGGCAGCAGTCGACGCGCTGACCCGCCGGCGTGTCAGCGCTGCGCGAGGACCAGCGGCAGGACCGTGCGTGCGCCGGCGGCACGCAGCAGACGTGCAGCGACAGCCTGCGTCCACCCGGAACCGACGAGGTCGTCGACGAGCAGCAGCGCACGGCCCTCGAGCCCGGCCGCAGCGGCAGGGCTCAGCTCGAGCACGAGCCGCTTCTCCACGGACGCCAGGCGCATCGCGGAGTTCACGTCGTGACGCCCAGGCTCCTCGTGAGCCGGTGCAGGGCCGATGGTGCCGACGAAGGGCTTTCCCAGGTAGGTCGCGAGCC
Organism: Sanguibacter antarcticus; assembly: GCF_002564005.1. Taxonomy (NCBI): domain Bacteria; kingdom Bacillati; phylum Actinomycetota; class Actinomycetes; order Micrococcales; family Sanguibacteraceae; genus Sanguibacter; species Sanguibacter antarcticus. The sequence goes on along the minus strand of NZ_PDJG01000001.1, from coordinate 1,444,690 downwards.
CGTGTGCGAGGTGCTGGACGAGCACGGGCCGTGTCGTCGACCGGATCGCCACGACGCCGTCGACGGCCTTCCCAGCAGGCCACGCGTCGAGCACCTGGACGACGGCTCGGCGCAGGTGCACAGGGGTCTCACCGTCGGGGGTGCTTGGTGCGAAGAGCTCGCGGAGCGGCTGGGACCAGCCGAGGCCGTCGAGCCGGGCGACAGCGCGCCCGGGCGCGGCCTGCTGCGACTCGGGGATCTTGCCCTTGAGGTCGACGTCGAGCGATGCCATCCCCGACGGCCACATCTTGCGCGGCTCGATCGTCACTCCAGGGACGTCCATCGCCTGGCGGGCCTGCGACACGTGCTCGGTGCTCGGCGCAGCGGGCACGTCCGCGCCGCCGCAGTTGTCGCACCGTCCGCACCGCGTCCCGGGCGCCAGGTCCGGGTCGTCGAGCGTGGCACGCAGGAACGCCATGCGGCAGCCGTCCGTCGCGATGTAGTCGAGCATCGTGCGCTGCTCGGCGAGCCGGGCCTGCTCGACGCGCGCATACCTGTCCGCGTCGTAGGACCATCCCTGTCCGGTGGACTCCCAGCCGCCCTTGACACGCTTGACCGCCCCGTCGACGTCGAGCACCTTGAGCATCATCTCGAGACGGGAGCGCGTGAGATCCACCTGGGTCTCCAGCGCCGGGGCTGACTGCGTGCCGCCGCGGGCCAGGGCGTCGAGCGTGGCCCGCACCTGGTGCTCCTGCGGGAAGGCCAACGATCCGAAGTACTCCCAGATCCGGCGGTCCTCCTCGCCGGGGAGCAGCACGACCAGCGCGCTGTCGACGGCGCGTCCCGCACGCCCGACCTGCTGGTAGTACGCGATCGGCGAGCTCGGAGCCCCCATGTGGACGACGAACCCGAGATCGGGCTTGTCGAAGCCCATCCCGAGGGCGGACGTCGCGACGAGCGCCTTGACCCGGTTGGCCTTGAGGTCCGCCTCGAGCGACTCCCGCTCGGTCGGGTCGGTGCGACCGGTGTAGGCCGCGACGGGGATCCCGGCGGCCTTGAGCTGGGCGGCCACCTGCTCGGCCACGGAGACCGTGAGGCAGTAGACGATCCCGGACCCCTGGACCGAGCGGAGGGCCTCGAGCAACCAGGCGACCCGGGTGGGCTGGTCGCCCAGACGCAGGACGCTGAGGTGCAGCGACTCACGGTCCAGACCGCCGCGCAGGACGAGCACCTCGGCACGGGCTCCGTCGGCGCCGGGCACCTCGAGCTGCTCCGCCACGTCTTGCGTGACCCGCGAGTTGGCCGTCGCGGTCGTCGCGAGGACAGGGATCCCGGTCGGGAGCTCTCCGAGGAGCGTGCGGATGCGGCGGTAGTCGGGCCGGAAGTCGTGCCCCCAGTCGGAGACGCAGTGGGCCTCGTCGATGACGACGAGGCCGGCGTCTGCCGCTAGGCGTGGCAGGACCTCGTCCCGGAAGCCGGGGTTGTTCAGACGCTCGGGCGAGCACAGCAGGACGTCGATCTGCCCGGACTCGATCTGCGCATGGATCTGGTCCCACTCGGTGACGTTGGCCGAGTTGATGGTGGCAGCACGGATCCCGGCACGCTCGGCCGCAGAGATCTGGTCGCGCATGAGGGCGAGCAGCGGCGAGATGATGATCGTGGGCCCCGCGCCTCGGGCGCGCAGGAGCGCGGTGGACACGAAGTACACGGCCGACTTGCCCCAGCCGGTGCGCTGGACCACGAGTGCACGGCGGTGCTCGCGCACGAGCGCGTCGATCGCTGTCCACTGGTCGTCGCGCAGCACCACGTCCTGACGGCCGACGAGACGGCGCAGCGCGGCCTCGGCCTCGGGACGCAGGTCTTCGTCGTCGCCCACGACCACAGACGTCGCGGTGCGGGGGACCGGTCGGACCGTCGGACGCTCCGACGCGCGTCCAGCGGGGCGTCTCGTGGAACTCCTTTGTGCGGGTGCGCCGTCTGCGGGGTGCGGCTCGTCCGCCCACGCGGGGTCGCCGGGCGGTTCGTCGAAGTAGGGGACGTCCTTGTACGGGTCGTCGTAGCCCGCCTCGTCCTGTGCAGGCGCGTCCTGTGCCTGCTCGACGGGGGCCTGGCGAGCGACAGGCACGTCGGCGATGCGTGGTTCGACAGCCTCAGGTTCGACGGGAGCCGACTCTGGGGCCGGAGTCTCGTCGACCGCCGCCTCGTCCGGGTCGTCACTGCTCTCGTCAGCCTCGGCGAGCTCGTCGGGAACCGGAAGGTTCATGAGCTGGCGGGCATCGATCGACGACGTCCCCCAGGCGGGTGAGTCGTCGACGATCGGTGCGCGGCGTGTCGTCGGCAGCTTCGACCAGTCCGGCTCGACGCCCCACCGCTTCGGACCGCGTGGCTTGACCGGTCCGCCGTCGGTGTCGGAAGCGGGCAGCGCGGGATCAGCGGGAGACGTCATGCGTCCACCCTAGAGACTCTCGTGGCTGGTGTGCGCCGCGCGGTGCACCCTGTGGACGGACCGTGCTCCGGCTGCTCAGGCGAGCCGAGCACCACGGCGGCGACAGGCGGCTGCAGGAGGCCACAGGACGGACGGTGACCGAATCGTCTCGACACCTTCTCTAGACTAGGTGGGTGATGTCGACGCCCCCTTCTTCCGAACGATCTGCTTCTCGCGAGCGTTCCTCTCGCCTGCCCGCGCGCCCGGGGATCGCTGGCATGGAGCCGTACGGTGCGCCCCAGCTCGACGTCCCGCACCTGCTCAACGTCAACGAGAACCCCTACCCGCCGAGCGCCGAGGTCGTCGAGACGATCGCCCGTGACGTCGCGGCAGCTGCCGGCGGTCTCAACAGGTACCCCAACCGGGAGTTTCTCGCCCTGCGCAGCGACCTCGCCGACTATCTGGCGACGGAGTCCGGGGTGCGGGTCGCACCCGAGCAGGTCTGGGCTGCGAACGGCTCGAACGAGGTCATGCTCCACCTCCTCCAAGCGTTCGGTGGTCCTGGCCGCGCGGCGCTGTCCTTCGCCCCGACGTACTCGATGTACCCGGAATATGCCCGTGACACCCTCACGGAGTGGATCGCCGGGCGGCGCGAGACGGACTTCACCGTGGATCCGGACGTCGCCACGGCAGCGGTGCTCGAGCACCAGCCGTCCGTGATCCTCCTCACGTCGCCGAACAACCCCACGGGCACGACCCTCCCGTCGAGCACCGTCCGCGCTGTGTGCGAGGCTGCGCTCGCGGTCGACGTGGACGGTGCACCTGCGGTGGTCGTCGTCGACGAGGCCTACGGTGAGTTTCGCCGCGACGGCGTCCCGTCGGCGATGGAGCTGCTGTCGACCTACCCGAACCTGGCAGTGAGCCGGACGATGTCGAAGGCCTTCGCGCTCGCGGGCGCACGGGTGGGCTATCTTGCCGCGTCGCGCGACCTCGTCGACGTGCTCCGCGTCGTGCGTCTGCCGTACCACCTCTCGGCCGTGACGCAGGCTGTCGCACGGGCGGCGCTCAAGCACTCGGCGACCTTGCTCGCGCAGGTCGACGCCCTGCGCGCCGAGCGTGACGCGACCGTCGAGTGGCTCCGCAGCCGACAGCTGGCTGGCGTTCCTCTCGAGGTCGCTGACACGGACGCCAACTTTGTGCTCTTCGGTTCGTTCGACGACCGTCATGCGGTGTGGCAAGGTCTTCTCGACCGTGGTGTGCTCATCCGTGAGACGGGCCCGGACGGCTGGCTGCGGGTATCGATCGGTACCCCGCAGGACATGGTGGCGTTCAAGGACGCACTGGTGGAGGTGGCAGGACTGTGAGCGGTTCCCGCACGGCACGCATCGAACGCACGACGAGCGAGTCGAGCGTCCTCGTCGAGATCGACCTCGACGGGACGGGGCGCACGGAGATCTCGACCTCGGTGCCGTTCTACGACCACATGCTCACGGCCCTGGGCAAGCACTCGCTCATCGACCTCACGGTCCGTGCGACGGGCGACACCCACATCGACGTCCACCACACGGTGGAGGACGTCGCCATCGCGCTCGGTGAGGCGCTGCGGATCGCGCTCGGGGACAAGGCCGGCATCGGCCGCTTCGGCGACGCCCTCGTCCCCCTCGACGAGGCGCTCGCCCAGGCGGTGGTCGATGTCTCCGGCCGACCGTACCTCGTCCACACCGGCGAGCCTGCAGGCCAGGAGTACCACCTCATCGGTGGTCACTTCACCGGATCGCTGACCCGGCACGTGCTGGAGTCTGTCGCTCACCACGCCGGCATCTGCATCCACATGCGTGTTCTCGCAGGCCGCGACCCGCACCACATCGTCGAGGCGCAGTTCAAGGCGCTGGCGCGCGCGCTCCGCGCAGCAGTCGAACCTGACGCGCGGGTGCACGGCATCCCGTCGACGAAGGGGGCGCTGTGACGTCGCAGGCCACTCCGAAGATCGCGATCATCCTCACCCAGGTCGCCACGGCCGAGGCGCTCGCCGCGGCCTGTGCTCTGAGCAAGATCCAGGTCGATGCGGTGACCTCGCCCATCGGTGCGTACGCCGTGTGCCGTGATGCCTCGGGTGACGGGCCCGAGGCGCTGGCGAAGGCTGTCTCCACCTTGGTCAAGACGGTGCCGCTCGTCCTCGTCGAGATGGAGGGCGGCCAGATCTCCGCAGGCCAGTGGCAGGCGGGGGAGCGCACGGGCGACCTCGCACCAGGCCTCGTGCTCGACGGTGCCCCGCACGAGTTCGAGGACCTGCTCCTCGGCGTGACGTCGGTCAAGGACCTCGACGGTGTCGTGTCGAGCTCAGGCATCTCCCGCTGGAAGGCCGCTCGGAGCCTCGCAGCCGCTGGGGGCCGTTCGGCACGCAAGGCCCGTCGATGAGCGCCCCACGCTCGGTCGTCGTCCTCGACTACGGTTTCGGCAACGTGCGCTCGGCCGTGCGCTCGCTGGAGCGGGCGGGCGCGGACGTCACGCTGACCGCCGACCCGGTGCTCGCGAGCGAGGCCGACGGCCTTGTCGTGCCGGGTGTCGGTGCCTTCGCTGCGTGCATGAAGGGCCTTGACGCGGTGCGCGGCGGACAGATCATCGAGCGACGTCTCGCTGGTGGTCGGCCGGTCCTCGGGATCTGTGTCGGCATGCAGATCATGTTCGACGCAGGCGAGGAGCACGGGGCGCACGCCGAGGGCCTGGCGCAGTGGCCTGGTGTCGTCGACCGTCTCGAGGCTCCGGTGGTGCCGCACATGGGCTGGGACACGGTCGACGCCCCGGACGGTTCTGTGCTCTTCGACGGGGTCGAGGACGAACGCTTCTACTTCGTCCACTCGTACGCGGCCCGCACCTTCACTCTCGGCGCGGACGAGCCGGTCGACGGGCGGTTCAAGCCCCCCGCCGTCACGTGGTCCGACCACGGTGGACGGTTCGTCGCTGCCGTCGAGAACGGCCCGCTCAGCGCCACGCAGTTCCACCCCGAGAAGTCTGGTGACGCAGGGGCCCACCTGCTGCGGAACTGGCTCGGTTCCCTCTGACGTCTGGGGTGCGCTCGTCGTGCCCCCGCAGCTCAACCATCCCGCACCCGCCCGAACGGTTCCCCGAGAGGATCCCTCCGCCATGTCTGATCGCCTCATCCTCCTGCCCGCCGTCGACGTCGCGGACGGGCAGGCAGTACGGCTCGTCCAGGGGGAGGCCGGCTCGGAGACGTCGTACGGCGACCCGTTGACGGCCGCTCTCGACTGGCAGGCCGGCGGCGCGGAGTGGATCCACCTCGTGGACCTCGATGCCGCGTTCGGTCGTGGCTCCAACGCCGAGCTCCTCGCTGACGTCGTCGGTCGGCTCGATGTCAAGGTGGAGCTCTCCGGAGGCATCCGGGACGACGAGTCGCTGGCGCGAGCGCTCGCGACGGGGTGCTCCCGCGTCAACCTCGGTACGGCTGCGCTCGAGAACCCTGAGTGGACGGCCAAGGTCATCGCCGAGCGCGGCGACACGATCGCGGTCGGCCTCGACGTGCGCGGGACGACGCTCGCGGCACGTGGCTGGACCCAGGAGGGCGGGGACCTCTGGGAGGTGCTCACCCGGCTCGATGCGGCAGGGTGCGCGCGCTATGTCGTGACCGACGTGACGAAGGACGGCACGCTGCGCGGACCCAACATCGAGCTGCTGCGTGAGGTCGCGGCGCGGACGGACGCGCCGGTCGTGGCGTCGGGCGGGATCTCGAGCCTGGACGACCTGGCAGCCTTGCGCGGGCTCGTCGCTGCCGGGGTGGAAGGGACCATCGTCGGCAAGGCGCTCTACGCCGGGGCGTTCACGCTGCCGCAGGCTCTCGACGTCGCTGGCCGTCCGTGACGTCGGTGCCGCCCGACGAGACTCCCGAGACCGCGCTCGTCGGACGGGCGCTCCCTGGGGCGTCTCCGTTCGCTGGCGACGACGGCTCGGCAGACGAGCAGCTTGCCGCTCTCCTGACGGGACACGACGACGGCTCGGTCTCGCTCGCCGCGGTGGTCGACCGTCTCGCGCAGGTCAGAGTTCTCGTCCCGGTGCTTGCCGAGCTCGACGTGGCAGACGAGGGCGAGCACGGCCACGTGATCGACAAGGAAGCATCGGCTGGGGTCGTCGCGCTCCAGTCGCCGGACGGTCGGCGGGCTCTGCCGGTGTTCACGAGCGTCGCGAGCATGGCGGCGTGGCGTGCCGACGCGCGTCCTGTGCCGGCTGACGCGACGCGTGCGGCGCTGTCTGCCGTGAGCGAGGACTGGGCTCTGCTCGTCATCGACCCTGGTGGTCCCGTGAGCGTCCTCGTGCCGCGCCCTGCTGTCTGGGCGATCGCTCAGGGCAAGCCGTGGCGGCCCGCCGTCGTCGACGGGACGGTCGATCCTGAGATCGCGGACGCTGTTCGCGAGGCAGTCTCAGGACTACCGTCGGTCGCTCGGGTGCGCGCTGAGACGGGCCGGACCGCAGAGGTCGCTGTGGTCCTCGGGATCGACTCAGGTCTCACGCGGACGGAGCTCACCGGCGTCCTGGCCACGGTGAACGCAGCTCTGGCGGCGAGCTCGGTCATCAGCGAGCGGGTCGACTCGCTAGAGCTGCGGGTCGGTCGCGCCGACTGAGCACGCCGACCGGGGGAGTCAGCAGACGGGCTCGGGGGCTGCGACGAATCCTGCTTCGTCAGCGAGCAGGTCGCGCAGGGTGGTCACCGGAACGAGGTAGCTGAGCCCGTTCGAGTTCTTCGCGTAGACGACGCCGATGACCTTGCCGTCCGGGTCGAGGGCCGCAGATCCCGAGCTTCCGGGCTCGACGGGCGCATCGGTGAGGAGCACCTGCCCGAGGTTCTCGTTGAGCGGGTCGGACGTGTACTCCAGCACGGTCCCGTTCGTCGCCTTGAGCGCCCCACCGTTCGGGTAGCCGACGACGGTGACCGAGTCACCGGGCTTCGGGTCGGCTTCAGCGAGCTCAGGATAGGCGTCGAGGTCCTCGGCGGTCCGCACGACGGCGAGGTCGGCGAGCGCGGCGGTGCCCGACGTGGTGACGTCGACGTCACGCCCGTCGTACGTGCTCAGCTGGATGTCTTGGTTGCCTTCCACCACGTGCTTGTTCGTGATGAGCGTCCGGGCATCGATGGCGAAGCCGGTACCGCGGATGACGTCGTCGCAGCTGACGTTGCGGATCCGTACGGCCATGCGCATGGCCGAGTCGAAGCCGTCGGGGGAGAGGTTCCCGGGGTTGACGGGTGCGGTCCCGGATCCTTCGGCGGGAACGACGGAGGTCGGCATCGGTCCGGGGAAGTCGGGGACGACGGCGCAGCCGGTCATGACGAGTGCTGTCGCGACGAGCCCGAGCCCCAGGGTCTGGAGCCGACGTAGCGGCTGGCTGCCGACGGTCCTCATGAGGCCGACAGGTCGCGCTGGAGCGAGTTGTAGTCGTCGACGGCTGCCGCGCAGACGGTGTCGGCCTGGGTGGCAGCCGTCTGGATGATCTCGGGCGTCGTCGTGTCGGGAGCCGCGAGGTATCCCATGACGGTGTTCTGAGCAGTGACGCAGTCACCGAGGGACGCTGAGACGTTGAGGGCGGTCTGGGCCACCTCTTGGACGTCGTTGGCGAGAATCTTCTGGCTCTCCCGGTCGTCGCCGACCTGGGCCTTCTCGTCTGCGAGCTCGGTGATCCGCGTCTGGGCGGTAGCGAGCTGGTCGCGGACGATCGACAGCTCAGACGTCATGCCGGCGACGTCCCCGGTGAGGTCGGCGACCTCGCCTCCGAGGTCTCGCGACTGTGCTTCCCACTCGCTGCTGCGGGCCTCCCACTGGTTCGAGAGGATCGCCAGGTAGGTGCCGACTCCGACGGCGAGGGCAAGCGCGAACGAGAGCACGATGATCGCTGCGCCTCGACTGCGCGGCGCACGGTAGGTGTGAGCCGAGGTGTGCGAACCAGGCAGGGACCGGTCGGTCGATCCGTGTGCCGCGTCTCCTCCGGCGTGGCGCGCCGTCGTGTTCTCGCTGTCGACGGCGTGCGGCACGCCGACGGGTGTGCTGACTCGCTGGAGAACGACAGGGGTGTGCACCGAGACGGGTGCGAACGCAGGGACGTCGAAGGACGGCCGGGGAGCAGCCGGGTATGGCTCGAGGACCGGCATGGCCACGGTCTCGATCGACGCAGGAACGGGAGGAGCGGCAGCATGCCGATCTGGTTCCGTGTCGGCTCTGGTCGCGTCGTCGGTGAGAGGGCGGGGAGCGTCCTCGGGCGCTGTTCCGGTCAACTCACGGCTCCGGTGAACTTCTCGCCCGGCCCCTCACCCGGAGCGTCGGGGTAGATCGACGCTTCGCGGAACGCGAGCTGGAGCGAGCGCAGGCCGTCCCGGAGGGATCGGGCATGCTGGTTGCCGATGTCCGGTGCAGCCGTCGTGACGAGCGCAGCGAGAGCGGAGATGAGCTTGCGAGCCTCGTCGAGGTCGAGGTGGTCTGCCGCGTTCTCCTCGTCGGCGAGGCCGCACTTGACGGCAGCGGCGCTCATGAGGTGGACCGCCGCGGTCGTGATGACCTCCACGGCGGCGACGTCCGCGATGTCGCGGACGGCCTGCGGTGCGAGACGCTCGGCGGCGGGGACTTCGTGGCTGGTCTCAGACGTCATGGTCCTATTGTCACAAACAATACGGACTTCTGGGTGAACATGTGGTGATGACGGCTGCAGGACCGGCACCGCGCGGATGCCGGTCCTGCAGTCACGCTCGTGGAGCGACGGAGGAGCTACTCGCCGACGCCGACGGGCTCGGCCGACTCGTTCGCGGTCTGGGCCGGGCTCTCGAGGTTGGCCCGCAGCTGGGCGCCGAGCGTCTCGTCGACGCTCGTCCAGTACCAGATCGCACGCTCACGGATCTCTGGCGTCGTGACGCCTCCGACGGCGCCGGTGAGGGTCTCGAGGAAGCGGGCCTTCGCCGCGTCGTCGAACACGTCTCGGTAGAGGGCTCCCGCCTGGCCGAAGTCCGAGTCGTCAGCGCGCAGGGTCGCTGCGGCGCGGACGAGCTCGCCGTCCTGCTCCCAGCTGCCTGCACCGGCTCGGGCCTCGTCTGCGACGGGACCACCCTTGGAGTTCGGTGCGTAGACGGGCGTCGTCGCCGAGCTGAAGTGGTGACGCTGTGCGCCGTCCTGCGAATAGTTGTGCACCGGGGCCTTGGGCGCGTTGACCGGCAGCTGGTTGTAGTTGGTGCCGACGCGGTACCGCTGAGCGTCGGGGTAGGAGAAGATGCGCGCCATGAGCATCTTGTCCGGGCTCGCGTCGATGCCCGGGACGAGGTTCGCCGGGGAGAACGCCGCCTGCTCGATCTGTGCGAAGAAGTTCTCCGGGTTGCGGTTGAGCGTGTGCGTCCCGACCTTGATGAGGGGGTAGTCGGAGTGCGGCCAGACCTTCGTGACGTCGAAGGGGTTGAAGCGGTAGGTCTTGCCCTCTTCGTACGGCATCACCTGGACGTGGACGTCCCAGGACGGGAAGTCGCCCGACTCGATGGCCTCGTAGAGGTCGCGACGGTAGTAGTCGGCGTCCCCGCCGGCGATGAGCTCGGCCTCAGAGCCCTCCATCTCGACGTTGCCCTGGTTCGAGGTGAAGTGGTACTTGACCCAGAACCGCTCGCCCTCGGCATTGATCCACTGGTACGTGTGCGAGCCGAAGCCGGGCATCTCGCGCCACGAGCGGGGAAGCCCGCGGTCGCCCATGAGGTAGGTGACCTGGTGCGCCGACTCGGGCGACAGGGTCCAGAAGTCCCACTGCATGTCGGCGTCGCGGAGCCCGGAGCCCGGCAGACGCTTCTGGGAGTGGATGAAGTCGGGGAACTTGATGCCGTCGCGGATGAAGAACACCGGGGTGTTGTTCCCGACGATGTCGTAGTTGCCTTCGGTCGTGTAGAACTTCACCGAGAACCCACGGACGTCGCGCCAGGTGTCGGGGCTGCCTTGCTCGCCGGCGACGCTGGAGAAGCGCTGGAGCGTCTCGGTTGTGGCGCCAGGCTGGAAGACGGCTGCGCGCGTGTAGCGAGAGACGTCGCCGGTGACCTCGAAGGTGCCGAACGCCCCGCCGCCCTTGGCGTGGACGATGCGCTCCGGGATGCGCTCGCGGTTGAACTGCGCGAGCTTCTCGACGAGGTAGCGGTCGTGGAGCGCCGTCGCACCGTCGGGACCCGCGGTGAGGGAGTGCTCGTCGCTCGGGACGGGCGCCCCCGTCTGGCTGGTCGTGAAGTTGTCAGTCACAGGTGTCTCCTTGGTGTGGTCGGACGATGGGTGCTCGTGGTCGAGAAGATCAGGACGGCAGGCGTGCACGCTCACGGCATGCTGCGTGCTCGACAGTGGGGGCAGAGCCCCCAGAAGGTGACCTCGGCCTCGTCGATGGTGAAGCCGTGGTCGGTCGTGGGTGTGATGCAGGGGGCGTGCCCGATGGTGCAGTCCACGTCTTCGAGGGCTCCGCACCGACGGCACACGATGTGGTGGTGGTTGTCGCCGACCCGACGCTCGTAGCGGGCTGGGTGCCCGGCCGGCTCGATCCGACGGACGAGGCCCGCGGCTGCCAGCGCCGCGAGGATGTCGTAGACCGCCTGGACCGAAGCGGTGCCGATGGCAGCGCGGACGGCCGCGACGACGTGCTCGACGTCCGCGTGAGGGTGACGGCTGACGGCCTCGAGGACCGCCAGCCGGGTTGCGGTCACGCGCAGTCCTGCCGAGCGGAGCTCGACGTCGAACGGGGCGATTGTCATGACTTCATCAAAGCATGCAATCTGGAATGAGTCCAGGATTCGATCAACTCCATGAAAATGTGTGCGTGGCTGAACGGCGACCAGCGAGCAGGTCGCTACAGACGTTCCGAGGTCGAGGTCGGCGATGTAGCCCCGGGGGTGCAATGCCGTGTCGAGCATCTCGGTGAACGGGTGGTAGAGTCATCAGTCGACCGACTTGTGTTTGCTGCTCGTGTAGTCGTCAGTAGATCTTTTCTCTGGTGACAGCGCAGCGCGACCACAGGTGCGCAAGTGGATTTCATCCCACCCGAGTCTCGATCGCTCACGCAAGTGACAGCAGAGTCCGGGTCCGGTCCGAGTTGTCCGCGGAGTCTCGACGATCCGCGGACGTGAGCAGCAGTGCCTCGCGTGATGTGTGAGCGGAGCAGTGCGTTCGTCGGATGTGATGGCCTCCACCCTGCGCTCAGGGATGGGGGCCTTTCTCATTCCCGACGGACCAGCTACCGAGTGTTTAGGAGCATCACATCAGCGAGCCTCGCATCAACGATCGGATCCGCGTCCCCGAGGTCCGACTCGTCGGCCCAGGTGGGGAGCAGGTCGGCGTCGTCCGCATTGAGGTCGCCCTGAGCCTTGCCCAGGACGCTGATCTCGATCTGGTCGAGGTCGCCCCTGACGCACGCCCGCCGGTGTGCAAGCTCATGGACTTCGGGAAGTTCAAGTACGAGTCGGACATGAAGGCCCGTGAGGCGCGCCGCAACCAGGCGAACACCGTCCTCAAGGAGATCCGCTTCCGTCTCAAGATCGACCCGCACGACTACGGGACCAAGAAGGGCCACGTCGAGCGCTTCCTCAGCGCCGGCGACAAGGTCAAGGTCATGATCATGTTCCGTGGGCGCGAGCAGTCTCGTCCTGAGATGGGCGTGCGTCTTCTGCAGCGTCTTGCTGAGGACGTCGTCGAGCTCGGTTTCATCGAGAGCATGCCCAAGCAGGACGGGCGCAACATGATCATGGTGCTCGGCCCGACGAAGAAGAAGGCTGACGCCAAGAGCGAGCAGCGTCGACGCACGCAGGAGACCCAGCCGACCAAGCCGGAGCGCACCGAGCGCCCGGCCGAGGACGACTCGGACCAGGCTGCGGACCGGCCCGACTTCGAGACCCAGGTCCTCGAAGCACAGGCGCAGGTAGCGGCTGAGCCTGCCCCGGTAGCTCCAGCAGAGCCTGAGCCGACGCCCGAACCGGTCGTCGCCGAGGCTCCTGCCGAGAAGGCTGCTCCGGTCAAGGCTGCTGCGCCTGCGCAGAAGGCTGCACCGGTCGACAAGACGGCGCCGGCCGCGAAGGCAGCACCGAGCGCGAAGGTGCCAGCACCGAAGCCTGCGACGCCGAAGCCAGCCACCCCGCGGCCGATGGCCAAGCCCACGGCGATGCCCAAGCAGGCGACGCCCAAGCCAGCCACCCCGCGACCTGCTGCGAAGCCCGCTCCGAAGAAGAGCGAGTAGCACAGCACCACGACCACCTGGAGAGGTCCTAGACCTCACCGAGCTGGCACCTACCGGTCCCAGCCCGACATACGTCAAGCATCGAACGTGACGCCTGACCAGACCCAAGGAGAAGCGGCAGCCATGCCGAAGAACAAGACTCACTCCGGCGCCAAGAAGCGGTTCCGCACCACCGGCGGTGGAAAGATCATGCGCGAGCAGGCTGGCATGCGTCACCTGCTCGAGCACAAGTCGAGCCGGCGCACCCGCCGTCTGTCCTCCGACCAGGTTGTCAACGCTGCCGACGTCAAGAAGATCAAGAAGCTGCTCGGTAAGTGACCCACCTGACCGGGCCTCGCGGCTCGGTCGACGGACCACCATCCAGCCCCTAACTGCAAGGAGCATCACGTGGCACGCGTGAAGCGGGCGGTCAACGCCCAGAAGAAGCGTCGTACAACACTCGAGCGCGCCAGCGGCTACCGCGGTCAGCGCTCGCGTCTCTACCGCAAGGCGAAGGAGCAGGTCACTCACTCCCTCGTCTACTCCTACCGTGACCGCAAGGCCCGCAAGGGAGACTTCCGGAAGCTGTGGATCCAGCGCATCAACGCTGCGGCCCGCGCCGAGGGAATGACATACAACCGTCTCATCCAGGGCCTCAAGGCTGCTGGTGTCGAGGTCGACCGTCGCGTGCTCGCTGAGCTCGCTGTGAGCGACGTTGCAGCGTTCAACGCGCTCGTCAAGGTCGCCAAGGCTGCTCTCCCTGAGGACGTCAACGCCCCCAGGAACGCAGCCTGAGCCAGTCGTTGCACGGTCACGGCGCTCGTCGCTGTGCCGGACCACGACAGACTTCCAGGACGCCCGGACGATGACTGAGCTGACGAACTCCCGCAGTGAGCGGGTGCGGTCGGTACGGTCGTTGGCCGGGCGTTCTGCGCGTTCCCGGACCAACAGGTTCCTCGTCGAGGGACCGCAGGGTGTACGTGAGGCGGTCGCGTTCGTTCCTGCACGGATCCGCGACGTGTACGTCTCGGCTGCGGCCGACGCGCGCTACGACGAGATCACCGGCAGCGCGCGCGCCCTCGACCTCCGCGTGCATCGTGTGAGCGACGAGGTGCTCGCAGCGATGAGCCCCGACGCACAGGGGATTCTCGCGGTGGTGGAGCAGAGCGCGACGACCGCAGGGACCGGCAGCACAGAGCACCTCCTTCTGGAGCAGCTGCGCACGGCCCCGCGCCTGGTCGCGGTGCTCTCGAACGTTCGCGACCCTGGGAACGCGGGAACCGTGATCCGTGCGGCGGACGCCGCCGGTGCTGACCTCGTGGTGCTCGCCGGCGAGAGCGTCGACATCTACAACCCCAAGGTCGTCCGGTCGACTGCAGGGTCGCTGTTCCACCTGCCTGTCCTGACCGGGATCACCGTGAGCGCGCTCGTGGGGGCGCTGCAGGCGAACGGGCTCCTGGTGCTGGCCGCCGACGGGTCGGGTGACCTCGATCTCGACGACCTCCTCGACGTCGCAGGTCCGGACGGTCGCCGGGCCGCAGGGACCCCGGACCTGGCCGGCGCGACGGCCTGGGTGTTCGGGAACGAGGCCTGGGGCCTGCGCGCGGACGAGCGTGCTCTCGCCGACGCCGTCGTCCGGGTGCCGCTCCGCGGCAAGGCCGAGTCGCTCAACCTCGCGACGGCGGCCACGGTCTGCCTGTACGCCAGCGCTCGCGCTCAGCGCTAGGAGCGACGATGGCATCGGAGCAGCACCTCTCCTCGGGGCTCAAGGTGCGCCACCTGACGATGATGGGTCTGGGGTCGGCCATCGGCGCAGGCCTCTTCCTCGGGACGGGCCAGGGGATCAAGGCCGCAGGCCCGGCCGTCCTCGTGTCGTACATGGTCGCCGGTCTCCTCGTCATCATGCTCATGCGCATGCTCGCCGAGATGGCGTCGGCCATGCCGTCGAGCGGCGCCTTCTCGATGTACGCAGAGATCGGCATCGGTCGATGGGCCGGATTCACGATGGGCTGGCTCTACTGGATCATGCTCGTCATGGTCCTCGGTGTGGAGATTACCGGTGCGTCCCAGATCGTCCACGGCTGGCTGCCCGGTGTCCCGCAGTGGCTCGTCGCGCTCGTCGTGGTGGCATTCTTCGCCGTCGTGAACCTGTCCGGTGTCCGCAGCTTCGGTGAGTTCGAGTTCTGGTTCGCGGCGATCAAGGTCGCTGCGATCGGCGCGTTCCTCGTCGTCGGCGTGCTGCTCCTCACGGGAGTCGTCGACGTCCCGTCGGCTGTCGGCATCACACCGATGCTCGACGACGGCGGGTTCGCACCGAAGGGCGTCGCCGGGATCGCGGCCGGGCTCTTGGCGGTCGTCTTCGCGTTCGGCGGGATCGAGATCGTCACCATCGCGGCGGCCGAGGCCGAGGATCCTCAGCGCAGCATCGCCCGCGCGGCGGCGAGCACCGTCTGGCGCATCCTGCTCTTCTACATCGGCTCGGTCGCCGTCATGGTTCTCGTCCTGCCGTGGGACTCGCAGCGTCTGCTCCAGGGACCCTTCGTCGCGGTCCTCGAGTTCGCCGGCCTGGAGGCCGCGGCGACGATCATGGAGGTCGTGGTCGTCGTCGCGCTGCTCTCCGCCTTCAATGCCAACGTCTACGGCACGTCGCGCATGATCTTCTCGCTCTCCCAGCGCGACGACGGCGCGCAGATGTTCCTTCACGTCTCCCGGCGCGGCGTCCCTGATGTCGCGGTGTGGACGTCCATCGTCTTCGGGCTCGTGTCCGTGGCGCTCAACGCCTGGCTCCCGGACGCGATCCTCGGCATCCTCCTCAACGCTGTCGGCGCGAGCCTCCTGGTCATGTGGGTCCTCATCGCAGTGTCTGAGCTGCGCCTGCGACCTCGCCTCGAGGAGCAAGGGCTGCTCATCGTCCGTATGTGGGGGTACCCCTACCTCACGTGGGCGACGATCGCCGGGCTCGGCGGGGTCGGGGTGCTCATGCTCTTCGACGAGACTGCGCGCCGACAGCTCGCCGCGACAGCCGGTCTGGTCGTGGTGGTGGTCGCGTCGTACTTCGTCCGACGTGCGGTCACGAGCCGATATCCGGCTCGTGCACCGAAGGGGCGCGCATAGAATCTTCAGGGCCGCTCGGCTCAACCCCCTCCGCTCGGAAGGTCAGCATGTCCACCCCTGCAGCGCCCGATCCCGCCGTCCCGCCGTTCTCTCCTCTCGACTCGACCGCGGTCGAGTCCGCCGTCCGTGCGGCGCTCACCGCGGTGCTGGAGGCTCAAGACCTCGACGAGCTCAAGGCTGTGCGGATCGCGCACACGGGGGACCGCAGCCCGATCGCGCTCGCGAACCGTGAGATCGGTCGTCTGGCACCTGCTGAGAAGGCCGTCGCCGGCAAGCTTCTCGGCCCTGCCCGTGGGCGGATCTCCACGGCGTTGGCCACACGTCAGGTCGAGCTCGACGCCGAGCGTGCCGCACGGGTCCTCGTCGAGGAGTCTGTCGACGTGACGCTCCCTCCTGTGCGCCGCGCACCCGGGGCACGGCATCCGCTCGAGGCGCTCCAGGAGCGTGTCGGAGACTTCTTCGTCTCGATGGGCTGGGAGATCGCCGACGGCCCGGAGGTCGAGGCCGAGTGGTTCAACTTCGACGCCCTGAACTTCGGGCCGGACCACCCCGCACGTCAGATGCAGGACACGTTCTTCGTCGCAGGTGCGGCTGGTGAGGACCAGAGCTTGACCACGGAGTCCCATCTCGTCCTGCGCACGCACACCTCTCCGGTCCAGGCGCGGACCCTGCTCGAGCGTGAGCTCCCTGTCTACGTCGCGTGCCCGGGCAAGGTCTTCCGCACCGATGCGCTCGACGCGACCCACACGCCCGTCTTCCACCAGGTGGAAGGTCTCGCAGTCGACAAGGGCCTGACCATGGCTCACCTGTTCGGCACGCTCGACCACTTCGCGAAGGCGATGTTCGGGCCAGAGGCCAAGACACGCCTGCGCCCGTCGTTCTTCCCGTTCACGGAGCCGAGCGCAGAGCTCGACCTGTGGTTCCCGCAGAAGAAGGGGGGCGCCGGCTGGATCGAGTGGGGCGGGTGCGGCATGGTCAACCCCAACGTGCTCCTCGCGGCGGGCATCGACCCGACCGTGTACTCGGGGTTCGCCTTCGGCATGGGGATCGAACGGACCCTCATGCTGCGCCACGGGATCGCTGACATGCACGACATGGTCGAGGGCGACATCCGCTTCTCCCAGCACTTCGGAATGGACATCTGATGCCGAACATCGCACTCTCCTGGCTCGGAGAGCACGTCGAGCTGCCCGTGGGCCTGACCGCGACAGAGCTGGCCGCCGCGCTCGTGCGGGTGGGGCTCGAGGAGGAGGGGGTCCGGTCGAGCGGCGTCACGGGACCGCTCGTCGTCGGACGGATCGTCTCGCTCGAGAAGGAGCCTCAGAAGAACGGCAAGGTCATCAACTGGTGCCAGGTCGACGTCGGCGGGCACAACGTCCTCGACGACTCTGGCCTGCCGACGGTCCCGCGCGGGATCGTCTGCGGTGCGCACAACTTCGTCGTCGACGACCTCGTCGTCGTCGCGCTGTCCGGTGCGGTGCTTCCTGGACCGTTCCCGATCGCGTCACGCAAGACGTACGGACACCTGTCGGACGGGATGATCTGCTCCCAGAGCGAGCTCGGGCTGGGCGACGACCACGACGGGATCATCGTCTTGGAGCGGCTCGGCTACTCTGCGGCGACGGGGCACGACGTGACGCCGGGCGCGGACGCGCTCGCGCTGCTGGGGCTCGACGAAGAGGTCCTCGAGATCAACGTCACGCCGGACCGGGGATACTGCTTCTCGATGCGAGGGGTCGCCCGTGAGTACGCACACTCGACGGGTGCAGCGTTCACCGACCGTGGTCTGCCGACGGCAGCGGTCCCTGCAGCGACGGCGACCGGGTTCCGCGTAGAGGTCTCGGACGACGGTCCGGTCAACGGGATCACCGGGTGCGACGCGTTCGTCACCCGTATCGTCCGGGGTGTTGCCGCGTCCGCTCCTTCGCCGGCCTGGATGCAGCGTCGGCTCGCCCAGGCCGGGATGCGGCCGATCTCGCTCGCCGTCGACGTGACGAACTACGTCATGCTCGATCTCGGGCAGCCGCTGCACGCCTACGACCTGGCGACCGTGGCCGAACCTGTCGTCGTCCGCCGGGCTGTCGAGGGTGAACGCCTGGTGACGCTCGACGGTGCGGACAGGGCCCTGAGCCCTGAGGACCTCCTCATCACCGACAGCCCGTCCGGCGACCGCGGTGCCCGGGTCCTCGGCCTGGCAGGCGTCATGGGTGGTGCCGAGACCGAGGTCACGGCCGCGACGACGGACGTGCTCGTCGAGGCCGCCCACTTCGATCCCATCTCTGTCGCCCGCACGGCACGTCGGCACAAGCTGCCGAGCGAAGCCGCGAAGAGGTTCGAGCGCGGTGTCGATCCACGGCTGGCGGCAGTAGCCGCCCAGCGTGTCGTAGAGCTCCTCGTCGAGCTCGGTGGTGGCACGGCCGACGACGCTGTGAGCGTGCTCGACGTGGTGCTGCCAGCAACGACGATCCGGTTTGCGCTGGACGAGCCTGAACGTCTCGTCGGTGTCGCGTACACGCCGGACCAGGTGCGTACGGTCCTCACGGAGATCGGGTGCGAGGTCGCGCCGGTCGCCGGCGAGCCGCGTCTCGTCGACGTCGTGGCACCGAGCTGGAGGTCGGACCTCGTCGGTTCTGCTGAGCTCGTCGAGGAGGTCGCGCGGCTCGTCGGGTACGACGCGATCCCGTCGATCCTTCCTGCTGCGCCAGCCGGGCGGGGCCTGACCTCGAACCAGCGGGTCCGTCGGAGCGTCGCGCGCGCTCTGGCTGAGGACGGGTACGTCGAGACGTTGAGCTACCCGTTCGTCGGTCGAGCGCAGCACGACGAGCTCGGTCTTGCACCCGACGACGCGCGGCGGACCGCCCTCGTCCTGGCGAACCCGATGTCTGCCGAGAAGAACGAGATGCGCACGAACCTTCTGGTGACGCTTCTCGACACCGCACGTCGCAACGTCGCGCGCGGGCAGAGCGACCTCGCGCTGTTCGAGATCGGTCTCGTGACCCGGCCGCGACCTGGCGCACCCGCCGCGCCGCTCTTTCCGGGGGCTGTGCGTCCCTCCGCAGAGCAGCTCGCCGAGATCGACGCCGCGGTTCCCGACCAGCCTCGTCGGGTCGCCGGGGTGCTGTGCGGACAGCGTGACCTCGCCGGGTGGTGGGGACCAGGGCGCCCCGCCGACTGGACGGACGCCGTCGCAGGAGCGCGCCTCGTCGCGGAACGGGTGGGGGTCGAGGTCACGGTGACGAGCGATGCCGACCACGCGCCGTGGCACCCGGGGCGCTGCGCGCGCCTCGAGCTCGTAGACGGGACCGTGGTCGGCCACGCCGGCGAGCTGCACCCGAAGGCGGTCGAGGAGCTCAGCCTCCCTGCCCGTGCGGTCGCGTTCGAGGTGGATCTCGACGTGCTGCTCGCCGCGGCTGCGACCGAGCCGCTCCAGGGGACGACCGTCTCGACCTTCCCCCTCGCGAAGGAAGACCTCGCGCTCGTCGTCGATGCCGACGTGCCTGCACAGCGGGTCTTCGACGCGGTCGAGGAGGGCGCAGGGCCGCTGCTCGAGGAGCTGCGCCTCTTCGACGTGTTCGTCGGAGAGCAGGTGGGTGAGGGCAAGAAGTCGCTCGCGTTCTCGTTGCGGCTGCGTGGAGCCGATCGCACGCTCACGGCGGCGGACACAGCAGCCGTCCGTGAGGCCGCTGTCGCCGAGGCACACCGTCAGGTAGGAGCCGTCCTGCGAGGTTGAGTATCGTCGTGAGCGACACGGGGTGCCCGCGCACGGTTCGGGCTGAGACCACACCCGTCGAACCTGATCTAGCTCGTACTAGCGAAGGGATGTCGCTCATGACGTCTGCCCCTGCTCGTCCCCGTGTCCTGAGCATCGCAGGGACCGATCCGACCGGTGGTGCCGGGATCCAGGCCGACCTCAAGTCGTTCGCGGCCCACGGTGCGTACGGCATGGCGGTCGTGACGGCGCTCGTCGCGCAGAACACCCGGGGGGTGCGCTCGTCGCACGTCCCGGGGGCGGACTTTCTGCGTGCGCAGCTCGAAGCAGTGAGCGACGACGTCGTCGTCGACGCGGTCAAGGTCGGGATGGTCGCGACGGCGGCGAACGCTGACGTGATCGCCGGGTGGCTCGCGGAGGTGCGCGTCCCGGTGGTGGTCGTCGACCCGGTGATGGTCGCGACGAGCGGGCACAGCCTGCTCGACGACGATGCACGGACGGCGCTGGTCCGGCTCCTCTCGAGGGCGGACCTCGTGACCCCGAACCTGGCCGAGCTGGCCGTCCTGGTCGACGAGCCGGCAGCTACCTCGTGGCAGGAGGCGGTCGCCCAGGGGATCCGCCTCGAAGCGACGGTCGGTGCTGCGGTTCTGGTGAAAGGCGGTCACCTCACAGGGGGACGCAGCCCAGACGCGCTGGTCGTCGACGGTGGGGTCGTCGAGCTCGATGCGCCTCGTGTGCGCACCACGAGCACGCACGGCACCGGGTGCTCGCTCTCCTCGGCTGTTGCTGCGCTCCAGCCGCGTCTCGGTTCCTGGGAGCAGAGCGTGCGTACGGCGAAGGCCTGGCTGACGGGCGCGCTGCGTGCAGGCGAGGGGCTGCAGGTCGGTCACGGACGTGGTCCGATCGATCACTTCCACCACGTCGAGGTGCTGGCCGGCGCTGCCCGGTACCCCTCGCCGCGAGGGGCTCAGGAGTCGTAGGAGCAGTCGTAGCCCGGAGGCAACCAGCGGAGGCCGGTCGTGATCTCGTCCACGGAGGTCCCTCGCGGTGCGTCGCGGTAGCACTCGTCGCGGGACTGGTCGAGACCGAACTTCAGGTACACCACGGCGCTGAGCGCGGTGACGAGGAGGACGAGGACGGTCAGCGTGGTCCGTGCGGCGCGCGACGGCCCGGGGTCTCGGTCCTCGTATCCGCCGTCGGCCCACGAGCTGTTCATGCTCTGAGGGTAGCTGGCTGGTGGGTCAGGGGAGGAGCAGGACCTTGCCGGTGGTCGAGCGAGACTCGAGGGCCGCGTGCGCCTGGGCTGCGTCGGCGAGCGGGTAGGTCGCGCCGATGCGTACCGAGAGAGCGCCGCTGCGCACTGCTGCGAAGACCTCGTCGGATCGTGAGACGAGCTCTTCTCGTGTGGCGACGTAGCTTCCGAGCGTCGGCCGGACCAGGTACACGGATCCGGCCGCGCTGAGACGCTGCGGGTCGAACGGGGGAACCTGTCCGGAGGAGCCGCCGAAGAGGACGAGCATCCCGCGGGAACGCAGCGACGCGAGCGATGCGTCGAACGTGTCCCTGCCGACGGAGTCGTAGGCGACGTGCACCCCGCGGCCGTCGGTGAGGCTGCGGACGATCGCTGGAAGGTCGGACGTCAGGTCCTCGAGGGTGTCGTACCTGATGACGTCGTGTGCTCCTGCGGCGCGCGAGAGGCGCTTTTTCGCGTCCGTCGAGACGGTGGTGATGACCCGGGCGCCTCGGGCGGTCGCGAGCTGGGTGAGGAGGAGGCCGACGCCGCCGGCGCCGGCGTGCAGCAGGACGTCGTCGCCGGGGGAGATCGGGTACGTCGACGTCGCGAGGTAGTGGGCGGTGAGTCCTTGCAGCGGGACGGCGGCCGCGGTACGCATGTCGACCTCGTCGGGGACGACGAGGAGTCGCTCGGCACGGACGATCACCTGGCTCGTGTACGAGCCGGGGGCGTCGCACCAGGCGACACGGTCGCCGACGGAGACGTCTGTGACACCTGTGCCGACAGCGGCGACGACGCCGGAGCCTTCCGAGCCCAGGACGCTCGGGTAGGTCGTCGGGTAGACCCCGGACCGAAGGTAGGTGTCGATGAAGTTCACGCCGACCGCGGCGACGTCGACGAGAGCCTCGCCCGGTCCGGCGACGGGAGCCGGTTCGTCGCGGTGCTCGAGGACCTCGACGCCGCCAGCACGCAGCGCGCGGACGACCTGTCGGGGGGCGGAGGGCGTGGTGTCGTTCATGGATCGTTCCTGTCCGTTATCGGTTCGATGTCCGTCGTCGGAGCCTATCGCGATAGGTGCATCATCTTCCGTCGGAGTGTATGGTTATGCACATGGTCTTCACGGTAGCGGTAGCAGGTGCGAGCGGATACGCCGGCGGCGAGACTCTCCGGCTCCTGAGCGGCCACCCGGAGATCCAGATCGGCACCCTCACTGCGCACTCCAACGCAGGCTCGGCGCTCGGTGAGCACCAGCCGCACCTCCGCGGCCTCGCCGGACGCATCCTCGAACCGACGACCGCAGAGAACCTGGCAGGCCACGACGTGGTCGTCCTGGCGCTGCCGCACGGAGCCTCGGGCGAGATCGCGTCGCTCCTGCCTGCTGACACGCTCGTCCTCGACCTCGGTGCCGACCACCGGCTCGTCGACCCGGCCGCCTGGACCGAGTTCTACGGCTCCGAGCACTCGGGAACGTGGCCCTACGGGCTGCCCGAGCTCCTGCTCGCCTCGGACGTGCACGGCGAGCGGGCCGTCACCAAGCAGCGAGAGAACCTCGCCGGGGCGCGTCGCATCGCCGTCCCCGGGTGCAACGTCACCGCAGTGACGCTCGGCCTCCAGCCCGGTGTAGCCGCCGGGATCATCGACGCACGAGACCTCGTCGCCGTGCTCGCCGTCGGCTACTCCGGGGCAGGCAAGAGCCTCAAGACGCACCTGCTCGCCTCCGAGGCGCTCGGCTCAGCGCAGGCCTACGGGGTCGGCGGCTCCCACCGGCACGTCCCCGAGATCGAGCAGAACCTTCGCCTCGCCGGCGCCCCCGAGGTCACGGTCTCCTTCACGCCCGTCCTCGTGCCGATGTCCCGCGGGATCCTCTCGACCGCCACCGCGCGTCTCGCTGCAGGGCACGAGCACGCCACGCTCACCGACGTGCGTCGTGCATGGGAGCAGGCCTACGACGGAGAGCCGTTCGTCGAGCTCCTCCCCGAAGGGCAGTGGCCGACCACGGCCATGACCGTCGGCGCCAACACCGCGCTCGTCCAGGTCGCGATCGACCGACGCGCAGGACGCGTCGTCACCGTCACCGCTCTCGACAACCTCGTCAAGGGCACTGCCGGCGCAGCCGTCCAGTCCATGAACATCGCTCTCGGTCTACCTCAGACCATGGGCCTCGAACACGAAGGAACAGCCCCGTGAGCGTCACCTCAGCACAAGGTTTCCGGGCAGCGGGCGTCGCGGCCGGTCTGAAGTCGACCGGCAAGCCAGATGTCGCCGTCGTGGTCAACGACGGCCCGTCTGACGTGGTCAGCGCCGTCTTCACCTCCAACAGGGTCGAGGCAGCTCCCGTGACGTGGTCGCGGCAGAGTGCAGCCGACGGCCGTGCGCGGGCCGTCGTCCTCAACTCTGGGGGAGCGAACGCCTGCACCGGGCCAGAGGGCTTCCTCGATACCCACCGCACCGCCGAGCACCTCGCCGCTGCGCTCGACATCTCTCCGGGCGACACCCTCGTCTGCTCCACAGGACTCATCGGCACACGCCTGCCCATGGACGCGCTGCTCGCCGGGGTCGACGACGCCGTCGCCCACCTCTCCAGCGACGGCGGCGACGACGCTGCGCACGCGATCATGACGACCGACACCGTCCCGAAGGTCGTCACCGTCACGATCACCTCCGACGGCGACGCGGCACCCGACCTCGGGACCTGGACGATCGGCGGCATGGCCAAGGGTGCAGGGATGCTCGCTCCCGGCCTCGCCACCATGCTCTGCGTCCTGACGACCGACGCCGAGATCGACGCCGCGCTCGCAGACGCCGCCCTGCGCGCAGCCACCGCCTGCACGTTCGACCGCGTGGACTCGGACGGCTGCATGTCGACCAACGACACGGTCGTCCTGCTCGCGTCCGGGGCGAGCGGCTCCCGCCCCTCGGCCGAGGAGTTCACCGACGCCCTGACAGAAGCGTGCGCGAGCCTGGCCCGTCAGCTCGTCGGCGACGCCGAGGGCGCCAGCCACGACATCGCCGTCCGGGTCGTGGGCGCGACGACCGAGGACGCAGCCGTCGCGGTCGCCCGTGCCGTGACGCGCTCGAACCTCTTCAAGGCCGCAGTGTTCGGCAACGACCCGAACTGGGGCCGCGTCCTGTCTGCCGTGGGGACCGTCCCCGAGTCGGTGGCGCCCTTCGACGCAGCACGGCTCGACGTCACCATCAACGGTGTCCAGGTGTGCCGCGCCGGTGGCGTCGGGGATGCCCGTGAGCTCGTCGACCTCGCCTCCGACAGGGACGTGACCGTGGTCGTGGACCTGCACGCCGGGGACGCGGAAGCGACCGTCTGGACCAACGACCTCACGCACGACTACGTCCACGAGAACAGCGCGTACTCCTCATGAGCACTCTCGATCTCAGCGACATCGACGTGGCAGCAGACCTCGCACCCTCGCAGAAGGCCGAGGTGCTCATCGAGGCGCTGCCCTGGCTCAGGCAGTTCGACGGTGCGCTCGTCGTGGTCAAGTACGGCGGCAACGCGATGATCGACGACGGCCTCAAGGCGGCCTTCGCCCAGGACATGGTGTTCCTGCGCCAGGTCGGCCTCAGGCCAGTCATCGTGCACGGCGGCGGTCCGCAGATCACGGAGATGCTCGATCGCCTCGGCATCGAGAGCGAGTTCCGCGGAGGGCTGCGTGTGACGACCCCCGAAGCGATGGACGTCGTCCGCATGGTGCTCACCGGAAAGGTGTCCCGCGAGCTCGTCGGGCTCCTCAACGCGCACGGACCCAACGCGGTCGGCCTGTCTGGCGAGGACGGCGGGCTCCTGCGCGCGCGCCGGCGCACCGCGACCGTCGACGGCGAGCCCGTCGACGTCGGGCTCGTGGGCGACGTCGTCGAGGTCGACCCGCGTGCTGTCCAAGACCTCCTCGACGCTGGTCGTATCCCGGTCGTCTCGACCATCGCTCCCGACATCGCGGACCCGACGCAGGTCCTCAACGTCAATGCGGACACGGCCGCCGCCGCGCTCGCTGTCGCGCTCGGTGCGAAGAAGCTCATCATCCTCACGGATGTCGAGGGTCTGTACACGTCGTGGCCCGACCGCACGTCTCTCGCGAGCGAGATCTCCGTCGGGGCGCTCGCCGACCTCCTGCCGACGCTCGAGTCCGGGATGGTGCCCAAGATGGAAGCCTGCCTGCGCGCGGTGCGTGGCGGGGTGCGCCAGGCGCACGTCATCGACGGACGCGTCGCGCACTCCGTGCTCATGGAGGTCTTCACCGCGCGAGGCATCGGCACGATGGTGGTGCCAGACAGCGACGGTCGGCTCTCTGTACCGCACACGACCTACGCAGCAGCCGCGCCCATCACCCGCGCGACGCCCCCCGGAGCCGAGTCATGAGCGAGCTGAGCCGTACCTCCGCCCAGGCCTCGTCCGTGCAGGCCACTTCGGCGCCGTCCCACCGCAGGGATGCTGTGGCGGGTTCCGTCACGGAATGGACCCAGCGCTATACGTTCTCGGTCATGGACACGTTCGGTCCACCCCAGCGTGTGCTGGTGCGCGGCGAGGGTGCTTACGTGTGGGACGCAGACGGTCAGCGGTACCTCGACCTCCTTGCCGGAATCGCGGTCAACGCCCTCGGCCATGCCCACCCGACGCTCACAGCGGCGATCAGCGCCCAGCTCGGCACGCTCGGCCACGTCTCGAACTTCTTCGGCACGCCCACCCAGATCGCGCTCGCTGAGCGGCTCATCGATCTGAGCGGCGCGCCCGAGGGCTCGCGTGTCTTCTTCACCAACTCGGGCGCCGAGGCCAACGAGGCCGCCTTCAAGATGGCACGACGCACGGGTCGTCCGCGCGTCCTCGCGCTCGAGGGCGGCTTCCACGGTCGGACGATGGGGGCGCTCGCCCTGACCTCCAAGGCGGCGTACCGCGAGCCGTTCGAGCCTCTTCCCGGCGGTGTCGAGTTCCTCCCGTTCGGTGCCGTCCGGGCGCTCGAGGACGCCTTCTCGGTCGGGTCGGACGTCGCAGCCCTGTTCATCGAGCCGATCCAGGGCGAGGCCGGCGTGCGCTCGCTGCCCCCGGGCTACCTCACCCGGGCCCGTGAGCTGACGCGCGACCACGGTGCCTTGCTCGTCCTCGACGAGGTCCAGACCGGCATGGGCCGGACGGGGTCGTGGCTGGCACACCAGCAGCCGCACATCGGCGAGGGCGTGGTCCCGGACGTCGTCACGCTCGCCAAGGGGCTCGGCGGTGGGTTCCCCATGGGGGCCGCGGTCGCGTTCGGACCGCACTGCGCGACGTTGCTCGGCCGGGGAGAACACGGGTCGACCTTCGGCGGGAACCCCGTCGCGGCCGCGGCCGCGCTGACGACGATCGGGGTCATCGAGCGCGACGGTCTGCTCGCTCAGGCGACGGCCGTCGGTGCTCACCTGCGTGCCGCGGTGGAAGCCCTCGGGCACCCGCTCGTCGCGTCGGCGCGGGGGACCGGCCTGCTCATCGCCATCGAGCTGACGTCCGACGTGGCGCCCACCGTGGCGTCGGCAGCGCTCGAGGCAGGGTTCATCATCAATGCGGTCAGCCCGACAGCGTTGCGGCTCGCTCCGCCGCTCATCCTCACCCGCGAGCAGGCGGACGAGTTCGTCGCCTTCCTCGCCGCCCTGCCGCGCACGCCGGCAGCCCTCACAGCCAAGGAGTCCTGACGATGCCCACCGGACCGATCCGCCACCTGCTCCGCGACGACGACCTCAACCCGGCCGAGCAGGCCGAGGTGCTCGAGCTCGCGCTCAGGTTCCGCACGGACCGCCACGCGCACACGCCGTTCGCGGGCCCGCGCGCGGTCGCCGTGATCTTCGACAAGCCGACGCTGCGGACCCAGGTGTCCTTCACCACCGGGATCGCCGAGCTCGGCGGCTTCCCGCTCGTGGTCGACGGCAACCTGGCCCAGATCGGGGTCCGTGAGTCGATCGCCGACACAGCACGGGTGCTCGGCCGGCAGGTGTCGATGGTCGTGTGGCGCACGCACGCGCAGTCTCGCGTCGAGGAGATGGCAGCGGTGAGCGGGGTGCCCGTCGTCAACGCGCTGACGGACGACTTCCACCCGTGCCAGATCCTGGCCGACCTCACGACGATCGCCCAGCACCGCGGCGGCGTCGCTGCGCTGCGGGGCCAGACGCTCGCCTATGTCGGTGACGGCGCGAACAACATGGCGCAGTCGTACCTCCTCGGGGGCGCGACGGCTGGGATGCACGTCCGGGTCGGTACCCCGCACGGCTACCTGCCGGACGCCGGGATCCTCGCGGCTGCGGCAGCCGTCGCCGAGCAGACGGGCGGCTCGGTCACGGTGACGTCGGACGCGCTCGCTGCGGTCCAGGGGGCGGACGCGGTAGCGACCGACACCTGGGTCTCCATGGGCGACGAGGCGACCGCGGACGAGCGTGCTGAGCCGTTCGTCCCGTACCAGCTCGACTCTGCCCTGCTGGCGCACGCGGCGTCCGACGCCATCGTCCTGCACTGTCTGCCTGCGTACCGTGGCAAAGAGATCACCGCCGAAGTCATCGACGGCCCGCAGTCGGTCGTCTGGGACGAGGCGGAGAACCGCTTGCACGCGCAGAAGGCGCTCATGACGTGGCTCATGGACAGGTCATGACCTTCCAGAGCGTCCCGGTCGGCAGCGTTCCTGCGACGAAGACTGCACGTCATGCGCGGGTGGTCCAGCTGCTCGTCCGTGAGCAGATCCACTCTCAGGCCGAGCTGGCCCGGGCTCTCGCTGCGGACGGGCTGCACGTCACCCAGGCGACGCTGTCTCGAGACCTCATCGAGCTGCGCGCCGAGAAGGTCCGCACGTCGAGCGGTGTCCTTGTCTACGCGGTCCCTGGCGAGGGCGGCGACCGTTCTGTGCAGGCGACCGACGACCGGGAATATCTTGCCGCCCGGCTGACTCGTCTGTGCGGGGAGCTCTTGGTGTCAGCAGAGAGCTCTGCGAACCTCGTGGTCCTGCGGACACCGGCGGGCGCGGCGCAGTACCTGGCGTCGGCGATCGACCACTCGGTGCTCCCTGGCGTGCTCGGCACGATCGCGGGAGACGACACCGTGCTCGTCATCGCCCGCGAGGCGGACGGGGGCGACGAGCTCGCCGCCCGCTTCGTCGCTCTTGCGAGCGACACCCCATAGACCTGCTTGCGTGAGGGTCACGCCCGGCGTGACCCGATGACAGACTTGCTCCATACACACCACGTCGAGAAAGAGACAAAGCCATGACTGAACGCGTCGTGCTCGCCTATTCGGGCGGCCTGGACACCTCCGTTGCTATCGGATGGATCGCCGAGCGAACCGGGGCCGAGGTCATCGCTGTGGCCGTCGACGTCGGTCAGGGCGGTGAAGACCTCGAGGTCATCCGCCAGCGTGCCCTCGACTGCGGGGCCGTCGAGGCCTACGTCGCGGACGCCCGCGACGAGTTCGCCGAGGAGTACTGCATGCCGGCGCTGCGGGCCAACGCGCTCTACCTCGACCGGTACCCGCTCGTCTCTGCGCTCTCGCGCCCGACGATCGTCAAGCACCTCGTCCGTGCTGCGCGCCAGTTCGATGCCCAGACGGTCGCCCACGGCTGCACGGGCAAGGGCAACGACCAGGTGCGCTTCGAGGTGGGCATCACGTCGCTCGCTCCGGACCTCAAGTGCCTCGCGCCGGTCCGTGACCTTGCGCTGACGCGCGAGAAGGCGATCGGCTACGCCGAGAACCACAGCCTCCCGATCGCGACGACGAAGCACAACCCGTTCTCGATCGACCAGAACGTCTGGGGTCGCGCCGTCGAGACGGGCTTCCTCGAGGACATCTGGAACGCGCCGACCAAGGACGTCTACAGCTACACCGACGACCCGACGTTCCCGCCCGTGGCGGACGAGGTCGTCGTGACGTTCGAGAAGGGCATCCCGGTCGCGCTCGACGGCATCGCTGTCACCCCGTTGCAGGCCATCCAGGAGATGAACCGCCGAGCCGGCGCCCAGGGGGTCGGGCGTATCGACATCGTCGAGGACCGCCTCGTCGGTATCAAGTCGCGCGAGATCTACGAGGCACCGGGGGCCATGGCACTCATCGCCGCGCACCAGGAGCTCGAGAACGTCACCATCGAGCGCGAGCAGGCGCGGTTCAAGCGTACGGTCGAGCAGCGCTGGACCGAGCTGGTCTACGACGGCATGTGGTTCTCGCCGCTCAAGCGCTCTCTCGAGACCTTCATCGACGACACGCAGAAGTACGTCTCGGGAGAGATCCGCCTCGTGCTGCACGGTGGCCGGGCCACGGTGAGCGGACGTCGCAGCGAGTCGAGCCTCTACGACTTCAACCTCGCTACCTACGACGAGGGCGACTCGTTCGACCAGTCGCAGGCTCGTGGTTTCATCGAGATCTACGGCCTGACCGCCAAGCTCTCGGCAGCGCGCGACGTGAAGTTCGGCAACGGCGTGGACCTCTCGGGCACGTCGCTCCCGGCGACCAAGGCCTGACGTGGGAGACGAGATCGTTCCGGCAGCGTCGCTGACGTCTGGAGGCGACGACCAGACGGTCACGCCTGCTGCTGACGCGCCCGTGAGCCTGTGGGGGGGACGCTTCGCAGGTGGTCCTGCCAAGGCTCTCCAGGCGCTGTCGCAGTCCACGCACTTCGACTGGCGTCTGGCACAGCAGGACATCGCCGGGTCACGGGCGCACGCTCGCGTGCTCCGGTCCGCGGGGTTGCTCACCGAGGACGAGCTGACGGACATGCTCGCCGCGCTCGACGCCCTGTCTGCTGACGTCGAGTCTGGGACGTTCCTGCCGGTCCTTGCCGACGAGGACGTCCACACGGCTCTCGAGCGTGGGCTCATCGAGCGTGCGGGCGTCGACCTCGGTGGAAAGCTCCGTGCCGGACGTTCGCGCAATGACCAGATCGCGACCTTGGTGCGGATGTATCTCCGCGAAGAAGCCAAGGTCGTCGGCGGGCTCGCCCTCGACGTGGCTGACGCGCTCATCGGCCAGGCCGAGGCGCACCCGGGGGCAGCCATGCCTGGTCGGACCCACCTCCAGCACGCCCAGCCGGTGCTCCTTGCGCACCACCTCCTGGCGCACGTGTGGCCGCTGCTGCGCGACGTGGACCGGTTCATCGACTGGGACGTTCGCGCGGCCAGGTCGCCGTACGGTTCTGGTGCGCTGGCGGGTTCGTCTCTCGGGCTCGACCCGGAAGCCGTGGCGGCAGAGCTCGAGTTCGACTCGGCGGTGGAGAACTCGATCGACGGGACGGCGAGCCGCGACGTCGTCGCCGAGTTCGCGTTCGTCTCGGCGATGCTCGGGATCGACCTGTCGCGGTTCGCTGAGGAGATCATCGTCTGGAACACGAAGGAGTTCGGTTTCGTCCGTCTGGACGACGCGTACTCCACCGGGTCGAGCATCATGCCCCAGAAGAAGAACCCTGACGTCGCGGAGCTCGCTCGCGGCAAGGCTGGGCGTCTCATCGGCGATCTCACGGGTCTCCTCGCGACGCTCAAGGGGCTTCCGCTCGCGTACAACAGGGACCTGCAAGAGGACAAGGAGCCGGTCTTCGACCAGGTCGACACCCTCACCGTCCTGCTTCCGGCTTTCGCGGGCATGGTCTCGACGCTGACCTTCGACGTGGACCGGATGGCTGCGCTCGCACCGCAGGGTTTCTCCCTCGCGACAGACGTGGCCGAGTGGCTCGTCCGCGAGGGCGTCCCGTTCCGGGTGGCGCACGAGGTCGCCGGAGCCTGTGTCCAGGCATGCGAGGAGCGCGGCATCGAGCTGTGGGATCTCTCCGACTCTGATCTGGCCGAGATCTCTGAGCACCTGACGCCAGCGGTCCGTGACGTGCTCACGGTGGAGGGATCGCTCGCCTCGCGCAACGCGGTGGGCGGGACGGCTCCGGAGCGGGTCGCAGAGCAGCTCGAGGCCGCTAAGGTCCGGGTGGCGGAGTACCGGTTCTGGGTCAACGGATGATCGAGCACGACGCACGTCCTCGGGACGGTCGTCGCACGCTCTCCGTGCGATGACCGTCCCGGCGGGTGTCCTGGCCGGGCTCCTCCAGGACATCGGTCGCGGGCCGGCGGGCCTCGGGGGAGCCCGGTTGGTCTGCATCGACGGGCCGGCCGGGTCAGGAAAGACCACCCTGGCGGCCCAGATCGTCGAGGCCCTCGGTGCGACGATCGTCCACATGGACGACCTCTATGCGGGCTGGACGGGGCTGGATGCAGGTGTGGACCAGCTGCTCGGCGCGGTCCTCACCCCGCTCTCGCAGGGGATATCAGGAACGTACCGGCGCTTCGACTGGATCGCGGACTCGTATGCCGAGACCGTGGTCGTCGAGCCGTCGGACGTGATCGTCGTCGAGGGCTGTGGCTCTGCGTCGTCCAGCGTCGACGAGTTTCTGCCGACGATCGTCTGGGTCGAGGCGCCGGACGCGGTTCGGCTCGCGCGCGGTCTCGAACGGGACGGGACGGACGCCCTCGAGCACTGGTCCCGTTTCATGACGCAGGAGCGCGCCCACTACGCAGCCAACCTCACTGCACAGCGTGCGCATGTGCACCTCGACGGGGAGGGGGAGCGGCAGGACGGCCCGTCACGACCGGCTGCCCCGTCGCTCCTGGGCGGGGCGCAGGACGAGGACGCACGATGACGGTTGTGGCTCACCGTTCGTGGTTCGAACGGGACACGCTCGCGGTGGCGCACGACCTGCTCGGCATGCATGTGAACAGCCGCATCGACGAAGGCACCGTGACCGTGCGGATCACGGAGGTCGAGGCCTACCGTGGATCCCAGGATCCTGCGTCGCACGCCTTCCGGGGGCAGACGCGACGCAACGCCACCATGTTCGGACCTGCAGGTCATCTCTATGTCTACCGCCACCTCGGCCTCCATGCGTGCATGAACATCGTTGCCGGGTCGGGCGACGAGGCGTCCGGGATCTTGCTGCGCGCGGGGGAGATCGTCGAGGGGCAGGAGCTCGCGCAGGCCCGGCGGACACGTCGAGGGGTGGTGGGCTCGGCGCGCGACCTGGCACGCGGTCCGGCACGGCTCACGGTGGCGCTGGGGATCGACCATTCCCTGGACGGGACGGATCTGACCGATCCTCACGGCGTCGTCGTCCTGCACGATCCGGCGCGGTCGAGCGGGGGCGCAGTCTCGTGCGGCCCACGGGTAGGCGTCTCAGGTCCTGGCGGTGACGGCACCACGTTTCCGTGGCGCCTCTGGTTGGACGGTGAACCGACGGTCTCGGCATACCGGGCGGCGACGACGCGAGACCGTCAGGCACCGGGAGGTTCGGGGGAGCCACGATGACACGGCAGACTAGGACGCGGGTCGCGGACCGGACGCGGCACAGGACCGAGGGAGATCGCAGTGAGTACCGTTCTTGACGAGCTGGAATGGCGCGGGCTGGTGGCTCAGACCACCGATATCGAGGCCCTGCGTGAGGCGCTCGAGAGCGGACCCGTCACGTACTACTGCGGTTTCGACCCGACTGCGCCGAGCCTCCACCATGGACACCTCGTCCAGCTCGTGGTCCTGCGTCACCTGCAGCTCGCGGGACACCGACCGATCGCTCTCGTCGGCGGAGCGACCGGTCTGATCGGCGACCCGCGAATGTCAGGGGAGAGGGTCCTCAACTCGAGAGACATCGTTGCTGACTGGGTCGAGCGCCTGCGTCGTCAGATCGCACGGTTCCTGTCCTTCGAGGGTGAGAACCCTGCGACGATGGCGAACAACCTCGACTGGACAGGCGAGCTCGCGGCGATCGACTTCTTGCGTGACGTCGGCAAGCACTTCCGCCTCGGGACGATGCTCGCCAAGGAGACGGTCGCACGCCGGCTCAACAGCGACCAGGGGATCTCCTTCACGGAGTTCAGCTACCAGATCCTCCAGGGAATGGACTTCCTCGAGCTCAACCGTCGGCACGGGTGCACGCTCCAGACGGGAGGCAACGACCAGTGGGGCAACCTGCTCGCTGGCGTCGAGCTCGTCCGCAAGGCAGAGCATCGGACGGTGCACGCTCTGACCACGCCGCTCATCACCAAGGCGGACGGCACGAAGTTCGGCAAGTCAGAAGGGGGTGCTATCTGGCTCGATCCCGAGATGCTCAGCCCGTACGCCTTCTACCAGTTCTGGGTCAACGCAGACGATGCGGACGTCGTTGGTTGGCTCAAGACGTTCACGTTCCGTTCCCGAGACGAGATCGCCGAGCTGGAGCAGGCGGTCGTGGAGCGACCTGCCGCCCGCGAGGCCCAGCGTGCGCTCGCAGCCGACGTGACGACGTTGGTGCATGGCGCATCCGCAACGGAGAGCGTCATCGCAGCGAGCCATGCACTCTTCGGCCGAGGAGACCTCGAGGCGCTCGACGCTGCAACGCTCGGTGGAGCAGTCGCTGAGCTCCCAGCGACTGATGCTGAACTAGGGACGACGATCGTCGACCTCATGATCGCGAGCGGTCTGGTGACGTCGAAGGCCGCAGCGCGGCGCGCGATCGCCGAGGGTGGCGCATACGTCAACAACGTCAAGGTGACCTCGGAGGATGCGGTGCTCGACGCAGCAGACCTGCTCCACGGCCGGTGGGCGTTGCTCCGGCGTGGCAAGAAGACTCTTGCTGTTGCACGCACCGCCGTCGGGTGAACTTGGGGTCGTGGCGTGGGTCACGAGCGCAGGACTTGACGCTGGTGTTCATCTCCACGTAATGTTCTGGAAGTCAGCCCGGTTGGGAGGCACAGACACCACGGCGAAGTTCTTCGGAACTGGCGCGAAGTGGCTGGTCCCAAGGCTGGATTCCATGTGAACACCAGTGGTTGAGCTACGGCTCATCGCAGGTGTAGCGTGGTGGCCTGGTCAGGACTTGTTCTCCAACTGCCTTCCAAGGCGGTTGGACAGGAAAGTTCAGCTAGGTTAGGCTAGAGAGGCTGCCCCGAGTACAGGCTGGAAGGTCTGGAATGGTGAGCGTCCGTTCTTTGAGAACTCAACAGTGTGCTTAATAGTCAATGCCAAGACCCTTCGCTTGGGTGTGGTTGGCTGCCTCGTTGTGGGGTGGTTGGTCATGTCTGGCGGAGTAAATTTGGTATGAATTGAAAACGCAAGTTTTCGGTTTGTAGCCTTGATTAATGGAGTGCCTCTTTGCAGGGGTGTTCCGCTTCGTATGGTTGTTGACCGGTCCTTTGGGGTTGGTTGATGTTAATACATTTACGGAGAGTTTGATCCTGGCTCAGGACGAACGCTGGCGGCGTGCTTAACACATGCAAGTCGAACGGTGATAGGGGAGCTTGCTTCTCTTGATCAGTGGCGAACGGGTGAGTAACACGTGAGTAACCTGCCCTTGACTCTGGGATAACTCCGGGAAACCGGGGCTAATACTGGATATGAAGCGCCCCGGCATCGGGTGTGCTTGGAAAGTTTTTCGGTCAAGGATGGACTCGCGGCCTATCAGCTTGTTGGCGGGGTAACGGCCCACCAAGGCGTCGACGGGTAGCCGGCCTGAGAGGGCGACCGGCCACACTGGGACTGAGACACGGCCCAGACTCCTACGGGAGGCAGCAGTGGGGAATATTGCACAATGGGCGAAAGCCTGATGCAGCGACGCCGCGTGAGGGATGAAGGCCTTCGGGTTGTAAACCTCTTTCAGTAGGGAAGAAGCGAAAGTGACGGTACCTGCAGAAGAAGCGCCGGCTAACTACGTGCCAGCAGCCGCGGTAATACGTAGGGCGCAAGCGTTGTCCGGAATTATTGGGCGTAAAGAGCTCGTAGGCGGTTTGTCGCGTCTGGTGTGAAAACTCAAGGCTCAACCTTGAGCTTGCATCGGGTACGGGCAGACTAGAGTGCGGTAGAGGTGACTGGAATTCCTGGTGTAGCGGTGGAATGCGCAGATATCAGGAGGAACACCGATGGCGAAGGCAGGTCACTGGGCCGCAACTGACGCTGAGGAGCGAAAGCATGGGGAGCGAACAGGATTAGATACCCTGGTAGTCCATGCCGTAAACGTTGGGCACTAGGTGTGGGGCTCATTCCACGAGTTCCGTGCCGCAGCAAACGCATTAAGTGCCCCGCCTGGGGAGTACGGCCGCAAGGCTAAAACTCAAAGGAATTGACGGGGGCCCGCACAAGCGGCGGAGCATGCGGATTAATTCGATGCAACGCGAAGAACCTTACCAAGGCTTGACATACACCGGAATCGGCCAGAGATGGTCGCGTCTTCGGACTGGTGTACAGGTGGTGCATGGTTGTCGTCAGCTCGTGTCGTGAGATGTTGGGTTAAGTCCCGCAACGAGCGCAACCCTCGTCCTATGTTGCCAGCACGTTATGGTGGGGACTCATAGGAGACTGCCGGGGTCAACTCGGAGGAAGGTGGGGATGACGTCAAATCATCATGCCCCTTATGTCTTGGGCTTCACGCATGCTACAATGGCCGGTACAAAGGGCTGCGATACCGCGAGGTGGAGCGAATCCCAAAAAGCCGGTCTCAGTTCGGATTGGGGTCTGCAACTCGACCCCATGAAGTCGGAGTCGCTAGTAATCGCAGATCAGCAACGCTGCGGTGAATACGTTCCCGGGCCTTGTACACACCGCCCGTCAAGTCACGAAAGTCGGTAACACCCGAAGCCGGTGGCCTAACCCCTTGTGGGACGGAGCCGTCGAAGGTGGGATTGGCGATTGGGACTAAGTCGTAACAAGGTAGCCGTACCGGAAGGTGCGGCTGGATCACCTCCTTTCTAAGGAGCTACACACTGGCATGCCCTGTATGCGTACCGGGTGTGTTCAGGTGGCCGCTTCCACACTCCGAATGAGGGTGTGGGCGGTTGCTCACGGGTGGAACATTGACTATGGATGCCGGCTTCGTTGCGGGTGGGAGTACGTTCGGGCCTTTGGGTTCGGATCGGAAACTGCTGGTGGTGGGGTGGGTGGACGCAAGCACACTGTTGGGTCCTGAGGGCACGGGCGCCGTATGGCGCTGGTGATCTTCGGGCCGTCGGACCTGCTGGTCGGTTTCCTGGTAACGGGGGATCGGGTGGTGAAAAGGTCTGGTAGCTGACACGGGTCACCCTGAACCGGTCGAACCACGTGCATGCCTTCGGGCGTGTGGGTAGGCGTCGGTGTTGGGTGGGATCGTCCGTAGCTTGAGAACTGCACAGTGGACGCGAGCATCTTTGTAAGATCAAAGATTTATCTTTGTTCTCTGCAATTTTATTGTTGTCAAGTTTTTAAGGGCACAGGGTGGATGCCTTGGCACTAGGAGCCGATGAAGGACGTAGTAGCCTGCGATAAGCCTCGGGGAGTTGGCAAACGAACCGTGATCCGAGGATTTCCGAATGGGGAAACCCAGCTGGAGTCATGTCCAGTTACCCACACTTGAATATATAGGGTGTGTGGAGGGAACGTCGGGAAGTGAAACATCTCAGTACCGACAGGAAGAGATATTCCGTGAGTAGTGGCGAGCGAAAGCGGATGAGGCCAAACCGTTCATGTGTGATACCCGGCAGGGGTTGCATGGGCGGGGTTGTGGGACCTTTCAGATTGTTCTGCCGAACTTTCAGGGAGTCAGAAAGCCGCGTTATAGTCGAAGGGCATTGAAAGGCCCGGCGTAGAGGGTGTGACCCCCGTAGACGAAATGACGCGGCCTCCCGAAGGGGATCCCAAGTAGCACGGGGCCCGAGAAATCCCGTGTGAATCCGTGAAGACCACTTCATAAGCCTAAATACTACCTAGTGACCGATAGCGGACAAGTACCGTGAGGGAAAGGTGAAAAGTACCCCGGGAGGGGAGTGAAATAGTACCTGAAACCGTGTGCCTACAATCCGTTGGAGCCTCCCTAGCAGGGGTGACAGCGTGCCTTTTGAAGAATGAGCCTGCGAGTTAGTGCTCAGTGGCGAGGTTAACCCGTGTGGGGAAGCCGTAGCGAAAGCGAGTCTTAATAGGGCGAACATAGTCGCTGGGTCTAGACCCGAAGCGAAGTGATCTACCCATGGGCAGGTTGAAGCGCGGGTAAGACCGCGTGGAGGACCGAACCCACCAGGGTTGAAAACCTGGGGGATGACCTGTGGGTAGGGGTGAAAGGCCAATCAAACTTCGTGATAGCTGGTTCTCCCCGAAATGCATTTAGGTGCAGCGTCACGTGTTTCTTACCGGAGGTAGAGCTACTGGATGGCTAATGGGCCCTACAAGGTTACTGACGTCAGCCAAACTCCGAATGCCGGTAAGTGAGAGCGTGGCAGTGAGACCGTGGGGGATAAGCTCCATGGTCGAGAGGGAAACAGCCCAGACCACCA
Organism: Sanguibacter antarcticus; assembly: GCF_002564005.1. Lineage (NCBI taxonomy): Bacteria > Bacillati > Actinomycetota > Actinomycetes > Micrococcales > Sanguibacteraceae > Sanguibacter > Sanguibacter antarcticus. The sequence goes on along the minus strand of NZ_PDJG01000001.1, from coordinate 1,407,766 downwards.
GCTAAGGCCCCTAAGCGTGTGCTAAGTGGGAAAGGATGTGGAGTTGCACAGACAACCAGGAGGTTGGCTTAGAAGCAGCCACCCTTGAAAGAGTGCGTAATAGCTCACTGGTCAAGTGATTCCGCGCCGACAATGTAGCGGGGCTCAAGTACACCGCCGAAGCTGTGGCATTCACATAATAACCAGGCCTTCGTGGTCCAGGTGTGTGGATGGGTAGGGGAGCGTCGTGTGGGCAGTGAAGTCGCGGAGTGATCCAGCGGTGGAGCCTACACGAGTGAGAATGCAGGCATGAGTAGCGAATGACGGGTGAGAAACCCGTCCGCCGAATGATCAAGGGTTCCAGGGCCAGGCTAATCCGCCCTGGGTAAGTCGGGACCTAAGGCGAGGCCGACAGGCGTAGTCGATGGACAAGGAGTTGATATTCTCCTACCGGCGAAGAACCGCCAATACCGACCCCGGTGATGCTAACCGCCCAAGCCTGGTCCACAGGCCCTTCGGGGCTGAGGACTCAGGGGAGCGCGGGACCCGAACCGGCATTAGGTAAGCGTATTAACAGGGGTGACGCAGGAAGGTAGCCCAGCGTGGCGATGGTTGTCCACGTCCAAGGTTGTAGGGAGAACAGTAGGCAAATCCGCTGTTCACATATCCTGAGAACTGATGGTGAGTCCGTATGGACGATGATTGGGTGATCCTATGCTGCCAAGAAAAGCCTCGGCGCGAGGTTCTAGCCGCCCGTACCCTAAACCGACTCAGGTGATCAGGTAGAGAATACTAAGGCGATCGAGAGAATCATGGTTAAGGAACTCGGCAAAATGCCCCCGTAACTTCGGGAGAAGGGGGGCCCGGAGCGTGAACCCACTAGCTGGGGGAGCGTGCAAGGGTCGCAGAGACCAGGGAGAAGCGACTGTTTACTAAAAACACAGGTCCGTGCGAAGTCGCAAGACGATGTATACGGACTGACGCCTGCCCGGTGCTGGAAGGTTAAGAGGACGGGTCAGCCGCAAGGCGAAGCTCAGAATTTAAGCCCCAGTAAACGGCGGTGGTAACTATAACCATCCTAAGGTAGCGAAATTCCTTGTCGGGTAAGTTCCGACCTGCACGAATGGCGTAACGACTTCTCCGCTGTCTCAACCGTGAACTCGGCGAAATTGCACTACGAGTAAAGATGCTCGTTACGCGCAGCAGGACGGAAAGACCCCGGGACCTTTACTATAGTTTGGTATTGGTGTTCGGTGCGGCTTGTGTAGGATAGGTGGGAGACTGTGAAGCATGCACGCCAGTGTGTGTGGAGTCAACGTTGAAATACCACTCTGGTCGCTCTGGATATCTAACCTCGGTCCGTAATCCGGATCAGGGACAGTGCCTGATGGGTAGTTTAACTGGGGCGGTTGCCTCCTAAAATGTAACGGAGGCGCTCAAAGGTTCCCTCAGCCTGGTTGGCAATCAGGTGTCGAGTGCAAGTGCACAAGGGAGCTTGACTGTGAGACTGACAAGTCGAGCAGGGACGAAAGTCGGAACTAGTGATCCGGCGGTGGCTTGTGGAAGCGCCGTCGCTCAACGGATAAAAGGTACCCCGGGGATAACAGGCTGATCTTGCCCAAGAGTCCATATCGACGGCATGGTTTGGCACCTCGATGTCGGCTCGTCGCATCCTGGGGCTGGAGTAGGTCCCAAGGGTTGGGCTGTTCGCCCATTAAAGCGGTACGCGAGCTGGGTTTAGAACGTCGTGAGACAGTTCGGTCCCTATCCGCTGCGCGCGCAGGAAACTTGAGAAGGGCTGTCCCTAGTACGAGAGGACCGGGACGGACGAACCTCTGGTGTGCCAGTTGTTCCGCCAGGAGCACGGCTGGTTGGCTACGTTCGGAAGGGATAACCGCTGAAAGCATCTAAGCGGGAAGCCTGCTTCGAGATGAGGTTTCCACGGGATTCGTCCCGAGAGGCTCCCAGTAGACCACTGGGTAGATAGGCCGGATGTGGAAGAGGGGACGAAAGACCCTCGGAGCTGACCGGTACTAATAAGCCGATAACTTGATAACACACAATAAAACTTGTGCTACGCGTCCACTGTGCGGTTCTCGGGAGACGGCCGAGAACCCGGCTTGAAAACCCAAAAGAGTTACGGCGGTCATAGCGTAGGGGAAACGCCCGGTCCCATTCCGAACCCGGAAGCTAAGCCCTCCAGCGCCGATGGTACTGCACGGGAGACTGTGTGGGAGAGTAGGACGCCGCCGGAACACCATTCACAAGAGCCCACCCCGGAGACGGGGTGGGCTCTTGTCGTTGAAGCGCTGGGTAGTGAAAGCTCAGTTACAGGTGAAGGCCACACGGCTAGCGCCCTTGAGAGTCGCTGTCCGCGCGTCGCGGATCACCCACTTGCACGGCCCATCGTCAGACGACGGTGGGAAGATGGACCTGCACGTTCAAAACTTGATGAAGGAGTCCACGTGAGCGACGACCAAGAACGCTCGAGCACCGGCCAAGGCCGCGACGGCGGCAACAAGGGTGGCGCCCGACGCGACGGCGGAGCGGGGCGAGGTGCCTCTGCGAGCGGGGCTCCCCGTGGCTCAGGTGCACCACGTTCGTTTGGTGGGAGCCGTTCAGGCAGCCGTCCGCAGTCCGGCGGTTCACGCGACTCTCAGTACAACCGCCCAGCGCGCGACGACCGTGGAGCAGGCCAGCGGTCTGACGCACCACGCCGGGACGACCGATCTGACGGCGGATCTTCGCGCTCGGGTGGTTCGTCATCGGCCGTTCGCGGTGAACGTACCGGTGGCGGCTACGAAGGTCGCCCGCCGCGCACGGGTTTCGATGCACGCCCGGCACGGGAAGAGCGCGATGCACCACGTAGCTATGGTGACCGTCGCGGGAGTCGCGATGAACGGCCGACGAGCGGCGGGCAACGCCCCGCCGGCACCGGCGACCGTCGTCAAGCGTCTGAGCGTTCTAGCCACGGCGGCTACGAGGCGCGCTCGCCCCGCGGCGATCGGGGTGCTGAGCGCTCCTACGGTGATCGTGGTCCGCGTCGCGACCAACGTGGTGCTGGCGATGCACCACGGTCGGGTGGATACGGCGCTGGTCCGCGTTCGGACCGACCCCGTGAGACGAGCGACGGCTCGCGTCCGCCGAGCCAAGGCAGCTATGAGTCGCGTTCGCCGCGTGACGACCGTGGTCCGCGTCGCGACGACCGACAGGGTGGCGCACCAAGGTCGGGCAGCTACGAGTCTCGTTCACAGGAGCCTCGTTCACAGCGCGACGGCCGCTACGGCGCACAGCCGGCCCGGAACGATCGTGGAGGAGAACGCACCTACGGTGACCGTCCTCGTCGCGACGACCAGCAGTCCGGAGGAGGATCGCGGTCCGGAGGCTACGACTCTCGTCAGTCGCGCCCTCCCCGTTACGACAGCTCTGACTCACGCCCGGCTCGGGACACCCGGTCGAGCGAGTCGTCCTTCGACAGCCGTGCACCGCGTCGTGACGATCGTTCTGGCGGACCGGCGCCACGTACTGGCGGGTACAACAGCGCACCACGTGCATCGGATTCAGGTAGCTCCGGATACGAGTCGCGCCCGCCGCGCGACAGCGCTCGTGGGTACCGTCCGACGAGCGACGACAGGAACCGACCGGATCGCGGGGGCCAGCGTCCTTCGTCCGCCCGTGGCGATGATGATCGTGGTGCACGACGTGACGACCGTGGAGCACCTGCCCGTTCCGGGAGCTACGGCAGTGTGACCCGGACCGAGAATCCCTACGGCGACCGTTCGCAGCGTGACGCCGCACCTAGCCGGCCTGCTCGTGACGAGCGGGCAGAGCGCCCGGCTCGTACCGATCGGCACGAACGTCCCCGCACAGCAGACACGCGTGGTTCGGCACGTCCTGCACGCTCGGATGCACCTGACCGTGGCGCACGAGGCGGACGTCCTGACCGCACCACGTCTAGCGACGACCGATCGCGTCCTACCGACGGTCCGCCGCGGGTTCCTGCGCCGCCGCTGCCCGAAGGGATCCAGTTCTCCGACCTCGATCGAGATGCTCGTGGGCGTCTGCGTACCCTGACCAAGGAGAACGCGGAGACTGTCGGGCTCCACCTCGTGATGGCAGGACGCCTGATCGACTCCGAGCCCGAGCTGGCGTACGAGCACGCCCAGGAGGCGGTGCGGCGTGCAGGCCGTGTCGACATCGTGCGTGAGGCAGCGGGTCTCACGGCGTATGCGACAGGTCGTTTTGCTGAGGCACTCCGAGAGCTCCGTACCGTCCGGCGCCTCAACGGCTCTTCGGAGCACCTCGCCGTGATGGCGGACTGCGAACGTGGCCTCGAACGGCCTGAGCGCGCCATCGCACTCGCTGCGTCGCCCGAGGCGGAGACGCTGGACGAGACCCAGGCGATCGAGCTGGCGATCGTGGTGAGCGGAGCGCGTCTCGACCTCGGTGAGGGAGAAGCGGCCCAGGCCGTCCTCGACAGCCTCGTCGTGCCGAAGGGGGACCGCGAGCTGGAGGTACGGGTCGTCGAGGCGCGGATCGGGGTGCTCGAGTCGATGGGCCGGACCGACGCTGCTGCGGCTCTCCTCGCGACCCTGAGCGATCGCGAGCGCGCCTCGATACGAGACGACGCACCGGACGACGACATCGTCGTCTTTGACCTCGACGACGAGACGGAGGTCGCGTCTGTCGCCGGCACAGCGTCCGACGGAGCGCAGGCTTCCGTCGACGACGACAGCCAGCCGATCCGTGAGCAGTCGGACGAGGTCGAGGGAGACGACGCGTGAGTGAGCTTCTCCTCAGCAGTGCAGCGCCGCTGGTCGAGGCCTACGACCTCGGGCTCGTCGACCTCGACGGCGTCACGTATGCCGGGCACGATCCCATCGCGCACGCTGCGGACGGCTTGGCGCTCGCTCGCCGTGCTGGCATGCGCCTGGTGTTCGTGACGAACAACGCGTCTCGGGAACCGGGATCGGTGTCTGATCAGCTGTCGTCGCTCGGCATCCCAGCGGCGAGCGACGACGTGATGACGGCTGCCCAGGCGTGCGCGACCCTGCTGGGCGACCACGTCGCTCCTGGCTCGCGGGTGCTCGTCGTCGGCGGAGCGGGTCTCGTGACTGCGGTCACCGAGGCGGGCTACGTCGTCGTGACCAGTGCCGAGGACCAGCCGGCTGCCGTCGCGCAAGGCTTTTCACCTGGACTGAGCTGGGGTGATCTCGCCGAGGCGGCGTATGCCGTGGCTGGTGGAGCCGTGCACGTCGCGAGCAATCTTGACCTGTCGCTCCCGACAGCACGCGGCTTCGCTCCCGGTAACGGGGCGCTCGTCGGAGCGGTCTCTGCAGCGACGGGCGTGAAACCCTTCAGCGCCGGGAAGCCGGCTCCGACGATGTACGCGATGGCGGTGGCGCGTGCCGGTGCTGAGCGCCCGCTCGTCATCGGAGACCGGCTCGACACGGACCTGGCCGGTGCGCGTGCTGGCGGCTACCCCGGTTTCCACGTGCTCACCGGTGTCAGCAGCGCCCGGGACGACGTGCTGGCTGCGCCGGGCGAGCGGCCGCACTTCATCGGTGCGGACCTGCGCAGCCTGACGCTCGCGCACGACGCGCCGGTCCTGGGCGAGTCCGGGTGGTGGACGTGCGGTGCGTCGTCTGCGCGCGTCGTCGACGGGAAGCTCGAGGTCGTGGTCGATGAGGCCGAGCAGGACCCGGTCAACGTGGTGCGTGCGTCGTGCAATGCTGCCTGGACGTTCGTCGATGCGGGCGGGGTGCTCCAGACCGAGAGCGTCCCGGAGTTCGCAGTCTGAGGACGTTTCACGAGCGGACCTGGGGTCCGCACCGTCGTCGACCAGAGCGGCGACGGTGCGCAGGACCTTCCGTGGAGAACACCGCAGCCGCTCCTCTCCACGGTACGGTGAGCGGGCATCGACCGCGGAGACCGACCACCAGCCAGGAGGGGAGAGCGATGACCGACGAGCAGGCACGACTCGACGACCAGAACGTCGTCGACGTCCAGAGCGCATCGCCTGTCGACGAGGTGCTTGCTCCCCTGGAGACTCTCGAGCGGGCGCCGCTGGGCGAGCATGCCCCGATCTTCGAGGGTATCCATGCGGGCCTGCAGCGGCTGCTGGTGGAGCCTGACCTGTGACTGGTGCGCCACCACCGACCGCTCCCGTAGGCCGATCCGCATCGAGGATCGATGTTGAGCTTGTCCGTCGAGGCCTGGCGCGGTCCCGAGGTCATGCTGTCCGTCTGCTGGCCAACGAAACCGTCCTCGTCGACGGTCGACGCATCTCCAAGGCCTCTGCGATGGTGCCGGCTGCGGCTGACATCCGTGTCGACGCAGGCAGAGGCGATATCGACTATGTCTCTCGTGCAGCGTTGAAGCTGCGAGGTGCGCTCGACGCGCTGGACAGGCTCGGCCCCACGGTCGAGGGCACTGACTGCCTCGACGTCGGCGCGTCGACCGGCGGATTCACCGAGCTCCTCCTCGAGCGCGGCGCGCGGCGCGTGGTCGCTCTCGATGTCGGTCACGACCAGCTTGCGCCGCACCTCCGGTCTGATTCTCGCGTGCACGTGATCGAGGGCTGCAACGCTCGGGACCTCAAGGCGTCCGACCTTCCGTGGATGCCGCGTCTCGTCGTGGCGGACGTCTCGTTCATCTCGTTGACGCTCGTCGTACCACCCGTGCTCGATGCCGTTGCGGGGGACCTCGACCTGCTCGTCATGGTCAAGCCGCAGTTCGAGGTCGGTCGGGAGCGGCTCGGCTCCGGAGGCGTCGTCCGGGATCCGGCTCTGCACCAGCAAGCAGTGCGGGACGTCGTCGCGAGCGCTCATGCCGCAGGGGCGCGTGCCCGTGCGGTCATTCCTAGCCCGCTCCCGGGGCCGCACGGCAACCGTGAGTTCTTCGTCTGGTTCACGCGCGCTGAAGCGCATACGGACACCATCGATGGCACCATCGAGCAGGCTGTACGTGGCGACCCGCAGGGGACTGTCCCGACCGCACACTGGGTAGGTACCGAACCGCCCAGAATTGGAGGAAGACCGTGAGCCGCAAGATTCTCGTCGTGACCCATGGTGGGCGGCACGAAGCTGTCGCAGGGTTGCGTGAGGCAGTTCCTGAGCTGAGGGCCGCAGGTTTCGAGGTGCTGTTGCACGATCACGATCTCGCGGTCGAGCTGGGTGCCGAAAAGTTCGAGCTCGACGACACGAAGAGCTCGCTCGACGGTGCGGAGCTCGTCATGGTCCTCGGAGGGGACGGCACGATCCTGCGTGCGGCCGAGATTACGCACGGGACACAGGTGCCGTTGCTCGGAGTCAACCTGGGCCACATCGGATTCCTCGCCGAGAGCGAGCGAGAAGACCTGCGCGACGCCGTGCGACGCCTTGCCGACCACGACTACGCGGTCGAGGAACGAGGCGTCCTCGACGTCCTCGTCCAGCGTCCTGGCGGCGCGGAACCGATCCACGACTGGGCGCTCAACGAGGCGACCATCGAGAAGCACGAGCGGACGTTGATGATCGAGGTCTCCATCGAGGTCGACGGCCGGCCGCTGTCGTCCTTCGGCTGCGACGGGGTCGTCATGGCGACCGCGACCGGCTCGACCGCGCACGCGTTCTCGGCGGGCGGGCCTGTCATGTGGCCCGACGTCGACGCCAAGCTTCTCGTGCCGATCTCGGCACACGCACTCTTCGCACGGCCTCTCGTCGTCGGCCCCCGGTCCGAGTTCGCCGTCGAGGTCACCGCCCGGTCGGGGGCTCGAGGCGTCCTCATCACCGACGGACGTCGGCGCACGGAGCTTCCGGTCGGTTCGCGTGTCGAGGTCCGGACGAGCTCGATGCCGCTGCGGTTCGCGCGTCTCAACCAGGCGCCGTTCACGGATCGGCTGGTGAGCAAGTTCTCGCTGCCCGTCGCAGGGTGGCGTGAGGTCGCTGACGCTCGACGAGCAGCAGAATCGAGGTGAGCACGTGCTTCAGGAGATGAGTATCGAGAACCTCGGTGTGATCGGCGCGGCCCGTGTGGAGTTCGCGGCAGGTCTCACCGCGATCACGGGTGAGACCGGCGCCGGCAAGACGATGATCCTCACGGGTCTCACCCTCCTCATGGGAGGCAAGCCCGATGCCGGGGCTGTTCGGTCCGGCACCGACCGTGCCGTCGTCGAAGGACGTCTCACGGTCGATGGCCCTGCGCTCCTCGCTCGGATCGACGATGCCGGGGGAGAGCTCGACGACGACGGCACGCTGCTCGTCGTGCGCACCGTCGCTGCGCAGGGCCGGTCGCGGGCACACCTCGGCGGGAGGTCCGTCCCTCAGGGAGTGCTGGCAGACCTGGCTGACGAACTCGTGACGATCCACGGACAGTCGGACCAGATGCGGCTGCGGTCCTCGCAGCGCCAGCGCGAGGCTCTCGACGAGTTTGCTGGCGCCACGGTCGCCACGACCCTCGAGACGTATCGGGCGCTGTGGAGCGAACGCGTCGCCGTCCGGGCTCGCCTCGCCGACCTCACCGAGAGAGCGCAGGAACGCGCCCGCGAGACAGAGCTGCTGCGGCTCGGGCTGGCTGAGATCGAGCGGGTCGCCCCGCTGCCGGGAGAGGACGTCGAGCTCAACCGCGATGCCGAGCGGCTGAGCAACGCCGAAGAGCTCCGGACTGCTGCACGCGACGCGCTCGTCGCCGTCGCAGGAGAAGACCTGGGCGACGTGACCTCTCCTGACGAGAGCAGCGCGGTCGAGCTCGTGGACCGAGCCAAGCGGTTCGCAGAGCACGGAGGGCAGTACGACCCAGAGCTGGCTGCGCTCGGCCGCCGGCTCACCGACGTCGCCTACGTCCTCGCGGACGTGGGCGCCGACCTCGGCAGCTACCTCGCTGCGCTCGATGCCGACCCAGCACGCCTCGAAGCCGTCGAGGCGCGACGTGCAGAGCTCGGCCATCTCACACGCTCGTACGGCGAAGATGTCGATGCGGTCCTCGAGTGGGCGAGCGCTGCGGGGCTCCGGCTCCTCGACCTCGAGGACGACGACGGGCAGATCGAGACCCTCGAGGCGCGCGCTGCTGATCTCGACGGCGAGCTGGCCGCGACCGCCGCTGTCCTGACGAGCGCGCGGGAGCAGGCCGCTGAGCTGCTCGCGACCGCGGTGACCGACGAGCTGAGCGGGCTCGCGATGGCGGGTGCAGCACTCCACGTCGAGGTCGAGCCGCTCGACGCGCCCGGTCCGTGGGGAGCCGACTCTGTGCAGATGCTGCTCAGTGCACACCGGGGAGGGCCACCACGGCCGCTCGGGAAAGGGGCCTCCGGAGGTGAGCTCTCTCGCGTCATGCTCGCGATCGAGGTCGCGCTCGCGACGTCGGACGCCTCCCAGGCGCGACGCACCCCGACGATGATCTTCGACGAGGTCGACGCAGGTGTCGGTGGAAAGGCTGCGGTGGAGATCGGACGTCGGCTCGCTCGGCTGGCTCGCACCACCCAGGTGATCGTCGTGACGCACCTTGCCCAGGTCGCGGCGTTCGCGGACACCCAGCTGGTCGTGACCAAGGGATCCGGGGTCGCTCCAGAGCCGGGTGAGGTCTCAGACGACTTCATCACACAGTCGGACATCCGGATCGTCGACGACGCGAGCCGGGTGCAGGAGCTGGCCCGGATGCTCTCCGGCCAAGAAGGCTCAGAGGCGGCCCTGCGCCACGCAGCGGAGCTGTTGGAACAGTCCGCTGTGAGATCATGAAGCTGATGAAGCTCTTCTCAGCGAAACAGGTCGTGACGGACACCGAGCCCGGGATCCGGGGCATCGCCAAGGTGGACCGGCGTACAAAGGACCTCACGAAGCGCGTACAGCACGGTGACATCGCGGTCATCGACCACCTCGACATCGACCGGATCGCAGCGGAGTCCCTCCTCCTCGCGCGGCCTGCGGCCGTCCTCAACGCCGCGAAGTCGATCTCGGGCCGCTACCCGAACCTCGGCCCGAGCATCCTCGTCGAAGCGGGCATCCCGCTCATCGACGACCTCGGTCCCGACATCATGTCCGTCCGCGAAGGACGCACCCTGCGGATCGTCGACGGCTCCGTGTTCAGCGGGACCGACCTCGTCGCCGAGGGCGTGCTGCAGACGGTCGAGAGCGTCGGCGTCGAGCTCGAGTCCGCACGCGAGGGGCTCTCAGCACAGCTCGAGTCGTTCGCCGCCAACACGATGGACTACCTCCGGCGCGAGCGTGACCTTCTGCTCGACGGCGTCGGGATCCCGGAGATCACGACCGTCATCGAGGGCAGGCAGGTCCTCATCGTCGTGCGCGGCTATCACTACAAGGAAGACCTGCAGACCCTTCGCCCGTACATCAAGGAGTATCGTCCGATCCTCATCGGCGTCGACGGGGGAGCCGACGCGATCATCGAGGCCGGGTGGTCGCCCGACCTCATCGTGGGCGACATGGACTCCGTGTCTGACAAGGCACTGCGCTCCGGAGCAGAGGTCGTGGTCCACGCGTACCGTGACGGCCGTGCACCCGGGATGGAGCGCGTCGCCGGGCTCGGCGTTCCCCACGTCATCTTCCCTGCGGCAGGTACGAGCGAAGACATCGCGATGCTCTTGGCCGACGACATGGGCGCAGAGGTGATCGTGGCCGTAGGGACCCACGCCACGCTCGTCGAGTTTCTCGACAAGGGTCGCGCAGGCATGGCGAGCACCTTTCTCACACGCCTGCGGGTCGGCGGGAAGCTCGTCGACGCGAAGGGGGTCTCTCGCCTGTACCGGCACAGGATCTCCAACGTCCAGCTGATGCTCCTCGCCGCTGCCGGTCTCGTCGCAGTCAGCGCCGCTCTCATCTCGACGTCTGCGGGCCAGACGCTCATCGGGCTGCTCGGTGCACGGATCGACGACCTCTGGTCGTGGATCTACCACCTCGCGTGGTGGACGTCCTGACCGACCTCCGCTGCCTGCCCCGTCGCCTCCCCACACCTCAGAAGGTTCGTCTCCCGTGATCGACTTCCGGTACCACATCGTCTCCCTCATCTCGGTCTTCCTGGCTCTTGCCGTCGGCATCATCCTGGGGGCAGGCCCGCTGGAGGGATCGATCGGAGAACAGCTCACGGGCCAGGTCGACGTGCTGCGCACGGAGAAGGACGAGCTGCGGGTCGAGCTGGACGCTTCTCACGCCGACCTGGTAGCGAGCGACGCCTACGTCTCTGCCTCGGCGTCGACGATCCTCTCGGGCACGCTCACCGACCGCCGCGTCGCGGTGGTCCAGCTCGGGCCGGTCGACGACGAGACGTATGCGGCGATCGAGAAGCAGATCAAGGCAGCCGGTGCCACGGTGTCCACGAGGGCGCAGCTTGCATCGTCGTGGACTGCTCAGGACCAGGCCGACTCGCGTCAGTCGTATGCCGCCACGCTCGGTGACTACCTTCCCGAAGACGCCGACGCGGACGGTTTCGACGTCACCCTCGCGCGGGCCCTCGTCGAGACGCTCACCGGCAGCGACGCAGCGAAACCAGACGCCTTCTCGGCCGATGCGACGCTCATCCGCGAGATCCTCACGAGCAGCGAGCTCATCGACGTCATCGGCGACGTCTCGGGTCCTGCCGACGTCATCGTCCTGCTCGACTCGAATGCGTCCCCCGTGGACGGCGAGGACGTGCCGACCTCGGAGGACCTCGAAGCCGCAGCCACGATCGAGCTGACCTTGGCCGAGGCCGCCCAGGACGGCTCTGAGGGCGCGGTCGTCGCAGGTACGTCGTTGAGCGAGGGGGACCTCGTGTCACGGGTCCGCGAGGACCAGGCGCGGGCAGGTTCGATCTCCACCGTGACGGACATCGACAGGATCGTCGGTCAGGTCAACCTTCCGTTGGCACTGGCTGCACGCGTCGACGGAGAGGTAGGACACTTCGGTGCCGACGAGAACGCGACCGCACTCGTCCCGCCTGCCGTCACGCTCGCTCCGGTCGACCGTACGCCGGAAGAGACTCCCGCTCCTGACGGCACCGTGCAGGCACCGGACGCAGGATGACGACCGGGTCGCGCAGGTTTCTCGTCGCTCTCGTAGCATCGGGGGCCACAGCGATTGCTCGCGAGACGCTGCGGAGACGGCCCCCTGGAGGCGCCGTGCGATGGTCTCGCACGAACCACAGAGGCGAGCCCATCAGCCTTCTGGAGGGACCAGCGGTCGCTGTGGGCCTCGTGTGCGGCGTAGCTGCTGCAGGGCGCTCTCGGAAGACCGTTGCGCTGGCGCTGGCGACGGGCGGGGCAGCGGTGTTCGGCGTCATCGACGATCTCGCCGAGGACACGTCCGAACGGTCGAAGGGTCTCCGAGGGCACCTTCGTGCAGCTCGGCAGGGCCGGCTGACGACAGGTGGTCTCAAGGTGCTCGGCATCGGAGCCAGCGGGCTGGTCGCTGCCGCGTTGCTCGTCGAGCGTGATCTGGGTGCCGTCCGGCGAGCGGTCGACGTCCTCGCGGACGGAGCGCTCGTCGCGGCGTCGGCCAACCTCGTCAACCTCCTCGACCTGAGGCCCGGGCGCGCGCTCAAGTCGAGTGGCCTCGCGGCGGCGGCGCTCGGTATCAGCGGTTCTCCCCACGCCCTGGCTGTCGTCGGCGCAGCCTCGTCCGCATGGTCCGCCGATCTCGCTGAGCAGGACATGCTCGGTGACTGCGGAGCGAACGCGGTGGGTGCGCTCCTCGGAGCCGCGACAGTCTCCAGCGTGTCCCGCCCTGTGCGGAGGCTCGTGCTCGTGGTGGTGCTGGGACTGACCGCTGCGAGCGAGCGGGTGAGCTTCTCTCGCATCATCGCGGAGACGCCCTGGCTCGAGAGGCTCGACATGATCGGACGTCGACCGCTCGATCCCCAGGAGCAGACGCTGGGGAACGGCACGGCGTGAGAGCCCGCCTGGGCGCCGCGACCCAGACGCTCACCGGCGCAGCAGTCATGATCACTGCGGTGACGATCGCCAGCAGGCTCCTCGGTTTCGGTCGGTGGTTCACTCAAGCCTGGCAGGTCGGTCGTGGCGGCGTCGCCGACGCCTATGCAGCGGCCAACCTCTTGCCGAACGTGCTCTTCGAGGTCGCAGCCGGCGGGGCCTTGGCAGGCGCGGTGATACCGCTCCTCGTCGCACCGCTCGCGCGTAGAGCGAGCACCGAGGTCTCCGCGGTCGCCTCCGCGTTCCTCACGTGGGCGCTCGGTGTGCTCGTCCCGATCGGCATCCTCCTCGCCGTCGTCTCCGGCCCGCTCGCACGGATGCTCGTGAGCGTCGGTGACGGGGGAGACGCTCGGGTGACGCAGTACTTCCTCATGGTCTTCGCCGTCCAGGTGCCGCTCTACGGCGTGAGCGTCGTGCTGGGAGGGATCCTTCAGGCACACCGGAGGTTCTTCTGGCCTGCGGCGGCCCCTATGCTCTCCAGCATCGTCGTCATCGTCGCCTACATGGTGTTCGGGCAGCTCGCCGCAGGGCAGCAGGGAGACCCGGGAGCGCTCTCGTCGGCTGCTCTCGCGTGGCTTGCCTGGGGAACGACAGCCGGGGTCGCCGTGATGAGCTTGCCGTTGCTCGTGCCGGTGCTGCGACTCGGTGTCCGCCTCCGCCCGACGTTCTCCTTCCCGGGAGATGCCGGGTCACGTGCACGGAGGCTCGCGTCCGCAGGGCTGGGGGCTCTCGCCGCGCAGCAGCTCTCGGTGCTCGCCGTGATGTTCGCAGCGCGACGCTACGGTGGCGACGGTGCCTTCAACATCTACCAGTACGCCCAGGCCGTGTACGTCCTGCCCTACGCGGTGCTGGCCGTCCCGCTCGCGACGAGCGCCTTCCCCCGGTTGGCTGCGCGAGCAGGAGAGCACGACAGAGCAGGCTTCGCTCAGCTCACCGCACGGACCACCCGAGCCGTGCTCGCGGTCTCGGCCCTCGGAGCCGCCGCGCTGGTCGCAGGGGCGAGCGCAGTCGAGGCGGTGTTCGACGCGTTCACCCCGGGCGGTGCTGACGGGATGGCTGTCTCTATCGCGTGGTCTGCGCCAGGCCTGGTCGGGTTCGCGTTGATCTTCGCGCTCTCCCGGACGCTCTACGCGATCGATCGAGGCCGCGCTGCGGTGGGCGCCGCAGCCGCTGGCTGGTCGGTGGTGGTCCTCGTGGCAGTGCTGCTGCCCCCGATCGTCGTGGACGGCCGGACCGACATCAGTGCCACTCTCGCGGCGCTCGGCGCAGCGAACTCCCTCGGCATGGCGGTCGCAGGGGGCCTGCTGCTGTGGGCGCTGTATCGCCATGCGGGCGACGCCGCCCTCGAGGGACTCGGCCGCACCACCGCAGTGCTCGCGCTCGGTGGCGTGATCGCAGCGTGGGTCGGCAGCTCGACGTCCGAGGCCTTGCTTCCCGTCGACCCGTGGTGGCCACTCTCGATCGGTGTAGGGCTGGTCGGCGCTCTCGTCGCGGCGGGCGTGGTCGTCGGTGCTGTCTTCGTCGGGGACAGGTCGGTCTTCACAGACCTCGAAGCAAGGAGAACTCGTGGTTGAGTCGTCGCAGGCACGCGTGCTGCAGGTTCTGGGATCGAGCGCAGGAGGCGTCGCGCGGCACGTCGCGCAGGTTGCCGAGGCACTGGGCGCGGACACCGAGGGGGAGACAGGCAGCATCGTGCAGGTCGCCGGTCCTGGCTCGGTGCGTGACGTCGTGGCGCCTGTGGGGTCTGCGGTGCGGTTCACGGCTGTGGAGATCTCCGATCGGCCCGGACCGGGAGACGTGACCAGCCTCCGGAGGCTGCGCGACCTGGCACGAGGGGCTGACGTCGTTCATGCGCACGGGCTGCGGGCTGGAGCACTCGTGATCATCGCCACACGATGTCTCCGGGGTGCGCCACCAGTGGTCGTCACGCTCCACAACCTGCCCGTCGGACCCCGCAGCGTCCGCGCTGTGTCGTTCGTGCTCGAGCGCCTCGTCTCTCGGCATGCTGACGCAGTTCTCGGGGTCAGCCTGGACCTCGTCGACCGTGCTCGGCAACAGGGGGCGAGTCATACGGGTCGTGCGCTCGTGCCGGCTCCCTCGCGCCCTGACGTCGAATGCAGCACGAACCGGGTTCGTTCAGACCTCGGAGTACCTGCAGGCGCGCGGCTGCTCGTCACGGTGGGCCGGCTTGCCCCGCAGAAAGGGCTCGACACGCTGTGCGACGCTGCCGCGATCCTCGACACGGCGGGAGTCTCCGGCGGTGTGGTGTGGGTGGTCGCGGGAGACGGGCCGTTGCGTGAGCAGCTCCAGGGACGCATCGATGCTGAACGCCTGCCGGTCCGGCTGCTCGGGTTCCGTGACGATGCTCCAGACCTCATGGCCGCAGCCGAGGTGGTCGTGAGCACCGCGGTGTGGGAGGGACAACCCATCTGGTTGCAGGAGGCGCTCGGCCTCGGCTCCGCCGTCGTCACGACCGACGCAGGCGGCACTCGCGAGGTGACGGGTGACGCGGCGGTGCTCGTCTCCGTCGGGGATGCTCCAGCTGTGGCGGCAGGTGTCGTTGATCTGCTCACGGACGGGGGGCGCCGGGACGCACTGGCGGCGGCGGCGCTCGCACAGGCTTCCACGCTGCCGTCCGTCGCCGACGTCGTGGGAAGTCTCACAGACCTCTACGCAACCCTGCGCTCAGAGCGCGGACGCGCCGACCAGACGTCGCGTGCACGCCCCTCCCGAGGGATCGGCTGATAGAGTAGAACCCCGTGGCAGACCATGTGAAGAGGCTCCAGTCCAACAACCGCTCCCGGTCGGAAAATACGACACGGCACATCTTCGTGACCGGAGGCGTCGCCTCCTCGCTCGGCAAAGGACTGACGGCTTCTAGCCTCGGTCGCCTGCTGCGTGCCCGTGGGCTCCGGGTGACGATGCAAAAGCTCGACCCGTATCTCAATGTTGATCCAGGGACGATGAACCCGTTCCAGCACGGTGAAGTTTTCGTCACCGAGGACGGCGCCGAGACAGATCTCGACATCGGGCACTACGAGCGGTTCCTCGACGTCAACCTTGCTGCTGCGGCCAACGTCACCACCGGCCAGATCTACTCGCAGGTGATCGCGAAGGAGCGTCGCGGCGAGTACCTCGGCGACACGGTCCAGGTCATCCCGCACATCACCGACGAGATCAAGCGCCGCATGCGCGCCCAGGCAGGCGACGACGTCGACGTCATCATCACCGAGGTCGGTGGCACGGTCGGAGACATCGAGTCGCAACCCTTCCTCGAGGCTGCGCGCCAGGTGCGCCACGAGCTGGGCCGCGACGACGTCTTCTTCCTCCACGTCTCGCTCGTGCCGTACATCGGCCCGAGCGGCGAGCTCAAGACGAAGCCGACCCAGCACTCGGTCGCGGCGCTGCGCAGCATCGGCATCCAGCCGGACGCGATCGTGCTCCGCGCCGACCGAGACGTGCCCGAGGCCACCAAGCGGAAGATCGCGCTCATGTGCGACGTCGACAACGAGGCTGTCATCACGTGCAAGGACGCGCCGAGCATCTACGATATCCCGCGCGTCATCCATTCTGAGGGTCTCGACGCCTACGTCGTCCGACGCCTCGCCATGCCGTTCCACGACGTCGACTGGGAGGGCTGGTCACAGCTTCTCGAGCGTGTCCACGAGCCGGAGCACCGCGTCGAGATCGCTCTCGTGGGCAAGTACATCGACCTTCCCGATGCGTATCTGTCGGTGACCGAGGCCATGCGGGCAGGCGGGTTCGCGAACGATGCGAAGGTCGTCATCCGTTGGGTCCCGTCCGACGAGTGCCAGACGCGAGAGGGCGCCGAGGCGTCGCTCGCCGGGGTGGATGCCGTGCTCGTGCCCGGAGGCTTCGGTGTCCGCGGCATCGAGGGGAAGCTCGGGGCTCTGCGCTGGGCCCGCGAAGGGCTCGTCCCCACGCTCGGGATCTGCTTGGGCCTCCAGTCGATGGTCATCGAGTTCGCACGCAACGTGCTCGGTCTCGAGAACGCGTCGTCGTCGGAGTTCGACCCCCGGTGCGAGCACCCGGTCATCGCGACCATGGAGGAGCAGCACGCGTTCGTCGAGGGTGCCGGTGATCTTGGTGGGACTATGCGCCTCGGCGCGTACGACGCGGTGCTCCGACCAGGCTCGCTCGCTGCGCAGACCTACGGCGAGGAGCTCGTCTCCGAGCGGCACCGGCACCGCTACGAGGTGAACAACGCCTACCGCGAGCAGCTCGAGGCCGCGGGACTCGCGATGAGCGGGACCTCGCCCGACTCGACTCTCGTCGAGTTCGTCGAGCTCGACCGCTCGGTGCACCCGTACTACATCTCGACGCAGGCTCACCCGGAGTTCAAGTCTCGTCCGACCCGTGCCCACCCGCTCTTCGAGGGGCTCGTCAAGGCTGCTCTGGTGCGGCAGGGCGTGTCGGTGTGACGAGCGAGGAGTCGCGTCCGACGAGTCGGGACGTCAGCTCGGCTCCAGCCGACGTCAGCGCTCCCCGGGAGGTGCTCAGCCACGACCTGCTCTACACCGGTCGAATCTTTGACCTGGTCAGCGACGAGGTCGACCTCGGGCACACGCGGGTGCGCCGCGAGTACATCGACCACCCGGGTGCCGTCGCGGTCATCGTCCTCGACGACTCCGACCGGGTGCTGCTGCTTAAGCAGTACCGTCACCCGGTCCGCCGAGAGCTGTGGGAGCCACCGGCCGGCCTGCTCGACGTGTCAGGAGAGCCCGCACAGGTCGCTGCCGCGCGGGAGCTGGCCGAGGAAGCCGACCTCGTGGCCGCGTCCTGGCACGTGCTCGTGGACTACTTCACGACTCCCGGCGGGAACAACGAGGCGCTCCGGGTCTTCCTGGCTCGTGACGTCTCACCGGTCCCAGAGTCCGAGCGTCACGTCCGCGAGGACGAGGAAGCCGACATCAGCGTGAGGTGGGTGCCGCTCGACGACGCAGTGACCGCGGTGCTGGCCGGTGACGTCCACAACCCTTCAGCTGTGGTGGGGCTGCTCGCTGCGGCGGTCTCCAAGGCTGGCGGCTGGGCCAGCCTGCGCCCGGCGGACGCTCCGTGGCCGGAGCGCCGGAGCTGATACCCGTCTAGCTCGCCACAGTCGAGCGGCCCGCTCAGAGAGTCCTCGTCACAGAGCCCGGCATGCTCGTGGTCCGGCGCTCGGACGTCGCACGCTGCCCTCATCTGCGGGCGGGGTGAATCCGAAGCGTGAAACGGTTAAGGCTCTCGATTTCTGGTTCGAGCCTGCCAGGGTAGGTGCAGGCCGTCACCAGGCCAGGCCTGTGGTCGTTGCAGGACTGGCAGCATCGTCCAACGGCGGACGATGGACAGTGACGTCCTGAGCGTGACCTACCTCCGATGTCGTGGGTGTGGGAGCGCTCTCACCTACTGGCACCGTGGCTGGTCGCGCTCGATGCGCACCGTGTGCCGGTCCCACAGAGAGGGAAGTCACATGCTCAGACAATCCCGACGAGCTCCCTGGGCAGCGGTCGCTGCCCTCGGAGCCGGATCGATCGTCGCACTGGCCGGGCTCCAGCCCGCACAGGCAGCGGCGCCACCGGCGGTCGACACGACGCGGTCCACCACAGCCGCGGTGCTTCCCGCCGCAGATGCGGTGGACGGCGAGTACACGCAACGGTTCCTGGAGCTCTACGACAAGATCCACGACCCCGCCAACGGCTACTTCAGTCCCCAGGGGATCCCGTACCACTCGGTCGAGACTCTCATCGTCGAGGCGCCCGACTACGGTCACGAGACGACGTCGGAGGCCTACAGCTTCTGGATCTGGCTCGAAGCGGCCTACGGTCAGGCGACCGGCGACTGGGCGCCGTTCAACGACGCGTGGACGACGATGGAGACGTACATGATCCCGCAGTCGGCGGACCAGCCGACGAACTCCTTCTACAACCCGCAGAGCCCGGGGACCTACGCGTCCGAGTACGACCACCCCAGCCAGTACCCCTCGGCGCTCAACAGCGGCGTCTCCACCGGCGTCGACCCCATCGCCAACGAGCTCAAGACGACCTACGGGACGTCGGACATCTACGGGATGCACTGGCTCGCCGACGTCGACAACAAGTATGGGTTCGGCGCTGCCCCAGGAGCCGGGTGCGAGCTCGGCCCGTCGTCTACCGGCACCTCCTACATCAACACGTTCCAGCGCGGTCCGCAGGAATCGGTCTGGGAGACAGTCCCACAGCCCTCGTGCGACGAGTTCACGTACGGCGGCACCAACGGCTATCTCGACCTCTTCACACAGGACGCGAACTACGCCAAGCAGTGGAAGTACACGAACGCGCCGGACGCCGACGCACGCGCGATCGACGCAGCGTACTGGGCCTACACCTGGGCGAACGAGCAGGGCAAGGCCAGCGACGTGGCAGCCACGGTCTCCAAGGCATCGAAGATGGGGGACTACCTCCGGTACTCGATGTATGACAAGTACTTCAAGGCGATCGGCTGCACGAGCCTGACCTGCGCAGCAGGTACAGGGAAGGACAGCTCGCACTACCTCATGTCCTGGTACTACGCCTGGGGCGGTTCTCTCGACACGTCCTCCGGCTGGGCCTGGCGGATCGGCTCGAGCGCGAGCCACTTCGGCTACCAGAACCCCATGGCCGCCTGGGCGCTCTCGACGCAGTCGGCCCTCGAGCCCGCATCGCCGACCGGAGCAGGAGACTGGGGCAAGAGCCTCGACCGCCAGCTCGAGTTCTACGCCTGGCTGCAGTCCGCCGAAGGCGGCATCGCCGGCGGCGCGACGAACAGCTGGGACGGGGACTACGGCACACCGCCAGCAGGTACCCCGACCTTCTACGGCATGGGCTACACGGAGGCGCCTGTCTACCACGACCCGCCCTCCAACGAGTGGTTCGGCATGCAGGCCTGGTCGATGGAACGGGTCGCGCAGCTCTACTACGCCTCAGGGAACGCCGAAGCGAAGGCGATCCTCGACAAGTGGGTGCCCTGGGCCCTCGCCAACACCGACGCCACCGGCGGCGCCGACTGGTCCATCCCGTCGAGCCTCGGCTGGTCCGGCGCGCCTGACACGTGGGACGCCACGAACCCTGGCGCCAACACAGGGCTGCACGTGACCGTCACGTCCACCGGCCAAGACGTCGGCGTCGCCGGCGCCTACGCCAGGACGCTCATGTACTACGCCGCGAAGTCCGGGGACGCTGAGTCCAAGGCTGTCGCCAAGTCGCTCCTCGACAGCATCTGGACCTATGACCAGGATGCCATCGGCGTCTCGACGACAGAGGTCCGCGAGGACTTCAAGCGCTTCGACGACGTCTTGACGGACACGACCGGCGACGGTCTCTACGTGCCTGCAGGCTGGACCGGGACGATGCCCAACGGGGACGACATCGTCGCAGGCAAGAGCTTCCTCGACATCCGCAGCTGGTACCTCGACGATCCTGACTGGCCCAAGGTCCAGGCCTACCTCGACGGAGGTGCCGCACCGGAGTTCAACTACCACCGGTTCTGGGCGCAGACCGCGGTCGCGACCGCGCTCGCAGACTACGACCGGCTGTTCTCCGAGGGGACGGTCGACCCGACGCCGGACCCGACCACGGACCCGACGACGGATCCCACCACGGACCCGACGACGGATCCCACGACGGACCCGGCTGACACGAGCTCGCCGACCGTCCCGGCAGGCCTGACGGCCGGGACCACCACCACGTCGAGCATCCCGCTGACCTGGACCGCCTCGACCGACAACGTCGCCGTCACCGGCTACGACGTCTACCAGGGCACCGTGAAGATCGCCTCGACCACGACGCCCAGCTACACCGTCACCGGACTGACCGCTGACACCGCCTACACCTTCTCCGTCCGCGCCAAGGACGCAGCAGCCAACGTCTCCGCAGCCAGCGCAGCCGTCACCGCCAGCACCAAGGCAGCCACCACCACACCCGCCGGAGCCTGCAAGGTCACCTACTCGACCAACGACTGGAACACCGGCTTCACCGGCTCGGCGAAGATCACCAACACCTCCAGCACCGCACTGAGCGCCTGGACCCTGGCCTTCACCTTCCCCGCCGGACAGCAGATCAGCCAGGGATGGTCAGCCATCTTCACCCAGACCGGAACCACCGTCAGCGCCGCCAACCAGGCCTGGAACGGAACCCTCGCCGCCGGAGCCTCCGTCGACATCGGCTTCAATGCCACCCACACCGGCACCAACACAGCACCCAGCACCTTCACCCTCAACGGCACCACCTGCAGCTAGCACCACCCGCACTACCCGCACGACCAGCTCGAACGCCTGGTGCCCGTGTCTCTCGTCGAGAGGCACGGGCACCAGGTCGTCCAGCACCAGATGGTGGCTGGGTCGAGACGAGCGGTGAACGCGTGCGGGGCTCAGGCAGGGAGCGACGAGCGGGTGCGAAACGCTCCGGGAACCCGTGCGGCGCCGGCTGTCAGCGCCGCGGCGCCGAGCATGTGGAGCCCGACGAGGATCTCGGGGAGGCCGGTGAAGTACTGCACGTAGCCGATCGCACCCTGCGCGAGGGTGAGGGCGAGCAGCACGACCACGACTCGTCGTGCGTGCGGTACCTCCGGACGGGTCCGCCAGACGAAGATCGTGAGCGTGACGAGCAGAGCGAGGAACAGCCAGACGGCTACCGAGTGGAACCGTGTGACGTGAGCCGGGTCGAGAGCGAAGCGGTAGCCGACCTCGGCGTCGCCCGAGTGCGGGCCCGAGCCGGTCACGACGACGCCGAGCACGAGCACCGGGACGAGGGCGAGCTCGAGCAGCCAGGTGAGCCGGCGGACGCGGGGTGCGACGAGCGGGACACGCGGGCCGTCACCTTCAGCGGCGCGGTCGAGCAGGATCGCGGAGACCGCGACGAGCGCCATCGAGATGAGCAGGTGCCCTCCGACGATGGCGGGGTGGAGGTCGACGAGGACGGTGATCCCACCGATGACCGCCTGGACGACCACACCGACGAGGGGAGCGAGGCCCAAGAGCCGATAGGACATCGATCGGGATCGATTGGTCCATACGAGGATCGCCACCGCGATCGCGAGCACCCCGAGCACACCGGTGAGGGTCCGGTTGCCGAACTCGATGAAGGGATGGATCGAGGAGGCGTCGTGGAACGACGG
The DNA here is from genome assembly GCF_002564005.1 of Sanguibacter antarcticus. Lineage (NCBI taxonomy): Bacteria > Bacillati > Actinomycetota > Actinomycetes > Micrococcales > Sanguibacteraceae > Sanguibacter > Sanguibacter antarcticus. The sequence continues at coordinate 1,385,763 of NZ_PDJG01000001.1, read as the reverse complement.
AGTGAACTCGCCAGGCTCGCACAAGGGCCAGGTCGAGCACCCCAGGCCTGAACCGGTCAGGCGCACCGCGCCTCCGGTCCCGACGATGGCGATCTGGCCGACGAGGTTCGCGATGATCGCAGGCCGGGTCCAGCGCTGGACGATGGCTGCCCACGACCGTCGGCTCGATCTGGCGGTCTGTGCGGTCGGTGTCGGCAGGGTGCTCACGCTCCAACCGTAGTGGTCACCCGACGCGGGACCGGCCCCCATGGTCTGTGAGATGTGTCCGGTCGGCAGGGGCGCAGGACGGAGGCGTCAGTCCCACTTGAAGAGCTTGCCCGCACCCCAGCCGAGCCCGACGGTCCAGGCGACGAGGACGACGAGCGAGAAGGCCGGGATCGAGCCGTCGAAGAACGAGCCCCGCACGGCTTCCCCGAGAGCGCCGGAGGGCAGCAGCAGAGCTGCGTGGCGCAGGGCGTCGGGCAGCTGCTCGGCGGGGATGAGCACTGCGCCCAGGACGGTGAGCAGCACGAGCACGATGTTCGCGATGGCGAGCACACCCTCGGCGCGCAGCGTCCCGGCGAGCAGCATCGCGAGGGAGGTGAACGCCGCGGTGCCCAGGAGCACCGAGAGCAGCGCGAGCGGGATGCCGGCCAGGTCCGGGCGCCACCCCAGCCCGAGGGCGACCGCCGAGATCACGACGACCTGGACCGCCTCGACGGTGAGCACCCCGATGATCTTCGCGGTGAGCAGACCGTCACGGCCCAGCGGTGTCGTGGCCATGAGGCGGAGCACACCGTTGCGTCGGTCGAAGGCTGTCGCGATCGCCTGGGACGTGAAGGCGGCACTCATGACTGCGAGTGCGATGACGCCCGGTGTGATGAAGTCGATACGGGAGCGTCCGCCCGTGTCGAAGTCGATGATCGAGGTCTGCGAGAGCCCGACGAGCGCCATGACGGGGAGCAGGATCGTCACCATGAGCTGCTCGCCGTTGCGCAGGATCGTCTTCGCCTCGAAGGTCGCCTGCGCGAGCACCCTGCGTCGCGCGGGCGCTGCGCCGGCGGTGCTGGGGGGCAGAACAGGCCGGGATGCTGTGGGCTGGTCGCTCGGCGGCGTGGACGAGGTCATCGCAGGCTCCGTCCGGTGAGGTCGAGGAAGACGTCTTCGAGGGTGCGTCGGCCGGTCGAGAGCCGGGAGAGGAGGACGTCGCGGTCGGCACACCAACGGGTGAGGGTGGCCAACGTCGCGGGGACGACGGATCCGCTCACCGTGTAGTGGCCTGGCGTCGTCTCCTGCACACCGGCGCCGAGGGCCGATGCGAGAGAGATCGTCGGGAGCCCCGGTGCTGCTGCGAAGGTGAGAGAGGTTCGTGCGGACGAGTCGATGAGCTCGCTCGGCGAGCCCTGCGCGATGACCTGACCGTGATCGACGATGACCACGTGGTCGGCGAGGTCTTCGGCCTCGTCCATGAGGTGCGTCGTCAGCAGGACGGAGACTCCTTGGGCGCGCAGCGCTCGGACGAGCTCCCACACCGCGTGCCGGCTCTGGGGGTCGAGGCCAGCGCTCGGCTCGTCGAGAAACACGAGCTCCGGGCGGCCCACGAGCGCTGTGGCCATGGCGAGCCGTTGGCGCTGCCCGCCGGAGAGCCGGCGGACCGTGGTGCGGGCGAACCCGGCCAGGCCCAGGCGCTCGACGAGGTCGGGCACGTCCCAGGGATCGGCGTACATCGTCGAGACGTGCTCGAGCAGCTCGAGGGCGCGCACCGACGACGGCAGCCCGCCGTCCTGCAGCATGACGCCGACGCGGGGGCGCAGGCTCGGTCCGTCGGTCAGCGGGTCGAGACCGAGGACACGGACGGTGCCGCCATCAGGCCGCCGCAGCCCTTCGCAGCACTCGATGGTGGTGGTCTTGCCTGCACCGTTGGGTCCGAGGACTGCGGTCACCTGCCCACGAGCGGCGACGAGGTCGAGACTTCGCACGATCTCGTGGTCGTCGTAGCGCTTGACGAGGCCGACGATCTCGACGGCTGGAGCGGTTGGGGGCACGGTGGTCGAGTCTAGTGCGCGCTCGCTGAGAGGTCGGCTACAGACGCAGGTGAGGGTTTCCTACCTTGCGGGAATGGATATACCCAACGAGGATGTTGCCTAATGAATGAGCAACGGAGGGAGAGCGTGATGGACGAGATCGTCGGCGCCCCCGTGCCCGCCGAGCCTGCTGACCACGAGTCCACCACCCGGGCCCGGCTGCTCCAGCTCATCATCGCCGAGGGACCGGTCACGACCGCGTCGCTCGCAGCCACTCTTCACCTGAGCGCCGCAGGGATCCGTCGGCATATCGGGTGTCTCGAGGAAGCGGACCTCGTGACTGTCCGCGAGGTCGGGCGGCGCACCGGAGCGCGTGGGCGTCCGGCTCGTGCCTACGTCGCGACAGAGCGCGCGCACGCGGCGCGCAACGGTGAGTACACCGACATCGCCGCCCAGGCGCTGCGCTTCATCGAAGACGCGGTCGGGGCGCAGGGCGTCGAAGAGTTCGCCAACCGGCGGCTCGCCGCGTTCGAGGAGCGGTATGCCCCTCAGGTCACTGCTCCCGACGTGCGGGGCCGGGTCGAGCAGCTCGCCGCAGCGCTCTCCGCGGACGGCTTCGCCGCCAGCGTCCGGCCCGTCGAAGGAGCCCTGACGGTCCAGCTGTGCCAGGGGCACTGCCCCGTCCAGCACGTCGCAGCGCAGTTTCCCCAGCTGTGCGACGCCGAGTCCAGGGTCTTCTCCCGTCTCCTCGGATCGCACACCCAACGCCTCGTGACCCTCGCCAACGGCGGCCACGTCTGCACCACCAACATCCCTGTCCACACGCCCGCCCGGCCGTCGTCGCCAGGATGAGAGACCACTCTTCGGACGCTGCCGCCCGGCTGGCGTCTTGCACACACTCGATGAACGATCGAACCACCCGTGACCAACGGCTCGTGGAAGGAAACAGATGAGCGCCCCCACGCAAGACACAGCAAATGCTCCAGTGGTACAGAGCGATGACGAGATCATCGCCTCGATCGGCTCGTACGGCTATGGCTGGCACGACAGCGACGAGGCAGGCCGTCTCGCCCGGCGCGGCGTGGACGAGGAGGTCGTCCGCAACATCTCCGCACTGAAGAACGAGCCTGAGTGGATGCTCAAGCTCCGCCTGAAGTCCCTGCGGCTGTTCGACAAGAAGCCGATGCCGAACTGGGGCAGCGACCTGTCCGGGATCGACTTCGACAACATCAAGTACTTCGTGCGCTCCACGGAGAAGCAGGCGACGACGTGGGACGACCTCCCCGACGACATCAAGGAGACCTACGACCGTCTCGGTATCCCCGAGGCCGAGAAGCAGCGTCTCGTCTCCGGTGTCGCGGCACAGTACGAGTCCGAGGTCGTCTACCACCAGATCCGTGAGGACCTGGAGGAGCAGGGCGTGATCTTCGTCGACACCGACACCGGCCTGCGCGAGTACCCGGAGATCTTCGAGCAGTACTTCGGCTCGGTCATCCCCGCCGGCGACAACAAGTTCGCCTCCCTGAACACCGCGGTGTGGTCTGGCGGATCGTTCGTCTACGTCCCTCCGGGCGTCCACGTCGACATCCCGCTCCAGGCGTACTTCCGCATCAACACCGAGAACATGGGCCAGTTCGAGCGGACGCTCATCATCGCCGACGAGGGCTCGTACGTGCACTACGTCGAGGGCTGCACCGCGCCGATCTACCAGAGCGACTCGCTGCACTCGGCCGTCGTCGAGATCATCGTCAAGAAGAATGCCCGCGTGCGGTACACGACGATCCAGAACTGGTCGAACAACGTGTACAACCTCGTCACGAAGCGCGCTACGGCCGCCGAGGGCGCGACGATGGAGTGGGTCGACGGCAACATCGGCTCGAAGGTCACCATGAAGTACCCGGCGATCTACCTCATGGGCGAGCACGCCCGTGGCGAGACGCTGTCGATCGCGTTCGCCGGCGAGGGCCAGCACCAGGACGCGGGCGCCAAGATGGTGCACGCTGCGCCGCACACGTCGTCGTCGATCGTCTCGAAGTCGGTCGCACGTGGCGGAGGCCGCACGTCGTACCGCGGTCTCGTCCAGGTGCTCGAGGGTGCGTCCCACTCAGCGTCCAACGTGCTCTGCGACGCGCTCCTCGTCGACCAGATCTCGCGCTCGGACACCTACCCGTACGTCGACGTCCGCGAGGACGACGTCTCCATGGGCCACGAGGCGACGGTCTCTCGCGTGAGCGAAGACCAGCTCTTCTACCTCATGTCCCGCGGGATGAAGGAGACCGAGGCCATGGCCATGATCGTGCGCGGGTTCGTCGAGCCCATCGCGCGCGAGCTGCCCATGGAGTACGCGCTCGAGCTCAACCGCCTCATTGAACTCCAGATGGAAGGGTCCGTCGGCTGATGACCACCAGCACCACAGATCACACCCCGGCCGCCGAGGTCCTCAGCACCGACCACACGCGCGCCGTCTCCGAGGGAGCACACTCGCACGGTGCCGGGGGAGTGCCCCAGGGCTCCCGCGCCGAGCGGATCTCGTCCTTCGACCCCGACGTCATCGGTGTGCCGAACGGCCGCGAGGAAGAGTGGCGCTTCTCTCCCGTCGCCAAGCTGGCGCCGCTCTTCGAGCTGGGCCTCAGCACGCACGGCGTCCGGACCACGGTCGTCGAGGCGCCTGAGGTGAAGGTCGAGATCGTCGACCGCGCCGACACGCGTCTCGGCCGGGCAGGCAAGCCCGGTGACCGCAGCGCGGTCGCGGCATGGAGCTCCGTCAAGGAAGCGACCATCGTCACGATCCCGTCACAGGTCGTCGCGTCGTCCGTGACGTCCATCCGTGTCGAGGGCATCGACCTCGCCCCGGCCGCGAGCCACCTGCTCGTCCACGCCGAGGCGCTGAGCGAGTCTGTCGTGGTCCTCGACCACGTCGGTTCTGCGCACCTCACGGAGACCGTCGAGGTGGTCGTCGACGACGGCGCGCACCTCACGCTCGTGAGCGTCCAGGACTGGGCGCCCGACGCGGTCCACGCGAGCTCTCAGCGCATCCGCCTCGGCCGCGACGCCAAGGTCAAGCACATCGTCGTCACGCTCGGTGGCGACGTCGTGCGGGTCACCCCTGACGCGGAGTTCGCCGGCGAGGGCGGCGACGTCGAGATGATCGGTCTCTACTTCGCCGACGCGGGCCAGCACCAGGAGCACCGCCTCTTCGTCGACCACGCCGTGCCGCGCTGCAAGTCCCGCGTCACGTACAAGGGCGCGCTCCAGGGCGCAGCCGCCCACACCGTCTGGATCGGCGACGTGCTCATCCGGGCCGAGGCCGAGGGCACAGACACGTACGAGCTCAACCGCAACCTCGTCCTCTCCGAGGGCGCGCGCGCCGACTCCGTCCCCAACCTCGAGATCGAGACCGGTCTCATCGAGGGTGCCGGCCACGCGAGCGCCACCGGACGCTTCGACGATGAGCAGCTCTTCTACCTCCAGGCTCGAGGCATCACCGAGGGCGAGGCACGACGGCTCGTCGTGCGCGGGTTCTTCGCCGAGCTCATCCAGGCGATCGGTGTCAGCTCCATCGAAGAACGGCTCCTCGAGTCGATCGAGGCCGAGCTCGCCAAGTCGATGAGCGTCATCGAGGCAGGATCCACGGACGCATGACCGCACAGATCGCGTGCTTCACCGGCGACGTCGGGCCGGCCAGCGCACTGAAGGTCGAGCTCGACGACGTGAACGGTCGACCGGTCGAGGTCGCGATCGTCCGCGACGAGGAGGGCGACCTCCACGCCATCTCTGACATCTGCACCCACGGTGCGGTGTCGCTGTCCGAGGGCGAGGTCGAGGGCTGCCTCATCGAGTGCTGGCTGCACGGCTCGCAGTTCGACCTCCGCACCGGCGTGCCTACGAGCCCGCCAGCCATGCGCCCCGTGGCCGTCTACCCGCTGACCGTCGAGGGCGAGCACGTGCTCGTCGACATCGACTCACCCCTGTCGTCTTCTTAGGAGATCCGAGAATGTCCACACTTGAAATCCGTGACCTGCACGTGAGCGTCGACACGAAGGAAGGCCCCAAGCAGATCCTGCGTGGAGTCGACCTGACGATCGAGAGCGGGCGCACGCACGCCATCATGGGCCCGAACGGCTCGGGCAAGTCCACGCTCGCCTACTCTCTCGCCGGGCACCCGAAGTACAAGGTCACCTCCGGGGAGGTCACGCTCGACGGCGAAGACGTCCTCGCGATGTCCGTCGACGAGCGCGCCCGTGCCGGCATGTTCCTCGCGATGCAGTACCCGGTCGAGGTGCCTGGCGTCTCCGTCTCGAACTTCCTGCGGACCGCCAAGACCGCGATCGACGGCAAGGCTCCTGCGCTGCGCACCTGGGTCAAGGACATGAAGGGGGCCATGGAGAACCTGCGCATGGACCCGTCCTTCGCTGAGCGTTCCGTCAACGAGGGCTTCTCCGGTGGCGAGAAGAAGCGCCACGAGATCCTCCAGATGGAGCTCCTCCACCCGAAGATGGCGATCCTCGACGAGACCGACTCCGGCCTCGACGTCGACGCGCTGCGCGTCGTGTCCGAAGGCGTGAACCGTGTGCGTGCCTCGGGCGAGGTGGGCGTCCTGCTCATCACGCACTACACGCGCATCCTGCGCTACATCACCCCCGACTTCGTGCACGTCTTCGTCGACGGACGCATCGCCGAAGAGGGGGGCCCGGAGCTCGCCCAGCGTCTCGAGAACGAGGGCTACGACCGCTTCCTCACCACGGCGACCGCCTGACGGTCGCCCGCTCCACGATGTGATGCACGACGGGAACAGCTCGGTGGTGGCCCCTGACGGGCCACCACCAGGAATCGGGTGATGATGAGTGCGATCGACCAGGCTGTCCCTGTCGTGGGCAGCGGTACAGGAAAAGCCTCTGCACGTGCGGACGCAGGGCGCCGAGCAGGCACGCTGCTGAGCGCGACCGAGCTCGCTGCGGTCCGTGCGGACTTTCCGCTCCTCGCGCGCAGCGTGCGCGGCGGCAAGCCGCTCGTGTATCTCGACTCCGGGGCGACGTCCCAGAAGCCGGATCCCGTCCTCGACGCGGAGCAAGACTTCTACCTTCACCACAACGCCGCCGTGCACCGTGGGGCGCACCAGCTTGCCGAGGAAGCGACCGAAGCGTTCGAGGGAGCCCGGGAGGCTGTAGCGCACTTCGTCGGCGTCGACCCGGACGAGATCGTCTGGACGACGAACGCGACCGCGGGGATCAACCTCGTCGCCTACGCGATGTCCAACGCGACCGCAGGCCGCGGCGGTGCAGCAGCCGAACGGTTCGTCCTGCGGCCGGGAGACGAGATCGTCGTCACCGAGGCCGAGCACCACGCCAACCTCATCCCGTGGCAAGAGCTGGCAGCACGGACCGGTGCTGTGCTGCGCTGGCTCGAGGTCGGCGACGACGGTCGCATCCGCACCGAGCAGGCCGCCGACGTGGTGACCGACCGGACCAAGGTGCTCGCTTTCACGCACGCGTCGAACGTCACGGGAGCCGTCACGGACGTCGCCCCGCTCGTCGCCCGGGCGCGGGCCGTGGGAGCGCTCACCGTCCTCGACGCGTGCCAGAGCGTGCCCAACCTCCCGGTCGACTTCCATGCGCTCGGCGTCGACTTCGCAGCATTCTCCGGGCACAAGATGCTCGGCCCCACCGGCGTCGGCGCGCTGTACGGTCGACGCGAGCTGCTCGAGGCCATGCCGCCCGTCATCACCGGTGGCTCGATGGTCGAGGTGGTCACGATGACCGAGACCACCTACGCCCCGCCGCCGCAGCGCTTCGAAGCGGGCACCCAGATGGTCGCCCAGGCCATCGGCATGGGTGCGGCAGCCCGGTACCTCACCGAGCTCGGGATGGACGCGGTCGCTGCGCACGAGCGCGAGCTCGCTGCACAGCTCCTCACCATCGGCGAGCTCCCAGGAATCCGTATCATCGGGCCGCTCGACACCGTGGACCGTCTGGCGGTCGTCTCGTTCGTCGTCGACGGGGTCCACTCCCACGACGTCGGGCAGATGCTCGACGACGCAGGCATCGCTGTGCGGGTCGGTCACCACTGCGCGCAGCCGCTCCACCGCCGGTTCGGCGTCGCCGCCACGGCGCGCGCCTCCGCGTCGGTCTACACCACCGCTGAAGAGGTCGAGACCTTCCGGGAATCCTTGGGGACGGTCCGCGCGTTCTTCGGACTGACATGAGGAGAGATCACGCATGAGCAGCTCCATGGAAACCCTGTACCAACAGGTCATCCTCGACCACGCGAAGAACCCGCAAGGGAGCGGCCTGGTCGACCTCGACGGGTCGCACCTCGGGAGCGAGTCGCACCAGGTGAACCCGACGTGCGGCGACGAGGTCACCATGCGCGTCCAGTTCGCAGAGAGCGCGGACGGCACGACGGTCGTCGAACGGATCAGCTGGGAAGGCCAGGGGTGCAGCATCTCCCAGGCATCCCTGTCCGTCCTCACCGAGCTCGTCACCGGCAAGGACATCGCGACCAGCGAGCACATCGCCGCCACGTTCCGTGAGCTCATGGGCTCGCGGGGCAAGGGCCTCGACGAGGCACGCGAAGACGAGCTCGGCGACGCCGCAGCCTTCACCGGCGTCTCCCAGTTCCCTGCTCGCGTCAAGTGCGCGATGCTCGGATGGGTCGCGCTCCGTGACACGTTCGCACGGTCAGGACTGCTGACGTCAGACGATCCGACCGCCGTTCCCGCTACACCCCACCACGCCTGAGCACCACCATCGTCTCGGAGGAGAACCCATGAGCAGCGACACAGCGAGCTCGAGCAGCCAGGTGGGCGCCCCGCCCAACGTGGCCGACATCGAAGAGGCACTTCGCGACGTCATCGACCCCGAGCTCGGGATCAACGTCGTCGATCTCGGTCTCATCTACGGTGTCCTCGTCGACCAGAACAACCACGCCGTCATCGACATGACGCTGACATCGGCGGCGTGCCCGCTGACCGACGTCATCGAAGAGCAGGCCGGCCAGGCGCTCGACGGCGTCGTCGACGGTTACCGCATCAACTGGGTCTGGATGCCGCCGTGGGGCCCGGAGAAGATCACCCAGGACGGTAAGGACCAGCTGCGCGCGCTGGGCTTCAACGTCTGAGACGTGCACACCGCACGTCGTACGGAACAGTGCGCAAGGCCCGGACCGTTCGCGGTGCCGGGCCTTGCTGTGTCGTGGCGCGAGCGGTCAGGCCCGAGATGCGCCTGGTCGGTGTCGCGTCACGGTCGTGCTGCGAAAGGACAACCGTGGCAGGAGATCGGGGTGAGCCACCGCGCGCGAGGGGTGCATGTGGGGCATGGCACAGCGGCGCTGGCTGGGAGGGGCGAGGTGGACGAGCGTCCCCCTTCCCGTGGTGGCACCCCGACGGCGCTCGGCTGTCGAAGTGCCTGACCGGCGTCGACCCAGTGGTCGACGAGCGCGGCGGCGAGGTCGTCTGTGATGCCCAGGCGACGAGCCACGGTCGCCGTGCTCGCGCCGGTGCGCAGCTCCCGCAGCACGTCCTCGAGCACGCTCACAGCATCCGCCCGACCTGGAACACGACCACGGCAAGGAACCAGGCCACCGAGAGCTGCACCGCCACAGCCAGTCCGGTCGTGCGCCTGCCGAGGACACGTGCCTGCTCGGCGACGGTCGCCAGGCACGGGGTGTAGGCCAGGACGAAGATCATGAAGGCTGCGGCCGCAGAGCGTGGGTGGCCTCCAGACGACTGCTCGAACGTGGCCGAGAGGGCGTCCCCGAGCGGGCTCGACTCTCCGCCGGCTGCTGGTTCGGCGACAGCGTAGGACTGGGCGAGGCCACCGACCACGACCTCTTTGGCGATGAACCCGGTCATGAGCGCCGAGGTCGCGTGCCAGTCGCCGAAGCCCGCGGGAGTGAACACCGGGGCGAGGAGCTGCGCCGTGGCACCGTAGGCGCTGTCCACGACGGGGACTGCACCGATCTGGTGGTTCCCGTGCACCGGGACAGCGAGAAGCGCCCACACGACGAGGAGCGTCGCGACGACGACGACTCCTGCTCCGCGGACGAAGCCCCAGGTCCGGACCCATGTCGCTGTGGTGATCGAACGAAGACGCGGCCGCTGGTAGCTGGGCAGCACGATGACGAGCGGAGTCGAGCGGACGTCACGAAAGACGGTGGCACGCAAGACGAGACCTGACACGACGACGAGCAGGACGCTCACGACATACATGGCGAGCACGACGAGGGTCGCGTGGTCCGGGAAGAAGACGGTCGCGAGGAGCACGAACACGGTCAGACGTGCGGCGCACGCCGTGTACGGGACGAGGAGCCCGACGAGCAGGCGCTGGCGCCGGTCCGGGAGCGTGCGCGTCGCTGCCAGCGCGGGGACGTTGCAGCCGAAGCCGACGACGAGGGCGAGCACGGCGCGGCCGTCGAGACCGAGCCGTCGCATCGCCCGGTCGGTGACGAGCGCGACGCGAGCGAGATATCCGCTGTCGTCAAGGAGCGCGATCGCGAGGAACATGAGCCCCATCAACGGAGCGAAGGACGCGACGGTTGCGACACCGACGAGGACCCCGTCCACCACGAGGCTCTCGAACCATCCGGCGCCCCACCCCGCGGCGTCGAGCGCGGAGGAGACCGCCGCGGCGACCGGCCCGCTCACGAGCGTGTCGGCTGCCTCCATGAGGGGCGCGGCCACCGAGGTCGCGACAGAGAACAGCGCCCACAGGACGAGGAGCCCGGCGAGCAGCCCCCAGAGCGGGTCGAGGAGGACTCGGTCGATGCGGTCTGTGAGAGTCCGGTGCGGGCCGGGGATGCTGCCACCGGCCCATGGGCCTGCGGGGGACGGCATACGGAGCGCTGTCGTGTCGAGGACGGTACGGACCCACTCGAAGGTGTCTTCGGCGGTCTCCATCAGTGCGTCCTCGGACCAGTCGGTCCCTGCCCCCGGCGGTCCGCTCAGGGGGGCAGGGTGGTCGACGAGGTGCTGGACAGCCTCGTCGAGCGCCGCCAGGCCTTCCCCCGTGCGTGGGTTGATCTCGACGACCGGAACACCGAGCACCGTCTCGAGCGCCACGGCGTCGACCCCACGCCCCCGCGAGCGAGCGACGTCGGCGAGGCTCAGCGCCACGACCGTGGGCACGCGAGTCCGGGCGACGTGCGCGGCCAGGTAGACCGACCGTGCGGGCTCGCTCGCGTCGATCACGAGGACGACCATCTCCGGTGGCTGCTCGTAGGCCCCTGCCAGGACGTCCCGGGTGACCCGCTCGTCCGGGGACCGCGGGACGAGCGAGTAGGTGCCCGGGAGGTCGAGCACCCGTAGGCGGGTCGCCGCGTGTTCCCGGTGGTGCCATGTCCCGGCCGCGAGCTCGACGGTCGTTCCCGGTGCGTTGCGGACGGCGGCTCGCACCCCGGTCAGTGCATTGAAGAGGGTGGACTTGCCGACGTTGGGCGTGCCGACGAGCGCGAGCGTCGGGAGCCGTCCTTCCGTGGTGATGCGCCGGTCGGGCCCTGGCGCCGGGGTGCAGCCAGGGCAGGTCACGGAGCGACCGGACCGGCGCCGGCACCGGTGCTCGCACCAGCGGCGTGCGTCGGGCTGGCGACCAGAACGACGTCGAGGCGGGTGCACGTCACGTGGTCGAGCGCGATCCGGGTCGGGCCGACAGTGACGACCCTGCCACCGAACCCGGCGCGGTGAGCGACCTCGACGAGGGCCCCCGCGCCGAGCCCGAGCTCGCGCATCCGCAACGGGTCGCCCACCGTGTGGGGACTCAGCCGGAGGGGAGTGGCGAAGGGAGCATCAGACAGTCGCATCCTCCGAGACTAGAGACCAGGTAAGCCTTACCTCATGGGTCGGAGGTCCTAGAGGGGTCAGAGGGTCGTGGCCTCCACGGCGTTGCACTCCGCGAACGTCCCGCCCTCGTAGCCGGTCATGAACCAGCGCTGGCGCTGCTCAGCCGATCCGTGGGTCCACGCCTCGGGGTTCACCTGCCCGGACGACGCCTCCTGGATGCGGTCGTCGCCTACCGCCTCGGCGGCGGAGAGGGCGTCGGTGAGCTGGGCGTCGGTGATCGGTTCGAGGAACGGCTGGCCGGTGTCCGGGTCGGGGACCGTCGCGGCGTTGCCGACCCACATGCCGGCGAGGCAGTCGGCCATGAGCTCGATGCGCACCGAGTCGGACTCGGGGCCGGTCCCAGAACGGTCGGCCGAGCTCATGACACCGGTGATCTGCTCGATGTGGTGGCCGACCTCGTGGGCGACCACGTACTCCTGGGCGAGGGCGCCTGCAGAGGACCCGAACTGGTCGCGCAGCACGGCGAAGAAGTCCACGTCCACGTACACGGTCGTGTCGGGTGGGCAGTAGAACGGGCCGGTCGCGCTCGTGGCGTCGCCGCAGGCCGTCCCGACGGACCCCGTGAACGCGACCGCTCCGGGGAGCGTGTAGTCGACGCCCGTCTCGGCAGGCAGCGCCGTCGACCAGTACGCGTCGAGCGCATCGACGGTCGCCTGGTAGCGGCACTCCGGGTCGGTGTTCACGTCCTCGACGGTGGCGCAGTCGAGGTCCGTCTCTGTCTGGCTCTCGGTGCTCGTGCCGCCTCCGAGGAGGCCGCTGAGATCGACACCGAGCGCCTGCGAGAGGAGGAAGACCGCGATCGCGGCCACGCCACCGCCGACCGCCACGCCGCCCTTGCCGCCAGCACGTTTGCGGACTCGTCCGCTGTCGAAGTCTCCACCGTCTCGAAAAGTCATAGGGGGAGAGTACCGGCGGGTACCGCGCGATGCTCAGTCGAGGATGCCACGAGCCGTGAGCGCGTCCCCCGTGGCCTGGGCACGTGCCACCGTGCGCAGCGCGAAGGGGACGAGCAGGGCACGTGGGTCGCGGTCGAGCCCTCGGGCCCGCGCTGCGTCGCGGACCTCGCCGACGAGCTCGATGAGCGCAGGGATCGTGCGGAGCATGAGAGCCACCGCCAGAGCGAGGACCTCGGGATCCAGACCGATGCGGCGCAGCGGGCCGGCGAGGCGGACGAGGGCGTCGAGCATCCGGTCCGTCCTCGTCGTCGCTGTCACGACGGTCGCGAGCACCACGAGGGTCGCCAGCGTGCCCGACGTCACCACGGCCATCTCCCAGCCCTGAGACCACCACTGGTAGAGGCCGATGCCGACGGCGGCGATCATGATCGGTGCGAGCGCGCGCACCGTGGCGCGAGCAGGAACGCGCGCGCTCGCCAGCACGAGCAGGCTGACCGTGAGTGCACCCACGGCGAGGCGAGGGTCGTGGACGAACGTCAGGGCGATCGACGCGGCGGCGACCGCGCCGAGCTTGTCTCCGGGGGAGAGAGCGTGCAGCCACGTGGCGTGCGGGGAGTACAGGCCCAGAGGCCCCGACCACGGAGGGCGGGAGGGACGGCGCCGGCGCTCGCTCACGCGTCCTCGGCGCCGTCGTGGACCACGCGACCCGCGTCTGGGGCACCATCGTGCGGCGCCGTGGACGGTGCCATGAGCGCACGGTAGTGAGCGACGGCCGCCGACGCCGTGCCGTCGAAGACGACCCTGCCCTCGTCGACGACGAGGACCCGGTCGGCGAGCAGCGCCGCCTCGAGATCGTGGGTGACGTGCAGCACCTGCTGGTCGAGCGCGGCAAGGAGGTCGTTGACGTGCGTGCGCCACCTCAGGTCGAGCAACGTCGTGGGCTCGTCGCACACGAGGATGCTCGGTTCCGTCGCGAGCACCCCAGCAAGAGCGAGCAGCTGCTTCTGGCCGCCCGAGAGAGCATGGACGCTCACGTCAGCGAGGTGGTCGAGGGAGTACTGCGCGAGGATCTGCCGTGCGCGATCGGTGCGCTCGCGGCCCTTGAGGCCGAGGCGTCGCAGCGAGAGCGCGACGTCCTCGAGGGGCGTCGGCATGACGATCTGGGAGTCGGCGTTGCTGAAGACGAAACCGACCCGCCGACGCACGGCTGCCCCGTCGTCGTGCGAGTCGAGCCCGTCGACCCGGACGTAGCCGGTCGTCGGGAGGGCGAGTCCGTTGACGAGCCGCGCGAGGGTCGACTTCCCGGAACCGTTCGCCCCGATGACGCTCACGCGCTGTTCCGTGAGCGTCATCGTCGTGGGCGCGAGGATCGTCAGCTCGCCCGACGGGCTGTCGACGCAGACGCTCGCTGCGTCGAGCTCGATCACGTGTCGGTGCGCACGGTCAGCGCTTCGGAGCGGACAAGGCCGGGAACGCGCGCACCACCGCTGTCGCGACGACCGCGACCGCGAGGCACTTGACGATGTCCCCCGGGAGGAACACCGCATCCGTGACGACGGCCTCGGTGAACGACAGGTCCGCACGCCACATCAGGCCGAGGATCCCGAGCGGGTGGATCGTCACGAGGCTGGCAGCGAAGCAGCCGAGGAACGTCAGGCCGGTGCGCCGGACTCGGGTGACCGATGCACGGATGCGGGAGACGAGGACCCCCGCGAGCATCGCGGCGAGGGGGAACGCGACGAGATAGCCGGTCGACGGGCCGGCGAAGACGCCGGGACCCGACCGGCCGTTGGAGAAGATCGGGACACCCGCAGTGCCCACCGCGAGATACAGGAGGATCGCGAGCCCCGCCCGGCGCCACCCGAGGACGGCACCGGTCAGCAGGACGGCGAAGGTCTGCAGGGTGATCGGGACGAGCCCGTTGCCCACGGTGATCGCCGGAAGCAGCGCGCACACCGCGACGAGCGCGGCGAAGGTCGAGACGAGCGCGATGTCACGGCCCGGCGACGACGCCGTCAGCTCACGGCGAGCGGCGTGCGGCTCACCGGTCTCCGGCTGCTGCACAGCACCCTTCACGAGGACCGGGCTGCTGCTCGTCGTCGGGGCCGGGTCGGCACCGTCCAGCGGCGGGGTCGGCGTCGTTCGCACCGTGCTGTTCGTCATCGTTCTCCCACGGGTCGCGGCGGTGTCGCCTCAGATGATGGTGCACACAGGGGGGACCGTCGACGCGTGTCACACGCGTGATCGGTCACAGTGGTGCCCTGTGAAGGCTATCCGCCCATAGAATTGGTGACGTTTGTGCCCGCCCCCAAGACTTATGGGCATCCTACGGAGGAAACCTCAGTGATCTCAGCCCACGCCGTTGAACTACGGGTCGGCGCCCGCGTCCTTCTCGAAGAGGCTACCTTCCGCATCGCTGCGGGGGACAGGATCGGCCTCGTCGGCCGTAACGGAGCCGGAAAGACCACGCTCACCAAGGCGCTGGCCGGCGAGACGCTGCCCACGGCCGGTCAGATCACGCGTGGTGGGGACATCGGATATCTCCCGCAGGACCCGCGCACCGGGGACATGGAGATGATCGCCATGGACCGCGTGCTGTCCGCACGCAGCCTCGACAAGCTCGTGCGCGAGATGCGCGACACCGAGGGCGAGATGGCGAGCGCCGACGAGGCGACGCAGCAGGCCGCGATGGACCGCTACCCCGGGCTGGAAGAGCGCTTTACCGCGGCCGGCGGCTACGCAGCCGAGAGCGAGGCGGAGCGCATCGCGTCCAACCTCGGGCTCGACGAGCGCGTCCTCAGCCAGAAGATCGGCACGCTCTCCGGTGGCCAGCGTCGCCGCGTCGAGCTCGCACGCATCCTCTTCTCCGGCGTCGGGACCCTCCTGCTCGACGAGCCGACCAACCACCTCGACGCCGACTCGATCACGTGGCTGCGCGAGTACCTCAAGAACTACTCCGGCGGCTTCGTCGTCATCAGCCACGACAACGAGCTCATGCGCGCCACCGTCAACAAGGTGTTCCACCTGGACGCCAACCGCGGCGAGCTCGACCAGTACGCCCTCGGCTGGGACGCCTACCTGCTCCAGCGAGAGACGGACGAGCGCCGCCGCCGCCGCGAGCGGGCCAACGCCGAGAAGAAGGCGTCGGTCCTCATGGTCCAGGCCGAGAAGATGCGCGCGAAGGCCACGAAGGCCGTCGCCGCGCAGAACATGATCCGCCGTGCCGAACGCATGCTGTCCTCGCTCGAGGGCGAGCGCGCCAACGACAAGGTGGCGAAGCTGCGCTTCCCGACACCCGCGCCCTGCGGCCGGGTGCCGCTCACCGCGTCCGGGCTCAGCAAGGCCTACGGCTCGCAGGAGGTCTTCACCGGGGTCGACCTCGCGATCGACCGGGGGAGCCGCGTCGTCATCCTCGGGTTCAACGGTGCCGGCAAGACGACGCTCCTGCGCATCCTGGCAGGCGTCGAGGCGTCCGACACCGGGACGGTCGACGCAGGGCACGGGCTCAAACTCGGCTACTACGCCCAGGAGCACGAGACGCTCGACATGTCTCTGACCGTCGTCGAGAACCTGCGGCACAGCGCCCCGGACCTCACCGACGTCGAGGTCCGGTCCACCCTCGGGTCCTTCCTCTTCTCGGGCGACGACGCGCACAAGCCGACGAACGTGCTCTCGGGTGGTGAGAAGACGCGGCTCGCGCTCGCGGCCCTCGTCGTGTCCTCGGCGAACGTCCTTCTTCTCGACGAGCCGACGAACAACCTCGACCCGGCCTCGCGCGCTGAGATCCTCGGCGCACTGAAGACCTACGAAGGCGCCGTGGTCATGGTCACCCACGATGCCGGGGCCGTCGCGGCGCTCGCACCCGAGCGTGTCCTCCTGCTGCCTGACGGTGACGAGGACCTCTGGAACGACTCCTACGCGGAGCTCATCGAGCTCGCCTGAGGCGTGCGGGTCAGCGGGCGTCCTGGGCGTCGATGAGAGCGTCTTCGATCTCTTCGGCGCTCGGCACCCGCGCCGAGCCGTCGCGTCGTCTCCGACCGCCTGGTGCGGCCGGACCGGCGGCGAAGGGGTGCTCGGTGCCGTCCAGCTCAACAAGCACGCGTTCTTGCTTCTCTCGACGCAGGAGGACGAGCACACCGACGAAGCCCCCGACCGCGAACACGAGCCACTGGAACGTGTAGGACAGGTGCGAGCCGGGGTCGGTGTCCGGCCTCGGGAGCGCGAAGATCGGCTCGGCGGGCGCCGGGTCCTCTGACGCGAGAGACCCGTACGCGTCGTACCCCAGCCCGTCGGCCCGCTCGCCGCCGGCGGTGCCCGCGTCGAGGACCTGGCCGACGTTGATCGCCTGGACCTGGCCGGCCGGTGCGCCACGGGTCGATGCGGGCTCGTTCGCACGCAGACGCACCGTGATCGTCGTCTCGCCGCTCGGCGGTGCGGGGACGGCGCTGGGCCCGGCGCTGCCGGCGTCGTACTGCAGCCAGCCGCGGTTGACCACGAGGACGGTCCCGGCGTCGGTGACGAAGGGGACGAGGACGTGGAAAGACGCTTGCCCGTTCACCGGACGGTTGCGCAGGAGCGCGGTGCGCTCCGGGTCGTAGTGTCCGTGGACGGTCACTGATCGCCACACGTCGTCCGGGTCCACGGTGGCCCCGGGACCAGGGAGCAGGTTGTCGATGGGGACCGGTGCGGACGCGTAGTTGCTCTCGATGAGGTCGATGGCGGCGGAGCGCGCGACATACCTGTTCCACTGCCAGTGCGACGCGGCGAGGCACCCGACGACGAGCAGGAGCACCCCGGCCCACAGGACGATCCACTGGCGGACGGTGCGTTCGGGGAGCTCGCCGCCGTGCGCGTCAGCAGGCTCCGACGGTGTGCGGGAGCGTGTGGCGCTCATGGTCAAGGAGCGGTCCGTTGCTCGAGGTCGCTCACCGGGACCGTCGCACGGAGGAAGTCGCGGGCGCCGAGGAAGGTCTCGAGGTGCTCGCGGTGGTCGTCGCAGGCGAGCCACACCTTGCGACGCTGCGGCGTGTGGATCTTCGGGTTGTTCCACAGCAGTCCCCACGTGGCGACGGCGCGGCAGCCTTTGCCGCTGCAGACGAGCTCGTCGTCGAGCGGGTCGGCGAGACCGAGAACGTCAGACATGGTGCGCTCCTGCCGTGTACGACGAGGGTTCTGCGAGGGGGACGGTGGGAGACACGGGCACTCCAGGCAGCTGGCGGTGGTAGTCCATGGGTGGAAGGTCGTCGTCGCGTCGCTCCCTGCCGGAGTTCGCGTCGATGACAGCGGCGTACGGCAGCAGGACCGCTCCCAGGAGCAGGACCCACATGAAGATACCGTCGACGAACACGGCTCCGATGATGCACGCCATGCGGATGGACATCTGGAGGAGGTACCGCTTGACCCGCCGCGACTGGTCGTCGCTGAGGGAGTCTGCCGCCGACGTGATGCGGTAGACCTCGGGCGTCTGTCGGGGGCCGGTGCTGCCGTCGGTACGAGTGCCACCTCTGCCACGGCGCCCGAGCCTGATCGAGCCGGGTGTCTTCACTCGACGAGTTTACGCGCGATCCACGGCGGGCAGCGGCGTGAGGACGGTGTGAGGCATCCCACCGTCGAGTGGTGCATCCGGGCGCGATGTGTAGGGTTCCCACTACCCTCCACCTGCAGACGCAGTGAAACCTCCGCATGCCGAGGGCCGCGCGTCCGTTAACGTTTTTATCCGCACGACGAGCACGACGCTCGTCCCGCCGCGCTCCGCGAGCGTGGTGCACATCGAGCTCGATCGACGAGGAGGTCCCGTGGCTCCGGCTGAGGGAAACGAGAAGATGGCCCGGGTCGTCCTGGTGACCGGCGCCAACCGTGGGATCGGCCGCGCCATCGCCGAACGCTTCGTGGCGGCCGGCGACAAGGTGGCGACGATCTACCGCTCGGGCGACCTGCCAGCGGGCGTGTTCGGCGTGGTCGGCGACATCACCGACACCGCGGCGGTCGACGCAGCGTTCACGGCGATCGAGGCGGAGCTCGGCACGGTCGAGGTGCTCGTCGCCAACGCAGGCGTCACCCGCGACCAGCTGCTCATGCGCATGACGGACGACGAGTTCGAGAACGTCATCGACGTCAATCTCACCGGTACGTTCCGGTGCGTGCGCCGCGCGTCCAAGGGGATGATCAAGAACCGCAGCGGTCGTATCGTCCTCATCTCGTCCGTGGTCGGTCTCTACGGAGGCGCCGGTCAGGTCAACTACGCCGCGTCGAAGGCCGCGCTCATCGGGATGGCACGATCCATCACCCGTGAGCTCGGGGCCCGCAACATCACGGCGAACGTCGTGGCTCCGGGGTTCATCGACACCGCGATGACGGCAGCGCTGCCGGAAGAGCGTCAGGCCACGTACCGGGCCCTGATCCCGGCAGGCCGCTTCGCCCAGCCCGACGAGGTCGCTGCTGTCGTGCAGTTCCTCGCCGCACCGGAGGCCGGGTACATCAACGGCGCCGTCGTCCCTGTGGACGGTGGCCTGGGGATGGGTCACTAGCCCACCGCACCGCGAGCGTGCGGCACCACAGGTGGCCGCGCCAGTATTCTCATGGGTGGGGCAGCGGCGATCCGTGCGCCCGCCCCACCACCGACGGAAGGACAACGATGGGTCTGCTCGAAGGCAAGAAGCTGCTCGTGACAGGAGTGCTGACCGATCACTCGATCGCGTTCCACGTGGCTCGGCTGGCGCAGCAAGAAGGCGCCGAGGTCGTGCTCACCTCGTTCGGACGCCAGTTCCGCCTCACCCAGGCGATCGCGAAGCGCCTCCCCGAGGCGGCACCCGTGGTCGAGCTCGACATCACGTCCGCCGAGGACCTGGCCGCGCTCGAGGGTCGCGTGCGCGAGCACACCGACCACCTCGACGGTGTGGTGCACTCGATCGGATTCGCTCCACAGTCCGTGATGGGCGGGAACTTCCTCACCGGCGAGTGGCCCGACGTCGCGACGGCGCTCGAGGTGTCCGCCTACTCGCTCAAGTCGCTCGCGGTCGCGACCCTCCCGCTCCTGTCCTCCGGCGGATCGATCGTCGGCCTGACGTTCGACGCCCGCTACGCCTGGCCCGTCTACGACTGGATGGGCGTCGCGAAGGCGGCCTTCGAGTCGACCTCCCGCTACCTCGCCCGCGACCTCGGTCCGTCCGGGATCCGCGTCAACCTCGTCTCTGCCGGGCCGATCCGCACCACCGCGGCCAAGTCGATCCCCGGTTTCGAGAAGATGGAGGGTGGCTGGCCCGAGCGGGCGCCGCTCGGCTGGGACCAGCACGACCCGGAGCCGACCGCTCGCGCCGTCGCTGCGCTCCTGTCTGACTGGTTCCCCGCCACCACAGGAGAGATCGTCCACGTCGACGGCGGCGTCCATGCGATGGGCCTGTGACCTTGAAGGTGCAGGACGGCTCGTACCGTCGTCTCGTGCTCTTGCGGCACGCGAAGGCCGAGCCTGCCGGCAACGTCTCTGACGAGCTGCGGCCGCTCGCCCTCCAGGGGCGTCGGCAGGCTGTTCGCGTCGGGACAGCGCTCGCGGGGCTCGGTCTCGTCCCCGAGCGGGTGGTGTGCTCGGACGCCCTCAGGACACGCCAGACGTGGGAGCTGCTGCGGCCCGGCCTCGGCGACGACGAGCCGGAGGTCCTGGTGACGGGAGACGTCTACTCGGCGGGTGTCGACGACATCCTGCGGCTCGTCCACGAGACGGACGACGAGGTACGGACGCTTCTCGTCGTCGGGCACGAGCCGGTGATGTCCGCTGTCGCTGCGCGTCTCGCCGGACCGGGCTCGGACTCCGCGGGGCTCGCGCAGGTCCGTGTCGGTGTGCAGACCGCGACCTACGTGGTGCTGGAGTCGGCCGCGCCGTGGGCCGGCTGGTCCGCTGCCGGCGCGGTCCTCACGCACATCGGTCGTCCAGAGGCCTGACGGGCGGGCCGTCTCGGCTCCGTGCTCTTGGCTCAGGTCGCTTGCCTCAGTGCGCGTCGATGACCGCGAGCACGGCGTCGAGACGTGGCCCGTCTACGGCGAAGGGCGCCTGCTCGCGGACCACAGGCTTTGCTGCAAAAGCGATCCCGATCCCGGCGGCGGCGATCATGTCGAGGTCGTTCGCGCCGTCACCGACGGCGATGGTGCACTCGAGCGGGATGCTCGCCTCGGCGGCCAGCTCGCGCAGCGTCTGGGCCTTGTAGGCGCGGTCGACCACCTGGCCTGTCGTGCGGCCGGTGAGGACGCCGTCGGCGACCTCGAGCCGGTTCGCGCGGAAGCGCGTGATGCCGAGCTCGGCAGCGAGCGGTCCGACGATCTCCTCGAACCCGCCGGAGACGAGGGCGACGAGCCAGCCGCGACGGTGGCACTCGGCGACGAGCTCGCGGGCCCCGGGCGTGAACGTGGCACGCTCACGCACCGCGCCGAGGGCTGAGACGGGGACGCCCGCGAGGGTAGCGACCCGTGCGCGGAGAGAGGCGGCGAAGTCGAGCTCGCCGCGCATCGCGCGCTCGGTGATGTTGGCGACCTCGGCGCGTGTGCCGGCGTGCTCGGCGATGAGCTCGATCACCTCCTGGGAGATGAGCGTCGAGTCGACGTCCATGACGAGGAGGCGGCGTGGCCCCCAGTCGTCGGTCTGCGTCCCGGACGGTCTCGGGGAGTTGCTTGGCGCGTCCTGCGTGGCGGGTCCGGTCACGGCGCCAGCCTAGACGCACGACCGGGCGCCGTCCGCGAGGCGACCACGACACGGACACGTCGTCGTCGACGTGCGCGGTGAGGATCGCGTGGCGCGGAGGCGCCCGGGTGGTGAGGTAGAGCGGGTGGTGCGGCAGAGACTGCTACTCGACGATCGTTCCCTTCGGGACGACGGTGATGCCGGAGTCGGTGACGGTGAACCCCCGTGCCCGGTCCTCGTCGGCGTTGAGGCCGACGCGGGCACGCTCATGGATGACCACGTTCTTGTCGATGATCGCCCGGTGGACCTGTGCGTGGCGGTGCACCTTGACGTTGTCGAGCAAGACGCTGTCGGAGACCGCTGCCCACGAGTGGAGGTGGACGTCCGGCGAGAGGACGGAACCTACGACCGTGGCACCGGAGATGAGCACACCGGGGGAGACGATCGAGTCTGCCGCGTGACCGAGACGACCCGCTCCGGCGTGCACGAACTTGGCGGGCGGCAGCCCGACGTACCCGGTGTGCAGAGCCCACTGCGAGTTGTAGAGGTTGAAGACCGGGGTGACCGCGATGAGGTCCTTGTTCGCTTCGTAGTACGAGTCGATGGTGCCGACGTCACGCCAGTAGTCGCGGTCACGGTCGGTGGAGCCTGGCACGTCGTTGCGGATGAAGTCGTAGACGCCGGCAGTCCCTCGATCGACGAAGTACGGCACGATGTCGCCGCCCATGTCGTGGCGAGAGTCGGCGTTCTCCGCGTCGCGCGTGACGGCCTCGACGAGGGCGTCGGCGTTGACGACGTAGTTGCCCATGGACGCGAGGATCTCGCCGGGGGAGTCGGCCAGGCCGGTCGGGTTCGCCGGCTTCTCGAGGAACGCACGGATCTTCTCCGGCGACTCGGGTGCGGTGTCGATGACACCGAACTCGGTCGCGAGAGCGATCGGCTGGCGGATCGCTGACACCGTCATCTCCGCGCCCGACGCGATGTGGGCGTCGACCATCTGGGAGAAGTCCATCCGGTAGACGTGGTCTGCTCCGACCACGACGACGATGTCCGGACGCTCGTCCTCGATGATGTTCAGGCACTGGAAGATGGCGTCCGCGCTGCCGAGGTACCAGTGCTTGCCCACACGTTGCTGGGCGGGTACCGGGGCGACGTAGTTGCCGAGCAGAGCCGACATCCGCCATGTCTTGGAGATGTGGCGGTCGAGGCTGTGCGACTTGTACTGGGTGAGCACGACGATGTGCAGGTACCCCGAGTTGACGAGGTTGGAGAGTGCGAAGTCGACGAGGCGGTAGATCCCCCCGAACGGCACGGCCGGCTTGGCCCGGTGCGCGGTCAGGGGCTTGAGGCGATTGCCTTCTCCACCCGCCAGGACGATCGCAAGAACTTTAGGAGGTGCCATGACCTGACCTTATTGCTCCGGGCGCTGGAATGCACCAAGAGGCGCTACCGTGTCGACTGTGAGAGTAGATCTGTTGACACGAGAGTTTCCGCCGTACGTCTACGGCGGGGCGGGTGTGCACGTCGCTGAGCTGTCCGGCGTGCTGCGCCAGCGCATCGACGTGCGGGTGCGCTGCTTCGACGGACCACGCACAGGTGCGGACGAGGCTGACTGGGTGACCGGATATGCCCCGCCTGCCGAGCTCGACGGTGCGAACGCCGCGCTCGCGACGTTCGGCGTCGACCTCGCGATGGCGAACGACGTCGCGGGCGCCGACCTCGTGCACTCTCACACGTGGTACGCGAATCTCGCCGGCCACCTCGCTGGCCTGCTCCACGGGATCCCGCACGTGCTCTCGGCGCACTCCCTCGAGCCTCTGCGCCCGTGGAAGGCCGAGCAGCTCGGTGGCGGGTACGCGTTGTCGAGCTGGGCGGAGAAGACCGCCTACGAAGGCGCGGCCGGCGTCATCGCCGTCAGCGCCGGCATGCGAGAAGACATCCTGCGGTCCTACCCGGCGGTCGACCCGGCGAAGGTGCACGTGGTCCACAACGGCATCGACCTCGCCGGGTGGCGGCGGCCCGAGGGGCACGCGGCAGAACGCGCCGACCGCGTGGTCCGTGACCTCGGGATCGACCCGACGCGTCCAGCGGTCGTGTTCGTCGGTCGCATCACTCGGCAGAAGGGGCTGCCCTATCTGCTCAAGGCGGCGGAGCGGCTGCACCCGGACATCCAGCTCATCCTCTGCGCAGGTGCGCCCGACACCCCCGAGATCGCGGCCGAGGTCTCCGGCGCGGTCGCCGAGCTCTCCACCCGGCGCACGGGAGTCGTGTGGATCGAGCAGATGCTCTCTCGCGCCGACCTCGTAGCCGTCCTCGCTGCGTCGACGGTCTTCGTGTGCCCGTCGGTCTACGAACCGCTCGGCATCGTCAACCTCGAGGCGATGGCCGTGGGACTGCCCGTCGTGGGCAGCGCCACAGGCGGCATCCCGGAGGTCATCGACGACGGGGTCACCGGCCTGCTCGTCCCGATCGACCAGGTCCAGGACGGCACCGGCACACCGACCGACCCTGAGCAGTTCGTCGCCGACCTCGTCGAAGCGCTCGAGGCCGTCGTCGGTGACCCCGCACGCGCACGCGCGA
The DNA here is from genome assembly GCF_002564005.1 of Sanguibacter antarcticus. Taxonomy (NCBI): domain Bacteria; kingdom Bacillati; phylum Actinomycetota; class Actinomycetes; order Micrococcales; family Sanguibacteraceae; genus Sanguibacter; species Sanguibacter antarcticus. The sequence continues at coordinate 1,361,784 of NZ_PDJG01000001.1, read as the reverse complement.
TGGGCCTCGCGGCCCGCACCCGCGTCGAGGACCACTTCGCCTGGGACGCGATCGGAGACCGCACCATCGAGGTGTACCGGTCGGTGCTCGACGCCGGCTAGCGGGCAGGCGGGACCGCGCCGACCGGCGCGTTGAAGGTCGCTGCTGCCATCGCGCGTCGTGCGACGCGGTCGATCTCTCGCAGCGCGGTCGACCGCTGGTCGGCCTGCCAGAGGTTGACGGCACCGCCGTCGTCGACGGTCGCGAGGTCGACGATCGCTCGGAGCCGGGCAGCCGACTGGAAGACGTGCGTCCGGCGCGGGTCCAGGTCGCGAGGCAGGTGACCGCGCAGGTCCACCGTGGACCGCAGGGCGGCGATCGCCTCGCCCGCGTCCTCTCGCCAGCGGGAGACGTCGAGGGACGCGAGCGCCTCGGTCGTCGAGCGCAGGCTGCGCTGGAGCGCCCGCTCGGCGTCGGCGAGCGACCCGACCGTGCCGAGCGTCCGGTGCGTCCACGGGGCGACCCGGGTCATCGTCCAGTGCACGAGGTGACCTGGCTCGAGCACGCTGCCGAACGCCTCGACCTCTGGGACGAGCGCCCAGCTCTCGACGTGCTCCTGGTGCTTCGTGCCGCTGCTGGGGCTCACGCTCACGAGGACGCACTCTTCGGCCTCGATCGCCGGAGCGCTCACCTCGGCAGGCACGCCCATGGCGTCGCCCGGCTCCGGGAAGAGCGCTGCGGACGCGACGACTCGACCACACCAGGCGCTCAGGAGCGCGTGCAGTGTGGGCTCCGCCACATCGTCGGGAACGTCTCCGGACAGCCCGTGGGGCTCGTCGTCGTGGACGACAGCACGGATTGCGCGCTCGACCGCAGCGCTGGCGGGGTCGGTGCCCCAGAGCCACAGGGCGAGGGAGGCAGAGCGGGGGAGGATCGCCCCGGGATCGGTTGCGGACGGAAGGGATGGTGTCGAGCTCACACGGAACAAAGTACGCGCTCGGACGGGTCTGTACCGCGTCGCCGAAGAGCCTCACCACCGGATAGGGTCTGGAGGCATGACCTGGGTTCTTGATCTGCAGAACGTCACTGTCCGGCGCGGCGAGAAAAACATCGTCGACGACGTCTCGTGGCGGATCGCCGAGGGAGAGCGGTGGGTCGTCCTCGGACGCAACGGCGCCGGCAAGACGACCATCCTCCAGATCGCGGCGGGCCGGCTGCACCCCACGAGCGGTGTCGCCGAGATCCTCGGTTCTCGGCTCGGCTCGGTCGACGTCTTCGAGCTGCGACCGCGCATCGGGCTCGCCAGCGCAGCCCTGGCCGAGCGGATCCCCGCCTCCGAGCGGGTCGCTGACGTCGTCCTCACGGCCTCCTACGCCGTGACGGGCCGGTGGCGAGAGTCGTACGAGGAGCTCGACGAGAAGCGTGCCGCCGACCTGCTCGAGGCGTTCGACGTCGGGCATCTGGCAGACCGTCGGTTCGGCACCCTGAGCGAGGGCGAGCGCAAGCGCGTCCAGATCGCCCGGGCTCTCATGACCGACCCTGAGCTTCTCTTGCTCGACGAGCCTGCGGCGGGCCTCGACCTCGGTGGCCGCGAAGAGCTCGTCGGCGCCCTGGCCGAGCTGGCAGCCGATCCCGGCTCACCGGTGCTCGTGCTCGTCACGCACCACGTCGAGGAGATCCCGCCGGGCTTCACGCACGTCATGCTCATGCAGGACGGGGGCGTGCACAGCGGCGGGCCGATCGCGGAGGTCCTCACGAACGAGAACCTCAGCGCCGCCTTCGGGCTGCCCCTCGACGTCACGCAGGTCGGTGACAGGTGGACCGCACGCGCGGCGCAGGCTGCTCCACGCTCCGGTGGGCACTCAGGCTGATCACCAGCAACTTGTCGGCTGTTCACTGCGCACAATCACCTCTGTGTAGCGTAAAGTTCAGGCAAAGGGGCGGTCGACGATGAGTGGAGGAACGATGGACTGGTACTGGTGGATCGGCACGGCCTTGATCCTGGTCGTCGTCGAGATGGTCTCGCTCGATCTGGTCCTCATGATGTTCGCCGGAGGAGCCGTCGCAGCCGGTGTCGGGAGCGCTCTCGGAGCCGACCTCGCGGTCCAGATCCTCCTGTTCGGCGTGGTGTCGACGCTCCTGCTCTTCGCTATCCGGCCCTGGCTCCTCAAGTACCTGCGCCAGCGCACGCCGCTGACCGAGACGAACGCCGCAGCACAGGTCGGACGTATCGGCGTGGTCGTCGCAGAGGTCACCGACGACGGTGGCAGGATCAAGCTGTTCGGCGAGGTGTGGAGCGCGCGGTCTGCCGGCGACGTGACCTACCCGCTGGGCTCAGACGTGGTCGTCGTACGCATCGACGGAGCGACCGCGATCGTCGGGTCCGCCGACGCTCCGGTCAAGGAACCCCACCGACCGGAGCTGCCGGCCTGACGCTCACGCTCGTTCCTGAGCGCGGGCGCCCAGCGCCCACGCACGCTGCAACTCGAGAGGACACTTCATGCCGGAAGACACCGGGCAGCTGTTTGGCATCATCCTTGCGGGGCTCATCGCCCTGTTCTTCATCATCGCGCTCGTCCGCGCGGTGCGCATCGTCCCACAGACCGTAGCTCTCATCGTCGAGCGCCTCGGCCGGTACTCCCGGACGATGGACGCCGGGCTCCACTTCCTCATCCCGTTCGTCGACCGGGTCCGCGCGAGCGTCGACCTGCGCGAGCAGGTCGTGTCGTTCCCTCCGCAGCCCGTCATCACCTCGGACAACCTCGTGGTGAGCATCGACACCGTCCTGTACTTCCAGGTGACGGACCCGAAGTCCGCCGTGTACGAGATCGCGAACTACATCACCGCGATCGAGCAGCTCACCGTCACGACCCTGCGTAACGTCATCGGGTCGATGGACCTCGAGCAGACCCTCACGAGCCGTGACCAGATCAACGGCCAGCTCCGCGGGGTGCTCGACGAGGCGACCGGACGCTGGGGGATCCGCGTCAACCGTGTTGAGCTCAAGTCGATCGACCCGCCCCAGAGCATCCAGGGCTCCATGGAGCAGCAGATGCGCGCCGAGCGAGACCGTCGTGCTGTCATCCTCACGGCCGAGGGCTTCAAGCAGTCGCAGATCCTCACAGCCGAAGGCGAGAAGCAGGCCGCGATCCTCCGTGCCGAGGGATCTGCACAGGCCGCGATCCTCACGGCCGAGGGCGAGGCCCGCGCCATCCTCCAGGTGTTCGACGCCATCCACGAGGGCGACGCAGACCCCAAGCTCCTCGCCTACAAGTACCTGCAGATGCTGCCGCAGATCGCCAACGGCAGCTCGTCGAAGATGTGGATCGTCCCGACGGAGTTCACCGCTGCGCTCGCTCCCATCGCCAAGGGTTTCGGCGGCGTCCCCGACGGGTCGTCAGACGGTTCCGGCGACTCGCGAACAGAGGCGCGACGTGAGCGTGGAGAGCGCACCAAGTCCGCGCTGACGTCTGCGCTCGCGGACCCGACGCAGGCTCTCGCCGAGGCACGTCGTCTCGCTGAGGCAGCGACGGCTGACGCGACGAGCGCGGGCACCCACTCAGGTGCGCCGTTCGACCCGAAGCAGCAGCAAGGACAGCAGCCCAGCACGGGCTACGGCGCCGCTGCGGGGACGTCGCCGAGGGTCCTCGGCACCGAGGGCACGCGGTTCGCCGAGCCTGCCGACAGCGCCGAGCAGGCTCCGCCGACCGAGCCCGGACAGAGCGGACCGGACCACGACGCAGGGACACCACCCGCCGGGCACTAGCCCGACGCAGCACCAGGTTCCACGGGGGCACCAGCCCTCAGCGGAACTGACGAATATCAGCAGTGCAGACAGGGCCACGCACCGTAGGCTGTCTGACGATCACTCGTGATCGTCCGTCAGCCCGGGGCGTGGCCCTGGACGTCTCTCCTGACCTCGAGGCCCTGCATGCTGCTCTCGCTCCTCAAGTCCCACCTTGCCCCGTACCGGCAAGCACTCGTCCTGGTGCTCGTGCTCCAGCTCGTCCAGACGATCGCGTCGCTCTACCTCCCCAGCCTCAACGCAGACATCATCGACAACGGGGTGACGCAGGGGGACACGAGCTACATCGTGCGCATCGGTGTCATCATGCTTGTCGTGAGCCTGGGGCAGGTGCTCTGCGCGGTCGTCGCCGTGTACTTCGGTGCGCGGGCCGCGATGGGCTTCGGCCGGGACGTCCGTGGGGCGCTGTTCACACGCGTCCAGGCGTTCTCCGGCCAGGAGGTCGGCGTGTTCGGTGCCCCGACGCTCATCACGCGGACGACGAACGACGTCCAGCAGGTCCAGATGGTCGTCATGCTCGGCCTGACCATCATGGTCATGGCGCCGATCATGCTCGTCGGCGGCGTCGTCATGGCCTTGCGTCAAGATGTCGGGCTCTCCGGGCTGCTCATCGTCATCGTCCCGGTGCTCGGTGTGACGATCGCCGTGATCCTCTCCCGGATGATCCCGTACTTCCGGGCGATGCAGAAGCGGATCGACCGCATCAACTCCGTCCTGCGTGAGCAGATCTCCGGCATCCGCGTGATCCGCGCGTTCGTCCGTGAGCGCCACGAGCAAGAGCGGTTCGCTGTCGCGAACACGGAGCTGTTCGAGACGTCGCTGCGCGTCGGCAAGCTCATGGCCCTCATGTTCCCGGTCGTCATGCTCATCATGAACCTGTCGAGCGTCTCCGTCATGTGGTTCGGTGCGTCACGCATCGACTCCGGCGAGATGCAGATCGGCTCGCTCACGGCCTACCTCAGCTACATCATGTACATCCTCATGGCGGTCATGATGTCGACGATGATCTTCATGATGGTGCCGCGTGCAGCGGTCTCTGCCGAGCGGATCGGCGAGGTGCTCGCTACGGAGGCGAGCGTCGTCGAGCCCCTCGCGCCTCGCTCGATGAGCGAAGGTCGCGGCCGCGTGGAGTTCGCCGGCGTGGAGTTCCGCTACCCGGGTGCGGAGCAGCCGGTGCTCGGAGACCTCACGTTCACGGCCGAGCCGGGGGAGACGACCGCGATCATCGGGTCGACGGGCTCGGGCAAGACGACGCTCATCAACCTCGTGCCTCGGCTCTTCGACGTCACCGGCGGATCGGTGACCATCGACGGGATCGACGTCCGAGAGGCTGCCGGGCAAGACCTGTGGTCCCGGATCGGCATGATCCCGCAGAAGCCGTACCTGTTCTCCGGCACGGTCGCCTCGAACCTCGCGTACGGGCTCGAGGGCGCCACCGAGGAGCAGATGTGGGCAGCGCTCGAGGTCGCCCAGGCCCGCGACTTCGTCGAGGCGCTGCCCGACGGCCTGGAGTCTGAAGTCTCCCAGGGCGGGACGAACCTCTCGGGAGGCCAGCGCCAACGCCTGGCGATCGCCCGGGCCGTGATCCGCGACCCGAAGATCTACCTCTTCGACGACTCCTTCTCTGCGCTCGACTACACCACCGACGCTGCGCTCCGTAGAGCGCTCGCACCGATCGCCCGTCGTTCGACGATGATCATCGTCGCCCAACGGGTCGCGACCATCCGCCAGGCGGAGAAGATCATCGTCCTCGACAACGGTCGCATCGTCGGCCAGGGCACCCATCCAGATCTCCTGGCCACGTGCCAGACCTACCAGGAGATCGTGTACTCACAGCTCTCGGCGGAGGAAGCAGCATGAGCACCGACCAGAGCGCCAAGCAGCCGGCCGACGAGCCCGCCGCAGCACCTGCCGCTACCGCCTCGCGCCCCGGCGGGCCGGGTGGCCGACCCGGCCACGGCCCCATGGGGAACATGGGCATGCCGGCCGAGAAGGCCATGAACTTCACCGGGTCGCTCCGCCGGTTCGCCGGGTACCTCGGTGCGGAGAAGGTCCGCGTCGTGGTCGTCACTGTCCTCGCCGTCGTGTCGGTCGGGCTGACCGTCATGGGGCCCAAGCTTCTCGGCAACGCGACCAACCTCATCTTCGAAGGCTTCGTCAGCAAACAGCTGCCGGCCGGCTCGACGAAGGCCGAGGCCGTGGCCGGGCTGCGTGCCGACGGCCAGGACCAGCTCGCGGACATGATGAGCGGGATGACGCTCACGCCCGGCGTCGGGCTCGACACGACCGCGCTGCGCGACGTCCTGCTGCTCGTCGTCGCCGTGTACGTCGGTGCGTTCCTCTTCGGGTGGCTGCAAGGACGCTTCACGGCGATCGTCGTGCAGAACACCGTGCGACGCCTGCGCGACCAGGTCGAGGAGAAGGTCAACCGGCTGCCCCTCGGGTACTTCGACAAGCAGAAGAGCGGCGAGGTCCTCTCGCGCGTCACGAACGACATCGACAACGTCGCCCAGACGCTCCAGCAGACGCTCTCCCAGCTCGTTTCCTCGATCCTCACGATCGTCGGTGTGCTCGCGATGATGTTCTGGATCTCGCCGCTGCTCGCGATCGTCGCCCTCGTCACCGTGCCCCTGTCCGTGATCATCACGGCGGCGATCGCGAAGCGCTCGCAGCCGCAGTTCGTCCGCCAGTGGGCGTCGACGGGCCGGCTCAACGCGCACATCGAGGAGATGTACACGGGCCATGCGCTCGTCAAGGTGTTCGGTCACCAGGAACGGGCGATCGAGACGTTCGACGAGGAGAACGCGCACCTGTACGAGGCGAGCTTCAAGGCACAGTTCATCTCGGGGATCATCCAGCCAGCGATGGGGTTCGTCGCGAACCTCAACTACGTCATCGTCGCGGTGGTCGGCGGGCTGCGGGTGGCGTCGGGGACGATGACGCTCGGCGACGTGCAGGCGTTCATCCAGTACTCGCGCCAGTTCACGCAGCCGATCACGCAGGTCGCGTCGATGATGAACCTCTTGCAGTCTGGGGTCGCGTCGGCAGAGCGGGTGTTCGAGCTGCTCGACGCGGACGAGCAGTCGCCGGACCCGGCGTCGCCGGTGCGGGTCGGTCGTGTCCAGGGCAGGGTCGCGTTCGAGGACGTGGCGTTCAGCTATTCGCCGGACGCGCCGCTCATCACGGGTCTCTCGCTGGTGGCCGAGCCGGGCAAGACGATCGCGATCGTCGGCCCGACGGGCGCGGGCAAGACGACGCTCGTCAACCTCATCATGCGGTTCTACGAGGTGGGTTCCGGGCGGATCACGCTCGACGGGGTCGATGTCGCGACGATGACGCGAGACGACCTGCGCTCGAACATCGGGATGGTCCTCCAGGACACGTGGCTCTTCGAGGGAACCATCGCGGACAACATCCGGTACGGCGCGGGACCGGACGTCGACGACGCTCGGCTGGTCGAGGCCGCGGAGGCCACGCACGTCGACCCGTTCGTGCGCACTCTCCCCGACGGGTACGACACGGTTCTCGACGAGGGCGGGGCCAGCGTGAGCGCCGGCGAGAAGCAGCTGCTGACGATCGCTCGTGCGTTCCTCGCGGACCCGGCGATCCTCATCCTCGACGAGGCCACGTCCTCGGTGGACACGCGCACCGAGGTGCTCGTGCAGAAGGCCATGAACGCGTTGCGTGCAGGCCGGACGAGCTTTGTCATCGCGCACCGGTTGTCCACGATCCGTGACGCGGACGTCATCCTCGTCATGGAGCACGGCGACATCGTCGAGCAGGGCACGCACGACGAGCTCCTTGCCGCGCACGGCGCGTACGCGCGGCTGTACGAGAGCCAGTTCGCCTCCGCGCTCGACTGAGGGGCGTGGTCGTGGGGGCCTGACGCTCGGAGGTCGTGGCGTCAGGGAGAATCGACGGGTGCCTGCCTCTGTGATCACTGATGCCACCGACGACCGTGTCGCCGACTACACGAACCTCACCGACATCGTGCTGCGGTCTAAGCACGAGCCGGAGAAGGGGCTCTTCATCGCGGAGAGCTCGACGGTGATCCGTCGTGCGCTGGCGGCGGGGTATCAGCCGAGGTCGTTCTTCATGGCGGAGAAGTGGCTCGCGTCGATGGACGACGTCCTCGCCGAGTGGCCGGACGTCCCGGTGTACGTGGGGGAGCCCGCGGTGCTGGAGTCGATCACGGGGTTCCACCTGCACCGCGGGGCGCTCGCGGCGATGCACCGTCCGCTGCTGCTCTCGGTGCGCGAGCTCCTGGCTGGTGCACGTGGCGGGGCCGGGGCACGGCGGGTTGCTGTGCTCGAGGACATCGTCGACCACACGAACGTCGGTGCGATCTTTAGAGGGGCTGCGGCCCTCGGGGTGGATGCGGTGCTCGTGACGCCGCGGTGCTCGGATCCGCTGTACCGGCGGAGCGTGCGGGTGTCGATGGGGACGGTGTTCCAGGTGCCGTGGACGCGGATCGAGAACTGGCCCGGCGGTGTTGCGGAGCTGCAGGCGGAGGGGTTCACGGTTGCCGCGTTGGCGTTGAGCGATGATTCGGTGACGTTGGACGAGTTCGTGGGGCAGGAGAACGAGAAGGTGGCGTTCGTGTTCGGGACCGAGGGGCACGGGCTCGGGGGCGAGACGTTGCAAGCCGTGGACGCTGTGGTGAAGATCCCGATGGCTGGGGGAGTGGACTCGTTGAACGTGGCGGCGTCTGCGGCCGTGGTGTTCTATGCGACGCGCTGACGACTATGTCCTCAGCTGCTAGATGTTCTGTGGCCGCGATGCGCATCTGAGACTGTCCCGAACCACGGCCTGCGGTCGGTCATCGAACACTCATGTGTCATTCCAGCCCTGCTGGATCGTCCCGAGGTAGCACTTCTTCGTAGCAGCCCTGATCAGGGACGCTCCACACGCTCGGCGTCGTCGAGCCACTCGAGGTCGCTGCGGCCGAGACCGGCGGCCACCGCTGTGGCCGTCTCCTTCCACGATGTCAGCTCCTCGATCGCCAGGTGTCGCTGGTCTGTGGAGGACGAAGCCCTCGCGGCCTCGACGAGGTCCCGCGCACACGATTCCCGGTCTGCTGGCGAGAGCGCGAGCATCCAGGGGAAGGTCTTGGACATTCGCTCGGCGAGCGTGCCGCTGTCGTCGAGGGGGACGGTGATGAGCTGCGCGGCGAAGTTCAGCAGCCGCGCACGCTCGTCGGCCTCGCCTCGGTACATCACGACCGACGCCTCGCCGTGGCGGCAGGAAGACCTGTTCCGATGGACATGGTCCCCACCATTTTCGGAAAGTTCTCGGGAGTTTTGTACCGGGTCGTGCCAGGTCGGACCCATCAATATGTCTGTCCGCGCGATGAAGCACGTCCCTGGTGGATGGAGCACGCACGGGGCAGACGGTGGTGGCAGTCGAGGGCGACGAGGTCATCGGCACGGTGCCCGAAGCGTTCGACCACCCGGACGACGGGCTCGTCGGGCTGCGCGTCGTGTACCGACGGCTGACGTGAACCATCGAGTCTCCCTCCACGCCACGGAGCCTGTTCAGCGAGGCATCCCGGGCAGCCTCTGACGTGCTGAGATAGCGTGGTTGATCGTTCGCTGGTCCGCAGGACGCTCGGTCCAGACCGCTCGACGACGCGTGGCAGGAGCTGGTGCAGATGCCCAAGCCGGACAAGAGGTCATCGACCGGGTCGAGCAGACCGTTGGGCGGCCACAAGACCCGGCAGGCCGCCGCGCGGTCCTTGGCCGATCGTGTGGACCACTCGGGTCACCGTCTCCTCGAGGCGCGCAGCGCCGGGTCTGTGAAGCTCTACGAGCCGGAGAACCCCCGCCTGGACCGGTGGGTGTTCGGAGTGACAGCCGCGCTCGCGCTCGGTTTCGTCGTCTGGGGGCTCGTGAGCACGGACAACCTTGGGTCCGTCGCGTCGACCAGCGAGAGCTGGGTCATCGACAAGACCGGGTGGCTGTTCGTGCTGTCCGCGAGCTTCTTCGTCGTCTTCATCATCTGGCTCGCAGCCAGCAGGTACGGGCGGATCAAGCTGGGCGCTGACGACGAGGTGCCCCAGTTCCGCACCGTCTCCTGGATCGCGATGATGTTCAGCGCGGGCATGGGCATCGGCCTCATGTTCTTCGGCGCAGCCGAGCCGCTGAGCTTCTTCATCGATCCGCCCCCCGGGACCACCGCCGCGGAGTCCGAGGCCGCCGTGCGCACCGCGCTGGCCACGTCGCTGTTCCACTGGGGACTGCACCCGTGGGCCATCTACGCGGTCGTCGGGCTCGCCATCGCCTACGGCACCTTCCGCAAGGGGCGCAAACAGCTGTTCTCCTCGGTGCTGTGGCCCTTGTTCGGACGCAAGAGCGAAGGTGTGCCCGGCAGGATCATCGACATGCTCGCCATCTTCGCGACGCTCTTCGGTTCCGCCGCCTCGCTCGGCATCGGTGCCACGCAGATCGCCGCCGGTCTCGAGTTCAACGGGTGGGCAGACGACCTCAGCACGCCCCTGCTCGTCGGCGTCATCGCCGTGCTCACCGTCGCCTTCGTCGCTTCCGCCGTCTCCGGGATCGCGCGCGGCATCCAGTGGTTGTCAAACATCAACATGGTGCTCGCGCTCGTGCTCGCCGTCTTCGTCTTCCTCGTCGGGCCCACGCTCTTCATCCTCAACCTCGTGCCCGCGACGATCGGCTCGTACCTCGGCGACATGGCCGAGATGGCGTCTCGGACGTCAGCGACCGGCGGCGACGAGATGTCCGCATGGTTGTCCAGCTGGACGATCTTCTACTGGGCGTGGTGGATCTCCTGGACCCCGTTCGTCGGGATGTTCATCGCGCGGATCAGCCGAGGACGCACGATCCGGGAGTTCGTCACCGGCGTGCTGCTCGCTCCGACCCTCGTCGCGCTCGTCTGGTTCTCGATCTTCGGCGGGGCAGCCGTCCGGCAGCAGCAGGACGGCGGGACCATGACCATCGACGGGGCCGTCGACTCCAACGCTGCGCTGTTCCAGCTGCTCACGGGCTACCCGCTCGCGAGCATCAGCACCGTGCTCGTCATGGTGCTCGTCGCCATCTTCTTCGTCTCCGGAGCCGACGCCGCGTCCATCGTCATGGGCACGCTGTCCCAACGAGGAGCGATCGAGCCGAGCAAGGGAGTCGTGACGTTCTGGGGCGTCCTCATGGGCGCCGTCGCAGCGATCATGCTCGCTATCAGCGGGGGCGGCGCCGAGGCGCTCACCGGGCTGCAGAACATCACCATCGTCGTGTCCCTGCCGTTCGTGGTCGTCATGCTCCTCATCGCGGTCGCGCTGTGGAAAGACCTCCGGACCGATCCGATGATCGTGCGTCAGGAGGTCGGGATCGGCATGGTCCGCGACGCGGTCGTGCACGGCGTCGAGCAGCACGGCGACAACTTCCGCCTGTCGGTCGACCACGCCCCTGAGCAGACCACCGAGACGACGGAACCGGAGACCGACTGACCCATGGTCTCGCGCCGGCCGAACTCGGTGGCGAGGGTTTGTCGTAGTCGGATGTTCGTCCGTAGGCTGACGCCATGTCGGTGTCGGATCTCTCCACGAGCACGCAGAACTACCTCAAGGCCGTGTGGGGGCTCTCCGAGTGGTCGGACGCTCCCGTCACACCGACGGCGATCGCGGAAAAGACCGGGCTGAGGCTGTCGTCAGTCTCTGACGCGATCCGCAAGCTCTCGGCGCAGGGGCTCGTCGACCACGCCCCCTACGGGTCGGTCGAGCTGACCGCGACGGGGAGGGCGTACGCGCTGGCGATGGTGCGCCGTCACCGGCTCATCGAGTCCTTCCTCGTGAGCGTCCTCGGCTATCGGTGGGACCAGGTCCACGACGAGGCCGAGAACCTCGAGCACGCCGTGTCCGACTTCATGGTCGAGCGGGTCGACGCGTTCCTGGAGTTTCCGTCGCGCGACCCGCACGGAGACCCGATCCCGTCGGCTGCAGGAACGGTCGTCTTCCCTGACGCGGTCCAGATGACGACGGTGGACACGCCCGCACACGTCGTGGTGGAGCGGATCTCGGACAACGACCCGACGCTGCTGCAGTTCTTCCAGGAGCAGGGGATCGTCCTCGACACGCGGGTCTCTGTCACCGCCGGCCCGCCGTTCTCGGACGCTCTCGACGTCCAGGTCGAGGGCCAGAGCACGTCGGTCTCGTTGGGACGCTCCGCCACCGACGCGCTGTTCGTCTCGATCCCGAGCGCATGACTGTCTAGGCTCCGCCGGGAGCAGCCTCGCACGCTACCTCGCGCCGGGTCACGTAGCCGGCCCGGTCCTCAGACCGTCGTCGCGTCGGCGACGGCCCGTCGGCGACGTCGGGCCGCGATCTTTGCAGCGACCACCCCGTGGCTCGGGCTGAACAGGAAGACGAGCACGAACATCGCGCCCTGGGTGAGGACGACCATCCCGCCGGACGCCGTGTCGAGGTAGTAGCTCAGGTAGAGCCCGGCCACGGCGCAGAGCGCCGAGATCGCCGGTGCGATGACGAGCATTCGCCCGAACCGGTCGGTGAGGAGATAGGCGGTCGAGCCGGGGATGATGAGCATCGCCACCACGAGGACCACACCGACCGCCTGGAGCGCGACGACAGCGGTCAGCGCGAGCAGCCCGAGGAGCGCAGCCCCGAGCAGCTTCGGACGCAGACCGATCGCGTGAGCGTGCGTCGGGTCGAACGCGAAGAGCGTGAAGTCGCGACGCTTCACCACGAGGATGGTGAACGTCACGACCCCGAGGATGACGATCTGGAGAAGGTCGCTCCACGACACCCCGAGAAGATTTCCGAAGATGATGTGGTTGAGGTCCGTCTGAGACGGCGTGACAGAGATCAGCACGAGTCCGAGCGCGAACAACGTGGTGAAGACGATGCCGATGGCGGCGTCCTCTTTCACACGGCCGGAGTCGCGGACGGCGCCGATGAGCCCGACGGCCAGGAATCCGAACACGACCGCACCGATCGCGAAGGGCACCCCGGCGATGTACGCGAGGACGACTCCCGGCAGGACCGAGTGCGAGACCGCGTCGCCCATGAGGGACCATCCGACGAGGACGAGCCAGCAGGACAGCACCGCGCAGACGATCGACGCGACGAGCGTCGTCGCGAGCGCACGGACCATGAAGTCGTACGTGAGCGGTTCGAGGAAGAAGTCGACGAGAGTCACGCGTCATCACCGCGGTCCAGGACGTCGAGGCCGAAGGCCAGGGCGAGGTTGTCGGGCGTGAGGACTGCGCTCGGTTCGCCGTGCAGGAGGACACGTCGCATGAGGAGGATCGCCTCGTCGGCGAGCCGCGGCAGCGCGTGCAGGTCATGGGTGGACACGAGGACCGTCGCTCCCGCGGCGGCGACCTCTCGCAAGAGGCGTGTGATCGTCGCTTCAGAGCGTTTGTCGACGCCGGCGAAGGGCTCGTCGAGCAAGAGGGTCGTCGCGCCCTGTGCGATGCCGCGAGCGACGAACGCACGCTTCTTCTGTCCGCCGGACAGCTGCCCGATCTGTCGCCGAGAGAGGTCGGTGAGCTCGACGCGTTCGAGGGCCTGGTCCACCGCTTCGTGATCTGTTCTCTTCGGTCGGCGCGTGAACCCCATGTGCCCGTACCGGCCCATCATGACGACGTCTCGGACAGAGATGGGGAACGCCCAGTCGACGTCCTCGCTCTGCGGGACGTAGCCGAGCCGGCCGGCGGTCCGGGCCTCGGACGGGGGAGCGCCGTCGAGGAGCACGGTTCCGGAGTCGGGGCGGACGATGCCCATGATCGTCTTGAACAGCGTCGACTTTCCGGAGCCGTTCATCCCGACGAGGCCGCACACTCGTCCGGGCGCGATGTCGAGGGTCACGTGGTCGAGGGCGAGCACGTCGCCGTAGTGCACGGTGACGTCGTCGACGTGGATCGCGGACGCGCTCATGAGAGATGGCCGGTGAGCGCGTCGGTGATGACGGTCGCGTCATGGCGGATGAGCTCGAGGTAGGTCGGGACGGGGCCGTCGGCCTCTGAGAGGGAGTCGACGTAGAGCGTCCCGCCGAAGACGGCGTCGGTCGCTTCGACGACCTGCTGCATCGGAGCGTCAGAGACGGTCGACTCGCAGAACACGGCAGGGACGTCGTTGTCTTCGACGAAGGCGATCGCGGCGGTGATCTGCTGCGGGGTCGCCTGCTGTTCGGCGTTGACGGCCCAGATGTACTTCTCCTGCAGGCCGACGTCCCGTGCCAGGTAGGAGAAGGCCCCCTCGCAGGTCACGAGCGCGCGCTGGTTCGTCGGCAGGACGGAGAGCTCCTCGACGAGGTCGTCCTGAACTGCTTGGAGCTCCGTCGTGTATGAGTCCCCGTTCGCCTCGTAGAGCGCCGCGTTGTCGGGGTCGATCGTGCTGAACGCCTCGACCATGTTGTCGACGTAGACCTGGACGTTCTGCGGGCTCATCCACGCGTGGGGGTTCGGCAGCCCGGCGTAGGCGTCCTCGCGGATGTCGATCGGTTCGACGCCCTCGCTGACGACCACGTGCGGCACGTCGAGGTCGGCGACGAACTGCTCGAACCATGCTTCGAGGTTCATGCCGTTGTCGAGGATGAGGTCGGCTTGAGATGCCTTGCGGATGTCCCCGGGGGTCGGTTCGTAACCGTGGATCTCGGCTCCGACCTTCGTGATCGACTCCACCCGGAGGGAGTCGCCGGCCACGTTCTGTGCGATGTCGGCGAGCACAGTGAACGTCGTCAGCACCACCGGACGGTCGTCGCCGTCGGCGCCGAGGTCGTCGGTGAACGATGCGCACCCTGTCAGGCCGATCGTGAGCGTCGACGTGCATGCGAGGGCAAGCAGGCGGCGCGCGGCCGTGGCGCGGTCTAGAGGCATGTGAGGTCCTGTCTGGTCTGGTGTCTGGTGGCATGACATCGAGCCTTGTTCGACTAAGGCAATCTTAATGTTCGGCATGCCGTAATTCCAAACGCCGTTCACGAGAAGCGTGGCAGATCAGGGAGCCACGCGCCTCCCGACCGCGGTACGGCACGACGACCACGCCACCGCCCCACCAGCACGCAGCGACGCAGGGACGTCGAGCACCCGCTGGTTGCGGCTGCCGCGGAACGCCAGCGTGAGATCGCGCTCGGCGAGCGTGAACGGGCCGTCAACGAGAACATCGAGCTGTTCCAGCAGCGCGACCTTGTCCGGGCTGCCCTGCAGGAGCTGCTCGAACGTGAAACCGCTCCATGCCCACACGTCCTTCGTCGTGCCGCACTCTGCCTTCATCCGGGCGACGACGCGCAGGCACACGTTCGTGTTGAGGAACGGCTCGCCTCCGAGCAGGCTCAGTCCCTGCACGGACTCGTGACCGAGGTCGGCGACGATCCTGTCTTCCAGATCAGGCGTGTACGGCTGCCCGTACCGAAAGCTCCACGCTGCCTCGTTGAAACATCCCTCGCACGCGAAGAGGCACCCGCTGACATAGAGGCTGCAGCGCACGCCCTCGCCGTCGACGAAGACGAACGGCTTGTAGTCGGCGACGTGGTCCTGGCTCACCCGCTCCGACAGCCAGTCCGGCTGCGGCTGCCTCACCGGGTCAGCCCTGGGTCTCGAGCGACACCGTGCCACCGCCCGTGACGGTCTCTCCTGAGACCTGTCCGTCAGACAGGTGCTTCACGCGAGACGAGATCTCCACGTGGCGACCGTGCACCATGGGCCGCGCCTGGGGATTGCCCAGGTAGCCGCAGGTGCGCTTGACCACGTCGCACGTGCGCGGGTCCTCGTTGCCGCACTCCGGGCATGAGAAGCCGCGTGCCGTGGGGGAGAAGTCGCCAGAGAAGCCGCACGCGTAGCAGTGGTCGATGGGTGTGTTCGTCCCGAGGTAGCCGACCCGGTCGTAGGCGTAGTCCCACACGGCCTCGAGTGCCTGGGGGTTGTGCTGGAGGATCGGGTACTCGCAGTAGTGGATGAACCCGCCCGCGGTGAGGGGGGCGTAGTCCTTCTCGAAGTCGAGCTTCTCGAACGGCGTGGGCTTCTTGCGGACGTCGTAGTGGAAGCTGTTCGTGTAGTAGTCCTTGTCGGTGATGTCCGCGACAGCCCCGAACTTCGCCGTGTCGAGCCGGCAGAACCGGTCTGTGAGGCTCTCGCTCGGGGTCGAGTACACGGAGAACTTGTACGAGTACGTGTCCGTCCACTGCTGTGCGCTGTCGGAGAGCGTGCGCAAGATGTCGAGCGTGAACGTCTTGGCCTCCGCGTCGTGCTCCCATGCGCCGCCGAAGAACGCCGCCGCGGCCTCGTACAGGCCGATGTAGCCGAGCGAGACGGTCGACCGTCCGTCGCGGAACAGCTCGTCGACCGAGTCCTCGGGGTCGAGCCGGCGGCCGAACGCCCCGTACCGGTAGAGGATCGGAGCGTTGCCCGGGATGGCCTCGGTGCACCGGGATATCCGGAAGAGCAGGGCGTCCCGCACGGTGTCGAGACGCTCGGCGAGCAACGACCAGAAGAGCTCGTGGTCCCCGCGGGCCTCGAGGGCGATGCGGGGCAGGTTGAGCGTGACGACACCGAGGTTCATGCGCCCTTCGACGACGTCCTCGCCGTTCTCGTCCTCCCAGCCCTGGAGGAACGAGCGGCAGCCCATCGGCGCCTTGAAGCTGCCCGTGAGCTCGACGATCTTGTCGTAGCTGAGCACGTCCGGGTACATCCGCTTGGTCGAGCACTCGAGCGCCGTCTGCTTGATGTCGTAGTTCGGGTCGTCCGGCTCGAGGTTCACCCCGCGCCGCAGCGTGAAGATGAGCTTGGGGAAGATCGCCGTCCGGTGCTCGCCACCGAGCCCCTGGATGCGGATCCGCAGGATCGCCTGCTGGATCTCTCGCTCGAACCATCCGAGGCCGAGGCCGAATCCCAACGACGTGAACGGCGTCTGCCCGTTGGACGTGAAGAGCGTGTTGATCTCGTACTCCAGCGACTGCATCGCGTCGTGGATGTCTTTGCGCGTCTTCGCGGCCGCGTACTCCTGGCGTCGCTCTGGTTCGCTCACCCATGCCTCGGCGTCCGCGAGGTGCTTCGCGAGGTTGTTGGCCGCGTAGGGCGCGAGCAGCTCGTCGATCCGGTTGACCGTGCACCCGCCGTACTGGCTGGAGGAGACGTTCGCGATGATCTGTGTGATCTGAGCGGTCGCCGTCTGGATCGAGCGTGGAGGCTCCACCTCGGCGTTGCCGATGCGGAAGCCCTTGCTGAGCATGCTCTTGAAATCGATGAGGCAGCAGTTCGTCATCGGGGCATAGGGGTGGTAGTCGAGGTCGTGGTAGTGGATCTCGCCCTTCTGGTGGGCGTTCGCGACGTGCGCCGGCAGCATCGTCAGGCCGATGGCCTTGCCGACCGCTCCGGCCGTCAGATCGCGTTGCGTGTTGAAGACGTCGCTGTCCTTGTTGGCGTTCTCGTTCACCACCGCGCTCGCCTTGCTCAGGAGCTGGCCGATCGAGTGGTTGACGTCGGTCGACCTGCTGCGGGCGATGTCGCGCTGCACGCGGTAGCCGATGTATGCCTCGGCGACGTCGTAGTACCGACTCTCCATGAGCACGTGCTCGACGACGTTCTGGACCTCGTAGATCTGCACGGTCTCCGGGAAGCGGCGCGCAAGCTCCTCGCTCGCCTGCTGCGTCAGGCCCTTGACGATCGGTCGGACGAGCGGGAGCGGTTCCTCTCCGACGGCCGCGAACGCGGCCAGGAGCGCGTGCTCGATGCGTGACGGGTCGAAGTCGGCGACCCGTCCGTCCCGCTTGACGATCGTCGGCATGGCGCCCGGCTCTCGGTCGGCGGCGTGCTCGGTCCGGTCTTCTTCGACGACGGTCACTGCGTGTCTCGCTCCCTGCTGGTGGCTACCCTGATCTGGCATCGGACACAACATGCTGTGCAGGATGTGTCTTCTTGAGACTAGATCTAGTGGTTGGTGCCGCCTGGGTCTTAGGTCCCGAGACGTGGGTGACCTCCACCAGCAGGGGGGGCGTGCTGGGCGCTCTGCCGTGCGGCTATGCCCCGCGGACCTCGATCTCGCCCGGCTGAGCGCCGCCGAAGACGAGGTGACGGTTGGCGATCTTGTCCGTGAAGAAGCGGTCGTGGCTGACGACCACGACGGCGCCGGGGAAGTGGACGAGTGCACGTTCCATGACCTGGGTGCTCGACAGGTCGAGGTGGTTGGTCGGTTCGTCGAGCAGGAGGACAGACGCCCCGGAGAGCAGGCACTGGGCCATCGCGACGCGGGCCCGCTGGCCTCCGGAGAGGTTGCCGATCTTCTGCTTGAGGTCGGCGTCAGAGAACTGGAACATCGTGAGGAACCTGTTGACGGACTTGCGGGTCGCGGTGAGTGCGAGGCTGTCTGGCATGGCGTTGACGGCGTGGCTCACGGTGTCGGCGGGGTCGAGCTCGTCGACCACCTGGTTGTACGAGATCGTCGACGTGCCCTTGGTCCATGCGGCCTCGCCGGAGTCAGCGGTCTCTTCGCCGGTGAGGACGCGCAGCAGGGTCGTCTTGCCGCTGCCGTTCGCGCCGAGCACGACGATCCGGTTGCCGCGCCGGATCTCGAAGCTCAGGTCCTCGAAGAGGACCTTGTCGCCGTAGGCCTTGCTCAGCCCTTCCACCCGGCACAAGACGTCCTTGACGTGGAGTCCGCCGTAGATCTCCGTGATGATCTGGTCGACCGGGCGCGGGGCGCGCGACTTCTTGATCTTGGCGAGCTGGTTGCCCAGCCCCTTGCTCGCGGCCTTGGCGGCCTCGCGTCGGTCGGCGATGCCTTCGGCCTCGAACGCGAGGAGCTCGGACTCGTGGACGAACTGCGACTCGAGCGTCTTGAGCCGGAACTGTTTCTGCGTGACGTACTCGGCAAAGTTGCCGGGGTACTCGTGGAGGTGGAAGTTCTCGACCTCGACGGTGCGCGTGATGACGGCGTCGAGGAACGTGCGGTCGTGCGACACGATGATGGCCGCGCCGCGGAAGTCGCGGAACCACGACTCGAGCCACTCGACCCCGGCGACGTCGAGGTAGTTCGTCGGTTCGTCGAGCAGGAGGACGTCCGGGCGCTCGAGCATGATCTTCGCGAGAGCGGCGCGGTTGCGCCAGCCCCCGGAGAGCTCGTCGATGGAGCACGTGCGGTGGGCCTCGTCGAAGCCGAGGGTCGTCAGTGCGGTGTCGATGCGGCGGTGGTAGTCCCAGCCGTCGAGCCGTTCCATGTCCTCGAAGAGCTCGGACTGGCGGTGGACGAGCGCGTCTAGGGCCTTAGCGTCTGGGTCGGCCGCGATGGCCTCGTCGATGGACGCGAGCTCCGCCTCGATCGCCTTGATCTCGACGAACAGCGCGTCGAGCACCTCGGTGATGGTCGCTTCGCCGTCGAGCTCGGAGAACTGCGAGAAGTAGCCGACCTTCATGCCCTGGTCGAGCGTCACCGTCCCGGAGTCGGGCTCCACCTGGCCGAGCACGAGCTTGAGAAGCGTCGTCTTGCCCGAGCCGTTCTTGCCGATGAGGCCGACCCGGTCGCCGGGCTCCAGGCGGAAGAACGCCTCGCGCAGGATCTGGGCGTTGTCGTACCGGACGTGGACGTCGTGCAGCCGGATCAGGCTCATTGCCGGGGACCTCTCGAGGGTGGGATCGCCTCTCGGAGGGGTGTCCGGTGACGGGGCAGGGCCGATTCTACAAAGGTGGTGGCGGCAGGGCCCCACGCGGGTAGAGATACTGCTGTTGCACCAGTGATACAGGAGTATCGCTGAGCTCGCGGTGGCCAGCGGCTGTGCGCTCACTCCGTCGGCTCGGATGTGGTCCCGCGACGCGCAGAGGCTTGCTCATCCGCTAACGGTGCGGAGCACGCCGCACCTCGAAAACGGATCTCCTTAACGTGATGATAGAGTCACGTTTTGTGAAGACAGGACCCTCCTTGCTTGCTCCGATCATACGTTCTGACACCGTAGGCCAGCTCCTCGCCGAGCTGCTCCTGCGCCCTGACGACGAGGTCTCGTTCGCCGATCTCCAGCGAGCTACCGGCGCCCAGTCCGCGGTGGTCCACCGCGAGATCGTCCGATTCATCGAGGCGGGGCTCCTCACTGCTCGTCGTGTTGGGCGTGGACGTCACGTCAAAGTTGCTCTCGACTATCCCTTGCTGCGTCCGCTCACCGAGCTGATCACTCTGACGTATGGCCCGGTACCCGTGGTGCGAGATGCCTTGACCGAGATCGCTGGCGTCCATCAAGCCATCATCTACGGATCCTGGGCTGCACGGCTGAACGGCGAGCCCGGGCCTTTCCCACGAGACCTAGACGTACTCGTGATCGGTGAAACGCCTCGTGGCGTCCTTCACGACGTGGCGCAGCAGGCATCCGATCGGCTTCGGTTAGATGTCAACATCACCCGTGTCAGTGCGCAGGCATGGGCCGACAGGACAGACCCCTTCATCGTGACCATCCGGTCTCGGCCACTGGTCACGATCATCGACCATGACTCCACAGGCACGTCGACGAACGGCCGTTCATGAACCGCTGGGAGCAGGGCCGCCCCGTGATCGAGGCGCTCATCGCTGAGCGACGTCTTGAGACGGTCGACGCGAATCGCCCACATGCTGAGGCGATGCTCGACCAGGCGCGATCGCACCTCGCCTCCGCTGAGATCCTCGCTGCAACGGATGACCAGGTGATGGCCTTCACTGCGGCCTATGACGGTGCGCGTAAAGCACTGACTGCGATCCTGGCGAACCAGGGCCTGCGCCCACGAGGGAGCGAGGGTGGGCATGCGGTCGTCCTGGAGGCCGTCCTCGCCCAGCTCGATCCACCGATGGGGCGTGACCTGCGGGAGTTCTCGTGGATGCGCAGGACCCGCAACGACTCCGAGTACCCCTCGCCTGACCGCCCGGTCGCGACAGACCAGGACGTGAAGGAAGCTATCCCCGCTGCGCGCACGATTGTCGACATCGCGACCAAGGTCGTCGCCGTCATGCCGAGGTTCTAGCCCGAGGCTGAGGCGTGCCGTGTCACGCCTGGTCAGGCCTGGTGAAATGGCGATCGCCCTGTCCATCGTGACCGCAGGATGTGTGGTGCTCCTGAGAGTCGGCGAGCCTCAACTCCCGGCCTGGTCAGGTCGATAGTCTGTTTACGGACAGCGACGTCGAGCGCTGCGAAGTCAAAGGGGCTGACGGTTCGTGACAATGGACGTCAAAGAAGCAGCGCAGGTCAAGAACACGACACCGAAAGTCCCCGAGCCAGGGCAAGTAGTGGAGGTCCGCGGCTCCAGTCACGAGCGCGAACTTTTCTTGGAGTGCTGAGAACGCAAACGTCGAGCTGGGAGTCACGATCGACAACGAGAATACTGCACAAGCGGTCGAACATGAGATGTGTGCGGCAGAAGAACAACTCTATAAGCGGGTCCACCCGGGCCGCTGACATGAACAGCGAGATTCAGGAGGCAACAATGAAGTTCATCCAGTCGATCGCAGACAAAGTGATTGTCTTCACTGGCAAGCACCCTGACTACACGCACGCCGAACTCGCACAGATGGCAGTCAGGCTCGGTGCGCGAGTGGGTGCAGCCTTGAGCAAGAAGACTGATGTGCTTGTCCTGTGCCGACCGAATGAGAGGTGGAAGCACAGTAGTTACGGTCTCAAGGAAGCTCGGGTTATGGAATATCAACAGAAAGGGCTGTCGATTGTCATGATCGACGGGGACAGTTTCCTCAGCCTTCGGTCCTCCATCCCGGCAGGGACGATCGAGCCGGTCTCGCACCGGCTTTGATGGCTCGGAACTTCTGCAAGAAAAGATGACGGTTCCTAGTCATGCAGCTGTCTCTTCGACCTACATCACTACGGACTGCGCCTGCTGTGGCTGGCCCGGCCTGGGGCCAGCCACAGCAGGACTTTGCTAGGTGAGCGGGATTCGATAGGCGGGTGCGCAGTATCCGTGGACCCGGTCGAGGATCTCACGCAATGACTCGGCGCCATCGGAATTGCCCTGGTGTTCGGCGCTGAGCACCTGTGCTTGCACGCCAGCGACGATCTCGGCCGCACTCAACCCGCTGGCGTTGGCCTCGATCAGAGCTTTGACGAGGTCAGCGGGATCGGCCCCGGTCGCTACCGCGACGGACAATCGGTCGAGATGGGTTTGCATCATGACTGGTCCTCCGAGAGCCGCTGCACATGCCACAGCAGGATCTGGGCTGATAGCCCAGTCGTTTGCGGTGGCGGCGATGTAACCACGGTACGTCGCAAGCGACATCGCCACAGCAGGTCCAATGACGGCGTGATGCGGCTGATCGGGCAAGGGGGCGGGCATCAACGCCAAGTGGGCAGGTACGAGGCGCATCGTATCCAGCTCCCACATCAGGAGGCCGACTCGGCCGCTGCCGTTCCACGGTGCATCTCGTGGGCGCCGGTGGACCGGAAGGTTGCATCCGGAACCGGTAGCTACGGAGATGCCTTGTGGATCACCGTTCTGGTCGACAGGGTTGACCCAAGGCTCCTCATTCTCCAAGTAGCTCTCGACATCGGGAGCCATGCTCGGCGGGTTGACGCGCACACCGAGTGCGTTCGCGTTGTTCTCCTCGTGAAGCGGAGCGAGAGGAGGGACGTCCGGAAGCATCCCGCGATAGACGACAGGCATGACCGGCCTCAGTGCGTCACGTGGTTGTAGGCGACGAAGCAGTAGCTCGCGATGCCGGCAGGGTTGTTGTCGACGTCGCGAGCCGCGGCCGTCACCATGTACACGTCCACGATGAGTCCGTCGGGGAAGTTATAGCGTTTTGAAAATGGCGTCCAATTGAGGGCTTCCTCTCCGAAACGCTCCTGGAACAAGGATCCGAGGTTGTTGGCGAGTTCGATCGAGTCGGCACTGTTGATCGAGTCTTTGAACTCAACCTGAAGGTAGTGCTGGATGTCAGAGATTCCGTTCTTCTGCTCCCAGATGATGATGTCTTCGGCCGCGGCGATAGGCAGGTCTCCGGTGACCGGCGTCGAGCGCAGGCCTTGATAGTAATAGCCGTACTGGCTGGCAAAGTTGGTCTCGCAGTACTGCCATGTGTCGGTCGTGATGATCGATCCGGAGTCGTCGTCAGCCACCGTGCGTGGCTCAGGCAACAGCGTGACGGCTGATTGGGTGGCGGCTCCCTCCATGAGCGATGCTGCTGACTTAGCCAGAGCCTCGAGCGCGATCGGGGCAATGATCTTGACAACTTCCACAACAGTTTGTGCCATGTTCTCGGTCCCTATAAAGAAGGCGAGATCTGACTCGCCTGGCGAGTGTGACTCCTTCATCTTCAATGGTGATCTTTCATCGCACATCACCAATATTGGTGAACCGTGCACGTCCGTGATGTACGGGTGCTACGCCTCCCACCCGTTCAGCCAGAGCCGTGGCGGCAGTCTGGGAGCTGACGCTGAGCTTGCAGAGGACCGCTCGGATCTGACTACGCACGGTGTTGAGAGATCGAAACGAGCGGGTGGCAATCTCCGAAGCCGTTGCGCCTTCCATGAGCGACTTGAGGGTCGCCAGCTCCTGAGGCGTCAGCCGTGCAAGCGCGTCTGCCTCGATGATTCGATCCCTCAACGGGGTCGTGTCTACGGGAGCGGACCCGGGGCGGGGGCTGTTCTCACGCAACGCCTCATCAACGAGATGGATGAGGATCGCGAAGGGGGCATCGCGGTTGAGCACCGTAGAACCGCGCTCGGCTAGTGCGAGATAGAGGGGGAGCGCCCGGCTCGACCCTATGCACACACGAGGGGTCGTCGTCAGGAGGCCGATCGTCTCAGGGACCGACCCGTCGTCGTCTTCGACCACGAGCACCGTCAGCAGCTGACAGCAGGCTCCGACCACCCCGGAGAGATCGTACGATCGCTCAGTCGACCAACCCATCGCGGCAAGCGTCGCTGTGAGCGCAGCTCCGAGTGACGCAGCTCGCGGTGCCACGACACTCACGTGCTGGCTCATGGTGTCTCCCCCTCGGATCATCTTCAGTGAGGATTCCTCACCGGATGACACGACCCGCCTCGCCCGTACGGGTGATTCTTGGGGTCGAGGCGTGGAAGACGAGGGTGGGCGAAAAAAGACAGGCTTCGTCGTGGCGACCGGGTCGTCGGGATCGTCGATGGCGACTATCCCGACGACCCGGCACGATCTGTCCCTCGAGGTGTCGTGGGCCTGGCGCAGATGAACTGGTAGGTCGCGTCGTGGTTGGCCGTCACGCGGTCAGCGGCAGACCGCAGATCGTTTCAGCGTGCGCCGGGCCGTCGTTCAGACGTCACGTCGGCGGAACACGTACCCGGCCGCGCTGAGGGCTACGACGAGCCAGGCGACGAACACTGCCGCTCCTGCGCCGACGCTGAGCATGTCCGTGGGGACGGTGACCGAGGCGAAGGACGAGGCCGCGTTGGACGGCAGGTACTTGAGCAGGGGGCTCCAGCTGTCGGGCAGGAGAGCGCCGATGATCCCGGGCAGGATGAGCAGCCCGCCGATGATGGTCGAGATGCTGCCGGCGATGCTGCGGAACAGGAACCCGAGGGAGAGGCCGAGGAGCCCGACGCCCAGCAGGTAGGCGATGGTGCCGACGGCTGCCCAGCCTGCGGTGGCGAGCGTGACGGTCTCTGCCCCACCGTTGGACAGGATCGTCATGCCGACCCAGAACGCGCCGAGGACGCCTGCGACGACGGCAGGCAGGAGTGCGACGGTGAGCGCGACAGCCTTGGCCCCGAGCAGGGCGAGGCGGCGAGGGACCGCCGAGACGGTGGTGCGCATCATGCCGGAGGTGAACTCGCGGGCACCGACCAGGGCTCCGAGGGTCCCGACGAGCAGGACGGCGAAGGTCGAGCCGGTCATGACGAGCGAGAACGGGTCGGTGGCAAAGCGGCCAGGCCCGCCGTCACCGTCTGCGGCCGTGACGTCTCCGGTCGAGACGGCTGCGGCGAGGGCGCCGAACCCGATAAGGATCGCGACGACGACGAGCAGCATGGTCGTGGTCGACCGGACCGACCAGAGCTTGATCCACTCCGATCGGAGCATGTGCCAGGTCGACAGCCGTGATGCCGTGCTCGGTGCGTCGGGGCTCTTCAGGTCGGTGCTCATGCTGCGTCCTTGTCTGCGGCGTGCGCGCTGGCGGTCTCGAGGTGAGGGCTCGCTGAGGTTCCGTGGAACTCGACGGCGTCGCGGGTCATGGTCATGTAGGCCTCCTCGAGGGAGGGCTCGACCGGGGTGAGCTCGAAGAGGACGAGCCCGGCAGCGGCAGCCCGGGTGCCGATCTCCTGGGCGGTGAGTCCCTCGATGTCGAGGACGCCAGGGGCGTCGGACGCCACGGCGACGCCCGGAGCGGCGAGCAGGTCGCGCAGCGCCGTGCCGTCGGGGGAGACGACGTGCACGTGGTTCCCGGTCGCTTGCGCGATGAACTGGTGCATGGGCATGTCGGCCATGATCCGGCCGCGTCCGATGACGAGGAGGTGCTCGGCCGTCAGCTCCATCTCGCTCATGAGGTGCGAGGAGAGCAGCACGGTGCGTCCCTCGGCCGCGAGGTCTTTGAGCATGTGACGGATCCACAGGATGCCGTCCGGGTCGAGACCGTTCACGGGCTCGTCGAGCATGACGACCTTCGGGTCGCCGAGCAGCGCGGCGGCGATCCCGAGGCGCTGGCCCATGCCGAGCGAGTACGCCCCGGCCTTCTGCCGGGCGACGTCCGTCAGGCCGACGACCTCGAGCACCTCGTCGACCCGGTCTGAGCCGAGCCCGACGGTGGCGCCCAGAGCACGCAGGTGGTTCCGCGCGGACCGGGCCTTGTCGGCGTTGCGGGCGTCGAGCAGGGCGCCGAGCTCGCTGATCGGTGCTGCAGAGCCGGTGTAGCTGCGGCCGTTGACCAGCGCGTGCCCGGAGGTGGGGCGGTCGAGACCGAGGATCATCCGCATCGTCGTGGACTTGCCGGCGCCGTTCGGGCCGAGGAAACCGGTGACGATCCCTGGCTGGACGGTGAAGCTGATGTTGTCGACAGCGACGTTGTCGCCGAACGTCTTCGTCAGCTCGTGCACTTCGATCATGGGGGCTCCTTCTCGGGGGTGTGGTCCTACCCTCCCCGGTGCAGGTGCTGCACGTCGTCGTCCCAGCGCAGACACCTGGCGCGTACCGCAGATGCGGTACGTCGCGCAGACGAGGCCCCTGGAGTTGCCGGGTGCGCTCCACGGTCGCTAGGGCTGGACGAGCCCCGACTGGTACGCCATGACGACGAGCTGGGCGCGGTCGCGTGCACCGAGCTTCGTCATCGCCCGGTTGACGTGCGTCTTGGCGGTCGACGGTGACACGAAGAGCTGCGTCGCGATCTCGTCGTTGCTCAGCCCTTGTGCGACGAGCCCGACGACCTCGCTCTCGCGGTCGGTCAGCAGGTCGAGCGTGCCCGGACCTGCGCTCGGACCGGCAGGCGTCGCGAGCATCCGCGCGATAAGGCTCTTCGTCGCCGACGGAGAGAGCAGCGACTCGCCGGCCGCGACGACGCGGATCGCGTCGAGCAGCGCTACCGGTTCCACGCCCTTGCCGAGGAACCCGCTCGCGCCGGCACGCAGCGCCGCCACGACGGTGTCGTCGGACTCGAAGGTCGTCAGGACGAGCACGCGGACATCGCTGAGACGAGGGTCGGTGGTGATCAGCTCTGTCGCCGAGAGCCCGTCGGTGCCGGGCATGCGGATGTCCATGAGGATGACGTGGGGGTGCGTCTCGTGCGCGAGGGCGACAGCCTGGGTACCGTCGACGGCCTGGCCGACCACCTCCAGGTCGTCTGCCGAGCCGACGAGGGCGGCGAACCCCGCTCGGATGAGGGCCTGGTCGTCAGCGAGCAGGACGCGGATCGTCACGACGCGGTCCGCTCGTGGTCCGGGGCGGCGGGCAGCTCGGCGTGCACCCGAAAGGTGCCGTCCTGCGCCGGCCCGAACGTGAGGAGCCCGCCGGCTGTCGACACCCGCTCTTGCATACCGACCAGCCCGTATCCGGGTGTGGACACCGGCTGGTCAGCACGGACGGGGTTCGTGACGTCGATCGTGACGAGCTCGGCGGTGTGCGCGACGGAGAGGACGGCGCTCCCGCTCCCGTGCTTGCGGGCGTTGCTCAACGACTCCTGCACGAGCCGGTGCGCGGCGAGATCGACTACCGGAGCCAGGTCGGACGGCGTCCCGGAGACCCGCAGCGTGACCGCGAGCCCTGCGTGCCGCGCGTCGACGACGAGCTCGTCCACACCGGCGAGACCGGGCGCCGGACGACGGTCCTCGTCAGGGCTCTCGCGGAGTACGCCGAGGATCGTCGACATCTCGCGCAAGACCGTCTGGCCGGCGCTGCGGACATGGTCGAGCGACTCGCGAGCCTGGGCCGCGTCGCTGTCGAGGAGGTGGCTGGCGACGCCCGCCTGGACGGTGATGACCGCGATATGGTGCGCGACCACGTCGTGCAGCTCGCGGGCGATGCGCAGCCGTTCTTCGGCCACACGCCGCTGGGCCTCCTCCTCGCGTGTGTCTTCCGCACGGATCGCACGTTCCTGTGCGGCAGCGACGATCGCACGCTGGGAGCGCACGGCGTCGCCGATCGCGGCCGGCATGCCGCTCCAGGCGAGAGCGGCCCACGGCTCGGGGCTCGCCCACGCCGATCCGAGCGCGAGCACGACGGTCACCACGAGCACCGCCGCGGTGAGCCCAGCGGCGAGCACACCGACGCGTCGCGGACGCAAAGACGCGAGCGTGTAGAGCCCGACCATCAACGGCAGCACGACCGGCGTCGTCCCCTGCGCAGAGATCAGACCCAGGACGGCGAGCCCGAGCGTGACCGCCCAGACCGCTACCGGGTAGCGACGGCGGACCACGAGCACCGCGCCCCCGAGCACGACCGCCATCCGCGTGATCTCGTCCGGGACGTGGCCCTCGTCGTGACGCACCCCGACCACCAGGGCGAGGAGCGCGAGAGCGAGCAGAGCGTCGGCGACGAGCGGGTGCGCACGCAGCCAGACTGCCGGGGGCAGACCACGAAAGGAGGTGGCGGGAGCCGACGAGGTCATGGCTCGACAGTATCGGAGCGGCTGCCGTCTGCGTCGCTACTTGCCGTCCGGCCGCCGCCTGTGGTCTTCGAGGGTGGTGACGTTCGTCTCTGCGGCAGCTTCCCGCAGAGGGGCGTCTGCGACGAGGTTCATGATCGCGTCGAGCGGGAGACCGTGCTCGCTGCAGAGGTCGACGGTCACGGTGCGGTTGGCGTGCGTGACGTCGTACTGGGTGACGAGGCGCTCGAGGGAGCCGCACCTGTCGCACACGGTGATCTGAATCCTCGCCATGGAACCCTCCTTGCCCCCTGCGATGCGTGTACTGCGTGTGCTGCTGGTGACACGAGAGATGTCAACGTCCGGCGCAAAGGTATCAGCGTGGTCGTGATCGGGGTGCTGTGCGCGTGCGAGATGTGTGCAAGGTCGCAGGGGCGAGGCGCCAGCGCACAGCTCCTCGGCTGAACGGTGTTCAAGGAGTGGGTTCTCGTGAGGTACCGTCGGGCGTCGTGCCGACCGGATCCTCGGGGCACCGACCCGTCTCAGAGAGGAAGCCGGTGGCCCTCACCCAGCAGGAGATCCTGCGCAGCGCCCTCGTGCTCCTCGACGAGCACGGCCTCGCCGCACTGACCATGCGTCGGCTCGCAGCATCGTTGGGCATCCAGGCCGGTGCCCTCTACTGGCACGTCGCGAACAAGCACGCGCTCCTCGTCGCGCTAGCCGACGAGATCCTCGACGGCATCGAGGCAGGCCTACCGATGGGGGACTGGGACACCCGGATCAACGAGCTCGCGCACCGCCTGCGCGCGGCTCTTCTCGCGCACCGCGACGGTGCCCAGCTCGTCGCGACGGCCTACCCGCCCCGGACCGGCCGCAGCACGACGATGGCCCTCATGGCTGGGGTGCTCACCGACGCAGGGTTCACGCCCGCAGAGTCCCAGCTCGCCGCCCTGACGCTCCTGCACTACGTGCTCGGCAACACTGCCGACGAGCAGTCGGCCGTCCCCGAGGTACTCGGCGCGGACCCCGACGGCGCCGGGGCGCTTGCTGCTACGAGCGCCCCTGCGCCGCACGAGCTCGCGGGGGCGACCGCACGCTTCGGATTCGGTCTCAGCGTGTTCGTCGACGGGCTGCGCGCCCGCCACGTCTGACCGCTGCACCCGGCCCGCCCGCTGCGGTCCTACCCGGCGGGAGCGACCTGCCGGACCATGACGAAGTCGTCGTGCACCTGGGAGCCCAGACGGAAGTGCTTGGAGCCCACGACCTCGAACCCTGACTTCTCGTAGAAGCGGCGAGCCCGCGCGTTGTGCTCGTTGACACCGAGCCAGAGCACGTCGGCGCCGTGGTGCACCGCGTGGGCGACGACCGCGTCCATGAGGGTGTGCGCCGCACCGCCACCGTGCTGAGCCGGCAGCGCGTAGAACTTGCTGAGCATGAGCGGCGCGGCAGCCGTGACGGACACAGCGACCTCGGGGTCTGCGATCTCGCCGGCCACGAGCATGGCGTACGCGACCGGACCGACGGCGGACCTCTCGTCGGCGACGAGGATCGTGTGCGTCGGGTCGGTGAGGAACACGGTGAAGCCGTCGGCGGAGAGCACCGTGGCGAGGAACTCGGCGATGTCGTCAGGGTTCGTGCCCGGCGGGCAGGCGAGCGGGAACGTCCGCGCAGCGAGCGCTGCCAAGGCTGGGGCGTCGGCACGCGACGCGACGCGTGTGGTGATCATCGGGCGAGGTCCTCGACGACCTGGACGCCGCGCAGGGTCGCGAGCAGATCGCCGGGGAGAGCGATCTTCGACCGGCGCACCCCGGAGCCGATGACGATCCATCCGTCGCGAGCGGCCGCGTCGAGGAGCACGAGCCAGCCCGACGGCAGGCCGATGGGCGTGATGCCGCCGTACTCCATGCCGGACTCGTCGACCGCACGCTCGGTCGGCACGAAGGACGCCTTGCGGACGTCGAGCAGGCGCTTGATGGTGCCGTTGACGTCCGCGCGCGTCGAGGCGCGGACGGCAGCGGCCGCGGTGCGCTCGACGCCTTCCCTCTTGCCGGCGACGAGGACACAGTTGACCGAGGCGTGCATGGGGATGTCGTACTGCTCGCTCATCGCCGCGGTGTCGGAGACGGTCGGGTCGATCTCGGCGACGTGCACCTGATCGCTCACCGACGGGTCGTGGTGAGCCCACTCCAGCAGCGCGGCGTGCACCGGCCCCGCGAGGAGCTCGGGGTGGTCGACGGCGCGGACCCATGTGACGGTGCCGAGCCGTGGCGGCGCTGCTGGAGCGGGCGGGGAAGGATGCTCTGCCATCCGGGCAGGCTAGCTCAGCTGGAACGTCGCCGTCAGCGTCGCTCGCGCGATGGTGTGGAAGACCGCCTTGAACGCCACGAGGGTGGCGCCGTCGTCCGGGTCGGCGTCGAGCGTGTCGACGTCGAGCGCGTGGACCGCGAAGACGTACCGGTGCGCGCGGTCGCCGCGCGGCGGGGCCGCTCCGGAGTAGTCGTACTCGCCGCCGTCGTTGCGCACGTGGAACGCCGCGCCCGGGAGCATGAGGTCGCTCGAGCCGTCACCGAGCTCGAGCTCGGTGACGTCCGTCGGCAGGTCGACGACGGTCCAGTGCCACCAGCCGGCAGGCGTCGGGGCGTCGGGATCGAACACGTTGAGGAGGAAGGACTGGGTGCCTTCCGGGAAACCAGACCAGGCCAGGTGCGGCGAGGCGTTGTCGCCGGCCTGGGAGAACTGCGGGTCGAGCGGGGCGCCGTCGGTGAGATCGGTGCTCGTGAGGGTGAAGGAGGGGACCTGCGGCAGGAGCGAGTACGGGTCGGGAGGCACGGGCCGGGTGAGTTCCATGCCACCCATCATGCGGTGTCGATGGCTGCCTGCGCACGGCGGACGTGCTTGCGGGCGTGCTCGATCGCCGTATCGAGGTCGACGAACAGGTGGTTGCGGCGCTCGAGCTCCGCCAGGACCCCGACCGAGGCCATGACGTGCCGGTGCTCGGGCCGCAGTCCCTTGACGAGGACGGCGACGTGGTGGCGTGCGAGGTCTTGCACGAGCTGGGAGAGGGCGTTCGCCCCGCTCGCGTCGAGCATCGTGACGTTCTTCAGCCGCAGGATGACCACGTGGACGTCGGTCACCTCGAGCAGCTCGTCGAGGAACCGTCGGGCGTCCGCGAAGAAGAGCGCCCCGTCGATCCGGTACACGGCGATGTGCTCGCTGAGGAGCTGGTGCTCGTCCTCGGTGCTCACCTCGGTGTCGTGGACCGGCACCCGGTCGAGGTGGCTCGCCCGCGCGAGCGCTCGCAGGGCGAGGAGGATCGCCGCGAGCACACCGAGACCGACTGCCGTGATGAGGTCGAACGCCATCGTGGCGAACGCTGTGAGCGCGAACACGAGCCCGTCGGACCGGGTGGAGCGCAGGATCGAGCGTGCCGTGCGCAGGTCGATCATGCGCAGCGCGGTGACGATGAGCACGCCCGCGAGCGCGCTCAAGGGGATCTGTGCGACGAGGGGTGCGGCGGCGAGGACGATGGCGGCGAGCGCGACAGCGTGCGTGATCGCTGCGACGCGGGTGTGTGCGCCGGAGCGCAGGTTGACGGCGGTCCGGGCGATGGCGCCGGTGGCGGGCATGCCGCCGAAGAGGCCGCTCGCGATGTTGGCCAGGCCTTGGCCGACGAGCTCGCGGTTGGGTTGGGTGCGGGGGATGTCGTCTGCCATCCCGTCGGCGACCTGGGCGGAGAGCAGGCTCTCGAGGGCGGCGAGGGCGGCGACGGCGAGGGCGGCGGAGACCAGGGACCGGACGGTCTCGAGGTCGGTGCTCGGGAGGTGGGGTGCGTTGAGGATGGCGGGGAGCGCCCCGATGGTGCGGACGTCGAGGTGCGCGACGTGGGCGACGATCGTGGCGGCGACGATCGCGAAGAGCGAGGCGGGCAGGGTGCGCCGGACCCGGGTGATGAGGAGCATGGTGGCGATGACGAGGAGGACGACGCCCAGGGCGGGCAGGGCGTCTGGCCAGGCGGTCGCGGCGAGGGTGCGGACGGCGACGACGGCGGTGTTCTCTCCGGCGGCCGCGGTGGTGTCGAGGGCGAGGGGGACCTGCTGGAGGAAGATGATCGCGCCGATGCCGAAGGTGAAGCCTTCGACGACGGGCCAGGGGATGTAGTTGACGAGGCGTCCCATCCCGAGGAGCCCGACGGCGACGACGACGATGCCGGCCATGATGGAGACGACGACGACGGAGCTGGGGCCGTACTGGGCGACGACGGGGACGAGGACGACGGTCATGGCGCCGGTGGGGCCGGAGACCTGGAGGTTGGACCCGCCGAAGAACCCGGCGACGATCCCGGCGACGATGGCGGTGATGATCCCGGCCCTCGCGCCGACGCCTGAGGTGACGCCGAAGCCGAGCGCGAGCGGGAGGGCGACGACGGAGACGGTCACTCCGGCGATCAGGTCGCCGCGCCACGAGCGGCGCAGGCCTGCGTAGTCGCTGCGGCGGGGGAGGGTGCGCGCCGCGAGGCGGGTGCGGGCGAGCTGCCAGTCCTGGTTCACAGCGCACCGCCGTTCTGCTGGGTGCTGCTGGGGCGGTCGTCGTCTTGGTGGAGGAGCTCGGTGAGCGCGTCGTTGCTGGTGCTGAGCGCTTGGACGAGGACGGTGCGGGCGACGACGAGGAGGTTCGCGACCTCGGGGTTGGCGAGCCGGTAGGTCACGGTGTTGCCTTCGCGCTGTGCGGTGACGAGGCCGGAGCGGCGCAGCACGGACAGGTGCTGGGAGAGGTGCGAGGCTTCCATGCCGGTCGCGACGAGCATGTCTGCGACGGCGTGGGGGCCTGTGGCGAGGAGCTCGAGCGCGCGGACGCGCACGGGGTGGGCGAGGGCTTTGAACAGCTCCGCCTTGAGCTCGTTGAGCGGGGTGTCGACGCCGAGGGCGTGCAGTGGCATGAGAGCCGTTCCGTTGATGACTTGATGGATTCATCAATCGTACGCCTGCTGGGAAGCGCTCTGTCGGGATCGGGCTGCGCCTCGTTCCGTCGACCGGGTGAACCTTCGCCGAGCGCGGTCGACGCCTCTGTCGGGTGACGTATCGTGTGTTCGAACAAGTGTTCGAACGCATGGGCGGACGCAGTCGACGAACCGAGCGAGAAAGGAGGCGCGCGATGTCCGCCCAGCCCGTCGTCGACGACCCCGCGAGCAGGGCCGCCCGAGCACGCGCCGCGCTCCGCCGAGCCGAAGAGGCCACCGGTGCGCGGACCCTGAGCATGATCTCCCCGTCCGAGACCCCTTCACGGACGAGCAGGCCGTCTGTGCCCGAGCACGCACCCGCTCCCGACCTCTCGCCGCTCGGCCCGGCCACGACGTCTCTCGGCCCGGCCACGACGCTGACCAGCGACGAACGGCCCGCGCTGCCCGTCCCGGCGGAGCTCTCCGGGCTGGTCCCCGGCGGGCTGCGACGGGGGAGCGCCGCGGTGGTCACCGGCTCGACGTCCCTCGTGCTGGCGCTCCTCGGCGAGGCCTCCCGGGCAGGTTCGTGGGTCGCCGTCGTCGGAGCCCCCGGCATCGGTCTGCTCGCCGTCGCGGAGGCAGGCATCGACCTCGACCGGCTCGTCCTCGTGCCGCACCCCGGCACGGAATCAGCCACAGCGGTCGCGGCGCTGCTCGACGGCATGGACGTCGTCGTCGTCGGCCCGCGGACGGTCCTGCTCGACACGGACAGACGACGGCTCACCTCCCGTGCCCGCGAGCGCGCGAGCATCATCCTCGCCACGACCCCGTGGCCTGGCGCGCACCTCGTCCTGACCGCCGAGCGCAGCCGGTGGTCAGGCCTCGGTGCGGGGCACGGCCGGCTGCTCTCGCGGCAGCTCACCGTGACCCGCACCGGCCGAGGGAGCGCCGGGAGCCGTCAGCAGCAGGATGTGTGGCTCCCCGCGGGCGGTGCGCCGCGCCCGCAGGCCGCGCCGCGCCCGCAGGCCCCGCCGCGTCTCGCGAGGGTGGGCTGAGGCGTGGTGGACACTGCGCACCGGACCGCTGTCGTCTGGGTCCCGGACTGGCCCGTGCTGGCTGCGATGCGGGCGGACGACGTCTCGGCAGGCACCCCGTCGGCGGTCCAGGACGGTCGTCGCGTCACGGCGGTCTCGGCGCTCGCACGCGCCCAGGGAGTTCGCCGAGGCATGCGTCTGCGGGCCGCTCAGGAGTGCTGCCCCGGCGTGGAGCTGCTGCCTGTCGACGAGGGGCGCGACACCCGGGAGTTCGAGCCTGTCGCCGTGGCGGTGGAGACCCTCGTGGCGGGGCTGGAGATCGCCCGTCCTGGTCTCGTCCTGCTGCCTGCCGCAGGCGCGAGCAGGTATCACGGGTCGGAGGAGAACCTCGCGAGGCGTCTCGTGGAGACGATCGCCGAGCGCACCGGGCACGAGTGCCAGGTGGGGATCGCCGACGGGATCCTCGCGGCCCTCCTCGCGGCACGGACCTCGCAGATCCTGCCGCCAGGAACGTCGGTCGGCTACCTCGCCCCGCACCCGCTCGAGGCGCTGCTCCACGCCTCGACGACGCCCCAGGCCGTGGCAGAGGTCCGCGGGCTCGTCGACCTGTGGGGGCGGCTCGGTCTGCACACCCTGGGCGACCTCGCGGCGCTCGCCGAGGCGGACGTCCACACACGCTTCGGTGCCCAGGGGCGCTGGGCGCACCGGCTCGCTCGCGGCGCCGACCTGCGTCCACCGGCACGTCGGCGCATCGAGGCGGACATCGAGGTGGGGTGCGTCCTCGACCCGCCGGCCGAGCGCGTCGACATCGCGACCTTCGCCGCTCGTTCGCTCGCCGAAGAGCTCTACGCGCTCGTCCTCGAACGCTCCGTGACGTGCGGACGCATCCGGATCACCGCCCGCACCGAGTCGGGCACCGACCTCGTCCGGACCTGGCGCACCGACGACGGCGCCCTCGGCGGGCTCTCCGCCGCCCGCATCACCGACCGCGTGCGCTGGCAGCTCGAAGGATGGCTGTCCGCCGCACGCCTCACCGGGGACGACGACGACCCGGAGCCCGCCGCGCTCGTCCGGCTCGGGATCACGGCCGAGGACATCGCCCCCGCCGGCTCGCAGCAGGGCCGGCTGTGGGGCGCCGCGAGCGGTCACGACCTGCGGGCGCGTCGCGTCACCGAGCGCGTCCAAGGCCTTCTCGGCGGCGACGCGGTGCTCAGCGCGAGCATCCAGGGCGGTCGCGGCCTCGTCGACCAGGTGCACCTCGTCCCCTGGGGGGACGCCGACGCCGCCGCGCGACCCGTCGACCGGCCCTGGCCCGGCCGGCTCCCCGACCCGGCACCCGCGACCGTCCTCACCGACCCCGCCCCCGTGCAGGTCCTCGACGCGACCGGGCAGAGCGTCGGCGTCAGCGTGCGGCTGACCCTGAGCGGGGAGCCCACCGTGATCGTCACCGAGGACGGCACTCACCGCGTCAGCGGCTGGGCCGGCCCGTGGCCGGTCGCGGAACGCTGGTGGACCGCCACGCCCCAGCGCAGGGTGTACCTCCAGGCGATGCTCGACGACGGCGACGCCCTCCTGCTCGCGTGCACCGGGGGCCGATGGACCTGCGAGGCGCTCTATGACTGAGCGACCGCCGCCCTACGCAGAGCTGCACGCGCACTCCGCCTTCAGCTTTCTCGACGGCGCGTGCCACCCCGAGCAGATGGCGGCCGAGGCCGTGCGCCTCGGTCTCTCCGCGCTCGCGATCACCGACCACGACGGTCTGTACGGCGTCGTCCGCTTCGCCGAGGCCGCACGCACGGTGGGGCTCCCCACCGTGTTCGGTGCCGAGCTCCACCTGCCCGGCCCCGACGGAGTCCTCGACGCCCCCACGGGCGTCCCCGACCCGCGCGCCTCGCACCTGCTCGTCCTGGCCCGCGGACCCCAGGGCTACCGCAACCTCTCGAGAGCGATCGCCACCGCACACCTCGCCACCGGCCACAAAGGAGCAGCGGACTACACCCTGGAGCACCTCGGAGAGGAGGCCGCCGGGGAGTGGCTCGTCCTCACAGGCTGCCGCAAGGGCGCCGTGCGCCAAGCACTGGGAGGCGGCCGGTCCTCCTGGGACCCGGACGCAGCCCGCACCGAGCTCGACCGGCTCGTCGCGACCTTCGGCCACGACAACGTGGCCGTCGAGCTCACCGACACCGGCGACCCCTTCGACGGCGAGCGCAACGACCTCCTCGTCGACCTCGCCCAGGCGACCGGCCTGCCGTACGTCGCCACGACCGGAGCCCACTACGCCCACCCCCGGGACGCGAACCTCGCCGCAGCGCTCGCGGCCATCCGCGCCCGGTCCTCCCTCGACGACATGGACGGCTGGCTGCCCGCCGCGCCCACCGCCCACCTGCGCTCTGCCGCCGAGATGCTCGCCCGCCACCGTCGTCACCCGCAGGCGGTGCCGGCGGCGGCAGCGCTCGCCGCCGAGTGCGCGTTCGACCTCGCGCTCGTCGCCCCGAACCTCCCGCCCTACCCGGTGCCCGCCGGGCACACGGAGGCGACCTGGCTGCGCGAGCTCGTCGCGCGCGGGGCGCTCGACCGCTACGGTCCCCGCGGCGCGGAACGCATCCCCGGCGCCTACGCCCAGATCGACCACGAGCTCACGGTCATCGAGAACCTCGACTTCCCCGGGTACTTCCTCATCGTCTTCGACCTCGTGGAGTTCTGCCGCACCCACCGCATCCTCGCCCAAGGCCGAGGGTCGGCAGCCAACTCGGCCGTCTGCTACGCGTTAGGGATCACCGCGGTCGACGCCGTCCGCCACGGACTGCTCTTCGAGCGCTTCCTCGCACCCGAGCGCGACGGACCGCCCGACATCGACGTCGACATCGAGTCCGGCCGTCGCGAAGAAGTCATCCAGCACGTCTACACGACGTTCGGGCGCACGCACGCAGCACAGGTCGCCAACATCATCTCCTACCGACCACGGTCAGCCGTCCGGGACGCAGCACGAGCCCTCGGCTACGACGTCGGTCAGCAGGACGCCTGGAGCAAGCGCATCGAACGGTGGGGCTCGCTGCGCCCGACCGACACGCCCGAACCTGCCCACCCGGCAGCACTGCCGCCCGGGATCCCGACCGCGCGCGGCGACCGCTCGCAGGCCCGCGACGGCATGTGGCCGCTCCCGCCCGAGACCCAGGGCGGCGACGTCGACGGCATCCCCGACCCCGTCGTCGACCTCGCCGAGCAGCTCCTGCGCCTCCCACGGCACCTGGGCATCCACTCCGGCGGCATGGTCATGTGCGACCGCCCCGTCATCGAGGTGTGCCCCGTCGAGTGGGCGCGCATGCCCGGACGCACCGTCCTGCAGTGGGACAAGGAAGACTGTGCCGACGCCGGGCTCGTGAAGTTCGACCTCCTCGGCCTCGGCATGCTCACCGCCCTGCGGATCGGCTTCGACCTCGTCGAGGAGCACGAAGGGGTCACGCTCACCCTCCACGGGCTCCCCGAGGACGACCCGGCCGTCTACGACCTCCTGTGCGCCGCCGACACCATCGGGGTGTTCCAGGTGGAGTCGCGCGCCCAGATGTCCACGCTGCCCCGCCTGCAACCCCGAACCTTCTACGACATCGTCATCGAGGTCGCCCTCATCCGTCCCGGCCCCATCCAGGGCGGTTCGGTGCACCCCTACATCAACCGCGCTCGCGGACGAGAGAAGGTCACCTATCTCCACCCGCTGCTCGAGAAGTCCCTCGCCAAGACGCTCGGCGTGCCGCTCTTCCAGGAGCAGCTCATGCAGATGGCGATCGACGTCGCCGGCTTCACCCCGACCGAGGCAGACCAGCTGCGGCGTGCGATGGGGTCGAAGCGCTCGACCGAGCGCATGGAAGCCCTCCACGACAGGCTGCTCGACGGCATGGCCGCGAACGGCATCAGCACCGTGACCGGCGAGCAGATCTTCGACAAGCTCAAGGCCTTCGCCGACTTCGGCTTCCCCGAGTCGCACGCCTACTCCTTCGCCTACCTCGTCTACGCGAGCGCGTGGCTCAAGGTGCGGCACCCGGCGGCGTTCTATGCAGGTCTCCTGGCAGCGCAGCCCATGGGCTTCTACTCCCCGCAGTCCTTGGTCGCCGACGCGCGGCGTCGCGGCGTCACGGTGCTGCGGCCCGACGTCGCGGCGTCCGGTGTCGAAGCAGGCCTGGAGCGCGTCGCAGGCCCGGACCGGGGGCACGCACCGGAGCGGGCGGACCCGCCTGCTCCGGCGGGCGGGGTGCTCGCCGTGCGCATGGGCCTCGCGTCGG
Source organism: Sanguibacter antarcticus (assembly GCF_002564005.1). Taxonomy (NCBI): domain Bacteria; kingdom Bacillati; phylum Actinomycetota; class Actinomycetes; order Micrococcales; family Sanguibacteraceae; genus Sanguibacter; species Sanguibacter antarcticus. The sequence continues at coordinate 1,323,788 of NZ_PDJG01000001.1, read as the reverse complement.
TGCGCAGCGTGGGCGCCGACGTGGCCCGGCGCCTCGTCGACGAACGGACCAGCGGTGGACCGTTCATCGACCTGCGCGACCTCGCCCGCAGGGTGCGCCTGACCACGGCACAGCTCGAGGCGCTGGCCACGGCCGGTGCGCTCGACTGTCTCGGGGTCGATCGCCGGGAGGCGTTGTGGGCTGCCGGCGCGCTCGCCCAAGAGCAGCCGGGCACTCTGCCCGGGGTCTCGGTCGGGGTGTCTGCCCCGACGCTCCCGGGCATGAGCGAGATCGAGACCGCGGTCGCCGACGTCTGGGCGACCGGCGTGAGCGTGGACTCCTACCCGACGCAGTACGTGCGGCCGAGCCTCGTCGCCGCAGGCGTCCTCACGGTCGACGCGGTCTTCACGCACGAGGACGGGCGCCGGGTCGCCGTCGCCGGGGTCGTCACCCACCGGCAGCGGCCGGGTACGGCGCGCGGCGTGACGTTCTTGTCGATCGAAGACGAGACGGGCATGCTCAACGTCATCTGCTCACCGGGGTTGTGGCAACGGTTCCGCCGGGTGGCACGCACGTCGGCCGCGCTCGTGGTCCGTGGACGCATCGAACGCGCGGACGGCGCCACCAACCTCGTCGCCGAGCATCTTGCGCCGTTGTCGTTGCAGGTTCGAACTTCTTCACGAGACTTTCGCTGATGAGAGGGTTTTCAGCCTTCTCTTCAGCGGAGTCGTGGATACTGTGAACTGATGCCTTCGATCGGTCCTCTCGTCGCGTACCCGCTCACCCCACGAGGGGAGGACGGGCGCTTGCTGACCGGTTCGTTCGAGCGTCTGGTCGACGCAGCGATCACGGCCGGTGCCAGCGCGGTCGGGGTCCTCGGGAGCACCGGTGGCTTCGCGTACATGCCGCGCAGCGCGCGCAAGCGGATCACCCGCAGCGCTGTCGAGGTCGCGGCAGGACGCGTCCCCGTCATCGTGGGCGTCGGGGCCCTGAGCACGGCCGAGGTCGTCGCCAACCTCGCTGAGGCGCACGCCGCCGGCGCGAGCGGCGCGCTGCTGCAGCCGATGGCCTACCAGCCTCTGCAGCCCGACGAGATCTACGGCCTCTACCGTGACGCCGCCGCGTCTTCCGACATCCCGCTGTGGGTCTACAACAACCCGGGGACCACCGGGCACCGCTTCGGTGTGGACGAGCTCGCCCGGCTGGCCAGGCTGTCCGGCGTCGCCGGGTTCAAAGACCGTGGAGCGAACGGCCCGGACGTCAAGGACCGCATCGAGAAGATCACCGCCGAGCTGCCGCAGCGGACCGCGAACCGGCTCGACTGGGGCTTCAGCGGAGACGGGCTCGGCGCCCAGATCCTCCTCGCAGGAGCCTCTGCGTGGCACTCGAGCATCGCCGGGGTGCTGCCCGACATCTGCGTGGCGATCACCCGGGCCGCGACGTCGGGCCAAGCAGCCGAGGCGCGGACGCTCCAGCTCCAGCTCACGCCGCTCGCGATCATCGTCCGCCAGTACGGCGGGATCCGCGTCGCCCACGCGATCGCCGAGATCCTCGGGCTCGCCCCCGGTGCGCTCCCGAAGCCGCTGCTCCCGCTGCCGGTCGATGCCCGGATGCTCGTGCAGATCACCGTCGAGGCGATCAAGGTGCCGAAGCCTCCTGCCCCCAAGCGTGAGCGCACCCAGGCGACGAGGCCGACCTCCGAGGACGAGACGCGAGCCACAGCGGCTGAGGAGTCCGCCGCGGCAGGACGCCACTCCGGCTGAGGGGCGTTCAGGCCCGGCACGGGCGCTGTCAGGGATGTTCTAGGGTCGTTCCATGCGTAGCGTGGAGATCGTCGAGTCCTGGCCCGTGACGAACGCCTCGGTGGCGGTGATCTCAGCCGACGGCGACGTCCTCGGGTCCCACGGGGACCTCGACCACGTGTACCGGCTCGCCTCGGTGACGAAGCTCCTCACGTCCTACGCGGTGCTCGTCGCCGTCGAGGAAGGGGTGGTCGAGCTCGATGACCCGGCCGGACCGGACGGCGCGACCGTACGTCACCTGCTCGCGCACGCGGGCGGCTACGACTTCAGCGAACGCACGGTGCGGGCCGCGCCGGGTGCGCGGCGCATCTACTCCAACGTGGGCTTCGAGGTGCTGGGCGAGACGGTCGAGGCGCGGTCAGGGATCGTCTTCGCGGACTATGTCCGTGACGCGGTGCTCGTCCCGCTGGGCATGACGTCGACGTCGTGCACGGGGTCTCCGGCAGCGGGGGCGTCGTCGACGGTGAACGATCTCGTCCGGTTCGCGAGCGAGGTCCAGCACCCGACGCTCCTGCACCCGACGACGGTGGCGGAGGCGACCTCTGTCGTGTTCCCCGGCCTCGTCGGCGTGGTACCCGGTTTCGGTCGCCAGACGCCGAACGACTGGGGGCTGGGCTTCGAGATCCGGGACGGGAAGTCGCCGCACTGGACCGGGGCCACCAGCTCTCCTCGGACCTTCGGCCACTTCGGTCAGTCCGGCACGTTCGTGTGGGTCGACCCGGACGCGCGGTTGGCGTGCGTCGCTCTCACGGACCGGGACTTCGGGCCGTGGGCTGCCCAGGTGTGGCCGGTGTTCACGGACGGTGTGCTCGCCGAGGTCGCTGGCGCCGCGGGCACTGCTGGCTGAGCGGACCGACAACCCCGCTGGTCGTCGAGCTCTTTCCTGGATCCTGCACGCGTCAGACACGCCGAAATGTGCATATCGCGTGAACGGGCCATGTGGGAACTATGTCTGTATCGTGTCCAAACGTGCCGCCTGTCACCATCGACATCGCGGTCCGCGTCCGACTCAGCATCCTGGAATGGGGCTCCAATGCGCTCGAGACTCACCGGAACACGCACGATCCTCGCGACCGCGGTCGCCACCGCGCTCGTGACCACCAGCCTCGTAGCCGGCACCGCCGCTGCGAGCACCGATCCCGTCGACGTGACGGCCTACGGGCTCGGCGCGCCGATCGACCCGGGTGACGCCGTCCTTTCACCGCGCCTGACGGACCTCGAAGGCCGGATCTCGGTCTTCGTCCAGACCGCGGGCGAGAGCGCGCTGGCCGTGGACCAGCAGGCCAAGCAGACCCAACGCACCCAGACGCCCGGCCAGTCTGCACAGGGCGCGCAACGAGCCGACGAGATCGTCGACACAGCCGCTGCCATCGAGTCGGCGGTCGTCGCCGACGACCCGGCCGCAGAGGTCCTCTACGTCGCGCGGTACACCGTCCCCGGCGTGGCCATCTCTGCCGACGCCGACGCGATCCGCCAGCTCGTCGACGAGGCCGACGTCGTGAAGATCACGCCGATCGTCCCCCGCTCGACCGGGCTGCCGCAGGACGCCGACCCGGCGAACGCGCAGTCGGCCGAGCTCGTGAAGACCCTCGACACGTGGACCCAGACAGGGCAGACAGGCGAGGGCGCGACCGTCGCCGTCATCGACACCGGCATCGACTACACCCACGCCGACTTCGGCGGGCCCGGCACCGTCGAGGCGTACGAGACAGCCGTCGCGTCGACAGACGCACCCGTCGAAGGCTGGTACGACCCGGCAAAGTACCTCGGCGGCTACGACTTCGCCGGATCGACGTACAACGCCGACCCGTCGAGCGCGGACTACCAGCCGGTCCCCGAACCGGACGCCAACCCCGTCGACGGACCCGGAGGGAGCCACGGCACGCATGTCTCGGGCACCGCGCTCGGATACGGCGTCGCGGCCGACTCGACGACGTTCCGGGGCAGCTACAGCGACCTCACCGCCGGTGTGCTCGACGACTTCGTCGTCGGCCCAGGCTCCGCGCCGCTCGCCGGCCTGTACAGCCTCAAGGTGTTCGGGGACTTCGGCGGCAGCACCGACGTCGTCGGCGCCGCGCTCGACTGGGTCGGCGAGTCCATCGCCGACGGCAACCAGGTCGACGTCATCAACATGTCCCTCGGCAGCGACTACGGTGCGGTCGACGACCCGGACAACGCCAAGGTCGTCGCCCTCATGGACTACGGGGTGCTCCCCGTGATCGCGGCAGGCAACGCCGGCGACCTCACCGACGTCGCGGGCAGCCCGGGCAACACCGGGCGTTCGCTCGCCGTCGCGGCGACCGCGAACGGCCACGGTCTGCTCGACGCGATGGCCGTCACCGCACCCGCCGAGCTCACCGCCGACTCGCCCTACGCGGGCCAGTACTCGGTCAACTTCTCTGGTGACTTCGCCGTCGCCGGGACTGTCGCCGCCCCCACAGACCCGGCGAACCTCGACGGGTGCACGGCGTTCAACGACACGGACGCCGCGCTGCTCGCTGGGAAGATCGCCTGGCTCGAGTGGGATGACGACGACGTCGCGTGCGGGTCCGGGGCTCGATTCAACAACGCGGCCGCAGCCGGAGCCATCGGCGTCGTCCTCACCTCCGGGCTCAGCACCTTCGAGTCCGGCATCGCCGGGAACTTCGCGATCCCGGGCATCCAGCTCACCGTCGTCGGGACCCAGGCGCTCACCGACCCTGCACACGACGGCACCCTCGAGGTCGAGCTCCGCAGCGACCTCGCGCACACCTTCGGGACCTTCGACGGCGCGCTCGTCGACACGCCGGCGGGCTTCACGTCTCGTGGCGTGCACGGGTCGTACGGCGACGTCGTCAAGCCTGACGTCGCGGCGCCCGGTGTCTCGATCGTCTCCGCAGGCTCTGGCACGGGAACCGGCCTCAAGGTGAGCAGCGGGACGTCCATGGCCACGCCGATGACTGCTGGCGTCGCTGCGCTCGTCACGCAGGCGCACCCGTCGTGGACACCTGACGACATCAAGGCCGCGATCATCAACACCGCCACGCACGACGTGAGCGAGGTGGACAGCACGCAGACCTACGCGCCGCTGCGCGTCGGCACAGGGCGGATCGACGCCCTCCAGGCGGTGACGAACACCGTGACCGTCCAGTCGGTCGACAGCGGCGGTCTCGTCACCGCGTCCTTCGGAGTGGTGGAGGTCGGCGGCGCTCTCGACGAGCAGCGCGTCGTCCGGGTGACCAACCACGGCGAGACCCAGGCGGACTACACCCTCGCCTACGTCCCGCGCACGACGATGCCGGGCGTCACCTACACGCTCAGCACCGACGCCGTGAGCCTGGCGCCGGGGGAGTCTGTCGACGTGACGGTCACGCTCTCCGTCCCGGACCCGACAGCCCTGCGCAAGACGATCGACCCGACGATGGAGTCCGTCCAGGACGGGATCGTCCGGGAGTTCGTCGCTGACGCGTCGGGCATCATCGAGCTCACCCCCGTGCCCGACGGCGTCTCGCGCCTGCGGGTCGCGGTCTACGCGGCACCTGAGCCGGTGAGCGACATGGCTGCTGCGGCGAAGGTCGCCTTCCAGGGAAAGAAGGACGAGACGGCTCGGCTCAGCCTCACCGGTCGCGGGGTAGCCCAAGGTGAGGGTGCTGAAGCGTACGTCTCCCTCCTGGCACCGTTCCAGCTCGGCATCGAGGACCCGGCCGAGGTGTTCCCCGAGTCGTCTGCCGTGCAGACGCTCACCGGGCTCGACATCCGGTACGTCGGCGCGTCGACGACCGCGCCACAGCTCACGGACCCGTCCCAGGGGACAGTGTCCTTCGGCATCGTCATGGAGGGCGACGCCGCGAGCCTGTCGCCGTCGGGGTACCCCGTGGTCTTCATCGACGTCGACAAGGACGAGACACCGGACTACATCACGTACATCTCGAAGCTCGGTGCGGTCGACGTCGACGTCGCGGTGACGGTCGACGCCGCGACGGGTGAGTCCGTCGACATCCAGCTGGTGAACGTGCAGCCGGGGGGCCTCGACGCCAACGTGTTCGACACGAACGTCATGGTCCTGCCGGTCAGCCTCGCCGCGATCGGTTTCACATCTGGCTCGACGAGCACGGAGATCTCCTACAGCGTGCAGACCGAGTCGTACTACGCACCGGGGTATCTCGACGATCCGCAGAACGTGGTCGTCGACGAGACGGCCACCGCGACGTTCGACGTCTTCGCGCCCGCGCTGTGGTTCGGTACGGCGGGCGACGGGGCGAGCGAGTCCGTCGTCTTCCAGGACACGCCGGGCACCCTGGCGGTCAACCGGAGCGTCGCCGACCGCTGGCCGCACCGTGCGGGAACGGACGCACGGTCCGCAAAGGTGGAGCCGCAGGTCTTGCTGCTGCACCTGCACAACGCGAGCGGTGACCGCGCCGAGCTCGTCGCCACGTCGACGAGCAAGAGCAAGCCGACGCCGACGCCCAAGCCGACGCCCAAGCCCAAGCCGACGGCGACGCCCGCACCGTCGCCGTCACCGACAGCAGAACCGTGCCGCGCGGACCCGCCGCGTCACCCGTACACCGACTTCGGCCGGGATCGTCCGTGCCGATCGGTAGAGAGGTGCTGCACGAGCGGGCGATGAACCAGGTCTAGAGACCAGGACGAGAGACTGAGAGAGCGAAGGCCCGGCCCACCTCGGGCCGGGCCTTCGCGCTAGCATCCGAACCATGACAGGACAGCTCGCGTGGCGCTGGTGCTACGACCTGCTCGCCACCCGCGGACGCGGGGACCAGTGGTCGTTCATGAACTACGGGTACGCACCGGTGGATCCCGGAGCGCCGCAGGTTCCGCTCGATCCGTCCGAGACCGCTGACCGGATGTGCATCCAGCTCTACGACCATGTCGTGTCTGCGTGCGACCTCACCGGACGCGACGTCCTCGAGATCGGGTGCGGTCGCGGCGGCGGATCCCAGTGGCTCAGCCGCCATCGAGCACCGCGGACGACGACCGGGGTGGACCTCTCGGACCGTGCCGTCGCCCTCTGCAACGACCACCGGTCGGGGCCGGGGCTGACGTTCGTCCAGGGGGACGCGCTCGACCTGCCGTTCCCTGACGCGTCGGTCGACGTGGTCGTCAACGTCGAGTCGTCCCACTGCTACAGCTCGTTCCCCGGTTTCCTCGACGAGGTGCACCGGGTCTTGCGCCCAGGAGGCGCGCTGCTCTTCGCCGACCTCCGCGATCGTCAGGAGGTCGACGAGCTCGTCGGCGCACTGGAGGCGAGCAGCTTGGGGTTGGTCTCTCGTCGGGACATCACCGCCGAGGTCCTCAACGCGCTGCGCATCGACAGCGACCGTAAGTCCGTGCTCATGAAGGCGTGGTTCCCGAGGCCGTTCCACCGCGCCGTCGCCCGCTTCGCGGCTCTGCGGGGGAGCAGGACGTACCGCCGGTTCCAGGACGGGGAGCTCGTCTACCTCAGCGCGCACCTCGTCAGGCCAGGGGCCTGAGCGCGAGAAGCATGAGCACGAGAGGCGTGAAGGGAGACGCGTGGATGCTCGGTAGGAAACGACCCAGGCAGGAAACGATCCAGGCAGGAAACGACGAAGGCCCTGACCCTTGCGGGTCAGAGCCTTCGTCATTCGCTGTCTCAACGAGTGTCCGGAGGGGGACTTGAACCCCCACGCCCGTAAGGGCACTAGCACCTCAAGCTAGCGCGTCTGCCATTCCGCCACCCGGACAGGTGGACCTTCGAGAGCGCCAGGCGCTCTCTTGGGTGCGTCGGAAAATCTAGCACGGTTTCTGGGTCGAGCATGAATCCGTGTCCTGGTGCACACTTGCTCTGGCTGTGCGATGCACTTCAGTGCGCGTGGGGGATGGTGCGTCCCGAGGGTCGAACAGTAGTGTTTGTGCAGGTCACACAGGGACTCGTCGAGTCCACGAGCCACGGGGGGAGTGCGTATGGCAGCCCAGCGAGTCCGCAGCTCCGCTGTGAGGAGGAACACAGGCGCGATCCGCCCTCCTGTTCTCCCAGCCCCAGATCCCGTACCGGGCTGGCTCCGCACCACGGCCGCGTGGTCGTGGCGCCTGCTCCTCGTGACCGCAGCGATCCTCGTGATCTTCATGGCGACAGCCAGGGTGCAGATCGTCTTCGTCGCGCTCTTCGTCGCGCTCGTCTTCACCGCCGTCCTGCGGCCGCTGGTCATCGTGCTCTCACGCGTCATGCCGCGCGGCCTCGCGACCGCGCTCGGCATGCTCGCGGGGCTCCTCGTCGTCGGTGGTCTCGTCACCTACGTCGTCGCGTCGGTCGCCGGCCAGTGGCAGTCGCTCTCCGACCAGTTCGCGTCCGGCACCGACCAGATCTTCCAGTTCTTCGAGGACGGCCCCCTCCCGTTCACGATCACCACCGACGACTACCACGGCTGGGTCCAAGAAGGTCAGGACTGGGTGCAGCAGCACGCAGGCGACATCGCCGGCACAGCGTTCGAGCAGGTCGGCACCGTCGTCAAGGTGTTCTCGACGATCGCGCTCGCCATCTTCTGCACCGTGTTCCTCCTCGCCCGCGGCGAGAACATGTGGACGTGGTTCCTCAACCAGCTGCCTGCCAACGCGCGCCAGGCGTGGAAGGTCGCCGGTGGCGCCGGCTGGTACACGTTCTCCGGCTACACGCGCGGCACCGTGATCGTCGCCGTCTCGGACGGGTTCCTCGCCGGGCTGCTCCTGACCATCCTCGGCGTGCCGCTCGCTGTGCCCCTCGCGGTCCTCGTGTTCCTCGGCGGGTTCATCCCGCTCATCGGTGCCCCGCTCGCCATGGTCATCGCGATGGTCGTCGCCCTCGCCGCGGACGGGATCGTCACGGCCGCGATCGTCGGGATCGGCATCGCGCTCATCGGCCAGTTCGAAGGGCACGTCCTCCAGCCGCTCGTCATGGGCAAGCAGGTCTCCCTGCACCCCATGGTCGTGGCGCTCGTCGTGACAGGAGGCACGCTCCTCGCCGGGATCCTCGGCGCCGTCATCGCTGTGCCGCTCGTCGCCGTCGCCTGGGCCGTGTTCTCCAAGCTGCACCACCCCGACCCACCCATGGAGACGATCGGAGGAGACGACGAGCTGTGCGCGCCCTCAGGAGATCCTGCGAGCGACGACGACAAGCCTGAGGAGATCTGATGCGCATCGGTGTACCGACCGAGGTCAAGAACAACGAGTTCCGAGTCTCTGTGACAGCGACGGGAGTGCACCAGCTCACCGCTCACGGTCACGAGGTCCTGGTCCAGGCTGGCGCAGGAACCGGGTCAGCCATCTCCGACGCCCAGTACGAGGCCGCCGGAGCACAGATCGTCGAGTCCGCTGCTGACGTGTGGGCCGGCGTCGACATCGTCTGCAAGGTCAAAGAACCGGTCGCGTCCGAGTTCGGCTTCTTGCGCCGCGGCCTGACGCTCTTCACCTACCTCCACCTCGCGGCGAGCCTCGAGTGCACGCGCGCGCTGCTCGACGCAGGAACCACGTCGATCGCCTACGAGACCGTCCAGCTGCCCGACCGGTCCCTGCCGCTCCTCGCACCGATGAGCGAGGTCGCCGGCCGGCTGGCCACGCAGATGGGTGCGCACCATCTCATGCGCACCGGTGGTGGTGCGGGAATCCTCATGAGCGGCGTCCCGGGCGTCCGCCCCGCACGAGTCCTTGTCCTCGGCGGCGGGACCGCCGGGCGCAACGCGGCCCAGATCGCGCACGGCATGCGCGCGGACGTCACGGTGCTCGACCTCTCCGTCCCCGTCCTGCGCGAGCTCGACCGAGAGTTCGGCGGCCAGGTCCGCACCGTCGTCTCCAGCCCCCTGGCGATCGAGAACGAGGTCGTCGCCGCAGACCTCGTCATCGGTGCGGTCCTCGTCCCGGGCGCCAAGGCGCCACGGCTCGTCTCGAACGAGCTCGTCTCGCGCATGCGCCCAGGGTCCGTCCTCGTGGACGTCGCGGTCGACCAGGGCGGGTGCTTCGAAGACACGCACCCGACGACCCACGCCGACCCGGTGTACCCGGTGCACGGCGCCGTCCTCTACGCGGTCGCGAACATGCCTGCGGCCGTCCCGGTGACGAGCACGCAGGCGCTCTCGGGCGCCACTCTGCCCTACCTCGCGGCCCTCGCTGGAACCCCAGGGCGTCTCGATCCGCTCGAGCAGGTCCTCGCGACGCTGCGCTCCTCGGCTGCGCTCGCCGGCGGCCTCATGACGCACGACGGTCGTCTCGTGAGCGAAGAGGTCGCCCACGCCCACGGGCTGCCGTACGAGGACGTCCTCGGTCGACCTGACGACAGTTCTCCCGTATGAATGGATCCCATGCCTGACTCTTCGCAGCTGCTCGACCCAGCCAACCCGTTCACGACAGCCTCGACGCTGCCTTACGCGCTCCCCGACTTCGCCCGCGTGCTCGACGAGCACTATGTCCCGGCCGTCCGGGCAGGGATGGCCGAGGAGCTCGCCGAGGTCGAGGCGATCGTCACCGACCCCGAGCCGCCGAGCGTCGAGAACACCCTCGAGGCGCTCGAGCGCAGCGGATCGCTGCTCGACCGCGTCCTGAGCGTCCTGTTCAACGTCTCGAGCGCCGACGCGACGGAGAGCCTCGAGGACATCGAGGAGCTCGTCGCACCAGAGCTCTCCGCCCACCACGACGCGATCTTCATGGACGCGCGTCTCTACGCGCGCGTCGCAGCGCTCGACACCGCGGTCCGCGACGGCGACGTCACCGTCGACGCGGAGACGTCCTGGCTGCTGGAGAACCTCCTGCGCGACTTCCGACGCTCCGGCATCGATCTCGCACCCGCCGACCAGGAACGGCTCCGTGACCTCAACGCACGGATCACCACCCTCGAGTCCGCGTTCGGTCGCAAGATCCTCGCCGGCGCGAACGCCGCGAGCGTGCTCGTCGACGACGTCACCGACCTCGACGGGATGCCCGCCGACGCGATCGCCGCTGCCGCGCTCGCGGCCGAGGAGAGGGGCGAGAGCGGAAAGTACCTGCTCGAGATGCAGCTGCCCACCCAGCAGGGAGTCCTGGCCTCGTTGCGCCGACGCGACGTCCGCGAGCGCGTGCACCGAGCGGCCACCACCCGAGGCGCCACCGGCGACGAGACGGACACCCGCGCCATCCTCCTCGAGCTGGCACGCCTGCGTGCAGAGCACGCCCTGCTCCTCGGGCACGAGCACCACGCCGCCTACATCGCCGAGGACGCTACCGCGAAGACCACCGAGGCCGTGACCGCGATCCTCGCGCGTCTCGCGCCCGCCGCCGCAGCCAACGCGCGCCGCGAGGCCCACGAGCTCCAGGCTGCGCTCGTCACCGACCTGTGCGACCCCGGGGCCGTCCTCGAGCCGTGGGACTGGGCCTACTACGCCGAACGCCTCCGCAAGGAGCGCTACGCGATCGACGACGCCCTCCTGCGGCCCTACCTCGAGCTCGACCGGGTCGTCCGTGACGGGGTGTTCCGTGCCGCGCACCGTCTCTACGGCATCACGTTCGTCGACCGACCCGACCTCGTCGGCTACCACCCCGACGTCCAGACCTTCGAGGTCTTCGACGCCGACGGCACCGGCCTCGGGCTCTTCCTCGCGGACCTCTACACCCGCGAGTCCAAGCGCGGCGGCGCCTGGATGAACACCCTCGTCGACCAGAGCGACCTGCTCGGGCTCAGGCCCGTCGTCGTGAACAACCTCAACATCGTCCGCGCACCCGCAGGAGAGCCGACCCTCCTCGTGCTCGACGAGGTCATCACGCTCTTCCACGAGTTCGGCCACGCGCTGCACGCGCTCTTCTCCGACGTCCGCTACCCCTCGCACTCCGGAACCGAGGTGCCCCGAGACTTCGTCGAGTACCCCTCTCAGGTCAACGAGATGTGGGCATGGGACGAAGAGATCCTCACCGGCTACGCCCTCCACCACGAGACCGGCGAACCGATGCCCGAGCAGTGGGTCCGGACCCTCATCGACTCGCGCCAGTTCAACGAGGGCTTCGCGACGACCGAGTACCTCGCCGCCGCGATCCTCGACCAGGCCTGGCACACGCTCACGCCCGACGACGTACCGACCGACGTCGAGGACGTCCTCGCGTTCGAGGCGGCCGCGCTCACGGCCGCGGGCGTCGACCTGGACGCCGTCCCGCCGAGGTACCGCACGACCTACTTCAACCACGTCTTCGGCGGCGGCTACTCCGCGGGCTACTACTCGTACATCTGGTCCGAGGTCCTCGACGCGGACACGGTGGAGTGGTTCGGGGAGAACGGTGGGCTGCGGCGCGAGAACGGTGACGCGTTCCGTCGTGCGCTGCTCTCACGGGGTGGGTCGTCGGACCCGATGGACGCCTTCGTCGCGCTGCGAGGCCGCGCGCCGGCCATCGAAGCGCTCCTCGCTCGTCGGGGGCTCGCCTCGGCACCCACCGAGGCGTGAGCCCCACGCGGTAGCGTGAGGGCATGACGTCTGCCTCCGACAGGTCCTCGCGTACCGCTCACCCCGACACCGTCCAGCAGGCCGCTGCACCGGTCCTGACGGCGCAGGACGAGGTGGTGCGGATCTGCCGAGACCTGTTGCGCATCGACACGTCGAACTACGGCGACAACGAGGGGCCGGGGGAGCGGGCCGCGGCGGAGTACGTCATGGGGCTCCTCCAGGAGGTCGGTCTCGACCCGGAGCTCTTCGAGTCGTCGCCCGGGCGCGCCAACGTCGTCGTGCGGATCCCGGGCCAGGACCCGAGCCGCCCCGCCCTCGTCCTGCACGGGCACCTCGACGTGGTGCCGGCGCAGGCCGCCGACTGGGCTGTCGACCCGTTCGCCGGCGAAGAGATCGACGGCCTCCTGTGGGGGCGCGGCGCCGTCGACATGAAGGACATGGACGCGATGATCCTCGCGGTCGTCCGGCAGATGGTCCGGGAGGGTCGCAAGCCTGCACGGGACGTCGTCGTCGCGTTCTTCGCCGACGAGGAGGCCGGCGGCACCTACGGCGCACGGTACGCGGTCGACCACCGCCCTGAGCTCTTCGAGGGCGCGACGGAAGCCGTCAGCGAGGTCGGCGGCTTCTCCGTCGAGATCAACGGGCACCGGGCATACCTCTTGCAGACCGCCGAGAAGGGCCTCGGGTGGCTTCGTCTCGTCGCCGACGGACGGGCCGGTCACGGCTCGCAGGTGGCGCACGACAACGCGGTGACTCACCTGGCTGCCGCGATCGCCCGGATCGGGCAGCACGAGTGGCCCATGGTCGTGACGCCGACGGTCGACGCTCTCCTGCGGGGCGTCTCGGACCTCACCGGACTCGCCTACGACCCGAAGGACCCAGCAGGCGTCGACCGGCTCATCGATGCGCTCGGACCGGCGTCCCGCTTCGTCGGCGCGACGATCCGCAACACCGCGAACCCCACCCAGCTGTCGGCCGGCTACAAGGCGAACGTCATCCCCGGGCGGGCGGAAGCGACGATCGACGTGCGCTTCCTCGCCGGTCACACGACGACCGGCATGGCGACGCTGCGCCGCCTCGCCGGCGACAAGGTCCGGATCGAACCCATCCACGAAGACATCGCTCTCGAGGCACCGTTCAGCGGGCACCTCGTCGACTCGATGGTCAGCGCCGTGCTCGCCGAGGACCGCGACGCCACGGTCCTGCCCTATGCGCTGTCAGCCGGGACGGACAACAAGTCGCTCGCTCGCCTGGGCATCACCGGATACGGGTTCGCCCCCTTGCAGCTGCCTGCCGACCTCGACTTCCCCGGTATGTTCCACGGCATCGACGAGCGCGTACCTGTCGACTCCCTGAAGTTCGGCGTGCGTGTCCTCGACCGTCTGCTGCGCGACTGCTAGCCAGAGCGTGCCGTGGCTAGAGCGTGCTGCGCACGCGGATGATCTTGCGCCGCAGCCACACGCGCCGCTCACCGCCGATGTACAGGGCTGAGCGCGCGAGCTCCCACCGCCCGTACTCGGCCTCCTCGGTGAGGAGCTGACGGGTCTGTGAGCGCGATGCGTGGCGCGGCACGGCTACGACGCGGTACTCGTACTGGCGACCCTCTGCAGACCAGTGCCCTTCGCGGTCCTGGTGGACGGTGCGGTCGGTGTCGGTCATGCCCACCACCTTCGAGTGACGGTCCAGCGCCTCTGAGCGGCACCGGGCTGAACGTGTCGACCGAAGGTATCAGGTCGCTGCGACATTCTCCTGCGACGCTGTGAGCAGCAGTTTCACCCCGTTCTCGAGGGCTGCAGGGAACTCATAGGGGTATCCGGTGCCAATCGTCGTCAGTCGGCGCTAACGTCAGGGGTATGACCGTCGACCCACGCGCAGCACTCGATCGCCTCGTCGCAGCTCTCGAGGCGCACTACTCAGCAATCGTCAACCGTCGAGGCGCCGACGACCCGGCTGTCGACGACTTCTACTACGTGCTCGCGGACGCGTTCGACGTCTATGACACCGCGCTCGAAGAGGTCCACCACGAGGCGACGCCGTTCTACCTCGCGGACGACGACTCGGACGACGACGATGACGACGACGACGATGATTCGGACGACGACGACGACGACGGCGACGACCTCGATGATGACCAGGATGATGAGGACGACGACGATGACGAGCACGACGAAGGCTGAGGCGCTGCGGGGGACTGCGCCCCTGCCGGACCGCTCAGCCTGAGCGTGCTCAGGTTCCCGGCGAGGCCTCGGAGTCGAGCGAGCTGACGTCGTCGAGCGCCGTCGCCACAGCATGCGGCAGGTCGAGGTCGAGCGCGCTGAGCGCCTCCCGCAGCTGGGCCGGCGTGCGCGCGCCGACGAGAGCGCACGCGACGTACGGTCGTTCGAGCACCCACGCGAGCGCGACCTCGAGCGGCGCTCGACCGAGGCCGTGCGCCGCGGTGCACACGGCGTCGACGATCGACGAGGCACGATCGTCGAGGTACGGCTCGACGAAACCGGCGAGGTGTCGTGACGCGCCGCGGGAGTCTGCCGGGAGCGAGCGCCGGTACTTGCCGGTGAGCACGCCTCGGCCGAGCGCCGACCACGCGACGAGCCCGGTCCCCAGCGCCTCGACGGCAGGCACGACGTCGCGCTCGATCGCGCGCTCGAGGAGCGAGTGCTCGACCTCGACGGCTGCGAGCTCGGCATCGCCGTGGGCCGGGAGCATCGCTGCGGCGAAGCCGGTCTGCCATGCCGTGTGGTTGGACAGCCCGACGTACCGGGCGCGACCGCTCGTCACGATGTGACGCATCGCCGACACGGTCTCTTCGAGGGGCGTGTGGGGGTCTGGGGCCTGGACGAGGTAGAGATCCACGTGGTCGGTGCCCAGCCGCTTGAGCGAGGCGTCGAGCGAGCCGATGAGCCCGCCCCGAGACGCATCGACGACACGCCCGGACGGGGTCGCGCGGATCCCGCCCTTCGTGCACAGCACGACCTCGTCGCGCCCGACCACCGCGCCGAGCAGAGTACCGATGATCTCCTCGCTCGCACCGGAGGAGTAGGACGCCGCGGTGTCGACGAACGTCCCTCCCGCCTCGCAGAAGTCTCGCAGCTGTTCTCCCGCGTCTTGTGCATCGGTGTCGAGCCCCCAGGACATCGTCCCGAGCCCCAGCAGCGAGACGTGCAGACCTGTTCGACCTACGCGGCGTTGTTCCATGGGGGGCAGCGTACTTGTCGGGCATGTCCCAGCCTGTAACGTGTCTCAGCGTGAACGCGTTCGAAGCCATCTTCCTCGGACTGGTCCAGGGACTCACTGAGTTCCTCCCCGTCTCGTCCAGCGCGCACCTGCGCATCATCGGTGAGCTCATCGGGTCCTCGGACCCAGGTGCTGCGTTCACTGCGATCACCCAGATCGGCACGGAGTGCGCCGTGCTGCTCTATTTCAGGAGGGACCTCGCTCGTATCTGCGTGGCATGGTGGAAAGCCTTGCGAGGCGACCACGGGCCGACGTGGCGCGAGCGCATGGGTGAAGGCGACCACGATGCGCTGATGGGCTGGTACATCGGGCTCGGAAGCATCCCGATCGTCATCCTCGGACTCCTCCTGCAAGACTCCATCGAGACCTCGTTCCGGAACCTCTACCTCACTGCACTCATGCTCGCCGGGTTCGGTCTGCTGCTCGGCTGGGCAGACAAGGTCGGCACGAAGAGGGAGCCGCTCGAGGCGCTCAACCCGCGCCACGCGGTGTTCTTCGGCCTCGCCCAGGCCGCTGCGCTCATCCCGGGCGTCTCGCGCTCCGGCGGAACGATCACAGCTGGACTCCTCATGGGCTACACCCGTGAGGCCGCGGCACGGTACTCGTTCTTCCTCGCGATCCCCGCCGTCCTCGGTTCCGGCTTCTACAAGCTCGCCACCTCTGCCGGCGAGATCGGTGCTGAGGGGATGCCGAGCGGGGGTGCGACGTTCATCGCGACGCTCGTGGCGTTCGTCGTCGGGTACCTCGTGATCATCGTCTTCCTCAAGATCGTCTCGACCTTCAGCTACACGCCGTTCGTGCGGTATCGCATCGGTCTGGCGATCGTCGTCGTGCTGCTCCTGCTCCTCGGGGTGCTCACGCCCGAGGGCGGCGTCTGACCGTCGTTCGAACCGTGGTCGGGACCGGGCGCCGACGGCGCCCGGTCCCGACCAGATCGCGGCTAGTCTTGGTGGGTGCTCACCTGGCCCGCTCCTCAGATCCCTGTTCTCCCCGGTCGCGGTGACAGCGTCCACGTCTACGACAGCTCGACGGGCCGCCTCGTCGTCGCTGCTCCGGGACCTCGAGCGACGCTCTACGTCTGCGGGATCACGCCGTACGACGCGACCCACCTCGGCCACGCCGCCACCTACGTCGCGTTCGACCTCCTCGGCCGCGCCTGGCGCGACGCCGGTCTCGCCGTGACCTACGCCTCCAACGTCACGGACGTCGACGACCCGCTCCTCGAACGTGCCACGAGTCTCGGGATCGACTGGCGGGACCTGGCGGTCGACCAGACCGCCCTCTTCGCCGAAGACATGGCAGCGCTCGGCGTCGTCCCGCCCGACGTCTATCTCGGTGCGGTTGAGACCGTCGAGCCGGTCGCGCGCGCAGTCGAAGCCCTCATCGACCAGGGGGCCGCGTACCGGGTGCCGCTCGAGCCCGGTGCGGGTGGCACCTCGCCCGAGCTGGGCGACGTCTACGCGGACGTCACGGCTGACCCGTCCTTCGGGACGGTCGCACACCACGACGACGCGACGATGGTCGACCTCTTCCGGGAGCGTGGCGGCGACCCCGACCGTCCGGGAAAGCACCATGCGCTCGACCCTCTCCTGTGGCGCCGCGAACGCATCGGTGAGCCCACCTGGGACGGAGGGTCTCTCGGGACCGGCCGTCCGGGATGGCACATCGAGTGCGCCGTCATCGCCCGGGGAGCGCTCGGGCTCCCGTTCGACGTCCAAGGTGGAGGCTCTGACCTGCAGTTCCCGCACCACGAGATGAGCACCTCGCACGCCCGCCTCCTGGGTGACGGCGACACCCACGGCGTCGGCGCGACGACCCACGTCCACGCGGGTCTCGTCGCCTACGAGGGCGAGAAGATGAGCAAGTCCCGCGGAAACCTCGTCTTCGTCTCGCGGTTGCGTGCCGACGGCGTCGAACCGATGGCGATCCGGCTCGCGCTGCTCGCGCACCACTACCGCAGCGACTGGGAGTGGACCGACGCCGATCTCACGGGGGGAGCGCGCCGGTTCGAGACGTGGCGTTCCGCCGTCTCAGGGAACGGTGGTCCCGACGCGATGCCGACGCTCGCAGCGATCCGCGCCGCCCTCGCGAACGACCTCGACGCACCTGCCGCGCTCGCCGCGGTCGACGCGTGGGCTGAGCGCTCCCTGGCGGGCGAGTCCGAGGCATTCGTCGGCGCTCCTGGGGTCGTCGCCCGCGCCGTCAACGCTCTGCTCGGGGTGCGGCTCTAGCGGGTGCGAGCCACCGCCCGCCAGCCCGGACAAGAACCGACGGGACGAGGCCGCGCACGCCGGCCGTCATGACCCCTTGTCGCGGCGCCTGAGGTACTGCTCGAACTCGCGAGCGATGGCTTCGCCGCTCGCTTCCGGCAGCTCCACCGTGTCTTTGGCCTGCTCCAGCTGCTCGACGTACTCGGCGATCTCGGTGTCCTCCGCGGCGAGCTCGTCGACCCCGTGCTGCCATGCCTCGGCGTCTTCTGTGAGGTCGCCGAGCGGGATCGTCTCGCCGAGGAACGCCTCGAGCCGGGTGAGGATCGAGACCGTCGCCTTGGGCGAGGGCGGGTGCGCCACGTAGTGCGGGACGGCCGCCCAGACCGACAGCGAGTGGAACCCGGACGTCTGCGCAGCCTGGTGCAGGACACCGACGATGCCGGTCGGGCCTTCGTAGGTGCTGCCTTCGACCTCGAGCAACGACTGGACGGCGGGATCGTCTGACGTGATGGTGACAGGGATCGGCCGGGTGTGGGGCACGTCCGCGAGGAGCGCGCCGAGCGTGACGACCGTCGAGACCCCCAGCGTGCGTGCGATCTCCAGCAGCTCGGTGCAATAGCTCTTCCACCGCATGGACGGCTCGATGCCGTGGACGAGGACGATCCGTCGCCCGGTGGTCGGTCCGTGCGCGACAGAGATCGTCGTGGTGGGCCAGGTCAGCTCGCGGTTGCCGGCCGCATCGGTCGCGACGATCGGCCGGTTCACCTGGAAGTCGTGATAGTCCTCCGGGTCGAGCTCGTCGATCTGGTCGGCGTCCCACAGGTCGCTCAGGTGCAGCAGCGCCGAGCTGGCCGCGCTGCCGGCGTCGTTCCAGCCCTCGAACGCGGCAAGCATGATGGCGTCCTGGTCGTCTGCGCCGGGGGTCGAAGACTGAGATTCAGGGGTGGGGAGTGGCGCGTTCATCCCACCAGCCTAGAGCGACGGGTTCTGTCCGCCTGTTCGGACAGACCGATACGATGGCGCGATGCCCTCACACCTCGACGACTCCGTCGCGCCTGCAGCCGCCACCGGACCGCAAGGAGCCGCCGATCCCGCGGTCCTGGCGGTCGATCAGCCCGACCGCGCACTGGCACTCCCGCGCGCGGTCCTGTGGGACCTGGACGGCACGCTCATCGACTCTGAGCCCTACTGGATGGCGGCCGAGTACGAGCTCGTCCGGTCGCGGGGCGGCTCGTGGACGCACGACGACGCGCTCAGCCTGGTCGGCAACCCGCTCGGGTCGTCGGCACTGATCCTCCAGGCGCACGGAGTCGACCTGTCGGTCGAGGAGATCATCACGTTCCTCATCACGCGGGTGGCGGCGCAGGTCGCAGGAGCCGTGCCCTGGCAGCCGGGCGCGGCCGAGGCTCTCGCCTGGTTGCGCGCGAACGACGTCCCGTGCGCGCTCGTCACGATGTCCTACCGGTCCCTCGCGGACTCGTTCGTCGCCCGGGCTCCCGCCGGCACCTTCGCTGCCGTGGTCGCTGGTGACGAGGTGACGCACGGCAAGCCGCACCCTGAGCCGTACCTCCGGGCCGCGGAGCTGCTCGGGGTCCCCATCGAGGAGTGCCTCGTCGTCGAGGACTCACCGGCCGGTGTCGGCTCCGCGCTCGCGTGCGGAGCCGTCGCCGTCGGCGTCGAGGTCATGGTCCCGCTCCCCGTCTCGTCGCGGCTCAGCAGGCTCTCGTCGTTGCACGACTTCACACCTGACCTCGTCGACCGTGTGGTGCGGGGAGAGGTCATCGACCTGCTGCCTGCGCAGGCCTGACCCCGAGCGCACGCTCGACGGCGTCGGGGTCCACAGCCGGGCTGGTGCCTCCGAACTCGGGGCAGATGCTCTGATGGGCGCACCACCCGCACAGCGGGGTGCGACGGGGGCGCCACTCGCCGGAGCGAGCCGCCTGCTCGATGCTCGACCACAGCGCACGCACCCGGGTCTCGGTCGCGACGAGCTCGTCCTCGGTCGGTTCGTTGCGCAAGACCTTGCCGTCGCCGAGATAGACCAGCTGGAGCATCTTCGGCACGGTCCCGCGCTCGCGCCACACGACGAGCCCGTAGAAGCGCATCTGGAAGACCGCAGAGCTCTCATACCCTGCCCGCGGAGACTTCCCCGACTTGTAGTCCACGACCCGCACCGCACCGTCGGGCGCCACGTCGATCCTGTCGATGATCCCGCGCAGCAGCGGACCGCCGTCGAGCTGCGACTCGACGAACAGCTCGCGCCCCTCCGGCTCGAGGCGCGTCGGGTCCTCCAAGGTGAAGTAGGTGGCGACGAGCTTCCCCGCGCTCGCGAGCCACGCGGACGACTCCTCCGTCGACGCGAAGAGCTCTCCGTACTCGGGCCGTGCTTCCTGCAGGCGCGACCACTCTCCGGGGAGCAGCCCCTGGGCGTGGGCGACCGTACGCTCGCCGAGCGGCGCGTCGTAGAGACGCTCGAGGACCGAGTGGACCAGCGTGCCGCGCACCGCAGCCGTGCTCGGTGGCTCGGGCAGCTTGTCGACGACACGGAACCGGAACAGGAGCGGGCACTGTGTGAAGTCGTTGGCGCGGGAGGGCGAGAGACCCGGCCTGCGGACGGGAACGGGCAGCGGGACGTCGGACTGCGGGGGAGCGGGTGCGGTGGCGTCAGACGATGAGGCGGGCATGGCTCGAGCGTAGGGTGTGCCGCCCACAGCCCGGGCACCGTAGGGTGGCGGCTGTGGACAAACGCACGAGGTGGGTCGTCGGACGCGTCGCTGGAGCACCGGTGGTCCTCCAGCCGTCGGCGCTCGTCATGGTGGCGGTCCTCACCGTCCTGTTCCTGCCGACCGTGCGCTCGATGGCGCCGTCGCTCGGCTCGATGGCGCTCGTCGGTGCGTTCGTCGTCGTCGCGCTGCTCATGGTCTCCGTCTTCCTCCACGAGCTGGCGCACGCGCTCGTCGCGCGAGCACGGGGTATGCAGGTCCGGGAGCTGGCGCTCACGCTCTGGGGTGGGCACACGGCGTTCACGGACACGGGCTCGACCCCGTTCACGAGCGGGCTCGTCGCTGTCGTGGGTCCGTTGACGAACCTCTCGATCGCGCTCGTGGCGTGGTGGGGCTACACGGCTCAGGACGGTTCCGGGCTCGTCGCGCTGCTGCTGTACGTGACCGCCTACGCGAACGCAGCCGTCGGGGTGTTCAACCTTCTGCCAGGGCTTCCGCTCGACGGCGGCCAGGTCGTCGAGGCCGTCGTGTGGGGCGCGACCGGGTCTCGGTTCGCCGGCACGACCGTCGCTGCCTGGACGGGCCGGGTCATCGCCGTCCTGGTCGTCGTCGCGGCGATCGCCGTCCCTTCCCTGCGCGGTCAGGACGTCAACCTCCTCATGGTCGTCTGGGCCGCCTTCATCGGGTCGTTCATGTGGTCCGCGGCGTCGCAGGCACTGAGCGCGAGCCGGACGCGTGCGCTCGCCGAGGCCTTGGACCCGCGGGTCCTGGGGCGCCCTGCCGTCGCGGTCGATGCGCGGGGAACCGTCGCGGACGTCCGCGCTGCGCTCCTGACGGATCAGGGAGCAGGCCTGACCGCGTGCGTCCTGACCGCGGACGGGCACCCTGTGGGATACGTGGACGACGGTGCGCTCGCGGGCGTCCCCTCCGACGTCGCCTCGACGACGCCCGCGTGGTCGGTCGGTGTCGGGCTCCCGCCGGGATCGATCGTCGACGTCGATCTGCGCGGGATCGGTCTCCACTCAGCAGTGGTCCGGGCGGCTCGCCACACGAACGTCCTCGTCGTGACGCAGGGCTCCCAGGTCGTCGGGCTGCTGTCCGTGACGGACGTCGCGCGAGCGATGCACCTAGACTGACCCGTTGTGACTGACGATGTGAACACCGCGCCACCCGCCCCGCTCGACGCCGTACCTGCACCGCACCTGCCTGCCGGGCAGGTCGAGGACGGGGCCTCGCGCGAACCGGTCGACCCCACGGGCGCCGCCATGCGGCGCGGCCCGTTCCGCGCGGGCGACCGGGTCCAGCTCACCGATCCTCGCGGGCGGCTCCACACGATCACGCTCGCCGCGGGTGCGGCCTTCCACACGCACCGCGGCTACTTCCAGCACGACGACATCATCGGGGCGAGCGAAGGGTCCGTCGTCACGACGACCTCGGGGATCGACTACCTCGCGCTGCGACCGCTGCTCAGCGACTACACGCTCTCGATGCCGCGCGGCGCGGCGGTCGTGTACCCGAAGGACGCCGGTCAGATCGTCGCGATGGCAGACATCTTTCCCGGCGCGCGGGTCATCGAGGCGGGTGTCGGGTCTGGCGCGCTGACCATGTCGCTCCTGCGGGCCGTCGGGGACGGTGGGTCTCTCCACTCCATCGAGCGCCGCGAGGACTTCGCCGACATCGCGCGCGGCAACGTCGAGCTCTTCTTCGGAGGTCCGCACCCCGCGTGGGAGCTGTCCATCGGTGATCTCTCGGACGTGCTGCCCGAGGTCGCGGCCCCCGGCTCGGTGGACCGGATCGTCCTCGACATGCTCGCTCCCTGGGAGAACCTCGAGGCCTCGGCCGTCGCGCTCGCCCCGGGCGGTGTGCTCATCTGCTACGTCGCGACGACGACGCAGCTCTCGCGCCTCGGAGAGGAGCTGCGTGCCGACGGTCGCTTCACCGAGCCTGAGGCCTGGGAGACGATGATCCGTGGCTGGCACATCGAGGGGCTCGCGGTGCGACCGGAGCACCGGATGGTGGGGCACACCGGGTTTCTCCTCAAGAGCCGCCGGATGGCCGACGGGATCGACGCGCCGGTGCGCCGGCGCAGGCCCTCGAAGGGCGCGTACCCGGTCGACGGAGACTGGAGCCCCGAGGAGCTCGGCGAGCGAGCCGTCTCGGACAAGAAGGTGCGCCGCGTCCGCAGGGACGTCGGCCAGGCGCTCGACGCCTCGGTTGTGACCGGACCGACACCCGAGATGGGTGCAGACAGCGGCCCAGCAGACGAGGATGTATGACAAGGTCGATGCTCCGGTAGCCGACGGGGCGATGCTCTGACAGCGGAAGAGGTGCACCCAGATGAGTGACATGTCAGCGACGTCGTCCCGAGGGGACCGCGACGAACAGGCCCGGCGTATCGCCACGTTGTCCGCCCAGAACGAGCGCCTCGTCCAGGTCCTCGGGGACGCCCGCGGGAAGCTCGTCGAGCTGCAGCAGCAGATCGACGACCTCGCCAAGCCCCCCGGCACGTACGCGGTCTTCCTCGGCGCGCACGAGGACGGCACGGTCGACATCATGTCCGCCGGTCGCAAGATGCACGTCGGCGCGAGCCCCTCGGTGGACCTCGACGCGCTCCGGCCCGGTCAAGAGGTCAAGCTCAACGAGGCACTGACCGTCGTTGCCGCGTGCGGTTACGAGACGGTCGGAGAGCTCGTCACCGTGAAAGAGCTCCTCGACGACGGTCGCGCGCTCGTCGTGGGACGCACCGACGACGAGCGGGTGGTCCGGCTCGCGGGCGCGCTCGTCGACGGTCCGCTGCGGGTCGGCGACGCACTGACGCTCGACTCACGGTCAGGGTTTGTCTTCGAACGCATCCCCACTGCAGAGGTCGAGGACCTCGTGCTCGAGGAGGTGCCGGACATCGACTACTCGGACATCGGTGGCCTCGGCCCGCAGATCGAACAGATCCGCGACGCGGTCGAGCTTCCCTTCAACCACCCGGACCTCTTCCGGGAGCACGGCCTGCGCCCACCGAAGGGGATCCTTCTCTACGGACCTCCCGGGTGTGGCAAGACGCTCATCGCCAAGGCCGTCGCCCACTCGCTCGCTGCGGCGGTCGACCGTCGTGCCGCCGAGAAGGCCACCCTCGACGGCGGAGAGACCAGCTCGATCGTCGAGACCTCGGCCCAGTCGAAGAGCTATTTCCTCAACATCAAGGGACCAGAGCTCCTCAACAAGTACGTCGGCGAGACCGAGCGCCACATCCGGCTCATCTTCGCCCGCGCTCGAGAGAAGGCGTCGCAGGGGAGCCCCGTCGTCGTGTTCTTCGACGAGATGGAGTCGCTCTTCCGCACCCGCGGGACGGGCCTCTCCTCCGACGTCGAGACGACGATCGTCCCGCAGCTGCTCAGCGAGATCGACGGGGTCGAGCGCCTCGAGAACGTCATCGTCATCGGTGCCTCCAACCGCGAGGACATGATCGACCCCGCCATCTTGCGTCCAGGTCGGCTCGACGTGAAGATCAAGATCGAGCGCCCCGACGCCGAGGGCGCACGCGAGATCTTCGGCAAGTACCTCACCGCCGACCTTCCGATCCATGCAAGCGACCTCGCTGAGCACGACGGCGACGCGGCCGCCGCCTTCACGGCGATGATCCAGCGCGTGGTCGAGCGGATGTACCTCGACAGCGAAGAGAACCAGTTCCTCGAGGTCACCTACGCGTCCGGTGACAAGGAGACCCTGTACTTCAAGGACTTCAGCTCGGGCGCGATGATCCAGAACATCGTCGACCGTGCAAAGAAGTCAGCGATCAAGGACTTCCTGTCCACCGGTCAGCGAGGGATCCGGGTCGAGCACCTCATCACCGCGTGCCTGGACGAGTTCAAGGAGAACGAGGACCTGCCCAACACGACCAACCCTGACGACTGGGCGCGGATCTCCGGCAAGAAGGGCGAACGGATCGTCTTCATCCGAACAATCGTCCAGAACAAGACCGGCAAGGGAAAGAGCACGTCGGGCCGCACCATCGACACCGTGACGAACACCGGCCAGTACCTCTGACGCGCGGGGCCGCGTCGCGCGCCGTTGCGGACAGGTCGGTGCAGGGCACTACGGTTGACCTGTGACTGTGCGACGCGTGATGGGGATCGAGACAGAGTACGGCGTGCTCCAGCGGGGGAACCCGAGGGCGAACCCGATGCTCATGTCGAGCCAGGTCGTCATGGCATACCGGGCGATCAGCTCGACCGCGCGAGGCCGGACCCGGTGGGACTACATCGACGAAGACCCGCTCCTCGATGCACGAGGATTCCACCTCCAGCGGGCGTCGGCCCACCCGTCGATGCTCACCGACGACCCGGCGCGGCCGGCGCCAGCAGGTCCCGTCACCGGAGAGACGATCGGCAGCGCACGCCTCGAGAGCATCGACCGGCCCACCACCGAGGAGTACGACGACCCGAGCTCGGCGAACGCGATCCTCACCAACGGCGCACGCCTGTACGTCGACCACGCCCACCCGGAGTACGCCTCGCCCGAGGTGAGCAACCCGCTCGACGCCGTCCGCTGGGACGTGGCAGGGGAGCGCGTCATGCTCACCGCAGCGCGCGAGGTCGCCGGGACGATGAACGTCGACGTCCAGCTCTACAAGAACAACACCGACGGCAAGGGCGCGAGCTACGGGACCCACGAGAACTTCCTCGTCGACCGCGACGTGCCGTTCACCGACATCATCGAGCTCCTCACCCCGTTCCTCGTCACACGGAACGTGTTCGCGGGGTCGGGTCGCGTCGGTCTCGGCGCCACCGGGTCCGAGCCAGGGTTCCAGCTCTCGCAGCGGGCCGACTACATGGAGGCCGAGGTCGGGCTCGAGACCACGATGCGTCGGCCGATCATCAACACCCGTGACGAGCCCCACGCGGACCGGTCCCGGTGGCGCCGCCTCCATCTCATCATCGGCGACGCCAACCTCTTCGAGCCAGCCACGTTCCTCAAGCTCGGGACGACGTCCCTCGTCCTGTGGGCTCTCGAGCACCTCGAGGCCGTCCCGGCTCTGCGCGCCGAGCTGGCTGCGCTGCGTCTGACGGACCCCGTCGGTGCGGTCCAGGTGGTCAGCCGCGACCTCGGCCTCGGCGCGCACCTCGCGCTCGCGGACGGCCGCCATCTCACGGCTCTGGAGCTCCAGAACCTCTACGTGGCAGCGGTGCGTCGTGCGCTGGATGCCGTGGACGGGTGGGACGACGACACGAAGACGGTCGTCGACCGGTGGGAGTCGGTGCTGCAGCGTCTCGGGACGGACCGCGCGTCCTGCGCACGGGACGTCGAGTGGGTGGCGAAACTCCGGCTGCTCGAGGGACTGCGCTCGCGCGACGGGCTCGAGTGGGACCACCCGCGCCTCGCTGCCATGGACCTCCAGTGGTCGGACGTACGTCCGGAGCGCGGGATCTACCACCGCCTCGTGGAGGCCGGAGCCGTGGAACGTCTCGTCACCGACACCGAGGTGGGCTGGGCCGTCGCGCACCCGCCGCACGACACCCGGGCGTACTTCCGCGGTGAGGTCATGGCGCGTTTCGGTGCCGCGGTCTCGGCTGCGAGCTGGGACTCGGTGGTCTTCGACGTCCCTGGAGCACCGTCGTTGCAGAGGGTGCCGATGATGGATCCCTGGCGGGGGACGCAGGAGCACGTGGGACAGCTCTTCGAGTCGACGACGGACATCGGCGAGCTTCTCGCCGCGCTGCTGGCCTGAGCGCCACCGGCCAGGGCGGCCTAGCGCAGCTCGGAGTAGCGGCGCAACGTGGCGCGTGCTGTCGTGATCTGGCGCTCGTACGTGAGGCCGAGAGCGAGGAGGAGAGCGCCGGTCGCCGCGAGCACCACCCACCCTGGGATCCCCGTGAGTGCCGCGAGAGCAGGCGGCCCGGCGAGGACGACGACCTGGAGGACGAGGGCCGCTGCCCCGATCGCGACGGGTGCTTGCCAGCGCAGCCGGAGCCCAGCGAGCAGCCAGCCGCAGGCGCCGAGGACACCGAGCACGACTCGCCAGCCTTGCGGCTCGCTCATGAGCGCGATGGTGACAGGCGCGAGCGTCGCGACGATCCCGTAGCTGGTCGTGCTCCAGGTGGGCACGGTCGGCTCGACGACGGCCGCTCGGACCGTGACCGCGGCGACGAAGGCTCCTGCGAGCGTGAAGAGGAGATCGGTCGCCAGGACGCTGGAGTACCCGAGGCCGAGCGCGACCGCGTAGACACCGACGAGCGGGGGCACGGAGCGGCGCACGAACTCGGTCCGCGAGCCGACCCGGGGCATCCCGGGAGGTGTGCCGAGGATCGCGACCCCGCCCCACACCACGAGCAGGGACACCACCGTCCAGGTGGCACCGACGTCGGTGAACGAGTCTCCTGAGACGAGGATCCACAACGGGACGGTGAGCACGAGCGCGGTGAGGCCCGCGGCCCAGCTTCGAGGTCCGTCGAGCGGTCGCCACGACCATGCGTCGCCGAGCAGCAGCGAGAAACCCAGGACAGCCAGCACCCCGAGCGGGATCCACAGGCCGGGCTGGGCGGTCGTCTCGGAGAGCAGTGCGCGGGCGCGGTCTCCCGACAGCATGACGCCGGAGCCGTGGACCGTCGACCATGCTGCAGCGAGGACGACGGCCCGCCCAGCGACGCCGACCACCGCGACGACGAGCCCGATGAGCCGGAACCACGTCGAGAGCCCAGGCCCTGTCTGCCGTGCTCGAGCGGTCGGGCGGCCGGCTCTGGGTCCACCGGCGGCGAGCACCCCTGCCGCGAGGAGCACGAGCACCGCGACGATCGCGAGCGACCGCCACTGTGTCGTCGGTGCGAGCAACGTCGTGGGAGCCAGGAGGATCGTCGTCCCCGCGAGGAGCTGGGCGCGGCCTGTGGCCACGCCGCGGTGGACGTGCCACGCGCCGACGGCCAGGAGGACGGTTGCCCCGGGCACCGAGTACGCCTCGACCGTCGTGATCCCGCCTGACGCGAGAGCGGTCCAGGACGCGCCGACGGCGAGGACGAGCGCGAACCAGCCGGCTCGTGCGCGCCCAGGCATGAACGCCCATGCTGCGGTCGCGACCGCGGCGATGACGAGTGCGGTGGCTAGGACGTTCGCAGGCTGTCGTGCGGCGACGACGAGCAGCGACGTGAGACCGAGCACGACAGAGGTCGCCTCCATGGCTGTTCGGGTCCGCGCCGGGTCCGAGGCGCGTGTCGCCGCGACGATCGGGAAGAACGCGACGACGACGAGACAGATGATCTCCCACTGGATCGTGAGGTCTCCGCTCAGGGCCCGTACGGAGAGCGCTGCGTGCACGGCCAGGGCAGGCGTCGCTGCAGCGCACACCTCGACGGCGCGGGTGGGAACGAGGCGTCGGTCATCGAGTGCGAGCAGCCCGCTGATCAGCGCGAGCAGGATCGCGTTCGTCAGGGCGAGGGCCGCGATCCACACGGGAAGCGCGTTCGTGGCTGCGGTGCTCACCAACCATCCGCCCGGGGTCGATGCCGTGAGGACGATGGTGACCGTGCAGACGCCCGCGGTCGTGACGAGGACCGATCTCACGTCGACCGACGTGATGGTGCGGGAGAGGATCTTGACGTGGCCTGCGCCGGCGGTGCCGGTCCTGTCGGCGAGGAGCAGGAGGCCGAGGGCCAGCACGAGGAGAGGCAGCGACGCGCTGGGCCACACAGCGGCGATCTCGCGCGTCGCGGCGCCGACCGCGGTCCCGGTCCCCGCTGCCCCGACGACGAGTGCGGCCAGCAGGAGGTTGGCGCGCTGCCGCTCGCCCGGTCCTGGTCCTTCGGGCGTCGTCGCGAGCGAGATCCAGCTGCGGGCGACGAGGAGGACGACCATGAGGACGAGGAACGATGCCGCGAGGAGCAGCTGTCCGTCGCGCACGGTGACGGACAGCGAGACACCGGACGCCAGGACGGTGCTCAGGAAGATCGCGAGGGCGACGCCCGTGAGGCACGTCCCACGGATGACATTCCGCCAGTCGCGCGGCGTGCGTGGAGCGACGGCGACGACGAGTGCGGTGGGCAGCACCAGCCAGTACACGACGACGAGCACTGCCGACGGCAGGAGCAGAGCAGCCCCGACGAGCAGGAGAGCGGCGAACCACCGAGGTGGGACGACCAGCACCTGCGGCGACCCGGTGGACGACCGAGGGATCGATGTCTCGGGAGGTGTGGCGCGGGTGACCGCGTGCACGAGGGACCCAGCCAACGAGACGACGAGACCGGTGAGGGCGGCCCACAGCGTGGGGGCATCGACGGCAGAGACGGGACGGGCTGTCGCGAGGGTGGCGACCGTCATGGTGACCAAGGAGAGCACGGGCGCCGCTGTCATGACGGAGAACGTCGACCAGGCTGCCGTGCTCGCGCTCGACGACGCGCCGGGCAGAGAGCGTTGGGCGAGGCCCACGCTCGCGGCACCGACGAGGGCAGCGAGCGGAACCGCCCACAGGGCTCGTGCGGTGACGACGTCTCCCATGAGAGCGAGCGCGGCGCACACGAGCACGAGCGTCTGGGCGACGCCGGCGACTCCCGGCCAGACTGCGCTCGTCGGTCGCAGGAACCATTGCCAGGCGTAGGAGACCATGGCGACGGCGAGGAAGACGCTCGCAGCTGCGAGCGCACCGTCGACGACCAGCGCCCCGGCAGCCATGAGCAGCGTGACGACCAGGAGGACGAGTGCGAGAACCCTCAGTACGGGTCCGACCCGACGCTCGAACGGGCGGGTGAGCTGGACCCCGCAGGTGGCGGCTGCGGCGAGGACGAGCAGCGCTGCTGTGCTGACCGAGGGGGCTGCTGCAGCAAGGAGGAGCGGCGCGACCGGCAGCAGCAGCCAGCCGACCGTGCGAGGGACAGCAAGGCGTAGGACGATCCCGAGCGTGACGAGGACTCCGGCAGACCCGAGGGCCGCGAGCGACGCGAAGGCTGCACCGGTCGGCTGCGGGACGAGGCCGGTCGCGTGGAGGGCCCATGCGTCGAGGAGTACGAGCAGCGACCCGAGCGCGGCGATCGCGTCGGCTGAGGAGGCGAGCCCCTTGCGGCTCGTGAACGTCGCAGCCCCGAAGACCGCAGCGGTGACGGCTGCGATGACGGCTGCCCGGAGCGACAGCGGCATCACTCCCCAGGTGAACGCGAGGAAGACGATGCTCGCACCTGCGAGGAGGAGGGCACCGAGCCCGAGGAGGACGTTCTGCAGCGGCCAGCTTGCACGAGGCGCTGTCGGCGCCTGCGGCGACCATCTGCCCACGACCGGTGAGACGACCGGCTGGACGCCCACCGGTGAGACAGGCGGTGGGCCCTGCCGCAGGACGGGTGCAGCGGGACGAGGCGTCGGGGTCGGTGAGGCGAGCGGGACGGGGTGGGACGAGGAGGTCTTGACGTCTGCCGGACGCAGGAGCGGGTCGGGGCTCGTCGCGGTCTCGGCGTCGGTGCCGGTGTCCCGCATCGTCGTGAGCAGGGCGTCCCGTCGGTCGAGGAGATCGGCAGCGCGGCGCGAGACGTCCCAGAGAGCTGCGCCGGCGGGTCCGGCGAGGACGAGACCGCACGCGCTGCACCGGGGACTGGTGAGAGCCGTGCCGCACGCGGGACACCGTGAGGCGTCCGTGAGGAGAGCCCGGTCGAACCGCTGCGGGTCCGGTCCGCCGGATCGTGTCGTCGTCATGGTCCTTGATCCTGCCTCAGACCGTGCCACAGGCGCGCATCGCTGCGTGAAACCTGTGGACAGATGCTCGCCCGGAGCACCGATGAGGTTAGATGGGAGCAGGTCATCGTTGCGTGCGGATGGTAGGAGGAGCACATGTCAGGTCAGGAACACCAGCAGCACTCTCCGCAGGATCGGACGCCCGACGACATCGAGCCGGTGCCCGCCGCGACCACCGCGCCGGTGGTGCGAGACGCGGAGGTCGATGCGCTCCTCGACGAGATCGACGACGTCCTCGAGACGAACGCCGAGTCCTTCGTCCGTGGGTTCGTCCAGAAGGGCGGGCAGTAGCCCATATGACGGACGAACCGTCGGGCCGTCTCCCACGATCGTTCACGACGCCGGGTACGTCGTCGTTCGTCGACTTTCTGGCGTCACATTCCCCGTCGATGCTTCCTGGGGGGCGTCCGCTGCCGCAGGGGGACGTCCCGGCGAGCCCGCGGGCCACGACGATCGTCGCTGCGACCTTCGAGGGCGGTGTCGTCATGGCGGGGGACCGCCGGGCGACGATGGGCTCGATGATCGCCAACCGCGAGATCGAGAAGGTGTTCGCAGCGGACGAGTACTCCGCTGTCGGCATCGCAGGGTCGGCGGGCATCGCTCTCGAGCTCGTGCGCCTCTTCCAGCTCGAGCTCGAGCACTACGAAAAGATCGAGGGCACGCTCCTCTCTCTCGACGGGAAGGCCAACCGGCTCTCGACGATGATCCGGGGCAACCTCGCGCTCGCCATGCAAGGACTGGCGGTCGTCCCGCTGTTCGCCGGGTACGATCTGGCGGCCCAGGTGGGCCGCATCTTCTCCTATGACGTCACCGGTGGCCGTTACGAGGAGCTCGAGCACCACAGCGTGGGCTCTGGTTCGGTGTTCGCCCGCGGTGCGCTGAAGAAGCTCTGGCACCCTGGCCTCGACGCGGCAGGGGCGGTGCGGGTGGTGGTCGAGTCGCTCGTGGACGCGGCGGACGACGACTCGGCGACCGGCGGGCCGGACACGGTGCGCAAGATCTGGCCGGTCGTGGCGACGATCGATCGTGACGGATTCCGCAAGGTACCGGACGCCGAGCTCGAGGAGACGGTCGACGCGATCCTCGCGGCGCGCACCGAGCAGTCACGCATCGCTCGCGCGAGCCACGCACCGCGTCACGGGGGTGACCTGCTGTGAACATGCCGTTCTACGTCTCGCCGGAACAGCTCATGAAGGACCGCGCGGACTACGCGCGCAAGGGTATCGCCCGCGGCAGGTCCGTCGTCGTGGCCGGGTACGACGGCGGTATCGCTTTCGCGACGGAGAACCCCTCACGGGCCTTGCACAAGATCTCGGAGATCTACGACCGCATTGCGTTCGCTGCCGTCGGGAAGTACAACGAGTTCGAGAACCTGCGCGTGGCCGGTGTGCGGTACGCAGACCTGCGCGGATACTCCTACGACCGTGCCGACGTCAGCGCGCGCGGGCTGGCGAACGCGTACGCCCAGACGCTGGGGACGGTCTTCACGACCGAGTCGAAGCCGCTCGAGGTCGAGCTCATCGTCGCTGAGGTCGGCCGGAGCGCCGCACAAGACCAGATCTACCGGTTGTCCTATGACGGTTCGGTCGCGGACGAGCACGGTGCGGTGGTCATCGGTGGACAGTCCGAACAGCTCGGTGAGGTGCTCAGCGACGGGTGGCGCCCCGACCTCTCGCTGCCGGAGGTCCTCGCCCTGATCCGTGACGTGCTGGCGACACCGGACGCAGAGGGCGCCGACGGCGCACCGGCGCGCGAGATCACGTCGACGAGCCTCGAGGTCGCTGTCCTCGACCGCGAGCGTCCGCGACGAGCGTTCAGACGTCTCGCGGGCACGGCTCTCGATGATCTTCTCGGCGCGCAAGGAGTGCAGTCATGAGTACCCGCCGCATCTTCGGCCTCGAGACGGAGTACGGCGTGACGTGCGCCGCCCCGGACGGTCACGGGCTCTCTCCCGACGAGGTCGCGCGATATCTCTTCCGCAAGGTCGTCGCCTGGGGCAGGTCGTCGAACGTCTTCCTGCGCAACGGCTCGCGCCTCTACCTCGACGTCGGGTCCCACCCCGAGTACGCGACGGCGGAGTGCGACGACGTGCGTCAGCTCATCGCCTACGACCGCGGTGGTGAGCGCATCCTCGAAGGCCTCGTCGCCGATGCGCAGAACCGGCTCGAGCTCGAGTCCATCCCGGGCACGATCCACCTGTTCAAGAACAACACCGACTCTGCAGGCAACTCCTACGGGTGCCACGAGAACTACCTCGTGCGCCGCCAGGGCGACTTCTCGCGGCTCGCGGACATCCTCGTCCCGTTCCTCATCACACGACAGATCCTCACCGGCGCCGGCAAGGTGCTGCCGGGACCGCGGGGTGCGACGTTCTGCCTGTCGCAGCGAGCCGACCACATCTGGGAGGCGGTCTCGAGCGCGACCACGCGCTCGCGTCCCATCATCAACACCCGGGACGAGCCGCACGCTGATGCCGAGCTCTATCGCCGGTTGCACGTCATCGTGGGCGACTCCTCAATGGCGGAGCCGACGACGATGCTCAAGGTCGGCGCGACGGACATGGTGCTGCGCGTCATCGAGGCAGGCATCCCGATGCGGGACATGGCTCTGGAGAACCCGATCCGGGCGATCCGTGAGATCAGCCACGACATGACCGGCAAGGCGCCGATCGTCCTCTCGTCGGGCCGGACGGTGACAGCGGTCGACCTGCAGCAGGAGTATCTCGTCCGGGTCCGGGACTTCGTCGAGGCGAGCGGCGAGATGACGGCGACGGACAAGAGGGTCTTTGACCTCTGGGAGCGTGGTCTTCTCGCGTTCCAGGCGGGGGACATGACTCCGGTCGAGCGCGAGCTCGACTGGGTCATCAAGCACCGGCTCATCCGCCGCTACCAGGAGAAGCACTCGATCGAGTTCGGCGACCCGCGGATCGCGCGCCTCGACCTCGCGTACCACGACATCTCGCGGACCGAGGGGCTCTACAACCTGCTGGCGGCCCGCGGGATGGTCGAACGGGTCGCGAGCGACATCGAGGTCCTCGAGTCGACGGCTGTCCCGCCTCAGACGACGCGCGCGAAGCTTCGGGGCGACTTCGTCCGCAAGGCCCAGGAGGCCAAGCGCGACTACACGGTCGACTGGGTGCACCTCAAGCTCAACGACCAGGCGCAGCGCACGGTCTTGTGCAAGGACCCGTTCCAGAGCGTCGACGAGCGTGTGGAGCGCCTCATCGAGAGCATGTAGCGCCCGGCGCCGAGCGCGTCAGCGCGTCGGTAGGATGTGTCCCCATGCGCCACTGGAGAATGCGAACGGTCAGAACCGGACTGGGTGCCCTCTCGCTCGGTCTCTGTCTTGCGGTGACTGCGTGCGGCCCCTCGCCGGAGCCTGTCCCGACGCCCACGGTCGCGCCCGCGCCGGTCGTGGACATCTCCGGGACCGGTGGGCAGGCCCCAGTCTTCACGTACACGGCCCCGCTCCTCGTCGAGACGCCGCTGACCGAGGTCGTGTGGACGGGGGACGGCGAGCCGGTCGTCGACAACCAGCCGGTCCTCCTGAAGATCTACTCCGAGAACGCGACGGACGCGACGGTGGTCCGAGACGACTTCGCCTCGTTGCCGAAGCCCTACCTGCTGAGCCCGGAATCGATCGGCAGCGATCTCTACACCGTCATCAGCGGGCAGACCATCGGCACACGGATCCTGCACGTCGTCGAGACTGACGACGTCCCGCTGGTCATGAGCATCGACATCCTCTCGTCTCGCGCGGTCGGCGAGGCGAGAGCGCCGGCCGACGGGCTGCCGACCGTCGAGTACGACGCGAACGGGGTGCCCACGGTCAGCGTGGCCGCGGAAGCCGTCCCGCCGACCAGCCCGGTGGTGCAGCAGCTCATCCGTGGGACGGGAGCGCAGATCACCGCAGGTCAGAAGGTCATGATCCAGTTCGTCGCGGTGAAGTGGTCGAACAGTGAGCTCTTCGACACCACGTGGGGCGCTGACCTCCTGCCGGAGACGGTCACGTTGGGTGAGGACCAGCTCATCGAGGGGTTCGACGAGGGCCTGGTCGATCTTCCGATCGGGAGCCAGGTGATGCTCGTGATCCCTCCCGGGCTGGGTTTCGGGCCGAGCGGGAACGACCTGTCCGCCGAGACGCTCGTGTATGTGGTCGACATCCTGGCGGCCTCACCGGCAGCATAGGTACGACCTCGGCGGTGAGACCTTCGCCGCCGACAGACGACGCCCCCGTAGTCTTCGTGCAGAACCACGGGCGTGCGCCCCCGCGAGGAAGCAGAAGTCGATGTCAGTCTCAGTCCGTGTGATCCCGTGCCTCGACGTCGATGCTGGCCGCGTCGTCAAGGGCGTCAACTTCGAGAACCTCCGCGACGCAGGCGACCCTGTCGAGCTCGCGCGGACCTACGATGCCGGCGGCGCCGACGAACTGACGTTCCTCGATGTCTCGGCATCATCGGGGGACCGGGAGACGACGTACGACGTGGTGCGCCGGACCGCAGAAGAGATCTTCATCCCGTTGACGGTGGGTGGCGGTGTGCGCAGCGCGGACGACGTCGATCGCCTGCTGCGCGCTGGGGCGGACAAGGTCGGGGTCAACACGGCGGCCATCGCGCGCCCGGAGCTGCTCGCTGAGATCGCCGATCGTTTCGGCAGCCAGGTCCTCGTGCTGTCCATCGATGCGCGTCGTGTCACCGGAGACACGCGCACGGAGTCGGGCTTCGAGGTGACGACGCACGGTGGCCGACGCGGCACGGGGATCGACGCTCTTCGATGGGCTGTCCAGGCGGCGGAGCTCGGTGCGGGGGAGATCCTTCTCAACTCCATGGATGCTGACGGCACCTACGGCGGCTACGACCTCGAGATGCTGTCCCTCGTCCGCCGCGAGGTCGGTGTGCCTCTCATCGCGAGCGGCGGCGCCAGCACCACCGACGACTTCGTCGCCGCCGCGCAGGCCGGAGCCGACGCAGTCCTGGCGGCCAGCGTCTTCCACTTCGGCAAGCTCTCCATCCACGAGGTCAAGGGAGCGATGCAGACCGCTGGCCTCGAGGTCCGCGTCTGAACCACGCGGTGGCTCAGACGCGGTTGCTCAGGCTCGGTCGCTCAGCCGCGGGGAGCCGGCGCAGGAAACCGTACGGCGAGCGCAGCGACGTCCTCCGGGAGCCCCTCGACCGTGACGTCGGCCACAGCGCCACGTCCGAACGCGTGCAGCGCGAGCTCGCTCGCCTGACCGGAGATGACGACGCTCCCGCTTCCGGACCGTGGCTTGCGTACCACCGTGCGCGGTCCGTCGGTGACCGCGAGGACCACACCGACCGGAGCAGGCCGGTACAGGAGCCGCGCAAAGTACCGGAGCTGCGCCCACAGTGCACGCTCGAGAGCCTGCTCAGGCACCGCCCGCGCAGCGCCGTCCTGCGGGCCCGCACGCACGACGTCCTGCAGGTGCACGTGGTACTCGAGGAGGTTCATCTGCTCGCCGGCCCAGCGTGCAGGGCTCCACGCCGCCGGGGTCCGTGCGAACGACGTCACGAGAGCATCGAATGCCGGACGCTCCGTCGCACCAGCGACGGCACGCTCGAACGGTGCGCCGAACACCGCCCACGGCTTGTGCTCACGCAGCACCAGGTGCGTGGCGAGGTGAGCGGCGCTCCACCCCTCGCAGAGGGTAGGTGCGCCAGGGCCGGCGAGCGCGAGCGCCTGCGCCAGGCGAGCACGTTCTGTTGCGTTCCACGAGTTCGACATGGTCGTAATGGTGGCACGGCCCGATGCCCTGGGCTGTGAGACGATCGATCCTCCCATCGAAAGGACATCGGCTTCGTGAGTGTGCACGCCCTCCAGGGGTCACGGACCCGCCGATCGTTCCTTCTCGTCACCCGTGGTCTGCGGACCGAGTGGCGCGTCTACGTCTGGGCGATCCTCTCGTCGGCGCTCTTCGGTGGTCTCACCGTCGCGGTCAGCAGCATCCTCGGCGAGGTCACCGACCGTCTCGTCCTCCCGGCGCTCGCGGGCACGATCGACGTCGGAGCCATCTGGCTCGGTGGGCTGGCGCTCGCCGGCCTTGCGCTGTCTCTCGCGCTGAGCGTCGCGGCACGCCGGGTGCTCGCCGGCGTCGCTGTAGCGAACCTCCAGGCCCGTCACCGCAGGGCGGTCACCGGCAGGTACCTCGAGCTCCCTGTCTCGTGGCACCGTTCGCACCCGACCGGACAGCTGTTGTCGAACGTCAGCTCGGACGTCGAGGCTGCGACCGGCGTCTTCAACCCGCTGCCGTACGCGCTCGGTGTGTGCGTGATGATCGTCATCGCTGCGGGCGCGCTGCTGAGCATCGACGTCTGGCTCGCGGTCGCAGCCTTGAGCGTCCTACCGGTCGCCGTCGCGGTGAACGTCGTGTTCCAGCGGTACATGTCGCCGGCGATCACCCACGCGCAGCAGCTGCGCGCGCAGGTCGCCGACGTCGCCCACGAGAGCTTCGAGGCGGGGCTCCTCGTCAAGGCGCTCGGGACCCAAGAGCGTGAAGAGCGTCGCTTCGCAGACAGGACCGAGGCGCTGCGGGCGGCGAACGTCCGGGTAGGGACCGTGCGCGCCGCGTTCGACCCCGTCATCGAGTTCCTGCCCTCCCTCGGCACGCTCCTCGTCCTCGGCGTCGGAACGGTGCGTGCAGCGGGCGGTCACGTGAACACCGGAGACATCGTCGCGGCTGCCTATCTGCTGACGATGATGGCTGTGCCCGTGCGGGCCTTCGGCTGGGTGCTCGGTGAGCTGCCCCGCGGTCTCGTCGGTCATGACCGGATCAGCCAAGTCCTCGACGCTCGAGGTGCTCTCGTCGAGGGCACGGTCGAGCGCGCTGGCGCCGACGTGGACGTCCGAGGGGTGCAGGTCGACCTCGTCGACGTCGGGGTCACGGTCCGTCTGCCAGCCAGCGAGGCGCACCTCGTGCGGGACGTCACCCTGACGGTCCCTGCGGGCACGACCGTGGCGGTCGTCGGCCCGACAGGCGCGGGCAAGACGACGCTCGTCTCCCTGCTGAGCAGGCTCTCCGACCCCACGAGCGGCCAGGTGCTGCTCGACGGCGTCGACGTCCGGTCGCTGACGCCCCGCAGCCTGACGGCTGCAGTCGCGCTCGTCGCGCAGTCGACCTTCATCTTCGAGGACACGATCCGGGCCAACGTGACGCTCATGGACGACGACGACCCCGCGAGCCCGAGCGACGACGAGGTCTGGGCCGCGCTGCGCCTCGCGCGGGTCGACGACGTGGTCCGCGCGCTGCCCGACGGTCTCGGTTCCCCGCTCGGCGAGCGCGGCGCGAACCTCTCGGGCGGTCAGCGCCAGCGCGTCGCCATCGCCCGAGCGCTCGTGCGCAGGCCTGCGCTTCTCGTCCTCGACGACGCGACCTCGGCCGTCGACCCGCAGGTCGAGAGGTCGATCCTCGCAGGCCTGCGTGCGTCGTCCGGGACGACGGTCGTCATGGTCGCGTACCGGATGTCGAGCGTCGCGCTCGCCGACACGGTCGTCCACCTCGACGCAGGCAGGGTCGTCGACGTCGGCACCCACGACGAGCTGCTCGTCCGCGACCCCGGCTACCGCGACCTCGCCCTCGCCTACCAGCGTGAGGCAGCACGACGACAGGACGAGGAATGACGACCGCACGCGACAGGTCCCCGAAGGGCAGGCCCTCGACGGCCGCGGCCCCAGACGGCTCGGCCCCAGACGGCTCGGCCCCAGACAGCTCGGCCCCTGACGGTTCGACCGCGCACGGCTCGATCGCTTCGACGAGCGAGGCGAGCGTCCTCGCGACGCTGCGCCGTGGTCTGCAGGTCTCTCCCGAGATCCTCGACGGCGTGGTCGTCACGCTCGTCTTGGCCGTCCTTGCGGCAGCTGGGCGCGTCGTGGTGCCGTTGGCGGTCCAGCAGACCGTCGACACCGGGATACTCGCCGAGGGCGGGGTCGACCAGCGTCGGGTCCTCGTGCTCGTGGCGGCTGCCGCGGTGGTCCTGCTCGTCGCGGGGACCTGCTCCGCGCTCGTCAACGTGCGCCTCTTCCGAAGCACAGAGGCGGGGCTGGCCACGCTGCGCGTCAAGGCGTTCAAGCACGTGCACGCGCTGTCGGTGCTCTCCCAGGGCACGGAGCGGCGCGGGTCGCTCGTCTCGCGGGTCACGTCGGACGTCGACACGATCTCGCTGTTCGTCCAGTGGGGCGGGATCATGCTCCTCGTCTCCGTCCTGCAGGTGCTGGCCGCGACCGTCCTCATGTGCCTCTACTCGTGGCAGCTCGCCGTGCTCGTGTGGGTGTGCTTCGTCCCGCTCTTCTTCGTCCTGCGCCCGGCGCAGCAGAAGGTCAGCGAGGCCTACACGCTCGTGAGGTCCAGGGTCGGCGCGCTGCTCGGAGCGGTCTCCGAGGCTGTCGTGGGAGCCGAGACCATCCGCGCGTACGGCGTGGGAGCGCGCACGCGTCGTCGTATCGACGCAGCGATCGACGACCACCGCTCGGCGGCGGTCCGCGCTCAGAAGCTCGTGAGCGTCGTGTTCTCGTCGGGGGTGCTCGTCGCCAACCTGGTGCTCAGCGTCATCGTCGTCGCGGGGACCTACCTCGGTGTCGGTGGCGGGCTCACCGTCGGTGAGCTCCTCGCGTTCCTCTTCCTCGTCCAGCTCTTCACGGGTCCCGTGCAGATGGCGACCGAGGTGCTCAACGAGCTGCAGAACGCGGTCGCCGGGTGGCGACGCGTCCTGGCCGTCCTCGAGACGCCCGTCCTCGTGCCGGACCCTGGCGCTGACGGCGTCACCACCCCGCGAGGCCCTGCGACGATCGAGCTGTGCGACGTCTCCTTTTCCTACCCGGGCGGGCCCGAGGTCGTGCACGGCATCGACCTGCACATCCCGGCGCGCACGCGCGTCGCCGTCGTCGGCGCCACCGGGTCGGGTAAGACGACCATCGCCAAGCTGGCCACCCGCCTCATGGACCCGACGCGGGGCCGAGTCTTGCTCGACGGCGTCGACCTGCGCGAGATCTCCGAGAAGACCTTTCGGGAGCGGGTCGTCATGGTTCCGCAGGAGGGCTTCCTGTTCGAGGGGACGCTCGGCGAGAACATCGCCTACGGCTACCGCGGCGGCGACGACGGTCAGGCTGCGGCCCTCGAGGGCGTCGTCGGCGCGCTCGGGCTGGGGGACTGGCTCGCCGACCTCCCGGGCGGTCTCGACACCGAGGTCGGCCAGCGCGGAGAGTCCCTCTCCGCGGGTGAGCGACAGCTCGTCGCGATCGCCCGGGCCTACCTCGCGGGTGCCGACCTCCTCGTGCTCGACGAGGCGACGTCCGCTGTCGACCCGGCAGCCGAGGTCCGTATCGCCCGCGCGCTGGACTCGCTCACCGAGGGCCGCAGCACGATCACGATCGCACACCGGCTGTCCACCGCGGAGGCCGCCGACGTCGTGGTCGTCGTCGAGGCGGGCCTGGTCGTCGAGGTCGGGCCGCACAGCGAGCTCGTCGCGGCAGGCGGGCCGTACGCGTGCATGCACGCGGCGTGGGTGGTCCAGACGCACTGACGGCCGCCCGGCTGTCCGTGCTGCGAATCGACTAGGGCCGCCCGCCACCGACGTGGGAAGATCCACAGGTGTCTACGACCCCCGCACCCAGGACAGCAGAACCCCGACCCGTGCCGGCGAGCACTCTCGCCCACGCCGTCGCCGAGCGCCTCACCCGTGACCCCGCCGGCCTCGTCGCCGCGATCGTGCAGCAGCACGACACGCGAGAGGTCCTCATGCTCGGCTGGATGGACGACGAGGCGCTCGCTCGCACGCTCTCCTCCGGACGCGTGACGTTCTTCTCTCGCTCTCGGCAGGAGTACTGGCGCAAGGGCGACACCTCAGGGCACATCCAGCGGGTCAAGCGCGTGTCTCTCGACTGCGACGGCGACGCGCTGCTCGTCGAGGTCGACCAGGTCGGTGCGGCGTGCCACACCGGAGAGCGGACGTGCTTCCTCACAGGAGGCGACCTCGACGCCGTCGACGGCACGGACACGATCGACAGCGCGCCCACCGAGGCGCACGAGCACACGGAGGACGAGTCGTGACCGCAGCTCCCGCGCAGCACCTGCCCCGTGCAGGCAGCCCGACCCCGCACACGCTGGTCTGGGGCGAGACATGGCCCGTCCTCGAGGACTTCCGGACGCTGGCCGGCGAGCGCCGCGTCGTCCCTGTCGTCCGCCGTCTCCTCGCCGACGACGTCACTCCTGTCGGCCTCTACCGCACGCTCGCGGCCAGCAGACCAGGGACGTTCATCATGGAGTCCGCCGAGATCGACGGTGGATGGTCCCGCTACTCATTCATCGGTGTCGCCTCGCGGGCGACCCTCACCGTCGACGGTGACCTGGCGGTCTGGCACGGAGACGTCCCGGCAGGCGTCCCGACCACGGGCGACCCCCTCGAGGTCCTCGAGGCGACGCTGCGGGTCCTGCACACCGAAGCGATCGACGGGCTCCCGCCGCTCACCGGAGGGCTCGTCGGAGCGCTCGGCTGGGACGTCGTGCGACGCTGGGAGCCCACCCTGCCCGCCACGACGCCCGACGAGCTCGGCGTCCCGGAGATGACGCTGTGCCTCGCGAGCGACCTCGCCGTCGTCGACCACGTGGACGGCAGCGTGTGGCTCGTCGCCAACGCGATCAACTTCGACGACACCGTCGACCGCATGGACGAGGCGCACGCCGACGCCGTGCGGCGTCTCGACGACATGGAGGCTCGCCTCGTCGCCGGAGCAGGGACAGGTGGGATCGACGTGCCACGCGTCCTGGTCGACACCCCCGAGCCCGAGCTCGAGTTCCGCTCCACGCGCGAGGAGTTCGAGGAAGCCGTCCGTCAGGGCAAGAAGGCCATCGTCGACGGCGAGGTCTTCCAGGTCGTCCTCTCGCAACGGCTCGACCTCGAGTGCACGGCGTCCCCGCTCGACGTCTACCGGGTCTTGCGGACCATCAACCCGAGCCCCTACATGTACTACTTCCAGCTCGTCGACGCCGCGGGTGCGGACTTCGCCGTCGTCGGGTCCAGCCCTGAGACCCTCGTCAAGGTGACCGACCGACGTGTCGTGACGTTCCCCATCGCGGGATCGCGCCCACGCGGTGCCACGCCCGCCGAAGACGTCGAGCTCGGCATCGAGCTCCTCGCGGACGCCAAAGAGCTCTCCGAGCACATCATGCTCGTCGACCTCTCCCGCAACGACCTCGTCAAGGTCTGCGAGCCCGCCACCGTCGAGGTGGTGGAGTTCATGGCGATCAAACGGTTCAGCCACATCATGCACATCTCCTCGACCGTCGTCGGAGCGCTGCGCGAGAGAGCCACTGCTCTCGAGGTCTTCCGCGCAGCGTTCCCCGCAGGAACGCTGTCAGGCGCCCCGAAGCCCCGAGCCATCGCCCTCATCGACGAGCTCGAGCCCGCGTCGCGAGGGATCTACGGCGGGACGGTCGGCTACTTCGCGTTCGACGGCACCATGGACATGGCGATCGCCATCCGCACAGCACTCATCCGGGCAGGACGCGCGAGCGTGCAGGCCGGCGGGGGGATCGTCGCCGACTCCGTCCCGGCGCTCGAGTACGCGGAGTCCAGGAACAAGGCCGCAGCAGCGGTCCGCGCCGTCCAGGTCGCGAGCAGGCTGGCGGCGCGAGCATGACCGCACCCGAGGTGCCCGCCGTCGAACCTGCCGAGCCTGCCCAGCCTGCCCAGCCCGCCCGGCCAGGACGGCGTCGCGTGGTCCTCCTCCTGCTCGTCCTCGGTGCAGCGAGCCTCGCGAGCGCCGCCCCGGTCTGGTTGCGCTCCTCCGGCGCGACAGCGCTCGCCGAGCGCGTCGACGTGACCGTCACCGGCACCAGCGCCGCCCCCGGTGTCAGCGCAGCAGCGCTCGTCGTGATCGCAGCGGCCCTCGCGCTCGGCCTCGTCGGCAGGGTCGGCCGATGGTTCGCGCTCGCGGTCGTCTGGCTGGCGGGTCTTGTCGCGGGTGGGTCTGCCCTCGCGGTGATCCGCTCGCCTGCCGACGCAGCGCGCACGGCGGTCGCCGAGGCGACCGGGATCGTCGCCCCACCCGACACCGTCGACGTCACGATCTTTCCGTACCTCACCATGGTGCTCGCGCTCGCTCTCCTGGCAGCAGTCGTGCGGGAGGTCGTGGCGCCCGTGGACTGGAGCCGGCAGGCTCGGCGGTTCGACTCGCCACAGAAACAGGCCGGTCCGCCCGACGACGAACAAGAAGCATGGGACGCACTGACCCGTGGCACCGACCCCACCTGAGTCGGGAACCTCCGAGGCATTCGGTAGTCTGGGACTACATTTGATGAAAGGCAGCACCCATGGCTGACAGCTCCGCGCAGACAGAGATCTCCTATCTGCCTCCGTCCTCACCACCCGCGAACCACGGGCACACCCGGGCCGCGTGGTTCACGACGATCGTCGTGGTCCTCGGCTCGACCATCGCCGGCGTCGCGATGTGCATCGCCATGATGTGGATGATCTGGGTCGGCGCGGCCGTCGTGCTCGTGGGGCTCGTCGGCGGGAAGGCCTTGGCCGTCGCCGGCTATGGACAGGCTCCGCTCGGCACCGCGGACACGAACACCCACTGAGCACCGCTCGCCGGCCCACCCGTCCCGTCTCACGGCAGCACGGCTGGACCGACCACGCGGAGCGCGGCCCTACGATGGCTCGTAGATGTTCCCCGAGGAAGGCCGGACACCTGGTGTCCGGCCTCGGGGGCAGGCTCGGGTTCGGAGCACCACAGCGTTCGGGGAAAGAGGCGTCATGACGGTACTCGATGACATCATCGGCGGTGTTCGAGAGGATCTCGCGGTGCGCGAGGCGGCGACGCCGCTCGCAGCGCTCAAGGAGAAGGCTCTTCGTCAGGCGAACGCGCTCGAGTGCGTGAGCCGTCTCAGCGGCGAGGACGCGGTCGCTGTCATCGCGGAGGTGAAGCGATCCAGCCCGAGCAAGGGTGCGCTCGCCCCGATCGCTGACCCGGCCGCGCTCGCTCGCGAGTACGAGAAGGGCGGGGCGTCGGTCATCTCGGTCCTCACGGAGCAGCGACGCTTCGGCGGGAGCCTGGCCGACCTCACGGCTGTGCGAGCCGCTGTGGACATCCCGATCCTGCGCAAGGACTTCGTCGTCTCGCCGTACCAGGTGTGGGAGGCGCGGGCCTACGGCGCGGACCTCGTGCTCCTCATCGTGGCGGCGCTGGAGCAGACGGTCCTCGAGTCGCTGGTCGACCGTGTCCACTCGTTGGGCATGACCGCGCTCGTCGAGGTGCACACTCTCGACGAGGTGGCACGCGCGGTGGACGCCGGTGCACGGCTCATGGGTGTCAACGCTCGGAACCTCAAGACGCTCGAGGTCGACCGCTCGACCTTCGCGGCTCTTGCGCCCGCCATCCCGACAGGGACGGTGAAGATTGCCGAGTCCGGGGTCCGGGGCCCTCTCGACGTCATGGACTACGCACGGTCCGGCGCCCACGCGGTGCTTGTCGGAGAGGCGCTGGTGACCGGGGAGTCGCCGCGCTCCGCCGTCGCGGATCTCGTCGCGGCGGGCTCGCACCCGTCGCTGCGCGCGGTCCGCCACTGATCGACGATCGATCTGTTCCCACCTACGTTCTTCCCCTCCGGTGCGTCGGACGCCCGGTGTTCCGTGCGTCGCGGTGATCGACGTGCGGCCGTTCTATGGACTCAAGGAGACCAGACCGTTGTCTGAATCGCTGCAGAACCTGCAAGGCCCGTACTTCGGAGAGTTCGGCGGCCGGTACGTCCCCGAGGCACTCATCGCCGCGCTCGACGAGCTCGACGCGGAGTACCGCGCAGCCGTCGCCGACCCGGCGTTCGCTGCTCAGCTCCTCGAGCTGCACCGCTCGTACACCGGTCGCCCCAGCATCATCACCGAGGTCCCGCGCTTTGCTGAGCACGCTGGCGGAGCCCGGATCCTCCTCAAGCGCGAAGACCTCAACCACACGGGGTCGCACAAGATCAACAACGTCCTCGGACAAGCGATGCTCACCAAGCGCCTGGGCAAGAAGCGCGTGATCGCCGAGACGGGCGCCGGCCAGCACGGCGTCGCGACAGCGACGGCCGCTGCGCTCTTCGACCTCGACTGCGTCGTGTACATGGGGGAGGAAGACACGGAGCGGCAGTCGCTCAACGTCGCCCGCATGCGCCTCCTCGGCGCCGAGGTCGTCCCCGTGACCACCGGGTCGCGGACGCTCAAGGACGCGATCAACGAGGCGCTGCGCGACTGGGTCACGAACGTCGAGACGACGAACTACATGTTCGGTACCGCCGCTGGCCCGCACCCGTTCCCGACGATGGTGCGCGACTTCCAACGCATCATCGGCGTCGAGGCCCGCCAGCAGGTCCTCGACCTCACCGGTCGCCTGCCCGACGTCGTCGCCGCGTGCGTCGGCGGCGGATCGAACGCCATCGGGATCTTCGACGCGT
Source organism: Sanguibacter antarcticus (assembly GCF_002564005.1). NCBI lineage: Bacteria > Bacillati > Actinomycetota > Actinomycetes > Micrococcales > Sanguibacteraceae > Sanguibacter > Sanguibacter antarcticus. Next base: position 1,279,314 of record NZ_PDJG01000001.1, on the reverse strand, counting down.
TCCTCGACGACGCCGATGTCCGGCTCGTCGGTCTCGAGGCAGGTGGCGACGGGGTCTCGACCGGACGGCACGCATCGAGCATCACCGGGGGAGCGCCCGGCGTGCTTCACGGAGCGCGTTCGTTCCTCCTGCAGGACGAGGACGGGCAGACGCAAGAGAGCCACTCCATCTCGGCAGGGCTCGACTACCCGGGCGTCGGACCTGAGCACTCGTACCTGGCGAGCATCCACCGGGCGCAGTACTTTCCCATCACGGACGCCGAGGCGATGGAAGCGTTGCGGCTGCTGTGCCGGACGGAAGGCATCATCCCCGCCATCGAGTCGGCGCACGCGCTCGCCGGCGCGATGAAGCTCGGGATCGAGGCACGTGACGCCGGGCGAACAGACGAGCTCATCCTCGTCAACCTCTCTGGACGCGGGGACAAAGACGTCGCGACCGCAGCGAAGTGGTTCGAGCTCGTCGACGCCGATGCTCAGCTGACCGAAGGGGGAGACCTGTGAGCGCGACTGCTCAGACCATCGACCGGCTCAAGGTCGACGGACGCGGAGCGCTCATCGGGTACCTCCCGGTCGGTTTCCCGACGTTCGACCAGTCGGTCGCGGCCGTCCTCGGGCTCATCGACGCCGGTGCTGACATCATCGAGATCGGCATCCCGTACAGCGACCCGGTCATGGACGGCGCCACCATCCAGGAAGCCGTCGATGTCGCGCTCTCTGGAGGGACACGGGTCCGCGACGTCTTCCGCCTGGTGGAGGCTGTCGCCGGACGCGGCGCCCCGATCCTCGCGATGACGTACTTCAACCCGGTGCTGCGCTACGGGGTGGACGCTTTCGCTCGCGATCTTGCTGCGGCCGGTGGTGCAGGACTCATCACTCCTGACCTCGTTCCCGAGGAGGCCGGAGAGTGGATCGCTGCTGCCGACGCCTTCGACCTCGACAAGGTCTTCCTCGTCGCGCCGAGCTCGTCGCCGGCGCGGCTCGCGTCGACGTCGCTCGCTTCTCGTGGTTTCGTGTACGCGGCATCGACGATGGGTGTCACCGGTGAGCGTGCGACGGTCGGGCTGCGAGCCGAGCAGCTCGTCGCCGACACCCGGGCCGCTGGGGCCGAGCGTGTCTGCGTCGGCCTCGGGGTCTCCCAGCCCGAGCAGGCCGCCGAGGTGGGCCGCTATGCCGACGGCGTCATCGTCGGCTCCGCGTTCGTCCGTCCGCTGCTCGGCGACGGGCCCTTCTCCGATCGTCTCGCCGCCATGCAAGAGGTTGCTGCAGGCCTTGCTGCTGGTGTGGGCCGCGCGCGTTCGACCGGACAGCCAGGATGATCGCTGGAGGCGTTCCCGCGAGCGTGCTCGCATCGATCCCTAGTCCGAGCCAGGGCGTCTGGCACCTGGGCCCGTTCCCGCTGCGGGCCTACGCGTTCGCGATCCTCGCGGGGATCTTCGTGGCAGCGTGGCTCACGGCCCGGCGCTGGAAGGACCGTGGCGGCGATCCTGACGAGGTCTACGAGATCGCGTTCTGGGCGGTCCCGTTCGGGATCGTCGGTGGGCGGCTCTACCACGTCGTCTCGTCGCCCGAGGCCTATTTTGGCGAGGGAGGCGACCCGATCAAGGCGTTCGCCATCTGGGAAGGTGGGCTCGGGATCTGGGGTGCTGTTGCGCTGGGCGCTGTCGGTGCCTACATCGGGTGCCGTCGCGTGGGGGTGCGCTTCGGCGCGTTCGCCGACGCGTTGGCTCCTGGGCTCCTGCTGGCGCAGGCGATCGGTCGGCTCGGGAACTGGTTCAACCAGGAGCTCTTCGGTGGTCCGACGACGCTGCCATGGGGGCTGGAGATCGATGCGGCGCACCTGCCTGCCGGATTCGAGCAGGGCACGCTCTTCCATCCGACCTTCCTCTACGAGCTGCTCTGGAACGCCGCAGCGGCCTTCCTCCTCATCTATCTGGACAGGCGCTACCGGCTGGGCCACGGGCGCGTATTCTGGCTGTACGTGGTGTTCTACACGGCTGGTCGTCTCTGGATCGAGATGCTGCGCATCGACACAGCAGAGATGGTCTTGGGCCTTCGGCTCAACGTCTGGACATCCATCGTCGTGGGAGTCGTCGCCTTGATAGCGTCTATTGTTATCGGGCGCCGCCACCCCGGGCGTGATGAGTCTGTTCTGCTCAAACCTCTGTCCACAGTGACGGACGTCAGCAGTCCTGGTCCCGAACCGAAGTGACCTCGTCAGCCCACTCTCGTGAGCTCGTCACGCGCACCCGTCGTGACATGACCACCTGTAGCGATACCGCGGCTCCTGCCGGAGCGTATCGTCTTGCTCGCCGGGCCGATGGCGTCCCGCACAACTCCCGATATTCAGTCGAGCCCGGTTCTGTGCCGGGCTTTCCGTGAGGACGGTGCCGATGACTCCGCCGCAGCACAGCGCGACCAGCTCAGCGATCGCGAGAGCGCCGGTCGCCCAAGGGCTGTACGACCCGCGCGCAGAGCACGACGCGTGCGGGGTCGCCTTCGTCGCGACCCTGCGTGGGACGCCCGGACGCGACATCGTCGACGCCGGGCTCACCGCGCTGCTCAACCTCGACCACCGCGGTGCGGTCGGCGCGGAGGAGAACAGCGGTGACGGTGCAGGCATCCTCACGCAGATCCCTGACGCGTTCGTCCGCGACGTCGTGTCTGCAGACCTGCCGCCGTCGGGCTCCTACGCGATCGGGATGGCGTTCCTGCCACAAGACCCGGCCGAGGCCGACGAGGTCGCGCGTGCTGTCGAAGCCATCGCCGCCGAGGAGAAGCTCGACGTGCTCGCCTGGCGCGACGTCCCCGTCACGGTCGACCTCGTCGGACCGAGCGCGCGTGCGTCGATGCCGACGTTCCGTCAGCTCGTCGTCGCGGACCCTGCACGCGAGCTCTCCGGGATCGACCTCGACCGGCGTACGTTCCGGTTGCGCAAGCGTGCCGAGAACGAGCTCGGCCTCTTCTTCGCGTCGTTGTCGGCGCGCACCATCACGTACAAGGGCATGCTCACGACGGCTCAGCTCGAGCCGTTCTTCCCCGACCTGTCCGACCCGCGGTACGCGAGCGAGCTCGCTCTCGTCCACTCGCGCTTCTCGACGAACACGTTCCCGTCCTGGCCGCTCGCGCAGCCGTTCCGGCTCATCGCGCACAACGGCGAGATCAACACCGTGCGCGGGAACCGTAACTGGATGGCAGCCCGTCAGGGCAAGCTGCAGAGCGACAACCTCGGTGACATCTCCGGCCTCATGCCGGTGTGCAGCGACGGTGCGAGCGACTCCGCCACCTTCGACGAGGTGCTCGAGCTGCTCCACCTCGGCGGACGGTCGCTGCCGCACGCCGTCCTCATGATGGTCCCTGAGGCGTGGGAGAACCACGCCGAGATGACGCCAGAGCGTCGTGCGTTCTACAAGTACCACGCGAACCTCATGGAAGCGTGGGACGGACCTGCGTGCCTGAACTTCACCGACGGCACCCTCATCGGTGCCGTGCTCGACCGCAACGGACTGCGGCCGGGACGGTACTGGGTGACGCAAGACGGGCTCGTCGTGCTCGCGAGCGAAGCCGGTGTGCTCGACCTCGACCCGGCCACGATCGTCCAGAAGGGTCGGCTCGAGCCTGGCCGGATGTTCCTCGTCGACACAGCCCGTGGCCGGATCGTCTCTGACGACGAGGTCAAGGCGCAGCTCGCGGCCCAGCGCCCCTACGAGCAGTGGGTCGAGGAGAACTCGGTACGCCTCACGGAGCTTCCCGACCGTGAGCACGTGGTGCACAGCCCCGCGTCGGTGCAGCGTCGCCAGCGTGCCTTCGGCTACACCGAAGAAGAACTGAAGATCCTTCTTACGCCGATGGCCGACACCGGCGGCGAGCCGCTCGGCGCGATGGGGACCGACACTCCCGTCGCTGTGCTCTCGGCGCGCCCGCGGCTCCTCTTCGACTACTTCACGCAGATGTTCGCCCAGGTGACGAACCCGCCGCTCGACGCGATCCGCGAGGAGCTCGTCACGGCGATCGGCGGAGCGATCGGCCCGGAGCCGAACCTCCTCTCCGACACACCGCTGCACGCACGCAAGCTCATCCTCGACTTCCCCGTCATCAACAACGACGAGCTGGCGAAGATCATCAACGTGCACAAGGCGCCGAAGCTCGGTGGCGTCTTCAAGGCGATCACCATCCGCGGCCTCTACCGGGTCGGCGGCGGGGGAGCGAGCCTGCGCGCGCGCCTCGACGAGATCTTCGACGAGGTCGACGAGGCGGTCGCCGACGGGATGAGCTTCGTCGTGCTCTCCGACCGTGACTCCTACCAGGAGCTCGCCCCTATCCCGTCGCTGCTCCTGCTCAGCGCTGTCCACCACCACCTGCTGCGCAAGCACACCCGGACCCAGGTCTCGCTCATCGTCGAGGCCGGGGACGTGCGCGAGGTGCACCATGTCGCGCTCCTCATCGGGTACGGCGCGGCCGCGGTCAACCCGTACCTCGCGATGGAGACGGTGGAGGACCTCGCGACGTCGGGCTCTCTCGCTGTCGAACCGGACGAGGCTGTCGCCAACCTCATCAAGGCGCTCGGCAAGGGCGTCCTCAAGGTCATGAGCAAGATGGGCATCTCGACGATGTCCTCCTACCGTGGAGCTCAGGTGTTCGAGGCGATCGGCCTCTCGCACGAGCTCATCGGCGACTACTTCACCGGGACCACGAGCCGCCTCGGCGGCATTGGGCTGGACGTCATCGCCGCGGAGGTCGCTGCGCGTCACGCAGAGGCCTACCCGGCATCGGGCAACTTCCAGGCACACCAGCGGCTCGCCGTGGGTGGTGAGTACCAGTGGCGTCGTGACGGCGAAGAGCACCTCTTCGACCCCGAGACGGTGTTCCGTCTCCAGCACTCGACGCGCACCCGTCAGTTCGACGTGTTCCGGCAGTACACCGAGCGTGTGGACAACCAGTCCGAGCGGCTCATGACGCTGCGTGGGCTCCTCGAGTTCTCGCCCGACCGCCAGCCGGTCCCGCTCGACGAGGTCGAACCGGTCTCTGAGATCGTCAAGCGGTTCAACACCGGTGCGATGTCCTACGGCTCGATCTCTGCGGAAGCCCACGAGACGCTCGCGATCGCGATGAACCGCCTCGGCGGACGGTCGAACACCGGAGAGGGCGGCGAAGACTCCGACCGTCTCCACGACCCGGAGCGACGCAGCAAGGTCAAGCAGGTCGCGTCTGGGCGCTTCGGCGTCACGTCCGAGTACCTCACGAACGCGGACGACATCCAGATCAAGCTCGCGCAAGGTGCCAAGCCTGGTGAGGGCGGCCAGCTGCCCGGCCCGAAGGTGTACCCGTGGGTGGCCAAGACGAGGCACTCCACACCTGGTGTAGGTCTCATCTCGCCACCGCCGCACCACGACATCTACTCGATCGAAGACCTTGCTCAGCTCATCCACGACGTGAAGAACGCCAACCCGGTCGCTCGCGTCCACGTGAAGCTCGTCTCGGAGTTCGGCGTCGGGACGGTCGCGACGGGTGTGTCTAAGGCGCACGCCGACGTCGTCCTCATCTCTGGGCACGACGGCGGGACGGGCGCGAGCCCGCTCACGTCGCTCAAGCATGCGGGAACGCCCTGGGAGATCGGCCTCGCCGAGACCCAGCAGACTCTCGTGCTCAACAACCTGCGCGACCGCATCGTCGTCCAGGTCGACGGGCAGATGAAGACCGGCCGCGACGTCGTCGTCGGTGCGCTGCTCGGTGCCGAGGAGTTCGGGTTCGCGACCGCGCCGATGGTCGTCTCCGGCTGCATCATGATGCGCGTGTGCCACCTCGACACGTGCCCGGTGGGCGTCGCGACGCAGAACCCGGAGCTCCGCGCGCGGTTCACCGGCAAGCCCGAGTTCGTCGTGAACTTCTTCGAGTTCATCGCCGAAGAGGTCCGTGAGCACCTCGCGGCCCTCGGCTTCCGCACCCTGGAAGAGGCGGTCGGGCACGTCGAGGCGCTCTCCACGCGGCGGGCGATCGACCACTGGAAGGCACAAGGCCTAGACCTCGGTCCGGTGCTCGCTGTGCCGCAGCCGGTTGAAGGCTCCTCGTTGCGCAACACGACGACGCAGGATCACGGGCTCGACAAGGCGCTCGACAACCAGCTCATCGCCCTTGCGAGCGACGCGCTGGAGAACGGGTCGCCGGTGCAGCTGTCGATGCCTGTGCGCAACGTCAACCGCACGGTCGGCACGATGCTCGGCCACGAGGTCACCAAGCGGTATGCCGGTGCGGGACTTCCTGACGACACGATCGACGTGACGCTCACGGGTTCCGCCGGCCAGTCGCTCGGTGCCTTTCTCCCGCGCGGGATCACGCTGCGGCTCTTCGGCGACGCGAACGACTACGTCGGCAAGGGGCTGTCCGGGGGACGGATCGTCGTCCGCCCCGACAAGGCCGCCGTGCTCACCGGTTCGGCGAACGTCATTGCCGGCAACGTCATCGGCTATGGCGCGACGTCCGGGGAGATCTTCCTCAGCGGTCAGGTCGGCGAGCGTTTCGGTGTGCGCAACTCCGGTGCCACCCTCGTCGTCGAAGGAGTGGGGGACCACGGCTGCGAGTACATGACCGGTGGAACGGTCCTCGTCCTCGGCGGGACGGGCCGGAACTTCGGCGCCGGGATGTCGGGAGGAACGGCGTACGTGCTCGACCTCCGGCTCGAGGCGCTCAACGTCGCGGCGGCAACGACCGGCGAGCTGCTCCTGACACCGCTCGACGACGGGGACGCGGAGATCGTCACGGCGCTCGTCCGCCGTCACCACGCGGAGACAGACTCGCCGGTGGCGGCTCAGCTCCTGGCTGACCTCCCCGCAGCACTGGCACGATTCACCCGGATCCTGCCTGCTCAGTACGCACGCGTCCGTGCAGCCCTGGCTACGGCTGAGGCACAGGGCACGGACCTGTCCTCGCCGGGTGCGTGGGCGGAGATCTTGGAGGTGGCCCGTGGCTGACCCGCGCGGATTCTTGAAGGTCCGGGAGCGCGAGCTCCCGGCCTACCGCCCTGTCCCTGTTCGCCTCATGGACTGGCGGGAGGTGCACGAGCATCGTGCGCAGGACTCGGCGTTCGTGCAGGTTCAGGCCGGGCGCTGCATGGACTGCGGCATCCCCTTCTGCCACCAGGGCTGCCCTCTCGGCAACCTCATACCGGACTGGAACGACCTCGTCCGCCGGGACCAGTGGGAGGCTGCTATCGAGCGGCTGCACGCGACGAACAACTTCCCGGAGTTCACCGGCCGCGTGTGCCCGGCGCCGTGCGAGTCGAGCTGTGTGCTGGGGATCAACCAGCCGCCGGTGACGATCAAGAACGTCGAGGTCTCGATCATCGACGAGGCGTTCGCTCGTGGGTACGTCACGCCACAGGTCCCGCAGCGGCTCACCGGCAAGACGGTCGCCGTCGTCGGGTCCGGTCCGGCCGGGCTCGCTGCGGCGCAGCAGCTCACGCGTGCCGGTCACACCGTGGCCGTGTACGAGCGAGACGACGCCATCGGTGGGCTCTTGCGGTACGGGATCCCGGACTTCAAGCTCGAGAAGCTTCATGTCGAGCGGCGCCTCGCGCAGATGGTCGCCGAGGGCACCCGCTTCCGGGCCGGCATGGAGATCGGCGTCGACATCACGTGGGACGAGCTGCGGGCACGCTTCGACGCGGTCGTCGTCGCGACGGGCGCGACCATTCCACGCAGCCTGCCGATCCCGGGGACCGACCTCGCGGGCGTCCACTTCGCGATGGACTTCCTCCACCAGGCGAACGCCGTCGTGGCAGGGAAAGAGGTCGAGAACCAGATCCTGGCGACAGGAAAGCACGTCATCGTCATCGGTGGAGGCGACACCGGCTCCGACTGCATCGGGACGTCTCTGCGCCAGCAGGCAGCCTCCGTGACCACGCTCGCGATCGGCAAGAAGCCACCGCTCGAGCGGCCTGCCGGTCAGCCGTGGCCGACCGATCCGCTGCTGTTCGAGGTGTCGAGCTCCCACGCGGAGGGCGGCGAGCGCGACTACCTCGCCTCGACCGTGGAGTTCCTCGGAGACGAGCACGGCAACGTTCGCTCGCTCACGGTCGCGACGACCGAGTACCTCCCGGACGGGCGGCGTGTGCCGCAGGCCGGGAGCGAGCGGGTCATCCCTGCGGACCTCGTCCTCGTCGCGATGGGCTTCACCGGCCCGGAGACGACGTCGATCGTCGACCAGACGGGCGTGACGCTCACCGAGCGTGGCCTCATCGCGCGCGAGGACGACTTCTCGTCGGAGCTCCCCGGAGTGTTCGTCGCAGGAGATGCTGGACGAGGACAGTCGCTCATCGTCTGGGCGATCGCCGAAGGTCGTGCGACAGCGGCGACCGTCGACGCCTATCTGCAGGGCGGGACCGAGCTGCCCGCACCGGTGCGAGCAACGACAGCAGCGCTGCGTCCGTGACACGGTGGACTGCAAGCACGTGAATTATGGTCGAACAAGACCTTCGTCCTGACAGCAGTATCGTCACAAGCAACTAGGCTGGAGCTATGCGCAGAGCAAAGATCGTATGCACCCTTGGGCCCGTCACGGCCTCCCCCGAACAAGTACAGAACCTGGTCGACGCCGGTATGGACGTCGCGCGAATCAACCGCAGTCACGGTGACGTGTCCGAGCACGAGGCCGTCTTCCACAACGTCCGCGCCGCCGCTGAGGCGTCCGGCCGGTCTGTCGCCATCCTGGTCGACCTCCAGGGACCGAAGATCCGCCTCGGACGCTTCGCCAACGACGAGAAGCAGTGGCTGAACGTCGGCGACACCTTCACGATCACGACCGAAGACGTCGTCGGCACCAAGGAGCTGTGCTCCACGACCCACAAGGGTCTGCCGAACGACGCTCGCGTGGGCGACCCCATCCTCATCGACGACGGCCGCGTCCTCGTCCGCATCACCGCGGTCGAGGGACCCCGCGTGGTCACCCGCGTCGAGGTCAGCGGCCCGATCTCCAACAACAAGGGCCTCAACCTCCCGGGTGTTGCTGTCTCGGTCCCCGCCATGTCCGACAAGGACGAGGCCGACCTCCGCTGGGCCGTCCGGATCGGCGCCGACATCATCGCGCTGTCCTTCGTCCGCAGCGCTGCGGACTACAACGACGTCCGTCGGATCATGGAGGAGGAAGGACGCATCCTCCCCGTCATCGCGAAGATCGAGAAGCCGCAGGCTGTCGAGAACCTCGCCGAGATCATCGACGCGTTCGACGGCATCATGGTTGCCCGTGGTGACCTCGGTGTCGAGCTTCCTCTCGAGCAGGTCCCGCTCGTGCAGAAGCGCGCCGTCGAGATGGCTCGCCGCAGCGCGAAGCCGGTCATCGTCGCCACGCAGGTGCTCGAGTCCATGATCACCGCGCCGCGCCCGACGCGCGCCGAGGCCTCTGACTGCGCCAACGCGGTCCTCGACGGTGCAGACGCCGTCATGCTCTCCGGCGAGACCAGCGTGGGGGACTACCCCATCGAGGCTGTCCGGACCATGGCTCGGATCATCGAGAGCACCGAGGAGCTCGGTCGCGAGCGCATCGCCCCGCTCGGCTCGACGCCGCACACCCGCGGTGGAGCGATCACTCGCGCCGCTGCCGAGATCGGTGAGATCCTCGGGGTGAAGTTCCTCGTGACCTTCACGCAGTCCGGTGACTCTGCTCGCCGCATGTCGCGTCTGCGCTCTGCGCTCCCGCTCGTCGCGTTCACGCCGCGGACCGCGGTCCGCAACGTGCTGTCCCTCACCTGGGGCACGCAGACGTACGAGGTCCCCTCGGTCGACAGCACGGACGCGATGGTTCGCCAGGTCGACTCGACACTGCGCGCCAACGGCCTCGTCGAGGTCGGCGACCTCGTGGTCGTCGTCTCGGGTGCTCCGGTGGGAGTCTCGGGTACGACGAACTCGATCCTCGTGCACCGCATCGGCGACGAGGTCTGACCGTTCGTCCGGGATAGTTTGACGACGAAGCGCCCCCGGCCTGCAGGCCGGGGGCGCTTCGTCGTGTCACACGAGCGGCCAGAGGCTGCTGAAGGCGTCCGTCACGGCGGGGTCGGTGGTGAACGAGTGCACGATGCCGATGATCCCCACGATGAAGCCGTAGGTCGCGTATGCGCTCACGGGGATCGCGAAGGCCCACTCGCGGCGTGAGCCGGCGTTGCCGAGCACGGGCAGACCCATCCATCCGCTCGGCTGCCAGATGTCGTTGAGGATGTTGGTCCGGGACCACCAGCGTGGTGGTCGAGGGGTCCAGGGCCACAGCAGCGGGACGCCCCCTGTCGTGAGCATGTCACCCGCGATGTGCACGGCGACGCCCAGCCCGACAGCGACGGGCAACCATTCCCACTCGTACGGTGCATAGAGGGTCACGAAGGTCGCGAGGGCGATCGCGAGGAGCCAGGACCGCAGCCATGTGCCGTCTGCGGTGATCCGCAGTGCCTTCGCCGCGTAGGCGACGAGCAGGAGCGACAGGACACCGGCGCCGATGGCGACCCGGCCGTAGGTCTCGGTCTGTATGCCGATGAGTCCGGCGAGCGTCGCGAGCCCTGATCCGGCGCCGATGGCGAGGAGCCCGTGGGTTCCGTGCCGGTGGCCGCCGGACGCTCGGGAGATCGCCCGCGTCACGACCTTCGACAGCGGTGGGAGGGAGTTGCTGATGGTGCCGGAGTGGTGGTCGGCATCGGGCAGGAGCGCTGCGCCGGCGCAGACGATCGTCCCGACGAGGAGGCCGGAGTCCGAGACCGGGTACAGGCCGAGCATGAACGGTCCGGTGCCGGCGACAGCCACCCATGCGGCCGCTCCGGTCGCGGCGTGGTGGGCGCCCATCATGATGATCTCCAGGTGTGTACGAAGGCGGACGTCGTGGTCCGGCGGTCAGGAGCACATCATCTGACCTGCGCGGATGCACAGTCTCGCACTTCGTACGTATGTTCGGAAATCGGTTGTGGTGCGCCGGAAGGGCGGTATGTCGCTGAAACCGTTCGGTGATCAGTACGGGGCCGTCGACGAGCCCGCTGTGGAGCGCGCGAGCTCGAGATAGGCGAATCCGTTGCTCGGCGAGACCGCATCGAGAAGGCCCAGGCGCAACGCCGTGACGCTGTACGCAGGGCTCGTCCACGGAGGGGACCCAGGGTTGAAAGACACTCCTGGTGGGGCGTTGGGCTGGTCGGGCTGGACGTTGACCCGCAACGACAGGGCCGAGGGGAGCGCGGCGAGGGTCGTACCGAGAGCTGTTGTCAGCGAGGAGGTCGTGGCGGTGAGCGTCGTTCCTAGGGTGGCGACCCGGACGGTGAGCTCCTTGGTTAGGACCGTGCCTACGCCGGTGATGGTACTCAGGCCCAAGGTTTGCAGCAGGTCCAGAGAGATCCCGATGATAGGGGTGCTTAGGGTGACGGGTGCGCTGGTCGTCCCCGCAACGATGCTGGCCACTGGTGCAGAGAGACCGACATTCAAAAACACAAGGCGTATGCCCAAAATGCTCAGAACTTCGATCCTCTGTGCAACTGTGACAGTTGCGCTGCCGATGGCGGAGGTCAGGGTATTCGTGACCTGGGTCGACCACGCTTCCAACAGGGACTGAACGCGGTTCGTGACATCGTTGACGAGCGCGGCGTCAAGAACGACTTCGTGGTTGGGGGAGAGGTCGTTGAGACCGCCAGCATCGTCGCCGAGAAGGTGTGCGAGGTCAACTTTCACGATGCCTGAGGTGAGATCGATGGTGACGCCACCATCGGTGAGCGGTGTTGTGAGAAGGGTGCCGAGCGCGGAGGTGAGTCCCAAGTCGGAGACCGTCACAGTCCCTGTCACACTGCCGACGCTCAAAAGTGCTAGGCCCGCGCTTACGACGCCTCTAATTGCGCCGCTGATGAGCCCGTTAGTACCCGCGAGCGCGACGACCGCCGCATCGAGCGCAGTCACGGTCTGCGAGACGCTCGTCGTCAGGGAGGTGACCAAGGGGCTCTCGATCTCGAGGTCGAGGCTCGCGATGCCGTAGTCGCGAGTGACCCCGGTGAGGCTCCCGTCGCCCCATACGGAGCTGCGGACGGCGCTGTACCAGTCGAGGGTCGCCGAGGACGCGACCGCGCCGACCGCGAGCTGGGCGTCGGTGATGTTCGCGACTGCAGGGAGCGCCTGCGACAGGCTGATCCTGGCCGGTTCTGGCTGCTCGGACGGGGGCGTGTCGGCGGATACGAGGACACCCCCGGTGTTGCTCACCAGACCGGATGCGGCGACGGAGCGACCTGCACCCGACACCTGGGTGTACTGGTTCACTGCCCCGGCGGATCCGACCGGCAGCCCGACCGTCAGGCCGGTGAGGTCGAGACCAGCGATGCCTCCCAGAGCCGACACCACGAGCGGGTTGGCGAACGTCTCGGTGGTCGGGTCGCCGCTCCCTGAGCCGAGGTTCGTCGCCGTCGAGGTCCGTCCCGATCAACGACCCGCTGAGAAAGCGTGCATCCGATCGGCTCTCGAACGTCGTTGCCGTCTCGCAGTCGATGGTCTGGGTCGCGACCGCGCTGTGCGACCACTCTGTGTCGTTCCACGTCGCGAGCGTCGGCTCGGCGCTCAGCGAGATACCGACCACCACGGCGGTCGTCGCAGCGACGGCAACGCACGCCTGCACGGCCGCGGACCCCTTCGTCCGCAGCGCCGTCGGCGGTCGTCTCGTGGACGTCATCGGTCCTCCACTCGTCGTCGGGCGCCCAGGATCAGCACGCCACCGCTGGCGATCGCGGCGGCAGAGAGCAGAAGGCCGAGGACGTCGGCTCCCGTGACGGGCAGGCTCGGACCTCCAGGGGCGCTCGCGGGGGGTGCGGGAGCCAGTCCGACGTCGTCTCCTGAGCCTGAGCCAGGGGTCGGGGGCGCATCAGGCTTCTCGTCGTCGGGAAGCGGTGTCGTCGCGGTGGCCGTCACTCCCAGGGCGATGTTCCCGGTGAGGCCCATGAGGTCTGGGTTGTTCGTCGTGTCGGGCGACTCGTCGAGGGCGATGGTCACGAGAAGATGGACAGGCTCGTACGCTCTCTTCGTCGACAGCATCCAGACGGGGCTCCACGCGTCGTAGTCGTCGGTGGGAACCACGGCGGCGACGTCGCCCCAGCCTGATTCGCACGCGGGGTCGTCAGGGAGGCCGACCCACGCGGTCGCACAGCGTTCGACCGTCGTCGTCGCTCCTTCTGTCATCGTCATGAGGTCTCCGTCCTTGCGCAGCTCGAGCGTGAACTCTGCTTCCGCTGTCCCGACGACCCAGGTGTCGACGACCCAGTGGGCGGGGCGGCCTGGCGCGAGCGTGCCGAGGGGAGACAGCGGCCAGTCGGCCTGGACGAGCAGGTCGGCGTCCACCGGCTCCGGGACGACGACGGCTGCGAGCGCGCCGGCCTGTACTCCGTAGAGCGCGCCGGCGACGACGAGAGCAGCACCGAGGAGGGCTCGCGCGACGTGCGTCGAGCGGCGTCGTCGGACGTCGCGCGCGGGTGCCGCAGGAGCGTCGCTGGTGTCGACGGCCTGCATGGCGTCCTCCTCTCTCGTCGTGCCGGTGGTCATCGGGCTGGGACCGTAGCGGGAACGTCGGCGGTCTCGTCAGGTGATGGCCAGAGCATCCATACCGTGGCGAGCGCGACGACCAGGGTCGTCGCGAGGAGCGCTGCAGGCTGTGCGAGCGTCGTCATCACGTAGCCGACCAGCGGAAAGCCGATGACCACACGCTGCGCGTCTCGGACGACGTACGGTTCGCGGTCGGCGGTCGTGTTGTCGTCTCCTCTGAGCACGAGCTGCCGTGCTTCGGCGTCGCCGGGCACGTCCGTCACCTCGACGACCCGGTGCGTCACCGGGAGGTCGCTCCCGGGCTTCGGCACCGTGACGACGTCGTCGACCGCGATGTCGGCGGCGGCGACCGGAACCGAGATCGCTGCCGCGCCCGTGGGGTAGGTGGGGGCCATCGACCCGGTGGCGAACAGGACGATGGTCCACCCCAGCGTGAGCGAGCACACGAACCAGAGAGCCGAGAGCCCACCGACGACGCTCGCGACCGTGAGGCACCGTCGCCTCGCCTGTCCCGTCTGTCCTGAGCGGCTCGCACCTCGCGTCATGACGACACGGACGAGAAGTTCCATGCTGGTGCTGCGCTGCGGCCTTGGAGGTCGTCGAGGGCGGTCCCGGCCGGAAGCGTCGGGGCTTCGGGCAACGTGATCTCGAAGCAGAAGAACCCGGTGTTGCCGGAGTCCGCATCGAGTGAGACGACATCGTCGACACCGGTGCCGTCGAGCGCACCGTCCGCGACGACGTCGGCCGGGTCCGCGAAGGTCGTCGCGTTGCACACCGTCCCTGAGGTCCCGTCTCCGACGGCGAGGGCGACGCGCAGCTCGAGCGCCCCCCACAACGCCTGGTCGGTGTCGGAGACCGTGATCCCGTCGGCTGGGACGGCGGGTTCGAGGGAGAGCGTGCCAGCGATGGAGCTGGTGACGGTCCGGAGCGCCACGGGTGCGTAGACCGACGTGCCAGGCGTGAGGTCGAGTGCGGCGAGCCCGAACGTCATCGCTTGCCCGGGGTTTGTCTCGGACTGGGCGAACCCGGTCTCGTCGTAGGGCGCGGTGACGTTCTGCTCGACCTCGAACAGCGATGTGCCGAGCCCCGGTCCGTCACCGGCTGTGTTGCCGGCGAACACCCACTCCGTGTCCGTCCACGCGGCGAGCGTGACAGTGGTCCCGAGCCCGAGGACTGCGCCGCCAGCGAGAAGTGCCTTGAGCTTTGTTCCCCGTGGGGCGCTCAGACGTCGTGATCCGGTCATGTTCATACCCCCGCCTATCGATCGGGGGGTGACCAGACGTGCGCGTGAGACGGCGCTGCTGCCGCTCGGTCGCGTCCCCCCAGAACCGCGACCTGCAATCGAAATATAGGCAGAGAAGCGACATGGTCGAAAGGTCGCGCGAGGGTTATTTCAACCGTAGTTGCAGTATCGTGGCAGCAAAGCCGTACGAACATGTAGACCTAGAAAAGACCGTGAACTCCAGTGCGACGAGAGTGAGATTGATCGTGGAGCCAACTCTTGGTGTCAAGGCGTGGAAGCAACGCTGGCGTTGAGGAGCTCTTCGAATTTCTCCCGTGGCGTGTAGAAGCCCAGGGCTGCTCGGGGTCTGTCGTTGACCTCTTCGGCGATGGCGTCGAGGTAGGGCTGGTGGTCGGTGATGACGGCCCCCTTGGGCAGGTACTCCCGGATGAGGCCGTTGGTGTTCTCGTTCGTGCCCCGTTCCCAGGGGGACCGGGGGTGGGCGAAGTAGGCGGGCATCGTCGTTGCGAGTGTCAGCGCGCCATGGCGGGCCATTTCCGAGCCCTGGTCCCAGGTCAAGGACTTGCGCATCATGGCCGGCAGGGAGTTCGCGTGGTCGATGAGCAGGTCCGCCAACGGGGCCGATGTCTTGCCCTTCAGCAGGCCGAGGATCACCGTGAACCGGGTGGTGCGCTCCACGAGCGTCGCCACTGCGGTGCGCCCGAACGCCCCCACTTGAGGCCGCGCCTAGGCAGAAGGTCCGCCCGATGCGTGCTCGAATCACACCAGAACGGCCGGTGACCTGGGAAGACTCCGGTGCAACATTCTGGAGAACAGTGGGTCAACCTGTGATGCAAACTGCGACCAACGTGGCGCGCACTGCGGCTCCTTTCAGGGCGACGACCTCACTCCGGCTCCTACGTCAAACCCCGCGCGACGCCCTGGGGCGAGCCGTGCACGGAGACGTGGCACGAACGCGACGGGATCTGACGTGGGCGGACGTTCGATTGCCAGACCTGTGCCACGACGACTCCCCGTCCCCGGCAGTCGCCCGCCAAGCGGCACCTGTGAACGCTGCCTCAAGTGTGCGATAGTGCGACCCCGTACTTACACTTAACAGGTAAGTGACAGTAACGATGCCGGGTGTCGCACAGCTACCAGGCATGAGCACCCGAAACCGCATCAGCCGAGGCGTACCCGAAGGCTACCGCTTCACCATCGGAGCCAAATCCGAGCCCGACATCACGCTCGAACCTGCTCCAGCACAGTGGGACGACCCCACCCGGCCATCGACAGTCAGAAAGCAGGTGCACAGACCGTGAACGACGAGCCGCTCACCATCGCGCCCCTCACCTACGAGAGTCACACCTGGACCGCCGAGAACGATGGCATGCGGACCCGCCGACACATGGCCGGCGCCTCGGGCTCGTACCAGTCTTCGATCACGCCGCCCATCGCAGGCCTGCGCCTGACCCTGCCGGCTGACCTTGCTGCGGACACCGAGGAGGCCGCCGCCGCGCTCGCGCAGTTCAACTCCCACGCCCGCGCCACACTCGGCACTGCCTCGCCGTTCCTGGGGCCCATGTCCTCGATTCTCCTGCGCACCGAGTCCACGTCGTCGTCCCAGATTGAGAACCTCACTGTCGGCGCACGCCAGCTCGCTCTCGCAGAGATCGACGAGTCCGCTGCCGCGAACGCTCAAATCGTGGTCGCCAACGTGCGAGCCATGGAAGCAGCGCTCGAGCTTGCCGATCGCTTGGACACCGACGCCATCCTCACCATGCACGACCATCTCTTGTCCGGACAGCGTGGATGGGAAGAGCACGCCGGAACGCTGCGCACCCAGCTCGTGTGGATCGGATCGAGCCCCGTCACGCCCATCGGCGCCAGCCATGTCGCCCCGCAGCACGAGCACGTGCCCGCCGCGATCGACGACCTCGTCACCTTCATGCGCAGGGACGATCTCCCTGTCATCGCCCAGGCTGCCATCGCCCACGCCCAGTTCGAGACGATCCACCCGTTCGTCGACGGCAACGGACGAACCGGTCGCGCACTCGTGCACGCGATGATGCGGTCCAAGGGCGTCTTGACTGACACCACGGCGCCGATCTCCGCCGGCCTCTTGCGCGACACGAGCGGCTACTTTGACGCCCTGGGCTCCTTCCGGGACGGGGACGCCCGCCCTATCGTCGAGCGCTTCGCCGAGGCGTCACGCTTCGCCGCCCGATCCGGTGCCCACCTCGTCGACGCGCTCGCAGGAGAGATGGGCAGTTCCCGGGAGCAGATGACGGGCCTGCGCAGCGACGCCGCCGGGTGGCGTGTGCTGCCACACCTCGTGGCCCACCCAGTGGTCAACGCCGCCCTGGCGAAGACACTGCTGTCCGCCAACGACACGACCGCCCAGCGCGCACTGACCCAGCTCACCGACGCCGGAGTCCTCGAAGAGCGCACCGGCAAGAGCCGCGGCCGCGTCTGGCAGCACTCAGGGATCCTTGACGTGCTCGATGACTACGCCAAGTCGCTGCACAGGCGGTAGCCAGATGGTCTCAAGTAGTGAAGCGCTCGACACGCCGTTGATCGTCCGCCTGGGTGCCGCACATGTGCAGAGCATGACGCTGCTGACTGCTGCTCTTGCCCCCCCGTCCTTGCGTGACCAACCGGTCCCGATCCAGGCGGCGGCGACAGGCGGGCTCGACACCAAGAGATCGCGTGGACAGACCATCATGGCGCGCGGGACAGGCGAGATGATCACCGGCGTGATTGTCATCGGGAACGTCGTGGCCCTCCTAGCCGAGTCGGTCGTGCTCCTGCTCTTCTCCAGCTCGCGCTCCTGTCCGAGCCCGCTGTGTCGTGGCTCGGGGCAACGTCCCGGCACACCCCGCTTGGCCTGCCAGGGGTCGAGAGGCTGGCGGTCTGCTCGGATAACGGCATCGGCGCCACCGACCTGGCCGACGGTGCCGACGAGGCGGAGCAGCTCCCGCCTACGATGGCCGCACGCGTGGCCGGCTTGACCGATACCACCGATCCCGGGGATGCCGGGGCGAAACAGCACGACGAAGAGATCGCCGTCCTCAAACGGTGGTTGCGACTCTGTCCGCCTAGCCAACGGGCAGCCAGTACCGTCGCCCGACGGCTCGCCAAACTTGCATCAGTAGGAACTGAGCCATTCTCAGCCACGCTCAGCATCCGGCCGCACCCTGGTGGTAGCTGGTTGGGGCAGGCCGAGGTCGGGCACGAGGCGGCAAGTTGTCTGCTTCAGGGGCGTTCATCGGAACGCAGTGGGCGTCGCCGGATCCCCGCGTGACGCGGGCCGACGACGCAGCCGCCCATCGCCGCCGCAGCCACCTCCGCAGCACTGAGTTGTTGCGCAGGCATCAGATTGCTGTACCTCGCGTGAGTCGTGGCATACCTCTCGTGCCCTAACCGCCGGGACAGCGTGAACTTGTCCATCTCTTCGGCCAGCATCCAGCGCGCGTAGTTGTGACGCAGGTCGTGGATCTATGGCCGTTTCATCAGGCGTCGCGCGTCGGGGTCCGGTGTGCCGTCGGCTCGGCTGCGCGGGACGGCGCACAGCGCCGGGAGTGCAGAGTTAGCCCAGGCCGGGCTCGCCCCAGATCCCTCCGCCCGGGGGTGTGGGGCACACGGCAGACGCGGTGAGAGCCGCGATCTCGGCTCGCACTGCGACGCCATCGGCTGTCTTCATGATCGTGTAGACGATTCCTTCTTGCGCGTCCGGTGCGGGGATGTAGCCGACAGTCGTTGTAGTGATCGTCTGATCGTCAGGCACTGGCGCTAAAGCGGTCGTGATGAGGTCCGCGGTCGGGTTCTCCATCAGCCAGTTGGCGGTCTTGCTGACGGTCGCACCAGGGATCGTCCAGAATGCTTCGAGTTCCTCGACCGGCCCGCACGGCCAGCCCTGGTAGGAGGTAAAAGCGGCGACGCTCGGATCGGAATGGATCGCGCCGGACGGGAGAGTGGCCGCTTCCATCCAGGCCTGGGCTTGCTCAAGTGCTGCTGTATCCGTGCCGCCTGTGCTCGAGGCTGGTTCACCGCTCACGGCGGGACCGCCGACGCTGGGGGGTGCTACCCCGCTGCCGGCACCGGCGGTGGCACAGCCGGTCAGGGCGAGGGCGACGAGCAACGCACCTACGACCAGTTCTGAGCGATTTCGCATGCTGCGACGCTAGCGGCTCACCGCAGCTGAGGGTGTAGTGAGGAGCGGCGTGTCGCTCGACGGGTAGTGGTCGAGATTTTCCGAGGATGGGAGTTCGTACACTGCTCATCCCGGAAGACCTCGACGTGCTTGACGCTAACTTCGCGTGCCCGGACCTGGCCACCGCTCTGCCGACAGCACGATCATCTATTGCCACGACATCAAAACGCGGAAGGCGTCGCTACTTCTCCGCGTGGCGACGGCCGCGGACGCAGCCGTCCCATCGCCGCCGTGGCCACCTCGGCGGCCTGGAGGTGCTGGGCAGGCATCAGGTGGCTGCATCGCGAGTCCGTCGTCGCAGAGGTCTCGTGCCCCAACCTCCGGGACAGCGTGAACATGTCCATCCCTTCTGCCAACTTCCAGCTCGCGTGGGTGTGCCGCAGGTCGTGGATCCGCGGACGCTTCATCAGCCGTCGCGCGTCGGGGTCCGGCAAGCCGTCCGCGTCGACCGGGTTCTGTGCCTTGGTGATCGCCGGCGTCCAGTTGGTGGCCCAGAAGGTGTTGTTGCGGATCGGGCGCCTGGCGACGTTGACGAACACGAGATCCGTCCCGTTCTTGTCCGTGGTGATGTCTCGGAGCATCTCGGCGAGATCGGGGGACAGGGAGATGGTCCGCCGTGACAGGGCCGACTTCGGTGCGTCGATGAACGGTTGCCGGTCGCCGTCCTGCTTCCAGGCCTTGTTGATGCGGATGGTGGGTGGGCGAGCGTCGAGGGAGAGGTCCCCAACCTGGAGCGCGGTCGCCACGCCGAATCGCAGGCCGGTTCCGACGAGGGTGATGATGAACGGCCGGTAGTGCTCAAGCAGGTTGTCCAGGATGAGGTCGAGGTCCTTCGGCTCCAGGACGACCATGTCGTCGCCTGCCTGCTGGCTGCGGGGGAGTCGCACGGCTGCGCAGGGGTTGTCCGTCCGGTAGCCGAGGCCGACGGCGGTGTTCATGGCCGCGGAGAGCAGCCCGTGGATGTTTGCGATCGACTTGTTCGAGAGTCCTTTGTTCTGACAGGTCGCGGATCCACAGCGTCACCTGATGCCACGTGAGCGCCTTGACCGGCAGGGCGCCGAGATGCAGGTTGATGTGGTCGCGACCTCGGTACCGGTACCCGCTGCGGGTGTCTTCTCCGACACGGTTGAGCAGCTCGATGTGTTCGCGCACTGCGTCCTCGACCGTCGGGCCGCCCTGGCGGATCGCGTTGGCGACCTCGATCGCGAGGGTGAGCCGTTGCCCGCTGCCGTCGAGCAGCTTTATGGTCTGCTCGGCCTGGCGCCGATCGTCGAATGTCATCGACTGCCGGCCGGGCTGTGTGGGGTCGCGCCACGTGACGCGGTAGGCGACGTTGCCATCCCCGCGAAGGCGCTTTTCGATGCTGGCCATGAGCCCGTCGTGCATCTCATGGGGACAGATTTGTCCCCACGTGGGGACAAAACTTGTGTTTGCGCAGTTCAGAAGGGTGCCCCGGGTGGGATTCGAACCCACACTGGATCGGGTTTGAGCCGAACGCCTCTGCCGGTTGGGCTACCGGGGCTTGTAGCTGGCATGTGTGCTCGATAATGAAACCACATGCGCGGGTGCCTGCGTGCACAGGTCGTCGGCTCTCGGCTCGTCGGTGCGCCCGCTGAGGGTGGCACGCACTACGATGTCCGGTGTGACGGACAATGATTCGACCCCAGGTATGGTTCCCCCGCTCGACCTCCCTCCTCTGCTGAAGCCGGAGACCGCGGAGGTCAGCGTCGAGGAAGAAGCCCCAGCCGAGCGTGGTCCGCGAGCGCGGACCGCGGTCGTCGCTGAAGACGAGGCGCTCATCCGCATGGATGTCGTCGAGACGCTCCGCGAGGCCGGGTACGAGGTCGTCGGCGAGGCCGGTGACGGCGAGACCGCGGTCCGTCTGGTCCTTGAGCTGCGCCCAGACGTCGTCGTCATGGATGTCAAGATGCCCGAGCTGGACGGGATCTCTGCCGCTGAGCGGATCGGCAAGGCGCACGCCGCGCCTGTCGTGCTCCTCACGGCCTTCTCGCAGACGGAGCTCGTCGAGCGTGCTCGCGATGCTGGCGCGATGGCCTACGTGGTGAAGCCGTTCAGCCCGGCAGACCTTCTTCCTGCGGTCGAGATCGCGATCTCGCGGTACTCGCAGATCAGTGCGCTCGAGGCCGAGGTAGCAGATCTTGCGGAACGCTTCGAGACGCGTAAGCGTGTCGACCGGGCCAAGGGCCTGCTCATGACGAAGATGGGTCTGAGCGAGCCTGACTCGTTCCGTTGGATCCAGAAGACCTCGATGGACCGCAGGCTCACGATGCGTGAGGTCGCGGACGCTGTCATCGAGCAGGTCGGCTGACGATCGTCGGTCGCCTTGCACTGCGGGGCCCTCAGGTTTGTGATGTGGTGTTGACATGCTTGCCGCACCAGCGTGCAGGCGCATCGGTCCGCTGGTGGGCCGGAATTCCGGGCTAGACGACGAAGGGATCTCCTGTGCGAGCGCTGGTTGACGTGCGACCCGCGGTACCGTCGGACCTACCTCTTCTCGCGAAGCTGGCGGTCGCTGCTCGTCACGAGTCCGCGACGGGAGCACAGCTCTGCGCAGCAGACGAGGAACGTCTGGTGAAGCAGCTTGCAGCCCTCACCGCGGTGCCCGGGGGAGCGATCCGCGTCGCGGTCCACGAAGACGAGCCGGTGGGCTTCCTCTTGGTCCGGGTCCTTGAGCCGAACGTGTTCAGCGACGAGCGTTCCGTGTACATCGAGGCGCTCTATGTGGCTGAGCACTTCCGTCGCCGTGGCGCGGGGCATGCCCTGCTCACTGCCGCTGGAGACCTCGCCGACTCGGTCGGAGCCCTGGACGTGTACTCGGTGCCGTTGCCCGGGTCTCGCGGTGTGCAGCGATTCTTGGCGCGGCTGGGCTTTGCGCCTGCGGCAGGTCACCGCACGGTCCCGACGGCGGTCCTCCAGCGCAAGCTTGTTGCTGAGAACGGTGGGAGCCGCCGCCAGGTCCGGGGGATCGAGGATCTCATCGCCCGCCGTCGCAAGGCGCGGATCGAGACCAACAGCGGCCCGGTCGACCTGCGGGCCTTCCAAGCGAGCCTCGTGGTCCCGCAAGAGACGCCGCCGGCGACCCCGGTCGCGCCGTCGTCACTGGGGAGCGAGCACCAGGCAGGTTAGCCGCGCGGTGCACACGCGCCGACCGTCGGCCGTCTCGATGACGATCTCGTAGCTGGCGGTCGTCCGCCCTCGGTGGACAGGTGTGGCCACCCCTGTGACGACCCCGTCCCGGGGGCCGTGGTGGTGGGTCGCGTTGACCTCGATGCCGACCACCGAGCGGCCTTCGCCGGCGTGCAGCTGCGCAGCGAACGATCCGAGAGTCTCTGCGAGGACGACGCTCGCCCCGCCGTGGAGGAGCCCCGCAGGCTGCGTGTTCCCGGCGACGGGCATCGTCCCGACGACCTTGTCGGCGCTGGCGGAGACGAGCGTGATACCCATGCGTTCGATGAGGGTGCCTGCCGACAAGGCGGTCAGGTGCTCGGTGATGTTCATGTCTGTCATGGACGATAGGTTGGCAGACGTGACCGACACCGCGCGACCCAGACTCCTGCTGATCGATGGCCACTCGATGGCCTACAGGGCGTTCTTCGCCTTGCCCGTCGACAAGTTCTCGACCTCGACCGGGCAGCACACGAATGCCGTCCACGGCTTCGTCTCCATGCTCGCCAACCTCATCCGTGACGAGCGACCGACACATGTCGCGGTCGCGTTCGACGCTGGGAGCACGACGTTCCGCACCGAGCAGTTCCCGCAGTACAAGGGCACGCGGGACGCGACGCCGGAGCCGTTCAAGGGCCAGGTGCCGCTCATCAAGGAAGTCCTCGAGTCGATGCGGATCATGCATCTCGAGAAGGACCGCTTCGAGGCCGACGACATCCTGGCGACCTTGTCCTCACAGGCAGACGGTCTCGGCATGGAGGTGCTGGTGTGCTCCGGGGACCGTGACTCGTTGCAGTTCGTCAACGAGAACGTCACTGTCCTCTACCCCGTCAAGGGCGTCTCTGAGCTCGCACGTATGACCCCCGTGGCGGTGCAGACGAAGTACGGGGTCGAGCCAGGGCAGTACCCAGACCTGGCCGCGCTCGTGGGCGAGACCAGCGACAACATCCCAGGAGTCCCTGGCGTCGGGCCGAAGACGGCCGCGAAGTGGATCAACCAGTTCGGTGGCCTCGAGCAGATCCTCGAGCATGCAGACGAGATCACCGGCAAAGCGGGGGAGTCGCTGCGTGCCCACCTCGAGCAGGTGCGGCTCAACCGCGTGCTCAACCACCTTCTGCTCGACGTCGATCTGCCCCTCGGGCCGGACGACCTGCGGGCACAGCCATGGGACCGCGAAGACATGCACCGTGTGTTCGACGCGCTGGAGTTCCGGGCGCTCCGTGAGCGGCTCTTCGCCATGATGCCGGCAGAGGACAGCGGCGACGAGCCCGGAGGCGCTCCGACGTTCGAGGTCGCCGTCGCGGACCTCACGACCGACGGGCTCTCGGGGTGGCTGACCGCCCGCGAGGGACGTTCGCTCGGCCTCGAGGTCGCGGGCAAGCACACTCCCGCCGCCGGTGACGCGTGGATGGTGGCGATCGCCGACGACGCGGGCGACGCGGCGGTCCTCGACCTCGCCGACCTGCCTGCACGTGACGACGAGGCGCTGCGTGCCTGGCTGCAGGACCCCGCGGCGCCCAAGGTCCTCCACGGGGCCAAGGGAGCATGGCACGCGCTGGCAGGACGCGACTACGTGCTCGACGGCGTCGTCTTCGACACAGAGCTCGCCTCCTACCTGTGTCACCCGGACCAGCGCACCTACGACCTGGGTGAGCTGACGATCCGGCACCTGCACCGCGAGCTGCGGGTCGAGGAACCAGAGACAGGCGACCAGGGTGCGTTCGACCTCTCCCTGGACGGCAACGGCGAAGCGCAGCGGCTCGCGGTCCGTGCCGCAGCGCTCGTCCAGCTCGCAGAGGTCCTCGCCGGTGATCTACGGGACCGGGGCGCTTCGGACCTGCTCACCGACCTCGAGCTGCCGCTCGGCACCGTCCTCGCCCAGATCGAGCGTCGCGGCATCGCCATGGACGCCGACTACCTCCGTGAGCTCGAGCGCCACTTCGGCGAGGTCGTCTCCGCCGCAGCGACCGAGGCCTACGCCGTCATCGGTCGCGAGGTGAACCTCGGCTCGCCTAAGCAGCTGCAAGAGGTCCTCTTCGACCAGCTGGCGATGCCCAAGACGAAGAAGATCAAGACGGGCTTCACCACCGACGCCGCAGCGCTCGCTGACCTGTTCGCCAAGACGGAGCACCCGTTCCTCGAGCACCTGCTGGCGCACCGCGACGCGACGCGGCTGCGGCAGACCGTCGAGGGGCTCCTCAAGTCTGTCGCCGAGGACGGCCGCATCCACACGACGTTCCAGCAGACGATCGCGGCGACCGGCAGGCTCAGCTCGACCGAGCCGAACCTGCAGAACATCCCCATCCGGACGGAGGCCGGCCGGCGGATCCGTCGCGCGTTCGTCGTGGGCGACGGGTACGAGACCCTGCTCACCGCTGACTACAGCCAGATCGAGATGCGGATCATGGCGCACCTCTCCGGCGACGAGGGCCTCATCGAGGCGTTCCGGACGGGCGAAGACCTGCACAGCTATGTCGGGTCTCGGGTCTTCGGTGTGCCGACGAGCGAGGTCACGGCTGCCATGCGGTCAAAGATCAAGGCGATGTCGTACGGCCTCGCCTACGGGCTCTCGCCCTTCGGTCTCTCGAAGCAGCTGAACATCGAGGTCAGCGAGGCCGCGACGCTCATGGAGGACTACTTCTCACGGTTCGGCGGGGTCCGGACGTATCTCCTGGGAGTCGTCGCCGAAGCCCGCAGCATCGGCTACACCGCGACGATCATGGGCCGTCGGCGCTACCTGCCTGACCTGACGAGCGACAACCGACAGCGCCGCGACATGGCCGAGCGGATGGCGCTCAACGCCCCGATCCAGGGCAGCGCAGCCGACATCATCAAGGTCGCGATGCTCGGTGTCGAGAAGGAGATCGCTGCACGAGGTCTGCGCTCGCGACTGCTCCTCCAGGTGCACGACGAGCTTGTCCTCGAGGTCGGTCCCGGCGAGCGCACCGAGCTCGAAGCCCTCGTGCGTGAGCAGATGGCCGGAGCCGCTGACCTCTCGGTCCCGCTGGACGTCTCAGTGGGTGTCGGCACGAGCTGGCACGACGCCGGCCACTGATCGTCATGACCGTCCGCGGGCGCTACGGAGCCTGAGAGGGGACGTGTCGTGCCCCTCTCGGCGGTCCTCTCAGCGGTGGGCCGCCGGCTTGTCAGCGACGAAGATGGCGGTGCCTGGAAGGCGCTCGCCGCGGGTGCGGCTCCAGCCTCCCCAGGTCTCGGTGGTCGTGCCTGGCCACTCGGGCTCGATGACGTCCATGAGGACGAACCCGGCCGAGCTCACCTCGCGGACGTGGTCGCCGAGCGTCCGGTGGTACTCGGCGTAGGTGATCGTCCCGTGCTCGTCGCGCTCCACGTAGGGGCGGCGGTCGAAGTAGGAACGGGTGGCGGTCAGGCCCCGGGCGGTGGGGTCGTCGGGGAACGCCCACCGGACCGGGTGCGTCACGGAGAAGGCCCACCGCCCACCTGGTCGCAGCACCCGGTAGACCTCGTCGTGGACGGCCGCAGCGTCCGGGACGAAGGGGAGCGCCCCGTACGAGGTGAAGGCTGCGTCGAACGACCCTGAGGCGAACGGCAGGGCACGGGCGTCTGCTTGGGCGATCGGGACCTGCGTGCCAGAGCGTGCGTCGAGACGTCGGCTCGCGGCGAGCATCCCTGCAGAGACGTCCGTCGCGACGACGCGCGCGCCACGCTGGACCAGCCAGCGCGCGCACTGGGCGGCGCCGCTGCCGATCTCGAGGACTGCCCGGCCAGCGAGGTCAGCCTCAGGACCGAGGACGTGGAGCTCGGACTCGCGGAGCCCTTCGGGGCACCAGCAGAAGTCGGTGTCTCCGAGGAACGCACCGTGGTCGTCGAGGTACTCCGAGGCGTTCGCGTCCCACCATCCCCGACCAGCCTTGCCCCCGAGGTCGTCCGGGACGCTCTGGTAGCCGGCTCGCTGCGAGTCTGTCACCTGGACAGTCTCCTCTATCTGCCGGGGCACGACGAGCGTGGTGGAAGGCAGCCGGGTGAGATCCACGATGCCGTCCCACGATGGGACCTATGACACAGACGACTCTCCTGACGTGGGTAGGGTTGTACCGCCAGCCCGGTCGTTCGCAGGTGGGCACCGGGTCTGCTGGCCCACGACACATCTTCTTGAGGGAGCTCGAATGCGTATCGGTCTGCTCACAGGCGGCGGAGACTGCCCCGGACTGAACGCCGCGATCCGTGCGGTGGTCAAGCAGGGGCTCGGTGAGTACGGGCACACCATCATCGGCTTCCGCAACGGGTGGAAGGGCGTCGTCGACGGCGACGTCATGCCGATGTCCCGCGAGAACATCCGCAACGTCCTGCCTCAGGGAGGGACGATGCTCGGCACAGCCCGGTACCACCCGCACTCGGCTGACGGCGGCATGGACGCAGTCATGGCCACGCTCGAGGCCGAGCGTATCGAGGCGCTCATCTGCATCGGTGGCGACGGCACCCTCAACGCCGCGAGCAAGGTCGCTGACGAGGGCATCAAGATCGTCGCGATCCCCAAGACGATCGACAACGACGTCGAGGGCACGGACCTGTCGATCGGGTTCCACACCGCGGTGAACATCGCGACCGAGGCGATCGACCGCATCCACACGACGGCCGAGAGCCACAACCGTGTCATGGTGGTCGAGGTCATGGGTCGCCATGCCGGCTGGATCGCTGTGAACGCAGGCATCGCCGGCGGCGCCGAGATCGTGCTCGCACCTGAGGAACCGTTCGACATGGACCGGATCACCAAGTTCCTCAAGCACCGTCACCGCGCCCACGCCAACTTCTCGATCGTGGTCGTGGCAGAGGGAGCCCTCCCGCGGGAGGGAAGCTCGATGCAGTACGAGGCGCAGGTCGGCAAGTTCGGCGAGATCATCGCCGGAGCGATCGGCGAGCGTGTCGCGAACGAGATCGCGACGCGCACGGGCTTCGACACCCGCCTGACGATCCTCGGTCACGTCCAGCGTGGCGGGACACCTACGCCGACGGACCGGATCCTCGGCAGCCGCTTCGGGGTGGCTGCTGTCGACGCTGTCTCCCACGGGGAGACGAACGTCATGACGGCGCTGCGCAACGACGAGGTCGTGCTCGTCCCGCTCGAAGAGATCGCCGGCAAGGTCAAGCACGTGCCGTCCGATCTGCTCCGCGTGGCTCGGGTGCTCGCCTGACACGCCCCTCCGGCCTTTGACCTTGCTACTGAACCGCCGGTAGGGTGTCAAGCGGCCCACTACGGTTGCGTGCTCGAGGAGGATCTCGTCGCGTGCAGCCTGGCGTGCAGATCATGGCGCGTCGTGCGACGGCAGAGGTCCACCGATCTCCTGCTAGCGGACGACCACCCGTGACCACCAGCACCATCCCTATCCGTCACTACTTCCTGTCCGCATCGGAGCACCTGACTCAATGACCATCTCTACCCCCGCGAAGTCTGCCCCGCAGGTCGCCATCAACGACATCGGCACTGCAGAAGACTTCCTCGCCGCCATCGACGCCACCATCAAGTACTTCAACGACGGTGACATTGTCGAAGGCATCATCGTCAAGGTCGACCGCGACGAGGTCCTCCTCGACATCGGTTACAAGACCGAAGGCGTCATCCCTTCCCGCGAGCTGTCCATCAAGCACGACGTGGACCCCGGTGAGGTTGTCAAGGTCGGCGACGCCGTCGAGGCTCTTGTTCTCCAGAAGGAGGACAAGGAAGGCCGGCTCATCCTCTCCAAGAAGCGCGCACAGTACGAGCGCGCCTGGGGCACGATCGAGAAGATCAAGGAAGAAGACGGTGTCGTCACCGGAACCGTCATCGAGGTCGTCAAGGGTGGACTCATCCTCGACATCGGCCTCCGTGGCTTCCTTCCTGCCTCGCTCGTCGAGATGCGTCGTGTCCGCGACCTCCAGCCGTACGTCGGCAAGGAGATCGAGGCCAAGATCATCGAGCTCGACAAGAACCGCAACAACGTGGTCCTGTCGCGCCGTGCCTGGCTCGAGCAGACGCAGTCCGAGGTGCGCTCCACCTTCCTGCAGACGCTGCAGAAGGGCCAGGTCCGTCCCGGTGTCGTGTCCTCGATCGTCAACTTCGGTGCGTTCGTCGACCTCGGCGGCGTCGACGGTCTCGTCCACGTCTCCGAGCTCTCGTGGAAGCACATCGACCACCCGGGTGAGGTTGTCGAGGTCGGCCAGGAGGTCACCGTCGAGGTTCTCGACGTCGACTTCGACCGGGAGCGCGTGTCGCTCTCGCTCAAGGCCACGCAGGAAGACCCGTGGCAGACCTTCGCCCGGACGCACGCCATTGGTCAGGTCGTGCCTGGAAAGGTCACCAAGCTCGTCCCGTTCGGTGCGTTCGTCCGCGTCGAGGACGGCATCGAGGGCCTCGTGCACATCTCCGAGCTCGCTGTGCGTCACGTCGAGCTGCCTGAGCAGGTCGTCAACGTGGGCGACGACGTCTTCGTCAAGGTCATCGACATCGACCTCGAGCGTCGCCGGATCTCGCTGTCGCTCAAGCAGGCCAACGAGGGAGTCGACGCCGACAGCGAAGACTTCGATCCCGCTCTGTACGGCATGACGGCGGAGTACGACGAGGCCGGGAACTACAAGTACCCGGAAGGCTTCGACTCCGAGACGCAGGAGTGGCTCGAAGGCTTCGAGGCACAGCGCGAGGTCTGGGAAGCTCAGTACGCCAAGGCGCACGAGCGCTGGGAAGCGCACCGCAAGCAGGTCTCGGAGGCTGTCAAGGCCGACGCGGACGCTGCCGAGTCGGGTGAGTCGGACTCCGGTTCGAGCTCCTCCAGCTCGTCGTCCTCCTCCAGCTCCTCCTCGTCCTACTCCTCGGCTCCGGCCGTCGAGTCGACGTCCGGTGGCGGCACGCTCGCCTCGGACGAGGCGCTCGCCGCGCTTCGTGAGAAGCTCACGGGAAACTGATTTCTCAGAGCCGTAGGCTCTGACAGATCGCACGACGAAGGGCCGGTCACCTCCACGAGGTGACCGGCCCTTCGTCGTGCAGTGAACCGGAGGACTCGGCAGACCGAGCGGGAGGCTCAGGTCTCGAGAACGTCCGCGGCCGCTGCGTCGTTCTGTGCAAACTGCTTGTGGTAGAGCTCGGCGTAGAGGCCACCGCCGTCGAGAAGCTCGGTGTGCGTCCCGAGCGCGACGACCTCCCCGGCATCGAGGACGGCGATCCGGTCAGCATGGCGGATCGTGGACAACCGGTGCGCGATGACGATCGAGGTCCGGCCCTGGAGCGCAGCGGCCAGGGCGCGCTGCACCGCGGCCTCGGACTCGGAGTCGAGGTGAGCGGTCGCCTCGTCGAGCACGACGATCGCTGGTGCCTTGAGCAAGAGCCGTGCGATAGCGAGGCGCTGACGCTCGCCACCTGAGAGCCGGTACCCACGATCACCGACGACGGTGTCGATCCCCGACGGGAGAGCAGCGACGAGGTCCCAGACGTGCGCGGCCCGCAGCGCGTCCTCGATCTGCTCGTCGGTGGCATCCTGACGCGCATAGCGCAGGTTGTTCGCGATCGTGTCGTGGTACATGTGCGAGTCCTGCGGCACCGTCCCGATGGTCGCCCGCAGCGACTCGAGCGTGACGTCGCGGACGTCGAGCCCAGCGACCTGCACGGTGCCGGACGTCGCGTCGTACATCCGGGTGACGAGCTGGGAGAGCGTCGTCTTCCCTGCGCCGGACGGGCCCACGACAGCGAGCATCTCGCCTGCGGCGAGCGTGAGGCTGACGTCGCGCAGCGTGTCGGTCGCGGGGTCGTTGGTGAGCGTCGCGACCGACTCGAGCGATGCGAGGGAGACCTCTGCCGCTGTCGGGTAGCGGAACGTCACGTGGTCGAGCTCGACGCTCGCGCCCTGCGTCGCGACAGCGTCGCGAAGATCGACTGCGTCTGGTCGGTCGGTGACGGTCGGGGGAAGGTCGAGGACCTCGAGGACACGCTCGAAGCTGACGAGCGCCGTCATGACGTCGACCTGCACGTTCGACAGTGCAGTGAGCGGTCCGTAGAGCCTGCCCAGGTACGCAGCCAACGCCACGACGACGCCGACGGTGAGGGAACCGGTGATCGCCATGAGACCGCCGGCGCCGTAGACGACCGCGACAGCGACCGCGGCCACCGTCGTGAGGCCGATCCGGAAGATGGTCGCGTACATCGCCTGCTTGATGCCGATGTCTCGGACGCGGGTCGCGGCGGCTGCGTACAGACGAGACTCTTCGGCCGGTCGGCCGTAGGTCTTCGCCAGGTGCGCGCCGGCGACGTTGAAGCGCTCGTTCATGATCTGTGCGGTGTCCGCGTTGATGGCGTAGCTCTCCCGCGTGATCTTCGCGAGGCGGGGCCCGATCCAGCGGGCAGGGAAGATGAAGGCGGGGAGCAGCACGAGCGAGAGCAACGTCAGCTGCCAGGACATCGTGAGCATGGCCGCGAGGACGAAGATCACCGTGAGGCTGTTGCTGAAGACGTTGGATAGCGTCGACGTGAATGCTTGCTGAGCGCCGAGGACGTCGCCGTTGAGGCGCTGGACGAGCGCGCCGGTCTTCGTCCGGCTGAAGAACGCTAGGGGCATCGCCTGCACGTGATCGAAGACCGCTGTGCGGAGATCGAGGATCAGCCCTTCGCCGATGTGGGAGGAGAACCATCGCTGGCCGAGCCCGAGGGCGCCGGACGCGAGGGCGAGGATGGCGACGAGGAGAGAGAGCCACAGCACGACGTCGCGTCGGCCGGGAGTGATGCCGTCGTCGATGATCGCCTTGAGGACGAGGGGGGTCGCGGCGCCGATCGCGGCGTCGAACGCGATGAGGACGAGGAACCACGTCAGCTGGCGGCGGTAGGGCCGCGCGAAGACGAGGATGCGTCTGAAGGTCCCGTCGGCGAGGACGTGGTCTTTGACGCTGGCGTCCTGTCGGAACGAGCGGAGCCCTCCGCCTCCGCCGCCTCCGGGCTGCTGGGACAGGGACATGGGCGACCTCCAGGAGATGGGGCGTGGTGGGTGCGAGCCCGCCGGGAACTTGCTGAGTCTAACTCACTATCGACGGAGGGCCTCTGGACGATCGTCACCGGGACCTGACGGCGGAGGTGCTCTCGTCGGCTGTTCGCTCCATGAGGCCAACTTAGTGAGTTAGGCTCTCTTTCATGACGAGCGGGACGACACCAACGGACGACGCAGCACGTCAGGACACTGCGGGGAGCGAGTTCCTCGCGCTCGTCCATGCGTCCCTCCGGCGCGTCCGGCGCGACGCACAGCTCGAGCTCGAGCCCACCGGCACCACCCCGGGGCAGTACCGGCTGCTCCGCGTCCTGGCCCGAGCCGACGGGCCGCAACGGTTGTGCGACGTCGCGAGCGCGCTCGACGTGGTGCCTCGCTCGGTGACCTCCAAGGTCGAGCAGGCCCACGCCGCTGGGCTCGTCCGTCGGCTGCCGGACCCTGTCGACCGCCGCTCCACCCGCGTCGAGCTGACCGACGCAGGCCACGAGCTCCTCGCGACGGTCGGTCAGCACCGTCGGGAACGGGCCGACGACCTGCTCCACGAGCTGTCGAGCACAGACAGGTCTGAGCTCCTGAGGCTCTTGCGCCTCGTCGCGAACGATCCGGAGACGACCTCGGCGGGCTGACGCGTCCGCGCACGAGCCTTCTCCGTCTGCCTTGCCGGGGGATGAGGTCGGCGGCAGGATGGGGTGATGTTGCGCATCGGACTCACAGGAGGCATCGCGGCCGGCAAGTCGGTCGCTGCCCGACGCTTCGCCGAGCACGGAGCCGTCGTCATCGACCACGACCTGCTGGCACGGGAGGTCGTCGCGCCCGGCACGATCGGGCTCGAACGTGTCGTCGAGGTGTTCGGCGAGGGTGTGCTCGGCCCGGACGGGGCGCTGGACCGTGCCGCGCTCGGCCACATCGTCTTCGGGAACCACGAGGCACGTGCGCGGCTCAACGCGCTCGTCCATCCGGAGATCCACCGCCTGTCCGTCGAGCGCGAGGCCGCGGCCGGCGCGGCGGACCCTGGCGCGGTGGTCGTCCATGACATCCCGCTCCTCGTCGAGACCGGGCAGGAGGACGCGTTCCACATCCTCGTGGTCGTCGACACCCCGGCCGACCTGCGGATCCGACGCCTGGTCGAAGGACGAGGGCTCTCGCTCCCGGAGGCACGACAGCGGGTCGCGGCCCAGGCGGACGACGACGTCCGCCGCGCCGCCGCCGACATCGTGGTCTCGGGCGAGAGGGCCGAGGACGATCTTCTCGCAGCGATCGACGCCTTGTGGGCGCGGCTCCAGGACGAGGTCGCCGAAGAAGTCGTCTGACCCGACCAGATCGTCGGTCGACCGCCCGCACGCACGATGAATGTCAGCGTCTCGACGTACGGTTGATCCATGCGACCTGTCACCGATCTCCAGCGCTCCGTCGCCCCCTTCGAGGTGATCTCCGACTACACGCCCTCGGGCGACCAGCCGACGGCGATCGCACAGCTCACCGAGCGGATCCAGGCAGGGGAGAAGGACGTCGTCCTGCTCGGGGCGACCGGTACGGGAAAGTCCGCCACGACCGCGTGGCTCATCGAGAAGCTGCAGCGCCCGACCCTCGTCATGGCACCCAACAAGACGCTCGCGGCCCAGCTCGCGACAGAGTTCCGCGAGCTTCTGCCGAACAACGCCGTCGAGTACTTCGTGTCCTACTACGACTACTACCAGCCCGAGGCGTACATCGCGCAGACGGACACCTTCATCGAGAAGGACTCGTCGGTCAACGACGAGGTCGAGCGGCTGCGGCACTCGGCGACGAGCAACCTCCTCACCCGGCGCGATGTCGTCGTGGTCGCATCGGTGTCCTGCATCTACGGCCTCGGCACACCGCAGGAGTACGTGGACCGGATGGTCCGGCTGGACGTGGGCGACGTCGTCGAGCGCGACGACCTTCTCCGACAGTTCGTCGCGATGCAGTACACCCGCAACGACATGGCGTTCACCCGCGGGACCTTCCGTGTGCGCGGCGACACCGTCGAGATCATCCCGGTGTACGAGGAGCTGGCGATCCGGATCGAGTTCTTCGGGGACGAGATCGAGGCGATCCAGACCCTCCATCCGCTGACCGGCGACGTCGTGCACGCCGAGCAGTCGATCAACCTCTTCCCGGCCACCCACTACGTGGCAGGTCCGGAGCGCATGGAACGCGCGATCGGCTCGATCGAGACCGAGCTCGAGGCGCGGCTCGCCGAGCTCGATCGCCAGGGCAAGCTGCTCGAGGCCCAGCGCCTGCGCATGCGCACGACGTACGACATCGAGATGATGCGGCAGATCGGCTCGTGCTCAGGGATCGAGAACTACTCGCGACACATCGACGGACGTGAGCCCGGGACAGCCCCGCACACGCTCCTCGACTACTTCCCGGACGACTTCCTCCTCGTCATCGACGAGTCGCACGTCACCGTGCCCCAGATCGGTGCCATGTTCGAGGGGGACATGTCTCGTAAGCGCAACCTCGTCGACCACGGCTTCCGCCTGCCCAGCGCGATGGACAACCGTCCGCTGCGGTGGGAGGAGTTCGTCGAGCGCGTCGGCCAGACCGTCTATCTCTCCGCGACGCCCGGCAAGTACGAGCTGTCGATGTCTGACGGTTTTGTCGAGCAGATCATCCGGCCCACGGGTCTGGTCGACCCCCAGGTGATCATCAAGCCGACGACCGGACAGATCGACGACCTCCTCGAGGAGATCCGGCTCCGAGCAGAGCGCAACGAACGCGTCCTCGTCACGACGCTGACGAAGAAGATGGCGGAAGACCTCACCGACTACTTCCTCGACAAGAACGTGCGGGTGCGCTACCTCCACTCCGAGGTGGACACGCTGCGGCGCGTCGAGCTGCTGAGGGAGCTGCGGCTCGGAGAGTACGACGTCCTCGTCGGGATCAACCTCCTGCGTGAGGGGCTCGACCTTCCGGAGGTCTCCCTCGTCGCGATCCTCGATGCGGACAAGGAGGGGTTCCTGCGCTCGGCGACCTCGCTCATCCAGACGATCGGGCGCGCCGCCCGCAACGTCTCGGGGGAGGTGCACATGTATGCGGACAAGATCACTGCGGCCATGGCGCTCGCGCTCGAAGAGACAGATCGACGCCGGGAGAAGCAGGTCGCGTACAACCTCGAGCACGGGATCGACCCGACCCCGTTGCGCAAGAAGATCAGCGATGTCACGGACATGCTCGCTCGCGAGGAGATCGACACCCAGGAGCTCCTCAAGGGCGGATATCGCAACGCAGGCAAGGCGAAGGCACCCGTGCCTGGTGGTCCGAAGGCCGGAGCCAGCGGGCCGAACAAGCTCGCAGGCCTTGCGGGAGACGAGCTGGTCACTCTGATCCAGGAGCTGAGCGACCAGATGCACGGAGCCGCAGCCGAGCTCCAGTTCGAGCTCGCAGCGCGGCTCCGCGACGAGATCTCCGGGCTCAAGAAGGAGCTGCGGCAGATGCAGGCGGCGACAGCCTGACGTCGAGGGCACGATGAGGAGCGCCTACGAGGAGGCACGCGGCACGCCGCTGACGGACCAGGTGGAGTGGTTTGCCGCCGTCGACTCGGCAGGGCGTGGCCCCCGCCTGTACTTCCAGAAGGTCCCGGAGGGAAAGACAGCGAAGAACCGGGTGCACCTCGACATCAACGTGGGCGAGCAGGGGCCCAAGGACACGATCGTCGCGGCGTGCCGCGGGCGGATCGCGCGGTGCGTCAGCCGACGGAGCCGCTGACGATGGTCCACTCCGCCACGGCGCGCGCAGCGACGAGACCTTCGGTCGCGAACGGGTCTGAGTCGAGGATGGTGCCGGCGGCCTCGGCCGACGGCGCGTCGAGGACCAGGAGCGCCCCCTGCATGTCGCCGTCGGACACCGGGCCGGACGCGCGCAGGACCCCTGCGGCGAGCAGCCCGGAGAGGAACGCACGGTGGGCCGGGCGGTGAGTGTCCCGGTCGGCGGCGCGGTCGTCGTACACGTAGGTCACGGCAAAGGTCGTCATGGCGACATTCAAGCACTATGGTCGTCGGCATGTCTGAACCGACCATCCTCGCGACCTCGGGCGGGCTCGCCCCTGGGGTGCGCACACGTCTCGCCGTTGCCCCGCTCTTTCGCCACGCTGTCGACCTCGCAGGGGCTGACGGCACCCCTCGGGTGTGCCACGTCGGCACGGCCGGCGGCGACCAGGCGTGGTTCCGTGGTGAGCTCGACGAGGCCGGACGCGCGGCCGGGCTCGACCTCTCGCACCTCAACCTCTTCACGATGCCCAACGTCGACGACGTGATGGAGCACCTGCTCGCCCAGGACGTCGTGTGGGTCGGTGGAGGATCCGTCGCGAACCTGCTCGCGGTGTGGCGCGTGCACGGTCTCGACAGCATCATGCACACGGTCTGGGAGGCCGGAGTCGTCCTCAGCGGCGTGAGCGCAGGGTCGATCTGCTGGCACCTGGGAGGAACCACCGACTCGTTCGGTCCGGAGCTGCGAGCAGTCCACGACGGTCTCGGGCTCCTGCCGTACGCGAACGGTGTGCACTACGACTCGGAGCCTGGTCGTCGGCCGCTCATGCACTCGCTGGTCGGGAGCGGAGAGCTGCCGACCGCGTACTGCACGGACGACGGGGTCGGCCTGGTCTACCGAGGCACGACGATGGTCGAGGCGGTCACCGAGCAGCGCGGCAAGGGGGCGTACCTCCTGACCCGCGGCCCCGACGGGGAGAGCGTCGTCGAGGAGCGGATCGAGCCGCGCGTGCTCCCAGGCGCTCGATAGCAGCTGGCAGGAGCCTGTCACCATCCTCGGGCGCGCCACTCGTCGAGGTGGGGACGCTCGGCCCCGAGCGTCGTGCCGGCCCCGTGGCCGGGGTAGACCTGCGTGTCGTCGCGGTAGCGGTCGAAGACGCGTTCGGTGACGTCGTCGATGAGCTGGACGAACCGGTCGTGGTCGCCCCGCGTGCTGCCGACACCGCCGGGGAAGAGCGAGTCTCCGGTGAAGACGTGCGCACGCCCGGGAACCGCTCCCGCGGCCTGGACGCTCGACGGTTCTGTGTACACCAGGGAGACCGAGCCCGGGGTGTGCCCGCGCAGCGCGACGACGTCGAAGGTGACACGACCGACGTCGATCGTGTCCCCGTGGCGCAGGAGGCGTCCGGTGGGGACCGGGATCTCGGCCGCGTCGTCCGCTCCGGCCGCGGTGGTGCTGGACGTCGCACCGACGACCGTGGCGAGCGCCCCGTGGTGGTCACGGTGGCTGTGCGTCGTGACGACGAGGTCGAGGCGGCCGGTGCCTTCGTGGATCAGTCCCATGAGCCGGTCGGCGTCGTCGGCCGCGTCGACGAGTAGCTGGTGCCCGGTGCCGCGGCAGGTCAAGAGATAGGCGTTGTTGCTCATCGGCCCGACGCACGCCGTGCGGATCTCCAGATCGTCGAGGACCGTCAGGTCGGTCGGTCCTGCCGTGTCGGTGTCTCGTGGCGTGCTCATCGGTTCTCCTGTGCTGCGGCGGATGCGGCGGATGCGGCGCGCGAGCGCACGGCACGATCGATGCTGTGGACGGCTCGGACCAGACCGAGGTGCGAGAACGCCTGGGGGAAGTTTCCGGCCATGCGCTCGTGGTGGGTGTCGTACTGCTCGGCCATGAGGCCGACGTCGTTGGCGGAGGCCACGGCGGTGTCCATGAGGGTGGTCGCCTCCTCGATCTCACCCATCCGGGCGAGTGCGTCGACGAGCCAGAACGTGCACACGAGGAACGGGGCCTCGTGCCCTTCCAGGCCGTCGTCGGAGTCGGTGGTCGAGTAGCGGCGGACGAAGCCGCTGTCGTCGGAGAGGGCCTGCTGGATCGTGCGCACGGTGCTGACGAAGCGTTCGTCGGTCGGGTCGATGAAACCGACCTGGGCCATCTGGAGGAGTGCAGCGTCGGTGTGCGTGGCGCCGTAGTACTGCACGAAGGTGCCGAGGTCGGGGTCCCATCCTCGGTCGAGCACCTGGTCGCGGATCGTGTCCTTGACGGCGCGCCAGCGCTCGACCGGGCCGTCGTGCCCGTGGATCTCGACGGCGCGCACGGCGCGGTCGAGCGCCGCCCAGCTCATGACGCGCGAGTGGACGAAGTCTCGTTCAGGTCCTCGGACCTCCCAGATGCCGCGGTCGGGTGTGTCCCAGTGCGTGATGAGGTCGTCGACGAGCACCCGTTGGAGCGCCCAGCTGTCGTGATCGTGGGGCATCCCTGCTTCGCGGGTCATCTCGAGGGCGCTCATGACTTCGCCGAGCACGTCGTTCTGCACCTGGTGGACCGCACCGTTGCCGATCCGGACGGGCCGGGAGCCGGCATACCCGGGCAGGTGGTCGAGCTCGCGCTCCGGCAGGTCGCGGCTGCCGTCGACGCTGTACATGATCTGGAGGTCTTCCGGGCTGCCTGCGACGGCGCGCAAGAGCCAGTTCTGCCAGGAGGCGCTCTCGGTGCGGTAGCCCGACTCGATGAGGGCCTCGAGCGTCATGGCTGCGTCACGCAACCAGCAGAACCGGTAGTCCCAGTTGCGTCCTCCACCGAAGTCCTCGGGCAGGGACGTCGTCGCGGCGGCGACGATCCCGCCGGTCGTCGAGCTCGTGAGCAGGCGCAGGACGAGGAGCGAGCGCACGAGGGCGTCGCGGTAACGACCGTTGTATCCGCAGTGTCCGGACCAGTCTTCCCACCAGCGGACGGTCTCGGTGATCCGGTCCGCGATCGAGAGGTGCGCGGGTGGCGGCGTCCACGAGGCGCTCCAGGTGCACGACAACGAGATGACCTCGCCGGCAGAGGCGGAGAACACGTCCCGGTGCCGGTGGTCGCTCGCGACCGGGAGGCGGTCGCCGCGCAGGAGCATCGAGTCCGGACCAGCGATCGCACGGATCCCGGGGCTGCCGCCGGTGTCGCCGGTGCCGTCGACGCGGTGCACCCACGGGACGAGGGCGCCGTATCCGAAGCGGACGATCCACTCGTGCTCGATCGTCACGGTCCCGGAGAGCACCTCGACGCGTCGGACGAGGTCGGCTCGCCCGTCGCAGACGGGCATCGCGTCGATGATCCGCGCCACCCCGCTCGCGCTCGTGTACGTCGTCTCGAGGACGAACGAGTCACCGACGTACCGGCGCTCGACCGTGTGCGCGTCGGGGACCGTGAGCAGCCACCGGCCGTGCTCGGGCGTGCCCAGCAGCGCGGCGAAGCTCGCGGGAGAGTCGAAGTGCGGGAGGCACAGCCAGTCGACGGAGCCTCGGCGGCTGACGAGGGCGCACGACTGACCGTCGCCGAGCACGGCGTACTCGGCGATCGGTGTGGTTCCGTCGTCGACTGAGGGGATCGTGGTGGTGTGCTCGGGGTTGGGGGTCGCCCGAGCGAGGGCGTCGGGTGGGGCCGTGTTCATCTGACGATTGTGCTGTCTCCGGCCGTAGGAAGCACGGCGGGAGGCTGTCGTTCGAACAAGTGTGCGGGCTCGAGGGGTTCCCCGTACGATAGACCGGTGAGTGAACGCCTCGTCGTCCAAGGTGCCCGTGAGCACAACCTCCGCAACGTCGACCTCGACCTTCCGAGGGACAAGCTGATCGTCTTCACCGGTCTCTCCGGTTCAGGCAAGTCCTCCTTGGCCTTCGACACCATCTTCGCTGAAGGGCAGCGGCGTTACGTGGAGTCGCTCTCCGCCTACGCGCGGCAGTTCCTCGGGCAGATGGACAAGCCTGACGTCGACTTCATCGAAGGCCTGTCGCCGGCGGTGTCGATCGACCAGAAGTCGACGAACCGCAACCCGCGCTCGACCGTCGGCACCATCACCGAGGTGTACGACTACCTCCGCCTGCTCTTCGCGCGCGCCGGGACGCAGCATTGCCCTCAGTGCGGCGAGCGAGTGACGGCCCAGACGCCCCAGCAGATCGTCGATCGTCTCCTCGAGCTCCCGGAAGGCACCCGGTACCAGGTCCTTGCACCGGTGGTGCGCGGACGCAAGGGCGAGTACACGGACCTCTTCAAGGAGCTCCAGGCCAAGGGGTTCTCCCGCGCACGGGTCGACGGCGAGGTCGTCCAGCTCACCGAGCCGCCGACGCTCGAGAAGAAGCTCAAGCACACGATCGAGGTCGTCATCGACCGGCTCGTCGCGCGCGAGGGCGTGCAGCGGCGGCTCACCGACTCTGTCGAGACAGCCCTCGGGCTCGCCGGGGGTCTCGTGATCGTCGAGATGGTCGACGCGCCGGCAGACGACCCGGAGCGGGAGCGCAAGTTCTCCGAGCACCGCGCCTGCCCGAACGACCACGTGCTCAGCCTCGACGAGATCGAGCCACGGACGTTCTCCTTCAACGCCCCGTACGGTGCGTGCCCCGAGTGCTCAGGCATCGGGGTTCGTCTCGAGGTCGATCCAGACCTCATCGTCCCGGACGAGGACAAGACCCTCGCCGAGGGCGCGATCGCTCCCTGGAACCAGGGGTCCTCCGAGTACTTCGCACGCGTGCTCGGCGCGCTCGCGAAGGATCTCGAGTTCTCGATGGACACGCCGTGGCGCGCTCTGCCCGAGCGCGCGCGGAACGCGGTGCTGTACGGACAGGACCATGAGGTCCAGGTGAAGTACAAGAACCGCTGGGGCCGCGAGCGTCAGTACTCGACCGGGTTCGAGGGGGCCATCACGTTCCTGCACCGCAGGCACGCCGAGACCGAGTCAGACTGGTCGAAGGAGAAGTACGAGGCCTACATGCGTGAGGTCCCGTGCCCGGTCTGCGACGGCACCCGGCTCAAGCCGGAGGTCCTCGCCGTCCTCGTCGGCGGACGCTCGATCGCCGAGGTGTGCGCGCTGCCGCTGCGCGAGTGCCGTGACTTCCTCGACCAGCTCGAGCTCGGTGTCCGGGAGCGGGCGATCGCGACGCAGGTGCTCAAGGAGATCCAGGACCGTCTCGGCTTCTTGCTCGACGTCGGTCTCGACTACCTCTCGCTCATGCGTCCTGCCGGAACTCTCTCCGGAGGCGAGGCGCAGCGCATCCGCCTCGCGACGCAGATCGGATCTGGTCTCGTAGGAGTGCTGTACGTCCTCGACGAGCCCAGCATCGGCCTGCACCAGAGAGACAACCGTCGGCTCATCGACACGCTCACCCGGCTCCGCGACCTCGGGAACACGCTCATCGTCGTCGAGCACGACGAGGACACCATCCGGGCAGCCGACTGGGTGGTCGACATCGGCCCGGGTGCGGGCGAGCACGGTGGCCGCGTGGTTCACTCTGGAGACTATGCGGGGCTCCTCACGGCTCCCGAGTCGGTGACCGGGGCGTACCTCGCTGGACGACGCTCGATCCCCATGCCTCTCGAGCGTCGGGCGACCGACCCGAGCCGTGCGGTCAAGGTCGTCGGTGCGCGAGAGCACAACCTCGACGGCATCGACGTGTCCTTCCCGCTGGGTGTGCTCACAGCGGTCACCGGTGTGTCCGGCTCGGGGAAGTCGACGCTGGTCAACTCGATCCTCTATACGGTCTTGGCGAACGAGCTCAACGGAGCACGCCAGGTGGCCGGACGGCACAAGCGCGTCCTCGGCCTCGAGCACCTCGACAAGGTGGTGCACGTCGACCAGGGCCCGATCGGGCGGACCCCGCGCTCGAACCCGGCGACCTACACCGGAGTGTGGGACCACGTGCGTCGGCTCTTCGCCGAGACCACCGAAGCGAAGGTCCGCGGATACCTCCCCGGGCGGTTCTCGTTCAACGTCAAGGGCGGCCGCTGCGAGGCGTGCTCCGGCGACGGCACGATCAAGATCGAGATGAACTTCCTCCCGGACGTCTACGTCCCGTGCGAGGTG
This sequence comes from Sanguibacter antarcticus, assembly GCF_002564005.1. Classification (NCBI taxonomy): domain Bacteria; kingdom Bacillati; phylum Actinomycetota; class Actinomycetes; order Micrococcales; family Sanguibacteraceae; genus Sanguibacter; species Sanguibacter antarcticus. The sequence continues at coordinate 1,238,403 of NZ_PDJG01000001.1, read as the reverse complement.
TGCCACGGCGCTCGCTACAACCGAGAGACGCTCGAGGTCCACTTCAAGGGCAAGACCGTCGCGGACGTCCTCGACATGCCGATCGAGGAGGCCTCGGAGTTCTTCTCCGCGGTGCCGGGGATCTCACGGCACCTCAAGACGCTCGTCGACGTGGGGCTCGGCTACGTCCGCCTCGGTCAGTCCGCCCCCACGCTCTCAGGAGGCGAGGCGCAGCGCGTCAAGCTGGCCAGCGAGCTGCAGAAGCGCTCGACCGGTCGAACGATCTACGTGCTCGACGAGCCGACGACAGGCCTGCACTTCGAAGACATCCGCAAGCTCTTGGCAGTTCTGCAGTCTCTTGTCGACAAGGGCAACTCGGTGCTCGTCATCGAGCACAACCTCGATGTCATCAAGAATGCTGACTGGGTCATCGACATGGGACCGGAGGGTGGTTCTGGAGGTGGGCTCGTCGTCGCCGAGGGCACGCCCGAGCACGTCGCCAACGTCCCCGCCAGCCACACCGGCAGGTTCCTCGCGGAGACGCTCAAGGCGCACCCCCCGGCACGCGTCGCCGCGCTCGTGAAGAGCCCTGCTGCGCCAGCCAAGGCCGTGGCGAAGAAGAAGACGTCGCGCTCGCGGGCACAGCTCGCGACGTAGCACCGTGGACGGTCGCTCGGCCGAGGCCGGGCGACCGTTCCTGCTGCTGTGCTAGGCCACCGGTGCGTGCGCGGCGACGATCGGGCTGATCCGTACCGGAAAGTTCACCGACCGGGCGATGAAACAGTGGTCGTGCGCCCGGGCGTGGAGGCCGGCGACGAGCGTCTCCGGGTCACCCGCGGTGCCCTCGGCGAGGACCACACGGGGGCGTAGCTCGACCTCCGTGAACTGCCCCGCACCAGCGGCCTCGACGCGCATCGTCCCGACTGCGTGGTCGGTGTACTCCGTGACGACGACACCGGCCTGCGCCGCCATGTGGAGGAACCACAGCATGTGGCACTGCGCGAGCGACGCGACGAACAGCTCTTCGGGGTTGTGCCGTGAGCTGTCCCCGCGAAAGGCAGGGTCGGCGCTCCCGAGGATGTCAGCCTTCCCCTCGACGAGGACCGTGTGCTCGCGCGAGTAGGCCGTGTAGCTCGACGTACCCGTCTCGCCGGCCCCGGTCCAGGTGATCGCTGCTGAGTATGCGTGAAAGGCTCCCATGACGTCACGGTAGCCGGAAGCGGCCGACAGTGACAGTCGTCACACCTGCTGCCGGTACGGGCTCGGACCACAGGACGAGCGTGTCGGACGCCTGAACTAGGCTCGTCAGCATGGCTGACCCAGCAACGTATCGCCCTGCTCAGGGAGAGATCCCGACCACCCCGGGCGTGTACCGGTTCCGGGACGAGCACAGCCGGGTCATCTACGTCGGCAAGGCGAAGAACCTGCGCGCCCGGCTCTCCAGCTACTTCCAGGACATCGCAGGCCTGCACCAGCGGACCCAGACGATGGTGACCACCGCCGCGTCCGTCGAGTGGACCGTCGTCGGCACCGAGGTCGAGGCGCTCGCCCTCGAGTACTCGTGGATCAAGGAGTACGACCCACGGTTCAACGTCAAGTACCGCGACGACAAGTCATACCCCTTCCTCGCCGTGACGATGGGGGAGAGCGTGCCACGCGCCCAGGTCATGCGCGGAGCCAAGCGGCCCGGGACGCGGTACTACGGACCCTTCGCGCACGCATGGGCGATCCGCGAGACGCTCGACCTGCTCTTGCGCGTTTTTCCGATCCGCACCTGCTCCGCAGGCGTCTACAAGCGTGCCCAGCAGTCGGGGCGCCCCTGCCTGCTCGGGTACATCGACAAGTGCTCGGCACCGTGCGTCGAACGGATCACCCAGGAGGCGCACCGCGCGCTCGCGGACGACTTCTGCGCGTTCATGGCCGGTGACACCGGCAAGTTCGTCCGCCGCCTCAACGACCGCATGGCGATGGCCGCGCAGAACATGGAGTACGAGCTCGCGGCGCGCTTGCGTGACGACATCCGTGCGCTCGAGCGTGCCATGGAGAAGAACGCTGTCGTCCTGCAGGACGCCACGGACGCTGACATCTTCGCGATGGTCGGCGACGAGCTCGAGGCGGCCGTCCAGGTCTTCCACGTCCGTGGCGGCCGCATCCGGGGGCAACGGGGCTGGATCGTCGAGAAGGTCGAAGACGTCACGGACGCCGACCTCGTCGAGCACCTGCTCCAGCAGGTCTACGGCACGGCCGACGAGACGTCGGGCGGCGACGTCGGGGCGGCGAGGGACAGCGGGCTCGTCCCGCGAGAGGTGCTCGTCCCCGTGCTCCCTGCGCACCCAGAGCAGGTCGCGGCATGGCTCACCGGCCTGCGCGGCGCGAAGGTCGACGTGCGGATCCCTCAGCGGGGCGACAAGCGCGAGCTGGCAGAGACTGTCCGCAAGAACGCAGAGCACGCGCTCGCGCTGCACCGCACACGCCGGGCCGGCGACCTCACGACGCGCAGCCAGGCGTTGCGCGAGCTCCAGGAGGCGCTCGGGCTGGACACGGCACCGCTGCGCATCGAGTGCTACGACATCTCCACGACGCAGGGCACCTACCAGGCCGCGTCGATGGTCGTCTTCGAGGACGGGCTGGCGCGCAAGAGCGAGTACCGCACGTTCGGCGTGCGAGGTCCGGACGGGGACGGGGCGCGCGACGACACCGCGGCCATGTACGAGGTGATCACGCGGCGGTTCAAGCGCTACCTCAGCGACCTCGCGTCCTCGGGCGACCTCGTGGTCGAGACCGTCAGCGGCGAGGTCGGGCCAGAGACCGACGACGAGAAGGACGCGCGCGGTCGACGGTTTGCCTACCCCCCGCAGCTCGTCGTCGTCGATGGTGGTCCGCCGCAGGTCGCTGCGGCCGCCAAGGCTCTGGCAGACCTGGGGATCGACGACGTCGCGCTGTGCGGGCTCGCCAAGCGGCTCGAGGAGGTCTGGGTGCCCGACGACCCGTACCCCGTCATCCTCAACCGGTCCTCCGAGGGGCTCTACCTGCTCCAGCGGGTGAGGGACGAGGCGCACAGGTTCGCGATCAGCGCGCACCGCAAGAAGCGCGGCAAGGGGATGACGGTCTCTGTGCTCGACGACGTCCCCGGTCTCGGACCCGCGCGGACCACAGCGCTCTTGCGGCACTTCGGGTCGCTCAAGCGTCTGCGTGCCGCGACGGCGGAGGAGATCGCCACGGTTCCGGGGATGGGGCGCAAGACTGCCGAGGCGGTCGTCGCCGCCCTGGTGCTGCCAGAGCCTGAAGTCGCGGTCGCGCCGTTCGTGGCGGAACCTGCCGACCGCTGAGCCACCTGGCATGCTGGGACGCATGAGCCAGGAACCAGCACCCATGACCGTCCCTCAGGGGATCCCCGAGGTCGAGGCGGCGACTCCCGCGCCCGAGCCGGGCTCGAGCGAGGTCCTCATCATCACCGGGATGTCCGGAGCCGGGAGGTCTCGGGCGGCGATGGTCCTCGAGGACCTCGACTGGTACGTGGTGGACAACCTGCCACCCAAGATGCTCGTCCCGCTGGTGGACATGATGACGCGGGCGGGCTCCGCGATCACCCGTGTCGGTGCTGTGGTGGACGTCCGTGGACGTGAGTTCTTCAACGACCTCAACGACGTCCTCGCCCGGTTCCGCAAGCGGGGGATCGAGTATCGGATCCTCTTCCTCGACGCCTCCGACGAGGTCCTCGTCAGGCGGTTCGAGCAGGTCCGTCGACCGCACCCGCTCCAGGGCGACGGTCGCATCCTCGACGGCATCGGCGTGGAGCGCCAGCTCTTGCGGACGATCCGCGAGCGGTCGGACATCGTCGTGGACACGTCCGAGCTGAACGTCCACGACCTCGCGCGCGAGGTCCGGCAGGGGGTCGCCGAGGGCAACCATGAGACTCTCCGGATCAACGTGGTCTCGTTCGGCTTCAAGTACGGCATCCCGCTCGACGCGGACCACGTCGTGGACATGCGCTTCCTGACGAACCCCTACTGGATCACCGAGCTGCGTCACCTCACAGGCCGAGACGAGCCCGTCCGTGACTTCGTGCTCGCACGGCCGGGAGCGAAGGAGTTCATCGATCGGTACGTCTATGCGCTCGAGCCCGTGTTCGCCGGGTATCTCAACGAGGAGAAGCGCTACGTGACGATCGCCATCGGGTGCACGGGTGGCAAGCACCGGTCCGTCGCGGTGAGCGAGGAGATCGCTCGCAAGCTCCGTGAGAACGGGCACAGGGTCGCCGTCACGGCACGCGACCTCGGCAAGGAGTGAGGGGATGTCCGTGTACCCGATAGGCAGCCCGGCCGTCGTCGCTCTCGGAGGAGGGCACGGGCTCTCTGCGAGCCTCTCGGCGCTGCGGCTCATGACGGACCGTCTCACGGCGATCGTCACCGTCGCGGACGACGGGGGATCGTCCGGCCGGCTGCGCGAGGAGCTGGGCGTCTTGCCTCCCGGCGACCTGCGGATGGCACTCTCAGCGCTGTGCGACGACTCCGAGTGGGGGCGCACGTGGCGTGACCTGCTGCAGCACCGCTTCACGTCGGCCGGGGACCTCAACCAGCACGCGGTCGGCAACCTCCTCATCGTCGCGCTGTGGGAGCTCCTCGACGACTCGGTCAAGGGTCTCGACTGGGTAGGCAAGCTCCTCGGTGCCCGGGGAAGGGTGCTGCCGATGGCGTCCGTCCCGCTGTCGCTCGAGGCCGAGGTGGCGATCGGGGGAGAGGTCGTCACGGTGGTCGGTCAGTCGCAGGTGGCCTCCACCGCGGGCCGCGTCGAGAACATCCGGCTGTCTCCGGCGAACCCACCAGCATGCCCGGAGGCGGTGGACGCGATCATGGCGGCCGACTGGATCGTGCTGGGCCCCGGCTCGTGGTTCTCCTCGGTGATGCCGCACCTCTTGGTGCCCGACCTGGCGAAGGCGCTCCACGAGACCAAGGGGCGACGCTGCCTGACCCTCAACCTGTCGAGCGAGACGGACGAGACGCTCGGGATGACGACGATCGAGCACCTCCGAGCGCTCTACCGTCACGCACCCGACCTTCGGATCGACGCGGTCGTCGCGGACCCGTCCGCGGTCGAGGATCCGGACCTGCTCGTGAAGGAGGTCGACCACATCGGAGCGGTGCTCCTCATGCGCCAGGTCGGTCGGGGCGACGGGACCCCGATCCACGACCCGCTGCGGCTGGCTGCAGCCTACCGAGACGTGTTCGACGACTTCCTCGGGGACGTCGGCACGATTTCGCGCTGATGGGTGAGAGCGGCCCGTCAGAGATGGCAGGATTGCCCCATGGCGCTGACCGCACAGGTGAAAGACGAGCTTGCCCGCTTGAAGATCGACAAGACGTCCTACCGCAAGGCTGAGGTGTCTGCGATGCTCCGGTTCGCCGGGGGTCTGCACATCATCTCGGGACGGATCGTCATCGAGGCTGAGCTCGACACGGCGATCGCGGCGCGGAGGCTGCGGCAGGCGATCGCGGAGGTCTATGGGCACACGTCCGAGATCATCGTCGTCTCCGCCGGAGGGATCCGGCGGGGGAGCCGCTATGTGATCCGGGTGGTTAAGGACGGTGAGTCCCTCGCCCGCCAGACGGGGCTCCTCGACAGCCGCGGCCGGCCGGTCCGTGGTCTCCCACCCCAGGTCGTCTCGGCCGGGACGGGCGAGGCCGAAGCCGCGTGGCGTGGCGCGTTCCTCGCCCACGGATCGCTCACAGAGCCTGGTCGTTCGTCTGCCCTCGAGGTCACGTGCCCTGGCCCCGAGGCGGCGCTCGCGCTCGTCGGCGCTGCCCGGAGGCTGGGCATCGCGGCCAAGACCCGCGAGGTCCGCAACGTCGACCGGGTCGTCATCCGTGACGGTGAGGCGATCGGCGCGCTCCTCACCCGGCTCGGCGCGAAGGACGCGGTCGTCGTCTGGGAGGAGCGACGGCTCCGTCGTGAGGTGCGGGGCACGGCCAACCGTCTTGCCAACTTCGACGACGCGAACCTGCGTCGCTCTGCGCGGGCTGCCGTCGCTGCCGGGGCGCGCGTGGAGCGCGCGTTCGAGATCCTCGGACCGGATCTCCCGGACCACCTGCGTCAGGCGGGCGAGCTGCGCCTCGCGCACAAGCAGTCGTCGCTCGAGGAGCTCGGCCAGCTTGCTGACCCGCCTCTGACGAAGGACGCCGTAGCGGGACGTATCCGGCGGTTGCTCGCGACCGCGGACAAGCGCGCAGAGGAGCTCGGCATCCCCGACACCGAGGCTGGACTGAGCCCTGAGCTGCTAGATCTCTAGACGCCGTCCAGACTGTGAGACGTAGTCTGGTGTTCATATTGGTTTACAGAGGCATTTCGGGTGAACAGCACACGTCCCCGTGACCACATCGGGACGAGATCGTGTCTCATGGGGACGATGGTCCCCACATGAAGTCCCGCCGGGGTATAGGCTCAAGATGTCAGATCGACCGGGGGTACCTTGCAGAAAACGTGCAGCGACCCTCTGGCGCGATCGGGCACCATCACACCAACGTACGTCGACGTACGTGAACGTTCGTCAACAACCGTGTGCGTCGGTACTGTCCGGCGCGCCCTGAGGAGGGCATAGTGACCATCCGCGTCGGAATCAACGGCTTCGGTCGTATTGGACGTAACTTCTTCCGCGCAATCCTTGCGTCCGGTGCAGACATCGAGATCGTCGGTGTCAACGACCTCACGGACAACAAGACCCTCGCGCACCTGCTCAAGTTCGACTCTGTTCTGGGTCGTCTGGCAGCTGACGTGAGCTTCGACGAAGAGTCGATCACCGTCAACGGCAAGAAGATCAAGGCTCTTGCAGAGCGCAACCCGGCAGACCTGCCGTGGGGCGCACTGGGCGCCGACATCGTCATCGAGTCGACCGGCTTCTTCACGGACGCGACCAAGGCGAAGGCACACATCGACGCCGGCGCCAAGAAGGTCATCATCTCCGCTCCCGCGAGCAACGAGGACGGCACGTTCGTCATCGGTGTCAACGAGGGCGACTACGACCCCGCGACGATGCACATCATCTCCAACGCGTCGTGCACCACGAACTGCCTCGCACCGATGGCCAAGGTTCTCGACGAGGCCTTCGGCATCGAGCGTGGCCTCATGACGACGATCCACGCGTACACGGGCGACCAGAACCTCCAGGACGGCCCCCACAAGGACCTCCGCCGCGCCCGCGCCGCTGCGATCAACATCGTCCCGACGTCGACCGGTGCGGCCAAGGCCGTGGCGCTCGTGCTCCCGCAGCTCAAGGGCAAGCTCGACGGCTACGCGCTCCGCGTCCCCGTACCCACAGGCTCCGCGACGGACCTCACCTTCACGGCTGCCAAGCCCGTCACGGTCGAGTCCGTCAACGCTGCGATCAAGGCTGCAGCCGAGGGCCCCCTCAAGGGCATCCTCGTCTACTCCGAGGACGCGCTCGTCTCGTCCGACATCGTCACCGACCCGGCGTCGAGCATCTTCGACTCTGGTCTCACCAAGGTGATCGGCGACCAGGTCAAGGTCGTCTCCTGGTACGACAACGAGTGGGGCTACTCCAACCGTCTCGTGGACCTCACCGTCCTCGTCGGCGAGAAGCTCTGACCTTCGCGCTGCGAAGACTGCCGGGTAACCCCGAATAGATGACGTCCGCGTGAGTGATGAGCCTTCCGGCACACGTCACTCACGCGGACGTCTGCATGTCCGCCCCCTGAGCTTGGAGAACCCATGAAGACGATCGAGGACCTCGGCGACCTGCGCGGCAAGCGCGTGCTCGTCCGTTCAGACTTCAACGTGCCGCTCGACGGCACGACCATCACCGACGACGGCCGCATCCGCGCCGCCCTGCCGACACTGAAGTCGCTCGTCGACGCCGGTGCGCGGGTCGTCGTCGCCGCCCACCTCGGTCGCCCCAAGGGTGCACCGGAGGCGAAGTACTCCCTCGCCCCCGTCGCTGCCCGTCTCGCCGAGCTCCTCGGTGCCCCGGTCGCTCTCGCGCAGGACACGGTCGGCGAGTCCGCCAAGGCCACCGTCGCTGCTCTCGCGGACGGCGAGGTGGCTCTTCTTGAGAACATCCGCTTCGACCCGCGCGAGACCTCCAAGGACGACGCTGAGCGTGCCTCGCTCGCTGACGACCTGGCCTCGCTCGCGGACGCGTTCGTGTCCGACGGCTTCGGTGTGGTGCACCGCAAGCAGGCGTCCGTGTACGACGTGGCGCTCAAGCTCCCGTCTGCGGTCGGCACGCTCGTGCTCAAGGAGGTCGAGTCCCTCAAGAAGGCGACCGAAGACCCCGCACGCCCGTACGTCGTCGTCCTCGGCGGCTCGAAGGTCTCCGACAAGCTCGGAGTCATCGCGAACCTGCTCACCAAGGCTGACCGCCTCCTCATCGGCGGGGGCATGGTCTTCACCTTCCTCGCGGCGAAGGGATACCCGGTCGGCAACTCGCTCCTCGAGTCCGACCAGATCGAGGCCGTCAAGGGCTACCTCGCGCAGGCAGAGGAGTCCGGCGTCGAGATCGTCCTCCCGACCGACATCGTCGTCGCCGACGAGTTCAAGGCAGACTCGCCCGCGACCGTCGTCCCGGCAGACGCGATCCCTGACGGCAAGATCGGCCTCGACATCGGTCCGGCGTCGCAGGCGCTCTTCGCGTCGAAGATCGCTGACGCCAAGACCGCGGTCTGGAACGGACCCGCCGGCGTGTTCGAGTTCGAGGCGTTCTCGGCCGGGACCCGCGCTGTCGCGCAGGCGCTCGTCGACGCGACCGCGAACAACGGTGCGTTCACGATCGTCGGTGGCGGCGACTCTGCTGCCGCGGTGCGCATCCTCGGCTTCGACGAGGCCGGTTTCAGCCACATCTCGACCGGTGGTGGCGCCAGCCTCGAGTACCTCGAGGGCAAGTCCCTCCCCGGCATCGCCGTCCTCGACGCGTGACCGACCCCGTCCTCTCTGAAGAAGGTAGAGCTACCGTGGCACAGACCCGCACACCCCTCATCGCAGGGAACTGGAAGATGAACCAGGACCACCAGGAGGCCATCCACCTGGTGCAGAAGCTCGCCTGGGCGCTCAAGGACGGCAAGCACGACTTCTCGGCCGTCGAGGTCACCGTGCTCGCTCCGTTCACCGACCTGCGCAGCGTCCAGACGCTCGTCGACGCTGACAAGCTCGAGCTCAGCTACGGCGCACAGGACGTCTCGCAGCACGTGTCCGGCGCGTACACCGGCGAGATCTCTCCGGTGTTCCTCGCGAAGCTGGGCGTGAAGTACGTCGCGATCGGTCACTCCGAGCGTCGTCAGTACCACGCGGAAGACGACGCGCTCGTCAACGCGAAGTCGAAGGCTGCTCTCGCGCACGGGCTCGTCCCGATCATCTGCGTCGGCGAGGCGCTCGAGGTCCGCAAGGCCGGCGACCAGGTGTCCCACACCCTCGCGCAGGTCGACGGAGCGCTCGAGGGCCTCTCCGCAGACGACGCCGCGAAGGTCGTCATCGCGTACGAGCCCGTCTGGGCCATCGGTACGGGTGAGGTCGCCACGCCGCAGGACGCTCAGGAGGTCGCTGGAGCGATCCGCGTGCGTCTCGCCGAGCTCTACTCGACCGAGGTCGCTGACGCCGTCCGTGTGCTGTACGGCGGTTCGGTGAAGTCCACGTCGATCGCGGAGCTCATGAAGGAGACGGACGTCGACGGTGCTCTCGTCGGCGGAGCGAGCCTCGACGCCGAGGAGTTCGCGAAGATCGCTCGGTACCAGGCGCACGCCGGAGCCTGAGCCTCGACGGTCCCAGGTCGACGAGCCTGGCCCGCCGGTCGCGAGAGCGACTGGCGGGCTCGGTGGATCGGGAGCCGTAAACTGGCCTATTCTTGACCTCGGTGCCGCCGGTGCCACACATCCTGGGATCCGCTGAACGTGTCGGTTCCCTCTCGAGTCAGAGGAATGAACGCGACTGTGGAGATCCTACGTGTGGCCCTCGAGGTCATCCTTGTCCTGACGAGCGCCTTCATGATTCTCTTGATCCTCATGCACAAGGGCAAGGGCGGGGGACTCTCCGACATGTTCGGTGGAGGTGTCTCGAGCAGCGTCGGAAGCTCAGGCGTCGCTGAGCGGAACCTCAACCGCATCACGGTCGGGTTCGCGCTCGTATGGTTCACGTCCATCGTGCTCCTCGGCCTTATCCAGAAGGTCGCCCCGTAGCTCTGGGATGACCTCGTCCGCCTTTCGGAGGAGCTGCAGTGGCTGGTGGTAGTGCGATCCGTGGATCGCGTGTCGGTGCCGGACCTATGGGCGAGTCCGAGCGAGGTGACACCGCTCCGCGCTTCTTCGTCGCGTACTACTGTGCCCACGAGCACGTGACCCGACCGAGCTTCTCGATCGAGGCGCACGTCGAGGCGCCGGAGGTCTGGGAGTGCACGAGCTGTGGTCTTCCAGCCGGTCAAGACCCGGAGAACCCTCCAGCGGCGGTGCGCAACACGCCCTACAAGACCCACCTCGCGTACGTGAAAGAACGTCGCAGCGAGGCTGACGGCAAAGCGTTGCTTGACGAGGCGCTTGCCTCGCTCAGGGCCCGCCGCGGAGGACGTCCGCTGCGCTGAGGCCCAGATCGGACCGATCCGCGCCGCTCCCCGCGGGGCGTCGGCCGCCCGCGGGGAGCGGCGTAGATCAGGCGACCGCCGAGGCCGCGTCGACGTCGACGAGCCATGCCGTGAGCAGGCGTCCGGTGGCTCCGCTGATCGGTGCTTCGGTGACAGGCGCCCCGCCGAGTGCTGCAGCGACGGCTGAGGCCTTGTCGGCGCCGGCGGCGACGACCCACACCTCCGACGATCCCTGCAGCGCCTCGAAGGTCAACGACACCCGGTCTGAGGGCGGCTTGGGGGAGTCGTGCACCGCTGTCGTCGTACGTCCGGTCACTTCGAGCGCGGAGTTGCCGGGGAAGAGCGAAGCGACGTGCGCGTCGGGACCCATACCCACGAGCGTGACGTCGAACGCAGGAGCCAGGGCGCCCTCGGGTGCGAAGCGCGCCAGCTCGGCGGCATAGAGGTCTGCAGCGTCCTCTGCGGTCCGGGTTCCGTCGTCCGGCGCCATCGCATGGATGTTGTCGGCCGGGAGCGACTCGAGGCTGTCGAGGAGCGCGCTGCGCGCCTGTGTCTCGTTGCGCTCAGGGTCACCCGCAGGCAGGAAGCGCTCGTCACCCCACCAGACGTGCACCTGGGTCCAGTCGACCGCGGTGCGGACTGGGCTGGTCGCGACGGCAGCCAGCGTCCGGATACCGATGGTGCCGCCGGTGACGACGACGTGCACGGGTGAGCGCACGGACTGGATGTCGATGATCCGCGTGAGGAGCCGTGCGGCGACGGCTTCAGCGAGCACCGCAGGCGTCGGGTGGACGACGACGAGGCGCGGCGCCGTCACGCGTCGGCCTCGACGCGGACGAGCCCCTTGACCAGGACGTCGCCGTAGACCTCGTCGGGGTCGAGCCGGCGGAGCTCTTCTGAGAGGCACTCACGCAGCTGCCGCACGGGCAGGGCGATCCGATGGTCCGGTTGCCCGGGCTGGGTGAGGGTGGCGATGTGGCCGTCGGGGCGGTCGAGGATGATGTCACCCGACCTGCGGGTCATGACGACGCGCGTGATGGCATACGCCTGGCTCTTGCGACGGATCGTGACGGGGCACTTGAGACCTCGGGCGAGCCACGCCGCGAGCAGGTCGACCGACGGGTGGGCCTCGTCGCCTTCGACGACGGCGGAGAGCACCGGCTCGTAGGGGGGCTGGTCCAGAGCGGCGGCGAGCAGCCCGCGCCAGACGGTCACACGCGTCCACGCGAGGTCGATGTCACCGGGCTCGTGGTTCGCTCGCAGCACCTGGAGGTTGTCGATCGGCTGCGTGCAGTTCATCGAGTCGGTGATCCGGATCTTGGCCATGGCCCCGATGAGGTCTGTCGACGGGCTCGCAGGCATGTTCTGCGGCCACCACGCGACGATCGGCGCGTCAGGGAGCAGGAGCGGCATGACGAGGGTGTCAGGGTGGCCGATGAGGCCGCCCGAGGGGCGCAGGATGATGACCTCGCTCGCGCCAGCGTCACCGCCGACACGGATCTCGGCATCGAGGACGTCGGTCGTGCGGTCGTGCGCGGCCGCGACGACGAGGATGCGGCACGGGTGCTCACGGCTCGCGTCGTTCGCGGCGTCGACAGCCTCGGTGATGTCGCCCTCGTCGGCCACGATGATGAGGGTGAGCACGCGCCCGAGCGCGATCGCTCCGCCTTCTTCGCGGATCTTGATGAGTCGTTTGGCGACGGCTCCGGCGGTCGTGCCTGGCATGTCGATGATCACGTGCGGTCCTCCGTCAGGGGTGAGTCGGGTGCCGGTCGAGCCTGGGCGCTCACGGACGGCGCCAGGCGCGACCGTCGCGCGTGAGCATGGCGGTCGCAGACTCGGGGCCCCACGTGCCGGAGCGGTAGGGCTCAGGCTTGCCCTTGCTCGCCCAGAACTGGGTGATGGGATCGAGGATCTTCCACGAGAGCTCGACCTCTTCGTGACGCGGGAACAGCGGCGGGTCGCCGAGGAGCACGTCGAGGATGAGTCGTTCGTAGGCCTCGGGAGATGACTCGGTGAAGGCGTGACCGTAGCCGAAGTCCATGGTGACGTCGCGGACCTCCATGGCGGTGCCAGGGACCTTGGCACCGAGGCGGAGCGTGACCCCCTCGTCGGGCTGGACGCGGATGACGATGGCGTTCTTGCCGAGCTCAGAGGTGGCTGTCGACTCGAAGGGAAGGTGCGGTGCCTTCTTGAAGACGATCGCGATCTCGGTGACCCGGCGGCCGAGCCGTTTGCCGGCGCGGAGGTAGAACGGCACCCCAGCCCATCGGCGGGTATCGATGTCGACGCGGATCGCGGCGAACGTCTCGGTAGCGGACTCTGGGTCGGTGCCGGCTTCCTCGAGGTAGCCGACGACCTCTTCGCCGCCCTGCCATCCTGATTCGTACTGCCCACGGGCTGTGTGCTTGCCGAGGTCCTTGGGCAGCCGCATCGCGGAGAGCACCTTGATCTTCTCGGCGATGAGGTCGTCGGCGCTGAAGGAGACCGGCTCTTCCATCGCGGTGAGCGCCAAGAGCTGGAGGAGGTGGTTCTGGATGACGTCGCGTGCTGCACCGATGCCGTCGTAGTAGCCGGCGCGCCCGCCGATGCCGATATCCTCGGCCATGGTGATCTGAACGTGGTCGACGTAGTTCGCGTTCCAGATCGGCTCGTACATCTGGTTGGCGAAGCGCAGGGCGAGGAGGTTCTGGACCGTCTCCTTGCCGAGGTAGTGGTCGATGCGGAAGACGTCCTCGGGAGCGAAGACCTCGGACACGACGTCGTTGAGCTCGCGTGCGCTCTCGAGGTCGTGGCCGAACGGCTTCTCGATGACGACCCGGCGCCAGGCGTCCTCGGTCGACTCGGACAGGCCTGACCGGGCGAGCTGGCGGCAGACGACCGGGAACGCGCTGGGCGGCACAGAGAGGTAGAAGGCGTGGTTGCCCTTGGTGCCTCGGATCTCGTCGAGCTCGGCGACCGTCTCGCTGAGGCGCTCGAACGCCTCGTCGTCGTCGAAGCTGCCCTGGACGAACCGGATGCCTTCGGCGAGCTGCTTCCACACGGACTCGCGGAAGGGCGTGCGGGCGTACTGCTTCACCGCATCGTGGACGACCTCGGCGAAGTCTTGGTCTTCCCAGTCGCGGCGAGCGAAACCGGTGAGAGCGAAGCCGGGAGGCAGGAGGCCGCGGTTCGCGAGGTCGTAGACGGCCGGCATGAGCTTCTTGCGCGCGAGGTCTCCGGTGACTCCGAAGATCACGAGCCCGCAGGGGCCTGCGATGCGGGGGAGGCGGAGGTCACGCGGGTCGCGGAGCGGGTTCGACTCGGCGCTGATCTTTGCGGGTCTCACGTGGTTCACCATTCTCGGTTGCGCCAGCGGTGCTCGGGAGCGCGGTACGGACAGCGGTCGTGGTCGGACGGAGCAAGGTGCCGCTGCACCAGGCGGTAGTCGTTTGCTAGACGTTCTACCTCAGAGCCTGGTTGCAGCGGCACCCTATCTCAGGATTTGTCGTTCTTGCCTGTTTCGTGCACCCGGTCGAGCCCTGTCGTGACGGTCGTGAGGAGCTCTTCCCAGCTCGTGACGAACTTCTCGAGCCCTTCGGTCTCGAGCTGCGCGGTGATCTCGTCGAGGGAGATGCCGACAGCGGCGAGGCGGTCGATGACCGTACGCGCGTCCTCGAGGGCGGGGGTGATGGTGTCCCCGGTGATGACGCCGTGGTCGGCGACGGCCGTGAGCGTGGGCTCGGGCATCGTGTTGACCACGCCGGCGGCCACGAGCTCCGTGACGTACAGGGTGTCGGGGTAGGACGGGTCCTTCACGCCGGTCGAGGCCCAGAGCGGGCGCTGAGGCTGTGCGCCGAGCCCGGCGAGCTTCTTCCAGCGATCGCTGGCGAGCACGTCACGGTGGATGGCATAGGCGAGACGGGCGTTCGCGACCGCGACCTTGCCCCGCAGCTCGGTCGCCTCGGGGGTCCCGAGCGCGTCGAGGGCGGGGTCGACAGCCGCATCGACCCGACTGATGAAGAAGGAGGCGACGGACCCGATGGGGTGGACGTCGTGGCCGGCCGCGTGGGCCGCCTCGATCCCTACGAGGTATGCGTCGATGACGGCGCGGTAGCGCTCGAGCGAGAAGATCAGCGTGACGTTGACGCTGATGCCTTCGGCGATGGTCGCGGTGATCGCCGGGAGCCCTTCGACGGTCGCCGGGATCTTGATGTAGAGGTTCGGTCGGTCGACGAGCGTCCACAGCTTCTTCGCGAGGGCGATGGTCGCGTGGGTGTCCCGCGCGAGCCGGGGGTCGACCTCGATGGACACGCGTCCGTCGACACCGTCCGTGGCGTCGTAGACGGGACGCAGGACGTCGCAGGCGTCGCGGACGTCCTGGGTGGTGATCGCCCAGACGAGCTCGTCGAGCTCCGCCTCGGACGTCGGTCCGTCGCCCTCGCCGAGCTGGGCGTCGTAGCTCGAGCCCTTGGCGAGAGCACCGGCGAAGATCGTCGGGTTGGTGGTCACTCCGACGACGCCGCGCGTTGCGACGAGGTCTGCGAGGTTGCCGGACGTGATCCGCTCCCGGGAGAGATCATCGAGCCAGATGGCCACCCCCGCTGCGGACAGCTGCGCAGCTGCGTCGGACCGATGGGGGGTGTTGGCTTCAGATGTCACGATGACCTCTCCTCGAGAGCGTGGTGGGACGGAGACCGGTCTAGTCCAGAGACAGACCGGTCGCAAGCTGGTGGTGCTGAGCGACCTCAGTGCTGGTCGGCTGTTCCGCCCTCCGACGGGACAGGTGCTGCTCCAGGTGTGTCTGAACCCACAGCGGCGATCGACTCTCGTGCTGCTGCAGCGACGGTCTCGGACGTGATCCCGAACTCCTGGAACAGCGTCTTGAAGTCGGCGGACGCACCGTAGTGCTCGATGCTGATCGAGCGGCCGGCGTCTCCGACGAGCTCGCGCCAGCCCTGCGCGATGCCGGCCTCGACCGATACCCGGGCCTTGACGGACGCGGGCAGCACCGACTCGCGGTACTCGGCGTCCTGCGCGTCGAACCACTCGCGGCACGGGACGGACACGACGCGTGCCGCGATGCCTTCCCCAGCGAGCGTCTCGCGCGCCGCGACGGCGAGCTGGACCTCAGACCCGGTCGCCAGGAGGATGACGTCCGGTGTGCCGGACGGTGCGTCCAGGAGGACGTACGCGCCGCGGGCGACGCCGGCGGCCGAGGCGAAGGCGTCGCCGCTGGCGGCACCCTCGCTCCGCGTGTACGTCGGGACGTTCTGGCGCGTGAGGACGATCCCGGCGGGGCGGTCGTCGTGCTCGAGGAGCGTCTTCCAGGCCCAAGAGACCTCGTTGGCGTCCGCCGGGCGGATGACGTCGAGCCCCGGGATGGCCCGCAGCGCGGCCAGGTGCTCGATGGGCTGGTGCGTCGGGCCGTCTTCGCCGAGACCGATCGAGTCGTGCGTCCACACGAACGTCGACGGTGCTCCCATGAGCGCCGCGAGGCGCACAGCGGGACGCATGTAGTCGGAGAACACGAGGAACGTGCCGCCGTACGCGCGGGTGCCGCCGTGCAGGACGATCCCGTTGAGGATCGCGCCCATGGCGTGCTCGCGGATGCCGAAGTGCAGCGTGCGGCCGTACTTGTCGCCTGTCCACGCGTCGGTCGAGTGCTCGGCCGGGATGAACGACGGCTCGCCGGCCATCGTCGTGTTGTTCGACTCGGCGAGGTCGGCGGACCCGCCCCAGAGCTCAGGGAGCACCGGTGCAAGCGCGCTGAGCACCTTGCCGGACGCGGCGCGGGTCGACATGTCCTTGCCGCCCTCGAACACGGGGAGGGCTTCAGACCAGCCGTCGGGCAGCGTGCGGGTGGAGAGGCGCTCGAGGAGCGCCTCGCCCTGCGGGTTGGAGGCCTTCCACGCGTCGAAGCCGACGGTCCAGCTCTCGCGGAGCGCAGCCCCGCGGGCACCGACCTCACGAGCGTGCGCGAGGACCTCGGCCGGAGCAGCGAAGGTCTCGTCGGGGTCGAGGCCGAGAGCGATCTTGAGGCCCTTGATCTCGTCGCCACCCAGCGCAGACCCGTGGATCTTGCCGGTGTTCTGCTTGCTCGGGGAGGGCCAGCCGATGACGGTGCGCAGCGCGATGATCGACGGCTTGCCGGTCTCGCTCTTCGCTGCGGCCAGTGCTGCAGCGAGCTCGGCGACGTCCTCGACGTAGCCGGTCCCGCCACCCGTCCAATCGACGCGCTGGACGTGCCAGCCGTACGCCTCGTAGCGCGCGAGGACGTCCTCGCTGAACGAGATGTTCGTGTCGTCCTCGATGGAGATGTGGTTCTGGTCGTAGACGACCACGAGGTTGCCGAGCTTCTGGTGCCCAGCGAGCGACGACGCCTCGGACGTCACGCCCTCCTGGAGGTCACCGTCGCCGGCGATGACGTAGACAGAGTGGTCGAACGGGCTCTCGCCGGGCGCTGTGCTCGGGTCGAGCAGCCCACGCTCGCGGCGGGCGGCCATGGCCATGCCGACGGCGGACGCGAGGCCCTGGCCGAGGGGGCCGGTCGTGATCTCGACACCGTCTGTGTGCTTGTACTCGGGGTGTCCCGGGGTCTTCGAGCCCCAGGTGCGCAGCGACTTGAGGTCGTCGAGGTCGAGGTCGTAGCCCGAGAGGAAGAGCTGGAGGTAGAGCGTCAGCGAGGCGTGCCCTGCGGAGAGGACGAAACGGTCGCGACCGACCCAGTGGGCGTCGCTCGGGTCGTGGCGCAGCACCTTCTGGAACAGCAGGTATGCCGCGGGGGCGAGGGAGATCGCGGTGCCGGGGTGGCCGTTGCCGACCTTCTCGACGGCGTCGGCCGCGAGGGCCTTGATCATCTTGACTGCTCGGTCGTCCAGGTCAGTCCACTCGAAGGGCTGCTCTGCGGGGGCGAACGCGTTCACCGAACCTCATTTCTCCGGGGCTCTCGCTCACCGGAATCAGTCGTCGTGCAGGGTGTGGCAGGCAGTGCGGTAGACCTGTGCGGGCCAGCCTGGCGCCTGATGGAGCACGTGCTGTAGAGCACTGGTGGCCCTGCGCCATCGTGCACGTCTGGACCATCACCAACCTTAACGCGTCACCCGCTGAGCACCTTGTGAGCGCTCACACGGCGGTCACCTCCTAACGTCACACCACGATCCGGCCCTGCCGGAGGTGTTCCAGGGTGAGACACCAGTACCATGAACGAACGTCGTCTCAGGCAGCGCACAGCAGCTCGCGCACCTGCTCCCCTCGGACGCAGAACGGATCCCAGCCTCGCGTGCACACTTCGAGCCCAGCATCGGCCCAGCCGTCGAGCCGTCCCCACGGCGACGGCGGCCCAGCATCCTCCCCGAGCGGCGACGCCGACCACGGTCGTAGCCGTGACATCGACGACGGTCTGAGCGTCGACGACGACGCGACGCCCGAGCGACCGTCACCGGCCACGTCGTCGACGGGGGCAGGCGAGCGTGACCAGAGCTTCGGCGGACGGCTCGGCGCCTACGTGGCGCTGACGAAGCCACGCATCATCGAGCTCCTCCTCGTGACGACCCTGCCGACGATGATCCTCGCTGCCGACGGTCTGCCGTCGTTGTGGCTCGTGATCGCGACGCTCGTCGGCGGTACGGCTGCCGCGGCGTCCGCGAACGTCCTCAACTGCTATATCGACCGTGACATCGACGAGATCATGGACCGCACCAAGCGTCGTCCGCTGGTGACCGGCGAGGTGTCGCCGGAGTCCGCTCTGATCTTCGGCGTGGCCCTCGGGGCGATCTCGCTCCTGTGGTTCGCTCTCGTCGTCAACATCTCGTCGGCGCTGCTGACCGCGGGCGCGATCCTCATCTACGTCGTGGGCTACACGATGATCCTCAAGCGCCGCACGCCGCAGAACATCGTGTGGGGCGGGATCGCCGGCTGCATGCCGGTCTTCATCGGCTGGTCCGCCGTCACGGGATCGCTCAGCTGGGGCGCTGTCGCGCTCTTCCTCGTCATCTTCTTCTGGACGCCGCCGCACTACTGGCCGCTGTCGATGAAGTTCCGGCGGGACTACGCCAACGCCGGGGTACCGATGCTGCCCGTCGTCGCCGACGACGCCAAGGTCGCCCGCGAGATGGTGCTCTACACGCTCGCGATGATCGCGTGCTCGCTCGCCCTCGTGCCCCTCGAGAACATGTCCTGGGTGTACGCGGTCGTGGCGACGGGGCTCGGTGCATGGTTCCTCTACTCGTGCATCGGCATGTACCGGCGTGCGATGGACCCGACGCTCGGCAAGCTCGGTGCGATGAAGGTCTTCCACGCCTCGATCACCTACCTGACGTTGCTGTTCGTCGCCGTAGCGGTCGACGTCTTCCTGCCCTTCTAGGTCAGGAACGGCGGTGGCTATGACGGCTGCGGTCTCAGAGAGCGCTGCGGGTCGTGCGCTCCAGGGCTACCTCGACCACCTGGCAATCGAGCGAGGAAGCTCGCCGAACACGGTGGCCGCGTACCGGCGGGACCTCACGCGCTACGTCCTGTTCCTCGACGCCACCCAGACCGACCTCGCCGAGGTTCAGACGAGCGACGTCGAGCTGTTCGTCGAGGCGCTGCGCACCGGCACCGACGGTGGCGCCGTCCTTGCTCCCGGGTCGACCGCGCGGAGCCTGGCGGCGCTGCGCGGGTGGCACAAGTTCTGTGTCGAGGAGCGACTGACGACCTCGAACCCGGCTCTCGGGATCCGTCCCCCCAGCAGGCCCAAGCGCCTGCCCAAGGCGATCTCGACGCACGACGTCGAGCTGCTCCTCGAGGCAGCGGGCGCAGGCGAGGGCCCGGGCCCGCTGCGCGACCGTGCGCTGCTCGAGCTCCTCTACTCCACGGGCGCGCGTATCTCCGAGGCTGTGAACCTCGACGTCGACGACCTCGACCTCACGCGGGGCACCGCGTCCGTGCGGCTCTTCGGCAAGGGCAGCAAGGAGCGCGTCGTGCCCGTCGGGACCTACGCGGTCGACGCCGTCGAGGCATATCTCGTGCTGGCTCGACCTGCCCTCGTATCGACCGGTCGCGGGACGCCCGCGATCTTTCTCAACACGCGCGGCAACCGTCTGAGCAGGCAGAGCGCATGGGCTGTCCTGCGGACGTCCGCCGAGCGCGCGAAGCTGCCCGGCGCGGCCCACGTCTCCCCGCACACCCTGCGGCACTCGTTCGCGACCCACCTGCTCTCCGGTGGCGCTGACGTGCGGGTGGTCCAAGAGCTCCTCGGGCATGCCTCGGTCACCACGACGCAGATCTACACGATGGTGACCGCGGACGCGCTGCGCGAGGTGTACATCCAGTCGCACCCCAGGGCGCTCGGCTGAGCCAGTCGCACCGCGGCAGGCACGCACGACATGCGACGGCGCGCTTCAGCGACCGCGCGGGTGCCCTGGGGTAGCGTGATCGCGTGACCAGCCAGGCCCAGGACGACACCAGCGAACCGACGCTAGACCCGACGCTCGACGCGGTCGGGCGCCGTCTGCCCGACTTCCCGGAGCCGGCCCCGCTGACCAGCCACGGCCCTGCGCGGATCATCGCGATGTGCAACCAGAAGGGTGGCGTGGGCAAGACGACCACGACCATCAACCTCGGTGCCAGCCTCGCGGAGTACGGTCGCCGCGTCCTCATCGTCGACTTCGACCCCCAGGGCGCGGCCTCGGTCGGTCTCGGGGTCAACCCGCACGAGCTCGACCAGACGATCTACAACCTCCTCATGGAGCGCGACGCCGACATCCACGCGACGATCGTGCCGACCCGCATCTCCGGGCTGCACGTGCTGCCCGCCAACATCGACCTGTCCGCTGCGGAGGTGCAGCTCGTCGGCGAGGTCGCCCGCGAGTCCGTCCTCTCCCGCGTGCTGCGCCCGGTGACGGACGACTACGACGTCATCCTCGTCGACTGCCAGCCGAGCCTCGGGCTCCTCACCGTCAACGCGCTCACCGCCGCCCACGGCGTCCTCATCCCGCTCGAGTGCGAGTTCTTCGCGCTGCGCGGCGTCGCGCTGCTCGTCGAGACGATCGAGAAGATCCGCGACCGGCTCAACCCGCGCCTCGAGGTCGACGGCATCATCGCGACGATGTACGACAACCGGACCCTGCACTCCCGCGAGGTCGTCGCCCGAGTCTTCGAAGCGTTCAACGAGACCCTCATGCACACCGTCATCGGGCGCACGGTGAAGTTCCCGGACTCCTCGGTGGCCGCCGAACCCATCACCACGTACGCCCCGACGCACGCGGGCGCGACGGCCTACCGTCAGCTCGCACGCGAGCTCGTCTTCCGTGGCGACGCGGCCTGAGGCAGGCCGCACGGCCGACAGCGCCCTCGACGGCGAGTTCGAGGTCCACCTAGAGAACTTCTCAGGGCCGTTCGACCTGCTCCTCTCGCTCATCGCCAAGCACAAGCTCGACATCACCGAGATCGCGCTCGCCCAGGTGACGGACGAGTTCATCTCCTACCTGCGGGCCGCCGAGCGCGACCTCGACACGACGAGCGAGTTCCTCCTCGTCGCTGCGACGCTGCTCGACCTCAAGGCGGCACGGCTCCTGCCCGCCGGTGACGTCGACGACGCCGACGACCTCGAGCTGCTCGAGGCCCGCGACCTGCTCTTCGTCCGGCTCCTGCAGTACCGCGCGTACAAGCAGCTCGCCGGGGTGTTCGCCGAGCGTCTGGCCGACCAAGGACGGGGACTGCCTCGGATCGCGCCGCTCGAGCCGCACGTCGCAGCACTGCTTCCCGAGCTCGTGTGGACCGTCTCGCCGGAGCAGCTCGCCGCGCTCGCGGCCCGTGCGCTCCAGCCGCGCCCGGAACCGCCCAGCGTCGACGTCGGCCACCTCCACGCACCGCTCGTGAGCGTGCGAGACCAGGCTGCGATCATCGTCGAGCGGTTGCGTTCGCGCGGGGCGTCGTCTTTCCGTGCGCTCGTCCTCGACGCCGACGGCGTCATGGTGGTCGTCGCACGTTTCCTCGCTCTGCTCGAGCTCTTCCGCGAGGGCGTCGTGTCGTTCGACCAGGTGACACCGCTCGGAGACCTCACCGTGCACTGGACCGGCGGCGACGTCGAAGACGTCCAGGTCCAGGGCGACTTCGACGAGCCGGACCTCTCCTCTGGCACGATGTCTCCTGAGAGCACGACGACCACCGCACCGACGACGAAGGAGACGAGCGATGAGCACGGCCGACGACGCCGCAGCGCTCGAGCCTGACGTCCGCTCGCTCCCCGGAGGGGTGCTGGCTGCGGTCGAGGCCGTCCTCATGGTGACGGACGAGCCGGTCTCGGTTGTGCGTCTCGCCACAGCGCTCGCGGTCCCGGTCCCCGAGGTCGAGGAGTGCTTGCGGACCCTGTCGGCGGAGTATGCCGGGCGGCCACCGGGGGAGCCGTCCGTGCTGCCCGAGGAGGGCGAGCCCCGTCGGCCGGCGGGCTTCGAGCTGCGCGAGGCCGGCGGCGGGTGGCGGATCTACAGCGCTCCGGCGTTCGCGGACGTGGTCGCGCGCTTTGTCACAGATGGTCAGACGGCGCGTCTGACCCAGGCCGCGCTCGAGACGCTCGCCGTCATCGCGTACCGCCAGCCGGTCACGCGCGGGCAGGTCTCGGCCGTCCGCGGGGTCAACGTCGACGGCGTGGTGCGCACCCTGAGCGCACGCGGACTCGTCGCCGAGGTGGGCACCGACGCGTCGAGTGGTGCGCTGCTCTACGGAACCACGGGATACTTCATGGAGCGTATGGGCTTTTCTTCGCTCGACGAGCTGCCCGCGCTCGCGCCGCACCTGCCGGAGATCGACGCCTTGGACGGTCTCGACGACGTCGGACCCCGTGGTCGCGACGATCGGTGGGCAGGACTGGTAGGAGCCGGAGCGCACGAGCAACCCGTAGCGCCTGAACTGGAGGACAAGTAGATGAGCAACACCCGTGGTGGCCGCAAGAAGGCACTCCCACAACAAGCGCCCCGCGACGTCCACGTACCGGACGGGGTCCGCCTGCAGAAGGTGCTCGCGACGGCCGGCCTAGGGTCGCGTCGTGCCTGCGAGAACCTCATCACGAACGGTCGTGTCGAGGTCGACGGGGTCCTCGTGACCGAGCTCGGCGTGCGCGTGGACCCGGTGAAGAACGCCGTGCACGTCGACGGCATGCGGATCCAGCTCGACACGTCCCTCGTGACGATCGCTCTGAACAAGCCGCTCGGCGTCGTCTCGACGATGCACGACCCGGAGGGACGCCCGACGCTCGCGCAGTTCGTCGCGGACCGCCCAGAGCGACTGTTTCACGTCGGTCGCCTCGACGCGGAGTCGGAGGGCCTGCTCATCCTCACGAACGACGGAGAGCTCGCCAACCGTCTGGCGCACCCGAAGTACGAGATCCCCAAGACGTACCTCGTGCACGTCCAGGGTCGCGTGACCGGGACCGTCGCCAACGCGATGCTCCACGGCATCGAGCTCGAGGACGGCACCGCGAAGGTCGACCGCTACAAGGTCGTCGACACGAACCCGCAGTCGAGCCTCGTCGAGGTCGAGCTGCACGCGGGCCGCAACCGCATCGTCCGCCGGATGTTCGACGAGGTGGGCCACCCCGTGACCCAGCTGGTCCGCACGAAGATCGGGCCGGTGCGCCTCGGCGACCTGCGTCCGGGTCGTGTGCGTGTGCTCGGCCAGACCGAGCTCGGCACGCTCATGGCCGACGTCGGGCTGTGACCGTGCGGCGCGTGGCCGACCCGAGGGCGGGCCGGTCATGACCGTGCGCGCCATCCGTGGCGCCACGCAGCTCGACTCGGACGAGCGCGAGCACCTCTTCGCACGGACGACCGAGCTCGTGCGCGAGGTGCTGCGCGCGAACGACGTCGACACCGAGTCGCTCATCTCGATCATCTTCACGTGCACCCCGGACCTCGTCTCGGACTTTCCCGCCGCTGCGGCGCGCGAGATGGGCCTCGGGGACGTCCCGCTCATGTGCGCCACGGAGATCGCCGTACCGACCGCGCTGCCCCGGGTGGTGCGCCTCATGGCGCACGCGAACCTCGAGGTGCCGCGCGCGGACGTCCGGCACGTCTACCTGCACGGCGCGACCGCACTACGAAAGGACCTGGCGCAGTGAGCCTCACGATCGCCATCGACGGGCCGTCCGGCTCGGGCAAGTCGAGCGTCTCCCGGGAGGTGGCGCGCAGGCTCGGCCTCGCGTACCTCGACACGGGGGCGATGTACCGCGCAGCCACGTGGTGGTGCGTGCGCAACGGGATGGACCTCGACGACCAGCCCGGGGTCGCCGGCCTCGTCGAACACATCCCGCTCGTCATGGTGACGGACCCGCAGGCGCCGACCGTCCACGTCGACGGCGTGGACGTCGCCGACGCGATCCGCGACTCGGCGATCTCCACAGCGGTCAGCGCCGTCGCGACGAACCTCGTCGTGCGCGCCGAGCTCCAGGCCCGCCAGCGCGCCGTCATCGCCGGCGAGGCCGTCGGCGGGTTCTCCGGCGGTCAGGGCGTCGTCGCGGAAGGACGCGACATCACCACCGTCGTCGCGCCGGACGCCGACGTGCGCATCCTCCTCGTCGCGAGCGAGGACGCCCGGCTCGCGCGCCGCGCCCGCGACGTCCACGGGACCGACGACGCGGCCTCGGTCGACGCGACCCGCGACCAGGTCCTGCGCCGCGACGCCGACGACTCGACCGTCTCGCAGTTCCACGTCGCCGCCGACGGGGTCGTGACCATCGACTCCTCCGACCTCGACCTCGAGCAGACGGTCCAGGCCGTCCTCAGCGTCGTCCAGCGCGTTGTCGGTGCGAGCGCATGAGCGCCGCCCCGCCCACCGTGCCCGGACCCCGCGGCGCCGCCTGGGCACGCTGGGTCGGAGTGTTCCTCGCCCGCATCGTGTGGAACACCCGCGCGGTCGGACGGTCGAACGTCCCCACCGACGGACCCTTCATCCTCGCGGCCAACCACACCGGCCTCATGGACGGACCCGTCGTCGTCGGCGTCTCCCCGCGCCCCGTGCACATGCTCGTCAAGGAGTCGATGTTCACCGGGGCCGTCGGGACCTTCCTGCACGCCGCGGGCCAGATCTCTGTCGATCAGGACGGTGGGCGCTCCGCGCTCGCGGCCGGCATCGGCGTCCTGCGCCGCGGTGGCGGGCTCGGCATCTTCCCGGAGGGCAACCGGGGCCGCGGTGACGTGTCGACCGGGCACGCGGGGGTCGCGTGGCTCGCGCTCAACGGCAAGGCGCAGGTGGTGCCGGTCGCGGTCCTCGGCACGCGCAGCACGGGCCAGAAGGTCAGCGCCCTGCCGAGGTTCCGGCACCGGATCCATGTTGAGTTCGGCGAGCCGTTCCTCGTCGAGCGCAGGCCCGGGACCAGCGGCAAGGTGGCGCTCGAGGAAGCCAACGTGCAGATCCGGGAGGCGCTCTCGTCGCTCGTGGTCGAGGCGGTCGCACGCACGGGGATCGCGCTCCCTGCGGACGGCCCGGAGCAGGACGCCGTCGTCTGAGCGCGTGTGTTCGTGAAGGGGCCCTGTTGCTGGGACAATGGGACCATGAGTACGCCTGAGCACAACCACACCGAAGACGTCGTCGCAGAAGCGCAGCCCACCACGGACCTCCCGATCGAAGACCAGGACGGTTCCGCCACGGACGCTTCCGGCGACGACGACTCCGACGCGGGTCGTGAGCGGGCGCTGCTGGCCGGCCTGTCCGACTACGAGCTCGCGGACGACGACCACGCCCTGCTCGCTGGCGACCCTGACGCCCTCGCGCGTGCTGCCTCGATGGCGCCGCTGCCTGTTCTGGCTGTCGTGGGACGCCCGAACGTCGGCAAGTCGACGCTCGTCAACCGCATCATCGGCCGCCGCGAGGCGGTCGTCGAGGACAAGCCTGGCGTCACGCGCGACCGGGTGAGCTACCCGGCCGAGTGGGGTGGCCGCAACTTCATGGTCGTCGACACCGGCGGCTGGGAGGTCGACGCCCGTGGGCTCGACGCCCGTGTGGCCGAGCAGTCTGAGATCGCGATCGGTCTCGCTGACGCGATCATGTTCGTCGTCGACGCGACCGTAGGCCCCACCGCCACGGACGAGAAGGTCGTCAAGCTCCTCCGCAAGTCCGGCAAGCCCGTGGTGCTGTGCGCCAACAAGGTCGACGGGCCGCGCGCAGAGGCAGACGCTTCTGAGCTGTGGAGCCTCGGTCTCGGCGAGCCGTACCCGGTCTCCGCACTGCACGGCCGTGGCACCGGCGACCTCCTCGAGGCCGCCATGAAGGCGCTGCCGACCACGTCGGAGCACGGTGTCGCGATCCAGCAGGGTCCGCGTCGTGTCGCGCTCGTCGGGCGTCCGAACGTCGGCAAGTCGTCGCTCCTCAACAAGGTGGCCGGCTCGGAGCGGGTCGTCGTCGACTCGACCGCGGGGACCACGCGCGACCCGGTCGACGAGCTCATCGTGCTCAAGGGCAAGCCGTGGACCTTCGTCGACACCGCCGGCATCCGTCGTCGGGTGCACCAGACGCAGGGCGCCGACTTCTACGCCTCGCTGCGCACGCAGGCAGCGATCGAGAAGGCTGAGGTGGCCGTGGTGCTCCTCGACGCGAGCGTCTCGCTCACGGAGCAGGACACGCGCGTCATCTCGCAGGTGATCGAGTCTGGCCGCGCCGTGGTCATCGCGTACAACAAGTGGGACCTCATGGACGAGGACCGCCGCCCGTACCTGGAGCGCGAGATCGAGAAGGAGCTCGTGCAGGTCCAGTGGGCGCCGCGGGTGAACATCTCGGCGATGACGGGGTGGCACATGGACCGCCTCGTGCCTGCGCTCGAGCGGTCGTTGGAGTCGTGGGACACCCGCATCTCGACCGGCAAGCTCAACTCGTTCCTCGGTGAGCTCGTGGCCGCGCACCCGCACCCGCTGCGCGGTGGCAAGCAGCCGCGCATCCTCTTCGCGACGCAGGCCTCGACACGCCCGCCGCGCTTCGTCATCTTCTCGACCGGGTTCCTCGAGGCGGGCTACCGCCGTTTCATCGAGAGACGCTTGCGCGAGACGTTCGGTTTCGAGGGCTCGCCGATCTCGATCTCGGTGCGTGTCCGAGAGAAGCGCAAGCGCTGACCGAAGGTATTCACTAGCATCGGAGCATGACTGCTCCAGGACTGTCTCAGGCCCAGCAGAAGATGCGTGACGGGGGAGTGCACCCCACCGCGATCGACGTCTTCTCCCACTTCTACGGACTTCTCGAGTCTGGTGAGACCGGCGTGATCCGTGAGTGCGACGTGGATCCGTTGGTGGACGTCGATCGCCAGGAGGATTTGGAGATCCCGGAGGAGGTCGGGCGTGATGCGCTCGCTCTGACGGCGATCATCAAGCTCAACGGTGGCCTCGGTACGTCGATGGGCATGGACAAGGCGAAGTCGTTGCTCACGGTGCGGGGCGAGGAGTCGTTCCTCGACATCATCGTGGGCCAGGTGCGGCACGCTCGGGAGACGTCCGGGGCGCGCCTGCCGCTGATCTTCATGAACAGCTTCCGCACGCAGGACGACACGTTGGCGGCGCTCGCGAAGCACCCGGACGTGGCGGTCGAGGGCGTGCCGCTGGACTTCTTGCAGAACCGTGAGCCCAAGCTGCGGGCGGACGACCTCTCGCCGGTGACGTGGGAGGCGGACCCGACGCTGGAGTGGTGCCCGCCTGGGCACGGTGACCTGTACACGGCGCTCCAGACGTCGGGGGTGCTCAAGGATCTTGTGGCGCAGGGCTTCCGGTATGTGCACGTGTCGAACTCTGACAACCTCGGTGCGTCTCCGGACGCGGCCGTTGCGGGGTGGTTTGCGTCTTCGGGGGCGCCGTTCGGTGCCGAGGTGGCTGTGCGGACGCCGGCGGACCGCAAGGGCGGTCACCAGGTGGTGCGCAAGAGCGACGGCAGGATCGTGCTGCGAGAGACGGCGCAGACGCTCGACGAGGATGCGGCTGCTGCGGCGGACATCTCGAAGCACAAGTTCTTCAACACGAACAACTTGTGGTTCGATCTCGAGGCGTTGACGACCGAGCTCGACCGGACGAACGGCGTGCTGCAGCTGCCGCTCATCAAGAACTCGAAGACGGTGGACCCGGCGGATGCGTCGTCGACGCCGGTGATCCAGATCGAGTCGGCGATGGGCGCGGCGATCGAGGTGTTCGAGGGCGCTGTGGTGCTCGAGGTGGACCGGTCGCGGTTCTTGCCGGTGAAGACGACGAACGACCTGCTGGTGCTGCGCAGCGACGTGTACGAGCTGGGGGAGGACTACCTGCTGCGTGCTGTGGTCGAGGCGCCGCTCGTTGATCTGGACTCGAGGTTCTACAAGACGATCGGGACGTTCGATGCGCGGTTCTCGGCGGGGGCGCCCTCGCTCGTTGCGACTTCATCGCTGAGCGTGGCTGGGGACTGGACGTTCGAGGCTGGCGTGACGGCTGTGGGGGACGCTGTGCTGTCTGACACGGGTGCGCCGTCGACGGTGCCTTCTGGGGCCACGATCAGCGCGGACGGGCTCTCTGAGGCCTGACCTGGAGCCCGCTCGACGGGGCTCGGTGGCGTGGGCGGTGTCGTGAGCACCGCCCACGGTGAGGTAAAGTTCTCTACGGCCCTCCGGGGCCGGTGAGGCTCTCACAGACAGTCCTCGGACTGGCGCGAGAGCCTTCGGGATGTGGCGCAGCTTGGTAGCGCACCTGACTGGGGGTCAGGGGGTCGCAGGTTCAAATCCTGTCATCCCGACTAGCGTTTACGCACGTCGGAAGGTCATCACCGCCAAGGCGGGGGTGGCCTTTTTCGCGGCTTTTGGGCCTATCCGGGGGGGGGCATGGTGATAGTGCTACCAGTAGACAGAATTGGACGACGGGGCAACAGATCTGCGTCTGATGACTTACCGCTTCGGCGACGTGCCGTGAGGTCGCGATCCACGCCGGGCTGTGCGGCGGCCCAACCCTAGACGACGTGCCGAGCGATGCTCACGAATCGTGCTCGTCGGGGATCCTCGCGTGAACGAGGCTCGCGATCTCGGAGCGTATGCAGGCGCCAGCGAGTTCTGAGTAGGGATCTTGGGATGGGCGGCGGTTGGGAACCCCGAAGTCCGTACCTCCGAATCGGAGTGGGCGACTGCGCCGGTGCGCGACGACTTGAGGTGACCACTGCTTACCAGTGCGCGAACGTGATCGGCCTTCACTCGCTTGGTTTGGAGTCATTCTTCGCTTTTGCCGCTAGTGCAACTGCGCCAAGTGATCCGACTGCACTGACTCCGATGAGTGCTTTCCGTCCTACTTCTCTACCCGCGGTCCTGCGCTGCTGCGGGTCGCGAAACGCCTCTCGCCACGAAGTAGGACTGAGCACATCACGAATGGGTGCGATGCCAAGTGGGGTGTGGAAGTCGTCGACCACTGCTGCCGTGGAGTTGAGGGAGTCGATCACGGAACGTGCGGCTCTCGCGTGGAGGAGGACATTGCCGTTGGCAACGCCGCCGGCTTGATCCATCTGAGTCATCAACCATGTCGTGTTTTCGAGCACGCTCGTCCGCCGCTTCTCGCGCGCGGCCGCAAGTCCAAGCCGGTGGCCTTCGAGGTTCTCTGGGGCCATGGTCAGCACATGATCGAGCTCGACCACTCTGAACTCGTCCTGGAGCTCGAAGCAACGAGCGAGCACGGCGAGCTGGACCGCGACGTCGTGCTCGATCTCGTGCGTGGCCTTCCTCAACTCGCCGGTCTTGTGCTTGCCATCCACCTTATCGGCAAGGGCACATAGCGCGAGCAATGCCTCGTCCTGCACGTTCAGAATCGTCTCGGAGACACCGCCTACCTTGTCCCACAGCGTCTTGGGGTCGCCGCCGTGCGATCGGATCGTCATGGCTTCCTCGATCGCAGCCGCTGCGCTCTTCATCCTGGCAAGGACGGTATCTCGTTGCGCGCGGCGTACGTCATTGAGCTTCTCGTCGATCCTCAGCAGAAGCGCCTTGAGCTCTTGCGCCTCGGCTTGTTGGGAGAACTGGCTCATCAGCCCGCCCACACCGGAAAGCACCGCTGGGTTCGTGAGCAGAGAGGCGGGACCGTCTTCGACCTGGAGCCACTTGAGTGACTGCTTCCCGGTCTCACCGAGCATTGCATGGCTGATGCCCTCGGTCTTGGTCTTCATCAATCCACCCGCGTCTTTGAGGCGCTTCGCGGACTCGGGCGTGAGCTTCAGGTACAACGCAGACTGCTCCATGACCCCGGAGGCTGCCTCCAGGAGGCCAGCACCAGACTTTAGAGGCTCATCGCAATCCAGAGTGTAGGAGCGGTCTGAAGCCGCCGGCTTCGAGCAGCGATCTGGCGATGTAGTTCGTCAGGTTCCGGAAGCCGAGGGCCGAGCCGCGCAGGTGCTCGAGACGGCCGTTGATGGCTTCGGTAGGTCCGTTGCTGGTGCCGGGGCGGTCGAAGTAGGCCAGGACGTCGATGGCTCGTTTCTTGAGTGTTCGACCGAGGGTGATGATCTCGGTCAGGGCGGCCGGAACGCCGGAGGTGACCGAGGTGATCAGGGTTTCCATCAGGGCTTTGCCTCTGGCGCGGTCGGGTTCGCGGTAGGCGGTGACCATCGCCTGGTAGATGCCCCAGGTCGCCTCAACCTGAACATGCTCGTCACTGGCGAACAGTGCCGCGATCCGGGCAGTCTGCTTCTGGGTGAGGAGACTGGCGCCGGTGTGCAAGGTCCGGCGGGCGCGGTAGAGCGGGTCGTCTCGGCGGCCGCGGTGGCCGTGCAGGTCGTGCTGAACGCGGCGCCGGCAACGGTCCAAGGCGTCCCCGGCGAGACGGACGACGTGGAACGGATCCATCACCGCGACCGCCTGGGGGAGCTCTTCGGCGGCGGCGGTCTTGAAGCCGGTGAACCCATCCATCGCGACCACTTCGACCCCGTCGCGCCAGTCCTGGGGGCGGCCAGAGAGCCAGGTCTTGAAGACCTGCTTGGAGCGGCCGGCGACCATGTCCAGGAGCCGGGAGGGGCCGGTCCCGCCCCGGATCGGGGTGAGATCAATGATGACGGTCACGTATTTGTCGCCGTGGCGGGTGTGGCGCCAGACGTGCTCATCAACCCCGATCGTCGTCACCGTCTCAAAACGGCGGGGGTCGGCGATCAAGCGACGGCGACCTTCTGCCAAGACGGCCGCGTTGGCGGTGTTCCAAGCGACCGCGAGGCCTTCGGCGATCCGGGCCACCGTGAGGTGCTGGAGGACCAGGCCTTCCAGCGCCCAGCGCAGGCCGCGGCGGGAGATCTTCGAACGCGGCTCGGCCGCGGCGTTGGTGTCTTGGCGCCACACATGAGAGCAGCCCGTGCACTGGTAGCGGCGCACCGTGAGCACGAGCGTGGTCGGCCGCCAACCCAGAGGTTCGTGCGCGAGTTCACGAGTGACACTGTCTCGAAAGATCCCCTCGCACCCGCACCGCCGGCACCAGTTGTCCGGCTCGGTGATCCGGCACGCCAAGACAGCCCGATCAGGCTCCAGGCGCTGCCCGATCGCCTCCAGGCCCAGCTCGTCAAGACGGCAGAATGTGGTCAGATCGGGGCGCGTGAAGGTAGCGTCAGACACGTCGAGGTCTTTCAGGTGGGCGGCGTAGGAACCTCCATCATCGGAAGACCTCGACCCTCATCCCGCAACGACGCGCCCACCCTGCTACACCCTCGTTTGCGATGAGCCAAAGCGGCTCATCGCATTCGAGGGTGTAGTTGGGGTCTGAAGCCGCCGGTCTCGAGTAGGGATCGGGCGATGTAGTTCGTCAGATTGCGGAACCCGAGGGCGGACCCGCGTAGGTGTTCGAGGCGTCCGTTCAAGGCTTCGGTTGGCCCGTTGGATGTGCCGGGGCGTTCGAAGTAGGCCAGGACGTCGTCGGCGCGCTTCTTCAGGGTCCGCCCGAGAGTGATGACTTCGCTCAGTGCGCGCGGGACGCCGCTGGCGACCGCGTCAATGAGCTTGCTCATCAACGCTCGGCCTTGCGTGCGGTCGGGGTGGCGGTAGGCCGCGATCATCTGCTGGTAGACGCCCCAGGTTGCCTCGACCTGGACGTGCTCATCGATCGCGAACAACGCCTCGAGGCGCGATTGTTGCTTGTTGGTGAGCAGGTCGGCGCCGGTGTGCAAGGTGCGGCGGGCCCGGTAGAGCGGGTCGGTGGCGCGGCCGCGGTGGCCGTGGGTGTCTTGCTGGACGCGGCGCCGGCACCGGTCCAACGCGTCGCCGGCCAGGCGGACGACGTGGAAGGGGTCCATCACCGCGACCGCGTCGGGCAGTTCTTCGCTGGTGGCGGTCTTGAACCCGGTGAACCCATCCATCGCGACGACCTCCACCTCCTGACGCCACGTCTCGGGGCGCTCGGCGAGCCAGGTCTTGAACGCGGCCTTGGAGCGACCCTCGACCATGTCCAACAGCCTCGCTGGCCCCGTGCCGTCGCGGATCGGGGTCAGGTCGATGATCACGGTGACGTACTTCTCGCCGCGGCGGGTGTGGCGCCACACGTGCTCGTCGACTCCGAGCACGCTCACTCCGCCGAACCGGGCCGGGTCATCGATCAGCACCCGCTTGCCTTCGGCCAGCACCGCGTCGTTGGCGGTGTGCCAGGAGACCCCCAAGCTCTCCGCGATGCGGGCGATCGTCAGGTGCTGGACGACGAGCCCTTCCAGGGCCCAGGCCAGCGCGCGACGTGAGAGCTTCGAGCGCGGCTGCGCGGCCTTGGTGAGGTCCTGGCGCCACACGTGCCCGCACCCGGTGCACTGGTAGCGGCGCACCGTGACCAGCAACACCGTGGGACGCCAGCCCAGCGGCTCATGGGCCAACCGGCGCGTCACGCTATCCCGGGGCGAGCCCTCGCACCCACACCGACGACACCACCCGTCGTCCTGCACGACCCGGCACGCCAGGACCGTCCGGTCAGGTTCGAGGCGTTGCCCCACGACATGCAGGCCGAGTTCGTCGAGGCGAGCGAACGTGGTCAGGTCAGGGCAAGCGAAGGTAGCGTCAAGCACGTCGAGGTCTTCCCGATGGGCAGCGTGAGAACTCCCATCATCGGAAGGCCTCGACCCCTACCCAGCGACCGACGCGCCGCCGCTACCTACACTCTCGTCTGCGATGAGCCGTCAACGCCTAGCCTCGATCTTTCATCGATTCCCTGAGGCCAGTCGTTTGGGCGTCGATGCGCTCGCTTGAGGTGTGATTTTGCCATGAGGGTATGACAAGGTCCCCGTGTCACCGGGATGGGCGCCGGTTGCGGGGCCGGTGGTCGTGCGGGAGTCGTGGGGGCAGGGCCGTGGCTGGTGATTAGCTGGGTGCGGCCCGTGCTCGCAGGGCGGTGGTGGCTTGGGTGGCCAGGTGTGCCCAGGGCGCGCGGTCGGACAGTCGCAGCCAGGTGCGCCGGCCGGTGCGGGCCAGCACCGCGGGGATCGTGAACAGGCGCAGTCGCAGTCGTTTGGGTTGCCAGCGCCGGGCCTCGTGGCCATCGAGGGCGAGCATGCCCATCCAGGCCAGCAGGTCGCCGGCGAGGGCGACGATGGCGCACCAGATCTGATTCTGAGCGAAGGCCTTGAGGGGTAGGTTGCGCAGACCGGTGTCTTTCGCGATGCGGATGCGGTCTTCACACCTGGCCCGGCGCCGGTGGCGCAGCTCGAGGTCAGCGAGTTGACCGGCGGGCGTGTTCGTCACGAACGCGGTGATGCGCATGCCGTCGACGTCGTCGAAACGCAGCTGGGCGCCGGGGTGGGGTCGTTCCTTGCGGACGATGACGCGCATGCCCTTGGGCCAGCCGCTCAGGTTCATGAGACCGGTGAGCTCGGCGACCCAGGCGCCGTCGCGGATCTGGCCGTCGCCGTCCAGGGCCGGGGTCTAGACCTTCGGTGGGATGAGGGCGAGCAGGTCGGGGGTGTTCTCGGGGAGGGTGAACCCGATCGAGTAGGCCAGCCGCTGGGCGGTGAGCCACTCGATGAGGGCTTTGGTGCCTCCGGCTCCGTCGGTGCGGATCAGGATCTTCTTGCTGCCCCGCCTCCGACCGTGGTGGTCGGGGAGCTGGGCGAGGGCGCTGGCGATGACGGCGATGTGGTCGGCGGCGGTGTTCGACCCGGCGTTGCCCGGGCGCAGCATGATCGCCAACGGCTCACCGGTCCCGGCGCAGCCGTGGTCGAGGAACGCGCATAGCGGGTGGAACCCGAACCCGCGCTTGAACGTCGGTGCCGCCTGCTCCTTCTCCGAGTGTGCCGTCACCAGCGTCGCGTCCAGGTCGATGACCAGGGGATTCTTGGCATCTGCGCCATGGTCGGGTGCGTGCTGACCAGCCAACGCCCAGGCCGCCGCGCGCGCAGCGGCCCGGGCCCCGCCGATCGCCTTGAGCGCTGTATGAGCATCCGCAGCCAACGCAGCGATCACCCGCGAGACGGTCGGGTCCGAGGCCACCGCGCCGTAGAGACCGGGCTCGGCACGCAGTACCGCAATATCCGCGAGAGCGTCCCCGCCCAGCGCCAACGCGATCGCCAGATCCAGGATCACCTTGCCCGGGTCGTGCACCGCGGTCGGCTTACGCCACGCCAACAACGCCTCGCCCAGCGCTCGGCCCAAGCCGGTCGCGCGGATCGTCTCGGTCAACAGCACCCCACCGGCCTGACCCACCGCAGCAGTCGGGGACGTGGCGATGGTCAGACGGGGATAGACGACGGTACTCTTCACCTTGAAGGTGCTCCTCGAACTAAGCGAATGCTGATCTAGACAATCACTATTCTCCCAGTTCAGGGGCACTTTCTTGCGTCACGACACGGGTATCAGACCGCCCCGCCATGAAAGCCCGAGGCTAACCTCGATCTTTCATCGGGCTTTTGAGGTGGGTCGCTTGGGCGTCGGTGCGCCTGCTTGGGTGTGATTGTGCTCTGCGGGTGCGACAAAGTTCCCCGTGTCGTGGGGGTGGGCGCCGGTTCCAGTGCCGGGTGGTCGTTCAGGGGGTCGTCGGGGTAGGGGTGCTCAGGTGGGTGCGGCTCGGGCTCTCAGTGTCGTGATCGCTTGCGCTGTGAGGCTGGCCCAGGGTGCGCGTTGGTTCAGGCGCAGCCAGGTGCGCCGCCCGGTGCGGGCGATGATCGCGGGGATGGTGAACAGGCGCAGTCGCAGTCGTTTGG
This sequence comes from Sanguibacter antarcticus, assembly GCF_002564005.1. Taxonomy (NCBI): domain Bacteria; kingdom Bacillati; phylum Actinomycetota; class Actinomycetes; order Micrococcales; family Sanguibacteraceae; genus Sanguibacter; species Sanguibacter antarcticus. Next base: position 1,203,767 of record NZ_PDJG01000001.1, on the reverse strand, counting down.
GTTCCCAGCGCCGGGCCTGGTGGTCGGTGAGGGCGAGCATGCCCATCCAGGCCAGCAGGTCGCCGGCGAGGGCGACGATGGCGCACCAGATCTGATTCTGAGCGAACGCCTTGAGGGGGAGGTTGCGCAGACCGGTGTCCTTGGCGATGCGGATGCGGTCTTCACACCTGGCGCGGCGACGGTGACGCAGCTCGAGGTCAGCGAGCTGACCGGCGGGCGTGTTCGTCACGAACGCGGTGATGCGCATCCCGTCAACGTCCTCGAAGCGCAGCTGGGCGCCGGGGTGGGGTCGTTCCTTGCGAACGATGACGCGCATGCCTGCCGGCCAGGCGGTCAGGTCCATCAGGTCGGTGAGCTCAGCGATCCAGGCGCCGTCACGGACCTGGTCATGAGCGTCCAGGGCCGGAGCCCAGACACGCTCGGGGATGCGGGCGAGCAGGTCGGGGGTGTTCTCGGGCAGCGTGAACCCGACCGAGTAGGCCAGTCGCTGGGGCGTGAGCCACTCGAGCAGGGCCTTGGTTCCCCCAGCCCCGTCGGTGCGGATGAGGATCTTCTTGCTGCCCCGGGTCCGACCGTGATGGCCAGGGAGCTGGGCGAGAGCGTCCCTGACGACCGTGATGTGGTCGGCGGCGGTGTTCGACCCGGCGTTGCCTTTGCGCAGCATGATCGCCAACGGTTCCCCGGTCCCGGCTGCCCCGTGATCAACGAACGCGGCAAGGGGATGGAACCCGAACCCGCGCTTGAACGTCGGCGCCGCGTTCTCCTTCTCCGAGTGCGCCGTGACCAGTGTCGCGTCCAGGTCGATGACCAGGGGGTTCTTGACGCTGGCGTCGTGGTCGGGGGCGTGCCCACCGGCCAGATGCCACGCCCTCGCCCGCGCTGCGGCTCGAGCGGTGTTGATCGCGCGTAACGCCGCCGGAGCGTCAGCGGCCAGCGCTGCGATCGTGCGCGAGACCGTCGGGTCGGATGCGACCGAGCCGTAGAGACCCGACTCGCCGCGCAGGACCGCGACGTCCGCGAGGGCCTCACCGCCCAACGCGAGAGCGATCGCCAAGTCAGCAACGACCTTGCCCGGGTCATGAACCGCCGTCGCCTTACGCCACCGCGCCAAGCCCGTCGAGAGCGTCCGGTCCAGGCCCGTGGCCCGGACCGTCTCGGTGAGCAGCACCCCACCAGCCTGACCGACCGCAGCCGTCGCGGACGAACTCACACGCAAGCGGGGGTAACCGGTACTCTTCACCTTGAAGGTGCTCCTTTGAACTGGCTCAATGTGTATCTAGACAATCCACATTCTCCCAGTTCAGGAGCACTTTCTTGTCTCACGACACCTGCTGAGACACACCCCGCCATGAAAGATCGAGGCTAAGCCGCCACGGCAGCCGACCAGCCGCTGTCGCGCACCACGATCGAGCGCCGTGACGTCGGTCCGCTCGACGTCCGTATCGACATCAAGTTCGCCGGCATCTGCCACTCCGACATCCACACCCCTCGCGCCGAGTGGGGCGGGGTCCAGTACCCGCTCGTCGTCGGGTACGAGATCGCCGGTGTCGTCGCCGAGGTCGGACCCGACGTCACGAAGTTCTCCGTCGGCGACCGCGTCGGTGTGGGCTGCATGGTCAACTCGTGCGGCGAGTGCGTCCAGTGCGAGAAGGGCCTCGAGCAGTACTGCCTCAAGGGCAACATCGGCACCTACGCCACCACCGACGTCGACGGCACCCGCACCCCAGACCTGAGTTTGGTGGCGCCACCTGCTGAAGACCGCCCACGATCACGGCGTCACAGCCCTGAGCACCCTCTTGATCATCTGGGCCGTGATGAAGTCGACGTTCCACGAGTACGCCGCGTCCGGCCGCACGCGCACCCCGGAGAAGTACCGAGCCAAGGACGTGCCAACTGCCCGCATCGTCGTTGACGCTCAGGAAGAGGAAGTCGGATGAGCGAGCGAGAGCACAATCGCTGCTGATCGCTCATCGGGGGGCGTGCTCTCCCGGCTCTGGTGCGCCAGACACGGCCCGCGGGGTTCAGTATGGGCCCATGGTTTCTTACATCTCCGTGCTCGACCTGTTCTCCGTGGGGATCGGGCCGTCCAGCTCCCATACCGTCGGGCCCATGCGTGCTGCGACGGCCTTCGTCACGTCCCTCGCCGACGAGGGAGTGCTGTCACAGGTGGGACGAGTGACGGTCAAGCTGTGCGGGTCGCTCGGAGCCACTGGCCTCGGTCACGGCACTCCTGACGCTGTCCTGGCCGGCCTGCGCGGACACGCCCCCGAGACGTGCGATCCGGCGGCGATCCCCGGTGGCGTCGCCGCTCTCGGAGACGGGTGCACCGTCGAGCTCGACGAGACGCACGCTGTCTCCGGCGGTCACGAGATCACGATGACCCGCGACGACGTCGTGCTAGCTCCCCTCACTCGTATGCCCGGGCACCCCAACGGGATGCGGTTCACGGCGTTCGCCACAGTGGACGAGCCCAGCACGCCGATCATCTTGTCCGAGAAGGACTACTACTCCGTGGGCGGGGGATTCGTCGTCGCCGCCGAAGACCTCGCTGCGGTGGATGCCTCGGGCGCAGCCCGCGGAGCCGACCCGACCCACCGCCCGCCGGTGCCCGCCGTGGACGTCATCGACGTCGTTCCCCACCCCTTCGCGAGCGCGGACGAGCTCCTCGTCCTGTGCGACGCGACCGGCATGAGCATCGCTGAGATCGCCTGGGAGAACGAGTGTGCGCTCCGCCCCGCCGCGGAGGTGATCAGTGGGCTCGACGCGATCTGGCGTGTCATGTCGGAGTGCGTCGACGCCGGGCTCGCGCGTGTGGGCGTCCTGCCTGGCTCTCTCAACGTGAAGCGACGTGCGCGGGCGCTGGGGGATCAGCTCTCCGAGCTGGAGAAGCGCGGGCAGGACACGGCCATCGAGTGGTTGCAGGCCTTCGCCATGGCCGTCAACGAGGAGAACGCCGACGGCCGTCGCGTCGTCACCGCACCCACGAACGGAGCCGCCGGGGTGATCCCGGCGGTCGGGCGGCACCTCCTGCGCCAGCGTCCCGACCTGGCCCAGGACGAGGAGGCGCGCCGCGCCACCATGCGCACCTACCTGTTGACTGCTGGGGCGATCGGAGCGCTCTACAAGCGCAACGCGTCCATCTCCGGAGCGGAGGCCGGATGCCAGGGTGAGGTCGGGTCCGCGTGCTCGATGGCCGCCGGTGCTCTCACCGCTGTGATGGGAGGGACCCCGCTTCAGATCGAAAATGCTGCCGAGATCGCCATGGAGCACAACCTTGGACTGACCTGCGACCCCGTCGGAGGGCTCGTGCAGGTGCCGTGCATCGAGCGCAACGCCATCGCCGCGTGCACCGCAGTGTCCGCGACAAGGCTTGCGCTCCAGGGTGACGGATCGCACGTCGTCAGCCTCGACACAGTCATCGAGACCATGCGCCAGACCGGTCTTGACATGTCCACCAAGTACAAGGAGACCAGTACGGGAGGACTTGCGGTCAATGTCATCGAGTGCTGATGCGGAGCGGCCGGCCTGACTCTCCTTGTGAATTCTCTCGCGCGCCCCTGACGCACGCTGAGGTGCACTGCCAGCACATCTCTCTCGGGTGGCGTGGACGTGCCATTGCACTGTACGAAGGCGACCAGGTCCGACGACGTGGCACGCGCCCGTCAGTCAGCGCGCTCGACGTCCGTATTGACACCGAGTTCGTTGGCATCTGCCACTCGGACATCCACACTGCTTATGCGGCTCTTCGCCGATTCGGTGGGGATCAC